>NZ_JALIEB010000002.1:39281-475217 GCF_025755255.1 Roseobacter sinensis | reverse complement strand
ACCGATGTCCGAAGGTCTTCCTCTCCGCAATCGCTCTCGCAGCAACAGTCATCTATTGGTTATGAGTCCTGACCCTAGAACATGGCGCGTAAGCACTGTTTTCCCTGATTTTGTAGGGCCGGTCACGCATATTACTTTGAAGCCTTCAGCAATCTCCGTTTTCAGATTTCGCTCAAGGCTACGAGCTGCCCTGTCAACGTAAGTGACGGAAGGCATACCACCAGCGACAAAAACATCTTTAACTTTTGGCAAATCAGTCAATCCCTCACATAGAATGGTAGGTTTTATGGCAAAGGATGCCCCAACCGTGTCACTGTCCGCGTTCCTTGCGTGCCAAGCTTGGTACATTGCTTAAGTCATTGGACAATGTGTGATTCCGTTCTACAACTCAAGCGACAGTGCCGGAGCCGCCTTCGTAGCATCGAAGTGGCAATTGATCCTCAGAACGTCGGCTTACATTTGCTTGGAGGTGTCTAGCGGCGTCGAGGAGAGGGAACGGTGGCTGACGTGGAAGCTTCCAGTCTGTGTCGCTTCGGATGGAGCGCTGGATCGGCGATCTTGACCGCCCCGCAAAACCCCTACATATCCGCAGGATGACACCGCTATCACATATCCGCAATTTCTCCATCGTCGCGCATATCGACCACGGGAAATCGACGCTCGCTGACCGGCTCATTCAGTCCACCAACACGGTGGCGGAGCGGGATATGAAAGAGCAGATGCTCGACAGCATGGACATCGAGCGCGAGCGGGGCATCACCATCAAGGCGCAGACCGTGCGGATCAACTACACCGCGCGCAACGGCGAGGACTATGTGCTCAACCTCATCGACACGCCGGGGCATGTGGATTTCGCCTATGAGGTGAGCCGGTCGATGCGCGCGGTGGAGGGCTCGCTGCTGGTGGTGGACAGCACGCAAGGGGTCGAGGCGCAGACGCTGGCGAATGTGTATCACGCCATCGAGGCGGATCATGAGATCGTGCCGGTTCTGAACAAGATCGACCTGCCGGCGAGTGATTGCGACCGGGTGGCGGAGCAGATCGAGGATGTGATCGGGATCGACGCGACTGAGGCCATTCAGGTCTCGGCCAAGACCGGGCAGGGGATCACCGAGACGCTGGAGGCGATTGTCAACACGCTGCCGGCGCCCAAGGGGGAGGTGGACGCGCCTCTGAAGGCGATGCTGGTTGACTCTTGGTATGACAGCTATCTCGGCGTGATCGTGCTGGTGCGGATCATGGACGGGGTGCTGAAGAAGGGCGAGCGCATCCGGATGATGCAGACGGGTGCCAGCTATCACGTGGACCGGATCGGGGTGTTCCGGCCCGAGATGACGGTGATTGACGAGTTGGGGCCGGGGGAGATCGGGTTCCTGACCGCCTCGATCAAGCAGGTGCGGGACACGCGGGTGGGCGACACGATCACCCATGAGAAGAAGGGCACGGAGGTGGCGCTGCCGGGGTTCAAACCCTCGCAGCCGGTGGTTTTCTGCGGGCTCTTCCCGGTGGACAGTGCGGAGTTCGAGGACCTGCGCGATGCGATCGAGAAGCTGGCGCTGAATGATGCGTCGTTTTCCTACGAGATGGAGACGTCGGCCGCGCTGGGCTTTGGGTTCCGTTGCGGGTTCCTGGGCCTCCTGCATCTGGAGGTGATCCGCGACCGGATCGAGCGGGAATATGACATCGAGCTGATCACCACGGCGCCGTCGGTCATCTACCACATCCACCTCAAGGACGGGGAGATGATGGAGCTGCACAACCCCGCGGACATGCCGGACCTGACGCTGGTGAGCCATTTGGAGGAGCCGCGGATCAAGGCGACGATCCTAGTGCCGGACGACTATCTGGGCGATGTGCTGAAGCTGTGCCAGGACCGGCGGGGGATCCAGCTCGACCTGACCTATGCGGGGTCACGCGCTATGGTGGTCTACGATCTGCCGCTCAACGAGGTGGTGTTTGACTTCTACGACCGGCTGAAGTCGGTCACCAAGGGCTATGCGTCGTTCGATTACCAGATGATCGGCTACCGCGAGGACAAGCTGGTGAAAATGTCGATCCTTGTGAACGACGAACCGGTGGATGCCTTGAGCACGATGGTCCACCGCGACCGGGCGGAGACGCGGGGCCGCGCGATGGTGGAGAAGCTGAAAGACCTGATCCCGCGGCATATGTTCAAGATCCCGATCCAGGCGGCCATCGGCGGCAAGGTGATCGCCCGCGAGACGCTGTCCGCGATGCGTAAGGACGTGACGGCGAAGTGTTATGGCGGGGACGCAACCCGCAAACGCAAGCTGCTGGACAAGCAGAAGGCGGGGAAAAAGAAGATGCGCCAGTTCGGGAAGGTGGATATACCTCAGGAGGCGTTTATCTCCGCCCTGAAGATGGATGGGTGAGCTCCGGTCCGGGCTTGCCCGGCAATCGCTCCGGTGGAGCGATTGAGGCGCGAACGGGCGGAGCCCCGGCTAGACGTCCATCAGGGCTGAAATGAAAGACGGTGGGCGGAAGCGGTTCGCGCAGCGAATTGCGTGCCCACTCCCTCTGCACTCTGGGCATCACTTAGGCCAGTGCGGGAAAGCGGTTTTGCGCAGCAAAATTGCGGCCGCACCCCGGTGCAGTTTGAGTGATGATGGACTGTTGGTCCATCACTCAAACGCTTCGAGCAGTTCTTCGTCTATTGTGTAGGGCAGGTAGCCGTTGGAGAGATATCCTTGCACGATAAGTTCAGAATACCACTCCTTCGATTGATCTAATGGAGTCACGTCACCTTGTTCGTTTACCTGCATTAGATTACTTCCACTCATTTCGTCCTCTGCCATAGCAATGAACTTTTCGGGTAAGCCTGATGCCATCGCCCAACTGGAACTGTATTGCCTCCAAAGTGAACTGTCTTGGAGCATCGCGTTCTCGGCGACTGGACCCCAGTCGTAGTAGCCGACGTAGTCACCACTTCGAGTGCTGTAGATATCGACTACTTCGCCTTGGATCACTGGCGTTCCTTTGATTGGCTCAAAGCCATGATCAACTCTTGCCATGACCGAGAACGGGTCGTTGGTTTCCGCTAACAAGCTGGAGAACCGTAGTAGCTCTTCTTGCTCGTCGTCCGTAAGGAAGGTGTTGCCTACCAAAATATTTTCGAAGACAGCTGTCATTGCTTCGAAGCTCGGAGCACTGCTTTTGTTACTTGAAAGAAAGGTCTGTTGGAAGACGGTGATTGTTGCGCCATCAAATTGCAGCCTTGCCGTACGCTCTGTATCCATGAGCAGCGAGACTCTCCACCCAAGTCCCCACTTTATTGAGTTGCAGAATTCAGTCGGTGTTATGCTGCCCTGCCTTCCAGAAGAATGCATGTAGGTGCAGTCTCCATTGTCCGCCGGGTACGACAGCCTTATTAGTGGTTCGTTGTCTGCAGCTCGCCAAGCATATGTCGAGTCCAGCATTCTTTGAACTTCTGAAACGAGTGATTCTTTCCCGTCGAAGCTCTCGTCTTCGAGCTGCTTTTGAATGGTGTCAAGAGTACCTGCGGACAACCAGACATTGTGCGAGCCATCTTCTACCACCGTACTCCAGCACGAGATTGGCGAAGAAATTATGAAGCCTTCACACGCCGTAGATTGCAGCGCGCTCCCCAAGAAGCAAAGTAGACTAACTGATGCTAAGTGGGATTGGGGCCATTTTTTCAATAGTTGCTGGCAAATCACCGCGCGGGAAAGTAGCTTCCAAGACAAGATTGACGACCCTGTAATCTGAACATTTTTCTGTGCTTAACGCTTGGCATATAAGTGGTCGAACGTCTTGCAACAAAATAATTTTATGCTGGTCAGTCGAGCCGCTATCAATTTGAGTGAGACGGACTTTGAATGGAATAGGTAAAGACGTCGGGTCAACCGAATTCACTACTGATCCCCTAGCGTAAACTACGCTGGGTTGCTGACTATAATCAGCGGGTATTAGAAGCCGTGGCTCTGCTCGATCATTTATCTCGGCTGTAAGGTCTAAGCCTCGCCATTCGTAGTCACCGTCTGTCCAGAGGAAGTACATCAGCAGCGGTACCGCTGCGGCGATCAGGTGAGTAAGGATCGGATGCTTCAGAAGTTGCATGACTGTAACCGCCGCATTGAGCTTTGCTGCTAATAAGACGTTTTTGAGTTTCGATATAGTTAATTTAGCAAAAGAATCCTCGCAGTGCACTAAGTTAACGAATAGTTGACGTTTTGGTGCCGCTGAAGGGACTCGAACCCCCGACCCCATCATTACGAATGACGTGCTCTACCAGCTGAGCTACAGCGGCCCCTGGAACGCCTCCTTTGCCGTGAGTCGCGCCTCAAGGCAAGACATGACAGGCATTTCGGGGTGCAAAAGCACGCTGCAGCCTGCTCAAAAATGCGGCGGAATGAAAAGACCGCTTCCCTCTGGAAGTCCGCCGAAACAAAGAAAAATCCGGGATTATCCCCAAGTTACCCACAGTTGAAACGGCAATAAATTCAATATCTTATCCACAAGAAATTTGCCGAATCCGCCATTTTTCTGTTGCGCGACTCACCTCTCAAGACGCAATCTGTACTTACCGCAGCAGAGTTCTCTGAACGAAGCTGGGGACGCAAAGGCCCCTCGAGGTGGTGGCGAGACGGGATAGACCTTCGGGTCAGGTTCGGACCGCAAACCCTCAAGAGGACGCAGGTCGGATCGCGTGGTCCCGAAAGGGGCGTGGCGAAAGGGCGGCAGAGGCCGGGCGTCAAGAGGTCGGGATGGCTCGCAAGGGCTGGAAAGGCAAGGCGGCGTCAGGTGGGGGCGATGCGAGGGACAGCCGGTCTTCGGGCAGGCGGTCTCGGCGGAGAGGGGCAACGCTCTCACGCAAGCTGGGCCTGCTGTCGCCCTCTGGGGGGATACAAGGGTTCAAGAAGGCGTCAGGATGTGCTCACGCACGGAACGGACCTCGGTTCGATCCCCTGGCGCCTTTCGCTTGTCTGCGGCCCGAATTCCGCGACGTGATCTCCGACAATTGACCCACATCAAGGTGTTTTGTGCATGGCTGTGCCATTTCTTTCCACGAGCGGAAGGAGAGACGCAATGGATCATGCGCAGGCCAAGGACCGGCTGCTGACGCGGCGCGCCGAACTGGTGGGGCACCTGGCAGAGGTGGAGCACCAGTTGGACGAGACGCCGCCAAAGGATTGGGAGGATTTCTCCTCCGAGCGTCAGGGTGACGAGGTGCTCGAAGCGCTGGGGCATGCGGAGCTCAATGAGCTGCGCCGGATTGATGCAGCCTTGGCACGGGTCGCCGCCGGATCCTACGGCGTCTGCCTGGAGTGCGGCGAGGATATCTCCGAGGCGCGGCTCGCCATTCTGCCCGATACACCGCTGTGCAAGACCTGTGCAGCCCAAGCCGCCTGAGGAGGGCGATCCGATGCTTCGTCTGGCCGCAATTCTTTACTGTTTCGTGGCCGCCACCCTGGCCGGGGCTGGCGTGATCGCGGTGCTGAGCGCAGGCTACACCGCTGCGATCCCCATTCTGATCGCGGCGGGCGCAGGGGCGCTTCTGGCACTGCCGGTGTCTTGGATGGTGGCAGCTCGGATCTCCCGCTGAGGCGCGTCAGATCGCGTTGTCGAGGGCCTGACCTGCGTTCTGGATATCGCGGCCCACGCCTTTGGTGGTCTCGCAGGCGGCCAGGGCAAGCAGGGCAGCGAGGGCGACGGCAAGTCTGATCATCTCGAGAGGTCCTTTGTCGATCGGTCTTGCCCGCAGGTTATACCGATTTCATCGGCCAGTTCACGCAAAAAAGAAGAGGTGGCGCCGGGCCACCTCTTTGCGATGCGTGACAGTCAGATCAGCTTGCGGCGTCCTGAATGGCCTCGCCGGCGTCCTCGACATCCCGGCCGACGCCTTTGGTCGTTTCGCAGGCAGTCAGCGCGGTCAGAACGGTCAATGCGGCGACAAATCTCAACATGGGAGCTCCTTTTCGTTGTCCGGAACAGGAACGTCCCCGAGCTGCAAATGTTCCATCGCCTGTCACGGCGCGCGGTAGAAGTGGTAGCGGTCGGCCGCGACCGTGGCTGGGCCGCAAATCTGGTCGAATCCCGTGAGCGGCTGCTGGCTGACGATCAGCCCGCCAGGGACCATCAGGGGAGCGATCAGCGGCGAGAGGCGGGCGCCTTCGGCCACGTCCTTGTCTTTGACGCCGAAGCCGAAATCGTAATGCGCAAGCGCGATCCGCACGCCCTTTTTGGCGAGCCGCAGAAGCATGGCATCGGCCTCGCCCTCCAGGAAACACTCGGCAGGCGGAATGCAGGAAGGGTGCGGTTGCAGCACCCGGTCGATCACCCAGATCCGCCGGTGGGGTAGGCGCTCGCGCAGATGATCATAGGTGCGGCCGTTGCCAAGGCCGAGCTCCAGCACATCCCCCTCCAGCCCTGTGACCGCCTCTGCGGCCCAGTTGATCCCGTCGATCTGGGCCGTGATGCGGCGGCGCATGGAATCGAGGCGGCTCATGGGGGGTCCTTCAAGATATCGGTCAGCGGTCGGCTGACCGCGCCGCCCTCCAGCAGCTCGGTCAGGAGTTCACGGGAAAAGGACCAGATGTCCGCATCATGCACAAGATGGTGGGTGAGATATCCCAAGGGTTCCGTGGGGTCCGCGCGACCCTGCCGCCGATCCTGCAGCGTTGCGACCGTCCGGGCGACGATCCGGTCCGGTGCGACAAGGCTGCGGGTGCCGTGCCAGTCGATGGGGTCGATATGAGCGTTGACCTGCACCAGCCCTGGAAGCGGCTCGACGGTCGGGCGAGGCGCGAAGGTCGAGACCGCGCGGTAGCCTGCCATGGCGAGGTGCGGCGGCACGTCGCCATGCAGGCGGTTCCAGGGGGCGACAAAGGCGGGCGCGATCGCGTGGCCGAAGAGATCGCGCAGGGTGTCCAGGCCGCGCCCGAGCAGTTCCGCGGTGTCGGCGTGAACAGCGCCGAATTCTGCTTTCTTCTCGCCGCGCGGCGCCCGGTTTTCATGCGCCCAACCATGCACGGTGGGTCGCAGCAGCGGCGTATCGGCGACGGCGCGCGCCAGACTCCGATCTGCGAAGGCCGGGATCACCGCAAGATGCACGGGCAGGGCCAGTTCCTCCGCAAGAGCGCTGAGGCGCTCCAGCGCCGGGGTTGCGGAGACCGCATCGTCGTCACGCCACCAGAGAGGCAACGGTAGCGCCGCCCGGCGCCAGAGTGCGAGCTCCGCGCGCAGTGGATCCCAGTCAATGCCCATATCTCTGCTCCAAAAGCGCCTGTACGATCCGGACGGTTTCAGCAGCCCCGTCGAGCCCTTGGGCGCGTGGTGCGCGCCGGGGCGCTGCCGTGACCTTGCCGACCTGCTCCAGCAGCGCGACGCCCGAGAGCGCGGCACTTGGCAACAGGCTGATGCCCGGCAGCCGGGCAAGACCGTGGGCGCGCAAGCCTTGCTCGACCTCGCCGCCTGCGTCGAAGGGCACCAGGACTGCAGGTGCGCCGGTTTGCAGAAGGTCCAACGCAGTGTTGTAACCCGCCATCGAGACAGAGGCGGTGGCATGGTGCAGCATCTGCCGAAAGTCGCGCCGCGCGGCTTCGACATGCGCGTTGGGTGGCGCTTGGGCTTCAAGCTGTGCAATGTGCGCGGCCGCGTGGCTGCCTCCCACCAGCAGACGCCAGCGCAGGTGCGGATCGGCTCTGGCCGCCTCGAGCGCTGCTGCGAAGACATCTGCCCCCACATCACCGCCGCCCGCGCTGACCAAGACGTCCCCGGCACCCAGCTGTTCGGGGTGGGGCGGCGCGGCGGGCGGCGCCACGAAACCGGTGTAGCGCAGCTTCACGGCCAGATCGGGTGCGACGGGCCAGCTTGCTTGCAGCGGCGTGATCTCGTCATCCGAGTGCACGAGGACCGCGTCGTAGTGTTGATGCACGATCGCCTCGGTCGCCTGCGCCTTTTCCGGTTTCGACGGCGGCGCGAGGATGTCGCGGATCGAGGCGCAGATCAGCGGGCGGTTTGGCAGCCCCTTGGCCGTCTCGATGGCGGCGAGAAACTCTGCCCGCAGGACGCGGCGGCCGAAGGGGAAGAGCTCGGTGATCAGCACCGTTGGTGCGCTCTCGGTCAGAACCTGCGCGATCTGGGTTTGACGTGTTTTCAGATACGCGACACTGGCTTCTTCTCCCGCGGCATCGAGCAGGCGGGTGAAGTTCACGCCGTCCGAGCGGAGTGGCGGCAGTTGCACCAGTTCAACACCGCTTGCGTCAAGATGCGGCGCTGGCTCCCCGCCCGAGACCACCAGCGCGCGATTGCCTGCGGCGACAAAGGCGCGGGCGAGGGTCAACGCGCGGGCGAGGTGACCGGTGCCGAGCAGATGCGTGACGAGGATCAGCACGGTCATGTGCCACGCGCCTCCAACCGGATGGGTGGGCCATCGACCTGCCATCCTTCTGGTGTGATCGCGATGATGTAAAGCCGGTTTCGCTTGATCTGGAATGGCACGGGGCCGCGGAAGTCCCAACCGGTGGCCACCGCCAGCAGCACCCGCATGACCCCGATATGGCAGACCGCAACCGCGTCCGAGGTCAGGCCTTCGGCCCAGGGCACAAGCCGGGCGCGCAGGTCGGATGGGCTTTCGCCTCCGGGTGGGCCGAACGCCCATCCCCAATGCTCGATATCGCGGAACCCGCTCGTCGGATCGGCGCGGAGGGTGGCGCCGTGCTGACCTTCCCAGTCGCCCCAGTTCATCTCCAGGAGCGCCGGGTCGGTCCGCGGCCGTCGGTTGGCGACCCGTTCGGCGGTGCACCGGGCACGGGCAAGAGGGCTTGACCAAAGGGCGGCGCGGTCCCACGGGGCGGGCAGATGCATTGCCGCAAGCTGAGCCTCGGCTTCCGCATCAAGCGGGACATCGGTGCGGCCCTGGATGCGGCCCGCACGGTTCCACGCGGTGTGACCGTGGCGCAGGAGGGCGAGGCGGATCATGCGATCAGCTCCGCAATCGTCCCGCAGAGCGAGGCGCTGGCCGTAGGCAAAAGGTGAGACTGCGCCACATGCGCGCGCGCGGCCTCGCCCTTGGCCAGACGCGCGGTCGGCTCGGCCAGCAGCGCGTCAATGGCCGTGGAGAGCGCCGTCGGACCATCCTCCGGGGCCGGGTAGGTGCCTGGCGCCAGCACGTCGCGAACGCCGGGCCGGTCCTGCGCCACAACCGGCAGCCCGGCGGCCTGTGCTTCGAGATAGCTCATACCGAAGGCCTCGTTGACGCCAGGCCAGAAGAGCAGGCTGGCATCCTGATAGGCCGCAGCCATCTGCGGCGCGCTGAGGGAGCCGCGCAGGTGAACGCGGTCTCCGAAATCCTGCATCATGGAAGCAACGGCGGCCAGCGCCGGGCCATCGCCTGCGATCACGATCTGCCAGACGGGCGTCTGCAGCAGGCGCAGCGTGTCCGCAATAAGCTGGTAGGAGGCGAATTTGTCGCCATAGCGCAACATGCCCACCGACAGCATCGGCCCCATGCGTGGGCCGAGCGGCGGCAGTTCCGTGCGGTCTAGGAAAGGCCGCAGGTGCAGGATGCGCTGACGCGGCGGTGCATAGGCCCGCAGCGCTTCGGCATCGCGCGCGGTCAGATGGAATATGGCAGCCGCGGCATCGCTGGCCTGCTCGGCAGCGTCGGCGAAGGCGGCCCAGGGACCGTCGAGGCGCTTGCGCGCCCGCGTCCCCTCGATCTGAAGATACGGAATATGCAGGGCGGCGCTGACCTTTGGCCCCAGAAGATCCGGCGCCTTGTAGTAGCTGTGATAGGTGATCCAGGCGCGCCACCCCGCCGTTCGCCCTTCCGCAATGAGCCGGCTGGCCTCGGCCTCTGCACTGGCGAAGAGCCGGGCCTGCACGCCCGCGTCGCCCGCTTTGTCGCGGGTCTGCAAGGTCGAGACCAGCGTCGCGCGCAGCCCGCCGTGGGCCAGCGCCTTCAGCACCGCACGCCCCATCGTACGATCGCCGGAGGGCACCGGGTGGGTCGGCGCCTTCATCGGGGCGTAGAAGGCGACCTCGGTCATCGTGCGGCCTGCACCATCGCCCGCGGCTGTGTGTCCTGCATCATTGTGCGCAGTCGTGTCACCAGGGTCGCGATACCGGGCTGCATCTGGAATTCGGTGTGCAGCCGTTGGTACGCCGCTTCGGCCATGCCAGCGGTCCGCGCAGGATCGCGGGCCAGATCGGTGATCGCCTGCGCCAGCGTTTCGGGCGCATCGTCGCTCAGCAGCCCATGTGTGCCGCTCTCGATGAACTCCGGGATGGCGGAGACCGGTGTTGAGAGGATGGCAAGCTTCTGGCTCGCCGCCTCCATAAGCACATTGGGCAGCCCGTCGCGATCGCCATTGGCAGCGACGCGGCTTGGCAGCACAAATAGATCGGCCGCGCGCATCGCGGCGATGACCTCCGGCTGGTCGCAGGCGCCACGCCAGGTAATCCGCTCTGCGACGCCCCGCGTCTGCGCCTGGCGTCGCAGCTTGTCCTTCAGCGCGCCGCCGCCGATATGCGTCCAATGCCAGTCGAGATCCGGGGGTAGCAGCGCAAAGGCCTCGATAAGCCGATCAAAACCCTTTTTCTCCACCAGCCGACCGACAGAGACGAGCCCCACCGGATCGCCGGGCTGGCGGAGCGGACGGTCCGGCGGAGCGGGGAAGCGTCTCAGATCGAGACCGTGATACACCAGATTGATCCGCGACGGCGTATCCGCGAGCGCTTGCAGATGCGCCGCCCCAAAGCCGGTGCATGTCGCCCCAAAGGCCGCGCCGAAGCTTTTGGGGTCGAGCTTTTCCTGCAGCTCCCATGCGGGCGAGGTCCAGATGTCCTTGGCGTGGGCCGAGAAGGCCCAAGGCAGGCCACGCAGGATCGCCGTGTAACGCGCAACTGACGACGGCGTATGTAAAAAATGCGCGTAGAGCCCCGGCGCATCGACAGGCATTTCGCATGCCAGAACACAGGCTTGGCCGAAGCGGCGCAGGCGGTTCGGGGTGCGGTCACGGGCATAGTCGCGGCGCAGCGCGCGCCAGGCGGCGGCAAAGCCGGGCAACCGTCGCGCCGCCTGCCAACTGCGGAGCACGCGCCCTGGCTCGTCCTTGAGATACTCGGGCAAGTAGCGAACGGGCGCTGTCAGCCGGTCATGCAGCGGGTGGGTCTTGGTGTCGGTCGGGTGGCGCAGCGACCAGATCTCCAACCCGAGCCCTGCGTCTTCGAGGGCCACGAGTTCCTGCGCGATGAAGGTTTCGGACAGGCGCGGCCAGCCCTTGACCACCACTGCCAGCCGTCCGGCGTGTTCGGTCATTTCTCGGCCAGAAGCGCCGCCGCGCGGGCCACGACCACATCGAGCCCGTCGAGCAGCCCGTCGGCGCCGGCCTGCGAGGGTTTCGACTGACCGGGCAGGGCGCGGATAAAGTCGACCATTGTCTGCGCGCTCATCCCGTCCCGCTCTTCATCCAGCATGCGCACCAAACCGAGGTCTTCGGCACGCGAGGCGCGGATCCACTGCTCGAGCCGCGGCACGGTGCGCGGCACAATCACGGCGCGCTTGTCGAAGGACAGCACCTCGCAGAACGTGTTGTAGCCGCCCATGCAGACGACGCCTTCGGCCCCGGCAAAGAGCGACTCGATGCGGCTTTCGAACCCCACAGCGGTGACACGCCCGCCGAGGCGGGCAACGCGCGCCTCGAAGCCGTCGCGCACCTCGCCGGACAGGAACGGCCCATAGACCAGCACCGCATTGGGTCGCAGAGTGGGATCGGATTCATAGGCCGTGATCACCAGATCGACCATGGCACGCCCATCTCCGCCGCCGCCCGGCGTAATCAGCACGTAGGGTGTATTCGGCGTGTCGACCGCGTCGATGATCTCGCGGCGCAGGTAGCCTGTCCAATGGATGCGGGCGCGGGTTTCGGGCGAGAGCGGCAAGCCCTGCGTCGGGTCATAGACAGAGCGCGGACCGTAGACCCAGATCTCGTCGTAGAAGCGCTCGGTGGCGGTCACTGCCCCCTTGCGCGCCCATTCGGCGGCAAGCGCCTTTGGCTCGTCCAGCACGTCGCGCAGGCCCAGCACGCAGCGGGTCTTGCCTGTCTCGGCGATCCATTCCAGCGTCGGCAGAAGCTCCCCGCGAAAGCCCGTCGGCTCCTTGTCGACAATCAGCAGGTCGGGCTCGTATTGCTCGACCGCGGTCTGGATGAGGCCCGAGCGCAGGCTGGTGGTGTCGTCGATATCGAGACCAAGCGTCTGGCTGACGTAGCTGCCGTCGGTCAGCTTGGTTACACCCGGAAGGCGGACGTGGTCGACCTTTTCGGGGAAGGTGAAGCGTCCGGCGACAGGAGAGCCGGTCAGGATGATCGCGGAGGCGTTGGGGTTGTAGGCCGTGAGCGCCGAGGCCAGCGCGCGTGAGCGGCGCAGATGCCCCAGCCCGAAGGTATCGTGACTGTAGAGCATGACGCGGTGCTGGCGCCGTGGCTCTGCGCAGGTCTCATCCGTGGCCGAGGGCGCCCGGGCATGCATCTGCTTTTGCACATTCATGAGGCGGTGCCACGTCTGGCGCGGCGGGCAGGGCGTGCCCGGGACCGCGACAGATTGTCAGGACCGCCGGTATCGGCAGTTTGCACATAGATCAGCCGCATGGGGCAGTCCTTGGGTCGTGTTCGAGAGCCCACCACTCCCGTCTCGATCCCGTGTTTGGCACAAAAGTCATAGAGGTGCAAAACACGACTGATCATTGCAGCTTGAGTGATGTTCAATTGCAATGGGCAGGCGCCTCCCCTACCGTTCCAGGCAATTGATCACCTTTCGGACGGTATTCATGCGTCTTGCCCACGTTCTCTTTGCGCTGCTCGTTTCCATCCTCCTGTCATCGACACTGCTGATCGCGCCGCTTCAGGCCCAGAGCGTGGGCTCGCTCTTCAGTGGCAGGAGTGAGCCCGCCCAGAGCGACGACCGTATTTCGGAGATCATGAAGCAGGCTGCGGAGAACGGGGTCGGCGTGATCGTGATCGACAGCGAGGGCCGGATGATCGGCAGCGCCCCGAGCGAAGCGGAGGTGCACCCGACCGAGGCGGCCGAAGGATCGAACCTGATGGAGGCCCAGGATGCTGCGGTGCGGTTCCGCGCCGCTCTGGTCGAGCGCATTCTGGATTTACCCAATGCTTTCAATGAGGTGCTTTATATCCTCAGGGCCACAAGCCCCGATGGAACGATCTGGGCCTTCGGCAAGGTTTTGATCTATTCACTGGGGCTCTTTTTCATCGGATGGCTGGTCGAGCGGTTCGTCTATGGCAGGCGCATTGCGGTGCATTGGGTGGTGGCCCGCACCCGCGAGAACCCGCAAGGCTATGCCGAAAAGATGCCCTGGCTGGTTTTTCGCTTCTTCCTCGGTGTCGTCGGGATCCTGATTTCCATGGTCGTGGCCTATGTGCTGGGGTTCCTGCTCTGGGGGCCGATTGAGGACCCGGCGGTGCAGTTCACCGCGAGCATCGTGAATGCGGGCTATTTTCTCTGCCGTTTTGCGGCCGGGCTCTGGCGGATGATCCTGTCGCCGTATATGGCGCAATACCGCATTCCGCGAATGGAAACGCGGGATGCCCGGAGGCTGCATCTCTGGCTGGTGACGGTGGCGATCGTCGATGTCTGTGCGATCCTCTTTGGCGTGTGGATCGGCGAGCTGGGGCTGAACTACGACGTCTATGCCTTCCTGTCGTCGATCATGTCGGGCTTTGTGGTGCTGCTGAACATTGTCATGGTGCTGGCCAATCGCGCGGCCATTTCCAGCGCGATCCGCAACGGAAAAACGCCGCAGCAGACAAGCTGGATCGTCAAGGCGCTTGCAAACGGCTGGGCGCCGCTGGTCATCCTCTATGTACTCTTTGCCTGGGTCGAGCTGACCTACGACCTTGTGCTGGGCAACCCGTCTTCCATTCCTCTGATCGGCGGCGCCTACGGCATCCTGATGACGATCATCGTGGTCTACGGCGTGATCAACTACATGATCGAGCGCAGCTTTCAGCGCGCGCGGGCCCTGCGCGAGTTGAACGAGGCGCGCACCGACGAGGATCTGACACCCGAGCAGGAGGCCGAGATCGACGAGGAGGTGCGCCAGCTGCAGCCGCGCCACGCACTAAACTCCTTCGAGGCGCTGGCCCGGCGGGTGGCGGGCATTCTGGCCTTCGTCGCCGGCGTCTATGCCTTCTTCTACATCTGGGACAACGAATCCGCCGAGATGGCCGAGAGTTTCGCCACCCGGCTGCTCGACATCATGGTGATCGTCTTCATCGGCTATATCGTCTATCACATCTTCCGCATCTGGATCGACAACAAGATCCTCGAGGAGCAGGGCGATGTGGAAGAGGGTGAGCTGGGCGATGAAGGCGGCGGCTCCAGCGCGAGCCGTCTGGCCACGCTGCTGCCGCTCTTCCGCAACTTCATTCTGGTGATCCTCGTGGTCACCATTTCGCTGATCGTACTGATGGAGATGGGCGTCAACGTCGGCCCGCTCTTTGCCGGGGCCGGTGTCGTCGGTGTGGCGGTAGGCTTCGGCTCTCAGGCGCTGGTGCGCGATATCTTCTCGGGCGGGTTCTTCCTCTTCGATGATGCCTTCCGCAAGGGTGAATATCTCGACGTAGGAGGCGTGAAAGGCACGGTCGAGAAGATCTCTGTCCGCTCCTTCCAGCTGCGCCACCACCTTGGCGCGCTGCACACCATCCCCTTTGGCGAAATTCAGGTGATGACCAACTATTCGCGTGACTGGGTGATCATGAAATTGCCGTTGCGGGTGACCTATGACACGGATGTGGAGAAGGTGCGCAAGCTGATCAAGAAGCTGGGGGTGGAGTTGCTGGATGACCCGGTAATCGGTGAGAATTTCATCCAACCACTGAAGTCTCAGGGTGTGATCGAGATGCAGGATTCTGCGATGATCATCCGCGTGAAGTTCATGACCAAGCCGGGCGATCAGTGGCTGGTGCGCAAGAAGGTTTATGAGGAAATCCGCGCGCTTTTCGAACGCGAGGGCATCAAGTTCGCCCATAAGGAGGTCACCGTGCGGCTCGCCGATGGCAAGGTCGATGAGCTTTCGGAAGAGGACAAGAAGGCCGTCACGGCCGCTGCACAGGCGCAGATCGAGGAAGAGCTGCTGGACGGTGAGGATATCGGCGACGACCGCTGATGGCCGTTTGCCGGATGCGGCCCCTGTCGTGATCGCGCGAGACTGCGGCTCAGATCAATGAGAGTGCCGCGATGATGATCCCCGCCGTCGCCAGAAAGCCCTTGGGCGGGAGCGATATCAGATAACCGATGCCGAAAAGCGCCCCAAAGACGGCGACAAAGCCCAGCGCATACAACAGCGAGATCAGAAGATACGGCAGCCAGATCGGCACCAGGAGGATGCAGACGAGTTTGTTCACCACCGAGAAGGTGCGAAAGTCCTTCAACATCGCGATGAGGATCAGCGCAACCGCGGTCACGGTGGAGAACACGAACAGCATGATCACAGCCCAGACCGCTGCAACTAGGAGATCGTGCAAAAAGGTTTGTGCTGCGTCCATCAGGGCTGCGACCGTCGGTTTCGCCTGTAGCCCGTCGATCAGCCGGACGCAGGCAATGACGGCGCCGACGCAGAATGTGGTGGCCGGAATCGCGAGGTAAATCTTGGCCGTCCTGTCGCGCGGATCGTGCGCGGGCGAAAACCACCCCAGCGTGGCAAGATCCAGGGCTTCTTCAAAGACCCGTCGGCAGACCTGCGTGCAGCGTTGGTTGAACCTGCGGCCGACGTTGAAATAGTCAAGCACTGCAAGAAGAAGGCCAAGAATGCCCAGCACGTCAAAGCAACCTGATCAAACAGCCTCAAGCTTTTGATCGAGGCTATGCATCCATCTAACCGATGTAAAGTTGCGAGACTGGCTGGGCGCGTCGGGGGTCAGGGGCGGCGTCTGAGATAGCCGGAGATGGCATCCAGAGCGGCACGGATGGGTGGCTGATTGCGCCCTTCGTGATGCGAAACAAGCCACTGCTCGCTGCGCAGCTCGGCGATGGGCTCGGAAAGGCGGGTGAGACCGTCCATCCGGTCCCCGACAAAGACGGGCAAAACCACCCGGCCAACGCCGGCTCGGGCCAGCGCACAGGCCAGATGCGGGCTGTTCACCTTGGTCACGATCCCATCCCCGTGGTTCTGTTGGATCCAGCGCAGAGAGGGTGTGATCGCCGCATCCCAGGACGGACCGATCCACCCGGTTACGGTCTTATCAGCGGAATAGATCGCATAGTCGACCCAACCGATTTGCTGCCGGGCGACCCAAGGCTGGTCCGGGCGCCGGTTGCGGATGCCGATGTCGACCTCGCGGCGCGCGATATCGAGATCGAGGTCGCAATACATGAACTCCGGCACCCAGGCGTCATTGGCCTGCCAGTAGTCCGACAACCGCTCGGCCAGATCGAAGGCGGTCCAGGTGCCGGCGGAGATGCGCACGCAGACGGGGCCTGTCGCCTGCCCCTGCCAGATGTCGATCTGGCGCGCGGCGTCTTCCATGCTGCGCGTCTGCCGAGCGAGCGCCTGACCGTCGGAGGTGAGCTTGTAGCCGTCCGCGCCGTGCAGAAAGAGCCGCCGCCCCAATGCGGCCTCGAACGCCTTCATCCGGCGGCTGAGGGTTGCGGCGCTCACGCCCAGCTCTTCCGCCGCGCGCATCAGGCCGCCGGTGCGGGCAATAGCAGAGAAATAGGCGAGGTCGTTCCAATCGGGGCCGGTTTTCATTTGTGAAAGTCCACCTGCGGTTACGGGGGCTGATGGGCAGCGGAGCGGCGCTTTATCTCTGAGGCATCCCAGAAAGGAGACGGCCCATGATGCCCCTGATCCAACCCCTGCCTAACGCATACTCAAAGCCCACGGAATATCAAAAGGAGCGTGATCATGTTGCAGAAATGCAAGCTGAGTTGCGTCGGCGCAAGCGGTTTGCCAGCGCGCCCCTGTTGCGGCTCCCCTCCCTGCGCACCGCCCTGTCCCGTCTTGTCGGTGCGGCGATGCCGCGTGGAACACCCCCGCCGACCGGCACAGCGATGACGGGCCCGGCCCCCCGGCGGGCATCCAAATTTAGATGAAATCGACGTTGCGGGTGCCATCTGCCGTTGTTTGGACATCAGGCTTCGCCTATCGGAGGCGTCAAACAGCCCCAGATAGCCATCCACATGAAACCCGAGATCACATTCACCAGACTGCCCGAGATCGATCCGGCCGAGATTGTCGCGCATATGTCTGACCCTCGTGTCGCAGAGCACATGCCTCTTCTGACATTTGAATGGGATGACGCCGCTGTGGCGAGCTTCATCGCCGCCAAGGAGGAGCGCTGGCGCCGCGATGGGCTTGGCCACTGGGCGATCTTATCAGGTAACACATATGTCGGCTGGGGTGGCTTTCAGAAGGAGGGAGACGAGTGGGACTACGGTTTGGTTCTCACGCCAGCCTCATTTGGGCTGGGCGCGCGCATCTCCAAAAAAGCGCTGGATTTCGCCGTCGCGGACGACCGTATCCCGTTCGTGACGTTCCTGCTGCCTCCGTCACGCAAGAACCTCGGCGCGCTCGACAGGCTGGGGGCGACGTTTGTGGATGAGATAGACTATGACGGGTCGACCTTTCTCAAATACCGGTTGAACACCGAATGACCGCTCAGTCCAAGATCGCTGGATCAGCTTTTGTAGGGGTCGAGCGAGGCGCGCAGCCCGTCACCGAGGAAGTTGAAGGCCAGCACCACGAAGATGATGGGCAGCATGGGGATCGCCGTCCAAGGATAGATCTCGATGCTGGCGAGGTTCTGCGCGTCGTTCAGCATCACCCCCCAGCTCACCGCGGGCGCACGGAGCCCAAGGCCGAGGAAGCTGAGCGCGGTTTCCCCCAGGATCATCGCCGGGATCGAAAGCGTCGCCGAGGCGATGAGGTGGCTCATGAAATTCGGCAGAAGGTGCCGCCGGATCACCCGACCGGGCTTCGCCCCCATCATCTCTGCTGCGCGGACGTATTCCTCCTCTCTCAGCGAGAGGAATTTACTTCGGACTGCCCGCGCCAGCCCCGGCCAGTCGAGGATGCCGAGGATGATCGAGATGATGAAGAAGACCGCCACCGGCCCCCAGTTCGACGGCACTGCGGCCGAGAGCGCCAGCCAGAGGGGCAGTTCCGGCAAAGAGCGCAGGATTTCGATCACGCGGTTGATCAGCCAGTCGGTTCTGCCGCCGAAATAGCCTGCGATGGATCCGAAGAAGATGCCGAGTGCAAAGGAGACGGTGATGCCGATGAGCCCCACGGTCAGCGAAAGCTGCGCGCCGTAGAGAATGCGGCTGAACACATCCCGTCCCAGCCGGTCAGACCCCCAGAGGAAGACCGTTGCGCCTTCGGGCGCGCAGAAAAGGTGCGTGTTTGATGGGATGAGTCCGAAGAGCTTGTAGGTGTCGCCTTCGCAAAAGAATTGCAGCGGCATGGGGCGCGTCGTGTCAGTCTCGTAGGTCCAGCGATAGTTCACCAGATCGGCGGTGGCCTGGGTCGGGTAGACGAAGGGGCCGATGAACTCCCCCTCGTGCCAGAGGTTGATGGATTGCGGCGGCGCGTAGAGATAGTCCGAGCTGCGCTCATTCGGCGTATAGGGTGCGATGAAGCCTGCGAAAGGCAGCATGACGTAGCTCAAGAGCAGGAAGATGCCCGAGATCAGGCCCAGCTTATGCCGCTTGAACTTGCGCCAGACCAGCACCCAGTTGGGCGCGTCCATGTCCGAGCGTTCGAGCGCGGAGAGGTCCTGATCGTCAGACCAGGGAGCCTCGTCCACGTAACGACCGTCGGGCAACTGTCTCATCCGCCGCGGGCTCCGTAGCGGATGCGCGGGTCGAGCAGCACCAGCAGCAGATCGGAGATCATCGTGCCGATGAGGGTGAGCAGGGCGACGAACATCAGCACGAAGCCGGCGAGGAACTGATCTTGGGACTTCAGCGCGGTCAGCAGCGACGGTCCAATGGTCTGCAGCCCCAGCACAACGGACACGAGCACGGAGCCCGAGACCATGGCAGGCAGCAGGTTGCCGATGTCGGCCACGAAAGGGTTGAAGGCCATGCGCAGCGGGTATTTGGCGAGCAGCTTGGCGGGGCCGAGCCCCTTGGCCTTGGCGGTCTCGACGTAGGGTTTGCTGAGCTCGTCGAGCATATTGGCGCGCAGGCGCTGCATCATCGCCGCCGCCCCGGAGGTCCCGATGACGAAGGTCGGCACGATCAGGTGCACAAGGATCGATTTGACCTTTTCCCAGGACATCGGCTGTCCCTCGAACTCGGGCGCCATCAGCCCGCCGATAGGCAGGTCGAAATATTTGTTGCCGTAGTAGAACAGCATGAGTGCCAGCAGGAAATTGGGTGTCGCAAGGCCGAGATAGCCCACGAAGGCGGCGGTGTAGTCGACCCAGGTTTCGGATTTCGCCGCCGCGATCACCCCAAGCGGCAACGCAACCATGTAGACGAACAGCACGGCCGCGAGGTTCACCAGTACCGTGAGCCACAGCGCGTCGCCCACGACCTCGCTCACGGGGCGGTCGAACTCGAAGGACCAGCCGAAGTTACCCTGGATCAGCCCGTACCAGCCCTGCGGCCCGGGTGCCATGCCCACCCAGATGAGGTATTGCTCCCAGATCGGGCGGTCGAGCGCATATTCGGTGCGCAGGAACTCCGCCTTGGCCACCCCTTCGGCCTGACCGGTGGCGCGCAGCTCGGCGATCTGGTTGGAAAGGTAGTCGCCGGGCGGCAGGTTGATGATCACGAAGATCAGGATCGACACCACCCACAGGGTGATCAGCATCGTGATGAACCGATAGATGGCGTAGCGCAGAAACATCATTGGGTGAGCTGCTGGAACGGGTCGTCGTAGTAGAACTCATCGATGCGGTGAATGCCGAAATGCGCCCCGGGGTCCCAGGCCCACTTCGCTTCGTCGGGCACGTTGCGTAGCCGTTCGGAGACCACCACAGGTTGCGGGGCCTCCGCGAGGATACCGATGCCAAACTGCTGCTCGGCATGGATCTCCAGCATCTCGCGCCAGATCGCGCTCCGCGCCTCGCTGTCTTCGGTGTGATCCCAGTCCCAGCTGAGCTGCATGAGGCGTTCGGCGGCGGGCATGTCGGGCGGCTCGCCGACCTCGCCGCCGGTCTGGTAGTACTGCCCCCATTTCGGCCAGGCGAAAAACTCCTGATGCGTCGGCGCGAGGTATTCGGGCGGGGTGTAGGGCTGCGGCAGCCCGTTGTCCCAGCCGTACCAGACAGCCGACATGCTGAGACCCGAATAGACCCGGTTGCGCAGGATGTCCCGGTCGAGCGGTCGCATGATCAGCTTGATGCCGATCTCGCGCCAGGTGTCGGTGACGATGGCCAGCGCATTCTCGACCTCCTGCCGCTCGCCAGCGGTCTCGATCACGAATTCCATGGGTCGGCCGTCGGGCAGCTTTCGGATTCCGGCAGGCGTGCGGTCTGTCAGGCCCATCTCATCCAGCAATGCGTTGGCCTTCGCGGGGTAGTAGATCGACCAGCGAAAGAGGTTGGCCGGGTCAAAGAACGGGCTTTGCGCCAGCGCGGTCATGCCGCCTTCCTTGGCGAGCCCGAAGTAGAGCGCGCGGTTGATCATGCGCCGATCGATGCCCAGTGACAGGGCGCGGCGGAAGCGGACATCGCGGATCACGTCGCGCCAGACCGGATCGGCGAAGTTGAGGTTGGGGTAGATGGTGATCTGGCTCGCCGCGCCATTGGCCCAGAGCAGCGTCCGATAGCCCGCGCCATCGCTCTCGCCCTTCTTCAGGATCGAGATATCCGGGAAGTCCAGCCCGCGCGCCTGCAGATCCACCTCGCCGGCGTTGGCCTTGGCCGCAATCAGACCGCCGCCCACGACCGTCATCTCAACCACGTCGATGTATGGAAGCTGCACGCCCTGCTTGTCGATCCGGTGATAATAGGGATTGCGCACGAAGACATGACGGCTCGACTTCGTGCCGGAGGCGTTCATCCAGGGCTGTAGGGTCGGCAGCTCCGGGTTGTCGAACTTGTACATATTGTCACGGTCGTTGTGCAGCGCAGCCCAGGTGCGCACCCGGGCCTTCTTGATCGCGCGGCGCAGCGTTGTCTTGTCCGTGAAGTCGGCGTGGAATTGTTTCAGATAATGCGCGGGGCGATAGATGAAAAAGGGGCTGGCCTGTGCCAGCAGTTGCAAGAACTGCGGATTTGCGGTGGGCCATTCGATCACCACGGTTGTCTCGTCCGGGAAGCTGACGTCCGCCAGCACGCCATCGACGATCATGCTCTGCGGCGGCCCGGCCGGGCTGAGCTCGCGGTTGAGTGCTACATGTTCCCAGTAGTAGCGAAAATCCTCGGAGGTGAAGGGGTGGCCGTCCGACCAGCGGTGTCCGTCGCGCAAGTGCAGGGTGAACTTGCGCCCCTCTTCCACCTCGATGTCACGCAGAATGTCCGGGTAAAGCTCGTAGTTGTGGTCATAGCCGACCAGCCGCGCGTAGCCATAGACCACCATCTGGCGCACGTCCTTCGAGCGAGAGACCAGTGTGCGCAAGGTCCCACCCTGTTCGCCGTAGCTGCGGCCCTTGGCTTCAAGATCGACCACCAGCGGTTCGGATGGCAGGCGCTCGGCCACCGGCGGCAGGATGCCGTTCTGGACCTCGGTCTTCCAGAAGCTGCTTTCCGATGGCGGCGGCCCCTCGGCGCGCGCAGCGAGCGCGAGGCAAAGGGTACAGAGAAAGAGGACAAATCTAGACATGGCAACGCACCTTGTGGCCAGGTTCCAGTTCAGTCAGGGCCGGGACAGCGATGCCTTCGAAACGGAAGGGTTCGGGCCAGCTGCCCGGCGCGCCTGCGCCTTTGGCGACGAGCTTCAGGTCGATGGGTCGATTGACATCCGGCTCGGGCTGGGCGGCGATCAGCGCGCGGGTATAGGGGTGCCGCGGGTTGTAGAACAGCGTATCGGGCGGCGCCTGTTCAACGATCACACCCTGCCGCATCACCGCGACTTCATCGGCAATACGCGCGACCACGGCCAGATCATGGCTGATGAAAAGATAGCTGAGACCCATACGGTCTCGTATGTTTTCCAGCAGGCACAGGATCTGGTCCTGCACCGAGACGTCGAGCGCCGAGGTGGGTTCGTCACAGACCAGCAGCACCGGATCCAGCGTGAGCGCCCGCGCAATCGACAGACGCTGCCGTTGGCCGCCTGAGAAGGCGTGCGGATAGCGGGTGAGCATGGATGGATCGAGCCCGACCCAGCGCAGCATCTCGGCGGCTTTCTCGCGGCGTTCGGATTTGCTGCCGAGCCCGTGAATCTCCATCGGTTCGGTCAGTGTCTGGCCGATGCGCATGCGCGGGGAGAGCGAGGAGTAGGGGTCCTGAAAGACCATCTGCGCCTGACGCTGAAAACACACCCGCTCCTCGCTGTTCATGTCGTGGATCTTCACCACATCGGCATTGGAACTGGGGCGGAAGAGCACCTGCCCGCCGGCGTCAGGCAGCTCTGCCCCCAGGGCGATGCGCGCGCAGGTGGTCTTGCCCGAACCGCTCTCGCCCACCACCGCCAGCGTCTTGCCGCGCTCCAGTGAAAGGTTGACCTCGTGACAGGCGGTGATGCCGACCGGCCGGCTCCATCCGCCTGCCCGCATCGTGTAGGTCTTTGACACATCACGCAATTCAAGGATGATATCGTTGCCCGGCTGGGCGCGGGCCGGTGCGGCAACCTCGGGGATCGCAGGAGCAGCGGCGAAGAGCTTCCTGGTATAGCCATGGGCCGGTGCGCCGAGCACAACGGGCGCTGGCCCGCGCTCCATCACGCGGCCCTTGTTCATCACCACCACCTGCTCGGCCATATTGGCGACGACGCCCAGATCATGGGTGACGAGGATCACCGCCATACCGGTCTCTTTCTGAAGATCCTTGATCAGCCCCAGAACCTGAGCCTGGGTCGTCACGTCGAGGGCGGTCGTGGGCTCGTCCGCGATCAGCAGCTCGGGCTTGGCGACCATGGCCATAGCGATCATGGCGCGTTGACGCATGCCGCCCGACATCTCGAAAGGGTAGGACTTCCAAACCCGCGCAGGCTCCGGAAAGCCCACGCGCACAAAGGTCTCCAGCACGCGGGCCTTGGCTTTGGCCTTCGACATGTCGCGGTGCAGCCGCAGGACTTCGGCCACCTGGTCGCCCAGGCGATGCAGCGGAGAGAGCGAGCGCATCGGCTCCTGAAAGATCATCGAGATGCGGTTGCCGCGGATCTGGCGCATCATGCGTCGCGTCTCCGTCAGCAGGTTGCAGCTTTGTCCGCCCGCGGTGAAGGTGATCGCGCCGCTGTCGATCCGGGCCGTGGGTGGCAGGATGCGCAGCACCGAACGGCAGGTGATCGTCTTGCCCGAGCCGCTTTCGCCCACAAGCGCCACGGTCTCGCCAGGCATGACCTGAAAGCTGACGTCGCGCACGATCGCGGGGGCCGACCCGAAGCCGATGCTCAGATCGCGCACATCAAGCAGCGGCGTTACCACGTCGGTGTCTCTTCCCAGTTGCGCATGCGTCCCAAAAATGCCGTCCCTTGCAAATCAGTCAACGCGATTTCGCTGCGCGCGTCCAGCGTGCAGATGTGCGAGCGGCTTTGCTCTGTTCATTTTGATCGAAAAGAGGCATCTGAAGGTGAAGAATTTGTAAAGGACCCGCCGATGAGCCGCCTCGACCTTTTCATTGACCGCATGGTGTCGCAGCGGGCCTGTCTGGACCATGCGGCAGCGCTGGTCGGCGAGATGTCGGGCCCGGTCTTCGAGCTGGGCCTTGGCAACGGGCGGACCTATCATCACCTGTGCAGTCTTCTGCCGCCCCGCGATATCTACGTCTTCGAGCGCGCGGTGGCCTCGCACCCTGACAGCACACCACCGGACGATCGGGTGCTGTTGGGCGACGTCTTCGACACGCTGCCCGAGGCCTTGGTGCGGTTCGGTCCGACCGCGCGGCTGATCCATGCCGATCTGGGTGGCCACAACGCCGAGAAAAACGATCTCTTCGCCCGCAGGATCTCGCCCGTCCTCTCACCGCTGCTGGCGCCCGGCGGGCTGATGGTGTCGAGCGATCGGATGTATTTCGATGACCTCGAAGAGATGCCCTTGCCCGCGGGTGCTGTGCCGGGGCGCTGCTTCATCTACCGGCGCTGAGGGCTTGCGCTTGGCCCGGTTCTGCGAAACCCTGAAGGTCGCGGTCTGCACATCGAAGGGTCCCAGAGATGACTGACATGGTTGCGTATGAAACCCATGGCGCAGTGGCGGTGCTGCGTCTTCAAAACCCGCCGGTGAACGCCTTGAGCCAGGCGGTGCGGCAAGCGCTGATGCAGGGCATGGACCGTGCCGAAGCCGACCCCGGGGTGCGGGCCGTGCTGATCGTCGGTGACGGGCGGGCCTTCATCGCGGGTGCGGACATCAAGGAGTTCGGCAAGCCACCGCGGGAGCCGCATTTGCCCGATCTGTGCGACCGGATCGAGGCCTCGCCGCTTCTGGTCGTGGCCTCGATGCATGGCGTCAGCCTGGGCGGCGGTCTGGAGGTGGCGCTGTCGGCGCATTACCGGATCGCACAGCCCGAGGCGCGCATCGGGCTGCCCGAGGTGCATCTCGGACTGATCCCGGGCGCGGGCGGCACCCAGCGGCTGCCGCGGCTGACCGGGGCGAAGGCGGCGGTCGAGGTGATCACCAGCGGCCGGCATGTCCCGGCGGACGAAGCCGCGCGCCTCGGTATCATCGACCGGGTCGAGGCAGGCGATCCGCAAGCGGTTGGGCTGGCCTGTGCGCAGGCGCTTCTGGCGAGTGGCGCTGCACGCCGACCTGTCAGCGAGATGCCCGCGCCCGCGCCCATCGACTGGGATGCGACCTATGCGAAGGTGTTGAAAAAGGGTCGCGGACAGCTGTCGCCAGCGCAGGCTGTCCGCGCAGTGCAGGCCAGCGCCGAGCTGCCCTTCGCCGATGGTCTGGCGGCGGAACGGCGGATCTTCCAGGAGCTCATGGCGACCGATCAGCGGCAAGGCATGATCCACGCCTTCTTTTCTGAACGCGCGGTGAGCAACCTGTCCGAACTGGCGAGCGTGGCGCCCCGCGCCGTCGAGGCCGTGGGTGTGATTGGGGGCGGGACCATGGGGGCGGGGATCGCCACCTCGGCGCTGCTCGCCGGCCTGTCGGTCGTCTTGGTCGAGCGCGGCCAGACCGCCGCCGAGGCCGCGCGCGCGCGGATCGCGGGAAATCTCGACGGCGCGCTGAACCGGGGCAAGCTGACGCAGGAGCGGCACGACGCGCTGCTCGGGCAGGCGCTGGAGGTGGTCACGGACTACGCAGCCCTCGCGGATGTCGATCTGGTGATCGAAGCGGTTTTCGAGGATATGGCGGTGAAGACGGCGGTCTTTGCCGAGCTCGACGCGGTCTGCAAACCCGGCGCCGTTCTGGCCACCAACACCTCATATCTCGACATAGGTGAGATCGCAGCACAGACATCGCGGCCTTCGGATGTGATCGGGCTGCATTTCTTTTCGCCCGCGCATGTCATGAAGCTTCTCGAAGTTGTTGTTCCCGATCAGACCGTGCCGGACGTCGTGGCCACCGGGTTTGCGCTGGGCAAGCGCATGGGCAAGGTGGCCGTGCGCTCGGGCGTCTGCGACGGGTTCATCGGCAACCGGATCATGCGCGCCTATCGCACGGCGGCGGATCACATGGTGCTCGACGGGGCCACGCCCTTCGAGATCGACGCAGCGCTGACGGACTTCGGCTTTGCCATGGGGCCGTTTGCCGTCTCCGATCTGGCGGGTCTCGATATTGCCTGGGCGATGCGCAAGCGCCTGGCACCCACGCGCGACCCGCGCGAACGGGTCGGGCGCTATCCCGACACGCTCTGCGAGGCGGGGGAGTTCGGGCGCAAGACCGGCAAAGGGTTCTATCTCTACGACGCCGGATCGGTTGAGCCCAACCCGGAGGTCATGGAGCTGGTGATGGCCGAACGGGCGGAGCGCGGTATCACCCCGCGCGGCTTTTCACCCGAAGAGATCCAGCGTCGCTACATGGCGGCGATGGTCAACGAGGCGGCGAAGATCGTCGGCGAAGGCATCGCGCGGCGGCCCCTGGACGTGGATATGGTGCTGCTCTTCGGCTACGGCTTTCCGCGCTATCACGGCGGGCCACTGAAATGGGCGGATTTGCAGGGCGTCGACACGGTGCTTGCGGATATCGAAACCTATGCCAGGGAGGATGACTTCTTCTGGCAGCCGGCGCCGCTTTTGCGGCAGCTCGCCGCCGAGGGACGCTGTTTCGACGATCTGAACAAGGCGCCTCAGACGTAGGTGCCCGCCGCGGCCTCGCGGATCGCGCGGATGTTCTCGCCGTAAGGGGCCGGGTTGCCGACCGAGCCGCCCCGGAAGACGGCAGAGCCTGCCACCAGCACATCGGCGCCCGCTTTGGCGAGCATCGGCGCGGTTGTGGGGTCAACGCCACCGTCGATCTCGATATGCACGGGCCGGTCGCCGATCAGGGCGTGCAACTCGCGGATCTTGGCCGTCATGTCGATGAACTTCTGACCGCCGAAGCCGGGGTTCACCGTCATGACGCAGATGAGATCGACGCTGTCCATGAGTTCGGCCACCGCGCTTGCGGGCGTGCCGGGGTTCAGCGCCACACCGGCCTTCGCCCCTGCGCCCCGAATGGACTGTAATGTCCGATGGATGTGCGGACCCGCCTCCACATGTGCCGTGATCACATCCGCGCCGGCTTTGGCAAAGGCTTCGATGTAGGGATCGACCGGCGCGATCATCAGATGCACGTCCATCACGCCCTTGATGTGCGGCCGGATCGCGGCGCATGTCGCGGGGCCAAAGGTGATGTTGGGCACGAAATGCCCGTCCATCACGTCCACATGCACCCAATCGGCACCCTGCGCTTCGATGGCTTCGCATTCCGCACCGAAATTGGCGAAATCGGCGGCAAGGATCGAGGGTGCGATCTTTATGGAACGGTCGAAGGACATGGGCGATCCCCTGTTCTGGGCGGTGTCCCCCGCGCTATACCGGCCCGTGCCCGGCCGAGGCAAGGGGGCATCGCCGCTTGCAGCCGGACGCTCGTAGGGTAAGCTTCGAGCAATCGTCTTTGGGAGACAGGGAGAGAGAGATGACGGAGTTCAATCGCCGGCAGGCCTTGGGGGCCTTGGGTGCGGCAACCGCAGTCGGGTTGGCGGCCCCAGCCTGTGCCGCAGGGCGCAAGATCACCGTGGGCGCCTTGCGCTTCACCAGCCACGCAGGCAGTTTCATCGCCTTCGAGCGTGGGTATTTCGCAGAGGCCGGGTTGGAGGTCGAGCTGAAGTTCTTTCAGGCCGCGCAGCCCATGGCCGTTGCGATTGCCAGCGGCGATGTGGACTACGCCATCACCGCGATCTCGGGCGGGCTTGTGTCGCTGGCCGACAAGGGGGCGATCAAGGTGATCGGCGGCGCGCTTTCGGAAGAGCCGGGTATCGACGGGCAGAAGATCCTCGCCAGCGATGCGGCCTTCCAGGCCGGGCTGACCGCGCCCGCCGCGCTGGATGGAAAGAGCTTCGGGATGTCGACGGCCGGGTCTTCTTTTCACTACATGGGCTCTAAGGTCGCGGCCGCGGAAGGCGTGTCGCTGTCGTTCAAGCCGCTGCAGAAGGTGGGTGCGATCATCGGCGCGCTCAAGTCCGGGCAGATCGACGCCTGGTCGATCGTGCCGCATATCGCCAAGCCGCTCGCCGCATCTGGGGCGGTTCACATCATCGGCGATATCGCCGACTATCTGCCCGACTATCAGGTGACCACCGTCTTTACCTCGGCGACGAACGCCGCGGATGAACGGGACATGACAGGGGACTATCTGAGCGCCTATGCCCGTGGCGTGGCGGACTACAACGCCACGATGATCGCGCAGGAGAGCGGGCAGGCGGGCGTCGATGCGATGGTCGATCTGATCCACAAATATGTCTACACAGACCGCCCGCGCGAGACGGCAGCCGCCTCGATCATCAACGGCACGATGCGGCTGAACGGGGGGGCGGCGCTGAACGTGGCTTCGGTGCGCGATCAGCTGAAGTGGTTCCAGTCCGAAGGGCTGGTGGATGAGGGTATCACACTGGAGACATTGCTCGATACCTCCTACGTCGAGACCCTCGGCAGCTGACGCCTATGGAGCTGCGCCTGGCCGGGGTCGGCCACAGCTATGCAGGCCGGGAGGTGCTGCGCGACATCGATCTGAAGGTGCCAGAGGGCGAGATCGTCTGCATCGTGGGCCCGTCCGGGTGCGGCAAGTCCACCCTGCTGCGCATGATGGGCGGGCTCGAGCAACCGGCGCGGGGCGAGGTGCTGCAGGTGGGGCAGCCGCCTCAAGGATGTCTCAACCCGCTCACCTTCATCTTTCAGGACTTTGCGCTGCTGCCGTGGCGCAGCGTGGCGGGGAACGTGTCGCTGGTGCTGGAGGATCATCCGATCGGACGCGATGAAGCACGCGCCATGGTCGCGGATGTGCTCGGGCGCACGCGGCTCACCGAATTCGCCGATGCGCTGCCGCGGCAGCTGTCCGGCGGCATGAAACAACGCGTGGCGATTGCGCGGGCGCTGGTGGTCAGACCGGCAGTGCTGCTGATGGACGAGCCGCTGTCGGCGCTCGACAGCCAGACGCGGGAGCTGCTGATGGAGGATCTCGTGGGCCTGTGGACAAGACAGCCATTTACGGCAGTTTATGTGACGCACAATCTCGCCGAAGCGGTGCGGCTGGGGCACCGCATCGTGGTGCTGTCGCGGCGGCCCGGAGAGCTGCGCGAGGTCGTCAGCCTGGACAAACCGCTGGCCGACCGCGGCTATGGCGATGCGGATCTGGAGGTGACGCAAAAACACCTCTGGGAGCTCATGAGGGCGGAAGCTGCGGCGGCAGATGCGGAGCTGCTGCGTGGATAACCAGGGCTCAAAGGTTGTATTTAGAGGGGGTGGATTTACCCATCAGAGCCGGCGATGGGTCGGGTTTGTGGTCTTTGCAGCGCTGCTTCTGCTGGCAGAATGGGGCACACGGACAGGCGTGATCTCACCGCTGACGCTGCCGCGCCCAAGCGATGTTTTGCAAACGTTTGGAGAGCTTTACAGCTCGGGGCTCCTGTTCCAGCATCTGATCCCGTCGCTTCTGCGCCTGCTGGTGGGTGCTGCGCTGGGAGCGTCGCTGGGGATAGGTGTGGGGTTCTTGATCGGATTGTTCTCTTTTGTGCGGGCCGGTTTGGTGCCTCTGGTCGCCGCGATCTTCCCGATTCCGAAGATCGCGCTCTTGCCGCTCTTCGTGATCTGGTTCGGGATCGACGAGGGCAGCAAATACGCGCTGATCGCCTTTGGCACTTTCACGCCCACCGTGGTCGCGACCTTTGCGGCTGTGGATAACGTCGACCGGACGCTGATCCGCATGGGGCAAAGCTTTGGGCTGGACTGGTTCAGCATCGTGCGCAAGATCGTGCTGCCGGGGGCGATGCCGGGCATCCTCGCGGGGCTGCGGATCAGTCTGGCGATTGCGATCATCCTGCTGGTGGCGGCCGAGATGTTGGGGGCGGAATACGGGATTGGCGCCTACATCCTCGAGGCAGGGTCGCTTTACGATCTGGAGCGGCTCTTTGCGGGTGTCGTGATCCTCTCCGTGCTGGGTGTGCTGGTGAGTGCGGTGATCGGGGTGATCGAACGGCGGCTTTTGGACTGGCGGACCTGACAGCGCACAAGCGCGCACAAGGGATCGTGATCAGCGGCCGCTGGTCACTGTCCGGCTTTCGTGAGACCAACCCCGAAGAGTGAATGAAGGAGACCAACCGATGCTGATGCCCCGCCAGAAAACCCCTGATCTTCAAGTGCCGCTGTTGGGGGGTGGGATGTTCGATCTTGCCAATGACGGATCCGAGCGCGGCACGGTTGTCTGCTTTTATCGCGGGCTGCACTGTCCGCTCTGTGCGACTTATCTGGCCGAACTGGAGAAGCGCACGCCGGAGTTTGCCGAGCGCGGCGTGAAGACCATCGCGATCAGCAGCGACGAAGAGGAGCGGGCGCAGGCGATGGCCGACAAGATCTCGGCCACGGCGCTGCGCTTCGGCTATGATCTGCCGCTGGCCAAGGCGAAGGACTGGGGGCTCTATATCTCCACGTCGCGCGGCAAGACCTCGATCGGGATCGAGGAGCCTGCGCTCTTTTCCGAGCCGGGGCTCTTTATGGTCACGCCGCAGCAGACGCTCTATTACGGGTCGGTGCAAACGATGCCCTTCGTGCGCCCGCATTTCTCGGAACTCGTCGGCGCGCTCGACTTTGCGATTGGCAATGACTACCCGGCGCGCGGCGAATACACCGGCGCTGTTTGAAGGCGCGGCTGCGCCGCATGACATGTCCCGGGCCTCTCCTGTTCAGGAGACGCCCGGTGTTGGCGAGGGGGGCGGATGAAGCGCCTCCGATGCAAGGGTGGTGCGGTCCTGGCGGAGTGCTTCAAGTGAACTTCCTGAAGAGCTTGGTCTGATCGAACATCTCTTCCAGCGTCTGCATCCGATCGCGGGTGTCGGGCCAGGAGAGATCCTGCACCGCTGCGATCAGGGTTTCGACCAACAGCAGCGTGGTGGTCGCGGAATCCCAGGCGGACGGCACGACGATGCGGCTGGAAAAGCAGATGTCGGACAGGCTGTGGATGGGGGAGCGCCACTGGTCGGTGAAGAGAATGATGCGCGCCCCGCGGCTGCGCGCCATCTCGGCCAGTTTCAGTGTGTTGCTCTCGTAGCGGCGCACGTCGAAGATCACGAAGGTGTCGCCCTCTTTCACGTCGAGCAGATAGTGCGGCCAGGCATTCGAGGTCGACTGGATGTGCACCACATCGCCGCGCATCATCTGCATGTGCAGAAACAGGTACTCCGCCATCGTGTGGGTGATGCGCCCGCCGACGATGTGCAGCCGCGAGCTGCTGTCGGCGAGCTGGGCACAGGCCGCATCGAAATCGCCCGTGTCGATCTGGCCGAGCGACTGGCGGATGTTGCCGATCACCGCTTCGGTGAAGCGGTTGAGCATGTGGCCTTCCGGCGCGCCTTCGGCCCAGGTGTCGTGCTTGGCGATGGGGCCGCTGAGCTGGGCCTTGAGCTCCTCGCGCAGGTCCGCCTGGAACTCGGGATATCCCTTGAAACCCAGCTTCTGCACCATGCGAGCGACCGTAGGGGTCGAGACATCGGCATCTTGCGCGAGCGTTGCAATGGGGCCGAGACCGGATGCGGGGTAGTTTTCGAGGATCGCATCCGCCAGCTGCCGCTCCGCCCGGGTCAAGGTTGATAGATGAGCCTGGATGCGGTCGGCGATTGTCAGACTAGCGTCATGCACATGCTGTGCCTTCGTTTTGACGGGTTTTATTACAGGCCTGCTCAAACTGAACAGGGAATTTCAGTATTGTGTTGACAGAATCCCGATCCGGCAAGACATTTGTGCCGGACCGGGGGCGAAATGTCTGATCAGAGGCGCGGAATTCAAGACGATGAGGCGGTGCAGGTGATCCACGCCGCAGGCAGATCTGGCGTGGTTCTGATCTGTGAACACGCCAGCCACCATATCCCGGCCGCGCTCGATCATCTCGGATTGACGGAGGATATGCGCTTGGGTCATGCCGCTTGGGACCCCGGCGCGCTGGGCGTGGCACGGGGGCTGTCCGCGGCGCTCGATGCGCCATTGGTCGCCGGCGGTGTTTCGCGGCTTGTCTATGACTGCAACCGCCCGCCCAAGGCGCCATCCGCCATCCTGGAGCAGAGCGAGGGGCGCGACATCCCCGGAAACATCGGCCTGTCACACAAGGACAGGACCACGCGCGTCGCGCAGTACTATTTACCGTTCGAAGCCGCTGTACGCGAGACGATGACCGCCGCCCAAGCACGGGTGCTGGTGACGGTGCACAGCTTCACACCGGTCTTCATGGGACAGCGCCGCGTGGTCGAGATCGGTGTGCTGCACGATGAGGATCGGCGCTTGGCCGATGCGATGCTCGCATGCAGCGGCGCGCATACGACCTTCCGGGTCGAACGCAATGCGCCCTATGGTCCCGCGGACGGCGTGACCCATACCTTGCAGCTGCACGGAATTGGCCGCGGCATTCCGAATGTGATGCTGGAGGTGCGCAACGATCTGATCGCGACACCTCAAACACAGGCCGCAACGGCGCGGATGCTCGCCGGCTGGATCACCGATAGCCTCAGCGCGGTGGAGATAGCGGCATGAGGCGGATGGCATCCGTCTATGTACGATGGGTGGATGCGGTCAACTACCGCATCGGGCGGATCATGATGTACGGCATCTTCGTGATGATGGGCATCCTGCTGTGGTCGTCGATCTCCAAGACATTCTTTCTGCCGACGCTCTGGACGCTGGAGATGGCGCAATTCGCCATGGTGGCCTACTATATCACCGGCGGGCCTTACGCGATGCAACTGGGCGCCAATGTGCGCATGGATCTCTTCTATCACGATTGGTCGGTGCGCAAGAAGGCCTGGTTCGACGCCTTCACCGTGCTCTTGCTGATCTTCTACCTGGGCGTGTTGCTTTACGGCGCGCTGGGGTCTACGGCCTATTCGCTGGGCTACTGGGGGCAGGAGCCGCTGGTCTATTTTGCGGGGCTGCTGACAGGTACGGAGGAGATCGGGCGGCTGGAGCGCTCCAGCACCGCCTGGCGGCCCTATATCTGGCCGATCAAGGCGGTGATGATCCTGGGTTTCTTCCTGATGCTGCTGCAGGCGATCTCGGAGCTGATCAAGGATATCGCGACGCTGCGGAAGGTTGACCTGCATGTCGTATGAGTTGATCGCGATCTGCATGTTCGCCTCGATGATGCTGATGCTGATGACGGGTCAGCGAGTCTTCGGCGCCATCGGCGGGGTCGCAGCTCTGGCGGCGATCCTGCTTTGGGATCCCGGGGGCGTGAATATCCCGTTCTCGGCGGCGATGAAGCTGATGAACTGGTACCCGCTGCTGACGCTGCCGATGTTTATCTTCATGGGATACATCCTATCGGAAAGCCGGATCGCCGATGATCTCTACCGCATGTTTCATGTGTGGATGGGCCCCGTGTCCGGCGGTCTGGCGATTGGCACCATCGGGCTGATGGTGCTGGTCTCGGCCATGAATGGCCTCAGTGTCGCAGGTATGGCGATTGGCGCCACGATTGCGCTGCCGGAGCTGCTGCGAAGGGGCTATGACAAGCGCATGGTGACGGGGGTCATTCAGGCAGGCTCGTCGCTAGGTATTCTGGTGCCGCCTTCGGTCGTCCTTGTGCTCTACGCGATGATCGCGCGGCAGCCCGTGGGGCAACTGTGGCTTGCGGGCGTGGTGCCGGGGCTGATGATGGCGGCGGCTTTCATTCTCTACATCTATCTGCGTTGTCGCGTCACCCCGGCGCTCGGGCCTGTGCTGCCGGCGGAAGAGCGCACGGTGCCGATGGGCGAGAAGCTGCGGCTGCTGCGCGCGGGGCTGCTGCCCATCGTGATCTTCATGGCGATGATGGTGCCTTTCGTGAACGGCTGGACCAGCCTCGTGGAAAGCTCGGCCATCGGGGCGCTGACGGCCCTCGCAGCTGCGGTCCTCAAGGGCCGCATGACCCGCGAGGTCTTCGAGACCTCGGTGCGCCAGACCCTGGCGATTTCCTGCATGTTCATGTGGATCATCCTTGCCGCCTTGGGGTTTGGCGCGGTCTTCGACGGGCTGGGCGCCGTGAAGGCCATTGACCAGCTCTTTACCGAGCAACTGGGCCTGAACCCCTGGATGATCCTGATCCTGATGCAGTTGTCGTTTTTGCTGATGGGCACCTTCCTCGATGACACTGCGATGCTGGTGATCGTGGCGCCTTTGTATGTACCACTCGTGGCGGCACTTGGCTTCGATCTGATCTGGTACGGGGTGCTCTATACGATCACCACGCAGATCGCCTACATGACGCCGCCCTTCGGCTATAACCTCTTCCTCATGCGCGCGATGGCGCCGCCCGAGATCACGCTGAAGGACATCTATACCTCGATCCTGCCTTTCGTGCTCGTGATGATCGGCTGCCTTGCCCTGATCATGAGTTTCCCGCAGATCGCGCTGTGGCTGCCGGAGTATGTTTACGGAAAATAATCAAGACCCCGCGGACGGGGCGTTCAAATCAACAAGGAGTAAGACCATGACAACAAGACGCAAGTTTCTCACGACCGCCGCGGCGGGTGCCGCCGCGGCTCCGCTGGCGGCGCCGGCGATCGCGCAAGGCACCATTCAATGGCGCATGCAGACCTATGCGGGCCCGGCGCTGGCCGAGCATGTGATCAAGCCCGCCATCGACAGCTTCAACAAGATCGCGGGCGACCGGATGCAGATCGAGCTGTTCTTTGCGGACCAGCTGGTGCCCACCGGCGAGCTCTTCCGCGCGATGCAAAACGGCACCATCGACGCGGTGCAGTCCGATGACGACTCGATGGCCTCGCCCACGGAAGTCACCGTCTTCGGCGGTTACTTCCCCTTCGCCTCGCGTTACTCGCTCGACGTGCCGGTGCTCTTCAACCAATACGGTCTCAATGAAATCTGGGACGCGGAGTACTCGGCGGTGGGCGTTAAACACCTCAGCGCCGGTGCCTGGGACCCCTGCCATTTCGCCACCAAGGATCCGATCCGCAGCCTCGAAGACCTCAAGGGCAAGCGTGTATTCACCTTCCCGACCGCGGGTCGGTTCCTCACGCAATTCGGCGTGGTCCCGGTGACGCTGCCATGGGAAGACATCGAGGTGGCCGTACAAACCGGCGAGCTCGACGGTATCGCGTGGTCCGGCATCACCGAAGACTACACCGTCGGTTGGGCGGATGTGACCAACTACTTCCTGACCAATAACATCTCCGGCGCCTGGGCAGGCTCGTTCTTTGCCAATATGGAAAGCTACAACGCGCTGCCGGATGACCTGAAAGAGCTGTTGAAGGTCTGCATGGATCAGTCGCATTATTATCGCCAGTGGTGGTACTGGGGCGGCGAGGCCAACCTGCGCGTCAACGGCACCAAGCTGGAGCTGACCTCGATCCCCGATGCGGAATGGCAGCAGGTCGAGGACGCGGCGCTCAAGTTCTGGGACGAGATCGCCGCGGAGAGCGAGACCAAGGCGAAGGTTGTCGAGATCTTCAAGCAATACAATGCCGATATGGTCAAGGCTGGACGGCCCTACCGGTACGGCTAACCCTTCCCGGGGGCGGCGCAGGTCGCCCCGACTTTTTGCAAACGGACACTCCCATGGCTGGCACACTGAGCTTTGAGCAGTTGAAATCGCAGGTGGCGGAGGGCGGGGTCGACACGGTTCTGGTCTGCCTTGTGGACATGCAGGGCCGGCTGATGGGCAAGCGCTTCCACGCGGCAAACTTCGTCGAGCATTCCCATGCCGAGACGCACTGCTGCAACTACCTGCTGGCCACCGATCTGGAGATGGCCACGCCCGATGGCTATGCCAGCACCTCGTGGCAGGCGGGCTATGGCGATTATGTGATGCGCCCGGATCTGAGCACGATCCGACCCATGCCCTGGCTGGAAGGCACGGCGATGGTGCTCTGCGATATCCTCGATCACCACACCCATGCGCCGGTGCCGCATGATCCGCGTGCGGTGTTGAAACGGCAGATCGCTCGACTGGAGGCGATGGGGCTCACCGCCATGATGGCGACGGAATTGGAGTTCTTCCTCTTCGAGAAGTCCTACGATGCCATCCGCGCCTCGGGCTTCCGCGATCTGGCGCCGATCAGCGGCTACAATGAAGACTACCACATCCTGCAGACCACCAAGGAAGAGGGGATCATGCGCCCGCTGCGCAACCACCTCCATGCCGCAGGTGTACCGGTCGAGAACACCAAGGGTGAGGCCGAGACCGGGCAGGAGGAGTTGAACATCCGCTACGCGCCTGCGCTCGATTGCGCCGATCACCACAGCATTGCCAAACATGCCGTCAAGGAGATTGCCTGGCAGCAGGGCCATGCCGCAAGCTTCCTGCCGAAATGGGCGGCGGACAAGGTGGGCAGTTCGTCCCATGTGCACCAGTCGCTCTGGCAGGGCGACACGCCCGCCTTCCATGACGCCGACGACGCCTTGGGCATGTCGCAGCTGATGAAACACTATATGGCCGGGCTGATCGCCTACGCGCCGGATTACACGTTTTTCCTCGCGCCTTACGTGAACAGCTACAAGCGTTTCGCCAAGGGCACCTTTGCGCCCACGAAAACCGTCTGGTCGGTCGATAACCGCACGGCAGGCTTCCGGCTTTGTGGAGACGGGACCAAGGGGGTGCGCGTCGAATGCCGGATCGGCGGGTCCGACATCAACCCTTACCTGGCTCAAGCCGCTATGCTGGCCGCAGGCATCAAGGGGATCGAGGACAAACTGGAGCTCGCCCCACCCACCAAGGGCGACGTCTATGAAGATGCCGCGGCGGCCGATATCCCGCAGACGCTGCGCGCGGCGACCGAGACCTTGCGCAGCTCGGCCATGCTGCGCGCAGCGATGGGGGACGACGTGGTCGATCACTACACCCGCTGCGCCGAATGGGAGCAGGAAGAATTTGACCGCGCCGTGACCGATTGGGAGATCGCGCGCGGCTTTGAAAGGGCCTGAGCCATGACCATCACCTGTGTCTCACCCATCGACGGCTCCGTCTATGTCACGCGTCCGGTTCTGACCGAGTTCGAGGCCGCCGAAGCCGTGGCCAAGGGCAAGGCGGCGCAGGCGGCCTGGGCTGTACGGCCTTTGCAGGAGCGCATCGATCTGGTGTTGAAGGGCGTCGCCAACGTGGGCGCGATGAACGATGAGATCGTGCCCGAGCTCGCATGGCAGATGGGTCGGCCTGTGCGCTATGGCGGCGAGTTCGGCGGGTTCAACGAGCGCAGCCAGTATATGGCCGGCATCGCAGAGGAGGCGCTGGCGCCCATTGAGGTCGAGGACAGCGGCGCGTTCCGGCGCATGATCAAGCGCATGCCCCATGGGCTGGTTCTGGTCGTCGCACCTTGGAACTATCCCTATATGACCGCGATCAACACGGTGGCCCCGGCGCTGATCGCGGGCAATGCGGTCATGCTGAAACACGCGAGCCAGACGCCTCTGGTGGGCGAACGCATGGCGCGGGCGTTCCATGCAGCGGGGGTGCCGGAGGATGTCTTCCAGAACGTTTTTCTCGATCACAAGACCACCTCCGCGCTGATCGCGGACCGCGCCTTTGGGTTCGTCAACTTCACCGGATCGGTGAGCGGCGGGCGCGCGATGGAGGCGGCGGCGTCCGGCACATTCACCGCGCTGGGGCTGGAGTTGGGCGGGAAGGACCCCGGGTACGTTATGGACGACGCGGATGTCGAGGCGGCCGCGGACACGCTGATCGACGGGGCCATGTTCAACTCCGGTCAGTGCTGCTGCGGGATCGAGCGGATCTACGTCGCCGAGCCGCTGTTCCGGACCTTTGTGGATAAGGCGGTCTCGATCGTCGAATCCTACAAGCTCGGCAATCCGCTGGAGGCAGAGACAACCCTCGGCCCCATGGCGCAGGTGCGCTTTGCGGATGAGGTGCGGGCGCAGACGGCAGAGGCTGTAGAAGCGGGCGCCAAGGCGCTGATCGACAAGTCGCTTTTCCCCGAAGACGGGGGCGCATATCTCATGCCGCAGATCCTTGTGGATGTGGATCACACCATGCGCGTCATGCGCGAGGAAAGCTTTGGCCCGGTTGTGGGGATCATGCCGGTGAAGGACGACGCCGAAGCCATCCGGCTGATGAACGACAGCGCTTATGGGCTGACCGCCTCGCTCTGGACGCCGGACACGGGCCGCGCTGAGGCCGTTGGCGACGCGATCGAGACGGGCACCGTGTTTATGAACCGCGCGGACTACCTCGATCCGGGCTTGTGCTGGACCGGCTGCAAGGATACCGGACGGGGCGGGGGGCTGTCGGTGATCGGGTATCACAATCTGACGCGCCCAAAGTCGTACCACCTGAAGAAGGCGTGATCCGATGACACTGACTGCGAATTGGTCCTACCCCACCGCCATCCGCTTTGGCGCGGGCCGCATCTCGGAAATTGCGGAAGCCTGTGCAGTGGCGGGCATCACCAAGCCGCTGTTGGTCACCGACAAGGGGCTGGCCGATTTGCCGATCACCCAGAACACGCTGGAACTGCTGACCTCCGCAGGTCTGGGCCGCGCGATGTTCTCGGATGTGGACCCAAACCCGACCGAGAAGAACGCCGAAGAGGGTTTGCGGATGTTTCGCGAGGGCGGCCACGACGGTGTGGTGGCTTTTGGTGGCGGCTCTGGGCTCGATCTCGGCAAGGTGATCGCTTTCATGGCGGGGCAGACGCGGCCCTTGTGGGATTTCGAGGACATCGGCGACTGGTGGACCCGCGCCGATGCCGATGCCATCGCGCCCATCGTTGCGGTGCCGACCACGGCGGGGACGGGCTCGGAAGTGGGGCGTGCGAGCGTGGTCACCAATTCCGAGACCCATGAGAAGAAGATCATCTTCCACCCCAAGATCCTGCCCTCGGTCGTGATCTGCGATCCGGAGCTGACCGTCGGCATGCCGCCTGCGATCACCGCCGGAACGGGCATGGACGCCTTTGCGCATTGTCTTGAGGCCTATTGCTCGCCGCACTACCACCCGATGTCGCAGGGCATCGCGCTGGAGGGGATGAAGCTGGTCAAGGACAACCTGCTGACCGCCTTTGAGGACGGCACCAACCTCGAAGCGCGGGCGCATATGATGTCGGCGGCGGCCATGGGGGCGACCGCCTTCCAGAAGGGCCTTGGGGCCATCCACGCGCTGTCACACCCGATTGGCGCTGTGCATCACACCCATCACGGCACCACCAACGCCGTCGTCATGCAGCCGGTCTTGATGTTCAACCGTCCGAAGGTGCGCAAGCACCTCGCCCGGGCTGCGAACTACCTCAGCATCTCGGGCGGGTTCGACGGGTTCTACGCCTTTGTGGGTGAGTTGAACGCGAAGTTGAATATTCCTAAGACCCTGACGGACCTCGGTGTGAAAAACCCAAACATCGATCAGCTTGTGGCATCCGCGATGCAGGACCCGAGCGTGGGTGGCAACCCTGTCAAGATGACGGTGAAGAACACAACCGAGCTGCTGGAGGCCTGCTTCTAGCCCTCAGCCATACCAGATCGCCCGGCGGAGCAGGTTGAGCCCCATGAAGACGAAGACGATCAGGATCGCGGTGCGAAAGCCGTCTCCGGTGAGACGGTTGCGGAAGACCTCGCCGAGGCTGAAGCCGATCAGAGTGGGGATCAGCATCGCGGCGGATGCGCCGGCCAGGGGCCCGGTGAGGAATCCCAGCTGGATGTAGGCCAGGCAGAGCGGCAGGCTGCCCACGAAGATCAGGAACCCGCTGGCGCGCACGAATTCATCCTTGTCGACCCGCTTGGTGGCCAGATACATCGCGAGTGGCGCGCCCCAGCCCGCTGTCATGCCGCCAACGACACCGGCGAGAAGCGCAAACCCGACCTGTGCGGCATTGTCATGCCGCTCTGGGAGCGGCGGCACGAGGCCCCGCCACGAGACGGCCACGAAAAAGAGGATCACCAGCCCGAGAATCGCGAGCAATGCGCGGTCGCCGGTGTTCTGGGTGGCAAAAGCCGTGGCCGTCACCCCGCCAAGCAGCACGACGGCGAAGAGCCCGTACCGCCGCACGGTGCGCGCAAGCTGGCCCGCCCGCAAAAGCTGCCAGGCGTTCGAGCCGATCATCGGAAAGAGCACCAGAGCGATGGCGGTCCGTGGATCGAGAAACAGCGTCATCAGCGCAATCGCCGCTGTCGGCATGCCGATGCCGGCCAGCCCCTTGACAGCACCTGCAAAAAGGAAGGCCGCGCCCGCGACGATAAGTGTTGTGCCCTGATCCAAAGGGAGCGGTCCTGCCCTGGTTCTCTGCGCTGCGCGGCTTGGCGAAAAGTCATCCGAAACGGGCGCTCTGTCAATTCCACCCGCGGACTATGTGCGCTGCCAAGCCCCTGCAACAGTCTGTCGCAGCCCGCGGCACTGAGAGAAACAGGCGAGGTCCGTGTCTCGCATTCGGTATGTCCGTTGCGATTTTGGCCACGCGAAGCTGCACGGTTTTTCTGCGGACTGCGGTCCCCGTCCGAGCGTGATGCAGCCTCATGCAAAGGAGAGAAGTCAAATCTAAAATATTGATTTTATTCATATATACTCAGTTGTTGTAGAGGGGGCGACGCGCCGCCTTGCCATCTGGCTCCATAGGCCGCGCCAATCCGTTGCCCGCCAAAGATGCGAAACAGACGGCCACACCCCATGTTCATTCGCGCGCATGAGGGTGCGCGGGCCACCGCCGCCCTGTCCGGCAGGGCCGGCGCGTTTCGTCGCATGGCTCCTGACGTCCCGATGCCAGCCCCTATTTCTGTCGTAGCAAGCGCGCCGTGCTTGCGCCACGCGTATGAGGGTAGACCATTGGACACGTTGATTTTGTCCCGCATCCAATTCGGTGCGAACATCTCGTTTCACATCCTGTTCCCGACGATCACCATCGCCTTGGGCTGGGTGCTGCTTTTCTTCAAGTTGCGGTTCAACGCGACCGGAGAGCAGAAGTGGATGGACGCCTACATGTTCTGGGTGAAGATCTTTGCGCTGTCCTTCGCGATGGGTGTCGTCTCGGGGATCACCATGTCCTTCCAGTTCGGCACAAACTGGCCGGGCTTCATGGAGACGGTTGGGAATGTCGCAGGGCCGCTGCTGGCCTATGAGGTGCTGACGGCCTTCTTCCTCGAAGCGGTCTTCCTGGGGATCATGCTCTTTGGCGCCTCGCGGGTGAAGCCCTGGGTACACACGCTGGCGACCTTCCTCGTCGCCTTCGGAACAACCATGTCGGCCTTCTGGATTCTGGTCCTGAACTCCTGGATGCACACGCCGCAGGGGTATGAGCTGCGGGACGGCATCGTATATGCCACCGACTGGTGGGCCATCGTCTTCAACCCGTCGATGCCTTATCGGCTGGTCCATATGCTGCTGGCCTCAGGCCTCACGGTGGCCTTCCTGGTCGCCGGTATCTCGGCTCTGCGGCTGCTCTGGGGCGACCGGGCGGAGAGCGTGAAGACCACGCTGCGCTTCGGCATCATCACAGGTGCCGCGCTGATCCCGCTGCAAATCCTTGCCGGTGATTTCCACGGGCTCAACACGCTGGAGCATCAGCCGGCCAAGGTCGCCGCCATGGAGGGCAACTGGGAGACCGGCCCGAACGTGCCCCTGCTGCTCTTTGCGGTGCCCGATGAAGAGGCACGGGAGAACAGTTTCGAGATCGGGATCCCAAGCGGTGCGTCCGTCATTCTGAAGCACACGCCTGAGGGTGTAGTGCCCGGTCTGAACGACTTTGTGGCAGAGGATGGCACCGCGCTGCATCCGCCCGTGGCGCCGGTCTTCTACAGTTTCCGGATCATGGTCGGGACCGGCATGGCGATGCTGGTGCTGTCCTGGGGCGGACTCTACCTGCTGCGCCGCTACGGTGCGGGGGCGATGCCGACGCTGCCGCTGGTTGGCTTTGCCGCGATGAGTTTCAGCGGCTGGATCGCGACGCTGGCAGGCTGGTACACCACCGAGATCGGTCGGCAACCCTGGCTGGTGCAGGGCGTCCTGTCGACGAAGGACGCGGTCAGCGACGTGCCAGCGGGCATGGTGCTCGGAACGCTGCTTGGCTATCTGGCGGTCTACGCGGCACTCACGATCGCCTATATCGCCGTGATCACCTATCTGGCGCGCAAGGCATCGCGCGGTGAGCCGCTGTCGTCACGCCGCTATCCGCGCAGCGGCGAGGCCGAAGTCGCCGTGATCCCGGGAGAGTAGCGATGGAGATGTTTGGCGATCCAGCCATCTGGCTGCCTTGGACCTTTGCAGCGCTCATGGGTCTCTCGATCCTGATCTACGTGATCCTCGACGGGTTCGACCTGGGTGTGGGCCTCTTGATGCCTCTGGCGCAGGAGGACGAGAAGGATCGGCTCGTGGCCTCGATCGGTCCGTTCTGGGATGCCAATGAGACCTGGCTGGTGCTGGCCATCGGACTGCTGCTGGTGGCCTTCCCGCCCGCGCATGGCCTTATCCTGACCGCACTCTATCTGCCGGTGTTCCTCATGCTGATCGGGCTGATCCTGCGCGGCGTCTCCTTCGAGTTTCGCGCCAAGGCGCCCGCAGCGCAGAAACCCCGGTGGAATGCCGCCTTCTTCGCAGGCTCGCTGCTGGCCTCCATGAGCCAGGGCTTCATGCTGGGGATGTACATCATGGGCCTGACCTGGACGGTGGCCCATGTGGCCTTCGCGCTGCTGACGGCTGTCTTCCTGACCGTGGGCTATAGCTTCATTGGTGCCGCCTGGCTCATCGCGAAGACGGATGGAGCGCTTCAGGCGCGGGCCGTCGGGTGGGCAAGAGGCGGCATCTGGGGCCTGATCCTGGGGATCGGTGCGATCTCTCTGGCCACGCCCTTTGTGAGCCCGCGAATCTTCGACAAGTGGTTCAGCCTGCCTGAGTTTCTCTACCTGTCACCCATGCCGCTTCTGTCGCTCGGGCTGGTCGCGTACCTCTGGTGGCAGATCCGGCATTTGCCGCATGCGGATGATCGCCGCGCCTGGGGTCCTTTCGTCGCGGCCATGGCGCTTTTTGCGCTGGCCTTTGCGGGGATGGCCTACTCCTTCTACCCCTACGTCGTGCCCGAGCAGATCACGATCTACGAGGCAGCCGCAGCGCCTGAGAGCCTGTTCATCATCCTGATCGGCACGCTTTTCGTGCTGCCGGCGATCCTTGGGTACACGGCGTTGTCCTACTATATCTTCCGCGGCAAGGCGACGGAGCTGCGCTACGACTAAGGCGCACGCCGGGCCGAAAAACTCCCTTTGCCTTTGCGCGCGTCTCCGTGGCATCGTCCCCCGAAAACTCGGGGGCAAGTTCATGCAGACAGAGGTGTTCGGCACGCTCGACGGCCATGCGGTCGAAGCGGTCCGGTTGGCCAATGGCGGACTTGTCGCGGAACTGATCACCTACGGCGCCCGGCTGACCCGGCTTTGGGTGCCCGATGCCTCCGGCGCGATGACCGATGTGGTGCTGGGGTTCGACAGGCTTCAAAGTTACGTCGACGATCACGCGTATCTGGGGGCCACCTGTGGCCAATACGCCAATCGCATCGCGGAGGGGCGCTGTCGGATCGACGGGGAGCCGGTGCAGCTCGACCGCAATGAGGGGGCGCATCACCTGCACGGCGGGTCGGCCGGATTCGACCGCAAGATCTGGCGCATCGCGGCCCTCGACGACCACAGCGTGACCTTCGCCACGACAACCGAGGACGGCGAGATGGGGTTTCCCGGGCGCTCGACTGTCTCGGCTCGCTACAGCCTGATGGATGACGGCGCACTGGACATCGAGATGGAGGCCGAGACCGATCGGCCGACGCTGATGAACATCGTCAACCATGCTTACTTCAACCTCGCCGGCAGCGGGGACGTGCTCGATCATCAGTTGCGGATTGCCGCCCCCTTCTACACCCCGGTCGATGATCACTTGCTGGCCACCGGGGAGATCCGCGCCGTCGCCGGGACACCTTTCGATTTTCTCACAGCCAAGCCGATCGGGCGGGACATCGGCCCGCTTTGCCCAGACCGGGAAGGCGGAGGATATGACCACAACTGGTGCCTTGACGGATCCGAACTTGCGGCGGTGCTGTTCGATCCCCGCTCGGGGCGCCGGATGGAGCTCAGCACCACGCAGCCGGGCCTGCAGGTCTACACGGGCGGGTTCCTCAGCGACAGGATGGTGGGCAAAGGGGGCGTGCCGCTCTGCCGCTTTGCAGGGGTGGCGCTGGAGACGCAGGCCTTCCCCTGTTCCCCGAACCATGCGCATTTCCCGGACGTGATCCTGCGCCGCGGCGAGACCTACCGGCACGCGACCCGGCTGCGCTTCAGCGCCGAGGAAAGTGCCTGACCGCGCCTAGCCGGTGAAGAGGTCCGGCCGAGTCCAATCGGCGAAGACACCGGCGCAACGGTCCTGTGGCAGGTCGCCGTTCAGGTACCCGCCGGTATAGAGCCAGAAGTCGACCCCAGCCGCCTGCGCCGTACGAAAGTCGACGGTGCTGTCCCCGACATAGAGCGTGTCGTCCGGCGCCGCTCCGAGCGTCTGGATGGTGTGCATCAGCGCGGCCGGATCGGGCTTTTTCTGCTGGCCCTCTCGTGCCCCGATGATGACATCGAAATGCGGCGAAAGACCTAACCTGTCGCAGATATGGCGCGCCGGACCCTCCGGCTTGTTGGTGCAGATACCCAGCGCCTTGCCGCGATCCCGCAGCCGCTGAAGCTGCGGCAGGACGCCGTCGTAGACCGTTGTGAGCGCGACGCCATCCGCCTCATAGGCTGTCAGGAAGGCCGCCAGGGTCCGGCGGTGCAAGTCGGCGTCCAACCCGCCGGTCGCGGAAAGGCCACGTTCGATCAGTTTCTCCACGCCGTTTCCGACAAAAGAGGTGACCGTTGCCAGATCGAGCGGGCCGCGCCCCAGCGGAGCGAGTGCCGCGTTCAGCGCGGCATGCAGGTCGGGAGCGCTGTGAATGAGCGTCCCGTCGAGATCGAAGATGAGGGTGGTCTTGCCGGTCATGGCGCCCGCATATCGTGGCGGGCAGCGCATCACCAGCCTGTTCTGTGATCTGAGGCTGGCGACACCCGCCGGATCGATCCTGAGCGGCTCACAACGCCGTGCGAAGCTGGTGCCCCGGCGGAAAGATCAGCCGGACCTTGGTCACCGAGGCGGCGTTGTCCCATGTCAGACGGTCCACCACGAAGAGGGCCGCGCCGACGGCACAGGAGAGAAGTGCAGCTTCCGCCTCATCCGCCGCGGCCGCGGAAAAGGCGATGTCGCCATGGGTGTAGGGCGCGTGGGCCAACAGCCACTCATTGGCGCTGATCTGCAGGAAGGGTTCCCTTTCTGCCGCCGGAACCGTTGCCGTGTTGATCCAGCGCTGCTCCACCGCGTAGGGAAGATCATCAGCGAGGTGCAGGGCGCAGAGGTGCAGCATCTGCCGGGAGGCCGGCGTCCGCATACTTCCGCTCACCTGTGCCGGGGGAACCGCCCAGTCCCGCGCCAGCCGCTGATACCCATAGGTCTGTCCGCGCCCTTCGACCTCATGCCGGATCACCGGAATGTCGAGGGTCGCCTTGGCCACCGGCTGAAGTGCGACCCGCGTGCCCGCCTTGCGCCGCCGGTCGAGCAGCCCGGTCTCGGCCAGGGTTCGGAGCGCACGGTTCACGGTGGCGCGCGCGCAGCCGAATTCGGCGGCGAGGTCGGTCTCGTTCGGGATCAGATCGCCGGGTTTCCACTGGCGTGCATGGATGCGCCGCCGCACCTCGTCCCGCACGCTCTGCCAGTCGCGAAGGGCAGGTTTGGTCATAGCCGGTCTCTCAAGTCGCAGATGGTCCGGCGGTAGGCCGCCACGATGCCTTCACGGTCGTGATGCCGGCCCTCCTGGACCAGATGCCGCCCGGCCGACCAGACGTCGGTGACCAGACGGTCGTCCGCCGCGAAGAGCCAGGTATCGAGCAGCGCATCGCCCGTGCGGCCCGCGAGATGCACCGCGCGCCCGTCGAGCGCGCAGATGTCCGCGACCCGCCCTGCAGACAGCGCGCCGCTGTCGCGCCCGATGGCCTGGGCACCGCCTTGCACCACCACGTCGAAAATCCGCCGCCCCGTCGAGCGGGTGCGCGTTGCAAGCGCCGCGCGGCTGTGGTCGCGCAGCCTCTGGCTGTACTCCAGCGTTCTGATCTCCTCGCTCAGGGCGATGCGGATGTTGCTGTCCGAGCCGATGGCCATGCGCCCGCCCGCAGCAAGCCAGCCCACCGCGTCGAAGATGCCGTCGCCGAGGCTGCTTTCGGTGATCGGGCACAGCCCGGCCACTGCGCCCGAACGCGCGAGGGCCGCCGTTTCCTGCGTCGTCATCTGGGTGCAGTGGATCAGGCACCAGCGGGCGTCGACCGGGATGTTATCCAGCACCCATTGCGCCGGGCGGGCGCCCCACTGCGCTTCGACTTCCGCAACCTCCGCGATCTGTTCGGCCAGATGCATGTGGATCGGGCCGCTGGGGAAGTGCTCCGCATAGCGCTTCAGATCGCCCGGCCCGACGGCGCGCAGCGAATGAGGCGCGACACCCAGCGTGCTGTCTGCGGGGCGCGCGCGCAGAGAGGCCGCTGCGGCGTCGTAGAGTCTCGTGAAGCGGTCGAGGTCATTGCCGAACCGCAGCTGCCCCTCTGAGAGTGCGCGCCCATCACAGCCGCCGAATTCGTAATGCACCGGCAGAAGGCACAGGCCGATCCCGCTGCGGGCACTCGCTGCGACAATCCGGTCGCACATCTCGGCGAGGGTGTCGTAGGGTGCGCCGCCCGGCTGGTGATGAAGATAGTGGAACTCCGCATGGGCGGCATAGCCCGCTTCCAGCATCTCCATCTGCACGAAGGCCGTTATCGCCTCCACATGCTCCGGCGTCAGCTGATTCAGGAAGCGGAACATGAGCTGCCGCCAGCTCCAGAAGCTATCGTGATCGCTCGATCCACGGGCTTCGGTCAGACCGGCCATGGCGCGCTGGAAGGCGTGGGAATGCGCGTTGACCGGGGCAGGCAGGAGAATGCCCCGGCGCAGCCCCTGCGGCAATGCGCCCTCTTCGACCTTGGCAATGCGCCCGTCCGCCCCGATCGCGATATGAACATCCCGCGCCCAGCCTGTCGGGAGCAAGGCCTGTTCCGCCCAGATGTGTTGCATAGGTCACTCGCTTGACAGGGTTATTATGTACATACATAAAATCATTATGCACGTATGAATACAAGCGAGTCGGGGTGATGCTGATCCGGAACGCCAAGGTTGCCACGCTCGCGCGCTCCGACAGCTTTGGCCTGATCGAAGCGGGCGCGATTGCCATCGACGGGTCCGAGATCGTCTGGGTCGGCCCCGAGCACGCGCTGCCCGAGCGGTTTCGCGCGAGCCCGTCTCATGATGCGGGCGGCCGCCTTGTCACGCCTGCGCTGATCGACTGTCACACCCATGTGGTCTTCGGCGGCAACCGCGCGGCCGAGTTCGAACTCAGGCTGCAAGGGGCGAGCTATGCGGAGATCGCGAAGGCCGGCGGAGGCATCGTCTCGACGGTCGCGGCCACACGCGCAGCCAGTGCCGACGAGCTGCTGGAACAGGCCCTGCCGCGGGTGGACGCCTTGATCGCTGACGGGGTGACGCTGCTGGAAGTGAAGTCGGGCTACGGGCTCGATGTCGAGACCGAGCTGAAAATGCTGCGCGTGGCGCGGGCGATCCCTGGGCATCGGCCCATCGACATCCGCACCAGTTTCCTCGGCGCCCATGCGGTGGCGGCCGAGTACACCGGGCGCGCCGAGGCTTATCTTGAGGAACAATGCCTGCCCGCCCTGCGCGCCGCCCATGCCGAGGGGCTGGTCGATGCGGTGGACGGGTTTTGTGAAGGCATTGCGTTTTCACCCGCGCAGATCGCGCAGGTCTTCACTGTGGCGCGCGATCTGGGCCTGCCGGTGAAACTGCATGCCGACCAACTCTCCGATCTGGGCGGGGCGGCGCTGGCGGCCGAGTTCGGCGCGCTTTCGGCGGATCATCTGGAGTACACACAAGAGGCCGGTGCCAAGGCGATGGCGGCAGCGGGGACCGTCGCGGTCCTTTTGCCGGGCGCGTTCTACACCCTGGGCGAAACCCAACGCCCGCCGCTCTCGGCGTTCCGGGCGCGTGGGGTTGATGTGGCGCTGGCCACAGACTGCAACCCCGGCTCCTCGCCGCTGACCTCTCTTCTGCTGGCCATGAACATGGGCTGCACGCTCTTCGGGCTGACGCCGCTCGAGGCGCTTCTGGGCGTGACCGCCCATGCAGCAAAGGCGCTTGGCGCGTCGGATCGCGGGCGCATCGTGCCGGGCCTGAGGGCGGATCTGTGCCTGTGGGACGTAGCGCATCCGGCGGAGCTCGCCTACCGGATCGGGTTCAATCCCTTGCATGCACGGGTGTTCGGAGGTGCCCTGTGAGCCCGCTCCTGACGCCTGGCGCGACACCGCTCGCTGTGCTGCACGAGCTCTGGGCCGAGACGGGGGCGCCAAAGCTCGACCCCGCGGCACATCCGATGATCGCCGCCGCGGCGGAGGTGGTCGCGGAGGCGGCAGCGGGCGAGACCGCGATTTACGGTGTGAACACCGGGTTCGGCAAGCTTGCCAGCGTGAAGATTGCGCCGCAGGACCGCGCCGCACTTCAGCGCAACCTGGTTCTGTCCCACTGCTGCGGCGTAGGTGCGCCCCTCGATATCGCGACGACCCGGCTGATGATGGGGCTCAAGCTGCTTTCGCTGGCGCGGGGCGCGTCGGGCGTGCGGCTCGAAACCGTGCGGCTGATCGAAGAGATGCTGGCGCGCGGGGTGGTTCCGGTGATCCCCTCGCAAGGCTCCGTCGGCGCGTCGGGCGATCTTGCACCGCTGGCGCATATGGCGGCCACGATGATCGGCGAGGGCGAGGCGTGGTACGAGGGCGCGCGGATGCCCTCGGGTGCGGCATTGCAAAAGGCGGGGATGGAGCCCATCTCGCTCGGCCCCAAGGAGGGGCTGGCGCTGATCAACGGCACGCAGTTTTCGACGGCCTGTGCGCTTGTCGGGCTCTGGGCCGCCTGGCGCAATGCGGCCACAAGCGTGGTGACGGCGGCCATGTCGACCGATGCGATCATGGGTTCCACCGCGCCACTGCGCGCCGAGATCCACGGCCTGCGGGGGCATCGAGGCCAGATCGAGGTTGCACAGGCGCAGCGTGATCTGATGGCAGGCTCCGAGATCCGTGAGAGCCACCGCGATGGCGACACCCGCGTGCAGGATCCTTACTGCATCCGCTGCCAGCCTCAGGTGACCGGTGCTGCCATGGACCTGCTGCAGGCTGCCGCGCGGGTGCTGGAGGTCGAGGCCAACGCGGTGACAGACAACCCCCTGGTGTTGGTCGAGACGCGCGAGATCGTCTCGGGCGGCAACTTCCATGCAGAGCCGGTGGGCTTTGCCGCCGATCAGATCGCGGTGGCCCTCTCGGAAATCGGGGCCATTGCGCAGCGCCGCGTCGCACTGATGGTCGACCCCACGCTGTCATTCGATCTGCCGCCCTTCCTGACCCCGGAGCCGGGGCTCAACTCCGGCCTGATGATCGCCGAGGTCACCACCGCCGCGCTGATGAGCGAGAACAAGCATCTCGCCAACCCCTGTACCACCGACAGCACCCCGACCTCCGCGAATCAGGAGGACCACGTGAGCATGGCCGCTCATGCGGCCCGCCGGTTGCAGCGCATGAACGAGAACCTGAACGTGATCCTCGGGGTCGAGGCGATCTGTGCGGCGCAAGGCATCGGGTTCCGCCAGCCATTGTCCACAAGTGTGCCCTTGCAGCGGGTGATCGACGTTCTGCGCGCGCGTGTGCCCGAGGTCACCGAGGACCGCTATCTTGCGCCCAGCATCGAGGCCGCCGCGGCCATGGTGGCCGACGGCACGCTCTGTGACGCGGTTGCCTTACCGCCCTTCGTCCGTGGGGAGGGCGCGTGACCCCCGTCACCGTGATCCGTGGCGCGGGCCCCGTGGTTCTGGGGATCCCGCATGCCGGCACCGAACTTCCGCCTGACGTGACCGCCGATCTGAACGCGACGGGACGCGCGCTGACCGATACGGACTGGCACATAGACCGGCTTTACGAGGGGCTGCTGCCCGAGGCGACCATTGTGCGGGCCAATGCCCATCGCTACGTGATCGACGCCAACCGCGACCCGGAAGGCACAAGCCTCTATCCGGGGCAGAACACCACCACCCTGGTGCCCCTCACGGATTTCGACGGGCGACCGATCTGGACCCGCCCGCCCTCCGAGGCCGCCATCGCAAACCGCCGTGCCGCGGTTCACGCGCCGTACCACACCGCGCTGGCGGAGGCGCTGATGCGGGCCAAGGCGCGGCACGGTGTGGCGATCCTTTTTGACTGTCATTCGATCCGGTCGCGCATTCCGTTCCTCTTTGAAGGCGTGCTGCCGGACTTCAATATCGGCACCAACGAGGGCCGCTCCTGTGCCGCCGAGGTTGCGGAGGCTGTCCACGAGATCTGCAATGCGGCCTCCGTCTATACCACCGTCCGCGACGGCCGGTTCAAGGGCGGCTGGACAACGCGCCACTACGGGCGACCTGCAGACGGCATCCATGCAATTCAGATGGAGCTGGCGCAATCCACCTATCTGGCCACAGAAGCCGCCCCTTGGGTCTTTGATCGGGCGAAGGCCCGCGCGCTGCGACGGCACCTGAGGCAGATGCTGACGGCGCTGGCCGACCTTGCGCCCAAACTTGGAGGGTTCTCATGATAACGACAGGTCACAACATCCGCGACATCTTCCCGCCCACCGGGCCGCAGATCAGCGCCAAGAGCTGGCTGACCGAGGCGCCGATGCGCATGCTGATGAACAACCTGCACCCGGATGTGGCCGAAAACCCGCATGAACTGGTCGTCTATGGCGGCATCGGGCGCGCCGCACGCACTTGGGAGGACTTCGACAGCATCGTGGCCAGTCTCAAGAACCTGGAGGCGGATGAGACCCTGTTGGTGCAATCGGGCAAGCCCGTGGGTGTCTTCCGCACGCACAGCGACGCGCCACGCGTGCTGATCGCCAATTCCAACCTGGTACCGCATTGGGCGACCTGGGAGCATTTCAACGAGCTCGACCGGCGGGGGCTGGCGATGTACGGGCAGATGACCGCCGGATCGTGGATCTACATCGGCACCCAAGGCATCGTGCAAGGCACTTACGAGACCTTCATGGAGGCGGGGCGCCAGCACTACGACGGCAATCTGAAGGGGCGCTGGATCCTGACCGGTGGTCTGGGCGGCATGGGGGGCGCGCAACCGCTCGCGGCGGTGATGGCTGGGGCCTGCTGCCTGGCGGTCGAATGTGACGAGACCCGCGCCGATTTCCGGCTGCGTACCCGCTATGTGGACGAAAAGACCGATGACCTCGACACCGCGCTTGAGATGATTGCGCGTTGGACGGCAGCGGGCGACGCAAAGTCTGTGGCGCTGATCGGCAATGCGGCGGATGTCTTTCCCGAGCTCGTGCGACGGGGCGTGCGCCCTGACATCGTGACCGATCAGACAAGCGCGCACGATCCGATCCACGGCTATCTGCCGCAGGGGTGGAGCGTCGCCGAATGGCGCGCCAGACAGGACAGCGACCCTGCGTCGGTGGAACAGGCCGCGCGCGCCAGCATGCGGGTCCATGTGGCCGCCATGGTCGACTTCTGGAATGCGGGCGTGCCAACGCTGGACTATGGCAACAACATCCGCCAGGTGGCCCTCGAGGAGGGGCTCAAGACCGCCTTTGCCTTTCCGGGGTTCGTGCCTGCCTATATCCGCCCGCTCTTCTGCCGCGGGGTGGGGCCGTTCCGCTGGTGTGCGCTCTCGGGCGACCCCGAGGATATCTACAAGACCGATGCCAAGGTGAAGGAACTGATCGACGATCCGCACCTGCACAACTGGCTCGACATGGCGCGCGAGCGGATCAGTTTTCAGGGGCTGCCAGCCCGCATCTGCTGGGTGGGTCTGGGCCAGCGGCACCGGCTTGGTCTCGCGTTCAACGAGATGGTGCGCTCGGGCGAACTCTCGGCGCCGGTGGTGATCGGGCGCGACCACCTCGACAGCGGTTCGGTCGCCTCACCCAACCGCGAGACCGAGGCGATGCGCGACGGCTCCGACGCGGTCAGCGACTGGCCGCTGCTCAACGCGATGCTGAACGTCGCAAGCGGCGCCACATGGGTGTCGATTCACCACGGCGGCGGGGTTGGCATGGGCTTTTCGCAGCACTCGGGCATGGTGATCTGCTGCGATGGCACCGAAGACGCCGACCGCCGTCTGGCCAATGTGCTCTGGAACGATCCCGCCACCGGGGTGATGCGCCATGCGGATGCCGGCTATGATATTGCGCTGGACTGCGCGCGTGAACAGGGTTTGAACTTGCCGGGGATACTCGGGAGGTAAGCCTATGTTCCTCAGGAACGCCTGGTACGTGGCCGCGTGGGAGCACGAGATCACGCAGAAGTTGCAGCAGATCACGGTGCTGGGCGAGACCATCTGCGTCTTTCGCACCCAGAGCGGCGAGCTTGTCGGGCTCGAGGACGCCTGTCCGCACCGCAAACTGCCGCTCTCCAAGGGGCGGATCAAGGGGGAGACGGTCGAATGCGGCTATCATGGCCTGACCTTCGACGGCGCGGGTCAATGTGTCTGGGCGCCGGGTACGGGGTGCATTCCTTCGGAGGCGCGCGTCCACGCCTATCCGCTGCACGAAAGATACGGGCTGGTCTGGATCTGGATGGGCAATCCCGTGCTGGCCGATCCGGGCGAGATCATCGAGATTGCCGAGTACGACGATCCGGCCTGGGGCATCAACCGCGGTGCCGCGATGGAGCTCGAGTGCAACTATCTGCTGATGTGCGACAACCTGCTCGACCCCACCCATGTGGCCTGGGTGCATGAGAGCAGCTTCGGCCAGAGCGCCGCGAAGGACACACCGTTGCGCGTTACGAAAACCGATGCGGGGGTGATTGTGCACCGCTGGATGCTGGATGTCGAACCTGCGCCGTTCTACAGGAAGGTCATCGGCTTCGAGGGCAACTGCGACCGCCTGCAGCACTACGAGGTGCGGTATCCCTCTCACGCGCTGATCAAGGCCGTCTTTGCCCCGGCAGGCACTGGCGGGCCGGACGGTCCGCTGCACCAGGATGTCTTCCGCATGGACAGCTACAACTTCATGACGCCGGTGACCGAGACCTCAACCCGGTATTACTGGTTCCAGCTGCGCAACATCCGCCCCGATGACGCAGCACTTTCGGAGATGATGAGTGCCGATGTCCAGCAGGCCTTCCAGGAGGACCGCGCCGTGCTCAGCGAGGTGCAGCAGGGCATGGCCAACAGCCGCACTCCTCATATCGACCTGCCCATCGACGCAGGCCCATTGCGGTTCCGGCGACAGTTGCAGGCGATGATCGACGAAGAACAGCAGGCCGGCCGCCAGATAGCGTAGCCGCCGGGCGCTCAGAAGCCGACGGCAGCGCCATCCTTGCGCGGGTCCGATCCCGCCAGATATCCGCGACCGGGCAGGCGGTGGATCAGCTGCGCGCCACCAAAGCCGAAGGCGTTGTCCGGCGCCTCCAGGGCGAGCTCGTGACCCATTGCGCGCAGCGCGTCGAGCGTGGCAGCGGGCAGGGTGGTCTCGCAGGCCACACCGAGGCCCTCGGTCACCCGCCAGCGCGGTGCATCCGCGGCCATCTGCGGATCCTGCCCCCAGAGCTGCGTGCGCAGCACCATCTGCACATGCCCCTGCGCCTGCATGGGGCCGCCCATCACCCCAAAGCTCATACGCGGGCCCTCCGGCCCCATCAGAAAGCCGGGGATGATGGTGTGGAACGGGCGTTTGCGCGGGCCGACGCGGTTGGGGTGGCCTGGGTCGAGCGTAAAACCCGCGCCGCGGTTCTGAAGCGCGATCCCGGTGCCCGGCACCACAACGCCGGAGCCGAAACCGGCGTAGTTCGACTGGATGAACGACACCATCATCCCCGAGGCGTCGGCCGCGGTCAGATAGACGGTGCCGCCATGTCTGGGCGCACCGACCTCGGCCTTCGTCGCCCGCTGCGGGTCGATCTGCCGAGCGCGATGCGCCAGGTACTCATCGTCCAGCAGGTTATGGGGGGTGACGGGCGCCATGTGATCGAGGTCGGCGACATAGCCCTCGGCGTCGCGCAGCGCAAGCTTCATCGCTTCGATCTGCAGATGCAGGGCACGCGGGTCGTCCGGATCCATGTCGCGAAGCTGCGTATGAGACAGGAGGCCCAGCCCCATGAGTGCCGCGATGCCCTGGCCATTGGGCGGGATCTCATGCAGGGTCACATCGTCGAAGGCCTTGCTGATGGTGCCGCACCAGTCCGCCTCATGCTGCGCGAGGTCCTGCGCCGAGAGGGCCGCGCCATGCTCGGCGGCACATGCGGCGATCTGCGCGGCCAGCGCGCCTTCATAGAAGGCTTTGCCCTTCGTTTCGGCAATGAGTTGCAGCGTCCGCGCGTGCGCGGGGCTTGCGAAATACTCACCGGCCTGAGGTGCGCGCCCCTTCGGCATGAAGGTCTCGGCAAAGCCGGGCTGATCCGCAAGCTGGGTCGCCGCGCGCTGCCAGAGCGCCGCGATCACGGGCGAGACCGGAAAACCCTCTTCGGCATAGCGGAGGGCCGGTTCGAACAGCGCCTCGAACGGCAGTCTGCCGAACCGGTCCGACAGCGCGACCCAGGCCGAGACTGCGCCCGGGACCGTGACACTTTCCCAGCCGTGAAACGGCATCTTGTCGAGATGTGAGAAGCGATCCGGTGTCCAGCCCGCGGGCGCGCGACCTGATGCGTTGAGCCCGTGCAGCTCGGCACCATCCCAGAGGATTGCGAAGGCGTCGGAACCGATGCCGTTGCCGGTGGGTTCGACGACCGTCAGGGTGATGGCCGCGGCAAGGGCGGCGTCCACCGCATTGCCGCCCCGCGCCAGCATGCTCAATCCGGCCTGCGCGGCCAAGGGGTGTGACGTGGCGACGATGTTGTCTGCCGCCACCGCCGATCGGCGGGACGGATACGGGTGATGGGCGCGCGGTTGCATGAACACTCCTTCCTCCCGCGACACAAGCAGGGCTTGGCCGCTTGCGGAAGGATGTGGAACACCGGAAGCAGGTCGTCAAGCGCGCGGCGCGCGGTGGCCTTCGGTGTCAGCCGACCTTGAAGCCCCAGAAGCTCGTCTGATCGGCCATGAAGTAGCCGTCAAACCCGCGCAGCCGGCCTTGCAGCTCCACGGTGTCTCCGGCGCCGAGTTGGGCCATCGTCTGGAAGGTCAGCGTCGTCTGCTCGGTGACATGTGGCCCGGTGTTTTCATGCAGCGAGCCCGCGATGATGTCGACCCCGTTGCGCAGCAGGCGCGCGCCCATGCGCGCCTGGTCCGAGGTATTTTCCTTGAATGTCAGCGCTGCGCCAAAGACATAGCTGCCGGCGACGGGGGCGATGAACTGGTTGGTGCCCGCATCGAGCGCGCTCTGATCGTTGAACTCGGCGTCGTTGATCGCGATCGTCGTCCAGACGTCAGCGGCGCTGTAGTTGTCGAAGTTCGTGACCCCCTTGAACCGGGGCAGATTGGGCTGTTCGACCACGCCGGTGGCGGCATCTACAATCAGCCCGTCGCGGAAATCGGTGCCGTTGGCCGAGGTGGCGAGGCGGATATCGTCGCTGCCGAAGAGACCGAAGAGCGCGCGCGTGCCGAAATCCTGCTGGAAGACGAAACCTGCATCATCTGCGGATGTCTCCTTGTTGAGCGTCGAGATCATATCGCCCGTGCCACCATCCGCCTGGTAGAGCGCGGTCCAGACAGCACCGTTGATCTTGGCCGAAAACGGCGCGGTGGGAAGCGACGTCATCCCAAGGCCGAAGGCCGCGATCTCCTGCAACTCGTCGCTATCAAGGTCGATCCATTCCGAGCCGTCGTAGACCACCAGCGCCTCGCGCCCGGTCACATAGGCGCGCCAGCCGGGCTTGGCGTCGAAATACTGCCAGAGGCCGTTTTCGAAGAGGGCGAGCCGCCCGTCCTGTCCGTCCCAGGCCCCTGTGGCGGCGTCGCCAACGATGTGCCGATCCCCCTCTGCCGGCGTGGCGGGAGGCGCGGGCTGATCGTCCGTCAGCACGGCCAGTTGCGTCAGCACGTCGAGAATGCGCAGTGCTTCGTTGTGGGTGACGTGCTTCTGAGCCTGATTTGGCTGGATGAACGGCAAGGACAGGCAGCTTGAGGTATCGGCCATTGGGGTTCCCATGAGAAGATATGTTCGGTGGCCAACCTGAGCGAAACACCTTGCGGCCGGCTTAAGCCACCGTGCGCTGGGGCACGGCGTCACGCGCGGACACCCGGGCGGTCGGTCGCCCGAGCCTCCGTTCTTCTCTTCTGTCTGGCCGTGTTTGGTGGTAATCACGGTCGGGTTGAATGACGCCATGCGGCGTCTCCCAAGACGAGCAGGCTGGCGCTGAGCGCCTGGGCCTGCGGTGAAAGGTGACAGATATGACCAGTTTGCGTTTCGTTTTTCTTTATGGGCTCCTGGCCGTCGCGGCCATGTCCACGCCGACGATGGCCCAGGTGCCGCCCAATTGTACGGTGGAGACCGTGACCGACCCGGAGCGGCAGGTGCTGTCCTGTGAGTTCGGGGTGGTCATCGAGATGGAGGCGGCTGCCCAGATGGGCTTCGCCGAGGCGGAAAGCGGCGCGCAACCCGGCGTCATCGATCTGGAGCGCGGCGCCGTGCTGATCGAAGCCGACAAGGGAGAGGCACGTCCGCAAATCCGAACCCCGCACGCCATCGCTGCGGTGCGTGGCACCACCTATCTGGTGGATGTGACGGCGGACCGGACCTCGGTTTTCGTGGTTGAGGGCGAGGTGTCGGTCTTGCGTACTGGTGCGACCGAAGAAGCAGTCGTTCTTGGCGCGGGCGATGGTGTTGACGTCGATGCATCGGACGAGGCGCTTGAGGGTCGCACATGGCCCGCAGATCGCGCCGCAGCCTTGCTCGCCCGCTTCGGCCGATGATGCAGGGCGCCCGGGCGCCGTTGGTTCTTGGTGCCCTCACATTGATCGCAGCGGGGGTCTGGGCCGCGCTGATCTCGGCGCCGCATCTTTCCGCTCGCGCCAGTGGGTTGGACCGGCTCGAGGCGGCTCTGCTCGATCTCCGGCTCTCGGTCTTCGGGCCGGTCGACCCGGCGACCGAAGTGGCCATCGTCGCCATCGACGATGCAACGCTCGCCGCCAACCAAGGCGCCCCCGGTGCCAACCGGGCGCTGCTGGCCCGCACGATCGATGCCATCGCGGCGGCAGGCGCGACGACGGTTGGGCTCGACGTGGTGCTGGCCGACCCGGGCGATGCCGCGGTCGATGCGCGGCTGGCAGAGGCTCTCTCGCAGATCCCAAGCGTGATTGCCGCCGCCGCCAGCTTTTCGGCAGGTTCCCAAGATGTCGGTGTCGCGCGCCCGGCCTCGATCCTGAGGCCGCAACCGGTCTTCGCTGACGTGGCACAGGCGGCTCTGGTGAACATCTCGACGGATGCGACCGGAACACCCCGCTACGTGCCATCCGTCTTCGCGACGGAAACCGGGATAGAGCTGTCCTTCGCACTTGCGCTTGCATCGCGGCTTCGCGGGGTGGAGCCGCAGATCGCAGCCGATGCGCTCAACCTCGGCGGCGACCTCGTGCCGCTCGATGTCGGCTTGACCATGCCGCTGCGGTTGATCGGCCCGGAGGGGCACATCCCCACCTATTCCGCCAGCGTCATCCTCGATGGTACGCATGCGGCCGATCTGGCCGGCAAGGCTGTCCTGGTGGGGTTCACGGCGACCGCCTTTGGTGACCGATTCCCCGGACCCTATGGTGAGAGCGTGCCGGGCGTTGAAATCATGGCCGGCGCCGTGTCGCAGATGCTCGGCAGCCAGCCGCTGCGCCGCGACCTGCAGACCCGCCGGATCGATACAGCTGCCAGCGTGGTCCTGGCGCTGCTGGCCAGCGGGCTCGTGCTGCTCCTGCCCTTGTCGAGCGGCGTTCCGGCCGCGCTTGCTCTGGTCGCGGCCTGGGGTGCCGCCATCCTCGCCGCCTTCTCGGCCGGCGTCTGGCTCAGCGCCGCGGTGCCTCTTGTCAGTGCAATGGCGCCGGTAGCGGCGGCGGCGGCCCTGCGCTACTACACCGAGAAGCGGCGCGCATCGCGCGGTGCTGCGGCGCTCGAAGCGCTGAAAAAGTTCCAGTCGCCGCTGCTGGCGGAGATGATCGCCGAAGACCCGGATTTCCTCAAACAGCCCACATCGCGGGCGCTCTCGATCCTCTTCATCGATCTGAGCGGGTTCACCCTGCTCTCAGAACGGCTTGGCCCGGCGGGCACGCAGGATCTGCTGAAAAACTTCCACCAGATCACCGCGGCAGGGGTCGAGGGGCAAGGCGGCGTTGTCTTGAACTACATGGGCGATGGGGCGCTTGCCGTCTTCGGTATGACCGACGACGGAGAAGCCAGTGCGGATCAGGCGTTCCGGACGTCCTTCGCCCTGCTCGACGACCTTGCCGCCCTCGGCGAGGGCCGGTTCACGGTTGGGTGCCGGATCGGGCTGCACCACGGCGAGGTCGTCCTGTCGCGCCTCGGCGGGGATCATCACCAGCAGGTTTCTGTTGCTGGAGACAGCGTGAACCTCACCAGCCGGCTGCTGGAGATCGCAAAAGCCGAAGGGGCAGCCATCGCCGCCACCGACAGTGTGCTGCAGCGCGCGCGGCAGTCACCGCTGCGTCCGGCTGACCGCACCAAGACGGTGGAGGTGCGCGGTCGGGACGGCGGGGCCGAGGTTCACTTCTGGATGGGTTGACCCGGCCTCGTCAGCTGTTGATCAGCTCACTCAGCTCTTGCGAAGCGGCGCGCAGATCGTCGATGTGCCGGCTGAGCGTGTCGATGTTGTGACGCTGCAGGGGCGCATGGACCGACAGGGTTGAGACCAGGCGCTTGCGGTCGTCGAGGATCGGCACGGCAATTGCGACCATGTCTTCCATGAACTCCTGATTGTCCATCGAATAGCCGCGCTTGCGGGTGGCCTCGATCTCGGCCTTCAGCGTGCTCTTGTCGGTCATCGTCCCGGGCGCGTGGCTTTCGATCGTCGCGGCCGAGAGGTAGCGGTCGAAATAGGCGGGCCTCAGCGACGACAGATACATCTTGCCGCTGGCCGTGCAGTAGAACGGCACCTGGGTTCCTACGGGCAGTTGTATGCGCAACGGCCAGTGGGTTTCGACCCGGTCGAGGTAGGTCATTCCGTCCCGATCCGGTGTGGCGATGTTGCAGGTCTCGCCGATCTTCTCGGCCACGCTGCGCAGGATCGCAAGCCGGACGGTGCGGATGCGTTGCGACGACGCCGTGTGAACGGATAACTGTCGCAGACGAGGGCCGGGCCCGTAGGACCGGCCGTCGACGTCTCTTTGCAGGAACCCTTCCGCTTCCGCGGTGTTGAACAGCCGGTGCAGCGTTGGCTTCGGCAGATTCAGCGTATCTTTCAACGCCGTGGGCGTGACGGGCACGCCGGCCTTGGCAACTTCCTCAAGCAGGACCAGCAACCGCAAATTGGTTGGGATCTGGCCCTGCCGTTGGTCTGCGAAATCATCCGGCATTATCGCTCCTAGATGCCCTTACCGCATCAACTCCACCAACCACAACGCGCTAAGCGGCGACATCGCGACGAAGATCCAGATCGCCAGCAGCGAGAAGAGGTAATACGTTGAGTACTTCAGCAACCGGAAATAGGGAACCCCTGTCACACCGGAAGCCACATAGAGGTTCAGACCGTAGGGCGGCGTGATGAACCCGATGGACGCGCCGACGAGGAAGATCACAGAGAAGTGGATGGGATCGACCCCGACGGACGCCGCGATCGGTGCAAGGATCGGCGCCAGAATGATGGTGACGGGAAGCGACTCCAACACCATGCCGGAGACGAACACGATCACCATCGCAGTCGCAAGAACTGCGTAGTAGCCACCCATCGAGATCACGAAATCGCCGATAACCTGTTGTGCCCCCAGAAGCGACAGGATCTGTTGCATCACCACCGAAATGGCAATCAGCGGCGCGAGGATCCCGGTGATCTGGGCCGACCGCACCACGATGCTGGGGATCTCCGGGATCGTGAAGCCATCGACCAGCAGCATCTCGCCCCAGCCCTTGTTCTGCCACTCCTTGTCGTCTGTGATGTGGAAGAGATGGCTGAGCGCCCAACTCACAAGACCGGCGATGACGCAGAAGCCCACGGTCACACCCGCCGCTTCGGTGGGCGAGAACTTGCCGGTGTAGATGCCCCAGAGCACCAGACCAATGGCGAAGAAGCCCAACCACGCGCCAAGACCAGTCTTCAGCACGCGTGCGATCTGAAGCGGGATGAGGAACCCCCAACCATTGGCCCGGCAGATGACCCAGCAGGCGAACTGCATGGCGAACACCATAAGCGCTCCGGGTAGGATACCGGCAATGAAGAGCTCGGAGATCGGAAGGTTCATCAGGAAGCCGTAGACGATGAAGATGATCGACGGCGGTATGATGATCCCGACCGTACCGCCCGCGGCGGCGGTGGCCGCCGAGAAGCGCTCGTCATAACCGCCCTTGACCATCTCGGGGTGCAGCATCGAACCGATGGTCGCGGTGGTGGCCGAGTTCGACCCCGAGATCGCTGCGAAGAGCCCGCAGGCGCCCAAGGAGGCCATCGCCAGACCGCCGCGCAGCCAGCCGAGACAGGCGTAGGCAAAATTCGACAATCGTCGCGCGATCCCCGACTTGTTGATCAGGTCGCCCGTCAGGATGAAGAGCGGCATGGCGAGCAGGGCAAAGCCCTTGTTGAAGACGTTCATGAGCTCGGAGCCCATGTTGTCGAGCGTGAGCCCCAGCACGAAGGAGCAGCCGATCACCCAGTAGGCGATGACCAGCAGCACCGGCACCCCGAGCATGAAGAGGCCGGTGACGCCCAGCGAGATGAGCGTGATGAGTGTACCGTCGGCCATTATGCATCCCCCCCGATAACGGCTTGTTCGATCAAGGGCTCGCCCGACCGGAATTTGCGCATGTCGTCCATGATGTTCTGCATGGCGCGCCCGGCCATGAGGACGGCTGCGGCCGGTGCCGTGGCGAGGAACCACCACTGCATCGTGTTATCCGTGCCCAGAACGATCTGGAAGTTCGAGGCCGAGTTGGCCGTGAGCCGGAAGGTCGTCACGAAGAGGATCAGGGCGAAGCCGAACCACAAGAAGAAATCGAGCCACAGACAGACGATCTGGCCGCCTGCGGGCATCTTGGTCCGGAACTCGGAAAAGCTCAGGTGCGTCCGCAACCGGATGTTATAGGAGGCCCCGAACCAGGCCATGATCATGAAGAGGAACGGCGGGATCGTCGTCGACCAGGGTTGCTGGTTGTTGAATATGAACCGGTCGATCACACCCCAGAAGATGATGAAGGCGATGGCCAGGTAAGAATAGACCATGATCGTGCGCTCCAGGTGCCGTTCGACAAAGGGCACTGTGCGATAGATCAGTGAGACGATGTATCCGCCGACGATCAGGGCGATCGTCCCAAGATACCACGCCGCGTTCGAGCGAAGCGCTCCGGAAATCTCGAAGCTGTCTCGCGACGCAAGCGCCGACAGAATCGTTCCCATCTCAGATAGAATAGACAAACCTCGTTCCTCCCAAAAAAGGTTTGATCCGCGGGGCCGGCCCGCCACGCGCGCGGTGTGATCACCGCCGGTGGCCTGGGTCAGGCAGGTCGCGGAAAAAAGGGCCGGCCCCCGCGAGGGGACCGGCCGCGAGACAGTGCTACGCGGCTTATGCCTTCCACCAGCGACGCGGCTCGACGTTTTCGGCCAGCGTGTGGGGGTTGTTACGGACTTCGTTGTAGATGTCCTGGTATGTGTCGATGCCACCGGCCCAGCCGTTGATCCGCTCGCGCCACTGCTCCCAGAGCTGCGGCTGGAACTCGGGCGAGCACATCTCTTCGGCTTTCTTGCGCTCTTCGTCCGACAGCATCGCCATGCGCACGTTGTTCTCGGCAAAGATCGTGCCGGGCAACTGCGGATCGGTTGCACCAACCGTGTTCACGAGGGCCGCTTCGTTGGCCGCCTGCACGTGCACCTGCGCCAGATATGCCGACTCCATGACCGCGTCCTGCAATTCGCCGCCCAGCCCGTCAAAGACAGACGCCGACATCGCGGTGTGCTCGGTGCCGCAGAAGAAGCGCAGATCGACCGACTGGCTGACGACGGGCGACATGTTGGCGTAAGCCACGGCCGAGGCCCAGGTCTCGGCCCCGTCGATCAGGCCCTGCTTGAGACCGTCGAGCGTTTCTTCCCAGGCGATCGGCACCGGGTTCAGGCCGAGCGCCTGCATTGCGATCCGGCCCAGCTGGGTGCCCGTTACGCGGTTCTTGGTGCCATTCAGCGTTTCGATGTTGGTCACGAGATCACGATCCTGCCAGGCGAGGCCCAACTGGATGCCGCGCAGCTCGGCGTGGCTGAAGAGGAACTTCAAGCCGTGACGCTTCTCGAAAGGCTCGCGCAGGATGCGCTGAGATTCCGGGCTGTACATAAAGTAGTATTGATCGGCCCGCGTCCGGAACATGTAGGCGTAGTCGAGCACGTTCAGATAGGGCGCGCCGCCCGCGGAGTTCTGCGTTGACGCCGCATACATGTCGACGATGCCTTGCTGTGTCTTCTCGACACAGGAGAGCTGGTTGCAGATCTGGTTGTTGCCGATGAATTCGACGCGAATCTCGCCATCGGTGCGGCTTTCCAGGTCACGTGCGAACTCCAGAACGCCGGCCCGCTCGATCAGCAGGTTTTGCGGGTTGAAGCCGGCAGCACCCATCTTGAGGGTGAACTTCGGTTCATTTGCGAACCGTTTTTCGTAGCTCGATTCAGCGGCTTGAGCCAGGTTCGACAGGCTCATCGCGCCGCCGAACGTGCCCGCGGCCAGCAGCGTCGAGCTGAGACCATAGCGGCCTGCAACTCGGAAGAGATCCCGCCGCGACAGGTGTTTGATATTGTTCTGAACTTTCATGACTTCCTCCCTGAATGTCATTTATTGAGACTAGCAGTCCCAAAAAACACTAGTATGTTTCCTTCTTTTTGCATAGAGTTTTTTTCGCAGCATCTTGGGAGGTGGAAGTGGAAGCTGATTTTATCGTCGTCGGTGCCGGCTCTGCCGGATGCGTGCTGGCCAATCGGCTCAGCGCGGATCCGAAGAACAAGGTGATCCTGCTCGAAGCGGGCGGGCGGGACTTGAACCCTTGGATTCACATCCCCGTTGGCTACTTCAAGACAATCCACAACCCGTCCGTCGACTGGTGCTACAAAACCGAGCCGGATCCGGGCCTCAATGGACGCTCCATCGAGTGGCCGCGCGGCAAGGTTTTGGGTGGGTCTTCCTCCCTGAACGGCCTCCTCTACGTTCGCGGTCAACCCCAAGACTACGACCGTTGGCGGCAAATGGGCAATAGCGGATGGGGGTGGGACGACGTTTTACCTCTCTTCAAACGGGCCGAGAACAACGAACGCGGCGCCGATGAGTATCATGGCGATCAGGGGCCGCTCTCGGTGTCGAACATGCGGATTCAACGGCCGATCACCGATGCCTGGGTCGCCGCGGCACAGGCGGCGGGGTACAAGTTCAACCCCGATTACAACGGCGCGGATCAGGAAGGCGTCGGCTTTTTCCAACTGACCGCGCGCAACGGGCGGCGCTGCAGTTCTGCCGTGGCCTATCTCAATCCGGTGAAGAAGCGGCCCAACTTGCGGATCATCACCCATGCGCAGGTCGACAAGATCGAAATCACCGAGGGCCGCGCCACTGGCGTGACCTACGCGGACCGCGGCGGCAACCCGCAGACCATCACGGCGCGGCGCGAGATCGTGCTCTGCGGCGGGGCGATCAACTCGCCTCAACTGCTGATGCTGTCGGGCATCGGCGAGGCAGAACAGCTCGCCGAGCATGGGATCGAAGTGAAGAAAGACCTCAAGGGCGTGGGCAAGAACATGCAGGATCACCTGCAGGCCCGACTGGTCTACAAGTGCAACGAGCCCACGCTGAACGACGAGGTCTCCAGCCTCTTCGGTCAGGCCAAGATCGGGCTGAAATACCTGATGTTCCGTGCCGGACCGATGACGATGGCGGCGAGCCTGGCCACGGGCTTCCTGAAAACCCGCGAAGACGTGGAGACGCCGGACATCCAGTTCCATGTGCAGCCCCTTTCGGCTGAAAACCCGGGAAAAGGCGCCGACAAGTTTTCGGCCTTCACGATGTCCGTCTGCCAGCTGCGCCCGGAAAGCAAGGGCGAGATCCGCCTCAACTCGGCACGTCCACGGGATTATCCCAAGATCATCCCGAACTATCTCTCGACCGAAACGGACTGCCGGACCATCGTTGCAGGGGTCAACATCGCGCGCAAGATCGCGCGGCATGCGCCGCTGACCTCCAAGATTTCAGAAGAGTTCCGGCCCCATGCGAGCCTCGATATGGACGACTACGAGGCCACACTGGATTGGACGCGCAGCAACACCGCATCGATCTATCACCCGACGGGCACCTGCAAGATGGGCTCGGATGCGGATGCGGTGGTGGACGCTGAGTTGAAGGTGCATGGGATCCAAGGGTTGCGCGTGGCCGACTGCTCGATCATGCCCGAGATCGTCTCGGGCAACACCAATGCGCCCGCGATCATGATCGGGGAGAAGGCGTCGGATCTTATGCTGGCCTCCTGAGAGTTCACAAAACTGATACAAATTCGTCATGTCTCTGTGTCTTGAGTCTGCGCCTTTGCGCGCACCTCAAGACCACGGAGCTTTTCAATGACGAGACACTTGCTGCTGACCAGCACGCTTTTGGCGACTGCTGCGATGACGCCTGCCTTTGCAGAGATGAATTTCAACCGCATCGCGTCCTTCCCGGTGACGTCGAATTTCGATGGCACGGCACCTGACGAGACCTCGGCGGAAATCATCGACGTGACGGGGGACGGCATGACCCTGGTCTATACCGACAGCCCCGCCGGTGTGATCGGTGTGATCGACATCACCAACCCGGCGGTGCCGGCCCCCAAGGGCACCTTGGCCGTCGATGGTGAGCCTACTGCTGTCTCGATCATCGGCAATACCGCCTTTGTGGGCGTGAACACCTCCGAGAGCTACACCGCGCCTTCCGGTTTCGTGAAGGCGGTGAACCTCGATGACATGAGCATCACCGCGACCTGCGACTTGGGTGGTCAGCCGGACAGCACCGCGCGGGCCACGGACGGCTCCTTCATCGCCATTGCCATCGAGAATGAGCGTGACGAAGACCTCGGTGAAGGTCGCGTGCCGCAGATGCCGGCGGGCGATCTGGTGATGATCGACGTGGCTGAGGGCACGCTTGACTGCGGCACCCTGCGCCGGGCGACGCTCACCGGGCTCGCCGAGGTTGCGGGTGACGACCCTGAGCCCGAATTCGTCGATATCAACGGGCGCGGCGAGGTTGTGGTGACCCTGCAGGAGAACAACCACATCGCCGTGGTGGCGAAAGACGGCAGCCTTGTGTCGCATTTCTCGGCGGGCGCTGTTGATCTGGAGGACATCGACACGACGGACGAGCGCGCGGCCCTGATCTTCGATCAGAGCCAGCCGCGGCGTGTCCGTGAGCCCGACGGGGTGCAGTGGATCGATGATAATCACTTCGCCATCGCCAACGAAGGCGACATGGATGGCGGTGCCCGGGGCATGACCATCTTCCACAAGGACGGCACGCTGGTCTGGGAGAGCGGCGCCACGCTCGAACATGCGATTGTTCAGATTGGCCACTATCCGGACAAACGCTCGGACGCAAAGGGGGTTGAGCCCGAGGGCATGGAGTTCGGCGTCTTCGGCGACACGCCTTACGTGTTCGTCATGGCCGAGCGTGCGTCCGTGGTTGCCGTTTATGATGTAAGTGATCCCGCAGCGCCGGTTCTGAAACAGCTCCTGCCGTCGGGCATCTCCCCGGAAGGCGCAGTGGCGATCCCCGAGCGCGGGCTGCTGGCCACGGCGAACGAGTTCGACGGGCTGGAGGATGGGGCGGCCCGTGCGCATGTGATGCTCTATCAATATGCCGAAGCGCCCGCCGCCTATCCGCATCTGACCTCCGAGGGCATGGATACGCTCACCGGTTGGGGCGCACTTTCGGGCATGGTCGCGGATGCCGAGGGTGTGATCTACGCGGTGTCCGACAGTTTCTATGGCTACCAGCCGCGCATCTTCAAGATCGACCCCACCGAAACACCGGCCCGGATTGTCGAGGCGATTGACGTGACCCGCAATGGCATGCCCGCACAGAAGCTCGACATGGAAGGCATCACACTCGACGGCGAGGGCGGCTTCTGGGTGGCCTCCGAAGGCCGGACCGACCGGGTGATCCCGCATGCGCTCTACCATGTGGGCGCAGACGGTCAGATCGAGGATGAGATCGGCCTTCCGCCCGAGTTGATGGCCGTCGAGAGCCGCTTTGGGTTCGAAGGCATCACCAAGGTTGGCGATACCCTTTGGATGCCCGTGCAGCGCGAGTGGAAGGACGACCCGAAAGACCACGTGAAGCTCGTGGCCTACAATCTCGAGACGGAGGCGTGGGGCGCCGTGCTTTATCCCAAAGCGGCGGCAGACAAGGGCTGGGTTGGTCTCAGCGACATGACGGTCTACGGAGACAACATCTATATCGTGGAGCGTGACAACCAGCATGGGCTCGAGGCGGTGACGAAGAAGATCTACGCGGTGCCGCTCTCCGAGATGACCCCCGCCGCTCTCGGATCAGAGCTGCCGGTGGTCACCAAGACGCTTGTACGAGACCTGATCCCGGACCTGACATCGACGGGCGGTTACGTGCTGGACAAGGTCGAGGGACTGGCGATCACCCCTGATGGCACGGGCTGGGTCTCCACCGACAATGACGGCGTCGATGATCACTCCGGCGAAACCATGTTCTTCAGCATCGGGCCGGTTGAAAAATAATCTCGCCCAATCCCAATGCATTGCGCGGCGCAGCACCTCATTTGAGGGTGGCGCCGTCAGACTCTGCATGACAGGGGCCCGACCGGCCCGGTAACCTGATGGCAGAGAATCAGGCGGGCCGGGGGGCGGTATGAAATACGAGACCATTACTGAAACGAAGGTGGCACACAGTGTCCTCGGTCTCGATGAAAAGGATGTCGCCGCCTTCGTCTGGGACCGCGTGAAGGACCGATCGCTGAGCAAGCTGATGGCGGACCTCAATCGCGATATGCTGTCCGGCACCGAACGTGAGCGCCAAGACGCCGAACGCGCGCTGAGCCGTCTGGGTTTTCTTTGATTGCCAAGGCGTGACCCATGGCGCGGGGTGCACTTTGTCCGACGCGATTGAGGTTGCCTGCGCAGTCTGAATTTTCTTTGGTTTTCAGCGTCTTGGGGCGGTTATGGCAGCATCTGATCGTGTCGGTTTCGTGCGACCAATTTCGAACGCGTAGCATCGCGGCATCGACGCCTCGCACACGCAGACTGACCAGATAGATGCGGAAGAGCGGTGTCTCCCCGTCCAACACCCATCACGCCATTGGGCTCGACAGGGCATGTGGTGTTGGAAACGTGCTGCTGAGGGGATCGTTTCTGCGATCCACGGCAGAGAGAGAGGCAACAGCTTTGGGATAGTTCGCCTGGCGCATCCAGCATGAGCGTCACCCGGTCACCGGCAAACCATGTCGGCCGCTACTCCACCGGTATCCCCTCCAGATCGGCATTCACGTCGACCGAGCGCAGGATCGGCCCACTTTCTGCGATGCGCAGCAGCCCCGCTTGCGTCGTTGAGGCGCGTTGGGCAGTCAGCCGCCTCCAGACCCGGGCGTAATCCGCGACACCACAGGCCAGCAGCGCCGCGGCTAAGGAAGACCGGTCTAGCAGCTGCTCCGGCAACTCCGCGAGCCGTGCCGCGGGACAATACGCTGTGATGGCACCGCCTGTGCCTCGGCCGCCTTATCGTTGTGCGCTGGGGCCTGGTGCTCAAAATCTCCTTGGTGAGCAAGCGGCCTGCCTCTGTGATGTTCTGGTGAAACCGCAGGCGCTTGCCGATGGGATAGTCGGCGGGCGCGCCGGTCACGAAGGCGGCTGCGCCACGCCGAGAGACCACGAGACCCTGGCTCGCCATGTGCGACACCGTGTGGCGCAGGGTGTGGCGGTGCACACCAAAGCGCTGTGCCGGGCGCGGCCCGATCTGCACCGTGTCAGACGTGTAATCACGCGGCCCGGTGTGGCGGGCGGTGAGGCGTTCTGCGGCATCGATCTGGCGGAGTTCGAAGGGCAGCGCCCGGCGGGTGGGTTTCTGCTCGCCTGGCGCGCGCATGATCTGCACTATGGCATTCCGCGCAGCGGTCTCGGCGTCCGGAAGGGTAGGCAGGATGCGCTTGCGAACCTATCGCGCGGGGTGTTGCAGAAGACGCAGGCGGCAGCGCCCCAGGGTGCTGGCCGGCCGGCTTGCCGCGCGGGCGCGCGAAACGGTGGCGGGCATCACAAAGCGGCTGGCGCGGGAGGCCGCGGAACTGCCTGAGAGCCTCCAGGTGACCTATGTGCCGAGTGATCGCCCCCTCGAAGATACTGTCGCTGAGATCGAGGCACTTTACTTCCCGGAGAGGCTGTAGCGATGCAGCTCTTCGAACATCTCTCCGTCGCGTTCACCCACCAGCGTCAGGCTGTCGACGACAAAAGGTCTCGGGGGCACGTCGTCGAAATGGGCATTCGCGTCGGCCAGCACCTTGCCGACCATCTCGCGCGGCATCGGACCCGTGAGTGTCATGTGGAACCTGAACGCCTCCATGACATAGGGATAGCCCCAGCGTGCGAGGTTCTCCTCCTGCACCGGCGTCAGCCTCGACTGGCGCCGCCGGGCAAGCTCGGCGTCTGTTGGCGGCGCGCGAAAGCAGTCGAGCTCCTTGACCACCGTGGCTGCAAGCTGCGCCAGATCGCGCACATCACCTGTGGGGGTCAGCGCGATGAACGAGCCGATCTGCGACAGGGTCAGACCGTCCAGAGCCACAGGCGCAAGCCGGGTGCTGAGCCTCTCCATCGCGTCCATCAGATCGGCCCGGCTGCGGCCGTCCGCCAAGCGAAACGGCGGCTTGATCGTGCCGTGAAAGCCATACTTGCGTGGCCGCCGGGTGACACTGTCGTCCGGGTGGCCCGCGGCGATACCGGCTGCGATGTCCCAGCCGAGCCAGGTCGCTCCGGCTTCGGCGAAGGCTCCGGGGCGGGGTGTGAAATAGACCCCGTATCTCGTATGGCCCATGCCGCAACCCCTTCCCGTTCGTCACCGTTTTCTCAACCCAGGTTAACACGCCCATGACATCCCGGACCATCTTCGCCAATGCCAAAATTGTCCTGCCGGGCGAGGTGATCGGTCGCAGCGAGACGATCGAAGACGGCCTGATCGCCGCCGTGGGTGCGGGCCGAACGACTGCTGCCGATGCCATCCGCGTCGGCTCCATCGTAGACAAGTCACCCAGCCGCTTCCCGCGGTATGCGCGCAGACTGGCCGATGAGATCGAGGCGATGCGCAAGCGCTGTGCGCTCGGGATCAGCCACCATCCGCACCTGCGCGCCGATCTGATCCGGTTTCGCGTGCTCGGCGAGGCACCGGTCGTGCGCTGGGTGTGGTCGACCGGGGCAAGGGTCAGCCAGGGCGCAGCACGACGGCGCCAGACCGGACCTCTGAGTCGCCTGGCCGACGCGCCGGGCAAGGCCGCCGACCCGCGCATTCCGCTTGCACATCCGGGCGCGCTCTGGCCTGATCCGCGCAATCAGACGAGAGGGCAGATCATGCGCGCAATGCAAGTCACCGAACTGGGAAAACCGCTGCGTTTGCAGGATATCCCGGCGCCCGAACCCGGACCGGGCGAGGTGCAGGTGAAGGTGCATACCTGTGGGCTGAACTTCGGGGATTTGCTTGTGATCAAGGGAACCTATCAGGAAAAGCCTCAGCTTCCCGCAACCCTCGGGATGGAGCTTTGCGGTACGATCACGGCGCTGGGCGAAGGCGTGACCGGGTTTTCCGAAGGCCAGCGGATCGCTGCCTATTGCGGTTTTGGGGCGCTTGCAGACTATGCCGCTATCCCGGCGAATGTCTGTGTGCCGATCCCCGACGCGATGACCGCCGAGGACGCTGCGGCTTTCCTGATCACCTATGGCACCAGCCACGTGGCGCTGGACTACAAGGCGCATTTGCAACCGGGCGAGCGGCTGTTGGTGCTGGGGGCCTCGGGCGGTGTCGGGCTCACCGCCGTGGAGCTGGGCAAGCAGATGGGCGCAGAGGTCATCGCAGTGGCACGCGGCGCAGAGAAGCTCAAGGTTGCCAAATCGATGGGCGCCGATCACCTGATCGATTCCGAGACAGATGATATCCGCAGCCTTGTCAAGGAGTTGGGTGGGGCGGATGTGGTTTACGACCCTATCGGCGGTGACCAGTTCAAGGCAGCCCTACGCGCCTGCAATCCGGAGGCGCGGCTGATCCCTCTGGGCTTTGCCAGCGGCGAGGTGCCGCAGATCCCCGCCAATCACCTGCTGGTGAAGAACCTCACGGTGATCGGCTTCTACTGGGGTGGCTACACGCGGGTGAACCCCAAGGTGCTGACAGACAGCTTCAAGGTGCTGACGGCTTGGTACGTGCAGGGCAAGATCAAGCCGCATGTAAGCCACGTGCTGCCGCTGGAGGAGGCGAACGACGCTCTCGACCTGCTGCGGACCCGCAAGGCGACGGGCAAGGTGGTCGTCAAGATCAGCGCGTTCGACGGTTGAGCACAGGCGTGGGTCTGCGGTGCACCGACAAGCGCGCGGGGCGATCGAAGAACGCAGTCGTTGGAAATGATGATCCCGTTGGGACGACGTCGGCACCACGGGCCACCGAAAATTCGCCGGCGCGCATGCGCGTTCCTCGGGCGTCTTGTGGCGCGCGTGCAGGCTGTTTCCGGCGACCCTGCCAGTGAGGCGCGATTTGTGCGACGCAGCTGCCGCTTGGACGAGCTTGCGGAACGGCCGCTATGAACGTGTTGGCGTCGGACTGACGAGAAGCAATGCGCCAAACAGGCACATCATACCCCCCGATATGCGCTGAAGCATGGGAAGTCGGCCGGACGCGAATGTGGATGCGACCCGTCCAAGACCGGCGTAGGCGAGAATCGCGACGGCTTCCATTGCAAGAAACGCAGCCCCCAGCAGCGCGTAGCTCTGCCAATAGGCTTCGACCGCGACGAACTGGGGGAAGAAGGCAGCGAAAATCAAAATGGCTTTGGGGTTGCTCATCGCCACAAGCGCTTCCGCTGCAAAAGCACGCCGGAGCGTGGTGACGCGCCCATCAATAGCCCGTGGGTCCAAGGCCTTGGCGCTTCGCCAGAGTGAGATGCCCAACCAGATGAGATAGATCGCTCCAACGACTTTCACGACATTGAAGACCGTCGCCGATGCCGTCAGCACCAGACCCAGGCCCAAGGCGCTGAGCACGATCATGGGCACAAAAACGATGAGCCTGCCGACGGCGGCCTGTCCGGCAAAAACAACGCCCTTCTTCGCTCCGTGTGTCATCGACAGAAGGTTGTTTGGTCCGAACGCGAGGTTCAGCGCAAAACAGGCGGGGATGAAGATCAACCAGTCAATCACGGGTGCACCTCAGTGAACTTTGGCCGCGGGCCGCAAGGCTCGGCGGACTGTCGCGGCAATGTGCGGCAAAAGCAAGATGTGGTTCGAACCGGACCATCGGGCCGTTTCATCGGCGCATCACGGCGGTGCGGGCGACGATGCGCGCTTTCTGACGTTCCCGCAGGAAGACGAAGAGGCCCGAGCCGAGGATCAGCGCGATTCCGGCCCAGACCTCCCAGGCGGGCAATTCCGCGAAGATCAGCCAGCCCCAGAAGACGGCGAGCGGCAGGCCCACGTATTCAAAGGGCGCCACCGTGGCGGCATCGGCCATGCGGTAGGCCTGGCTGAGGCAGTAGCCGATCACGGCGACGTTGAAGCCGAGTGCCAGCATCACCCACCAATCGCCCTGCGCCGGCCAGACCCAGGGCCGGAACAGGAACTGAATCGAAGGGTTTTCGACCCCTTCGGCAAAGCGCCCGTCGCCGGCCACGAGGTAGAACCCCACAGAGACCACGATGAAGACCGCCTGGATATAGACAGCGAGGGCCGAGGCCTTGCTCTCGACCCCGAGCTTTCGGGTCATCAGCTGGTTGAGGGCATAGGTCAGCGCCGAGAGCACCGGCAACAGCAGCACGATGCGCGAGGCATCGAGGCTTTCGGTATCGGCCCAGGGGCGCTGCATGATCACCACGCCGGCAAAGCCCACCACAACGGCACTCATCCGGACGACGCCCACCTTCTCGCCCAGGAACGGGATGCTGAGCACCGTGATGAAAAGCGGCGCTGCGAAGAAGAGTGCTGTGGCGTCGGCCAGCGGGATGGCGGCCAGGGCCACGAAATAGCTCATGTTCGCCACCACGATCAGCAGCCCCCGAATGAGGTGCAGCACAGGCCGCCGGGTCTTGAGGATCCGCCAGCCGCCCTCGACCTGCACCATCATCAGCGAGAACATGATCCCGATGCCGGAGCGCAAAAACACGATCTGATGCAGCGGGTAGCCGCCCGAGAGCTGCTTGATCAGCATGTCGTTGATCGAGATCGCGACCATGCCTGCTATGACGAAGGCAATGCCGAGGCTGGCGCGATTCTGGGGGAGGGTGGTCATGGCTCTGGTGGTATCAGCCCAAGGCGCGCTGTCGAGCCCGGAAGCGACATCGGTGAAATCGGATTGGCGCATGGGCGGTCGGCGCGTTAAGACGGGCGAAGGACAGACCGGAGGAGCCGCCCCATGCAGATGTCAGATACCCGCCAGATTGCCGCCAGCCCCGCGCAGGTCTATGCCGCGCTGCTCAGCCCGGAGGTGCTCGAAGCCTGCGTGCCGGGTGCGCAGCAGGTGACGGGCTCGCCCGAAGAGGGGTTCGAAGCGACGGTGGTGCAGAAGGTCGGCCCGGTGAAGGCGACCTTCAAGGGCGCGGTCACCTTGTCGGACATGGTGGAAAATGAATCGCTGACCATTTCGGGCGAAGGAAAGGGCGGTGCCGCAGGTTTTGCCAAGGGCGGTGCCGAGGTGCGCATGACCGCGAAGGACGGCGGTACGGAGCTCAGCTATGACGTCGAGGCCAAGGTCGGTGGCAAGCTGGCACAGCTCGGCAGCCGGATCATCGACGGCTTCGCCAAGAAGATGGCGGATCAGTTCTTCTCCAACCTCCAGGCGGTCTTGGAAGGCCCGGCCGAGGCGGGCGAGGCGCCCGCCGATGACGCGCCCGCAGAGGAGAAGCGCAACTGGCTGAAGCGGCTGACCGGAAAGGGGTAAACCTGCAGGGTAGGTCGGCTTCTGAACGGGGCGCCACGGATTGCGATGTGGCGCACAGAGGGCGGCGTTGAGTGTGCGTCTGCGCGCTGTTAACCTCGCAGGCCGCAGCCTAGGGTGCGCGGCGTGACGTGAAAGGGGCTGAGGCATGGCGGTCATTCTCGATATCAGAGACTTGCGCAAGTCCTATTCGGATGGGTTCGAGGCGCTGAAAGGTGTCGACTTGCAGATCGAGCAGGGCGAAATCCTGGCGCTGCTGGGGCCTAACGGGGCAGGTAAGACCACGCTGATCTCGACGGTCTGCGGGATCACGCAAGCCACCTCGGGGCAGGTCAGCGTGGGCGGACACGACATCGTGACCGCCTTCCGGGCGGCGCGTGCCATGATCGGGCTGGTGCCGCAGGAGATCAATCTTGAGCCCTTCGAGAAGGTCATAAATACCGTGCAGTTTTCGCGCGGGCTCTTCGGCAAGCCGCGCGACGACGCGGCGATCGAGCGGATCCTGCGGCAACTGTCGCTCTGGGACAAGAAGGACAACCAGATCCGTGCGCTGTCGGGCGGCATGAAGCGCCGGGTGCTGATAGCGAAGGCGCTCAGCCATGAGCCCCGGCTGCTGTTCCTCGACGAGCCCACCGCCGGTGTCGATGTGGAGCTGCGCAAGGACATGTGGGAGATCGTGCAGGGCCTGAAGGCGGATGGGGTGACCATCGTGCTGACGACGCACTACATCGAGGAAGCGGAGGCGATTGCGGACCGCGTGGGCGTGATCGCCAAGGGCGAGCTGCTTCTGGTCGAGGAAAAGGCGAGCCTGATGGCGCGCATGGGTCAGAAGCAGCTTGATGTGCAGCTGTCCGAGCCGCTGGAGACGGTGCCAGAGGCGCTGTCGAAGTACGATCTGACGCTCTGTGACGCGGGCTGCACGCTGACCTACGCCTATGACACGCGGGCCGAGCGCACCGGTATCACGAAGCTCTTGCAGGATGTCTCGGCGGCCGGGTTGGTGTTGCGGGACGTGGTCACGCGGCAAAGCAGCCTTGAGGACATCTTCGTGGGCCTGGTGCATGACGACAAGGGGGATACGGCATGAACTGGTCGGCGATCCGTGCGATTTACGTCTTTGAGATGGCCCGGTTTTTTCGCACGCTGGCGCAGAGCTTCCTCTCGCCGGTGCTGTCGACCTCGCTCTATTTCGTGGTCTTCGGCGCGGCCATCGGCAGTCGGATCCAGGAGATCGAGGGTGTGAGCTACGGCGCCTTCATCGTGCCGGGGCTGATCATGCTCTCGGTGATCACGCAGGCGATTTCCAACGCGTCTTTCGGCATCTACTTCCCGAAATTCATTGGTACGATCTACGAGCTGCTCTCGGCGCCGGTGAATTTCCTCGAGATCGTCGCGGGCTATGTGGGTGCTGCGGCCACCAAAGCCCTCTTCATCGGGGTGATCATCCTCATTACGGCGTTCTTCTTCGTCGATGTGACCATCCAGCACCCGCTCGCCATGATCGCTTTCCTGCTGCTCACCTGCCTAAGCTTCGCGCTTCTCGGGTTCATCATCGGCATCTGGGCGGGCAGTTTCGAGCAGCTCCAGCTGGTACCGCTGCTGGTGGTGACACCGCTCGTGTTCCTTGGCGGCGCGTTCTATTCGATCTCGATGCTGCCGCCTGTCTGGCAGACGATCTCCTACTTCAACCCCGTGGTCTACCTCATTTCGGGCTTCCGCTGGTCGTTCTTTGGGTCGGCGGACGTGCCAATTGCGGTGTCGCTTCTGGCGATCACAGGCTTCACCGCAGCCTGCCTGCTGGTGATCGGCTGGATCTTCAAGACGGGCTGGCGCATTCGGCAATAAAGCCGCAGGGGAAATCCTTCTCGCCTGCCTCCTTGTTTGCGGGGGGGTGCCATTCTACATGGGGTCTCATGAAACGCTGGATCCCCTTTATGAAATCCGACCCGACGGTTGCTGTGATCCGGCTGTCGGGGATGATTGCCGCCTCCGGGCGGGCGACGCTGAATGACGCAACCCTCGCGCCCATCATTGAAAAAGCCTTCACCCGCGGCAAGCCCGCAGCAGTGGCGCTGGAGGTGAACTCGCCCGGCGGCAGCCCGGTGCAGAGCTCGCTGATCGGGGGGCGGATCCGGCGGCTGGCCGAGGAAAAAGAGATCCCCGTGATCGCCTTTGTCGAGGATGTGGCCGCCTCGGGAGGCTATTGGCTGGCTGCAGCAGCAGATGAGATCTATGCCGATGACAGCTCGGTCGTGGGCTCGATCGGGGTCATCTCGGCCTCCTTTGGCGCACATGAGTTCCTGGTGAAGAACGGGATCGAGCGGCGCGTCTATACTGCGGGCAAGTCGAAATCCATGCTCGACCCCTTCCGCCCGGAAAACCCCGAGGACGTGGCGCGGCTGAAGGAGATCCTCGAGGACATCCACGTCAACTTCAAGGATCATGTGAGCGCGCGACGCCAAGGCAAACTGCCCGAGGACCGTGACCTCTTTACCGGCGAGATCTGGCTGGCCCGCAAGGCGACCGATCTGGGGCTGATCGACGGCATCGGCCACCTGAAGCCGATGATGCAGGAGCGCTTCGGCGAGAAGGTCAAGTTCCGCCGCTACGGCGTGCGCAGACCGTTTCTTGCACGGTTTGGGGCGCAGATGGTGGGCGATGCCCTGCACGGTCTGGAAGAGCGCGCCGCCTACGCGCAGTTCGGACTGTAGACTTCATGATCCTGAAGATTGTCACCCTGTTCCTGATCGTCATGGGCGTCTTGGCGATGTTCGGCAAGCTGCATTGGCTGGGTGGCAAGCGGCTTTCAAACGCCAAATGTCGGGCCTGCGGACGCTACCGGATCGGGAAGGGCCCGTGCCCCTGTGGCAAGGATGATCGCGCATGATCCTGCCGTGGGTTCTCTGCGGCTTTGGGTTGGTGCTGCTGCTTCTGGCGGGGGACGCGCTGGTCAAAGGGGCGGTGAACATGTCGCTGCGGCTGGGGGTGCCGGCGCTGATCGTCAGCCTCACGATCGTGGCTTTCGGGACTTCGGCGCCAGAGCTCTTGATTTCGGTACAGGCGATCCTCGACGATGCGCCGGGGCTGGCGCTGGGCAATGTGGTGGGCTCGAACACCGCGAATATCCTGCTGGTGCTGGGCGTGCCCGCGCTGCTGGCCACGATGCACACCGCAGAATGCAACACGCGCAAGACCTACAACCTGATGCTTGCAGCAAGCGTGCTGTTCATCGCGCTCGCCTTCCGGGGCGTCTTCGACTGGGTTGCCGGCAGCGTGCTGCTTGCAGGTTTGGCGCTGATGCTGCTGGATGCATTCCGCGATGCGCACCGGCACCGGCAGGCCTGCAAGAGCGCGCCCGAGGAAGAGCCCGAGGGGGCCGATCCGGACCTGCCCTGGTGGCGTATCCTGCTGCTTCTGCTGCTGGGGCTGGCGGGCTTGCCGCTGGGCGCGAACCTGCTGGTGGAGAACGCCACGATCATCGCCAAGACTTATGGCGTCTCGGACACGGTGATCGGCCTCACGCTTGTGGCCATCGGCACCTCCCTGCCGGAACTCGCGACAACGGTGATGGCGGCCCTGCGACGGCAGGCCGATGTGGCCCTGGGCAATGTGATCGGCTCGAACATGTTCAACCTGCTGGCCATCATCGGGATAGCGAGCTTCGTCGGGCCGATCCCGGTGGATCGTGAGTTTCTGACCTTCGATCTCTGGGTCATGCTTGGCGCCTCTGTTCTTTTGCTGCCCTTCGTCTATCTCTCTTGGAACATCACGCGGGTCTGGGGTGTGATCCTGAGTGGCCTCTACCTGGCCTATCTGGCGATCGTGCTCAGCTAGCGGACAACCGAGGGGGGATCTATGCCGACAGCTCTGGTGACAGGCGCCGGGCACCGCATTGGGCGCGCGATGGCGCTCTATCTTGCGGCGCGCGGGTATGACGTGGCGGTGCATTATGCGTCGTCCGTCGCGGGGGCCGAGGAGACGGTTGCGGCTGTCGAAGCCGCAGGCGCGCGTGCGGTGGCGCTGCAGGCGGATCTGCTGGAGGATGCCGCGACGGAAGCGCTGTTCGACCGGGCGGTCGAGGCGCTCGGCGGGCCTATCAGCTGCCTGGTGAACAACGCCTCGATCTTCGAGTACGACACGGTCGAGAGCGCGACGCGGCAGAGCTGGGACCGGCACATGCAGAGCAACCTGCGCGCGCCCTTCATCCTGACCCAGAAGATGGCCGCCCAGCGTCTCTTCCCGCAGACAGATGCCGCGCAGGAGCCGCAGGCGGCAGCGCTGATCGTGAACATGATCGACCAGAGGGTGCGCAAGCTGACACCGGAATTCATGACCTACACGCTCGCCAAGATGGGGCTTTGGGCGCTCACGCAGACCGCGGCCCAGGCGCTGGCGCCCGCGATCCGGGTGAATGCGATTGGCCCGGGCCCGACGCTGCAAGGGGGGCGGCAGTCCGCCGAACACTTTGCCAAGCAGCGTGCGGCAACGGTGCTGGAACGGGGCTCGAACCCGGCCGACATGACGGCGGCGCTGGGGTACTTCCTCGATGCGCCGGCGGTCACCGGGCAGCTTCTCTGTGTGGACGGCGGACAGCATCTGGCTTGGCAAACACCGGATGTCCTCGGCGTCGAATAGACGGTCTGACCGGCAAGTTTTGCACCGGCTTAAGGAGTGTTACAAATCCGTTACTAAAATGTCTTTGTTTTCAAAAACTTGCGCTGCGCAGAAGAAAATATCAAATGAAAACAGTGGCTTGGATATGTGCCTAATTATTGGGCAAACTGTAGAAATCCCGCTAAGGAAAAGGAAAAATTCGGGTGCCCGGAAGTTATCGGCAGAGTTATCCACATGATCCGTGGACAGGTTCGCCCTTGCAGTCGCTTCAACTCCGGTGCAGCCGCCGCTAAGAATCATACCTATGGTTATGTCAGGCCCAGATCAGACTCAGCCCAAGGATGTGGCGACCGGTCACGAGGTGATCCAGAGTTATCTCAAGACGCTCGACACCTCGCCGGGTGTGTACCGGATGCTCGATGCGCAGGCGCGGGTGCTCTACGTGGGCAAGGCACGCAATCTGCGGGCGCGGGTCAGCAACTACGGCCGGCCCGCGGGGCACAGCCCACGGATCGCGCGGATGATTTCGATGACCGCGTCGATGATGTTCCTGACCACGCGGACAGAGACCGAAGCGCTGCTGCTGGAGCAGAACCTGATCAAGCAGTTGAAGCCGAAGTTCAACGTGCTCTTGCGCGACGACAAGAGCTTTCCGAATATTCTGGTGACGGCGGATCATGACTTTCCGCAGATCAAGAAGCATCGCGGCGCGAAGAAGGAAAAGGGCGCCTACTACGGGCCCTTTGCCTCTGCCGGTGCGGTGAACCGGACGCTCAATCAGCTGCAGCGCGTCTTCCTGCTGCGGGACTGTTCCAACGCGATGTTCGAAAGCCGCACGCGGCCTTGTCTGCAGTATCAGATCAAGCGCTGCTCGGCGCCTTGCGTCGGCAAGATCAGCGCGGAGGAGTATCGCCGCTCGGTCAAGGATGCCGAGACCTTCCTGACGGGCAAGACCACGGACATTCAGGCGCGTCTGGCGGCTGAGATGGGAGCCGCGTCGGAGGCGATGGAGTTCGAACGGGCTGCTGCCCTGCGCGACCGGATCAAGGCCTTGACCCAGGTGCAGACGGCGCAGGGCATCAACCCGCAGAGCGTGGCGGAAGCGGATATCATCGCGCTGCACATGGACAGCGGGCAGGCCTGCGTGCAGGTCTTCTTCATCCGCGCGAACCAGAACTGGGGCAACAAGGATTACTATCCGCGGGTCGGACCGGATGTGGATGCGGCGGAGGTGCTGGAGGCCTTTGTGGGCCAATTCTACGATACGCGCGAGCCGCCGCGGCAGCTGATCCTTAGCAATGAGATCGAGAACCCGGACCTGATGGCCGAGGCGCTGAGTGGCAAGCTGGGCCGGAAGGTCGAGCTGCTGGTGCCGAAGCGCGGCGAAAAGGCGGAGCTGATTGATTCCGCCCTACGCAATGCCCGAGAAAGCCTCGCGCGGAAGATGGCCGAGACCGCGACGCAGGCCCGGCTGATGCGCGGGGTGGCGGAGGCCTTCGACCTGAAGGCGCCGCCCGAGCGGATCGAGGTCTATGACAACTCGCACATTCAGGGTGCCTTCGCAGTTGGTGCGATGATCGTGGCCGGACCCGAGGGGTTTCTCAAAAACCAGTACCGCAAGTTCAACATCCGGGGTGACGAGCTGACACCTGGTGACGATTTCGGGATGATGAAGGAGGTGCTGACCCGACGCTTCAAGCGGCTGATCAAGGAGGACCCGGAGCGCACGGAAGGGCACTGGCCAGATCTTCTGCTGATCGACGGGGGTGCGGGGCAGGTAAGCGCCGTGCGCGAGATCATGGAGGCGCATGGGGTGGGCGACATCCCCATGGTGGGCGTCGCCAAGGGGATCGATCGGGATGCGGGCAAGGAAGAGTTCTATCGCACAGGCAAGCAGCCCTTTGCGTTGCGGCACAATGATCCGGTCCTGTACTTCATTCAACGGATGCGGGATGAGGCACATCGCTTCGCGATTGGCACCCATCGCGCGAAGCGGGCGAAATCGGTGGGTGCGACGCCTCTGGACGACGTGCCGGGCGTGGGAGCCGCACGCAAACGCGCGCTGCTGGCGCATTTCGGCTCGGCCAAGGCGGTCGCGCGGGCCAATCTGAGTGATCTGAAAGCGGTGGAAGGCGTTTCGGGCGCGCTGGCCGAGAAGATCTATGATTTCTTCCACGAGCGCGGCTGAGTCTTCGATTGGCTTTTCTGCGAAAAGCCGATGCCTCCGGCGGGGATATTTGAGGCCAGAAGAAGCGCAGGGCGCTTTGCCGGACGATCTCGCTTCGGCGGGATGGCGCCCCGGATCTGTTGTCGCTTTCACCCGCATGGGCCGCGTTGTAGGGTAAACCCATGACGCTGACTTTGCCGAATATTCTGACGATTGTCAGGCTTGCGGCCGCGCCGATGGTCGCGGTGATGTTTCTCTACTTCACCCGGCCTTACGCGGATTGGTTTGCCCTCGTGCTCTTCGTCTTGGCGGCGGTCACCGACTGGTTCGACGGCTATCTGGCGCGCGCCTGGAAGCAGGAGACCAAGCTGGGGGCGATGCTCGATCCGATCGCCGACAAGGCGATGGTGGTCATCGCGCTCATGGTGATTGTCGGGTTTTCTGACGTCTACTGGACGCCCTGGCTGGTGCTGCCCGCAACGGTGATCCTGTTCCGGGAGGTCTTCGTGTCGGGGTTGCGGGAGTTCCTCGGCGACACCGCCGGGACGCTGAAGGTGACCCGGCTGGCGAAGTGGAAGACGACGGCGCAGATGGTGGCGATTGCGGTCCTGTTCTCCCGCGGGATCTTCGAGCATCATCTGGTCATGAACAGCTATGGGATGGATCCTGAGTTGATCGCCGAGGTGATGGGCGGTGAGGTCGAGGATGTGAATGGCTTGCGGACCTACTACCACGCCATGGTATGGTCCGGGCGGGTTGGCTTGTGGATGTTGTGGATTGCGGCGGCGCTGACGCTGATCTCGGGGTATGATTACTTCCGGAAATCCACACCCTATCTGAAGGATGAACTGGGATGAACGTGTTGTATTTCGCCTGGGTGCGCGAGCGGATTGGACTGCCGCGCGAAGAGGTGCAGAGCGAGGCCGCCACGGTCTCGGAGCTGGTCGACGAGTTGGTGGCGCGGGAAGCGCGCTATGCGGCGGCTTTCGCCGACCGTTCGGCGCTGCGCGTGGCCATTGACCAGGAGTTGAGCGACTTCGACGCCCCACTGGCCGGGGTGCGGGAGGTTGCTTTCTTCCCGCCCATGACCGGGGGCTGAGACGCATGCGCATCGTTGTGCAAGACGCGCCCTTCGATCTCGGGGCGGAAACAGCGCAGTTCGCCGCCGGGCACAGCAATATGGGCGCCGTGGTCACCTTCACCGGCGTGGTGCGCGACAGCGATGCAGGATCGCTCGAGGTGATGGAGATCGAACACTACCCCGGCATGACCGAGCGCGCCTTGACTGCAATTGCCGAAGAGGCGCAGCAGCGCTGGTCTTTGGGTGATGTGCTTGTCATTCATCGCTACGGGAGCCTGACGCACGGAGAGATGATCATGATGGTTGCAACCGCAGCGCGCCACCGCAAGGATGCCTTCGAGGCCGCCGAATTCCTGATGGATTTTCTGAAGTCTCGCGCCCCCTTCTGGAAGCGTGAGGTCACAGCCCACGGCGCGGATTGGGTTGCCGCAAAAGCGGAGGATGAGGATGCACTTGGCCGCTGGTAAGCGGTTTGACGTGCATCAAGGCGGGATGTGATCACGCGGTCTAGGGTCTCTCTCGAACCCGAAACACGAGAGAGAGGAGAGATGGGCGATGTTCAAGAAAATCACGGTGGGCTTCGATGGCTCGGAACCGTCGGAGAATGCACTGCGGATGGCCTGTGACCTTGCGGAGAAATACGGCTCGGAAGTCCATGTCTCGCATACGCCGAAAGCCGAAACGGTGGCCTTCGCGCTCGGTGCGGTTGCGGGCTATCACGTGGCCACGACCATGCCCTCGGCTGACGAGGTGGCCGAAGCCGCACAGAAAGTGATCGCCCAGGCCCGCGCCATCGCAAGCAATGCCGGGGTCAAGCAGCCCATCGCGCATGTGGGCGACGGTGAACCGGCGCAGGCCCTTCTGGACTATGCCAAGGAGATCGGGTCGGACCTGATCGTGACGGGGCGACGGGGGCTTGGCAACCTGTCGGGACTTGTCTTGGGCAGCACGTCACAGCAGGTGGCCCACACCGCGCGCTGTGCACATCTGACGGTGACCTGATGCTCAGGCGATCGGCGCGCGATTGACCCGCGCGCGCAGCTCTTCGGCCTCGTGCCGCGCGTCGCGCAGCCCGTCCATGGCTGCGCGCAGTTCCGCTTCGGTCTGGGCGAGCTGATTGGTCAGCTCCGCCTCGCGCTGTTGCAGATAGGTGATCGCCTGGTCGCGGGTCTCTTCGGCCTCGTGCAGCTCTTGGCTCATCCGGTCGAGCTGGGCCACATCTTCGGCCGCCACGCGGCTGAAGCGGTGCACGAGCCAGTTGGCAAACCAGCCCAGACAGAACGCCACAAACAGAATGACTGCCGTGGCAATGACAAACTCGGTCCTACTCATCCCCGGATCCCTCCGCACCCTCAACACCTTCACCACCTTCTGTATCGCCGGATTCCACGGCGCTTTCCAGTGTTGTTTCGCCTTCAGGTTGAGAGGAGACGGGGGAAATCAGACGAAACTCGATCCGGCGGTTGGCCTCGCGGCCCGCTTCGGTGTCGTTTTCGGCGATGGGTTGTGTTTCGCCGTAGCCTTTCGCCACGAAGGTGCTGGTCAGGACGCGGCGCGCGCGCAATTCATTGAGAACTGATTCTGCGCGGGCCTGGCTGAGCGCGAGGTTCATTTCCTCGCGCCCCTGGCTGTCGGTGTGGCCCTGCACTTCGAGGCGCAGATCGCCGCAGTCGCGCAGCACCTGAGCGATCATATCCATCGTGTTGAGTGCACTGTCGTCGATGGTGGCGCTGCCGGGTTCGAAGACGATCTTGGAGGCGGCGACGATCTGGCCAAGGTCGGCCTCGCACTCCTCGGGAGTGGGCAGGGCGGCTATGGGGTCGAGCGCTTCGACATAGGCGACGTCGATGTCGTAGGGGCTGTCCTGGCCCAGTTTGCTGGCCATGAACTGGGCGACCATCGCGCGCGCCCCGCGGTTGCCCGACTGGCCGGTGAGACGGATCGTCTCCGGGGTGACGGTCACCGTCCCGTTGGCCAGATAGGCCAGCGCCTGGATGCCGGTCAACACCCGCGCCGACCAGTCGGCAGGCAGGTCGTCGACCACGCGGGCGGCGGTATAGACGTTTTCGGACCCGAACTTCGCGCGCGCGAAGCTGTCGGTGACCTCGCGCATCTTCTCATCGGGCAGTCGGCCGCGCAGCTGCACCTGACCCTCGGGGCTGAGCGTGGCCACGAATTCGGCTGGACCGGCGGAGGGCGCGGGCGTCTCGGGCAGTACGGGCGTGAGCGCGAAGACCTCCGGCAGCCCGGTCTCGAGCTCGCCTGTCACCCGGTCGAAGAGCCGCTGATCGGTGCCTTCGGCGGCCACCAGCGTCACATCGGCGTTGGAGAAGGTGACGCTGCCAGCGCCAAGCTCCGCCAGCGCCGCGATGGCGGTTTCCACGGCCTCGGCCCAGCGGGGTGAGGGCACACCCATGCCGATCGTACAGGGCGCCGGGTCGCTGAGGCCCGCAGCGCGGGCGGCGGCAAGGATGCGTTCGCCGCTGGCTTCGGTATCGGCCGAGCAGGCGTCGAACCGGGCACCGTCGCCGTCCATGACGAAGCGCAGCGTGAAAGGTGTGATCACGGGCCGGGGTGCTGTGATATTGAGGGTCAGTTGCAGTGCGGGCGGTGCGGTGCGGGTGAGCTCTTTCTCGAGCGCGGCCTTGGCCTCGGTGCTGTTGGTGATCGCGGTGACCTCGACCCGGCCCGCGGTGAGCGAGATCTTGGCGCGCGGCAGGTTGCGCGTTGCGGTGATGGCGAAGGCCAGCGCATCCTCCCAGCCCTCGGGGGCAGGATAATCGGCGGTCTCCAACAGGTCGGTCACCGGCTGATCGCTCATCGCGCTGAAGCCCTCGACCATGTCGGCGCGGTCGGTGCTGTCGGGGATCAGCCCGATGATCGAGACGCCGGACGTGTTTCGCAGCACCTCGGCCGAGAAGCGCGGCGGCGCGATGGCCCGGGCGGCCTGAACCTCCATCTGATCGATGATGCGCGCGGCATCCACCACCGAACCCGCAACGCTGAGCGCGCGGAAGCGCAGGGCTTCGTTGGGCGCGGTTCCGGTCAGCAGCACCCGGAGCCCGTCGGCTTCGACCTCGGCCCAGGGCAGCGCGTTGGTATCGAGCGCGTCACGAACGCCGATCTCCGAGGAGTCCTCGACCAGCTGCACGGAAGAATTGGCCGCGACGAGCGCGGCTGCAGCGGCAGCGACAAAGGCAGCGACGGTGAGGGTGGCGGCGCGCGGCATGGAATCCGATCATCAGTTGCGACTGTCTTGGTGATACTCCCCACTGCGGAGGGGTTCAATCACACCAGCAGCGCTGCACCGAAAAAGAGCAGCGGGATCGCGCCGGTATCCCGGTTGGCGCGAAAGAGACGCAGGAGTTTCGCGTTATCGTCGATGTCGAGCCCGCGCAGCTGCCACGCCATGTGCCAGCCCATGGCCCAGGGGCCCGCAAGCGCCAGCACCATCGCCAGCACGGAGGCGTCCGGCAGGGCGGCCCCGATCACCGCGAGCCCCATGAGCCCAACGGTCACCATGAGGAACCGGCGCAGCCAGGCGCTTGTCTTGTCACCGAAGAGCCGGGCCGTGGATTTGATGCCGATGAGCGCGTCGTCTTCAGTGTCCTGATGCGCGTAGATCGTATCGTAGAAGAGCGTCCAGGCGATCCCCGCGAGGTAGAGCAGCACCGCGGGCGCATGCAGGCCGCCGGAATGCGCGGCCCAGGCGAGCAGCGCACCCCAGTTGAAGGCGAGACCGAGGAAGACCTGCGGCCACCATGTGAACCTCTTGGCGAAAGGGTAGATGGCCACAGGCAGCAGGGCGAGCACGCCGAGAGCGATGGCGGCCATGTCGAAAGTCAAAAGGATGCAGAAAGCCAGCAGCGATTGCGCGCACATCCAGATCACGGCACCCCGCACGGTGACCTGACCGGCGGGGATGGGGCGCGAGCGCGTGCGCTCGACCGCGCCGTCGAAGTCGCGGTCGGTGATGTCATTCCAGGTGCAGCCCGCGCCGCGCATCAGCCAGGCGCCGATCGCACAGCCCACGGCAATCCAGAGATCGTACAGCGAGGCGCGCTGGTCGTGCAGCATCGCCAGCGCCAGCCCCCACCAGCAGGGCAGCAGCAAAAGCCAGGTGCCGATGGGCCGATCCGCGCGGCTGAGCCGCAGGTAGGGGCGCGACCAGGCGGGGGCGAGGGTATCGACCCAGTTGCCCGTGACCGCGTCCGCGACAGCGCCATCTGGTGCAGGCTGCGGCTTTTGCATATGTCTCTCCCCATGGATCAGACCGTGACGGCAAAGATCAGGCTTTTTGTAGAGCATGCGTTGGGCGCGGGGCAATCGGTTCCGGTGTCGCGGGAGCAAGCGCATTACCTTTTCGGGGTGATGCGGCTGGGCGCAGGCGCGCAGATCCTTGTCTTTGACGGGCAGTCGGGCGAGTGGCTGGCCGAGGTCGCCGAGGCCGGCAAACGCGGCGGCGTGCTAAGCGTGCTGAGCCAGACGCGGGCGCTGCAGATGCCGCCCGACCTTTGGCTGATGTTCGCGCCAGTGAAGAAGGCGCGGACGGATTTCATCGTTGAAAAAGCGGTGGAGATGGGCGCTGCGCGGATCCTACCGGTGCAAACCGAATTCACGAATACGGGGCGTGTTCAGCGTGCGCGGCTGCAGGCCCATGCGGTGGAGGCGGCAGAGCAATGTGGCGCGACCTATGTGCCCCAGGTGGCCGAGATGCAGCGGCTCGACCGTGTGCTGGGCGCCTGGGACGCCGACCGTCAGATCATGTTCTGCGACGAGGCGCAGGCGGCCTCAAAGCCCACCTTACCTGCCGTTTGCGCGCCTTGGGCGATCCTGATCGGGCCGGAGGGCGGCTTTGCGGAAGGAGAGCGCGGCCGGCTGCGGCGCATGGCGCAGGCGCATCCTGTCTCGCTCGGGCCGCGCATCCTGCGCGCGGAGACGGCGGCGGTGGCGGCGCTGGCGCTTTGGCAGCAGTCGCTGGGGGATTGGGTGTGATCCGGGTTGCCGGGCCAGAGGATGCGGCGGCGCTTGACGCCTTCCTGCGGCCTCATGCGGCCACGTCGATGTTTTTGCGCGGCAATCTGGCGGCGCACGGGATTGGCGTGTCGGACCATACCAATGCGACGACGTTTTATCTGGACGAAGAGCCTGGTCAGATTACGGCTGTCGTCGGCTGCACAAATGGCGGGTTCCTGATGTGTCAGGCGCCGGGGGCGGCGTCGGGGTTCTGGATGGCCTGTGCAGAGGCGTTGCAGGGGCGTAGGCTGATCGGCATGACGGGCGTGCCGGAGCAGATTGCCGCCCTGGCCGCGGCTCTGGGGTTCGGGGCGGCCGACTTCCGGGTGCAGGATGTAGAGCCGCTTTATGCTCTGTCATTGGCGGACCTGCCGGATCTCCGGGTGCCGGATCTGTCGCTGCGCCGGCCACGGCCGGAGGAGGCGGGGTGGCTGGCCGGGTGGTTTGACGGCTATCACCGGGAGACCGGTATGGGCATGCTCGACGGGGTCGATGGGGCGATTGCCGCACAAAGGTTTATCGACAAGGCGGATGCCCGGGTTATGGAGATCGGGCGCGAGGTTTGTGCGATGTCGGCGCTGAACGCACGCACCACGGATATGGTGCAGGTGGGCGGCGTTTACGTGCCGCCCGAGCATCGCGGGCGGGGCCATGGTGGACGGATTGTGGCGCTGTACCTGGCGGAGATGCGTGCAGAGGGTATCCGTGAAGCGATCCTCTTTGCCGCAAGCCCCATTGCGGCCCACGCCTACGAGGCCATCGGTTTCCGACGCATCGGGTCATATCAGATCGCGCTCTTGGAGGAGCCGGTCGTGGTGGGAGCCGCAGCATGACGTCGTTCCTTCGACCGGAGCTTCTGGCGCAGCTGAAGCGCTGGCGCGAGGTGCTGTTGGGTGGCGCGATGCTGGTTCTGGGGCTCTGGTGGCTGATTGGTCCGGGACGCCTGCTGGTGCTGCCCGGCACGGCGCTGGTGCTGGTGGGCGCGGCTCTGATCTGGCTCGGCGTGCAGCGCGCGCGCTTTCGCAGTGCCGGGCAGGGACCTGGTGCCGTCAGCATCGACGAAGGGCAGATCACCTACTTCGGGCCGCTGACGGGCGGCTCCGTCGCGTTGCGTGAAATGCGCAGGCTGTCGCTCGACAAGGCACAGTATCCCGCGCATTGGCGCCTCAATCAGCCCGGGCAGGCGGACGTGCTGATCCCCGTGAACGCAGAGGGCGCCGAGGCGCTGTTCGACGCTTTCGCCACCCTGCCGGGGCTGCATACGGAGCGGATGCTGCACGCGTTGCAGAGCAGCGAGCGGCAGATGATCGTGATCTGGCAGCGCGATACGGACGCGCCGGCAGCCGTTCGTCTGCATTGACACCTTGGGCATTTCGGCCCATCCCTGACCTTCCAGACTACGCCACGACCGAACGGAGCCTCCCCCATGTCCATCCCTCAATCCGGCGGCGGGCCGATCACGTCTCATGACCAGTTGGCGCAATATCTGGCGGACGGCTGCAAGCCCAAGGACCAGTGGCGGATCGGGACGGAGCATGAGAAGTTCGGTTATTGCAAGGACACGCTGAAACCCTTGCCCTATGAAGGGGATCGCTCAATCCGCGTCATGCTCGAGGGCCTGCGCGACGCGCACGGCTGGTCCCCGGTTGAGGAGGGCGGCACGCTCATCGGGTTGGAAAAGGACGGCGCGAATATCTCGCTCGAACCCGGTGGCCAGCTCGAGCTCAGCGGCGGCCCGCTGGAGACCATCCACGAGACTTGTGACGAGGTGAACACCCACCTGCGCGAAGTGCAGGACGTGGCGGATCGCATTGGTGCGGGCTTCATCGGGCTGGGCGCGGCGCCGGTCTGGACCCATGAAGACATGGATCTGATGCCCAAGGGCCGCTACAAGCTGATGAACGACTACATGGCCCGCGTGGGCACCATGGGGCGTGTGATGATGCGGCGGACCTGCACGGTGCAGGTGAACCTCGATTTCGGCTCGGAAGTGGATATGGTGCAGAAGATGCGCGTGGCGCTGGCGCTGCAACCGCTGGCCACCGCGCTCTTTGCCAACTCTCCGTTCTTCGAAGGGCGCCCGAACGGGCACAAGTCCTGGCGCAGCGTGGCCTGGCGCAACCTCGATGCGGCGCGGACGGGCATGCTGCCCTTCGTCTTCGAAGACGGGTTCGGGTTCGAACGCTGGGTCGACTACGCGCTCGATGTGCCGATGTACTTTGTCTATCGCGACGGCCAGTATGTGGATGCGCTGGGGATGTCCTTTCGGGATTTCCTGAAGGGTGAGCTGCCAGCGTTGCCCGGCGAGATCCCGACGCTCAGCGACTGGGCCGACCACCTGACCACGGCCTTCCCGGAGGCTCGGATGAAGCGCTTCATCGAGATGCGCGGGGCCGACGGGGGCCCCTGGCGAAGGCTCTGCGCGCTGCCGGCCTTCTGGGTGGGGCTGATGTATGACCAGACGGCGCTGGATGCGGCCTGGGACCTCGTGAAAGCCTGGGACATGGGCACGCGCGATCTGATGCGGGTGGCGGCCTCGGTAGATGGGCTGCAAGCCGAGGTGCATGGCATCCGGATGCACGATATCGCGCGCGAGGCGCTCAAGATCAGCGAGGCCGGGCTCAAGGCACGCGCCAAGGCGGGGGCGGGCGGCATGGTGCCGGACGAGACGCACTTCCTCAATGCGCTGACCGAGAGCGTGGAGAGCGGCAAGGTCCCCGCCGATGAACTGCTGGAGCGCTACGAGGGGGGCTGGGGCGGCGATCTCAGCCAGATCTACGCCGAGTACTCCTATTAAGGCGAGATGTTTCAGCTGGACGCGACCAGAATTGCGATTGGTTGCTGCTTTTCGTCTCAGGTCGGGCGCGCGAACCGGCGCCGGGCCTCGTCCGCCGCAGCACGCAACTCACAGCTCAAGGCGTGGTCGTTGATCAGCCCCATCGCCTGCATGAAGGCGAACATCGTCGTCGGGCCCACGAACCGCCAGCCGAGACGCTTGAGCGCCATTGAGAGACGGATCGAACTGGGGCTCTGGGATTGGGTCTGGGGCCGGCCGAGCTCCTCAGGCGGTGGTTCGTAGCGCCAGAAGAAGGTCGCCAGAGAACCTTCGGCCTCCACCATCTCGACCGCGCGGGCGGCGTTGTTGATCACCGCCTCGATCTTGCCGCGATGCCGGACAATCCTCGCATCCCCAAGCAGCCGCGCGACGTCCTGCGCGCCGTATCGGGCAACTTCATGAAAATCGAACCCGTCGAAGGCAGCCCGGAAGGCAGGGCGCTTGTTGAGTATGGTGCGCCAACTCAGTCCGGACTGGAAGGATTCCAGGCAGATCTTCTCGAACAGCCGGATGTCATCGGCAACCGGAAATCCCCATTCGTGGTCGTGATAGTCGAGAAATTCCGGGGCGCTCCCGGCCCAGCGGCAGCGCGCATGGCCGTCGGGACCCGTAAAGGTTTCGGACATCGGCCTCTCCCGTCAAAAGCGCGGTGCGCAGGTGGCTCCAGTTCAGTCGCTGCGCAGCTTGTCGCGCAGGCGGTCGAACAGATAGGTCCCGCTGCGGCGTCCGGCAATCTCTTCGGCCAAGGCGCTTTTCGGCACGCCGGCGAACCAGACTTCGATCAGGCCCAGCGGGCCGCGCTGCTCTGCGCTGAAATCGCGGGCCTCTATCCCCAGGCTCTTGCCAAGGGCACCCGCAGCGGCGGCGTCTTCGGCGTTGTAGAAGCGGATATGCGCCGTCGATACCGCGAAATCGACGCGCTGGAGGTTCGCGACCGACAGTCCGGTATCGTCCAGCTGGGCGAGGCTGGCGTTCAGGCGCCCCTCTGGCACCGCATCTGGCGCGTAGACGCGCAGATCGAGGACCGAGAGATCGGTGCCGCCCGCGGCCAGCTTGTCGGCCAGTGTCCACTCCGCACCAGGCAGCGGGTCAGGTGGTGTCACCGGCAACGCTGGAGGGTCGGCTGGGGTCTCAGCGGCAGCGAAGGCCTGCAGCGGCAGCCAGGCCACGAGGGACAGCGGCTCTTCGGCGGGTGAGTTCGGCTGAGCCTGCACGTCTGCAAAGAGAGGCTGCGCTTTGGCCAAGGGCGGTGTTTTGGCCGGGGGCGGGGGGTCTACCGCTGCGGGCAGGGCGACCTGGGTCACTGGCGGTGTGGCCGGGACCGGTGCGGGGTCGGGCGGGGCCGGCGTGACCACGGGGGCGGGCTCAACGTCCATCGCGACCCTCTCGTCGGGTGCGGGGGGGTCCGGCTGTGGCGTGGCGGTTTCGATGATAGGCGGCGGGGGCCGCAGCGCGCCGATGCCCAACAGGGTACCAAGACCCAGTGCGAGGCCGAAGCCGAGGCTGGCAAAGCAGGCCATGGCCACAAGTATCGTGCGGCCGGGTCGCATCAGGACGCCGCGGCGCACATCGCTCTCCGGTGCTGCGACAGTGTGTTCGTCCGCTGTTCCTGAGATGCCGTTCGCCTCTGCATCCTCCGCCGTGTCCGGAGGGGGCGCTACAATGGCCTCCACCTCGCTGGTCCGGGTGGTCTTGGCTTGAAGGTGGCGGGCCAAGGCCCGCTCGCGTTGCGCCCGCGCAGCCGTCAGCCGCTCTTCCCAATTCGGAACGGCGTAGAGGTCTTTGACCGTCGGTTTTTCACCCTGCGCCCCTTGAGGATCGCCGGAGTGATCGCTGTTTTTCTCTAACATGTTATGCGCCCCCCCCGGGCGAACAGTTAATGAAACGCAGACATCCCCGCGGCACTGAAGGGGATCGACCCAAGGAAATCAAACCAAAAAAACCTTCTGCGTTTTTAAGAGCTTGAGTGGATCTTTCCTACAACACCCCCCGTTTTTCCGCGTGGCGGAGGTTGGCAGCTTGCCACTTTGCCGGACGACTTCCCCGCGCATGACGGCGTCGTGCAGCTGGGTTGAAAGGACGGAGCCCGTTGATTGTTAACCCTTTTTTAACCTTTTGCGCTGTCCGCGGTGGTGTGGAAGATATGGCGCATCCGTGCGTCTTCGACCGGTTGTCCCCCCGGCAAAGGTCCTGCGATATGTCCCTTCCCGTATGGTTTGGCGGAGCCGCCGGGCTTGGACCGCGCAGCAGGTCAGGTGAGGTGCCGCAGGATATCGAAGACGGGATGCAACCGCTCGAGCGCCTGAGTCGTGCGCTTCACAAGACCTGGCGCGGTCACGAAGCGGGTGTCCGGCAGATCGATCCAGGCGGCGAACCCCTTGCGCCGCAACACCTCCGAATGGGGATGCGCCGCGTCGAAGCCGGGTGGGACACGTTTCAACTCGGGTGGGCTGACCCGCACCCCCTTACCCGCGAGCCGTGCCGTCAGGTCGATCAGCTGGGCACCGGCTGTGCCACTCACCCGCGCGCGGAAGGCCGCAAGCCCGGGTTTGTCGAATTGAAACACCCCGCAGCCGAGCGAGAGCTTTTCGGTGTTCAGCCCGAAGAACCACATCGGGGTGTTGGCCGTGGCCGGTTGCGGCGCGAAGGACAGATGCAGATGAGTGTTGTAGGGGGTCTTGTCCTTGGAGAACCGGATGTCGCGGTTGATACGGTAAATCTTGGGCAGATGTGGCGCGCCAGTCAGCGCTTCGAGGGCCGCGCTCATCGCGACGCCAAAATGCTTGGCCGGATCCCTGATTTCAGCCTCGTAGACCGGCTTGTTGGCCTGAAACCAGTCGCGCCGGTTGTTGGCCTTGAGGTCGCGCAGAAAGGTGAGGGCGGCGGGCGAGAAGTGATCGAATGCGGTCATATGCTCGCCTTTCAGGATTTCGGCGGCAATGCGGCCACGAACTGTAGGGCGCGGCGCAGCCAGTGTTGCAAGACGGGATCGGGGCAGTCGTCATTGTCCACGAGGATGTATCCGCCCATCTTGCGCGTGCCCTGCATGAGCGGCCGGACGATTGGGTCGCGCAGCGCCTCTGCCGCCTGCGCCTTGCCGATGCGAAACATGAAGCGGCGCGCGCCTTCGTTTTCCCGCCGTGCGCCGCTGAGCATGTGGCCGTTCAACAGGAAGATGGTGCCGCCCATCATGCGCTTTTCGGTGATCCCTGCATGCCCTGCCAGAGCGCGGCGCATGCGGTCGGCCAGGGCCGCGTCCTGCGGCATTAGACCAGCCCCGCCATGCGCAGCAGGATCGCCACCGAGAGGGCGAGGATCGTGAGTGTGGTCATTAAGGTCCCGATGAGGCGCGCGGGGCCGTTCGGATTGTGGCGAAACCCGATGTAGTGAATGAGCCGCGCGGCCATCAGCACAAGGCCGCAGGTGATCAACAGCCAGGGTGCTGCGCCTGCCATCTCGGCGCCCGCCAGTGCCAGAAGGGCCAAGGGGACGTATTCGATGAAGTTGCCATGCGCGCGGATGCGCCGCAGCAGGTCCTCGTCGTCGCCCGCGAGCATCATGATGCCCGTCTTCGCCCGGCGCAGACCCACCGCAATGGCCATGGGCAGGCTCATCAGCGCGAGCAGGGCGATAAAGACCAGCGTATAGGTCGGTGCATGTTCCATCATTGACGTCTCCCTGGGCTCAGCCTGCCATGCTTTCATAGGTGATCAGTGCAAAGCGTGCACCCTGCGGATCGGTCAGGCTCGCCATCCGTCCCACGCCCGGCATGTCCATCGGCGCTGTGACCACGCTGGCACCCATGGCTTCCGCAGTTGCCACGCTGGCGTCCACATCAGCGACGGTAAAGTAGATGGTCCAGCTGCCGCGCTCCTCCGGCATCGGGGAGAAGCCGCCGATGGCCGTCTCACCCACGGCGGCGGCGGAGTAGCTGGAGCCGTCCTGCATCGGCATGTCGTTGATCGTCCAGCCGAGCACCTCGGCGTAAAAGGCCTTGGCGGCGGTCTGGTCGGGGCCTGCGTGGCCGATCCAGCCCGCGTTGCCGATTGTTGTCATTTCGAGAAGGCTCATGGGTTTGCTCCTTGTTGTGCGCGTCCTCATGCGTAAGGACAGCCCAAGGACGCCTGCGATGGCTGCGATCCGACAGCCATCAGAGATTTTTCTTCAACGCGGCGATTTTTTCATCGAGCAGGCGGCGTTCGGGCGCGGTGGGCCCAAGGGCGCGGGCGCGCCTGTAGGCAGCCAGCGCGGTCTCCGGGTGACCGGTGTCTTCCAGAAACGCGGCCCGCATGGTGTGGAACCAGCGGTAGCCATCGAGCTCGGGCGCAAGCGTCTGCATTTCGGCGAGTGCATGCGCGGGACCCTTGGTGCGGGCCTGTACGGCAATGAGGTTGAGGCGCACGACCGGCGAGGGTTGCAGCGCGTGAAGGGCGGCGTAATGCGCCTCGATCAGGGGCCAGTCGGTGGCGTCAGACGAGGGCGCGCGGGCGTGTTCGGCGGCGATAGCGGCCTGGATAAGATACGGCCCCTGGTGCCCGATGCGCCGGGCCTTGTCGAAGAAGGCCTGCGCTTCATTCATCTCCGCGCGCGACCAGAGGCTGCGGGCCTGGTCTTCGAAGGCAATGGGCTGGCCCTTGTCATCGACGCGTGCGTGACGGCGGGCGTGCTGGAAGAGCAGGAGGGCCAGCAAGGCCATCTGCTCGCCCATACCGGGGAAGAGCTCTGCCAGAAGCCGCGCGATGCGGATCGCCTCCTCGCAGAGCCGCGGGCGCATCTGGGTCTCCGTCTCGGACGCCGACCAACCGTCATTGAACATCAGATAGACCATAACCGAAACCTCGGCCAAGCGCCGCCCGCGCTCCTGCGGGCTGGGGGTCTCGAACGGGACGGGGTTGTCCGCGATACGTTTCTTGGCGCGGGTGATCCGCTGTTCCATCGTCTTGGCTTTAACCAGGAAACCGCGGGCGATCTCGGCGACCGAGAGGCCGGCGACGACGCGCAGGGCCAGTGCGATCTGGTCGCGCCGCTCCAGCGCAGGGTGGCAGCAGATGAAGAGCAGCCGCAGCACATCGTCCCGCAGCGCGTCGGGGTCGGGCAGAGGAGCGGCGGTCTCTTCCATCACGGTCTGGTTCTCGGCGAGGATGCGGGACCGGCGCTGCTGCTTGCGCAGCACGTCTAGCCCGCTGCGCCGGGCGGTGGTAAGCAGCCAGGCGAGCGGATCGTGCGGCTTGCCGCGCGCGGGCCAGTGTGTCAGCGCCTTCAGGCAGGCCTCGGCAAAGGCCTCCTCCGCCACCTCAACCGACCCGAAGTAGCGCGTGAGGGCCGCCATGGCGCGGGGTCGCTGCTGCGCGAAGCTTGCCGCCAGCCAGTCGGACGGGGCGCTCATCCCTCTGTCGAGATCACCCCACCGGCCCAGGAGATGGGGCGCACCTCCAGCCGGGCGATAGGCGACGAGATCATGCGGGCGTAGTCCAGCGCCTCGTCGAGGTCGCGGAACTCGGCCGCGTAAAAGCCCAGGAAGCTCTCCTTGGTTTCGGCAAAGGGGCCATCGACGATGAGCGGCGTGGCGTCGGGTGCCGAGGCGGGCGAGATCGTCACGGCCGTGGAGGGCGGCATCAGCTTGACGCTGATGTAGTCGCCCCGCGCGCCCAGCCGCTCCTGCAGGCTTCGGTGACCGGCCATGACCTCGTCCTGCCGGGACTGGGGCAGTTGCTCGAACAGCCCCGCCTCGCCGTAAATGGTGATCGCATACATCATCTGGAGACCTCCGTGCTGGTGATGATGATGCGAGGACGCGCGGGCCAATGCAAATCCGACAGGACGCTCGCGGGCCACTACACCTAAAGTATGATTTGCGCCTGGCTTCCGCACCGCTAACATCAGCGAGGTACACAGAGGAGGAGTCCACCTATGGCTTGGAGCAAACCCGTCGCCCGCGAGATCAAATGCGGCATGGAAATCAACATGTACGGTCCCGGTGAGGACGACGAGCGCGGCGGCGAGCGCGACGTTATCTAGAGGCACAGCCATTTCATGCACCTGATTGTTCTCGGGGCCGGCGCCGGTGGGGGCCTGCCCCAATGGAACTGCGGTTGCCGGAATTGCAAGGATGCACGTGACGGGACGATTGCGTCGATGACGCAGTCGTCCGTTGCTGTTTCGGCGAATGGGTCGGACTGGGCGGTACTTAATGCCTCGCCCGATATCCGTGCGCAGGTTCAGCGGGTCCGACAGATGCACCCCGGCGCGCTGCGGGGCACGCCGATTGCCTCGGTGGTTCTGACCAATGGCGACATCGACCATATCGCGGGCCTGCTGACACTGCGCGAGAAGACGCCGTTCACCACCTATGCGACGGCCTCGGGGCTGGAGATCCTCGAGAGCAACTCGGTCTTCAACGTGCTGGATGCGGAGCTGGTCGCGCGGCACCGGATCGAGCTGGAAGCGCCCTTCGAGGCGGCGCCGGGCCTCAGGACTACGGCGTTTTCGGTGCCGGGGAAGGTCGCGCTGTTTCTCGAAGGGGACACGCTGAACCTCGAAGAGGCGGGCGAGCAGACGGTGGGTCTGATCCTTGAAACGGAGGCGGCGCGGGCGATCTATATCCCCGGCTGCGCGAAGGTGCCGGACTGGCTGCTGGAGCGGTTGGAGGGCGCTGATTTGCTGCTCTTCGACGGGACGGTGTGGAACAATGACGACATGCAGCAGACCGGCACCGGGGAGAAGACGGGCGCGCGGATGGGGCATCTGCCGTTGAACGGTGCCGAGGGCAGTCTAAAGCGGTTGGCGGGTGTTGAGGGGCGCAAGGTCTATATCCATATTAACAACACCAACCCGATCCTGCAGCCCGAGAGCCCCGAGCGCGCCGAGGTTGAAGCACGCGGCTGGGAGATTGCCTACGACGGGATGGAGATCATGTTATGACTATACATGCCCCGAGCCGAGAAACCTTCGAGGCGCGCCTGCGCCAGATCGGAGATGCGCGCTATCACGACAAGCATCCGTTCCATCAGCTGCTGCATTCGGGCGGCTGCACCCCCGATCAGGTGCGGGCCTGGGTGATCAACCGGTACTACTACCAGACGCGCATCCCGATGAAGGACGCGGCCTTCATGTCGCGGGTCACGGACCCGAACCTGCGGCGCATCTGGCGCAGCCGGATCGAGGATCATGATGGCACGGAGCCCGGGACCGGGGGCATCGCGCGCTGGCTGAAGCTGGCGGAAGGCGTGGGGCTGGACCCGGACTATGTGGCCTCGGAGGTGGGTATTCTGCCAGCGACGCGCTTTGCGGTGGATGCCTACGTGCGCTTTGTGCGCGACGAGCCGCTGTTGCCGGCGGTGGCCTCCTCGCTCACGGAGCTCTTTGCGCCGAAGATCCATTCGGAGCGCATCGCGGGGCTGTTCGAGCATTACGACTTCGCCAATGCCGAAACGATGTCTTATTTCCAGAACCGGCTGAAGGAAGCGCCGAAGGACGTGGCCTTCGGGCTCAAGTGGGTGCTCGATCATGCGGTGACGCAGGCGGATCAGGATGCGGCAGCCCGCGCGCTGACCTTCAAGACAGAGGTTCTCTGGGCGCAGCTTGATGCGCTCTACTCCGCCTATGTGGAGCCCGGGCGCATTCCGCCCGGCGGCTGGCAGCCCGGCGAAGGTCTGCTGTGATGCAGGCCGAGGATGTCCCCCTGTTGCCGCGCGGCGTGCGCTGCCACTTCGACACCGTGCGGAAGGTGGATGTGCTGCTGGGGCCGGAGCGGGTGCTGATGCTCGACCAGATCGGTCTCGCGATTTTGCAGCGGACGGACGGCGAGGCCTCGATCGCGCAGATTTCCGACGATCTGGCGCAGACCTATGAGGCGGAGCGCGAGGTAATCGAGCCCGATGTGATCGCCTATTTGCAGGATCTGCGGGAGAGGGGGTTCGTGCATGTGCGCAGCGCCTAACCCTCCCATGGCGATGCTGGCCGAGCTCACGCACCGCTGTCCGCTCGCCTGTCCCTACTGCTCGAACCCCACGGAGTTGGCGGCAAAGGAGACGGAGCTCTCGACCGAGACCTGGGCGGATGTGTTCCGGCAGGCGGCTGATCTCGGCGTGCTGCAGTTGCATCTCTCGGGGGGCGAACCGGCGTCCCGCTCGGACCTTGTGGAGCTGGTGATCGCGGCGCGGGAGGCGGGGCTTTACACCAACCTCATCACCTCTGGCATCGGTCTCAATGAGCGGCGGTTGCGGGCGCTGGATGACGCCGGGCTCGACCATGTTCAGCTGTCGCTGCAAGGTATCACCGCCGAGATGGCGGACCGGATCGGTGGCTACACCGGCGGGTTCAAGCGCAAGATGCATGTGGCCGAGCTGATCGATCAGATCGGCTTTCCCCTGACGCTGAACGCGGTGATGCACCGGGAAAACCTCGATGATCTGCCCGCGACCATCGAGATGGCGCTGCGGCTCAACGCGCGGCGGATCGAGATCGCCTGTGTGCAGTTCCAGGGCTGGGCGTTGACCAACCGCGCCGCCCTGCAGCCGCGCGCCGAGCAGGTGGTTGAGGCCAAGCGAACGGTGGCGGAGGCCGTGGAGCGGCTGCGCGGGCAGCTGGTGATCGACTTCGTGCCGCCGGACTACTATTCGGATTATCCCAAAGCCTGTATGAACGGCTGGGGGTCCACCGGGCTGAACGTCTCGCCCGATGGCACGGTGTTGCCGTGCCACGCCGCGGCGATCATCCCGGGGCTGGAGTTCGACCAGGTGCAGGCGCGGCCTCTCCGCGATATCTGGTACGACGGTCCGGCCTTCAACGCCTTTCGCGGCACCGACTGGATGCCGGAACTCTGTCAGGGGTGCGAGCGGCGGGATATCGACTTCGGCGGTTGCCGCTGTCAGGCGATGGCGATCCTGGGTGATGCAACAGCCCCCGACCCGGTGTGTCGCAAATCGCCTGGGCGGGCGACCCTCGATGCGCTGCTCGCGGAAGACCGCCAAGGCGTTGAGGCGCCTGAGTACGTCTATCGACGATAGATTGCCGACTCGGGTGCCTCCGTTCACTTCTCCGCGAGAGCAGCGGCCCGGAAATCCGATCACAGCATCAAACCTTGCGCCGGTCCGGCACCGCCGGCCAGCCCCCGAGCCTCCCTGCGGGAGGGGGCTTCTTCCCCACCCAGGGTCGGGGGCCGGCCTCTGGCCTTCCGTAGGATCCTCTTGGATTCACGGAACGCCACTCCCTCCGGTCCGCTAGGGGAGCCAGTCAGGTGGCGCGCGGCACGGACGTCAGAAAATCGGCCAATACAGCGCGGGAGAGCGGCTTGTGCGCGAGCCCGACATTCAGCACGGCACAGCGCTCGGCCAGCTCTCGCGAGCGGTCAGCGGAGATGATCGTGATCGGCAGATCGCCGTAACGTTGGCGCAGATGCAGGACCAGATCGGTCCCGCGCAGGCCGTCGCCCAACTGATAGTCGAGGACGAAGCAATCCGGCACCACCCCAAGCTCTTCGTAAAGCTCCAATGCCTCCTCGGCGCTGGGGCTTTGCAGCACATCCGATCCGAGCGCCTCGATGGTAAGCGAGATCGAGTTGCGCAGAGCGGCATCATTTTCCACCAACCCGATCAGACGCCCCTGTGTCGACTGGCTCGCGGCGGGTGACGGCGCAGGGGTCTGTCCTGCGGCGACGCCACGGGACGCCCTCAGCCCCACGGAGAAGCAGCTGCCGCGCCCCAACTCGGACCACAGCGTCAGTTCGTGATCGAGCATCTTGCAGGCGCGGTCGACAATGGCGAGGCCGAGGCCGAGGCCGACCTGATCGCCGCGCGCCTTCTTGAGCTGCCGGAACTCCTGGAAAATCACGCTCTGGTCTTCGGCGGAGATACCGGGGCCCTGGTCGCAAATGTCGATCCGCACGGACCCTGCCATCTGCCGGACGCCCACGAGGATCTTGCGCCCGGTCGTGTAGCGGATCGCATTGCTCACGATATTCTGCAGAATACGGTAGAGGTAGGATTGGTCGCTGCGCACCTTCGCCGAGGTCGGCACAAAGCGCAGGTCGAGCCCGCGGGCCGATGCCAGCGGTGCGAACTCGTTGTAGAGCGTCGTGAAGACCCGGTTGAGATCCACCGACGTGACATCATAGGTCGCGAGCCCGAGATCCAGCTTGGAGATGTCGAGCAGTGCGGTGATGATCGCTTCGGCACTTTCAAGCGCCGAGGTGGTCTTGCGCACCAGCTCGCGGTCGGGGTCGCCGCTCACCCGGTCTTCGAGCACGGAGGTGTAGAGCTTGGCTGCCGACATCGGTTGCAGCAAATCATGCGAGGCAGCGGCGACGAAACGTGTCTTGGAGGCATTCGCCCGCTTGGCCGCTTCCAGCGCCTTGCCGAGCTCGATCGTGCGTTCGGAGACCCGCTTTTCCAGCGTCTCGTTGAGTTCGCGCAAGGCGCTGGAGGTCTGACGCTCCCGCGTGATGTCGGTGAAGCTGATCACGAAGCCGCGGTCTGGCATCTCCTGCATGAAGACGTCGAAAATGGCATCGTCGTCGCGCAGCACCTCGAAGCTCAACGGGTCACGGCCGGCGCTTTTGCGCGCCCACGCGCTGAGATCGGCCTTCTGCATCCGGTCGGAATAGGTGAAGAGGTCCTCCAGCCGCTCCAGCAACTCCTCGAAGTCGCCTCCGCGGAAGGTCGGCCCGATGCGCCGGCGCAGGAGATCCTCCATCCGCCGGTTCCAGCCGACCAGTCGGCGGTGGTGGTCGAAAATGCAGATACCCTGCTTGATGTGGTCGAGCGTGGCGCGCAGCATCAGCGCCTGCTTGTGCACCAGCTTGTCGCGCTCCTGCCGTTCCAGCCGCATGATCTCGGTCACATCCGTCTGCAGGATCACGGTGCCGCGGGTGTCGGTGCGGTGCTCGCTGACCTGCATCCAGCGGTTGCCCGTGAGCCGGATGTTGAACACCACGTGATCCTTGCGGTGCAGTTCCATCCTGGTTTCGCGCCAGCTTTCGGGGCTTTCGTCGGCGGCCCAGTCCCGGTCGGTGCTGGTGCTGATCAGGGTGATGTAGTCATCGAAGGCCAGCCCCGTGCTGAGCTGGCCGCGCACATCGCGCAGCGCCTCGCAGAAGCGGCTGTTGTAGAGCACCAGCCGGTCGCTCTGGTCGAAGAGTGCAAAGCCCTCATCGATGGTTTCAATGGCGTCGGCGAGATTGGCGCGGGCGTCCTCCGCCTCCTGCCGGGCAAGGGCAAAGCGGGCGTTCGATTCGTGCAGCAGATCGAGCGTGCGTTCCAGGTCGACCGTGCGCTGGCGGACCTGTTCTTCCAGCATCGCGGCGCGTTCGAACTGCGCATAGGCGAGCCCGGTCTGGTCCGGGCTCTGCTCGACCTTGCGCATGAGCGCCTCGGCGATCTGCATCAGCTTCTCGTTCTGCCGCTCGAGGCTGTCGGAGGGGTTGACGAGGTCCATGGCTCAGCGATCGGGGTTGACCAGCATGACCCCGGTCATCGTGTGGTTCACATGCAAGGGCCCGATCTGTTCGCCATAGGTGGAAAAGCCCACGACCCGGTTGCGGGCCATGATCTCGGAGAGATCGCGGGTGGCCTGGGTCTGCTCGGCTTCTATCCGGCGCAGCACGCAGTCGCAGGCGAAGATGTCCACATCCTCGCGGCCCGCCTTGATCTTGGAGAGCTCCTGGTCGAGATGTTGCGCAATCCCCTGAGGCTCGGCCACGTTGAGCACCATGCCTTCGTCGATGGCGGCGAAGAACACCAGCTCACCCGCCTCGTTCACCCGCTGGATTGCGCGCACATGGTGCGTGTCGCCCAGACGCACCACCACAGGATTGGCCGAGAAGGTGAACTCGTCCAGCTGATCGGGATCCTTGTTCACGATCCGCGCGTATTCGCGGGCCGCGGGTTCGGCGTTGATCTCCTTGACGATGCGGCGTTCCGGGTCGGCCTTCGTCACGATCATGCGCCGTCCGGTGGGCTCCAGATGGTTGAGGCTGAAAACACGGGTCTCGCAGGCGGTGCGCACGAAGGTCACCAATGCGCTGCCCGTACTGAGCTGATCGCCATGGGCGAGCCAGGTGGTCTCGAACCGTGTGCCGTCGCCGGAGGAGCCGCCGAAGACCGGCCAGGAGCCCATCGCCGGCGCGACTGTCGCGGCGAGCGCATCTTCGCGGAGCGACAGGCCATCCACCAGAATGAAGCCGAACCCGTTGGGCTTGTCCGCGTGCTGATCCGCCAATGCGGTGCGCGCCTGCACCAGCCGGTCGATCAGGCTTTGCGGATCGAGCGTTTCCAGATCGTCGATCCGGACCGTTTCAGTGGCGAAGTGGCGTGCGGGCAGCCCGATCACCACCGAAACGCCATCCTCGGCATAGCCGTTCCAGCCGATCTGTCCGGCGGTTGTACAGCCTGTCAGAGCGGTCCCCGGAAAGGTCTTTGCCGCGGCGGAGGAGATACGCTCCAGATCGTCGCGGTTCGGGCTGAACACGAAGAGCTGCGCCCAGGTGTCGTGGGCGAGCCGATCCTTCAAGCAACGTGCCGGATTGGTCTCCGCCGCCGAGATATGGACCGTTGCCAACAATCGTTTCGAAACCGCGTCCGACGCGGCTATGCTTTGCGCACCTTCCATTTTCATTGGGTCTTGCCTCCCGCTAAGGAGGATAGGCGCAAGCCTAGCTCTCAGGCAAGATGGAGTTGAACCGCGCGCGTTGCGAGACCAGAACCGCTTGCGTGCGGCTGTGCACACCGAGCTTGCGCATGATTGCCGTGACATGCGCCTTCACCGTGGTTTCGGCAATCGAGAGATCAAACGCGATCTGCTTGTTCAGCTTGCCTTCGCAGATGAGTTGCAGGATGCGGGATTGCTGTGCTGTCAGGTCCGACAGCCGCGTGACCGCATCGCTCACCGCGTCCTCTTCGGGCGCGCTGAAGCTCTCGGGTTGGTAGGTCTGGCCGTCGGCAATGGCGTTGATCGCCTCTTCCAGCTTGGCGCGCGGGCTGTGTTTCGGCACGAAGCCGGCCGCACCGGCGGCGAGCACCGACGACACCATGCGCGCGTCATCCATCGAAGAGACGACCAGCACCGGGGCCGCACCTGCTGCGCGCGCGATCTCGATCACGCCGTCGACACCCGCCACATCGGGCAGGTTCAGATCAAGCGCCACCAGCCGGGGCTGTGGTTCATCCGCGAGGAGCGCGCGCGCGCGCTCCAGCGTGTCGGCGGTTTTGACGTTCACGCCGGGCATGACGCTGCGCAGTGTGAGCTCCAGCGCGTCGCAAAAGAGCGGGTGGTCGTCTACAACGAGGATCCAGCCTGTCTCTGCCGCCTGCGCCCAGTCTCGGGATGTCTTGAGAATATCCGTCGTCATACCTTCACCCTACTGTATTCTTCATACCAGAAAACCATCCAAAGGTCTCATGTGAAAAGGGCGCCCCGCGCGGGACGCCCTATGTCATTCGCCGTCATCCGCGGCTCAGTTCGCGCTGGCCAGCTGTTCGGGCAGGCGGAAGGTCCAGAGCATGCCGCCCTGATTGAGGTAGTTGACCTTCTTGGCCACCTCGCCGCCCCAGAGCGGCACAGCCCCGCCCCAGCCGGAGATCACGGTCACATATTGCTCGCCGTCCTGTTCCCAGGTGATCGGCTGACCAACGATGCCCGAGCCGGTCTGGAAGGACCAGAGCACTTCGCCGGTTTCGTCATCGAAGGCCATCAGATGACCCTCGGGCGTGCCGGTGAAGACCAGGCCACCCGCAGTCGCCATCACGCCGCCCCAGAGCGGGGCCTCGTTCTTGAACTCCCACTTGATCTCGCCGGTGTCGGGGTCGATCGCTTTCAGGGAGCCGATGTGGTCCTGGTAGTTGGGCTTGATGGTGAAGCCCGAGCCCAGATAGGCGGCACCCTTCTTGTAGGTGATGGGCTCGTTCCAGATGTCCATGCCCCATTCGTTCGAGGGCACATAGAAGTTGCCGGTGCGCTGGCTGAAGGCCATCGGCATCCAGTTCTTGCCGCCCAGGAAGCCGGGCGAGGAGAACACGACCTCGCCTTTCTTGCCATCGGCCGAGGCCGCGGGATCACCGGGGCGGTTGTCCTCTGCGAAGATCGGGCGGCCGGTCTCGTCGATGCCTTCCGCCCAGGTGATGTCCTTGACGAAGGGCACCGCACTGACGAAAGCGCCGTCTTCGCGGTTCAGCACGTAGAAGAAGCCGTTGCGGTCGGCGGTGGCCCAGCGTTTCTCGCCCGCGCGGTCGGTGTAGGCAACCACTTCGTTCACGCCGTCATAGTCCCAGCCTTCACGGGGCGTGGTCTGGTAGTGCCATTTGATTTCGCCCGTGGCCGGGTCGATGCCGAGGCGGCTGGCGGCATAGAGGTTGTCACCCATGCCATCGTCGGAGGGCGCGCCCGCGCCGCGCAGGTGGCTGTTCCAGGGCGCCGGGTTACCGGTGCCGAAGACCAGCGTGTCGGTCTCGATATCGTATGAGCCGCCGAGCCAGGTGGCCCCGCCGCCGGTCTTCCACATGTCACCGGGCCAGGTGGCGTTGAGTTCGCCCGTCATGGTTGATTCTTCGCCGTTGAGCGTGCCCATGTGGCCTTCGATCACGGGGCGCGTCCAGACCGTCTCGCCGGTCATGGCGTCTCGGGCCTGCACTTCGCCGACGATGCCGAATTCGCCGCCCGAATTGCCGGTGATCACCAGCCCGTTCACGATCAGCGGCGCGGCGGTGTAGCTGTACCCCGCCTTGTAGTCGGCGATTTTCTTGCGCCAGACCACGTCGCCGGTGTCCTTGTTCAGCGCAACGATGCGGGCGTCCAGCGTGCCGAAGATGACCATGTCGCCATAGATCGCAGCCCCCCGGTTGACCACGTCGCAGCAGGGCAGGATGCCTTCGGGCAGGCGCGCGTCGTACTGCCAGATCTCCTGGCCCGTCTTCACGTCGATGGCATACATCCGGCTGTAGGAACCGGTGATATACATCACGCCATCATGCACCAGCGGCTGTGTCTCCTGCCCGCGCTGCTTTTCGCCGCCCAAGGAGAAGGCCCAGGCGGGCACGAGGTTTTTCACATTGTCCTTGTTGAGGATGTCCAGCGGCGAGTAGCGCTGGAGGTGACGTCCCATGCCGTTGGTCAGCACGTCCCCGGTGGACGCCTGATCGTTGGCGAGCATCTCTTCTGTGACTTCTGCATGTGCCGCGGTGCCTGCCAGCAGGCAGATGACGGCGGCTTTGATAAACCTGTTCATCGGTTTCCTCCCAATCGTCGGTATGAGGCTGCGCACCTTTCCTCATGGCACGGGACAACCTGCGAGCAGTATCGGAGGAACGGCAGACAATCTAAATTGGCCAAAGGTCGTATGCGCCCCGGCTTGCCCCAAACAGGCGCTGTGGCCCAGCATGCAGCGACGGGAGGGAGGGAGGGTGCGACATGGCGCTTTGTCCGGGGCTGTGTGGTGCGGCTGAGCTGGACAGGGCGATCGTCTATCTGAAAGAGGCCGATGGCACCCGGATCGAGACCGCGACGCTGGCCGGGCCAGCGGAGAGTTATCTCGTGGTGCTGAACGACGCGGTCTTCTCCGATCATTTCTTGTCCATGTGGCCATTTCGGTGCATCGAGAGCGCGGAGAAGACCTGGTGCCATGTGCCCTATCCTTATGATGTTCAAGGGGGTATCTCCGAAGACCTAACCGATCTTGAATATGATTTCCTGTTCGTCTGGAACGGCAAGGCCAACTACGGGATCGATATGTGGAACGGGGTCTTCTCCCGGCTGGAAGCAGGCGGCGCAGGTCTCGTTGGGCGCATGCAGGAGATGAACATGAACCTTCTCGCTGTACCGCCCACGGCGGGTGAACTGCGCCCCATCCGGGAGGTCGATCTGGCGGAGGCCGACCCGGACAGCCATTGGCTGCCGAGAATGGTCATTCGCTGAGCATGGGAGCTATCGCGCGCTGAACGCCTGTCCCGAGGCCTCCGACTGCTCCCCCGGCGGCACCGCCGGGCAGCGCCCGATCCCCCTCGATGGGGGGAGGGCGCTTGCCCCTTGGTTGTGCAGGGGGCCGGCGTCGTGCCCTAGAAAACCGGCGCATACTTCCAGCTGTCGGCATCCGGCGTGACCTCGTCGAGGTCGTAGCCCGCCTCTTGCAGCCGTTTGGCGACGGCCAGCCCGTCGCGCGCGGCCTCATCGACGAACCGCCGCCCGAGCACCTCGTCCCGTGCGGTGCCGTGGCCGCGCATCAGGTTGAGGCCATGGTTGAACTTGCCCACCGGGTCGCCGAGGTCCGCTGCCTTGCGGTCCCATTCGGCGGCAGCGTCGGGGTCGTAGGCGCCGCCCAGCCCGTTGTTGTCGAGCTGGCTCATCCAGGTCATCGCCCCGGTGTAGCCCGCTTCGGCGCAGCGCTGGAACAGGCGGCGCGCGGCGGCGTGGTCGCCCTTCTTCGTGATCATGTAGCCGGAGGCGCAGAGCACCATCCCCGTCTCGCCGCGTTCGGCGCGCTCAAGCATGGATTCCCAGGTCATCTCGGAGGGGTTGAGCGTGCCGCCTGGGTCGATGTCCTCGGCGGTGAGCGGGGATGCCAGAATAAGGAGCGGGATCAGGAGCTGTTTCATAGCGGGCAGTATATCACAGGGGCGCGGGTGTTGCTCTTGGTTTGAGGTCGCAGAACAGGGTCGCCTTTTTACGTCGTATAATCAATGTGTTGATGTCTTGGCCCGGTGGCGGCGCCTCGACCGTTGGACAATGGACCGCCGAAAAGCGGAGCCAAAAGTGGCGTCGGTGGCGTATCGGTATCGCGTCGGTATCACGTCGGTTCGCAGCGCGCGGGCCGGTAGGGCGGCGTTAATTATCAGTTGGGCGGAAGGCGGCACCCCAGGGGAAGCGGCCGACCTTGATCGACTTGATCGCTTCGCGGCTGGCCACGTCGATCACGGTCACATCGCCCGATACCCCGTTCGTGGTGAAGACCAAGGACCGGTCGGCGTTGAAATCCATGTGCCAGACGCGGCGGCCCACGAGGATGTAGTCTTCGACCTCATAGGTGTCTGCGTTGACCACCGCCACGTGATTGGAGGGCCCGAGGGCCACGAAGGCGTGGGTATCGCCAGCGGTCATCTCGAAGCCGACAGGCTGCACCCGGTCGGGGTGCACGCCGTCGACGGCGAAGTCGATCTTGGTGATCTCTTCTTGTGTTGCCACGTCGAAGACCGAAATGGTGCCGCCGATCTCGGCGCTGACCCAGAGCTCGGTGCCGTCCTTGATGAATTCCGCGTGCCGCGGGCGGCTGTCGACCAGCGTGTTGGCAAAGAGCTCCTGTGTCTCGGTGTCGATCCAATGGGCCATGTTCGTGGTCTCGGAGGTGGTGATGGCGATGGTGCCATCGGGGCTGACGGCCATGCCTTCGGGCTCGATCCCGACGCTGATCTGGGCCACGACCGTGCGAGTCTCAGTATCGACCACGGTGGTGATCGCATCGTCTTCATTGGCGATATAGAGATGCCGGTTGTCCGGGTGCAGCACGAATTGCTCAGGATCCTCGCCCGAGGGCAATTCGTGCAGCACCTCGCCGCTTTCGGGGTCGATCACCTGGACGGTGTCGCTGTCCGAGGCGCAGACATAGAGCACCGAGTAGTCTTTCGAAAAGGTGATGCCGCGGGGGCGCTCGCCCACCTCGATGGTGCGTACGACCTCCAGCGTCTCGATGTCGATCACGCTGATCGTGTCGTCCTTCTCGTTGGAAATCCACATTTCGTCGGCGACGGCGGGCGTGGCAAGAAGGGGGATGGCGAGGAGGATCGGTTTGTATGTCATGGCGCGTCTCCTTTTTCTGGCGGTCGTGAGGGGCCAGCCCCTCACACTCCCCGGAGTATTTGGGGACAGGTGAAGGGGCTAGTCGAAGGCGGTGCAGGTGGTCTCGGGTTGGTCGATCCCGAGGGTGTCAAGTTCGGTGCGCTGGTGCAGGAACCCCTCGAGCGGGGCTTGCGCCACGAGGGCCGCGCGGGTGACGAGCGGGATGGGCTGGCGCAGCTGGCCATTCCACGACCGGAACGACAGCGGGCGGCCCTTGAAGCCCGCAAGTTCGAAGGCGTCCGAGAGCAGGTAGGCGCGGAGGGTGGCGGGGTCGGCGGAGTTGGTGCGGGTGACCGCCTCGCCCACCGCACGCACCGCGGCCCAGGCGGCGTAGTCCCGCGGGGTCATGTCGCGGCTGGCGAGATCGGAAAAGCGGCTGTGCAGCTGGGCCGCCCCCCATTGTTCGACCACCGGCGCCCAGGACACCGGCCGCAGCCCCTCCGACCCCGCGATGGGGCGGGGCTCCCAGGCGTTATAGGCGATGTAGCGGGCGAAATCATTGGCCACATCGGCGACGAGCAGCAGGTCGTGATCGGCCAAGTCTTGCGTGAAGAGCGGGACCTCCTGGGCGGCGTTGCGGCGCATGTCGGCATCGAAGATCCAGGGCTTTGTTTGGGCGATCTCGAGCCCGAACTTTATGGCGCTTGCGGTCAGCGCCGCGGCGAAATCGGCGTCCTCGGGTGCGTTGCCGGTGATCATCACGAGGTCGGTCCAGCGCTTGGCCTGTGCAAATTGCATCAGTGCGTCGGTCTGCATGGCAAAGCTGGTCTTGGTGTGCAGCAGGTTCGCGCGGCAATCCGCACCGCGCAGCGACATGTCGGAGGAGGAGGCGTTGAAGAGTACCGCGCCCTGCGCTTCGGGCAGATCGGCAATGGCGAGCAGGGTTGCCGCGGGCGCATCAAGCACCACGAATGAGCTGCGCCCCAGGGCGGCGCGGGCGTCGGGCAGCGGGTCGTCCTCGGCGGCGATCTCGATAATCTCGAGACTGTAGTCCTGACCAAGGAATTTGCCGGTCGTCAGGTTGTCTGCAAGACCCAACTCGGCCCCGGCCCGCCCACGATCTTCCGGGATCGGGTCGAGGTTGGAGAGCACCGGGCGTTCGGGCTCTGCATGGCGCAGCCAGACCAGCGGAACCTCCAGCGTCTCGGCCATGGCCGCGCCACAGAGTGCGGTGAAAATCGCCGAAGCGAGCAGGTGTTTCAGCATGACTCCTCCCAGTCGGCGACAGGATGACCGACCCTGCGTGGGGGCGCTATGCGACCAATGTCCAATTGGAAATCGCCCCGAGACGCCTGTCTCAAGACCAAGGTCGCATTGTTGGCGTGTCCTCCGCCGCGCTAGACCGGATGCAACTTCGGAGAGGAGGACTTTCACGATGCTGAAGGTAGGGACAACGACAGGCGCGCTGGTCTGCGCAGCCTCGCTGGCACTGGCCCATGGCGATGTGGCGCCGCAGCCGGTCAACACCGATGCGCTGCCCGATGTGGGCGAGGAATGGTTGATCGAGAACCCTTATCGCGCCGAGGCGGTGGGAGAGGAGGTTTGGCAGACGGCGATCACGATCGGCGCCTCGGGGTACAATCAGAATTGCGCACGTTGCCACGGGCTCGAGGTGATTTCGGGCGGATTGGCGCCGGACTTGCGCTTCCTGGAGGCGGAAGAATACGGCGATGAGTGGTACATGGAGCGGTTCGTGGAGGGCTATACGCAGAATGGCATCACCAAGATGCCCGCGTTCGGTGATCTGCTTGGTCAGAAAGCGGCCTGGGCGATCCGCACCTACATCGAGACGCGGCCCGATCAGGACATGGTCGACGAGCGCGCCGATGAGTTGAAAGAGATGCGCGACCAGTTTGCCGCCTGGGCCGAGGACCCTGCCGGCGCCGACCCGGATGCGGCCAAGGCACGGCTGAGTGAAATCGCGTCGGAGATCGAGACGCTATCGGGCGCGCCGGTGGCGGACAGCATTGCGCTTCGGGCGAGCAAGGTGGTCGACGGCACACCCGCGGCCTACAAGCGTGCGGCCGAGATCCTGACGATCGGCTTGTCAGCCGCGCATTGAGCGAACAGACTGGCGGGCATGAAGCTTTTCTCCCTGATGATGGCCCTCAGTCTTGGGGTCGGCCTGCTGGCCGACCCCGCGCCCGTTTGGGCAAATGACCCTTGCGCGGATCACGTGCCGCAGGCGCGGCCCCAGAACGCCAGCCGGGATATCGTCGGGCAGGAGCTCGACCAGATCATCGAGCAGGGGCATATGCTCTTTGCGGTCTACGAGGATTATCCGCCCTATTCATGGGAGGACGGGGGGCAGCCTCGGGGCGTCGACGTGGAGATTGCGCGGCTGATTGCTGAGTACATCGGGGTCGAGGCGCGGTTCAACTTCGTGGCTGCGGCGGAGAATCTGGATGCGGATTTGCGCAACAACCTGTGGCGTGGCGCGCTGATTGGCGGGCGGATCGCCAACGTGATGATGCGGGTGCCCTACGATTCGGCCTTTGCCTGCCGGGTCGAGCAGGTCGTCTTCACCGGGCAGTATCAGACCGAGACGATTGCGATCGCTTATCGTGCGGAGGCCTATCCGGAGGACAGGCCCGTGCCCGCCTACTTCCGCTTTGACACGGTGGCGGTGGAGAATGATTCCATTGCGGATTTCTATCTCTCCGGTCTCGCGGGCGGACAGCTCGGCGCCAATATCCGGCGCTATCCGGATATGGAGGCGGCGATGGGTGCGCTGGCCACGGGTGAGGTCAAGGCGGCGATGGGGCCGCGGGCGCAGCTCGAGCATGGGATGACGGAGGGCCTCGGTCTGCACCAGCCGCCTCTGCCCGGGTTTGCGGTGGGCACTTGGACGCTGGGGGTGGGTGTGAACCACCGTTACCGCCCGCTGGCCTATGACGTCGATGACGCCATCCGTGCAGCGCTGGACGACGGCCGCATCGCGGGGATTTACGAAGCCTATGGTTTGAGTTTTCTGCCGCCCGACCGCTAGACCTATCCATTGGTCTTATATCGCGACGCCAGGACAGACCGTAACGTCAGGTCGGAGACAGGAGGAGACCGATATGGAAATGTCCGGATCGATCACCATTGCCGCTGACCGCGAGACGGTCTGGGCGGCGCTGCTGAACCCGGATGTGCTCAAGGAGTGCGTCCCGGGCTGCCAGGAGATGACGGGCTCGCCTGAGGACGGCTTTGCCGCTACGGTGGTGCAGAAGGTGGGGCCGGTGAAGGCGACGTTCAAAGGCGAAGTGCAGTTGCAGGATCGCGTCGCGCCCGAGAGCCTGCGTCTGGTCGGCGAAGGCAAGGGGGGTGCTGCGGGCTTTGCCAAGGGCGGGGCCGATGTGCGCCTTGTCGGGGAGGACGGCAGCACCCGGCTGGACTATGAGGTCGAGGCCAAGGTCGGCGGCAAGCTTGCACAGCTCGGCAGCCGGATCATCGACGGCTTTGCCCGCAAGATGGCGGATCAGTTCTTCGAGCGGTTCCGGGAGGCTGTGGAAGGGCCGGCAGAGCCTTCCGCGGCAGACGATGCGACATCGGACGAGGCGGAGGCCCCCAAGAAAGGCTGGTTCCGCTCGATGGTGTCTGGTTAGGTGGGTTCAATCCAGGGAGGTATGAATGACCAAGATTGAAATGACGGTGAACGGGCGCGCGGCGTCCGGCGAAGTGGAAGGCCGGACGCTGCTCTCGTCTTTCCTGCGCGATGAATTGAAGCTCACGGGCACCCATGTGGGATGTGATACGAGCCAATGCGGCGCCTGCGTGGTGCATGTGGATGGCGAGGCGGTGAAAGCCTGTACGATGCTGGCGGTCGAGGCCGCGGGGTCTGAAGTGACGACGGTCGAGGGCATGGCAAATGCCGACGGTTCATTGAGCGTGATCCAGCAGGCGTTCCAGGACCATCACGGGCTGCAGTGCGGGTTTTGTACGCCCGGGATGGTGATGTCGGCGGCAGCGCTGCTGAAGGAGAACCCCAAACCAAGCGAGGCGGAGGTGCGGGACTATCTCGAAGGCAACATCTGCCGCTGCACCGGATATCACAACATTGTCAAGGCGATCATGGCGGCCTCCGGTCAGGAGGTGGCACCGGTCGCGGCGGAATAGCGTCGATGCGCGCCGGGGAGGGTGGCCTGAAAGCCCACCCCACCTGTCAGTTGCGCGCGAAACAAAACGCACAGGTGTCAGCCTCTGGGGCGAGACCCGTGCAACCAACAGGTAAGGTGGGCTTTCAGGCCACCGTTTGACAGGGAGGAAGGATATGCCGAAAGACGGAGGCATTGGCGCCAGTTCCAAGCGGCGCGAGGACGTACGGTTTCTGACCGGCGCCGGCAATTACACCGACGACATCAACATCCACGGGCAGGCTCATGTGGCTTTCCTGCGCTCGGATATCGCGCATGGCACGATCAACTCGGTCGATACCAGCGCCGCACAGGGTATGCCCGGGGTCGTGAAGATCTTCACTGGCGCGGACTTCGAAGCGGTGGGTGGCATGCCCTGCGGCTGGCAGGTCACGGACAAGCATGGCCAGCCCATGCAGGAGCCACGCCACCCGATTCTGGCCCACGGAAAGGTCCGCCATGTGGGCGAGCCCATCGCCGCGGTGGTGGCGGACACGTTGGAGCAGGCGCGCGATGCGGCCGAGGCCATCGTGCTCGACATCGACGAGCTTCCGGCCGTTGTCGACATGAAAGCGGCGGTGGCGAACAACGACGTCAAGGTGCATGACGATCTGACCTCGAACCTTTGCTACGACTGGGGCTTTGTGGAAGAGAACAAGGCGGCCACCGATGAGGCTTTCGAGAAGGCCGCGCATGTGACGACGCTGGAGCTGGTGAACAACCGGCTGGTCGCCAACCCGATGGAGCCGCGTGTGGCGGTGGGTGACTATGCCCGTGGCACGGATGAGTCGACGCTCTACACCACCTCGCAGAACCCGCATGTGATCCGCCTGCTGATGGGTGCCTTCGTGCTGGGCATTCCCGAGCACAAGCTGCGGGTGGTGGCGCCGGACGTGGGCGGAGGCTTCGGCACGAAGATTTTCCATTACCAGGAGGAGGCCTTCTGCACCTTTGCCGCCAAGGCCTGCAATCGCGCTGTCAAATGGACGTCGTCGCGCTCGGAAGCATTCATGTCCGACGCCCATGGCCGCGATCACGTGACCAAGATCGAGCTGGCGCTCGATGGCGACAACAACTTCACCGCCGTGCGCACCGAGACCTACGCGAATATGGGCGCTTACCTCAGCACCTTCGCGCCGTCGATTCCGACCTGGTTGCATGGCACGCTGATGGCTGGCAACTACAAGACGCCGCTGATCTATGTGAACGTGAAGGCGGTGTTTACGAATACTGTGCCTGTCGATGCCTATCGCGGCGCCGGCCGGCCCGAGGCGACGTTCCAGCTGGAGCGGGTGATCGACAAGGCCGCGCGGGAGTTGGGGGTCGACCCGGTGGAGTTGCGGAGGCAGAACTTCATCACCGAGTTCCCTTATGCCACGCCGGTGGCCGTCGAGTACGATACGGGCGACTACCATGCAACGATGGACAAGGTGCTGGAGCTCTCGGATCGGGATGGCTTTGCCGCCCGGCGGGCCGAGAGCGAGGCGAAGGGCAAGCTGCGTGGCTTCGGCATCAACTGCTTCATCGAGGCTTGCGGCATTGCGCCGTCGAACCTCGTGGGTCAGCTGGGTGCCCGTGCAGGGCTCTATGAAAGCGCCACGGTTCGGGTGAATGCCACGGGCGGGCTTGTGGTGATGACCGGCTCGCACAGCCACGGGCAGGGCCACGAGACGGCCTTCCCTCAGGTGATCGCGGATATGATCGGCATCGATGAAAGCATGATCGAAGTGGTGCATGGCGACACGGCCAACACGCCGATGGGCATGGGCACCTATGGCTCGCGCTCGATCGCGGTGGGGGGTTCGGCCATGGTACGGGCGACCGAGAAGATCATCGCCAAGGCCAAGAAGATCGCGAGCCACCTGCTGGAAGCCTCCGAGAGCGATATCGAGCTCAAGGATGGAGCGTTCAGCGTCGCGGGCACGGATAAATCCGTGGCCTGGGGGGACGTGACGCTCGCCGCTTATGTGCCGCACAACTACCCGCTGGAGGACATCGAGCCTGGGCTGGAGGAGACGGCGTTCTACGATCCAAGCAACTTCACCTATCCCGCGGGCGCTTATACCTGCGAGGTGGAGGTGGACCCGGCCACGGGTGAGGTGACCATCGAGCGTTTTGCGAGTGCGGATGACTTCGGCAATGTGGTCAACCCGATGATTGTCGAAGGCCAGGTGCATGGCGGGATCGCGCAAGGCATCGGTCAGGCGCTGTTGGAGAACTGTTCCTATGACGAGAACGGGCAGTTGCTGAGCGCCTCCTATATGGACTACGCGATGCCACGGGCGGACAACCTGCCAGCGATGGATCACTATGTGGTCGATCACTCCTGCCAGACGCCCTGCACGCACAATCCCTTGGGCGTGAAGGGCTGTGGCGAGGCCGGGGCCATCGGCTCGCCGCCCACGGTGATCAATGCGATCATCGATGCACTGCAGTCGGGCGGTCACAAGGTGGACCATCTGGACATGCCGGCGACCCCGGCACGCGTCTGGGCGGCGATGAACACATGATCTGAGCGGGGCGGGGGGCCAGCCCCCCGGCGGCCCTGCCGGGCCGCTCCCCCCGGGATACTTTGGGCCAGAAGAAGTCGTTGTTGCGCTCGCGCTGGCCAATGGAAAGGACGACGAGATGTATAACTTTGATGTGGAGACCCCGGGCACGGTCGCGGATGCGGTGGCTGCGATGGGGCGGGACGAGGCGCAGGCGTTGGGAGGGGGTCAGACGCTGATCCCGACGCTGAAGCAGCGCTTGGCGAGCCCCTCTGTGCTGGTGAGCCTCAGTCGCGTGGCGGAGATGAAGGGGGTGTGCACCGGCGATGACGGGCGGCTCTGCGTGGGCGGTGCCACAACACACGCCACCGTGGCGCGGGAGGCCACGCAGTATCCTGCGCTGGCTGCGATGGCGAGCCATATCGGTGATCCGGCAGTACGCAACCGCGGCACCATCGGCGGGTCGCTCGCTAACAACGACCCATCCGCCTGTTACCCGGCAGCGGTGCTGGGCTCGGGTGCGACAATTGTCACCAATACGCGCGAGATTGCGGCGGACGACTACTTCCAGGGCATGTTCAGCACAGCGCTGGAGGAGGGCGAACTCATCACCGAGGTGCGGTTCCCGATACCGGAGGTGGCCAACTATCAGAAATTCGTGCAGCCCGCCTCGCGCTTTGCGTTGGTCGGCGTCTTTGTCGCGAAGTTTGCAGACGGTGTGCGGGTCGCGGTGACCGGCGCCTCCGAGGATGGGGTGTTCCGTTGGTCGGAGGCCGAGGCGGCACTGTCGTCGGAGTTCTCGGCCTCTGCGGTGGGCGGTCTGGCGGTGTCGGGCGATGGCATGATCTCGGATTTGCATGGCACCGGAGCCTATCGTGCGCATCTGGTCGGCGTCATGACCAAACGTGCGGTGGAGGCTGCCGCTTAGGTCAAGTTAGGTGCTAAAACAGTGCGCCGTCCCAAAGAGGGACGGCGCTTTTTGCGTTTCAGAGCGTGATCAGATCGCCGTTTGATGCAACCGCGACGATGCGCCGAACGCCTGGCAGGGTCCGCAGCCTTTCCATCAGCGACAGAGGCGCAAGGCAGAGCGCCGTGGATAGCGCATCGGCCTCGGCGGCCCGCGTGGCGATGACGGACACCGTCGACCAGCGCGGTTCGGCGCCTTGAGGCCCGAGGATGTGAGTGGCATCGCCCACACGGGTCGCTGCTGGGCTCGACGTGGCGATGGCGCTGTTTTGCAGGGTCAGATGCCCCAGGTGGCCATGGACGGGGTCCGCAAGGCCAAGCCGGCGCGCGGGCCCAAAGGCGGCGTGCTCTCCGATATTGACGTGGATATCGGAAAGACCGGCGGCGCGCAGCGCATCGCTGACCAGATCGGTCGCATAGCCCTGTGCGATCCCGTTGAAGGTCAGCTGCTGTCCGGCGGCAAGAGAAATCTCGGTCCGGTCGAACTGCACGCGCTGCCAGCCGACGGTCGGGTAGGCCTCGGCCAGTGGTCGGCCCTGAGCGTGACTTTGCCAGAGCGCCTGGACGGTCGGATCGAAGAGCCCGTCAGTCGCAACGTGCATGGCCTTGCTGACTTCGAAGAGGCGCAGCATATAGACGGGCGGTGCTGCGAGGTGACCCATACGATTGAGCCGCACCAGCAGGCTGGTCGGATCGTAGAGGCTGAATAGCGCCTCGACGCGGGCGATCAGGCGCAGTGCCTCCTCAAGCGCGGGTTCGGCAATCTCGGCAGGGCCGCGGATCGCGACGCTGACATCCGCGCCCAACGCCCGCCCGTGCCAGCGGGTTGTGACACCCGCGGCACGGGCGGGCGCCGCCAAAGCGGCACAGCTGATCGTCAGGAAGCGACGCCGGGAGATCATTCGGCAGCCACCCGTCTGCGTGTCCCGGCCCGGTCCGCAAGGATCAGTGGCACGCATTGGGCGCGGTCGTCGTGGATGGTCACGCAGTCGAGGCAGTGGAAGCACTCGGAATAGCGGATCTCGCCGGTTGGTTTGATCGCGCCATAGCGGCACTTGACCTTGCAGAGCTGGCAGGGGCTGCCGCAGGCGGCGCGGCGCGGAATCCAGTTCCGGCCTCGGATCAGCCCGCCGATGGCCAGGAAAGCCCCGAGTGGGCAGACATAGCGGCAGAAGCCCTTGAAGAGCATCATGGAGAGCAGCAGCCAGAAGACCGCATATGCCACGTAGTACCATTCGCGGACAAAGAAGGTGGTGATGGCGGTCTTGAAGGGTTCGACCTCCGCGGCCTTGTCCGTGTAGTCGGGGGCGAAGAACACCACCGCCACAAGGGCCGCGAGCACGCCGTATTTGAGCCAGTTGAGGCGCGCGTCCCACTTGGCCGAGGGCTCGATCTGGCGAATGCCCAGTACGCGCCCGATGTGGCTGGCGAACTCCTGAAGCGCGCCGAAGGGGCAGAGCCAGCCGCAGAAGAGCCCCCGGCCCCAGAGCACCAGACCCAGGATCGCAAAGCTCCAGATCACCAGCGAGAAGGCGTCGTAGATCAGGAAGGCGTAGGAGCCGCCCTCGAGGGCCGCGCGCAGCGTGGCGAGCGGCGTGACGATGGAGAGCTGGCCCTGACCCCACCAGCCGATGAAGCCCGTAACGGCCGCCAGGATACTGAGGCGTATGGGGGTGTAGTGGCGCAGTGCTGCCAATTCGGACTGCCGCAGCAGCAGGACGGCGCAGAGCGCGGTGAGGGCCACGGCGGCAATGGCGATATCCACGGCGCGCCCGCGCAGCGCCTCCAGCCAGGGCGGATTGGGCGCCTGCACCACGGGGCGGGAGAAGAACCGTGCGTCGGTCTGATGCGTCAGGTCGAGCGAGACGGAGCCGATCTCGGGCTGGAACATGCCATGCTCGCGCACGGCCTTCACCTTGAACGTCCAGTCGGAGGCGGGGTCGAAGCCGAGCCGCCGGTCGGTGCGCAGTATCAGCCCCGCGCCGAAATCCGCGGCGTCGTGCAGCGCGTCGGGCACGTCGTCGTTGAGCTCGATGATCAGATCCGCATCGCGCAGCGCAATCGGGAACCCGCCCTGTTCGGCGCTCAGCCAGTCAGGTGCCGTGTTGCGGACGAAATCCTCTGACACAAGGCCGTGACGCCCGGCCTCGATCACCAGCAGGGGCTCATCGCTCGTCGAGATCGACATGAACTCCTGCAGTGCGGCGAAGCCGTCCTCGGACAGCACCGCGCGGGCGATCGACGGTGGGCCGAGGTCGACCAGCCAGAGGTCGAGGTAGATGCCCTTGGGATCGTCCAGCGCCTCCGGGTCATCATCCTCCCAGACGGTGCCGTCAAAGAGCGCCTGGATCTCAGCGTTGGTCACGGTCTTACGGACAACGAGGCCCTGTTCCACCAGATCGTCCCACGTCAGGTCTTCGTCGTGGTCGCGGTTGGGGTAGGCGGGCGGCCCGGCAGAGACGCCACCCATCTTCTCGCGTGCGACCTGAAGTGCGGCGGCCAGGATGCTTTCATGGGCGATGCGTACGCTGGCGGTGCCTTTGGTCACCCCGTCGAGGTAGACCAGCGCCGAGCTGTCATCGCCGGCGCCATAGGGTGAGCCGACGACCAGACTGTCCGAAATGGAATGGCCCCGATACTGCTTGAAAAAGTCGAAGAAGAGCTTCTCAGGCAGGCCCGAGACGAAGATCGGCTCGTTGTGGTTCAGCAATTGAACGTCGAGGAAGCGCCCGTCGAGGTCGAGCACCACCAGCGCGTTGATCGGCGCGCCCGAGAAACCGGGCAGGGGCGCCATGGGTTCCGTTTCGAACACGTAGCCTGCATGCGCGCCGCCGGAATTCAGAAGCTCGTAGACACCCTGATCGCTGATCATTTCGCCGAGCGACATCGGCGGCACGATCAGCGGTGCCAGCACGTCGCGCGGCGTGGGCTCCGCTTGAGCGGAAACCGGTCCCAGGACCGCGAGGGTCCAGAGCAGTAGCGCGCGCACCAATACCATGCGGCATGATTGCACATCTGACGCGGCCCGGCGAAATGCGACTTTGGTCGGGTGGCTGCCCGGTTCGACGTCTGCGGGGCCTCTGGCCTGTCGCGCCGAGCAGCGGTCGCATGGCACTCGTTTCCGCTTGAAACGGAACCTGCACGAGGATCACGCACGCCTGTGATCGGCCAAGAGACATCCACGCGGCGCCGGCTCTTGCCAAAGCCGGCCCGGCGGATGAGATTGGGACTTGGCGTCACGAAAGAGGGATGAGAAATGGGCACAGCAGGCGGGACACGACCGATCCGGATGACCGCCGCGTGATGCGCATTGCAAGCTACAACATCCGCAAGGCCGTGGGCCTCGACTGGCGGCGCGATCCTGAGCGGATAGCCGATGTTCTGGCCGAGATCGACGCCGATGTCGTGGTGCTGCAGGAGGCCGACAAACGCACCGGTACGCGCGAGGGCGTTTTGCCGCTCGACCGGCTGGAGGGCGAGCTGGGCTACGTGCTTGCCGATGTCTCCGCGCGGCCGCTGAGCCACGGCTGGCACGGCAATGCGATCCTGATGCGGGAGCGCTTTGCGGTACGCGAGACGTCCCGCATCGATATCCCATCGCTCGAGCCGCGGGGTGCGGTGGCGGTGCGCGTGGGACCGCCCGATCTGGAGGTGGTCGGCGTGCACCTGGGGTTGACCCGGGCGATCCGGCGCAAGCAGATGACGGCCCTGCAGGCCTACCTGGATCGCTGCGATCACCCGGTCATCATCGCGGGGGATTTCAACGAGTGGAACGGCGACAAGATGGAATTCAACGCTGGCACGCAGGTGGTCTCGCCCGGGCCGAGCTTTCACGCGGCGCGCCCCGTGACCGCACTCGACCGCTTCGTTCTGGCAGGCGCGCTCGAGCCGGTGGCTGCCCATGTGCATCGGTCTGACCTGGCGCGCCGCGCGTCGGATCATCTGCCCATCGTGGTGGATGTGCAGTTTGCGGTGACGTCGTTATGATCTGGCTGATCGTCGCTGCGCATGTCTTTGTCGTTGTGGGCTTCACAACGCGCATCCTGCTGCGCGACGACCTGTCGCCGCCGGCGCGCTTGGCATGGTTCGTGGTGCTGAACCTGCTGCCCTACCTCGGCAGCGCGGTCTACTTTCTCTTCGGCGAGATCGACATCGGCCACCGTGCCGACAAGCGGCACAAAGCGGTCTTCGACGGTCTGAAGGCACGGGCGCAGGGCTTCATGGGAACGCCCGATGCGGCCGACACGCTGATCGGCGAGGTCTACCGCCCGGCCTTCCATTACGCTGCGTCGATCAACGGCTTTCATCCGGTCTCGGACAATTGCGCGGAACTGCTGGCTGATGAGGCGGAGACCACCGCGCGGCTGGTCGAGGACATCGATGCGGCGACCGAGCGGGTGAGCGTGCTCTACTACATCTGGCTCACCGACGCGACCGGCACGGCGATTGCCGACGCCCTGATCCGCGCAGCCGAGCGCGGCGTGGTCTGCCGCGCGATGGCGGACGGCCTGGGCTCGCGCGGGCTGGTCCGCTCGGAGCTGTGGCAGCGCATGGAAGAGGCCGGGGTGCGCTGCGCGGTTGCCCTGCCGCTGAAAAATCCGGTCCGCACGGTGCTGACCAGCCGGCTCGATTTGCGCAACCACCGCAAGATCACGGTGATCGATGGCACCATCACCTATTGCGGCAGCCAGAATGCGGCAGACCCCGAATTCCGCATCAAGGCGAAATACGCGCCTTGGGTCGACGTGATGTTGCGCCTCAAGGGCCCTGTGGTCGCGCAGAACGAGATCCTGTTCCTCAGCGATTGGCTGCAAGCCACCGGCGAGCAGTTCGAGACGCTGCCGCTGCGCGCCGAGTCCGTCGCCGGCGGGTTCCCGGCGCAGGTCATGGGGGACGGCCCGACGGAGCGCCGGGGCGCGACCCCACAGCTCTTTTCGGGCCTCTTCGCCAGCGCGCAGGAAGAGCTGATCCTCTCCACGCCCTATTTCGTGCCCGACGCGACGGTGTTGGAAGCGCTGTGCGCCGCCGCCTATCGCGGTGTGGCGGTCAGCCTGATCTTTCCGAAGCGCAATGACAGCTGGGTCGTGGCGGCGGCCAGCCGCAGCTACTACCGCAAGCTTTTGTCGTCCGGGTGCCGCATCCATGAGTTCCGGGACGGGCTGTTGCATGCCAAGACCCTGACCATCGACGGGCAGGTCAGTGTTGTCGGCTCGTCCAACCTCGATCAGCGCAGCTTCGATCTGAATTACGAGAACAATATGCTGTTGCAGGATGCCGCGATCACCTGCGATCTGCGGGCGCGGCAGCAAAGTTACATCGCGCGGTCTGACCCGGTGCGCCACGCCGAGGTGCTCACCTGGCCGCGGCATGAGCGCATCTGGCACAATGTGATTGCAACCATCGGACCCGTGCTATGAGCCAGCCTGACGGCGATCACCCCCGAGAGGTCTATCCGCCGCGCGCCGTGACCCGCCACGGGGTGGCGGAGGTGGGCGCGCTGCGTGTGAAGGTTTACGGCTTGGCCGCGCCGGGCAAGGAGGTGACCGCCGGGATGCGGGCGCGGGCGGAGCGGTTTCTGGCCGAGGAGGTCTGCGCCCGGGTCGCCGAGATGGGCGACAGCAACGATCTCGGCTTTGTAATCATCCATCCGGGAGACTGGGGGATCTCGATTGCGGCGCAGTGGTGGGTGCAGGGCTCGGTCCTCTGCCAGCACATTTATCGCCAGCTCTACGAGGCGGCAGAGCCGATGGACACGGCGCATCGCCCGGTGGTGGGCTGTGTCTGGGAGCTGGCGATCATCGAGGCGGAGCAGGCCACCTGGCGGGAGACGATGATGGGAGCTACGCCGAAGCCCGAGCGCTATCTGGCCACGTGGCTGCGGGCTGATCACGTCTGAGGCTTCGCCCAAGCCTTTGATTTGGCGAAAGCCTCACAGACTCAACGAAAACTCATCAAAAAGCCCTGCGGCGTCGGCGGTAGGCTCTGACCTGCGCTGTCCAGCCGGGCGGCGCACCTTTTTTAGCAAGTTATTTTGGAGGGTGGAGCCTTGTGCAGCAATGTGGACAAATCATCCTTTGGCCAGAGGTCAGCGGGCTTGATCCGATCACCGGGGCCCGGTGCGCTCTACAACATCGGCAATCTGCTTGCGCTGGTGTCGGGCGCAGTCATGCCGCTTGTGCACTTGCGTGTCGATATGGGCGTCGGTGCGGCCCTTGCCGCGCATTTCGCGGGCAGCCCGGGTGCGCTTTGGCTGAGCGGGGCGATGGGGCTCTTCCTTGTTTCCGGTGTCTTCTATGACCGCGCCTGGCGTGACGCTGCGCAGCCGCAACCGCGCCTTGTTCAATTGGGCGATCTGCTGGCGGGCATCGCGGCGATCATGCTCACCGTCGCGCTTGTCTGGCTGGGCGATACGGCGCTGGCGCTGCTGGCCGGGGTGCTCCTGGCGGGGGGCAAGCTGGGCACGGCGGTGCTGCCCACCGTTTCTGTCCCGGGCCAGACATTGCTCGACAGAGGCTTCCGCATGGCCGTGATCATCAGCCGGGGGCCCTCCATCGCGGCGCTTGCGCTGACGCTGTCCGACAGCAACGGCACGCTGTCGGAGATTGCACTGCCGACGATGATGATCTTTTGTTTTCTGCTTTGGTTCTGGGCCGATCTGCTGCTGCTGAAGGCCGGCCCCGTGCAACTGATCGAGCCGCTCCGCTAAGCGTTCAATCGAGGCCAAGCCGCGCCACCGCCTCGTGGTAGACCTCCAGGGTCGGCTCAGCCACCATCCCCATGTTCTTGGGGTATGCGTCGAAGTCGAAATGCGGGTATTTGGCCCGCAGCACCTGGAGCGTCTCTCGTGCAGCGTCGGTCTTGTTCTGCAGGGCCTGCGACAACAGGCGGATCACGTAGGTGGATTCGTAGTCAGGGCCGGTCTCCGCCACCGCCTCCGCCTCCGCGTAGCGGCCTGAAAAGAGCAGGTTGCGGCCACGCGCAAATGCATAGAAGGCGGCTGGCAAGGGGCAGAGCGAGAAGGCAGTGTCCAGCATCTGTTCCGCCAGGTCGAACTCGCCGACCACGAGGGTCAGCGAGGACGCGGTGTTGAGAGCGGCCAGCGAGTCGTTCTGAGCAAAGTCAGCGGCGCGCACCGCGGCGTTGCGGGCCAGGGCCGGGCGGCCGGTGTTGGCGAAGGCGCGTGCACATTCCGACAGGATCAAAGGGTCGCGGCTGTCGATGCTCAGCGCCTTCTCGGCGGAAAGGGCGGTTTCCTGGACCCATTCCTCGTGGCTGCGCGCGTTTGAGACGGCCTCGCCGCGGTCGCAGAACATGGAGCGCATCAGATGGCCGCGGGCAAACTCGGGGTCAAGCTCGATGACCTTCTCGGCATGCGCCAGGCCGCGTTGCATCGACGCCTGATCATAATGTTCCTCCAGATGGCAGGCCATCACGTAGTGCTCATACGCGTTGAGTTCGGAAAGCGGACGGCGCACCGCATAGCGCTGTTCGGCCCGCACGATGGCGCCTGAAGGTCCGCCGATGTGATTGGCCACCGTCAGCGCGATGTCGCCCGAAAGCTGCGGCATCAACGTCACTGGCCGCTCGATGGTCTCGGCCCAGACGTGCAGCCCGTTGCGCCCGTCGATGAGCTGGAATTGCGCCTTGAGCTGGTCCGGCCAGGCCGAGAGGCTGCTTTCCACCACGTAATCCGCGTTGAGCTGGTCCACCACATCGAGGATGGACTTCGACGTGTCGGCGGCAAAGGACGAGATCCGTGCGATTACGGCCAGATCGCTGAAGCGGGCAAGATCGGTGATCAACTCGTCGGCCATACCATCCGCAAAGCGCTGCCACCGCGCCCCGCCTTCGAGGCAGTCGGGCCGCAGCACCGCGATGCGCGGACGCCGGATGCCGCCGAGCGGGTCAGTGGTGCTGCGCAGGACCTCGACGCCGCCGATCAGCCGGAACCCCTTGCCGCGGATCGTCTCGATATAGCGCGGGTTGCTGGCATCGTCGCCAAGGGCCTGGCGAATGTCGAAGATGTACTCGCGCACCAGATCCGGTGTGACGTGCACGTCCTGCCAGATCGCCTTGAGGATTTCATCGCGGGAGACGACCGCCCCCTGGTTCTGCAGCAGATAACGCAGAACCGCGCTGGCCTTTCCCGTGAGATGCGCGACTTCCTCCTCCGCCTCAAGACGGTTTTCGGATGGAATGAAAGACCATTTGCGCATGTGATGCCCCCAATGCATGCCGCGTCTTCACGTGGAATCAACGTTAACTCAACACGCAGGTTAAGACGGACCGGGATATCCTCCAAATCGGGCCTTTCGAGGCCCGCGTCCAACAGTGAGTTTGGGGGGTGATGAAAGTGAAAGCATCACACAGGAGGCAAGGCGCCGCCCGCATCCGGCGGCAATGGCGCGGCATCGCGCCTTTGGACCGTTGCATGACGCAGGATGTGCCGGGTTTATCGGCAGGCTTTCTATCTGTGGTTGAAGCAAGCCCTTGATTTCAATGACAACTCTTTGGATTCCGGGCGCTCTCATATAGGATTGTGCCATTTTTTAAGACAATGCATTTTGCATGGAGTGATTGATTATGAATGTTCAACAGCAATCTATTGTCGCGCAATGGAACGAGGTGATGCTCGAAGCCATTCGCGAAGGGAGCGCCAAGCCGACCGCCACGACCTATCAGCTGCATCTGGTCAGTTCCGCTGTGTACGACGCCTGGGCCGCCTTCGATCCGGATGCTTACGGGCACTACTCGGAAATCCGGACGGGGCTGAGCAACACCGACGCCAACAAGGCCGAAGCGGTCAGCTTCGCGGCCTATGCGACCCTGATCGCGCTCTTCCCCGGCGAGATCGACAAGTTCGATGCGTTCATGGCGGAGCTGGGCTTTGACCCAGCGAATGCGGATCCCGGCACCGGAACCGCCGCTGGCGTGGGCGCACTTGCGGCTGAGAATGTCTTTGCGGCGCGGGCCGAGGACGGCTCGAACGCAGCGAATGACTTCGCGGATACCAGCGGATATGCCCCGGTAAACTCCGCCGATCCGGACAGCGGCCGTGCACCAGGCGGACCCGACTTCGACCCCAATCATTGGCAACCCCTGCGCGTGCCGACCGGTACGGCGACAGATGCCAATGGTGTGCCGATTGTCGATAACGACGATCCCTCCAGTTATGTGGACCAGATCGCGCTGACGCCGCATTGGGGTGATGTGGACAGCTTCGCGCTGGCCTCGGGTGACCAGTTCCGGCCCGATGCTCCACCGCAGCTGGGGCATTTCTCCGAGTATGTGGATGGCACCGGCAAGCTGACCACGAACGATCAGGCCTACCGCGATCAGATTGCCGAGGTGGTCGAGTTCTCTGCGGGGTTGACCAACGCGCAGAAGGTGATTGCGGAGTTCTGGGCCGATGGGCCGCGCACCGAGTCGCCTCCCGGTCACTGGAACCAGATCGCGCAGGACATCGCCTTGCGGGAAGGCCACGGCATCGACCAGGATGCCAAGCTGTTCTTTGCGCTGAATGCAGCGGTGTTCGACGCGGGCATCGCCACCTGGGAAGCGAAATACACCTATGACTATGTGCGCCCGCAGTCGGCGATCCGCGATCTCTTCTACGACCAGGAGATCGAGGCCTGGGGCGGGGTCAATCAGGGCACGCAGACGATCCTGGGGCAGGAGTGGCAGCCCTACCAGAATGTGACCTTCGTAACGCCGCCGTTTCCGGAGTATGTCTCGGGGCATTCCACCTTCTCGATGGCTGCGGCCAAGACCATCGCGAGTTTTGTCGGCTCGGACGCCTACTACGACGGGACGTCGCTCAGCAATTACGATCTCGACGGCGTTCCGGGCACCGATCTGCTGGGCCGTTACGAGACCAGTGAATTGGTTTTCGAGGATTTTGGTGAGGGGCCGCCCGTGGTCCTCCAGTGGGAGACCTTGACCGAGGCCGCTGAAGAGGCCGGTATCTCGCGGCTCTACGGTGGCATCCACATTCAGGACGGCAATTTGAACGGTCTCGAGATCGGTCGCAAGGTTGCCGCCAATGCCGAGATCCGCTGGGAGGCGCTGTTCACCCGGGGCGGTGACGACAGGATCGTCACGGACCGCGACGGCGGGCTTACCATTGCCGGCGCGGGTGACGATACGGTCGTTGGACGGCGTGGCGATGACGAGATCGAAGGTGGATCAGGCGATGACGATCTGGGTGGCGGTCGTGGAGGCGATCTGCTGGATGGCGGCGAGGGCGATGACAGCCTGCGCGGTCAGCGAGATGAAGACACGCTGATCGGCGGCGAGGGCGATGATACGCTCCGCGGCGGGCGTGATGATGACCTCTTGAAAGGCGGCCTCGGCGATGACAGCCTCTTCGGCGGGCGCGATGACGACACGATCTACGGCGGCCGCGGCGATGACATGATCGCCGGGGGGCGGGGCGACGACCTGGTGCATGGTGGTCGTGACGATGACACGGCGTCAGGCGGGCGTGGCAGCGATACGGTCTTCGGAGAGCAGGGTCGTGATACGCTGTCAGGCGGGCGCGATGATGACGAGCTCGATGGCGGTGCCGGCGCGGATCTCGTCGAGGGTGATCGCGGCAATGACACGGTCTCCGGCGGGGCTGGGCGCGATACTGTGTCCGGAGGCGACGGGTTCGACCTCCTGAGCGGCGGTCGCGGCGCGGATGTCTTCCTGTTCCGGCTTGGCGAGACCGGCTTCGATGTGGTCGCGGACTTCAACCGCAACCGGGATCAGGTACAGCTGGTCGGGTTCGAACCGCAGGACGAGGTCGATGTCATCGATATCGGAACCGATGCGATCCTCACGGTTGGGGGGGATGAAATAGCACTCTTCCGTTCAGTGGAGGCGGGCGACCTCTCGCTTGGAGACACCTTGTTTTTCGTTGATGAGGTCTGGGCGTAGAGCGCCTGCGGGGGGGGGGGGGCCCCCCCCCCCCCCCCCCGGCAGGCTCGCCACCCAGCCCATCTGTCGCGCCGCAGGCCGCGGAAGCGCGGCAGCCTCTCCTGCACTGCCTTGTCGGGGGCCTCAGCATCACGCACCATACGGTGAAGAGCTGCAACGCGTTCGGTCAAGGTCGACCGTGTGTCGACCTGAAGGCCTTTCGGGAGCTGTTCGACTGTCGGCTGTAACCCGATCGTCCATGGCTCTGTTCGGGGCGAGCGGATGTCGGCATGGCGCGCGGCTTCGGCGGGATCCTCGCCCTCTCGTTTCCGAGCGCCCAACGATTGTGTCTTCTCTGCCGCACGCATCCGCCTGTGCGGCCTGATCCTCGGACAGCAGCGTCCAGATGATCATCCAGTCGAGCGCATCGCGACCCAGCCAGGGAGATGCGGAGCGGCCCCGCAGGGCGCGCGCGCAGGTCCGGTGGATCCGGCAGGCGTCAGCCCGGTTGGTGCCCGCCCTACAGCGAGGTGGCCCCACGCTGCCGTTCGCGAGACCCTGTGGTTGCGCACTCGGCAGCGGAGGTGTCTGTCCTCCGGGCCAGGGCGATCCGCCGCTCCTCTGTTCTGATGTGTCCTGACCGATCCAGCCGGACGCCAAGGCGGCCGGGTTGAGGCAGATGCGTCACCGGGCCATCCGCCCGCTGACTTTTGCAATGATCAAGGATCCTATCATGCCTGTTTTCGACCTCAGCGCCCTGCAAGCCGCTCCGCGTGCCGTCATCGACGCGTTTCACGGCAGCACGCCGGCGCCCGCCGTTCTCATGGAGATACACCGCGACGGGCTCTCTGTCGCGGAGGCACGCGGCGTTGCCGATCTGGCCAGCGGCGCCGCGGCAACGACCGATCACGCGTGCCAGATCGGATCGCAAACCAAGATGATGACCGGGGTTGTCGTGCTGAACCTCGTCGCCAGCGGCGCGATCGACTTCGACGCGCCGCTGGCGGATCAGATGGATATCGCGGGGCTGGAGGGCATTGCGAACATCGAGACGGTCACCGTCCGGCAACTGCTCGCCAACCGGTCCGGCATCCCGGACTTCGACAGCGTGCCGGGCAGCGGCGGGCTGCCGGCCTTCATTGAGGCCTTACTCGCCGATCCGACCCAACCGATGGGCACCGACGCGCTCTTGGGCATAGCGACGGGGCAGCCGGCGGCCTTTGCGCCGGGCGAGGCCTACGCGTATTCGAACACCAACTTCCTGCTTCTCGAAAAGCTGGTCGAGCAGGTGACCGGCCAGTCCTTTGGCGAGGTGCTGGAGGCGCAGATGTTCACCCCCGCGGGCATGGCCGATACCGTCTTCGCGCCGCACAGCGGGACGGCGTCGATGCTGCGCTCCTATGCGGAGCTTGTCCCCGGCCAACCCTTCGATGTTACCGACGCTCCGCTCCATTTCGGGGCTGCGGGCGGTGCGGTTTCCACCACGGGTGATATGGTGCGCTTCATGGATGCGTTGCTGCTGTCCAAGACACTCTTGCCCCCGGAGCAGCTGGCCCAGATGCTGGACTTTCGGGCACCGGACGGCACGCCGAGCCTGGATGGAGAGAGCTTCGGTCTCTCCTCAGGCATCGTCTTCGGCCAACAGCTGATCGGGTTTCAGGGCGGAACGCTCGGAACCAACTCTGGGACGTTCGTACACGTCGACAGCGGGACGATTGTGACAGTTGCGGTCTCGCATTCCGGCGCCGAGCCGGTCGACCTTCTCGCCGCGGCCTTCGCGGCCATCTTCGACGATGACAATTGGGCAAGCTTCGACCCCGACGCCGGCAGCTTCGAGATCGCGGCCTCGGCCGCTGAGGTGACGCTCAGCGAAGGCATTGATGTGCGGGGCAATGCGGAGACAAAGCTGAGCCTCGACGGCGTCAGCCTCAGCCTCGACGGCGCGCTGGCGGAGTTCGATGCGGACCGGTTCAGTTTCGAGGATGGTTCGGTTCTGCGGATCGGATCGGGCCGTGGCGATCACATCGACATCCTGCGCGCCGCGCCGGGGGCCGTGGATGCGGACAACCAGCTTTTGGGACTGCAGGGCAACGATCATCTGCGCGGCGGCTTCGGTGACGACTGGATCGGCGGCGGCGGGGGCCGGGACTACCTGAGAGGGCGCGCCGGTGATGACACTCTGGATGGCGGTGCGGGAAGTGACCGGATGTATGGCGATTACGGAAATGACGACCTGCGTGGCGGCGAGGGCGCGGATCTGCTGCGCGGGGGCCACGGCGCGGACAGGCTCGACGGCGGCGCAGACCGGGATCGCCTCTTCGGCGACAAGGGTGACGATGCGCTCTCCGGCGGGTCGGGCGATGACATGCTCTATGGCGGCTCGGGCGACGATACGCTTGACGGCGGCAGTGGCAATGACCGGATGTGGGGCGGACAGGGCGCCGATGTCTTCGTCTTCGGAGAGGACGCCGGACACGATCGTATCTACTGGTTCGATGCGGAGCGCGATGCGCTGGACTTCTCAGCCACGGGTCTCGGCTACAAGGATCTGACAATCGAAAGCTGCGGCTGGGGCCGGGTTCAGATTTCTTATGGCAAGAATGAGATTGATCTGATCGGTGTATCGCTTACAGACCTCACCGAGGATGTGTTCATATTCTGATCGCATTTTGTGAGGATCGTTCCGCCTGCGATCTTGGTGCCGGTCTGGTGGCCAAGGTCGCAGGCCCGTTGCGTCGGATTTGAGATGGATATTGCGACCCAATCGGCCGAGCTTGAGACCTGGCGGCTGGCGCTTGCCGTCGGTGTACTCATGGTCTCGGCCTTTTGCGCGCATCTTTTGCTTCTGCCGGGTCCCAACCGGTCGGTCCGCCTGCCGCTGGGCGTGTTCTTTCTCTCGAATACAGCGCGGCTGGTGGCGCTGCCGGTGGAGCATCTGACCCTCGGCAATCCGATGCCGCTGATGAGCCTGGCGCTGGACTTGGCCGAGGTGCCCCTGAGCACAGTGCAGCCGATGCTGCTGTGGCTCTACGTTCGACGACTGACGGCCGACCCGACCCGGCCCGACGCCCCCATGCGCACCCGGCTGCATGCGGCGCCGGTTGTCTATGCGGTGGTCACCTATGTGTTTGTCCTTGCGCAGCAGGCCGGGGTGTCTGCTGGCCTCGATGTTGCAGTGCAGCTGCAACCGGTGACCATCGGTCTTTTGTGGTCCGTGACGTTGCTCTTTTACGCGCTTGTTCCTCTCTACGCCGGTCTGACGGTGCGGCGGTTGCTGGCCTACAGAACCCGGCTGAAGGACCTCTATGCCAGCACCGAGGGTCGAGAATTGCGGTGGATCTGGGCCCTGACGGCGGTTGTTGCGCTTTTCTGGGGGGTCAACCTGATCAGCATCCTGCTGGAGGCGGCGGGGACCGCAAAAGCTATGCTTACACCCGCGGTGTCGTTCTTTGCTGGTGCGCTGGCGCAGATTGCGCTCTTGTGGACCATCGCGATCTGGGGCGTGCGCCAACAGCCCGGTATGATGCCGAAGCGGCCCGTCGCAGTTGAAAAGCGGGCGCCGACCAAGACTGTGCGGAAATACGGACATGCGGCGCAGGACGGCGCGCATCTGGCCCGCATCGCGGGGAAAATCGACAAGTCGATGGCAGAGGGCAGGCTCTACCGCGACCCTGAACTGTCGCTTTGGGATCTGGCCGAGCGTGTCGGGGCCAGGCGGCACTATGTGTCGCAGGCGCTCAACGAGCGGCTGGGTCAGAACTTCTTTGACTATGTGAATGGCTTCCGCATCGAAGAGGCCAAGCGGCAGTTGGCCGAAACAGAAGGTTCGATCCTGAGCATCACATATGATGTCGGCTTCAATTCCCGTTCGGTCTTCTACCGCGCCTTCAAGCAGAAGGTCGGCATGACGCCGTCGGAGTATCGGCAAAGCGCCACCGCCGACGACCGTCAGCCGGCCCGCGCCTGAAGCAGCGACATCCCTCTGAACGATATGGCACCACTTGGGCGGAGAGCCGCAGGCCGATTGCGGCCAAAATGGCCGAAAGATCGGTCAGAGCGCGTTTTCGGCAGGCCGCCGAATGAAATCATTGGAGGTTCTCGAAATTCTCCGTATCGTGGCGGCAAAAGGGTGTCGGGGGATGCTGGATCTCATTATCAGGAACGTCCGCTTGCCGGATGGGCGCGGGCCTTTGGATGTTGCCATTCGGGGCGCCGTGGTGGCAGATATCGCGCCCGCAATCGAGGCGGAGGCGCGCGAGGACATCGACGGAAGGGGCCAGTTGCTCTCTCCGCCCTTCGTCGATCCGCATTTCCACATGGATGCGACGCTGAGCCTCGGCCTGCCGCGCCTCAACGTCTCGGGCACCCTGTTGGAGGGCATCGCGCTCTGGGGCGAGCTGAAACCGCTGCTGACCGTCGAGGCCGTCGCGGCGCGCGCGATGCGATACTGCGATCTGGCGGTGTCGCAAGGTCTGCTGGCGATCCGCTCGCATGTGGATGTCTCCACCGCACCGCTGGTTGGCGTCGAGGCCTTGTTGGAGGTGCGCCGGAAAGTGGCCCCCTACATCGATCTTCAGCTGGTCGCCTTCCCTCAGGATGGGCTTTTCCGCGCGGCGGAGGCCGAAGCCAACCTGCTGCGCGCGCTCGACATGGGCGTCGACGTGGTCGGCGGCATTCCGCATTTCGAACGGACCATGGCCGAGGGCGCGCGGTCGGTCACGCGGCTTGCAGAGATCGCGGCAGAGCGCGGCCTGATGCTGGATCTGCACTGCGACGAGAGCGACGACCCGATGTCCCGGCACATCGAAACACTGGCGCATGAGACAACGCGGCTGGGACTTGGCGAGCGGGTGGTGGCAAGCCATGCGACGGCAATGCATTCTTATGACAACTACTACGCCAGCAAGCTGGTCCCGCTGATCGCGGAGTCCGGGATGAACATTGTGCCGAACCCGCTGATCAACATCACGCTGCAGGGCCGGTCCGATACCTATCCGCGGCGCCGTGGCCTGACGCGGGTGCAGGAGTTGCGCGGCGCCGGCGTCAACGTGGCCTTCGGGCAGGATTGCACGATGGATCCGTGGTATCCGCTCGGCTCTGCCGACATGCTTGAAGTGGCACATATGGGCGTACACGCGGTACCGATGACCTCGCGCGAGGCGATGGCCTGGGCCTTCACCTCGGTCACGCTCAACGGTGCCAGGGCAATGGGCCTGCCGGACCCGACACTCCGCAAGGGCGGTCCGGCCAATATGGTGCTTCTGCAGGCGCGGGACCCGATCGAGGCGGTTCGGATGAAGGCCACCCGGCTGGCGGTCATTCGCAGTGGCAAGGTGCTGTCGCGCACAGCACCGCGGGTCGCGACGCTCGACCTGCCGGACCGTCCCGACACGCTCGACCCGGCGGCCTATGCGCCCGTTGCCGAGGATGGGTAGCCCCACACAACAGATTGAAAGACCAACAAGGAAGGATCTCCAGATGACACTCAAGACCACACGTCGCCACCTTATGGTCGGCGCTGCCGCAACGCTTGCGCTGCCGGCCTACCTCCGCCGCGCCACCGCGCAATCGGTGATCCGCGTGGCCGCCGTGCACAACTCGCCCGTGGAAAACGCTTGGAACAGCCGCATCCATCTCGCCTTTCAGGAGGCCGCAGCCGCGGGCAGCATTTCCTACGAATTCTCGGAAGGGGTCGCGCCCACGGATTACCCCCGCGCCATGGCGGAATACGCCGAAGGTGGCGCGCAGCTTGTCTGGGGCGAGTCCTACGCTGTTGAGCGCGAGGCCCGTGAAGTTGCCGCGGACTATCCCGAAACCGCTTTCCTCATGGGCTCCTCCGGCGGCCCGCAAGGCGACAATTTCGGTGTCTTCGGGACGCGCAACCACGAGGCGGCATATCTTGCCGGCATGCTGGCCGGGCGTATGTCGCAAAGCAACGTCTTCGGCTCGGTCGGCGGCTATCCGATCCCCGAGGTCAACCTGCTGATCAACGCCTTCCGCGCCGGTGTGCGCGAGGTGAACCCCGATGCGAGCTTCCTCAACGGTTTCATCGGCGCTTGGTTTGACCCTGCGCGCGCCAAGGAGGCGGCCATTGCCCAGATCGACGCAGGTGCAGATATCCTCTTCGGTGAACGTATCGGCACCGCAGATGCCGCCGAAGAGCGCGGCATCAAGGCGATTGGCTCGCTCATCGACTATACGCCACGGTATCCAGGCACGGTCTTTGCCAATGCGATCTGGAACTACGGTCCGACCATCGCGGCCATCGTTGCGGACATTCAGGCGGGCACTGCGGTGGGGCGCGACTATACCGAGTATTCCTTCATGGCCTACGGCGGGAACGAGCTGATCTATGTGCCCGAGGACGTGCCGGCCGAGGCGATCCCGCCGATGGAGGCCAAGCAGGCGGCGATCTCGTCCGGCGAATGGACCCTGCCGATCGACGAGAGTGAGCCGGCCTGACCGGCGGTCGCACCGATGAGCGATGCCACGGCCCTCGCAGCCGCGATCCGTGAGGGGCGCACCACCGCGCGCGCGGCCATGGAGCAGAGCCTCGCGGCAGCTTCGGCGCGCGAGGGGTTTGGCGCCGTGGTGCATCTCGATGCGGTCGCAGCACGCGCTGCGGCCGCCGCCGCCGATGCGGTCCCTCCCGACCAACGCGGTCCGTTCCATGGCGTGCCGTTTCTGGTGAAAGACCTCGGCGGCGCGGCCCGCGGCCTGCCTGCTGCGGCGGGGTCGGCCGCCCTGCGCCGGCGGCGGCTGGTGCCCCGGGCCGATTGTGATCTGATGAAGGCATTCAGGACTTCCGGCCTCTTGCCCTTCGGATTGACGGCGACGCCGCCCTTCGGTCTGTCGCTCAGTTGCGAGCCAGAGGCACTGCCGCCGACCCGCAACCCCTGGAACCCGGATCTCACGCCGGGCGGCTCGTCCGGCGGAGCGGCTGCCGCCGTGGCGGCCGGGATCGTTGCCATCGCACATGCCACCGATGCGGCGGGTTCGATCCGGGTGCCCGCAGCCTGCTGTGGTCTGACCGGTCTCAAACCCTCGCGTGGGTCGGTGCCGGGCGGGCCCGACTTCCGCAATCATCTCATGGGCATCGTGTCGGAACTGGTGCTGGCCCGCTCCGTCTGCGACGTCGAAGCGACGTTCCAGGCTGTGCGTCAGCCGGGCGTGGCACCTCCGGCGCGGATACAGCGGCGGGTTGGGCTTGCGCTGCCAGAGCGTTGCGGCGCCGCGCAGCGCCGTGCCGCGGACGCTGCTGCCGATGCCCTGCGCGATGCGGGTTATGAGGTGCAGGAGATCCCGGCTCCGGATCGCATCGGGTCGGAGGCGCAGGAGGTGGCCTGGACCATCCTCGCCGTGTCGCTGGCCGAGTGGCTGGCAGCACTCGACATCTCCGATGACGAGGTGCCACCGCTGGCTGCGGCCATGGCCGCCGAGGGGCGCAGGATGCCCGCCACCGAACTCTTTGCCACGGCCCGTGAGGGCGCGCGTTTGGCCGACGCGGCCTCGGCGCTCTTCTCGGAGGCAGATGCGCTCCTCATGCCCATGCTTGCGGCGCCACCGCCGCCCGTCGGGGCGTTCGATCTTTCGGGCACGAACACCACTCTTCACAGGGAGCGCCTCGGTGCCTTTGCGCCGAATGCGGCGCTGGCCAATGTGGCAGGCCTGCCTGCGCTTGTGCTGCCGTTCGGATGCGCAGACGGGCTGCCCCTGGGGGTGCAACTGATCGGGCCGCGCGGGGCCGATCAGACACTCCTCGATCTGGGCGCCGAGATCGAGGCGCGCGCGCCCGCGCTCTCCTTTCCCTTTCCGATTGCAGGGCTGCCGGCATGACCAAGGTGCTGGAGCTTGAGGGTATCACCAAGCGGTTCGGCGCCCTCACCGCCAATGAGGATGTGACGCTCTCGCTGCATCAGGGGGAAATCCTTGCGCTGCTGGGCGAGAACGGCGCGGGCAAGACCACACTGATGAACATCCTCTTCGGACACTACGCCGCCGATGCGGGATCTGTCCGTGTCTTCGGCCAGGAGCTGCCGCCCGCCACCCCTCGGGCGGCCATCGCCGCCGGTGTCGGGATGGTGCATCAGCATTTCACCCTCGCCGGAAACCTCACGGTGCTCGACAACCTGATGCTGGGCTCCGAACCGCTGACCCGGCTCCGGTCGGCGCGGATCGCGGCGCGGAGAAAGCTGCTGCAGATCGCCGACCGCTTCGGCCTCCCGGTGGATCCGGATGCGAGGGTGGGGCGTCTTTCGGTGGGCGAGCGTCAACGTGTCGAGATCCTGAAGGCGCTCCATCGCGATGCCCGGATCCTGATCCTCGACGAACCCACTGCGGTGCTCGCGCGCCCCGAGGCGCAGCGGCTCTTCGAGACATTGCGCGACATGACCCGCGAGGGGCTGTCGCTCATCTTCATCAGCCACAAGCTGCACGAGGTGATGTCGGCCTCGGATCGCGTCGCGGTTCTGCGGGGAGGCCGGATGGTGGCCGAGCGTGCGACGGCCGAGACCAGCCCCGCGGAACTGGCCGAGCTGATGGTCGGCCGCAGAGTGGAGCGGCCTGTCCGTGAAGCGCATCGGACCGGCGGACCGGTCCTCGTGGCAGAACGGGTCTCGGTCGGGCCGCAGGGCGCGAGGGCGCTGGATGAGCTGTCCTTCACGGTGCAGGCCGGTGAAATCCTCGGCATCGTTGGCGTCTCGGGCAACGGGCAGGCCGCTCTGGGCGCGCTGCTGTCGGGGCTCATGCAACCAAGCGCCGGGCGCCTGACGCTTGCGGGCGAGAACGTCGCAGCGCTCGGTCCGCGCGGCATGATCCGGGCAGGCGCCGCGCGGATCCCCGAGGATCGTCACGTCGAAGGCGTGGTGGGCGAACTCGGCCTCTGGGAAAACGCCGTGCTCGAGCGGCTGCGCACGCCGACTTTCTCGCGCATGGGGTTCGTGCGCCGTGCCGCCTGCAAGGCTCATGCCGCCGAGATCGTCGCCCGCTTCGATATCCGCGGCGCCACGCCGGAGACCCGCACGCGGCTCCTGTCCGGGGGGAATATGCAGAAACTGATCCTGGGCCGGGTGCTGTCGTCAAATCCGCGCTTCGTTCTGGCGAACCAGCCGACCCGTGGGCTCGACGAAGGGGCGATTGCCGCGGTGCATGCCGAGTTGCTGGCGGCCCGGACGGCAGGGGCGGCGATCCTGTTGATCTCGGAGGAGCTGGAGGAGGCCGTCGCGCTCTCCGACCGCATTCAGGCGATTGTGAAGGGCCGATTGTCCGAGCCGATCGGTGCCGACGAGGCCGACCCCCAGCGGCTTGGGCTGATGATGGCGGGCGTTTGGGAGGCGCAAGCCCATGCGTCTTGAACGCCGCGCCCACGCACCGCTGCACTTGGTCCTGCTCGCGCCTTTGGCCGCCATCTGCGCGGCATTGCTGCTGGCGGCGGGGTTGATCGCGGCGGCGGGGGTGAACCCCTTGGGCGCCTATGGGGAGATGCTGCGCGGAGCGCTGGGGTCGCGGCTGTCCATCACCGAGATGCTGACCCGCGCCACCCCGTTGATCTTCACCGGGCTGGCCGCCGCCGTCGCGTTTCGCGCAAAGCTCTGGAACATCGGCGGCGAGGGCCAGTTCTTTGCCGGCGCTCTCATCACCGCCTGGATCGGGCATACGCTGGCCGCACCAGGCTGGCTCGGGGTGCCGGTTCTGCTGCTCGCCGGAATGGCGGCGGGGGCGCTGCTGCTGGCGGGTCCGGCCTATCTACGGCTGCGGTTCGGCGTGGATGAAGTGGTGACCACGCTGCTGCTCAACTTCATCGTGGTGCTCTTCGTCGGGTTGATGATCGAGGGCCCACTGCGGGATCCGCTGGCCTTCGGCTGGCCGCAGTCGGTGCCCGTGGACAGCAGCTTCCGGCTGCCCGATCTGATCCCGCGGACCCGGCTTCATGTCGGGCTTCTGATCGGTGTCGCCGCGGCCGGTCTGGTCTGGCTTGTGCTGGCGCGCACGGTCTTCGGGGCCGAAACCCGCGCAGCCGGTCTGAATGCCCGGGCGGCCGCCTTCGCCGGTATCTCTCTGCCGCGAACGCTGATGGGCGTGGCGCTGCTGTCGGGCGCGCTGGCTGGCCTCGCCGGGTCGGTCGAGGTGCTGGGCGTGACCGCCGGGGTGACCACGACCATGAGCCCGGGCTTCGGCTACGCCGGCATTGTGGTGGCCATGCTTGCAGCGCTTCACCCCGCGGGCGTGGTGGCGGCCGCGATCTTCGTCGCCACGGTCTTTGTCGGCGCGGACGCCATGAGTCGCGCCACCGGTGTGCCCAGCTTCATTGCAGATGTCATCGTCGCCCTCTGCCTGCTGACCATGATCGTCGCCCTTCTCTTCACCACGTACCGGGTGCGCCGATGACCGAGGCAATGGATCTGCTGCTGAACACCAGCCTCTGGGCCGCAGTGCTGCGCATCGCAACGCCGCTCATCTTCGGGGTGCTGGGCGCGCTCCTGTGCGAGCGCGCCGGGGTGCTCAACCTGGGGATCGAAGGCATCATGACCATGGGCGCGATGACCGGGTGGCTGGCAGTCTTCTTGGGCGCGCCGCTCTGGGTCGGTCTGCTGGTTGCGGCTCTCTGTGGTGCTGCGATGGGGCTGGTCCACGCGATCCTCACTGTGCCTCTTGGCCTCTCGCAGCATGTGTCAGGGCTCGGCATCACGCTCTTCGCCTCGGCGCTGGCCTACTACCTCTATCGCTTGATTGTCGAGGTGGGTGACCTACCGCCCACGATCGAGCCGTTCCGCGCCCTTGAGATCCCACTGCTGTCGGATCTGCCGCTGCTTGGACCTGTGCTTTTCTCACAGGCAATGCCTACCTATATCGCGCTTTTTGCGGTGGCCGTGATGGCCTATGTGCTCGCGCGCACACCGCTTGGGCTTGCGATTCGCATGACCGGCGAGAACCCGCACGCGGTCGAAGCCCAGGGGCTCAACCCGTTCCGGATCCGGATCGGCGCGGTTGTTGCAGGCTCGGCCCTGATGGCCGTTGGCGGCAGTTTCCTGACCATGGTTGCCTTCGACAGCTTCTTTCCCGGCATGGTGCAGGGCCGGGGCTGGATCTGCATCGCGCTGGTGGTCTTCGCATCCTGGCGTCCGGGCAAGGCGCTTCTGGGCGCGCTGCTCTTTGCATTTTTCGATGCGTACCAGCTGCGCCTTCAGACTGTGGTCGAAGGGGTGCCCTATCAGCTCTTCCTCATGGCGCCCTACATCCTGTCGATTGTGGCCCTGATCCTCGTGGCACGGCGCGCCGAGGTTCCCGCAGCCCTGATGACCCCCTACCGGCGGGGAGAGCGGTAGGGCCCCACCGGTGCGGTCACAGGGAACGCCGCCAAGTTCGGATCACTCAGCCCTCACCCGTTGCGGCGTGCTGCGCGATCGTGCGAATGCTCCACTCTATGGCATCGCGCATCGTGTCGCCGAGCGCTTCATCGAAGGCTTGCGTGACGTCATCGGGCGCGTCGGAGGCAGAGGGCACGATCTCCTCGAACGAGCGCGAGCCGATGATCCGATCTGACAGCGAGTCGATCAGCTTGATGTTCAGGCGCACGTCGATCTGAAGCGCGGAGGCGTCCGGGCCGGGCGGAACAATGGCCTGAAACTCGCGGATGTCCGTGACGATCAGGTAGTCCGCGCGCAGGCCGATGGTGGAGCTGCCGACCGCGGGCACCTTTCCGGTATTCTCGAAGCTCTCGATCATCAGCGCCTGGACGATCAGGGGTGCGCGGTCGACCCAGCGCACGCCGGGCAGGTACTGAACCTGAAGCGGGGTCGGTTGCACTGCGATCTGGTCGGTGTCGACCGCAGCGGTGGCGGTCGGCTGTTGCACCACGATCTGATCGCGCAGCTGCGGCAGCGAGGCGCTGAAGGTGCTCTTCGGGCTGAGCACATAGAGATCCGTCGGCGTGGTCACACCGGACAGGTTCGCAAGCCCGGTGCAGCCGGAGAGCGCCGTCAGCAACAGGAGGAGCATAATGCGCGCCGCGCGGGACATCATCATCATCGGCGGAACTCCGAATTTTGGGTGCCGAGGAGAAAGCGCGCCGGGTCGCGTTCGATCTTGTTCACAAGGCGCTCCAGGTTGACGACAAGGCCACGCGCCTCTTCGGTGAAGCGCAGAAACTCCGGCAATCCGACACGGAGGAACTCGGAGAGCTGGCGTTCGTTGCCGGTGAAGACCTCGTCGAGCGTCCCGGTGAATCGCGCCGCAGATTGTGATGCGGCCAGAACCTCGCCGGAGATCGAGTCGATATTCGTTGCCGCGTCCTCCACAGCGGTGGTGAAGGCGGTGGCTGCGCCGCGCAGGTCCTCGACAATGCTGCCGATGTCGTCCGCGATCAGCGCATTTGCCGAGCTGAAGGTCTCGTTGGCCGATGTGAGTGTCTGTGATGCATCCCGCATGGCGGTATCGATGAGTTCCAGTGACGCGGTGGCCCGGTCGAAGGCCTGTGTGGCAGATGCGAGGGCGGTCTCGCCCTCGTCTGCCAAGGTGTTCAGCCGTCCGGTGACGGTGTCGGCATTCTCGCCCAGACGCTCGATCACCTCCCCGCCAGACCGGACCGTGCTCCGCAGGTCGGAGGCAAGCGGTGTGAGCTGATCCGTCGTGAAGGTCTCGATGGTTGTGATGGTCTCATTTGCACTGTCAAAGGTCTGGCCTGCACGGTTCAGCATGTCGTTGGCCGTCGTCAGCGTGGTTTCCGCCGTATCGCCCAATCGTTCCAGCCGGTCGGCGAAAGCAGCGACACCCTGCGCGGCCGAACCCAGATCGGCCGAGAGCGTCTCGACATCGCTGAGCACGCTGTCGAGCCGGCCCGAGGATGTGGCGAGGTTGTCGAGGATGGTGGTCACGGCCTGCCGGTTCTGATCATCGAAGACGGTGTTGATGTCGTCGAGCAGCCCGATCGCGCGTTCGAGCAACTCGGGCGCGCCCTCGAAGACCGATTGCAGCGCCGATCGCTCAGAGCGGATGACCGCGTCTTCCGGAAGCGGCTGCGCGGTTTGCGATCCGCCCGACAAGGCGACATAGCTGACACCGGTGACCCCCTGCGCCTGCAGCCGTGCCACGGTTTCGGAGGTGATCGGGGTCTCCGCTTCCACCTCGATGCGCACGCGGACGCGCGACGGGTCCTGTTCGTCGAGCGCGAGGTCGATCACCTGCCCTACGGGGAGGCCGCTGTACCGCACACCGCTGGCCGCGCCCAGGCCCGCGACATCATCGAACAGGATATCATAGTACGCATACTGCCGGTCGACTTCGATCTTGGCCAACCACAGCAACAGGCCAACGGCGCCAATCACCCCCAGCAGGGTGAAGACACCGATCAGCAGGTAGTTCGCCTTGGTCTCCATAACCGCCTGTCCGCTCCTATGTCTTGTCCTGGGCGGCACGCGCCCGCGGCCCGGTGAAGTAGGCCTGCACCCAGGGGTGATCGACTTTGGCCATCTCCTCGATCGGGCCCTCGACGAGCAATTTCTGCTCCGCCAGCACTGCAATTCTGTCGCAGATCGCATAGAGACTGTCGAGGTCATGGGTCACCATGAACACCGTCAGCCCCAGCGCGCGCTTGAGCTCGCCGATGAGGTCGTCATATGCGGCGGCACTGATCGGATCGAGGCCCGCGGTGGGCTCATCCAGAAACACGATCTCGGGGTCCAGCGCGAGGGCGCGCGCCAGAGCTGCGCGTTTGCGCATACCGCCCGACAACTCGGAGGGCAGCTTGCCGCAGCTGAAGGGGGGCAGGCCGACAAGGCTGATCTTCAACTCCCCGAGCGCTTTCATCAGGCCATGCGACAGGTTCAGGTGTTCTCGCATCGGTGCCATGACATTCTGAAGCACGGTCAGCGACGAGAAAAGCGCGCCGTCCTGGAAGGCGACACCCCAGCGGCGTTCCGTGTCGGCCCGGTCCTGTCGGCTGCCATGCAGGACATCGGCGCCCAGCACGTGGATCGACCCTGCCGCCGGACGGTTCAGCCCGACAATCGTGCGCAGCAGAACCGATTTGCCGGTACCCGATCCTCCGACGATGCCAAGGACTTCGCCCCGCCAGACATCGAGGTCGAGCTGGTCGTGCACCACCTGCGGGCCGAATTGCGTCCGCAGACCCCGGACCCGGATCACGGGCTCTCGGTTGGTGTCGGGCGGAGCGGTCACAGGCCGAGCTCGGCGAAGAGGATCGAGAACAGCGCATCTGCCGCGATGACCAGGAAGATCGACTGAACGACCGAAATTGTGGTGTGGCGTCCGACGCTGTCAGCCGATCCGCGCACCTGCATCGCCTGCCAGCAGGCAACCGTCGCGATGATGGCGGCGAAGACCGGCGCCTTGATCATCCCGATGGCGAGGTGCCAGATGTCGGTGTTCTCGTGAAGGCGGGTGATGAACATGCCGGGGCTCACGTTCAGCTCTGCCCAGCTCATCAGCGCTCCGCCCACAAGCCCAGAGATATTGGCGATAAAGCCGAGGATCGGCAGCACGATGACAAGCGCGATCACCCGCGGCAAGACCAGCACCACGATGGGGTCGAGGCCGAGGGTGCGCATCGCGTCGAGCTCTTCGCGCACCTTCATGGAGCCGATCGACGCCGTGAAGGCCGAGCCCGAGCGGCCCGCAACGATGATCGCGGTCAGCAGGATGCCCAATTCCCGCAGGATCGAGATGGCGATCAGGTCGACGACAAAGACCTCGGCGCCGAACTGGCGCAGCTGCGCCGCGCCCTGAAAGGAGAGGACCACCCCGATCAGGAAGCTCATCAGGACCACGATGGGGATGGCGTTGAGGCCGGTTTCCTCCATCTGGCTGACCAAAGCGGCAGGGCGCCAACGGCGCGGGCGCAGAGCGGTGGCCGCAAAGGCGGACAGCACCTCGCCCATGAAGCTCAGCAAGGACACCATGGACCGGCCCACGTTTGCGGTTGTCTCGCCGATCCCGGTGATCCACGGAATGATGCCGCGCGGCCGATCTTCGATGCCTTCTTCTTTGGGCAGGGCGGCGGCCACCTTTGCGATCAGATCGGTCCGCGGCGTGTCTGATTCACTGAAGGCGATCCGCACGCCCTGCTTTTCAAGCCGCGCTTGCAGATCGGCGATCAGCCAGGCACCGCCCGTGTCCATTGCATCGAGCCCGCTCAGGTCGATCTGCAGGGCAGGCGCCTGAACGGTCGTGTTGCGGAAGTCCATCTCGACGCTCGCAAGGGTCTCAGTGACCAATCGCCCCGAGAGCCGCAGGGTGGCCGGGTCGCCGGTATCGTCCAGACTGAGCAGGGCTGATGTCATGGTCGTCAAGATCCAGCGGTGCGCGAGCTTCGGTGTCCGTGTTTCACATCTTAGGGATTGCACCCGGGGCAACAAGTCGTGCGTTGCCTGTCAGCGCAATCACGCGTCACCCCTGAACGTCCGCTTGGACGTACCCAAGGGGGCACTGAGGGAACCTGCGAAAGATATACTCCGTTGACTTGTATGGTAGTAGGGAAGTATGCATCTCTTCGGGGGAATGGATGAATCTGGTTTTGGGTGATCTCAACCGGTGGCGCCTGGATCCGCTACAAGCGGTAGCGCCACAACTGCGGCTCATTCTACGCAGCCGCATCATCCGCAATGATCTGCGCCCCATGAGCCGGCTGTCGGAACCTGAGTTGGCCAAGCACTATGCCGTCAGCCGCCAACCCGTGCGCGAGGCCTTCATCACCCTTGTGAATGAAGGGCTGCTCGAAATCCGCCCGCAGCGGGGCACCTTCGTGAAACGGATCGACTACCAATCCGTCTTGGACGGCCGGTTCGTGCGAGAGGCGGTCGAAGCCGATATCGTCCGGCTTCTCGCCGCAAACCCCGATCCCGCTTTGATCCGCGAGCTGCGCCACCAGATCGCAGGGCAAGCGGATGTGGCGCGTCGCAATTTCAGTCATTTCATTGAGCTCGACGAGGCCTTTCACCGCACGCTCGCCCATGCTGCGGGGGTCGAGAGCGCTTGGGAGTACCTCAACGCGATCAAATCGCAGATGGACCGGGTGCGCTTCATCTCGAACGAGGAATTTCCGGTCGCGCGCCTCATCAAGCAGCACGAAACGGTCGTGGACACCATAGAGCGCTCCGACCGGGATGCGGCCGAGCAGGCCATGCGCGCGCATCTGAGGGAGATACTGAACGCGCTGCCGAAAATTCAGACGCTGTATCCGGACTACTTCGAAGGATCACCGTCAAACCCGGACTGATGCTTTTCAAACTGGAGGAGAAACCGATGCGGTTGATGACGAAACTCAAAATGCTGGGCGCCGCCACATGTGTTGCGGCACTGGCGTCGACCACGACCTTTGCGCAGGAGATGACGCTGAAGCTGGGCCATTTGGCGAATGAGCAGAACGCCTGGCATCTCGCGGCGGTGAAATTCGGCGAAGAACTGTCGGCCCGGACCGATGGCCGGATCGCTGTGGAAGTCTTTCCCAATGAATCCCTCGGCAAGGAAATCGATCTGATCAACGGCATGCAACTGGGAACCGTCGACATGACGATCACCGGGGAAAGCCTGCAGAACTGGGCGCCGATGGCGGCGCTGCTGGCTGTCCCTTACGCCTACGCCACCCTGGAACAGATGGACGAGGTGGCCTCGGGCGAGATCGGCGCGCAGATCTCGGCACAGATCATCGAACGCGCCCAGATCCGCCCGATCGCATACTTCGCGCGCGGGCCGCGCAACCTGACATCGCAGCGCCCGATCGCCTCGCCGGACGATCTGGACGGTATGAAGATGCGTGTGCCCAATGTGCCGCTGTTCGTCGATGTCTGGAGTGCGCTGGGCGCCGCGCCGACGCCCATGGCCTTCTCGGAGGTGTTCACGTCGCTGCAAAGCGGTGTGATCGACGGGCAGGAGAACCCGCTGGCGCTCATCCGGTCCGCCAATTTCAACGAGGTTCAGGGCTATGTGAACCTGACCGAACACGTGCGCTCGTGGATCTACCTCACGATTGCCGAATCCACCTGGGCCAAGCTCACCGAAGAAGATCAGGCCGCGGTCATGGGGGCCGCTGCCGTGGCACAGGAGTATGAGCGCAGCCTGCTTCTGGAAAGCCTCGCGGAGGATCGCGCCTATCTCGAAGCCAATGGCATGACCTTCGTCGATGTAGACGGCGCCGCCTTCCAGGCCGCGGCGAAGGATGCAGTTCTCGCCAATGTCAGCGAGGAAATCCGGCCGATTGTTGAAGGGTTCTTCGCCGAGTGACATCCGCCTTCGTCCGAAAGGGTTGCCAGCCGCGGCTTGGCGACCCTTTCACATGCCTGAACTAGGACACCAAGCATGAAACGCATTGAGAGATGGATCGTCACGGCTTGCAGCATCGGCGTCGGCCTATCGTTTCTCGTGTTGGTCTTTGCGGTTCTCGTGCAGGTTATCGGACGGGGCTTTGGCAGCTCCCCCGTCTGGACCGAGGAGCTGACCCGCTTTGCGATGCTCTATACCGTGGCGTTCGGGGCCGGGCTTGCGTTTCGCTCCGGCGATCTGGTCAACGTCGACATCGTCTGCGAACGCCTGCCCGGTGCGTGGCCTTGGCGGCTGCGTTTGCTCTGCGGAGCCGCGACGGCGGGTCTCTGCCTCTATCTGATTCCCGCGGCCTGGAAATACGTTTCCGTCGGTGCGCTTCAGACCTCGCCCGCACTGGGCGTGCGCATGGATCTGATCCATTTCTCGGTCTTTGCCCTCCTGTCTACCCTCGCGATTTTCGCCGTGCTTCGGGTCATTGCGATGGCTCTCTGCGGAGATGACGGCCAGCCAGAGAATCGCGCGGAGACGTAGAATGGGCCTGACCGTTCTCGTTGTTGTCTTCGTCTTGGGCCTGGTGATCGGCGTGCCCGTTGCCATCACGCTCGGCCTGAGTTCGCTGAGCTACATTCTGATCATGGGAATTCCCCCGGTGGTGATGCCGCAAAAGATGTATGCGGGCATGGATGTGTTCGTGCTGCTCAGCATCCCGGGCTTTATTCTGGCGGGCAATCTGATGAACCGCGGCGGAATCACCGAGCGGATCATCCGCTTTGCCAACGCGCTCGTGGGGTGGATCCGGGGCGGGCTGGGGTTGACCAATGTAGGCGCCTCCATGCTTTTTGGTGGGATCACCGGAACAGCCGTGGCTGATGCGGCCTCCATTGGTGGCGTGATGATCCCGGGCATGAAGAAGGCGGGCTATCCTCCTGAGTTTGCCGCCGCGGTCACGGCGGCCTCCTCCACGGTCGGCCCGATCATTCCGCCCAGCGTTCCGATGATCATCGTCGGCGCCCTGTCGGGGATTTCGGTCGGCAAGATGTTCCTCGCGGGCGCGGTACCGGGCGTCCTGATGGGTGTGGCGATGATGGTCACCACCTATCTGATCGCCCGCCGCCGGAACTTTCCCAAGCAGGACTGGCAGGGCGTCGCCGAGATCGGGCGCGCCTTTGCGGGGGCGTTCTGGGCGCTCGCAATGACCGCCCTGATCCTCTACGGATTGCTCAGCGGGGTGGCGACGCCGACGGAGACCGCGATCGTTGCGAGTGTCTATGCGCTGGTGGTCGGTCTTTTCGTCTACAGGGAACTCACCTTGCCGCAAATCCCGAAGATCGTCGTGGAAAGCGCCGTGGCCGCGTCAGGCATCCTCGTTCTGGTGGGATTCGCGAATGTCTTCGGCTGGATCCTGGTGTCCGAACGGATCCCGCAACTGATCGCCACGTCCGTCCTCTCCGTGACCGAAAACAAGTTTGTCATCATCCTGATCGTCAATGTGCTGTTGCTGGTCGTCGGTATGTTCATGGAGACGATTGCGGCCCTGATCATCCTCTTCGTGCCATTGCTGACGCTGGCCACCTCCGTGGGCATCGACCCGCTGCATTTCGCCACATTCGCGGTGCTGAACCTGATGATCGGCCTGACGACACCGCCGCTGGGCGTGTGCCTCTTCGTCTGTGCCGGAATCGCACGCTTGCCATTGAGCCCGGTGGTCGTGGCCATCCTCCCCTTCATCGCGACGAACATCCTTGTCTTGTTGCTGGTCTCTTATGTGCCGCCAATCGCGACGTGGCTGCCATTGGTCCTGATGCCGTGACGGACGAGCCTTCCTAAGCCTTGTGGTCGGTCAAACCCAAGGTGGACACCGCGTGCCGTCCCGCGTCGCTTATCGCTCGTTCGCGCCCTTGCCTGCGATGATCTTTTCGCGAAACTTCGCGATTCGCCGCATCCGCGTCTCGCTGGCCTTGGCCGTGCTCAGGTTGATGACATAGCTGCGCTGCCGTCCGGGTGTCAGCGCATGAAAGGCTTCTGCCAAGTCCGGGTCGGCGTCCAGCGCCGCGATCAGCTCGTCCGGCAAGTCTGGCAGGCGTGTGGTCCTTGGTGCGGTCTGGCCTGTCTCCGCATAGCTCTGCGCCTCTGCCAGATAGTCCCGAACCGTCCGGTCCATCCCTGCAGGTTCTGCGTTGTCGCGGAACCGGATCGTATCGGCGTGCTGGGTATTGGGTCCGGGCTTTTCGAGCACCCCCTCAGGGTCTTTCATCAAGGCCGCGTGAAAGAACCCCAGAACGAAACTGTCGCGAAACGCACCGATGATCGCGATGTTGCGGCCCGCGTGGCGGTAGCACGGTTGCCCCCATTTCACAGTCTCCTCCAGCCCGGCGGCGAGACAGATCCTCCGCAACTCTGCAAGACCTTGGGCCCATCGCGTCGTGGAACACTCCGGCGTGTCGAACCGGTCGCAACGTCCGCACCCTCTGGCGAGATAATCTTCGACCTTCTGGATCTTCATGGCTTGGGTTTTCCAGCCGGGGCGCGAAAACCGCGTGCGCGATGCTTGCGCGGGGAACGGAGATGACGGCCCGCCATCTACCAAGCTCCTATCGACGGACGAAAAGAGTGGCTGGGATGGTAGGATTCGAACCTACGGTACACTGTACCAAAAACAGTTGCCTTACCACTTGGCTACATCCCAACGACGGGCGCTGAATAAGCTGACCCAAGACAACGTGCAAGACCCGAATTGCAAAATTCCGCATATGTCGTGGCCGAACACTCGCCAAGGATGTAGCCGCTTCATGGTTAATTTTCAACCAACGGATGCGAGCCGCAGTTGGGTCAAAACTGCTCGCACCTCGTGGGCCGTCGCATCAGGTTTGGACATCGACCAGCACCGCGCCTGTGCGCTGGCCGCGCTCGACCGCCTCATGGGCCGCTGCCGTTTCGGCGAGCGGAAAGACGGTCTGGATCGGGCAGTGCAGCGCGCCGTCGGCCAAGGCGCCGTGTAGCTTGTCGATGGCGCGTTGCCGCCCCGCCGGATCCAGAAGGTAGATCAGTGCGATGTCGATTGTCACCGCCTTGAACAACAGCGGGTAGAACGGCAGCGTCGGGGTCATGTCGAGCGCGGATCCATAGGCCGCAATCGTACCGTTCGGCGCGATCACGGCGGTGTCCGTTTCGATGTTTCGGCCGAACTCGACCTCGATGATCCGCGGGATGAGCGCACTGTCGCTGGCCGCGAGAATCTGATCGGCCAGATCCGGTGCCGTGTAGTCGAGCACTACATCGGCGCCCGCAGCCTCGCACTGCGCAAGGCCAGGGCCCCGGGCGGTCGCGATCACCCGCGCACCACCCCATTTCGCCAGTTGAACGGCGAGAAAGCCGACGGTTCCGGCACCGCCCTGGATCAGCAGCGTCTGCCCATCGACCTCTCCACCACCAAAAACCACATGGGCTGCCGTGAGCCCCGGGATGCCGAGCACAGCTCCTGTCTCGAAGCCGACACCCTCCGGCAGCGGGACCGTCTGTGCTGCGGGCAGGGTGATCCGGGTGGCTGCTGTTCCAAACGCCCGCTGCCATTGGCCGTTCCAGATCCAGACGGGCAGGCCGATCAGGCTGCGATCGAGGTCGGGGCCAACCGCGGAAATGCGCCCCGATCCATCGCTGTGCGGCACAACCAGCGGAAACGGCGGCGCCGTCACGCCCGGCCGCGCCCCGGCGCGCGCCTTGACGTCCGAGGGGTTCACGCCCGAGAAGACCAGATCTACAGAGACCTCGCCAGCCGCCGGAGGCGACGGCTCGATATCGACCACGGACAGTACCTCGGAGGCCGGCCCAAATTGTCTGTATCCGACAGCCCGCATCATGATCCCCCTGTCATTGAGCTCTGCGCGTCTATCCTACGGGTTCGGGCGCGGCCCGCAATGCGCAGCACGGCCGTGCGGACGGCTTTTCCTCACTCGCGAATTTCATCCGGGGCGACGCCCCAAAGCCGCGATTTCGGAGCCCAGCCCCGGTAGCCGCTGGAGCGCAGCTGGCACCACTCCGGACCGCATTTGCCAAGCCGCGCGATCACCCCACGCTCGAGTGCGGCGGCCACGGGCGCGTCGGGATCGGGCCGCATCCGCAGGGACACCATGTCATGCTCCACGATCACGGTACGTACGCCTGACAACAGAGAATAGTGGATCCAGCCGCCCTGACCCTCGCGATCCTGCACCCGGCGCCAGTGGCCGTGCTCTGCGGTGACCTGCAAGGGCATGTCGCGGTGCTTGAAGACCCAGTCGATACGGTGGGTCAGTGACGGGCCACGCCGGACGTTCCCTTCCGAGGCTTTCATGGACACGAACCGGGGCAGAGGCAGATTCGTCACAGGCCCTGTGTCCCGTGCAACCGACGGGCCAGCGCACAAAACCACCGAGATCGCCGCAGCGAGGGCCCCGAGGAGGAAATTCGTCATGACATTGCCTGTTCTTTGCAATTTGCCCGTTTGAGGCCGCGAGGTTCTTGTGCCCCGCCCGCATCTCGGCCACCATGCCACGAAAGCGCGTGCGGCGCCAAGTCCGGGGAGGTGCAAAATGGCGAAGCAGAGGTTGAGTGTTGTCGTCACGCGACGGTTGCCGGAAGCGGTCGAGACGCGGCTGTCCGAACTCTTTGACGTCAAGCTGCGCGAGGACGACACGCCGATGAGCCGGTCCGATCTGGCGGAGGCGATGAAATCCGCGGATGTGCTGGTGCCCACGGTGACGGACGAGATCGATTCCGCGCTGATCAGCCAGGCCGGCAACCGGCTGAAACTGATCGCGAACTACGGGGCCGGTGTCGATCACATCGACGTGGCGACAGCCCGCCAGCGCGGCGTGTTGGTCTCGAACACGCCGGGCGTTCTGACCGATGACACCGCGGATATGACCATGGCGCTTCTGCTCGCGGTGCTGCGGCGGATTCCCGAAGGGCTCAGCGTCATGCAGTCGGGCGAATGGGATGGCTGGGCGCCCACGGCTTACCTCGGCGGGCGGGTTGCGGGGCGGCGGCTGGGCATCCTTGGCATGGGGCGCATCGGCCAGGCGGTGGCACGGCGGGCCGGTGCCTTCGGGATGCAGGTTCATTACCACAACCGGCGGCGGCTGCGGCCCGAGGTCGAAGAGGCGCTCGAGGCCACCTATTGGGAAAGCCTCGATCAGATGGTTGCGCGGATGGACGTGATTTCGATCAACTGCCCTGCGACGCCTTCGACCTTTCATCTCATGAACGCGCGGCGGCTCAAGCTGATGAAGCCCGAAGCGGTGATCGTGAACACCTCGCGCGGCGAAGTCTTGGATGAAGCGGCACTCACGCGGATGCTGCGTGCGGGAGCGATCGCGGGCGCCGGGCTCGATGTCTACGAGCATGGCACCCGCGTGAACCCGCGCCTGCGCGAACTTGGCAACGTTGTGCTGCTGCCGCATATGGGTTCGGCCACCCGCGAGGGCCGGATCGAGATGGGGGAAAAAGTCATCATCAATATCAAGACCTTCGACGACGGGCACCGACCTCCCGATCAGGTCGTGCCCTCAATGCTTTAGACCCTGGCTAGAGGAGTGGAGAGACGATGCGATATGTTTTGACAACGGGCGCAGCCCTGTTCCTTGGGACAGTCGCCGTCGCCCAGCAGGCCGCCGATGCGGTCCAACCCGAAGCCGCCACGCAAGGCGCATTCGAAGCAATCTCACCCGAGGTGGCCGCGGCACTTGAGGCGAAATTCGCAGGCACCCCGGTGACCGCAGACACCTGGATGGTCGCGGCCGCGAACCCCTGGGCCGTGAAGGCGGGGGCGGACGTCTTGGCGCAGGGCGGCACTGCCGCAGATGCGCTGGTCGCCGTGCAGGCGATGTTGGGGCTGGTCGAGCCGCAGTCCTCCGGTCTAGGTGGCGGCGCGTTTCTGGTCTACTATGATGCGGAAAGCGGCACGCTGACCACGCTCGACGGCCGCGAAACCGCACCGCTTGCCGCAACCCCACGGTTGTTCCAGGATGGCGACGGTGAGCCGCTCGCGTTTTTCGACGCTGTGGTTGGCGGTCTCTCCGTCGGAACACCGGGCACACCTGCGCTGATGGAGGAGGTGCATGTGCGCTGGGGCGCGCTTGATTGGCCCGACCTTCTGGCGCCTGCGATCACCCGCGCCGAGGAGGGCTTTGACGTCTCCCCAAGACTTGCGGGCCTGATTGCGGGCGATATGGAGCGGCTCGGGCGTTTTGAGACCACCGCGGACTATTTCATGCCCGGCGGCACACCTCTGGAAGCGGGCGAGCTGTTGAAGAACCCGGACTATGCCGCAACCTTGCGCGCCATGGCCGAAGACGGTGCACGTGCCTTCTACACCGGTGAGATCGCGCAGGACATCGTCGCAACCGTACGCGGCGCCGAGGGCAATCCGGGCGTGCTGTCGACGGTCGATCTCAGCATTTATCAGGTGAAGGAACGCGCCCCGGTCTGCGTGACCTATCGCGCGCATGATGTCTGCGGGATGGGTCCGCCCTCTTCGGGCGCGCTGACGGTGGGGCAGATCCTTGGCATGCTGGAAAGCCATGACCTCTCGGCCGGGCCGGGCGACGCAAATGTCCGCCGCCTGATCGGCGATGCCTCGCGGCTCGCCTTTGCAGATCGGGGCCGCTACATGGCGGACAGCGACTTCGTGCCTGTGCCCACGGAAGGCCTTGTCGATCCGGGATATCTTGCGGAGCGGGCCAAGCTGCTGTCGGGTGATGATGCGCTGCCCGAAGTGGCACCCGGCGCACCCGAGTTCGACCACGCGCTCAACTGGGCCGATGATGTCTCGATCGAGCTGCCGTCCACATCGCATTTCGTGATTGTCGATGCGGCGGGTAACGTGGCCTCGATGACGACAACCATCGAGAATGGCTTTGGCAGCCGGCTGATGGTGCGTGGGTTCCTGTTGAACAACGAACTCACCGATTTCTCGTTCAAGAGCCATGCGGATGGTGTGCCAATTGCCAATCGGGTGGAGCCCGGCAAGCGGCCCCGCTCGTCCATGGCGCCCACGATCGTGATGAAGGATGGTGCCCCGGTTCTGGCCATCGGCAGCCCGGGGGGCAGCCGGATCATCGGCTATGTGGCCACCAGCATCATCGCGCATCTGGACTGGGGTTTGGATGTGCAGCAGGCCCTTTCGGTGCCGCATGCGGTGAACCGCTTCGGGACATACGATGTAGAGCAGGGCACCTCGGCCGAAGGTCTGACCGAGGCGCTGACGGAGCTGGGATATGAGGTGGAAAGCCGCGCGCTGACCTCGGGCCTGCACGCCATCGCCATCAGGGACGGGCTGCAAGGCGGGGCCGATCCGCGGCGTGAGGGCATCGCGCTGGGGCAATAGGGACGCAAGAAAGGCAGACCATGGTTCAACACGCAACGCTGCCCCGCAACGAGGCGGGGATCGCCACCGCGCTCGGGATACTGAAACAGCAGTTCGGCGAGCGGTTTCAGACCGGTCAGGCGATCCGCGAGCAGCACGGCCACACGACGACCTGGATCGAGAACCAGCCGCCCGATGCGGTTGTCTTTGCGCAGAGCACCGAGGAGGTCTCGCAGATCGTTCGCATCTGCGCGCAACATGAGGTTCCGATCATCGCCTATGGCACCGGCACCTCGCTGGAAGGCCATATCAACGCGCCCGCGGGCGGGGTCTGTGTCGATCTCAGCCAGATGGACCGCGTGCTGGAGGTCAACCCGGGCGATCTTGATTGCCGCGTCCAACCGGGTGTCACCCGCGAGGCGCTGAATGTGCATCTGCGCGATCAGGGTCTGTTTTTCCCCATTGATCCCGGCGCCAATGCCTCGCTGGGGGGCATGACCGCCACCAATGCCTCGGGCACCAATGCAGTGCGCTACGGCACGATGAAGGACAACGTGCTGGCGGTCGAAGCGGTGATGGCCGATGGCCGTGTCATCCGGACTGGCACGCGCGCGCGCAAATCCTCCGCAGGCTATGACCTGACACGGCTGCTGGTCGGTTCGGAAGGGACGCTCTGCCTGATCACGGAGATCACGCTGCAGCTGCAGGGTATCCCCGAGGCCATCAGCGCGGCGAGCTGTTCTTTCCCGACGGTCGATGCCGCCTGCCAGACGGTGATTTCGGTGATCCAGTATGGGCTACCGGTCGCACGGATCGAGCTTCTGGACGATGTGATGGTGAAGGCGCTGAACGCCCATTCCAAGCTCGATCTGCCGGAAACCCCGCTGCTCCTGCTGGAGTTTCACGGCACGGATACGGGCGTGGTGGAACAGGCCGAGATCTTTGGTGCGCTGGCGCAAGAGCAGGGCGGACATGGCTACAGCGCCACGACCACGACCGAAGAACGCAACCGGCTCTGGAAGGCGCGCCACGACGCCTACCCGGCAATGCTGCAGTATCGCCCGGGCGCGCAAGGGATCGCTACGGACGTCTGCGTGCCGATCTCGAGGTTGGCCGAATGCGTCACCGCAGCCCAGACGCGCGTGGCGGAGTTGGGTCTCATAGCTCCCATCGTGGGGCATGCGGGCGACGGGAATTTCCATGTCTCGCCGCTCGTGGATATGTCGGATGCGGAGGAGATCGAAAGGGCCGCCGGGTTTGTCAGCTGGCTGAATGAGCTGGCGATCTCCATGGGCGGGACCTGCACGGGGGAGCACGGGATCGGGCAGGGCAAGCGGCCCTATCTGGAGCGCGAACTTGGTGGAGCGACCGACGTCATGCGCGCGATCAAGCAGGCGCTTGATCCGCAGGATATCCTGAACCCCGGCAAGATCCTCTGATCTGTTGGCACGGGTGGCCTGAAAGCCCACCCTACCTGCCAGCACAGACGATCAGGACCGGCAGGTAAGGTGGGCTTTCAGGCCACCTCGATCGCCATGTCGCTTTCCCGCCATGACCGGTCGGGCGCGGTTTGGCCCTGCCACACCCAGGCGCTAATGCTAGCGCAACACCTGCACGACGGAGCCTAAGCCATGAAGACCCAAGTCAAAGCCCTCGTTGTCGGCGGCGGCGCCGTTGGCACCTCGATTGCCTATCATCTTGCCCGTGCCGGCTGGGACGACGTGATGCTACTGGAGCGGGACGAGCTGACCTCGGGCTCCACCTGGCATGCGGCCGGCTTGCTGCCCTACTTCAACATGTCCTACGCCACCACGCATATCCACGACTACTCCATTCGTTTTTACAAGACACTCGAAGAAGAGACCGGGCTGAACGCGGGCTTTGCCGTGGTCGGCAACCTGCGCATGGCCCAGACGCAGGAACGCATGGACGAGTACATGCTCTATGCGTCCACCGCCGAGACCTGCGGGGTTCCCTACCAGTGGATGACGCCCGACGAGATCAAGGCCAAATGGCCGCTCATCCGCACCGAGGACCTGAAGGGCGCGCTCTACCACCACACGGACGGCTATATCAATCCGGCGGATGTGACCATGGCCATGGCCAAGGGGGCGCGGCAGCGGGGCGTGATGATCGAGCGCAAGTGGCAGGCGGATGCGTTCCACTGGACCGGCACCCATTGGGAGGTGACCGCGACCAAGATGGGCGAGAAGGGCGGCAACCTTGTGCCCACCGAGGAGCAGGTCGTGATCACCGCCGAGCATGTTGTGACGGCCTCCGGCAACCACGCGCAGCGCACGGCCAAGATGCTGGGGATCAAGATCCCCGCAATCCCGGTTGAACACCAGTTCATCGTGATGGATCAGGACCCCGAGCTGGTGAAGTTCCGCAGCGAAGGCAACGTGGAGCACCCGGTTATCCGCGATGCCGATGCGCAATCCTATGTGCGGGAAGAACGCGGCGGCTGGATTCTTGGTGTCTATGAGAAAGACGCGCCTGCGCGCTTCGAATACGGCGTTCCCGACAGCTTCCGTGCCGACCTGTTTCAGCTGGACCTGGAGCGCATCGAAGATCAGTATATGGCGATGAACCACCGCATTCCCTCCTGCGAAGACTGCGGGCTGAAAGACGATTTCAACGGACCGATTTGCTACACCCCCGATGGCAACCCGCTGGTCGGCCCGGCACCTGGGCTGGACAATATGTGGCTGGCCGAAGGCTTTTCTTTCGGGATCACGGCGGCGGGGGGCACGGGATACTACCTCGCGCAGATGATGGTCGAAGGCGAGGCCGAGATCGACATGGCCTCGCTCGACCCCAAGCGTTACGGCGACTGGATGACAACGGAGTACGCCGCGCGCAAGAACGAGGAGTGCTACGAACACGTCTATATCCTGCACCACCCCGACGAAGAACGGCCCGCCTGTCGCCCGCTACGGACCTCGCCGGCATACGACCGGCAAAAGGCGCGCGGCGCACAGTTCGGGCAGGTGAACGGCTGGGAGCGCCCGAACTACTACGCACCGGAAGGGTTTAGCGACCACGACGCGCGCTCCTTCCGGCGCGGCGGCTGGTGGCAATACGCGGTCGAGGAGGCCAAGGCCATCCGCGACAGCGTGGGACTGATTGATGCGACGGCCTTTGCCAAGCACCGGATCAGCGGGCCGGGCGCCACCGCGTTTCTGGATTGGTTCACGACCAACAAACTGCCCAAGGTTGGGCGCATCAACCTGACCTACGCGCTGACAGATCACGGCACCACGCGCACGGAATACACCATCGTGCGGGTCGCGGAGGATGATTACTATCTCGTCTCGGCGGGCGCGTGGCACGCCTACGACCAGGATTACCTCTACAAGGCGATCATGGAAAAGGAGCCCGAGTTCGGGCGCATCAACGAGCAGGACGTGACCACGCAATGGGGCGTCTTTGCCATTGCCGGACCGAACTCGCGGGACGTGTTGAACGCGCTCGTGAAGGACGCGGACCCGGCGACGGTGCTGTCGAACAAGCGGTTTCCGTGGCTCTCGGTGCGTAACATCGAGCTGGGCATGTGCCCGGTGCGCGCGATCCGTGTGGCCTACACCGGCGAGCTGGGATGGGAGCTGCACCACCCCATCGAGATGCAAAACTACCTCTTCGATCAGCTTGAAAAGGCCGGAGAAAAGCACGGGATGAAACTGGTCGGCGCGCGGGCCCAGAATTGGTTGCGGCAGGAGAAGAGCTATCGTGCGTTTGGGACAGAGCTGGGCCGCGATGCCACACCGCTGGAGGCGGATCTGCCGCGTTTCGTCGACCTCGGCAAAGACTTCCACGGCAAGGCTCGACTGGAGGCGACCGGCGTGCGATCCAAATGCGTCACGCTGCTGATCGATGGGCCGGCGGATGCGGATCCGTGGGGTCGCGAAGCTCTCTATGACGGAGACACGCGGGTTGGGCGCCTGACCTCGGGTGGATACTCCGTGGCGTTCGGCAAGAGCATTGGCATGGGGTACGTCACGCCGGATCTGGCGGTGCCTGGCACCAAACTGCAGGTGAAGATGTTCGACCAGCTCTGGCCTGCCGAAGTCGCCGAGGACAGCCCCTACGATTCGACCAACGCGCGCATACGCGTCGACGGGTAAAACAGCACCTGCGCGGGAACTGAAGGGGCGCGGACCCCTGCGCGGGGGCATTGGTCAGGGGGCCTGAAAAAGGCGCAAGATCCAATGTCTGTCTCATGTCGGTGCGCGCAGCTGCGTTTGGCTGCCTTGCAGGATTGAGTATGCGCCCGGCACCTAAGCAATGTCCAAAACCAACATTAACCGATTTTAATCAATTTGGTTGCACTGCCCCATTTCCCCGGGTGATGAGGAGCGCCGGAATGTCCGCGCAGAATGCGACGGATGGTTCTTCCATTGCGGGACGCCAAGGCGGACGACGCAGGCCTCCGATCTTGACCAGAAAATGTATCTAACGAGTGGAGCTTTATGATAAAATCCGTAAAAATGATGGCATTCGGCCTCATCGTGTCTGGCAGTCTTGCAGGCTGCGCACAACAACCGGAACGCATTGCTGCAATCGAAGTTTCAGGCACACCTTACAAGGGTTTTTCCTGCAAGCAGCTCGCCGCCGAGCACTTGAAGATTTCTCAGGAATTGCAAGCAGCCTCTGCCGCACAGAAGCGTGCCGCGAGCGGGGATGCCTGGGGCGTATTCCTGCTGGGACTACCGTTGTCGAGCATGTCCGGCAACGACAAGGAGGCCACCATCGCCGTGGCAAAGGGCCGGATCAACGAGTTGGACCGGGTGCAGCTGGCACGCGGCTGCTGAGGTCACTTCAGATCGCGGCCGGCTGGGTCAGCGTCTTACCACCGTGGGCAGACCCAGCATCCCCGACAGCGAGGTTCTCTTCGGTGGGGCGCTCTCGCCCTTCTCCTCTCGCCGGATGACCAGTGGCAGGATCGTATCGGCCATGCGGGCATGACGCGGGAAGGCGAACTGATCGTAAGGCTTGCGCTTGCTGATCAGCGGGATCGGGAAGTTCGCCATGCGTGCGTGGCGGGGGAAGGCGAAGGCGTCCGAGGGCTTGCGCTTGCTGATCAGCGGGATCGGGAAGTTCGCCATCCTCGGACCACCTGGTATCAGCGCATTTGTACCGGTCTTCCCGTTGATGAGCAGCGGGAAGGGCCAGGCCGCCATGCGCTGGTGCCGTGGGATCAGTGAGCCCGTGTAGGGCTTTCGCCTGCTGATCAGGGGAATGGGGAAATCGGCCATGCGCCTGTGACGCGGGAAGGCGAATTTGTCGTAAGGCTTACGCTTGCTGAGCAGCGGGATCGGGAAGTCTGCCATGCGCTTGTGTCGCGGGAAGGCAAACTCATCGTAAGGTTTGCGCTTGCTGATCAGCGGGATCGGGAAATTCGCCATCCGTGCATGCCGCGGAAAGACGGACATGGCAAAGGGTTTGCGGCGGCTGATCAGCGGGATCGGCCAGTTGGCCATGTAGAAGTTGTTGGCATCAGGATCGCGCGGCGCCATCAGCATGTGCGGGTGGTCGGTGAGCACGCTCAACCGCCGGTCCACCCTGTCGCTGACCTGGACCTCCTCGATCAGATCACCCATATCCACGGCGCCCATCTCGGCCGTCACATCGCGGGTGGTCTGCGCCACGCTCAACGGTTTGTAGCCGGCGCGGACCATAAGCACCGCACCACCCTTGGCCAAGCGCTTCTTGTAGGCCTCCGCGGTCTCGGTGTTCACGCCTGCGCGGATCAAGCGCGCGTCGGCGTCCTCGGCCTCCTCGAAGAGATGAACAATTCGCTTGGAGAACCGCCGCATGAACAGCAGTTCTTTGCGAACGGCGCGGGCGGTGGCGGTACTCTCGAAATAACGCGTGATGACCTTCGTCATGGTCCCTCCTGTCTGTCGGCCTCACTGGATCCATCGAGGATCAGCGCTGAATCGACCAATTGTGCACGGCGACTGGGAAAACCAGTGGCTTGACTGAAACGATCTTTTCACCCGTTTTTTCTTGCCAAGCCACAGGGGAAAAGCTGGTTCAATAATGTCAGTATAACTTGACGCGATCAAGTGTTGCATTGCTCTGACATCGCAGGACATAGCGCGCGCGGCGTCGGCGTCCAGCCTGCCGCTACGCCCTTGGGGGTCTCAGACCTGCTCTTCGAGGCGGTCGGTGGCCGGTGGCGGGGTCGGGCTGAGCGCTGCGAGCCGGGCGTAAAGCTCGGGGCTCATCTCGTAGCTGAGTGCGTCGAGCGAGGGCGCAAGCTGCTCCGCCGAGCGGGCGGAGATGATCGGCGTGGGCCCCATGGGATGGGCCGCGGCCCAGGCGACGGCGAGCGTGGCCGGGTCAGCGCCGATCTCCTCAGCGATCGTGCTGAGGCCTTGCGCAGCCGCGTGCATCCAGCCCTGCCCATAGCGCGCGGCGTAGCGGTCGTCTTCCGTCAGCCGCCCGGCGCCGCCGCCGCTGTATTTGCCGGTCAGCAGCCCGCCGCCCAGAGGCGAGTAGGGCGCGCAGGCCACGCCCTGATCGGCGCACATGGGCAGGATTTCCACCTCGGCCTGGCGCTTCACCAAGTTGTACATGGGCTGCAGGATGTCGATGGTGATGTCGAACTTGGCAGCGATGCCGATGGCCTTGACCACTTGCCAGGCGGCGAAGTTCGACACACCGACATAGCGGATGAGGCCTTGAGCCTTGAGCTCGGCCATCGCCTCCATGCTTTCGTGCAGGTCGGTGTCTGGATCGAACCGGTGCATGTAGAGGACATCGACCATATCCATGCTCAGCCGCTTACGCGAGATAGCAAAGCTGTCGTGGATATTCCTTTTCGACCCACCGCCGGTATAGGCGGCCTTGGTCGCGATGATCAGGCGGTCACGGTGCTGCCCGAGCATGGCACCCAGCAGTTCCTCCGACGCGCCGTTAGTGTAAACATGTGCGGTGTCGAAATGGGTGATCCCGGCGGCGATGCAGGCGTCAAACATGGCGCGCGAGGCGGCGGCGTCGGCGCGGCCGCCGAACTGCATGGTGCCAAAGGCAAGGCGGCTGGCGGGGGTGCCATCAGGGCTGGTCAGCGGCTGTGTCATGCGGTCAGAAGTGGCATGGCGGGCGCAGCCATGCAACACTCAATAACGAACGCAAGCTGCGAGGAGGTGCGCATGATCGTGACGCGAAAGACAGATCTGCAGGGCACGGTCCGAGATGCCGAGGGGCCGGGGTGGACCAGCCTGCGGCTGCTGGTCAAGAGCGATGGCATGGGGTTTTCGATGACCGAGACGAAGGTGATGCCGGGGGCTGTGCTGCGCCTGCACTACAAGCACCATATCGAGGCGTGTTATTGCATCGGCGGGGCCGGGGAGGTCACCGAAGTGGATAGCGGCGCGGTGCACCGGATCGAACCCGGTGTGCTCTATGCACCCGATGCGCATGATCGTCACGAGTTGCGGGTGATTGGCGCCGCGCCGCTGCATCTGATCTGCGTCTTCTCGCCGGCTTTGCAGGGAGACGAGGTGCACGACCCCGATGGCAGCTATGCGCCGTCCTGACGTCGCAGGCGCTCTGGCCCGAGGATCTGCGCCGGACGTGGGTCAATGACCACGGACCGAACCTGCTCATACCGCACTGCACGGCATGTCTGCTCGGTTTCCACATGACCCTGAGGGCAGCGCCCGCCCGGGGGGCGGGCGGGCGCTGCCCGGCGGTGCCGCCGGGCAGGAGGCGGGATGCGATGCCTCAGGCGCGCCCCTGGCCGAGTGGCGACTTGTTCGGGGGAGAGGCTCTCAGGATTTTCCGCCAATCTTTGGCTCCGTGCCGGCGCGCAGGCGGGCGATGTTTGCCCGGTGGCGCCAGAACACCAGAAGGGTGAGGACGATGCCGAGGATCAGCCCCTCTGCGTGGCCGGTGAAGACCATGAGCGGGCTGCTGGCCGCGGCCGCAAAGAGCGCGCCCATCGACGAGATGCGCGAGGTGGCGGCACCGGCGAGCCAGGCGAGGCAGCAGCCGACCCCGACGGGCCAGGCCAGCGCGAGCACGATGCCGAGGAAGGTGGCCACGCCCTTGCCGCCCTTGAAGCGCAGCCAGATGGGGTAGCAGTGGCCAAGCATCGCCATCAGCCCCGCGATCTGGGCGGTGTCCTCGCCGCCGAAGGCGCGGGCGAGCAGCACTGCGACGGCCCCCTTGCCGCCGTCGAGCAGCAGCGTCAGCGCCGCGGCGGTCTTGTTGCCCGTGCGCAGCACGTTGGTGGCCCCGATGTTGCCCGAGCCGATCTCGCGCAGATTGCCGAGGCCCATCACGCGCGCCAGCACCATACCAAAGGGTATGGAGCCCAGCAGATAGCCGAGGACGGCCCAGAAGGCGAGAAGCGGGGCGGCGTGCTCGAGCGTGGGCATCAGTTTCTCTCGTAAACGCAGGTGCCGCCGACGAAGGTGGAGAGCACCTTGCCCTGCATCCGGGCGCCGTCGAAGGGGGTGTTCTGCGATTTCGATCGCAGGGTGCTGCGGTCCATCAGGAAGGGCGCGTCGGGATCGAAAAGCACCAGATCGGCGGGCGCGCCGACGCTCAGCCGCCCGCAGGCAAGCCCAAGGCGTTTGGCCGGGTTGAACGACATCGCACGCCACAGGGTCGGGAGGGGTATAAGGTCCGCATGATATAGGCGCATGGCCGCTGGCAGCAGGGTTTCGAGCGCCACCGCGCCAGAGGCTGCTTCCTCGAAGGGCAGCCGCTTGCTCTCCTCGTCCTGCGGCGTGTGCATGGAGCTGATCACGTCGATCAGCCCCGACTTCACCGCCTCGGCTACGGCGAGCCGGTCCTGCTCGTCGCGCAAAGGGGGCTTCAGTTTGAAGAAAGTGCGATAGTCGGCCACATCGAGCGCATTCAACGTTAGGTGGTGGATCGACGTGCCCGCGGTGAGATCAAGCCCGTTTGCCTTGGCGCGTGCCAGCGCAGGCAAGGCACGGGCGCAGGTGATCTGGTCGGCGTGGTAGCGCGCGCCGGTCATCTCCACCAGCGCGATATCGCGGTCGAGGCCCATGCGCTCGGCCATAGGCGAAACGGCGGGCAGGCCGCGCAGTGAGGCGAATTTGCCCGAGGTCGCGGCGGCACCTTTGCTCAGACCCGGCTCCTGCGGATGCGCGACAACCAGCGCGCCGAGACCAGCCGCATAGGTGAGCGCCCGGCTGAACACCTTGGTGTCGGTGATCACGCGGTCGCAATCGGTGAAGGCGACGGCGCCCGCGTCCATCAGGAAGCCGATCTCGGTCATCTCGCGCCCCTGCCGCCCCTTGGTCAACGCGGTCATGGGCAGCACGTTGACCGGGGTGGCCTCGCTTGCGCGCCGCGCGACGAATTCGAGCGTTTCGGGGCTGTCGATGGCGGGGTCGGTGTCCGGGCGGGTGATCATCGTGGTCACACCGCCGGCCGCCGCCGCGAGGCCCGCGGAGCGGTAGCTCTCCTTGTGCCGTTCGCCCGGCTCGCAGACCTTCACGCCGAGGTCCACGAGGCCAGGGGCGAGGTATTTCATCCCGCAATCGATCACTCTGCCGGACGTGAGCCGTGGCGCATCCTTCGGTAGATGCCTGGTGATGCGCCCGTCCTCGGCCACGAGGCCGCCGATCACGATCTCGTCCTTTTCAGGGTCGACCAGCCGCGCGTTGAGGAAGGTCAGCTTGCTCACGCGCCGACCCAGATCATCAGGCCGACAACGCCGAAGGCGACCAGCAGGGCGATCATCGCGATGCGGCCGGACATCTTGGGGTCTTTGGGTTCTTTCATCTCTCTTGCGCCTTTGTCGTCATGTGAGAAGCCACCAGAGGCCCAGCCCGATCAGCACGATGATCGCGAGCACCACCATGGCGCTGCCCGCCGGCCCCCGCGCCGGGACATTGGGCGTCATCTGCGGGGTCCCGCTATAGGGTCTGGCGCTTTCCGCGTCGATGGTAGGGCCGCCTGCCGCGGGTCGGTACTCGCGGTAGCTGCCGATGAGCGTGAGTTCGGCACTCGGGCTGAGCGTGGCACTGGCGCCCTTGAAGCTTTCCGAAAAGAGCAGCAGCACGTAGCCGGCGAGCGCATCGAGCTTGGCGCGGTCGGTGGCGAGCGCATTTTCCTCGACCGCGTAGCCTTCGGTGAGGTAGGCAGTCAGCCCCATACCGGTCAGATCGCTGACTGGGAAGATCTCGACGCTGGTGGTGTCGAGATGGGGACTGTTCAGCAACTGGCGTGCAAGGTCCGGCTTTGGCATGGACGCCAGCTGATCCTTGATCTCATCGGGCGGCGCGTTGATCGCGAAGACGCGGATCACCCCGCGCTCGTTCGGAGGGATCTCGATGGTGGTACTCATGCGGGTTCGGCCCGCGTCAGCTTGAGGTTCTGGGCGAGCAGGTCCATCGCCGCCATACGCACGGCGACGCCCATCTCGACCTGGTCCTGAATGACGCTGCGGTTGATGTCATCGGCGAGCGTGCCGTCGATTTCCACGCCGCGATTCATAGGCCCGGGATGCATCACGATGGCATCGGGCTTGGCATGGGATAACTTCTCGGCATCTAAGCCAAACCGGTGGTAGTACTCGCGTTCGCTGGGGATAAACCCGCCGTCCATGCGTTCCTTTTGCAAGCGGAGCATCATCACCACGTCGACGTCTTTGAGCCCCTCGGCCATGTTCTCGAAGACCTCCACGCCGAATTCGGCGATGCCCGAGGGCAGGAGTGTCGGCGGGCCGATGAGGCGCAGGCGGTTCTCCATCTTGCCCAGTAGAAGGATGTTCGAGCGCGCCACGCGGCTGTGCGCGATATCCCCGCAAATCGCGATCGACAGCCGGTGCAGCCGCCCCTTGGCGCGCCGGATCGTCAACGCATCGAGCAGGGCTTGGGTGGGGTGTTCGTGCCGCCCGTCGCCCGCGTTCAGCACCGCGCAGTTCACCTTCTGGGCCAGCAGATCGACGGCGCCCGACTGCGGGTGGCGCACGACCAACAGATCGGGGTGCATGGCGTTGAGCGTGAGCGCCGTGTCGATCAGCGTCTCACCCTTTTTCACCGAGCTCGCCTGCATCGCCATGTTCATCACATCCGCCCCGAGCCGCTTGCCCGCGATCTCGAAGCTCGCCTGCGTGCGGGTGGAGTTCTCGAAGAACATGTTGATCTGGGTGAGCCCGGCGAGCGCATGGCCATGCTTGTCGGGCTGGCGGTTGAGGGCTGCGTAGCGGTCCGCCAGATCCAGCACCGATGCGATCTCCTCCGGGCGCAGGGCTTCGATCCCAAGCAGGTGGCGGTGCGGAAAACTCATGGGCTGCAGCTCATCGTGATTTCCTGCGTTATAGGCAGCGCATGGCGGACGGGCAAGCGGGTCGGATAGCGGTTCATCTCGGCCAGGCAACGTCGTAGGCTGCGGCCATGGAATCATCCGAATTTCATCACGCACTGGCGCTTCTGGAGTGGCAGGTCGAGTTGGGCGCGACCGAGGCGATCTGTGACGCGCCGGTCAATTGCTACGAACTGCCCGAGCGGCTGACGGCGCCGAAGCCGGCCGCACCGGCGCAGCCGCCAGCGGCTCCTGCGGTTGCGACACCAGTCGATCCCGTTGTGGAGGCCGAGGAGCTGGCCGCAGCTGCTGCGGATCTGGACGAGTTGCAGACGGCGCTGGCCGGTTTCGAGCATTGCGGGTTGAAACGCGGAGCGCGGACTCTGGTGTTCTCAGACGGCATCCCCGGTGCGCCCGTGATGATCGTCGGCGAGGCGCCCGGCCGCGACGAGGACCGTGAGGGGCGGCCGTTTGTGGGGCGTGCGGGTCAGCTTCTTGACCGGATGCTGGCGGCCATCGACATGGGCCGCGCCGATCAGGCCGCACCGGTCTACATCACCAACGTGCTGCCCTGGCGCCCGCCGCAGAATCGCGACCCGCAGCCCGAGGAGATCGCCATGATGCGGCCCTTCCTGCAGCGGCACATCGCGCTGGCACAGCCAAAGGTTCTCGTAATCATGGGCAACATCAGCGCGCAGGCGCTCCTGGGCAAGCGCGGCATCACGCGGCTGCGCGGGATATGGACGGACGCCTGCGGCCTGCCGGCGCTGCCGATGTTCCACCCGGCCTACCTGCTGCGCCAGCCGGCGGCCAAGCGCGAGGCATGGGCCGATCTCCTGAGCCTGAAGGCGCGGCTGTCCGATGGTTGATCCGATTGTCCTTGCAGCCTTCATCCCGGCCGCGCTTGCGCTGAACCTCACGCCGGGGGCGGACATGATGTTCTGCCTTGGGCAGGGCCTGCGGGCTGGCCCCAAGGCGGCCTGGCTGGCAAGCGCGGGGATCGCCACCGGCGGGATGATCCATGTGGCGATGGCGGGGCTGGGTCTGAGCGCGCTGGTGGCCTCGGTGCCCTGGGCCTTCGATGTGATCCGATGGATCGGAGTGGGCTATCTGCTCTGGCTCGCCTGGCAGGCACTGCGCGCCGCCCCGCCAGCCGATGCGCCGCCGAAAGGAGCGGCGCGAGATGCATTCCGGTCCGGTCTTCTGGTCAACCTGACGAACCCGAAGGTGATCCTCTTCGTGCTGGCCTTCGTGCCGCAGTTCGTGCGGCCCGAGGCGGGATCGGTGCTCGGACAATTCCTGGTGTTCGGGGCTGTGATTGGTATCGGTGGCTTCGTGATCAACGGGCTCGTCGGCGTCTTTGCGGGCTCCGCAGGCCAGCGGCTGGCCCGGGGCAGCCGGATACTGGACTATCTCACTGCAGGCATCTTCGCTGCCTTGGCCGCACGCCTCGCCGTCTTGGAGAAAGCCTGACATGAGCCGCATTGACGAGAGTATCGAGTTCATCCCTGTGCGCATCGCCGTTTTGACGGTCTCGGACAGCCGCAGCCTCGCCGAAGACCGCTCGGGTGATGTGCTGGTGCAGCGGCTGCTCGAGGCCGGGCACGAGCTGGCCGACCGGCGTATCCTGCCGGACGAGCGGACGCAGATTGCGGCGCAGCTGCGCGCCTGGTGCAAGGATTCAGGCGTTGACGTGGTGCTCTCGACCGGCGGCACGGGGCTGACCGGGCGCGACGTGACGGTCGAGGCGCATCGGGACGTCTACGAAAAGGAGATCGATGCCTTCGGGACCGTCTTCACCATGGTTTCGATGCAGAAGATCGGCACCAGTGCGGTTCAAAGCCGGGCAACGGGCGGGGTCGCCAATGGCACGTACCTCTTTGCGTTGCCGGGCAGCCCGGGTGCCTGCAAGGACGCGTGGGATGAGATTCTCGCCCGGCAGCTCGATTATCGGCACCGTCCGTGCAACTTTGTGGAGATTTTTCCGCGTCTGGATGAACATCGGCGACGGAAATAGCAAATTCGTCCGTAACGTTGCGGCGGATCGGTGTATTTCTCGGCGATCTTGGGGTATAAACGCCCAGGGGTTAAGGTATTAGGATTACGGCGGTATGCGGTTTCTGCGCCAGAGTATGATCGGGGTCTTCCTCGCGGCGGTCAGCCTGGGTTTGCTGGTTTATGCGGCCTATGTCGTGCAGAGCGCAGTGCAGGCGCGGCTGAGCGACGACGCACCGGCGCCACCCCCGCGCGAGCGGGTCTTTGCGGTCCATCTTGAGCGGGCCGAGGCCCGGACCATCACGCCGGTTATGGAGACCTTTGGCGAGATTTCATCACGCCGGACGCTGGAGTTGCGCGCGGCCGTCGCCGGGCGGGTGACGGCTCTGCACGAGAACTTCGAAGATGCCGGCCGTGTAACCCAGGGGGAGGTGCTGGTCCGGATTGATCCGTCCGAAATGCAGGCGGCGGTCGACCGGCTGTCTGCGGATCTGGCGGACGCTGAAGCAGAGATTCGCGATGCGCGACGTGCGCGGGACCTCGCCGGAGCCGAGCAGACAGCGGCCGAACACCAGGTGAGTCTGCGCGAGAAAGCCTACAATCGGCAGCTCGATCTGGCGGGGCGCGGGGTCGGATCGACGGCTGCCGTCGAAACCGCCGAGCTTCAGGCCGCGGCGGCCCGGGCCACCGTCTTGGCGCGGCGCCAGGACGTGGCCCGTGCGGAAGCACGGGTGGATCAGGCCGCAACGCGCCTACTGCGGCAACGGATTGCGCTCACCGAAGCCCGACGCACGCTCGCCGATACCGCCATCGAAGCACCCTTCAGCGGCACGTTGAGCGACACAAGCGTCGTCGAGGGGCGTCTGGTCTCGGCCAACGAGCGACTGGCCGATCTGATCGACCCCAACGATCTCGAAGTCTCCTTCCAGGTGTCCACAGCGCAATATGCGCGGCTGTTGAACCCCGAGGGCGGTCTGATCGACACACGCGTGCTGGCGCGCCTGGATGTGGCCGGCGTGGATGCACAGGCCACTGGCAGCCTCTCACGTGTCAGCGCCGGCGCCGGTGACGGGCAGACCGGACGCCGCGTCTTTGCGCGCCTCACCCATGCGTCCGGGTTCCGTCCGGGCGATTTTGTCACCCTGGAGATCGAGGAGCAGCCGCTACCGGATGTGATCAGCCTGCCGGCTTCTGCGTTGGGGTCTGACTCCACGGTGCTGGTTAACGGCGAGGATAACCGTCTGGAAGTGCTGGCGGTCACGCTCCTTCGGCGCCAGGGCGATCAGGTTCTGGTCCGCGGGGAGGGGCTTGAGGGGCGCGATGTCGTCACCACTCGGACCCCGCTCCTTGGACCAGGGGTCTCCATCCGGGTCTTGCGCCAGGAGGCAGTGGTTTCCGCTGGCGTGCCGGACATGTTGGAGCTCAGCGAAGAGCGGCGGGCGCGGCTCGTGGCTTTTGTGAAAGGCACGGAGCATATGCCGGCCGAAACCAAGGAACGTGTCCTGGCGCAGCTTGCTGAACGCGAGGTGCCTGCGCAGATGGTGGCGCGGATCGAAAGCCGCATGGGCGGCTAGATGCAATCGGGTCCGATATCTGACGCCGCAGGCGGCATCCTGTCCTATTTCACGCGGCACCGTACGGTGGCCAACCTCGTCTTCGTGGCGATGGTCGTCGCCGGTCTGTTCGCGTTTCCAAACATCAGGTCGCAGTTCTTCCCCGATGCAACCTTCGATCAGGTGACCGTGACCGTGACCTGGGATCAGGCCAGCGCCGACGATGTGGACAGCGCAATCATCCAGGTGCTGGAACCGGTGCTGATGCAGGTGGAGGGCGTCACCAAGAGCTGGGCGGTGGCGCGCCCCGACACCGGAACCGTGAGGCTCGAGTTCGAGCCGAACTGGGACATGTCGCGCGCCGCGACCGAGGTGCAGGACGCCGTCGATACCGTGACGGAGCTTCCCGAGGACGTCGAGGAGCCGCGCGTCCGCCGCGCGGCCCGGCGCGACCGGGTCACGGATGTGATCATCGCCGGGCCGGTCTCGCCCGAACAACTGGGGCTCTATGGCGACGAATTCGTCAAACGGCTGTTTGCGGCGGGCGTCACGCGCACGACCTTCCGCGGCTACGCCGCCCCGCAGATCACTGTCGAGGTGCCCTCGATCAAGCTGATATCCAACGATGTCACCATGGCCGAGATCGCCGAGGCCATCGCAGCGGAGGTCGACACCGACCCGGCAGGCAACGTCGCCGGCGCCAATACGCGGGTGCGGACCGGGACCGAAAAGCGCGTGCCCGAGAAGATTGCCGAGATCGTCCTGCGCTCCAACCCCGATGGATCAAAGCTGCGCGTCGGCGACATCGCGCAGGTCACCCAGGAAGGCCCGGATCGGGAGCGCGCCTATTTCGTAGGACCACACCCGGCGATTTCGATCCGCGTCGACCGGGCCGATGGTGGCGATTCCATCGGCGTGCAGCGCACGGTCGAACGGGTTGCTGCCGAGATGCGCGCGACCCTGCAGGACGGGATGAGCATCGAGCTGATCCGGACCCGCGCAGAGGCGATCACCTCACGGCTGAATACGCTGCTCAGCAACGGGCTGACCGGGTTGGGGCTGGTGGTGTGCCTGCTGTTTCTCTTCCTGAACGCGCGCACGGCCTTCTGGGTGGCCGCGGGCATTCCTGCCGCAATGCTGGCGGCCATTGGCCTGATGTATGCCGCCGGGCTGACGCTGAACATGATCTCGCTTTTCGGGCTGATCATCACGCTGGGGATCGTCGTCGATGACGCCATTGTGGTGGCCGAACACGCCGATCACCGCGCACGCCATTTCGGCGAGCCCCCCTTCGTGGCGGCCGAGCGCGCGGCGCGCCGCATGGCGCTGCCGGTCTTTGCGGCCACGATCACCACGGTGATCGCCTTCATGGGGCTGTTCCTGGTTGGCGGGTGGTTCGGTACGATCGTCAAGGACATCCCCTTCACCGTGATCGCGGTGCTGCTGGCGTCATTGGTGGAGTGCTTCCTCGTGCTGCCCAATCACATGGCCCATGCCCTGGCTGCCCAGGCCAAGGAGCGCTGGTATGACTGGCCCAGCCGACAGGTGAACCGCGGCTTTGTCTGGGTGCGGCACAGGCTCTTCAAGCCGATGATCGCAGGCGTCATCACCGCGCGCTATGCGGTGCTGTCGGGCCTCATTCTCATCCTGGCCCTCCAGGTCTCGTACTTCATCAGCGGCGAGGCACAGTGGCGCTTCTGGAACGCACCCGAACGCAGCTCGGTCACGGGCAACTTTGCCATGGCCGAAGGGGCACAGCGCGAGGATGCCCAGGCCATGATGCTGGAGCTGCAGCGGGCCACGGAGGCGCTGGCCGCCGACTATGAGGCGCGCTACGGCGTCAACCCGGTGCTGCATGCCATTGCCGAGGTCGGTGGCACGGCGGGGCGTGGGCTCTCCGGCAGTGAATTCAAGGATCCAGACCTGCTCGGATCCATTTCGATCACGCTGATCAGTCCAGATGATCGTCCCTATTCCAGCTTCGCCTTCACGGCCGATCTGCGTGACCTGGTGACGCAGCATCCGTTGACCGAGGTCCTGTCGTTCCACGGGCAGCGCGACGGGCAGGGCGGCGATGCGCTGAGCGTCGAGTTCTCGGGTCAGGACAGTGATACGCTGAAGGCGGCCAGTCTGGATCTGCAGGCAGCCCTGCTGCGCTATCCCGAGGTGCTCGCGGTTGAAGACAATCTCACCTATGACCGCGAGGAGCTGATCCTCGATCTGACACCCCGTGGTCAGGCGCTGGGATTCACCATAGACGGGCTTGGCCGGGTGCTGCGCCACCGCCTCGGCGGAATCGAGGCGGCGACCTTCCCGGATGGTCCGCGCAGTGCGACCATCGAGGTCCAGTTGCCCAAGGACGAGCTGACCGCCGATTTCCTCGACCGCACCCAAATGCGCACTCCGGATGGGGTCTACGTGCCGCTGTCCGATATCGTCACGGTGCAGAGCCGGATCGGCTTTCGCACCATCAGTCGGGTGAACGGGGTGCGGGTGATCTGGGTGAGGGGGGACATCTCCGCCGATGACCCGCAACGCGCGGCCGAGATCGAACGGGCGCTCGAACAAGACATTCTGCCCAGCATCGAGAGCGAGCATCAGGTGGACTGGAGGCTTTCGGGTCTTGCCGAAGAGGAAGACCGCTTCCTGAGCGAGGCGCTGAACGGTCTGATCCTGTGCCTCTTCGGCATCTACCTTGTGCTGGCCTGGGTCTTCGGCAGCTGGACGCGACCGCTGCTTGTGATGTCGGTCGTGCCTTTTGGTCTCGTGGGCGTCATCTACGGTCATATGGCCTGGGACATGCCGCTCAACATCTTCACGGTGGTCGGGCTGTTGGGCATGACGGGCATCATCATCAACGATTCCATCGTGCTGATCACGACGATTGACGAATACGCAGAGGAACGCGGCTTGATCCCGTCGATCATCGACGGCGCGGCAGACCGGCTCAGGCCGGTCATGCTGACAACGATGACCACCGTGCTGGGCATGTTGCCGATGCTGCAGGAGACCAGCCGTCAGGCCGCTTTCCTGAAACCGACGGTGATCACGCTGGTCTATGGATTGGGCTTCGGCATGGTCATCGTGCTGCTTCTGGTGCCCGCGCTGATCGCGATCAAGCACGACCTCTCGCGCCAGATCAAGGCGATGCGGCGCGGGCTGGTGGCCCCGGTCGCTGTGGTGCGCGCGGGCTTCACCGGGCTCTGGGGGCTGATCGCGCTCTGGGGCGGGGCGACATTGGGGTGGACACTCCTTCAGGGCGGCCTGTCTCCCGTCGTGCTCGGTTTCTTTCCGGAACTGGCGCGCTGGCCGGCGATGAGTGCCGCACTTCTGACCTTCATCGGCGGCGCTGCCGTGCTGGTCTTGGCCGGCTATGTGGTGGCCGCCATCGTATTGCTGCTTAGTCGGAAGCGAGGCGCGGCCTAGAGCAGAACCCCTTCAATCTCAATCAAGATCCAAGACCCCTCACCCCGCAAGGTGCTGGTCGAGCCGCGGATTTCGACATGCTTTGGTGGCACTCAGACCGACGTCGCTCTAACCGGCGCTGCAGCCCCGGACATCGACCGCGTGGTTGCTGCCCAGCACCGTGAGCCGGATGGCCGAACGATCCAGCGCAATCGGCCCACCGTTCACATGGATCATTTCGGAGACGGCGATCACCTCGTCGCCGCTGCGGCGCGTATCGGATTCGCTGACCCAGATATCCGGAAGTCCGGACTCGATCACCATCACCTCGGTGCCGCCGGTATGAGGCACGCCCACGCGCGCCTCGATGCGCAACCCTTCCGCCGTCGGCTCGATGGTGCAGCGCGCGGAGGTCACGCCTGCCTCGGCTGCCGAATAGGGCCCGTCGGCCAGCGCCGCGGCAATCGCTGGGGTCGGGCGCGTCTCGTCGGTCGCGATCACCTCGTCGAACTCGAGCCGGTGCGGAATGCAGATATCCGCACAGATGCCGATATCCATGCTCAACCGTACGTGCACGGGCGACCCTGCTTCTTTCGGCGTGATCGACAGCGGGATCACCAGCCTCTCCGAATATCCGATCGAACGCATGCCGTTTTCGTCAAAGACGTCCGGCCTCGGCCAGGAGATCGCGACGGAGTGCAGATTGCGCGAACCGCGCCAGTCGAAGCTCGGCGGGATGCCAGCATCGCCCGGCGCGCGCCAATAGGTCTTCCAGCCCGCTTCAAGATCCATGTGAACCGCGGCCATGCGACTGCCATCGGCCTGGACCCAGCCATGCAGGACCTGCGCGGTTACCGGCATCGCAAAGCGATCCTGCGCGGCAGCCGGCAGGGCAGCGAGGGCGGTGAGGGCGAAGGCGAGGCGCAGGTGTCTCATGATGTGGATATGCGCGAGCGAGAGTGAAATGCCAAGTCACGATACGGTTAGCCATGTTTCGCCATCTGTCCGGCTATTGCCCTTGCACCCGTCTCGGCCGCAGGTCATGCTGAGGGCATGGGCGAACCCGTTCACGAGACAGACACGCTTGATCTGACCGGCGCGCTTCTGATCGCGATGCCGTCCATGGGTGATCCGCGCTTCGAGCGTTCGGTGATACTGATGTGCGCTTATTCCGAGAAAGGAGCGATGGGGTTGATCCTGAACAAACCCAGCAGCGACGTGCGGATGAGCGACGTGCTGGATCAGCTGGAGATTGCCCCCTCGGAGGATGCGGCCCGGATGCCGGTCTATTTCGGCGGGCCGGTCGAGACCGGCCGAGGCTTCGTGCTGCATTCCGATGACTACGAGTCGAGCCTGCACACCCTGCGTGTTCAGGGTGGGTTCGGTATGACCGCGACGCTCGACATTCTCGAGGAGATTGCCCGCGACCGGGGCCCGGACCATGCGCTGATGATGCTGGGCTATGCGGGCTGGGGGCCCGGGCAGCTGGAGAGCGAGATTGCGCGCAACGGCTGGCTGACGGCAGGCGCGACGCAGCGGCTGGTCTTCGACGTCGCGGCTGAGGACAAATGGTCCGAGGCGCTGCTCAGCCTCGGGATCGACCCGCTCGGGCTGTCGTCCTCGGCGGGCCGGGCCTGACGGCGCCTTTCCGGACGGATCCCAAAGCAATTCTCCTTGAACCTGCATCCCCTATCGCGGCCTGACTTCGATGAAATCAACGCAATAGGTGACACATCCCGTCTCTGGTCAAAGGCGAAACGCTCTAGGCGCGCGGTGCAGCGGCGCGCGCCAGCCGGTCGTTGATGGCGCGGCCCAGCCCGTGATCGGGGATCGGAGCCACGGCGATGGGCTGCCCCTTGGCATCCAACCGGTGCAGCATCTCGAAGAGATTGGCCGCCGCCTCGTGCAGATCGCCGCGCGCCGAGAGGTTCAGGTCTGCTGCCATGGGGCCAAAACCGAGCAGCAGCTCGTCCGGACCGGCCTCCGTCACGTTCGTGCGCAGGGCGGCCTTTGGTGCGTAGTGCGAGGCCAACTGGCCGGGCGCGGTGATCGCCACGGGCGTCGTCGCATGCGGAAGTGGCGCGCCGAGGGCCGCCTCGAGGGCCTCCAGCGGCAAGCCGCCCGCGCGCAGAAGTGCGGGCACGCCATCGAGCCCGATGATCGTGCTTTCGAGCCCTACTGCACAGGGCCCATCGTCAAGCACCGCCGCAACCGTCTCGCCAAGGCCCGCGACCACATGCTGCGCCGTTGTTGGACTGATGCGGCCCGAGGGGTTGGCCGAGGGGGCGGCGACCGGCCCTGCGAAGGCACGCAGCAAGCGCTGTGCCGACGGCTGCGCCGGCACCCGCAGCGCCACCGTGGGTAGCCCCGCCGTGACCAGACCGGAGAGACCGTGATCCTTCCGAAGCGGCAGGACGAGTGTGAGCGGGCCGGGCCAGAAGGCCTGGGCCAGCCGATCTGCGGTGTCGGACCACTGCACGTAAGACTGTGCGGCTTTGGTCGAGGGCAGATGCACGATCAGCGGATTGAAGCTGGGACGGCCCTTGGCAGCGTAGATCGCGGCCACCGCTTCGCCGTTCCGCGCGTCTGCCCCGAGGCCGTAGACCGTTTCGGTCGGGAAGGCCACCAGCGCACCACGGGCGAGCAGTGCTGCCGCCTGGTCGATGCCCGTCGCATCGGGGCGCAGGAGAAGGGGAGGGGCTGAGGTCATCGGGCTCCGTGACGCCGCGTTTCGGTTGCCGCAGGCGGCATTGCGGCCCATGAATGGTAGCGCAAACCCTTATAGAGTCCCTTGCCTGTTGCCAAGACAGGCCGCTGCCAGCACCGGACCGGAGACGACACATGCCCTATCGCGCACCCGTGGATGACTATGCTTTTCTCTTCGACCATGTGGTGGGCTTTGACGAGGTGCAGGCGACCGAGCGGTTCGCCGAAGCGAGTGCGGATGTCACGCAAGCGATCCTGACCGAAGCGGCAAAGCTGTGCGACGAGGTGCTGGCCCCGTTGCAGCGCCCGGGCGATCTGTATCCGGCGCGGCTGGAAAACGGTGTGGTGCGCACCTCGCCCGGCTTTGCCGAGGGCTATCAGGCCATCGCCGAGGGCGGCTGGGTCGGTATGGCCGCCGACCCGGAGTACGGCGGGATGGGCCTGCCGATGACGCTGACCACGGCTGTGAACGAAATGATGAGTGCCGCCTGCCTGTCACTGCAGCTCGCGCCGCTGATGACCCAAGGCCAGATCGAGGCGCTGGAGCACCATGCCTCGGACGAGATCAAGGCGCTTTACCTGCCCAAACTCATCTCCGGCGAATGGACCGGGACCATGAACCTGACCGAGCCGCAGGCGGGCTCGGATGTGGGCGCGCTCAGCACCAAGGCCGAGGACAATGGCGACGGCACCCACAGCATCACCGGGCAGAAGATCTACATCTCCTGGGGCGACAACGACTTCACCGAAAACGTCTGCCACCTGGTGCTGGCGCGGCTGCCGGGCGCCCCGGCGGGCACCAAGGGCATCTCGCTGTTCCTCGTGCCGCGCAACCTGCCCGATGAGGATGGGAACGCGGGCGTGGCCAACAGCCTCAAGGTCGTGAGCCTCGAGCACAAGATGGGCCTGCACGGCTCGCCCACCTGCGTGATGCAATACGACGGTGCCACCGGCTGGCTTGTGGGCCCCGAGGGTGGCGGCATGGCGGCGATGTTCACGATGATGAACAACGCGCGCCTCGGCGTCGGTGGGCAGGGCGTAGGCGCGGCGGAAGGTGCCTATCAACACGCGCTGGCCTATGCGCTCGACCGCAAGCAGGGCCGCACCGAGGGTGAAACGGCGGCGATCATCGACCATGCCGACGTGCGGCGCATGCTCATGACCATGCGTGCCGACACCTTTGCGGCGCGCGGCATCGCGCTGCTCTGCGCCGCGGCCATCGACATGTCGACCGCGACGGGCGAGGATAGGTGGAAATCCCGGGCAGCCTTGCTCACACCGGTCGCCAAGGCGTTCGGCACCGACATCGGCAATGAGGTCGCTGCCATGGGCATCCAGGTGCACGGCGGCATGGGCTTTGTCGAGGAGACGGGGGCCGCGCAATACGCCCGCGACGTGCGTGTGACGACGATCTACGAGGGCACCAACGGGATCCAGGCAATGGATCTGGTGGCGCGCAAGATGATGGATGGCGGCGAGGCGGCCTATCAGCTCATGGACGAGATCGAGGCGGCGGCGGAGGCGGCGCGGGATGTGCTGCCGGAGCTGGCCGAGCCGGTCTGGCAGGCCAGCGAATCCCTGCGCGAGACGACCGAGTGGATGATCAGACAGGACCACCGTGTCCGCTTTGCGGGCGCCGTGCCCTACCTGCGCGCCTTTGCACGGGTGCTGGGCGGGCATATCCATCTCGCCTCGGCCCTGCAGGACCCGAAGGGCCCGCGCGCCAAGGTGGCGACATTCTATATCCAGCGCCTCCTACCCGATCACAACAGCCTGCTTGCGCAGGCGCAGGCAGGCGATTACGACGTCTATGCCCTGACACCGGAAGAGTTCGCCGCCTGATGAAAGATCAGCCCCACGAAGGTCTGCGCTATCCGTGGGAGGCGCCGCCCGCCGAGGGGGAGGCTGTGGAGGTGGCGACCGGCGTGCTGTGGATGCGCTTGCCGCTGCCAATGAAGCTCGACCATGTGAATGTCTATGCGCTGGACGACGGCGACGGCTGGACGGTGATCGACACCGGGTTTTCCTCGAAGCGCGGCACGGCTCTGTGGCAAGGCCAGATGGCCGGGCCGCTCAAGGGCAAACCGATCACCCGCGTGGTGGTCACGCACCATCACCCCGATCACATCGGGATGGCGGGGTGGTTCCAGAGCGCGCAGGGCGCCGAGCTCGTCACCACGCGCACCGCCTGGCTGACCGCGCGGATGTTGACCCTGGACGAGCAAGCGGTGCCAGCGCCCGAGACACTGGCGTTCTACCGCAGCGCCGGTATGGCCCCGGAGATCTACGCCCAACGGGCGCGCGAACGGCCCTTCAATTTTGCCGATGTCGTCGCCCCCCTGCCGCTGGGCTATACCCGCATCCGCCAGGGCGACACGCTCACCATGGGCGGGCGCACCTGGGATGTGCACATCGGCAACGGGCACGCCCCCGAGCACGCCACCTTCTGGAGCCGGGACGATGCGCTGGTGCTGGCGGGCGATCAGATCCTGCCGTCGATCAGTCCCAATATCGGTGTCTACGCGACCGAGCCCATGGCCGACCCGGTCTCGGACTGGCTGGAGGCGTGCAACCGATTGGCGGAGCTGGCACGGCCCGAGCATCTGGTGCTGGGCGGGCACAAGCTGCCCTTCACCGGGTTGCCCACGCGGATGCGGCAGCTGATCGAGAACCATCACGGGGCGCTGGACCGGCTGCTGGCGTTCATCGAGACGCCGAAGACGGCGGCCGAGTGTTTCGCGCCGCTCTTCAAGCGCAAGATCGGGGCGGGGGAGTATGGGCTGGCGCTGGTCGAATCCGTGGCACACCTCAGCCACCTCTATCAGCAGGGGCTTGCCACGCGGAACAGGCGCGCCGATGATGCCTGGGAGTATCAGCGCAAAGGGTGAGCCATGGGCGAGAAGATCGAGACCTCCGCCGAAGCCGTCGAAGCGGACGCGCTACCGCGGCGCCATGAGGTGCATTGCGATCCGGAGACGCCCGCGCCCGCGATGGATGTGCCAAAAGCAATCACGCGCACACCCGCGGCGCAGAAGTCGCCCGCGCAATGGGCCTATGAGCGGATTATCCTGTACCTCAAGAATTTCGAGGAGCAGCTCGACAACACCCAGGAGGTGGCCATGGGGTTCACAGGCGGCGATGCCGGCGTGCTGCGTATCGAAGGGATGGGCTACTTCGATCCCGATATCGTCACCTTCTACGGCTCGGACGGCGCAGGCGGGCGCACGCAGCTTGTGCAGCACGTCAGTCAGCTCAACGTGATGCTGCGCGCGCTGCCGAAACCTGCGGAAAAGACCGAAGCCCGCCGCATCGGCTTTCGCCTCGCGCAGGACATCGAAGACAACAGTTAGAGCGCATTTCGTCGCAACCCTGGGTGCGGAGAGGTGACATCGCATCCCGAATCCAGTAGGGCTGAATGCAACGACAACGGAAGGGCTGCGGCAATGGCAGAACACAAACACGGTGAGATGGATGTCGAAGTGCAGGAGAAGACCTTCGAGGGCTTCATGCAGTTCACCACCCGGACCGTCATCGTCATCCTGGCGATCATCATCCTGATGGCGATCTTCATCACCTGATCCCGGACCCTGTCGGAGCAGCCTGCGATGCGAATGCTTGCGATGCTGGCCGTCCTGGCCGTGCTGTCGGCCTGTGCCGTGTCATCGCCGTTCGAGGCGTCACCCGAAGAGATCGCGGCAAAGGCCTATGTGCCGGACGGCCCGCCCAAGCTGACGATCTTCACCATGGTCAACAACACGACCGGGGCAGGCGGGCACACGGCCCTGATGGTTTCGGGCTCGCAGCAGGTGATTTTCGACCCCGCGGGTTCCTTTCAGCATGATCTGGTCGCCGAGCGCGGCGATGTGCTCTACGGGATGTCCCCGGCCTGGGTGCAGGCCTACAAGAGTGCGCATGCGCGCAACTCGCATCACGTGGTCACGCAGGAAATCGTCGTGACGCCGGAGCAAGCGGAGATCGCCCTTCAACTGGTGCGCCAGAACGGCGCGGTGGCAGGCGCCTTCTGCACACGCTCGACCACCGACATCCTGCGGAAGGTGCCGGGGTTCGAGAGCATTGAGGCCACCTTCTACCCCGTGAAGCTGATGGATCAGATTGCCGCGCGCCCCGGTGTGGTCACGGACCGCTATTACGAGGATGACGAAGGCAATGTGCGTGACGGGATCACCCCCGTCGAAGGCTAAGGCAATGCGCCTTGAACTTGCACAACCTATCCTGCCTGATTTCAATGAAATCAACGCAATAGGTGTTAGACCCTGTCTCAGGGTATAGGCGAAACGCTCTAGGCTGATTGCGTCAGACCGCCGTCAGCCACAACAGCCCGAAGAGTGTTGCTGCCCCGGCAAAGATCGCAGCCAGCGTATTCTTGGTGATCAGCCCGACTGCGAGCGTCACCGCTGCGGCGGACATGCGCGGCAGATCCGGCGCGCCATCCGTGGCTGCGGGCCAGACCACCTGGGGCGCCACCAGCGCCGGCAGCATCGCAACCGCGGTGTAACGCAAATGGCGCAACAGCCAGCCGGGCATCGGGCGGTCTCCGACCAGGCCCAGAAAGGTAAATCGCAAGGCGTAGCTGCCGACGCCCAGCCCGACGATCACGATCCAGAGGGTGAGCGGCTCAATCATCGCGCAACCGCCTCCGGTCGAGCCAAAGCTCGGCCTGCGCGCCGGCCATCATGCCGAAGGTCCCGGCGATGATCAGCCCCAGCGAATAGGGGATGGCGGCCGTCAGCAGGCTGGTCACGATCGCCACCAGTGCCGCAACCACATGGGCTGCCGTGCGCAGCATCGGGGCGACCAGCGCCAGAAAGGTGATCGGCAGCGCGAAATCGAGCGCCCATCCGGGCGGGATCTGCGTGCCCATGAGCGCACCGACCACCGAGCTGACATACCACAGCGGCACAATCGGGCTCAGCACGCCTGCGAAATAGGCCATGCGTTGCGGCACGGTCATCTGCGGCTCTTTCTCGAACTGTGCAACCGAACAGGCATAGGACTGGTCGACCGTGAAATAGGCGGCAATCGCGCGCTGCCAGAAGGGGGCGGCGCCGATCCACGGGGTCAGCGAGGCCGAGTACATCGCGACCCGCAGATTGACCGCCAGCGCCGAGATCAGGACAACCAGCGTCGGTGCCTCTTCCTGCATCAGCTGCAGCGCGGTGAACTGAGCAGCCCCCGCGAAGACCACGGCGGAAAAGGTCAGGGTCTCGAAGACGTTGAGCCCCGCTTCGGTCGCCAGAACCCCGAAGAGCATGGCGAAGGGCACGATCACCAGGATGAAGGGCGCGCCATCGGCAAAGCCCTTCCAATAGGGGGTCACCCTTCGATGTGTTTTCGCTGTGGTGGAGCGCATGTTATGCTTCTAATGTGTCGCCCAAGGCGTAGCTCAGCCCGACGGAGGATGCAATTGGCCAAGTTGGAGGACACCGGCGACTACCTGATCGCGCCGATGCCGGATGCACCTCGGCTGACCCGCGCGGTGATGGGCACAGATCATACCGGCGCCCCGGTGCGGACCAATGTGGTCGAAGAACGGCCTCTGACGATCTTTCTGAACGGTCAGGAAATCGTGACGGCTATGACCATCGGCGACTATCCCGACTATCTCGCACTTGGATTTCTACGCAATCAGGGCATGTTGCGCGCAGATGACGAGATCACCCGTGTCGACTACGACGAAGAGCTGGAAACGGTGGTGGTACGCACCGCGCGCCAGACCGACTTCGAGGAGAAGATGCGCAAGAAGACCCGCACCAGCGGCTGCGCGGTCGGCACCGTGTTCGGAGACATGATGGCAGGGCTCGACGGGGTCGTGCTGCCGCAGACCGAAGTGCGCACCTCCTGGCTCTACGCGTTGAGCGCCCGGATCAACCGCACACCGTCGCTCTACCTCGAAGCCGGTGCGATTCATGGGACGGTGCTCTGCCGCGAGGACAGGCCGCTGGTCTATATGGAGGACGTGGGGCGTCACAACGCGGTAGACAAGATCGCCGGCTGGATGCTGGCCGAAGGCGTCGGCGCGGCGGACAAGATCCTCTACACCACCGGGCGGTTGACCTCCGAGATGGTGATCAAGACCGCGATGATGGGCATCCCCGTTCTGGCGTCCCGGTCCGGGTTCACGGCCTGGGGGGTGGAGATTGCGCAGCAGGTTGGGCTCACGCTGATCGGGCGCATGAAGGGGAAGCGGTTCCTCTGCCTCTCGGGCGAGGCACGGCTGCGCCGCGATGCAGACCCCGCAGCGGTCCCGGACGAGCCGCGCCGCGCAGGGCGGAAGGCCGCCGAATGAAGCAACCCCTCGGCGTGATCCTCGCGGGTGGGCAGGCCACGCGGATGGGCGGGGGCGACAAGGGGCTGCTGACGCTGGGCGGGCAGACCTTGCTCGACCGGGTGATCGAGCGCCTGTCGCCGCAGGTCGCGGCACTGGCGCTGAACGCCAATGGCGATCCGTCGCGTTTCGCGTCCTTTGGCCTGCCGGTGCTCGCCGACAGCGTGGCTGGCTTCGCGGGGCCCTTGGCGGGGGTGCTGGCCGGGCTCGACTGGGCGGCCGAGCAGGGGGCGGAGACGATTGTCACCGCCGCTGCCGATACACCGTTTTTCCCCGCCGATCTGGTGCCGCAGCTGCTGTTGGCCGGCGAGGGGATGGCCCACCCACTCGTGCTGGCGGCTACGCCTGACGAAAAACGCGGGCAGATCCGCCACCCGACCTTCGGCCTCTGGCCGGTCAGCCTGCGCGACGATCTGCGGGATGCTCTGGAGGGCGGGCTGCGGAAAGTGGTGCTCTGGAGCGACCGGCATGAGGGGCGCACCGCGTCCTTCCCGGTGGCGACATTCGATCCCTTCTTCAACGTCAACACGCCAGAGGATCTTGCCCGCGCCGAGGCGTTGTTATGAAACTCTATGGCATCGTCGGGTGGAAGAACGCCGGCAAGACCGGCCTGATGGAGCGCTTGGTGACCGAAATCACCGGGCGCGGGCTATCGGTCTCGACCGTCAAACACGCCCATCACGTGTTCGATGTGGATCAACCCGGCAAGGACAGCTATCGCCACCGGCAGGCGGGTGCGACCGAGGTGCTGCTGGCCTCGCGCAAGCGCTTTGCTCTGATGCACGAGTTGCGCGAATCCGAAGAGCCGTCGTTGGCTGAACTCCTGACCAAGCTCAGCCGGGTCGATCTGGTGCTGGTGGAGGGCTACAAGCGCGATGCGCACCCGAAGATCGAAGCGTTTCGCGCCGTGACCGGCAACACACTGATTGCGCCGGATGACCCGACCGTCCGCGCCGTTGCCAGCGACAGCCCCGTCGAAATCGACCGGCCTGTCTTCGACCTGGATGACACGGTCGCCATCGCGGATTTCATTCTTTCCGAGGTTGGGCTGTGAGGCCGTTCGATACGTTCGTGGTGGTGGATTGGTCTGCCAAGAAAGAACCTTCGCCCAAACGGCCCTCGCCGGACGCGATTTGGGTGGGTGTCGCCCGGTTGGGGTCCGAAGATGTTGCATGCGACTATCATCGCACGCGCCACGAAGCGATGCAGTCGCTGATAGCACTCGTGTCTGATGAACGGGGTGCAGGGCGGCGAGTGCTTCTGGGCTTCGATTTTCCTTTCGGCTATCCACGTGGATTCGCCCGGATAGTGACGGGAGGCGACGATCCGCTGGCCATATGGGCGGCGCTGGCCGAGCGAATCAAAGATCATCCGAACAACGCCAACAACCGTTTCGACGTTGCGGAAGACCTGAACCGTCTCTGCCCGGGCATTGGCCCGTTCTGGGGCTGTCCGCCCGGGCGCGCGACGCCAGACTTGCCAGCACGGGGTACGCTGCGCAGGGACCACGGTTTGCCCGAACGACGTGGTGTCGAACAGTCTTTGCCCACTACCCAACCATGCTGGAAGCTTTTCACCACGGGATCGGTCGGGTCTCAAGCTCTGCTCGGTTTGCCGCGCCTGCAGATCCTGCGGCAGCGCTTCGGCGACGAGGTCGCCGTTGCCCCCTTTCAATCGCACGACAGGCCTATCGTGCTCGCCGAGGTTTGGCCTTCGCTTCTGCGGGTGGCCATAGCGGACTTGCGCCAACCCCATGAAATCCTCGACCGGGCGCAGGTACGCGTTCTAGCCGGGGCAATGTCGCGCCTCCCGCCGGAAACCCTCAACGCAATGCTGCGCGCAGGGGACAAGGAAGAGGGGACGATCCTCGGTGTCAGTGATGCGGAAGCGCTGCATGCCGCGGCGATGGGCGGGCCTGCGCGACTGTCCCCGCCCCCTCTGAGTAGCGATTGCTTCGCCCTCCCCCGTGGTGTCGACTGGACGCCGGTCGATGAAACGCTGGCGCTGTTGCGCGAACGATTGTCTCCGGTTACTGGGGTGACGCGCTGCGCCGTGATTGAGGCCGCTGGCCGCGTGTTGGCGCAGGATGTGATCGCTTTGCGCTCCAATCCGCCGCTGCCGAACACGGCGGTGGATGGCTATGGCTTTGCAGGCGGCAAGGGCGAGGGCGTGCATCGCATGCCGCTGACGGCCGGGCGCGCTGCTGCTGGCGACCGACCCGGTGCCGTGGCGCCGGGAAGGGCGGTGCGCATCCTCACCGGAGCGGCCTTGCCAGAGGGAGTGGATACGGTCGTCCTGCAAGAGGACGTCACGCTTCAAGGCGACCAGATCGCCTTTCGGGGACCAATCAAGCCCGGTGCGAACACCCGCGCCGCCGGCGAGGACGTCGCCAAAGGCGCGGTTGCGCTGAAACGGGGCACACGTGTGGGACCAGCCGAGGCCGCGCTGCTGGCGGCTGTCGGCGTTCGAGAGGTCGCGCTGCATGCCGCACTGCGGGTCGCGGTGATCTCGACCGGGGCAGAGCTTGTCGAGGCTGCCGCTGCCGCTGGCCCGGGGCAGATCTTCGATGCCAACCGCCCGATGCTGCTCGAGATCGTCCGGCGGCTTGGCCATGTGCCCGTAGACATGGGTATCGTGCCGGACGACCGGGTGGTGCTCTCCGCGCGCCTCGACCGTGCGGCGGTCGAGGCCGATCTGATCCTGACCAGCGGTGGTGCGTCGGCGGGCGATGAGGACCACGTCTCGGCCCTTCTGAAACAGGCGGGTGCCATGACGCTCTGGCGCATTGCGGTCAAGCCCGGGCGCCCGCTCGCGCTGGGGTTCTGGTCCGGCGTTCCGGTGTTCGGGCTCCCGGGCAATCCGGTGGCCGCGATGACCTGCGCGCTGATCTTTGCGCGCCCGGCGATGGCGCGCCTGGCCGGAGAGCCCTGGCCCGAGCCGCAGGGCTTCGACGTGCCCGCGGGCTTCACAAAGACGAAGAAACCGGGTCGGTCGGAGTTCCTGCGCGCGCGGATCAACGCAGGGCGGGTCGAGGTCTTCCCCTCGGAAGGTTCAGGGCGCGTGTCTGGCCTGAGCTGGGCCGACGGTCTGGTGGAGCTGCCGCATGGGGCGGCCGATATCAGCCCCGGTACGCCCGTGCGCTACATCCCGTTCGGCAGTTTCGGCCTGTAAACTCGAAGGGTGCGGCGCGCCTAGAGTAATTCGCCTTGAACCCGCATCCCCTGTTGCTGCCTGGTTGCAATGAAATCAATGCGATAGGTGACATATCCTATCTTAGGTCAAAGGCGAAACGCTCTAATCGAAGGTGCCGGCCACGCGCCCCAGAAGCATGAAGGCACGTGCGGTGCGCGTCTCGGCCAGCGCAGATATCTCGCTGTCGGTGGCCGTTGCCTCGAAGGCGGCAAAGGTCTTGTCGAAGCGGCGCAGGAAGTGATGCGCGGCATCCCGGAAGATCGGGTCCTGCTTCATGCGCCCGGCCGTCAGCGCCAGAGATGAGCGGTCGCGGACGCCGCCAAGTGCGGCGATGGGCCGACCTCGCGCGCCCTGGCCGAATTGGCGCCAGATCTCGGGCCGCGCCCGATCCGGGCGCAAATCGTCCATGTAAATGCCGTCCTGGCTGAGCAGGGTGAGCACGTCCTGGGCGGCCTGGATGAGTTGTGCCGCGGTGCGGTCCTTCAGGGCGCGCCGCAGGGCGGCAAATCCCACCTCATCCTCGGCGGTCTCAGGGAAGTTCAGGGCACGGATGAAATCTTCGGTTGCCAGCGGCGGGGCCATATCGGCCGCTTGTGTTCCGAGCGCCAGCGCCGGCTGGGCATCGGCTGCCGTATCCGATGCCGTTTCTGCAGGCGGTGTCACGACGCGGTCCTGTTCGCGGCGGGAGGTGAAGGTCGCAAGCGCGCTCTCGGTCTTGCGGGCCGCTTCGGCAATCTCGTCGAGCTTGCGCGCCACCGAGCCGGGCTCGGGCCCGATCACGCCGCTCTGGGTCTGGGCGATATAGGTGTGGCGGATGGCGTCGATCGCGGTCTGCAGGCGCTGGCTCTCTTCGCGCAGGACCCGGCTGGAGCGGGCGGTGGTGGCCGCCACCCAGATCATACCGACCGGCAGGAAGATTGCGAGCAGGATCATCACGAACCGCAGCCCGGCGAGGCCCTCGCCGTCCGTCGGCACCAACAGAAAAAACAGCGCCGCTGCCAGCAGCCACAGACCCGAGAGCGCGAGTGCGATCACCTCGATGCTCGTGATCCCATCGGTGCCGGGGCGGTCGTAGATGCCCAGGGGTGTGGGGCGCGTGCCTGGCTCCGCGGTCTGTTTTGTCTCTATCGTGTCCGTCATCGCACCGTTCCCGTCAGGCGTAGACGATTTTGAGCACCTCGTAGGATTTCTCACCGCCCGGCGTGCGCACTTCTACGCTGTCGCCTTCGTCCTTGCCAATCAGAGCGCGGGCAATCGGCGACTTTATGTTCAGCAGGCCGGCTTCGATGTTGGCCTCGTGCTCGCCCACGATCTGCCAGGTCTTCTCCTCGTCGGTGTCCTCGTCGACCAGCGTCACCGTGGCGCCGAACTTGATCGTGCCGGACATCTTGGAGGGGTCGATCACCTCCGCGAGGCCCAGCACGCCCTCCAGCTCCTTTATCCGGCCCTCGATGAAGGACTGCTTCTCGCGGGCAGAGTGATACTCGGCGTTTTCCGACAGATCACCGTGTTCACGCGCTTCGGCGATGGCGGCGATGATAGCTGGGCGTTCCACGGATTTCAGCTGCTTCAGCTCCGCTTCCAGATCGGCGTGACCCTTGCGGGTCATGGGTATCTTGTCCATCTGTCTCGTCCACGAAATGACGCGGCCCGCCGGGGATGCCCGGGGGCCGCTGGTGAAGGTTGGCAGATAGCTGACCCAAATACGGAGGAAAATGCAAGAGGATCCTGTGGCTGTGCCAACCGCCTTCAGTCGTATTGCACCACCTCGTATTCAATGTTGTCGTGATCATGAAAGTAGAACCGGCGCCCGGGCTCATAGTCGCCGTGGTTGCCGGGGGTGAAGCCCGCGGCCTTCACCGCGTCTTCCATCGCGTCGATGTCATCGACCACCACCGCGATATGGTTGAGCCCGCCACGCGTGACGTAACTGCTGGGCCCGTGTGTCGTGTCGGTCCCGGGGGTGTAAAGCGCAAGGTATTGTGTGTCGGTGCCGACGTGGATCGAGTGTCCGCCGTCCTTGGCCGCGCCCTGCCAGCGGATGTGCCAGCCGAAGAGGTCCTGCATCCAGGCGGCGGTCGCGGCGCCGTCGGAGACGGTGTAATTCGCGTGTTCAAGCTGTGTGGTCATCGTCTGTTCTCCTTCGAAAGCCCTTGATGAGTCGGATCGTAATTTCTAAACCTAACTTGAGGTCAAGGAGCTTTTTTTTTCATGGCGATCAACGAAGGTTTGTCGATTGGCGCGCTAGCGGCCCGCACGGGTCTCGCCGTCTCGGCGATCCGTTACTACGAGGCGCAGGGGCTGATCCGGCCCTGGCGTAACGCGGGCGGTCAGCGGCGGTTCGACCGCGCGGACCTGCGGCGGCTCAGCTTCGTGATGATCGCGCAGCAGTTCGGGTTCACCCTGCCGCAGATTCGCGCCGAGCTCGACAGGCTGCCCGGGCAGCGCACGCCCACCAAGGCCGATTGGACGCGGATCAGCGCGGGATTCCGCGCGCGGCTGGACGAAAAGATCGAGACGCTGACCCGTCTGCGCGACAATCTCGACGGCTGCATCGGGTGCGGCTGCCTCTCTCTGCCCAACTGTGCGCTCTACAATCCAACCGACCGTGCAGGCGAAAAAGGGGCAGGGCCGCGCTATCTTATGGGCGACCGCCCCGAGACATGACCGAAATCACGTGAATTTTTCTTGATTTTTTTCACGAAGACTGACTATGACGTTTCGTTGCGATTGCATTGACCGGGGACGTGGTTTAGCCAATCGCGAACGATTGTTGCGCGGGTGGGGCCGCGCCCCGATGGAGTGTGAGGGAGCCGGAGATGTCCGAGACGGAACGCGAAGCAATGGAATACGATGTGGTGATCGTTGGCGCGGGGCCCGCGGGCCTTTCGGCGGCGATCCGCCTGAAACAGCTCGATGCCGACTGCAACGTGGTTGTACTGGAGAAAGGCTCCGAAGTCGGCGCGCATATCCTCTCGGGCGCGGTGCTGGATCCGGTGGGCCTCGATACGCTGATCCCGGATTGGAAGGCCAAGGGCGCACCGCTGAACGTGCCGGTGGTCGAGGACAACTTCTACATGCTGGGCGAAGCGGGCCAGCTACGGATCCCGAACTTCCCGATGCCGCCGCTGATGAACAACCACGGCAACTACATCGTCTCCATGGGCAATGTCTGCCGCTGGATGGCGGAGCAGGCAGAGGAGTTGGGGGTCGAGATCTTCCCCGGCATGTCCTGCTCGGAGCTGGTGTTTGACGAAGGCGGTGGGATCAAGGGTGTCGTTGCAGGCGAGTTCGGCAAGAACCCCGATGGCAGCAAGGGCGACGGCTACGAGCCGGGTATGGAGCTGCACGGGAAGTATGTGTTTCTGAGCGAAGGTGTGCGCGGCTCGCTCTCCAAGCAGGTGATCGCCAAGTACAACCTCTCCGACGGGCACGAGCCGCAGAAATACGGGCTCGGTATGAAGGAGATCTGGGAGATCGACCCGGCCAAGCACCGCGAAGGCTCCGTCACGCACACAATGGGCTGGCCGCTGGGCAAGAACGCAGGCGGCGGCTCCTTCATCTATCACCTTGAGAACAATCAGGTTTACGTCGGTTTCGTGGTTCACCTGAACTACCGCAATCCGCACCTCTTTCCTTACATGGAATTCCAGCGGTTCAAGCATCATCCGATGGTGGCCGAGCTTCTGAAGGGCGGCAAACGCGTGGCTTACGGCGCACGTGCGATCTCGGAAGGCGGCTACCAGTCGATGCCCAAGATGGTCGCACCCGGCGTGGCGCTGCTGGGTTGCTCCGTCGGCATGGTCAACGTGCCGCGGATCAAGGGCAATCACAACGCGATGCTCTCTGGTATCGCGGCGGCCGAGGCGGCCATCGCCGCCATCGCCGAAGGTCGCAGCGGCGATGAACTCACCGCTTACGAGACCGAAGTGCGCGCGGGCAAGATCGGCAAGGACCTGAAAAAAGTCCGCAACGTCAAGCCTTTGTGGTCGAAGTATGGTCTGACGGCCAGCCTTGTGATGGGCGGGCTCGACATGTGGACGAACACCTTGGGTTTCTCGCTCTTTGGCACCATCGGTCACGGCAAGTCCGACGCCGAAGCAACCGAAGAAGCCTCCAAGCACCCCGTCATCGACTACCCGAAACCCGATGGCAAACTGTCCTTTGACCGGCTGACCAATGTCGCCTTCTCTTTCACCAACCACGAGGAGAGCCAGCCCGCGCATCTGACGCTCAAGGATGCGGAGGTGCCGGTGAAGGTGAACCTGCCCAAATACGCAGGCCCCTCGGCCCGCTATTGTCCTGCGGGGGTCTACGAGTTTGTCGAGGAAGCAGACAAGGATCCGCGGTTTGTGATCAACTTCCAGAACTGCGTGCACTGCAAGACCTGCGACATCAAGGATCCGGCGCAAAACATCGTCTGGACAACCCCCCAGGGTGGTGACGGGCCAAATTATCCCAACATGTAGCAGGCTGGCAGCGACAGCCGCTGCGGCCCGGGCCGATCACCAAACGCGCAGGCTCAGTGGAATGCAGCCGCTGAGCCCACGGTGGCATTGCGCTTGGGCCCGAACGTGCTAGCCTGTTGCAAAAGAGATGTCTCGCGAGGGAGCAGCCCCAGTGTTTCGATTGATGACCGCCTCCGCAACCGCGCTTGTTCTGTCCATGACGACGGCCCTGCCGCTTGCGGCCCAGTCCATTGCGGGTCCCTATCTCGCAGCCCGCTCCGCGGCGATGCAGAGCGATTTCGAACAGGCGTCCACCTATTTCATCCAGGCGCTTGCACGGGATCCGCGTAATCCTGCGTTGATGGAGAGCGTCGTCGCCTCGCAGCTGGCGCTTGGTCGGGTCGAACGCGCTGTGCCGGTTGCAGAAGCGCTCGTCGCGATCGACCAGAACAGCCAGATCGCCGATCTCGTGCTGACCACCGACATGATCCTGAACGAAGACTACGACGCGCTGGTGGCGCGCACGCCAGCGGGGCAGGGCGTCGGCCCGCTGGTCGATGGTTTGATCAAGGCATGGGCCCTGCTCGGCGCGGGCCGGGCCAACGATGCGCTCGCCGCGTTTGATGAGGTGGCGGAGGAGCCGGGCCTTCAGGGCTTTGCGCTTTATCACAAGGCGATGGCTCTGGCTTCGGTGGGCGACTTCGAAGGCGCAGAAGAGATCTTCAGCGCCGATACGACCGGCACCGTCGTGCAGACCCGGCGTGCAGTGCTGGCCCGAGCCGAGATCCTGTCGCAGCTGGAGCGGGACGAGGACGCGCTGCAACTGCTTGAGCGCATGTTCAGCGGCGCGACCGACCCCGAGATCGAGCAGGTGATCGAAGCGCTGAACGGCGAGACGCCGATGCCCTTCCGCCACATCACCTCGGCGCGCGACGGCTTTGCCGAGGTGTTCTATTCGGTGGCCGCGGCGCTGCGCAATGAGGCGGGCCCGGAATACACCATCCTCTATGCGCAGGTCGCTCTGACCCTGCGTCCGGATCACGTGGACGGCCTGCTTCTGACCGCCGATCTCTTCGACACGCTGGAGCAGTACGACCAGGCCATCGCGGTCTACCGCCAGGTGCCGCAGGCCGACCCAGCCTACCATGTGGCGGAACTGGGGCGGGCCGAAGCGATGCGCCGCAGCGGCAAGCCCGACGCGGCGATCGAAGTGCTCGAACAGCTCACCCGCAGCCACGGGCACCTTGCCACCGTGCATTCGTCGCTGGGCGATGCGCTGCGCCAGGAAGACCGCTTTGCCGAAGCCGTGGTTGCCTACAACCGGGCCGCAGCCCTCGTGGAGGACCACGGCGGGCCGAGCTGGTTCCTCTACTACGCGCGGGCGATCTCGCATGAGCGGCAGGGCAATTGGGAGGAGGCCGAGGCTGACTTCCGCGCCGCGTTGGAGATCAACCCCGGCCAGCCGCAGGTGCTGAATTATCTCGGCTACTCTCTGGTGGAAAAACAGATCAAGCTTGAAGAGGCGCTCGAGATGATCGAGCGCGCCGTAGCGGCCAGCCCCGACAGCGGCTATATCATCGACTCGCTTGGCTGGGCGCTCTACCGGCTTGGCCGCTACGAAGAAGCAGTGCCGCATATGGAACGCGCAGTGGAGCTGATGGCGGTCGATCCCGTGGTCAACGACCACCTGGGCGATGTCTACTGGGCGGTCGGGCGCAAGCGCGAGGCGGAATTCCAGTGGCAACGGGCACTCTCCTTCGTCGACAAGAACGACCCGATGAGCGAGGCCAAGCCGGAGCGCATTCGCCGCAAGCTTGAGGTCGGGCTCGACGCTGTGTTGGCAGAAGAAGGTGCGGAGCCCTTGCATCTTGCCCGAGAAAACTGACCCGACTTTGCCGGACGGGACGATCCGTTGCTTTGCCCCGGCCAAGATCAACCTCACGCTGCATGTCACCGGCCAAAGGAATGACGGGTATCACCTGCTCGACAGTTTGGTGGTCTTTGCTGCTGTGGGCGACCGGCTCTGGCTGACACCAGGGAGCGACCTGATGCTGGAGATCGCGGGCCCCTTCGCGCCCGGCGTGCCGTCTGATGCGCGCAATCTCGTCTGGCAGGCCGCGGAACTGGCGGGCTGGTGCGGTCATATCCGACTGGAGAAGCACCTGCCGCATGGCGGCGGCATTGGCGGCGGGTCGGCAGATGCGGGGGCTGTTCTGAGGGCGCTTGGCGTCCAGGACGGTGCGGTGTCACTTGGGGCGGATGTGCCGGTCTGCCAGTTTGGCCGGGCCGCCCGGATGCTCGGGATCGGCGATCAGATCGCACCTGCAGCGGATGTGATGTCGTTCTTTGCCGTGCTTGTGAATCCCGGCGTTCATATTGCGACCCCGACCGTGTTTCAGAACCTGGTGGTGAAGGACAATCCGCCGATGCCGGACTTGCCCGCCGCAGGCTCCGGTGACCGCATCTGGATCGACTGGCTGGCGGCGCAGCGCAATGACCTGGAGGGGGCGGCGCGACAGCTGGCGCCTGCCATTGGTGACGTCTGTTCAGCCCTTGCCGAGACGGATGAGGTTCTTCTGGTCCGGATGTCCGGCTCAGGCTCGACCTGTTTTGGCCTCTACCCGTCCATGTCCGATGCGCAGACCGCTGCAAAAGCTCTTGCCACGCGGCACCCGGACTGGTGGTGCGTGCCCACCGTGCTCAATTGATCCGCTCGACCACATAGTCGGCGAGATCCTCGAGCATGTCCTTGATCGCATGGGCGGGCAGGGGGGCGAGCGCCGCCCGCGCCTTGGCCGCCCAATCCCGGGCCGCCGCCGCCGTATCCGTCAGCGCATCGTATTTCCGCAGCAAGGCCTGCGCGGCTTCAAGATCATCGTCGGTCTGCTTACCCTTCTCGATGGTGCGCTCCCAGAACGCGCGCTCTTCCGCGTCTGCCTGCGCCACCGCCTTCAGCAGCGGCAGGGTCAGCTTGCGTTCGCGGAAGTCGTCTCCGAGGTTCTTGCCGATGGCATTCGGATCGCCTTGGAAATCCAGCAAATCGTCGACGATCTGGAAGGCGATCCCCAGCGCATCCCCGTAATCGAAAAGAGCCCGCACATGGGCATCGGGCGCGCCTGCGATCACGCCGCCGACCTCCGTCGCCGCCGAGAACAGAGCCGCCGTCTTGCCGCGGATCACCTGCATGTAAATCTCTTCGGTGGTGCGCAGATCCTGGCTCGCCGTCAGTTGCAGGACTTCGCCCTCCGCGATAGTGGCGGAGGCGTTCGACAGGATGTCGAGAACCTGCAAGGACCCGGTCTCGACCATCAACTGGAAGCTGCGCGAGAAGAGATAGTCGCCCACGAGAACGGAGGATTTGTTGTCCCACAAAAGGTTCGCCGTTGGACGGCCGCGCCGCTGTCCGCTTTCATCGACCACGTCGTCATGCAGCAGCGTCGCCGTGTGGATGAATTCCACGGTTGCGGCGAGGTTGATATGAAAGCGGCCCTCATAGCCGCAGAGATGCGCCGCCGCGAGGGTCAGCATCGGGCGCAGCCGTTTGCCCCCCGCTTCGACCAGATGCGCCGTCACCTCCGGGATGCGCGGGGCGTGCTCGGACGCCATGCGGGTGCGGATCAGCGCGTTCACCGCCTCCAGATCAGCCGCCAGATAGGCCGCCATCCGGTCGTGCGGCTTTTGCGAATTCTCGGTATTCGGCATCAACTTCCCGTTTGCAGGCTCGACATCGCTGCCGGCTTGCCCTTACATCCCTGATATGAAGGAACTTTTGCGCAGCACAGACCCCACCGTCATCGCCTTTGCCACGGCCCTTCTCCAAGGCGAGGATATAGACTGCTTTGAGGTGGACGTAAACATGAGCGTGCTCGAAGGCGGCATCGGAATCTTCCCGCGCAGATTGATGGTGCGGACCGAAGATCACGAGATCGCGGCGCGCGTGATGCTGGACAATGACATCCCGCTGGGGACATGACCGACAACCTCACCAGGGATGCGTTTCTGGGCGGGCGGGTGCAGCTTTATCAGCCGCGGGTGGGCTATCGGGCGGGTGTCGATCCGGTGCTTCTGGCAGCGAGTGTCGCTGCCACGCCCGGCCAGTCGGTGCTGGATCTGGGCTGCGGGGTCGGAGCGGCGATTTTGTGCCTGTCCGCCCGCGTCCCCGGCCTGTCCCTGACCGGGGTCGAAGTGCAGGAAGACTACGCGATGCTGGCCCGGCGCAACGCTGGTGACAGGGTCGAGGTGATTACGGCGGATATCAGCGATCTGCCTTTGGATTTGCGCCAGCGCCAGTTCGACCACGTGCTGACCAATCCGCCCTACTTCAATCGGGCTGCGAGCCGCGCGGCATTTGACGCCGGCCGGGAGGCCGCGCATGGCGAGAGCGCGCCTTTGGCCGAATGGGTGCGTGTTGCGGCCAAGCGTCTGAAACCAAAAGGATATGCGCATATCATCCACCGTGCCGAACGGCTGCCCGAGATCCTCGGTGCCTGGCCCGGTGGCATGGGCAGTATCGAAGTGCTGCCGCTCTCGGCGCGCGCCGGGCGGATGGCCGAGCGCGTGATCGTGCGTGCGCGCAAGAACGGACGCGGGGCATTCAAGCTGCACGCGCCCCTCGTTTTGCACCTCGGCGCCTGCCACACACGCGATGCCGAGGACTACTGCCCGCAGGTCAAAGCAGTGTTGCGGGATGGCGCCGCGCTAGAATTCTAGTCGTCGTTAACACAATTTTAACGGGTATCGCGCTCATGCTGCTTGTGCGGCGTGACTAGAATCACCATCTGTGATTCACTCGACGTCGTACCGTTGCAACAGGAGGAATGAATGAGCGTCACTGCACATGTCGACCAGCTGAAAAAGAAGCATCAGTCCCTGAGCGAAGCCGTCGAAGAGGCGCAGCGATCGCCCGGGATGGACGATCTTGCAATCGCCGACCTGAAAAAGCAGAAACTCCGCCTCAAGGAAGAAATCACGCGTTTGTCGAGTTAGCGCTCGATCCAAAACTGGCGTAGGCGGCCACTGCCGCCCCGCCCGTGATCAGCAGTGCCGCGAGACCCAAGGTTGCCGAAACCGGCGCGGCACCCGCAATAACGAGAATGCCCGTCGACAGAAGCGGTGCTGCATAGGATGCAGCACCCAGCAGCTGAATGTCGCCGCGCTTCACACCGATATCCCAGACGAAAAACGCAAGGCCAACCGGTCCGAGGCCAAGCAGGACGGTGGCCGCCCAGGCTGTCGCACTGGTCGGCAGCACCGTCTGCTCAAAGGCAAGGTGCAGGGGCAGAGACAAGGCGGCCGCACCCAGGCAGAAGAGAGTGACGGATTGTGTCGGGGCGTCCCCGACAACCCGGGACAGGACCGAGTATCCCGACCAGGTCAGCGCACAGATGAGCGCCAGTGCATAGCCGGGCAGATGCCGTGCCTCGAACCCCTGGCCTGCGCCCGAGATGATCAGTGCGGCCCCCGCAAAACCCGCAATCGCGCCGATCACGTGCCCACGCCGCAGCCTCTCCCCGGGCAGCAGGCCCGAGAACAGCACGATAAGCAGCGGCCAGAGATAGGCGATCAGCCCCGCTTCCGCGGCAGGGGCGAGCCGCAGCGCTGAAAAATAGAGCGCGTGATAGCCAAAAAGGCCAAGCGTTCCAAAGACGTAAACCCGCCGAGGCACGCGCCGCAACACGCCGAGTCCACCCGAAAGAAACGTCCAGATCAGCCCGCAAGTGCCGCCGATGGCAAAACAGATCGTGTTCAGCAACAGAGGCGGGACGGGCGCAGAGCGCACGGTGAGAAGCGCCAGCAGTGCCCAGAGGAGCACCGCAACGAACCCCACCCCCGTGGCCTGTACGCGGCTCATGCTATCCGCGCGCCGGGTTCGACAAGCTGCAAACCCTCAGTGATATGCGTTGTTTTGTCGATCTCACTCAGCATCCAGTCACGAAAGGCTTTGACATGCGGGCGGGTCTCGCTGCCGTCTGGGCAGAGAAAGCGGAACTTCGCCCCGGTGGAGAGGGCGACACCATAGGGCGTGACGAGACGGCCCTCGTCGATGTCCTTGACCACCAATGCGCGCCGCCCCAGCACCACCCCAACGCCCGCGAGCGCGGCATCGACAGCGTGATCGGCCTGGCTGAAGCGGGGGCCATGGGTCGGGTCGAAATCGATCCCCACGGCGGCGAACCACTCCGCCCAGCCGCACGGCGGGTCCAGAAACCTGATCGAATCGTCGAAGATGAGCGGGGCCTCGATCAGGCTTTGGGGGTCGGGGAAGCGCTCGGCCAATGTCGGGGTCATCACCGGAGCCACCCATTCCTCCGCCAGCGGAAGACAGTAGAGCCCGTCGCCGCCATCCTTGCCGAAGCGGATCGCGACATCGATCGCATCCCGCCCGAAATCCATGATCCGCAACGATGCCGAGAATCGCAGCTCGATCTCGGGGTGTGCCTGCGCAAATTCGTATAGACGCGGTGCGAGCCATTTTGCGGTAAAGGCGGGGCCTGCGGTCACCGTGAGTGACTGATCGTCTTGCAGACGCTGCGTGCCCCGCCAGGCGTTCGCCAGCGTCTGAAAGCCCTCTGCCACTCCCGGGGCGAGGGTCTTGCCCGCTTCTGTCAGTTCGACAGCGCGGTTCAGTCGCCGGAAAAGCGGTGCGCCCAGATGTTCTTCGAGCGACTTGATCTGAAAACTGAGCGCAGCGGGTGTGACGGCAAGCTCGTCGGCGGCCTTGGCAAAAGACATATGCCGTGCGGCGGCCTCGAAGGCACGCAGAGCTGTGAGGGGAGGTAATCTGTTAACCATAGTCACTTAAATACAGCTTAACTGAGGGCGTGGAAAGTCTCGTTTGTCAGCTTTGTTAGCGAATGTCATAACGGTATCAGATCAAATGAGCTTTCGCAGGTAAGGAGCCCGCCATGTTCGAAGCAACGACCCGTCGCGACACACGCAACGCCATGCAACGCGCGCATGAAGAGCGTGCACAGGCCATGAAAAACGCCTGGCATTGGTTGTTTTCCACTTCCCGCTGATCGGCTGCAGCGATCTTACGGGATAAAGGAAGGGCCGGTCACCGCGACCGGCCCTTCTTCTGTCCGATGGCCCGGGCGCTCATACGAAGAACTGCGCCCCGTTTGCTGAAATGGTGGAGCCGTTGATGAACCCGGAGTCATCCGAGGCGAGGAAGACGACGCAGCGGGCGATCTCTTCCGGCTCACCCAGCCGGCCGGCGGGGATCTGAGCGATGATCGACTCGCGCACTTTCTCCGGAACGGCCATCACCATGTCGGTTGCGATGTAACCGGGGCAAATCGCGTTTGCTGTGATGCCTGCGCGCGCGCCCTCTTGCGCCAGAGACTTCACAATGCCCAGATCGCCCGCCTTGGTCGCAGCATAGTTCACTTGGGCGAACTGCCCCTTCTGGCCGTTGATCGAGCTGATCACGATCACCCGCCCGAACTTGCGCTCGCGCATGCCCGGCCAAATCGGGTGTACGGTGTTGAAGACCCCGGTCAGGTTGGTGTCGATCACCTCTTGCCATTGCTCGGGTGTCATTCTGTGGAAGGGCGCATCGCGGGTGATCCCGGCGTTGGCCACAACGATCTCAATAGGCCCCAGATCCGCCTCGACCCCTGCGATCCCCTCTTTGCAAGCGTCATAGTCTGCGACGTTCCACTTGTATGTTTTGATACCCGTCTCGTCGGTGAACTTCGCAGCGGCTTCGTCGTTGCCGGCATAGGTGGCGGCCACGGTATAGCCGGCATCTTTCAGAGCGTTGGAAATCGAGGCACCGATACCTCGGCTGCCTCCGGTGACTAGGGCGACACGGGACATAGGGGATCCTCCATAGTTTTTCTGATAATCTTGTTACGCACTGAAAATGAGATGCGCAACATTGTTGCGCGCTCATTTTCAGGATTTGGGCAGCGCATGGGTCAGCCGGCGCCGCCCTGCCGCAGATCAGGGACGCTCAAGGCACATGGCCACGCCCATGCCGCCGCCAATGCAAAGCGTCGCGAGACCCTTTTTCGCGTCGCGCCGCTTCATCTCGAAGAGCAGCGTGTTCAGGATGCGCGCGCCTGACGCGCCGATCGGGTGGCCGATGGCGATCGCGCCACCGTTCACGTTCACGATCTCGGGGTTCCAGCCCATGTCCTTGTTCACCGCGCAGGCCTGGGCCGCGAAGGCTTCATTCGCCTCTACCAGGTCAAGGTCTTCAGCTTTCCAGCCAGCCTTCTCCAACGCCTTGCGGCTGGCGTAGATCGGGCCGGCGCCCATGATCGACGGATCGAGGCCCACCGTTGCATAGCTGGCGATCCGCGCCAGCGGCTCGATGCCGCGTTTTTCTGCTTCATCGGCTGACATCATCAAAGCGGCCGCCGCGCCATCATTCAGGCCCGAGGCATTCGCCGCAGTGACAGAGCCATCCTTTGCGAAGGCGGGGCGCAGCTTTTGCATGGCTTCGATGGTCGCGCCGTGGCGAATGTATTCGTCCTGCTCGACCACGGTGTCGCCTTTGCGGCCCTTCACAGTGAAGGCCACGATCTCGTCTGCAAACTTCCCCGCCTTCTGCGCGGCTTCGGCCTTGTTCTGGGACGCAACAGCGAACTCATCCTGTTGCTCACGGTTGATCTGCCATTTTTCGGCCACGTTTTCGGCGGTTTGCCCCATGTGGTACCCATTGAAAGCGTCCCACAGGCCGTCGCGGATCATCGTGTCGATGTACTTGATGTCACCCATCTTGTGCCCGGCGCGCAGCGGTGCCGCGTGGGGCGACAGGGTCATGTTCTCCTGCCCGCCGGCTGCGACGATATCCGCATCCCCCAATTGGATATGTTGTGCGGCCAGCGCAACCGAGCGTAGGCCCGAGCCGCAGACCTGGTTGATCGTCCAGGCCGCGCTGTCCTGGGGCAGCCCCGCATTGATATGCGCCTGACGTGCAGGGTTCTGGCCCTGCGCTGCCGTCAGCACCTGGCCGAGGATCGTTTCGGACACTTCCGACGGGTCGACACCTGCGCGCGCCACCACTTCCTTCAGGACGGCTGCGCCGAGATCATGGGCGGGCGTGGTTGCGAAGGCGCCGCCGAAACTGCCAACGGCGGTTCGGGCTGCGGATGCGATAACGACATTCGTCATGTGGTGTGTCCTTTACCAGTTCTGGCAAAGGGGTGTTCTCACCGGGCCCCGGTCCGAAGGGCCCCAACCCCCTCACCTCTCATGGTTCGGTGCATACCGCATTCGCATCAGCGCGGCAACCAGATGGCCGGTCCGGTCCGTGGTCCCGGTCAGATGGCTTTTTGCGTATCCGCGGGCCGCAGCCAGTGTGGCCGCGTCGAGGCGGCGGAGAAGTAGAAACCTTGCAGGCAGTCCACCCCGAGATTGATCAGGGTTGCGGCATCCTCCTTGGTCTCGACGAACTCCGCGACGGTGAGCATGTCGAAATGCTTCGCGATCGAAACGAGCGCCGCCGTCAGCGCCTGGTTGTCCGGATCATTTGCGATGCCTTGAACGAATTGGCCGTCGATCTTGAGAATGTCGAAGTAGAAATCCTTGAAGTACCGCAGGGCGGTGTAGCCTGCCCCGAAATCATCCATGGCAAAGCAGATCCCCTCGATCTGCAAACGGTCCATGAAGTCGACCACAAGCTCGGGGACGAGCATGGCCGAGCTCTCGGTGATTTCCAGGATCAAGCGCTCGGCAATCAGAGGGTTCCGGGTCAGCCAGCGGTCCAGCGTCCGGTTCCACTGCCGATAGCCGATCGAGCGGGCCGACATGTTGATGGACAGCCGCAAGCTGGGGTTGTCATTCAGCGCGCGCAGGCCGAGCCCGAGTGCCAGCGTGTCCAACTGGCGCCCCAGCTCCGTGTTCTCGATCGTATCCATGAAGTCGATGGCGGGGATGACCCGGCCGGTCGAGTCGAGCACGCGGATCAGACCCTCATAGAATGCGATCTTGTCCGGAGCCCGCGCCTGCATCACCGGCTGAAACGCCAGCAAAACCTGCTTGTGCCTGATCGCCTCCTCGACCATCCCGATCGTATTCCGGTCGCGCTGAGAGAGCGCAAACTGAAGCGGGTTTTCCGCGCCCGGGGGAACATCTGCCAATCGTCTTCTTCTCGATCCGGACATGGGACCCTCGCACTGTTTCGACCGGGTCACTTTGTGGGCAAAATTGCTAAAATCGCGTAAATATTCTCATTTTGTTCTAATTTAGATTAGATTTAACCCTTTGAAAAATATGGTGAACAATTGGCAAACATGAAGACGGATCGTTTGCCGCCCGCGCGCGCAAAGCTGGTGCCAAGGCGCCCGCAAGCCGAAGGGGCGTTGACTCTGCCTTGGGGCTCAGTATAAGCGCGGCTTCATTGGTGTTGGCGGCCCCCGCAAGGGGATGCCTGTCGGGCTTTAAGCCAGAGGACAACGCCCTTCATGCCCGTGCATCGGGCCCATATCGAAGGAGATCAGCTGTGACCAAACGCACCGCTGCCAAGTACAAGATCGACCGCCGCATGGGTGAAAACATCTGGGGTCGTCCGAAGTCCCCCGTGAACCGCCGCGAATACGGCCCCGGCCAGCACGGCCAGCGCCGCAAGGGCAAGCTTTCGGATTTCGGCATCCAGTTGCGCGCCAAGCAGAAGCTGAAAGGCTACTACGGCGATCTGACAGAGAAGCAATTCCGCCGCATCTACGCTGAAGCCGAGCGTGTGAAGGGCGACACCGGTGAAAACCTGATCGGCCTGCTCGAGCGTCGGCTCGACGCCGTAGTCTACCGCGCGAAATTCGTGCCGACCGTCTTCGCGGCGCGTCAGTTCGTGAACCACAAGCACGTGCGGGTGAACGGCAAGATTGTGAATATCCCCTCCTACCGCGTGAAAGAGGGCGATGTGATCGAAGTGCGTGACCGCTCCAAGCAGATGGCGGCACTCATTGAGGCAACACAGCTGCCCGAGCGTGACGTGCCGGACTACATCGAAGCCGATCACTCGAAGATGGCCGCGACCTTCGTGCGCACGCCGACGCTGGGCGACGTGCCCTATCCGGTGATGATGGAGCCGAACCTGGTCGTCGAATTCTACGCGAAGAACTAAAGCGCTTCGTCGCGCTGACCTTGAAGACCGCGCCGGATCTTACGGCGCGGTTTTTTCGTTCACACCGCACGCGCCACGAGCGCAAAGCTGGTGCGCGACGGTGGGCCCGAGGGGAAGCGGTGTCGCGCCTCCACCTCGAAACCGGCCGCCTGCAACAGGCCGGTGATTTCGTCGGGCCGGAAGGTCCGGTGACGCCATTGCAGCCAGATGATCACATTGCACCAATGCGGTTTGGAGACCACCAGAAAGAGCCGCGCCCCCGGGCGCGCCAGACGTCGCATGGCCGAAAGCGCTGTGCAGGGCGCATCGAAATGCTCGATCACATGAGCTGCGAGAATGATATCGAAGTGGTCCGACGCCGCCGTCTCAAGGCCGGTATGACGGGGCTCCGCCACGACCCCGCGGCGGAGCAATGCACCATGTGCGACTTCGAGCATGGCCGCTGACGGATCCAGCAGCACCATCCGCGCGGGCGCCTCGTGAAGGGCCGCCCAAGCCTCTGCAAAAGCGCCTGTGCCGGTCCCCACATCTACGACCGACGCACCCGCCGCAGGCACCTCCGCCCGGTCCGCCAGAAACCCCAGATAGCCGTCGAAGTAACCCAGAGCCCGCATCTTGTCGGACCACTTCGGGGCAGCTGCGGTATAGCGTGCGGCGAGGTCGGATGCGCTCTGCGTCATGAGCCAAGCGTTGCATGGGGCTGCCGGGCGCGCAAGCCGAGGCGCACGTCGAAGATCGCCGAAGCGATGTCAAGTGACGCAACGTTGGAAACAGTCTGTTCGGCGGAAACCCGCTTGACCCGGCGATCCGCGCAATATATCCGGTTTGAGGAAAAATAGCATAAAATTTTGCGGAGTGAGTAATGAGTATCTGGAAATTGGCGGGCGCTGCGGCCCTGACACTGGCCTGCGCCTTTGGCGCAAATGCCGCAACCATCACTGTCACCACATTTGATGCCGGCAACTATAACAGCAGCCTCGGCGCCGCGGGCACAACGGGGGAAGACTTCGAAGCGCTTGGTGGCAGCATGGGTGAAGGCGAGGTGGGTGCTTCGCTGTCCACCGCCGTCGGCACGTTCGAGTCGCTGGGCGGTACCGGCACCGGCGGTTCCGTGATCGGCACCGGGACCGAGCTGGCGCTGCGTGACGGCACGCTCTTCGGTCGGACCAACACAGTCCCACAAGGCGGGTCGTGGTTCCTTGACAGCAACGACACCTGGGGCATGAAGTGGATGGTCGACACCGGCAGCCTCTTCAGCAAGGTCTCCTTTGTTCTGAACGATGGCAGCGATGTGGGCGCGTTCCTGCGCATCATCGCTGGCGGCCAGACGAAAGAGCTGCGCACTGGCGGCAAGCTGCCCAACGGCAATGCACGGGTGGTGGAGATCGACTTCGGTCAGAAGATCAGCTCGGCGGAAATCATCCTCGGGAACTTCACCACCTCCGGGGGTCAGCAGTACCGGCTGAATGACGGCTTCTCGGTGGACGGTATTGAAGTCTCGGCTGTGCCGCTGCCGGCCTCCGTGCTGCTGCTGGGTGCTGCGATCGGTGGTCTTGGTTGGGCCGGGCGGCGCCGGTCAAAAGCCGCCTGATCCTCCCATCATATCGTTCTGAAAGGGCTCGGGTCACCGGGCCCTTTTTGTGCGACGCGCCGGGATTGCGGGTGGAGGGTGCGGCGAGAGGCGAGTTGGTGGTGGCAGAGCGCGCAGCACCCCGCTAATGTCCGCCGGACAGGAGACCACCCGATGATGACAGATATGCGCGCCCAGCCCGGTATCATGGACATCGCCCTCTACCAGGGCGGTGCCTCCCGGATTGAAGGGCAGGCAGACCCGCTCAAGCTGAGCTCGAACGAGAACCCTCTTGGCGCAAGCCCCAAGGTGGCCGAGGCGGTGGCCGCGGCCGCCCTCTCGCTGCACCGCTATCCGCCGACCGATCATGCAGCCCTGCGCACTGCGATTGCCGAGGTGCACGGGCTTGATGCCGATCGGATCATCTGCGGTGTCGGCTCGGACGAGATCCTGACACTGCTCGCCATGGCCTTTGCCGGTCCGGGTGACGAGGTGCTTTACACCGAGCACGGATTTGGGCTCTATCGGATCTTTGCGCTCTCGGCGGGTGCGACCCCGGTGGTGGCGCCGGAGCGCGAGCGCCGCATCGATGTCGATCTGTTGCTGCGCCATGTCACCCCGGCCACCCGGCTGATCTATATTGCCAATCCGGCCAATCCCACCGGTACGGCGCTGGACATGGCCGAGCTGACCCGGCTCGCGGATGCGCTGCCAGAGCAGTGCCTGCTGGTGCTCGATGGCGCCTATGCAGAGTTTTTCGCCGGCTATGATGGCGGCGCCGCCCTGGTGACCGCGCGGGCCAACGTCGCGATGACCCGCACCTTCTCCAAGCTCTACGGGCTTGGCGGGTTGCGCGTCGGATGGGGATACGCGAGCCAGCATGTGATCGATGTGCTGAACCGCATCCGCGGCCCCTTCAACATGTCCAGCGTGGCGCTCGCTGGTGCGGAGGCCGCGATGCGCGACCGCGGCTTTGTCGAGATCTGCCTGCGCGAGAATGCCGAACAGCGCGCGCGGCTGATCGGAGGCCTGCGGCAGCTGGGCATCGCCTGCGACGACAGCGAGGCCAATTTCGTACTCGCGTGCTTCGCCGATGAGGGTGAGGCGCTGGCGGCGGATGCGCATCTGAAGTCCGCAGGCATCCTCGTGCGCCTCGTGAAAGGCTACGGCTTCCCCGAGGCTTTGCGGATCACCGTGGGCCGTGCGGAAGATGTTACGCGCGTGCTCGACGCGCTCGCCAGTTTTCGGCAGGCCGCATGAGTATCATTTACAACCGCGTCGCCCTGATCGGGCTAGGGCTGATCGCCTCGTCGATGTTCTGGGCGATGAAACGCCGCGGGCTGGCGGGCGAGGTCACGGGGTTTGCGCGCTCCGAGGCTACGCGAGCGACGGCGCGCCGCATTGGGCTCTGCGATCGTGTCTGCGACAGCCTCACCGAAGCTGTGGCGGATGCGGACCTCGTGGTGCTGGCCGTGCCCGTGGGCGTCATGGGCGCCGTGGCGGCCGAGATCGCGCCCGCGCTCAAGCCGGGTACCACCGTGACGGATGTCGGATCGGTCAAACGCGACGTGATCGAGAGCGTCGGTCCGCATCTGCCCGAAGATGTCCATTTCGTGCCGGGCCATCCGCTTGCGGGCACCGAGCATTCGGGGCCGGAGTCGGGTTTTGCCGAGCTCTTTGACAATCGCTGGTGCCTGCTTGTCCCGCCGGAAGGCACCGACCCTGCTGCCGTCGCCCGGCTGCGTCGCTTCTGGCAGGGCCTTGGCAGCAATGTCGAGGAGATGGAGGCCGAGCACCACGATCTGGTGCTTGCAGTGACCAGCCACGCGCCGCACCTGATCGCCTACACGATGGTCGGCGTTGCCGATGACTTGCGCCGGGTGACCGACAGCGAGGTGATCAAGTACTCGGCAGCCGGCTTCCGCGACTTCACCCGCATTGCCGCGAGCGATCCGACGATGTGGCGCGACGTGTTCCTCACCAACAAGGATGCGACGCTGGAGATCCTCGGCCGCTTCACCGAAGAGCTCTTTGCGCTGCAAAGGGCCATTCGCACCGGCGACGGCGATCACCTGCACGACTATTTCACCCGCACCCGCGCGATCCGGCGCGGCATCATCGAGGCGGGGCAGGACACGGACGCGCCGGACTTCGGGCGCGCCAAAACCTCGTCGTGACCCGCCGGGTTCTGAGCGCGCTCCTGCTTCTTCTGGCAGGAACGGTGGCGGCTGAGGTGCCCCAGAGCTCCAAGCGCCCGGTGGACCGGCCTGCCGCTCTTACGCTCGAGGGCTCCGGCGCGATCTCCACCGCCGCACCACGCGCGGCGACGCTGCGCGGCACGGCACCGGCGGTCTCGCTCCGGCCCCGGATGCGCACGCGCGAGGTCCGCCGGCTGATCCGCAGGCACCAGAAGCTGCGCGCGGCGGGCGCCATCTGCGGCGATCCCGCGATCCAGGGCGAGGTGGTCGGCGCCGTGCCCGGGCGCATCGCGGGCTGCGGCGTGGCCCAGGCGGTGCGGGTGCGCGCGGTGTCGGATATCGCACTCAGCCAGCGTGCCGTTATGGACTGCGGCACCGCACAGGCGCTGAAAACCTGGGTGGACGGCTCGGTGAAGCCCACATTGCGCAAGATGGGCGGTGGCGTCGCGAGCCTGAAGGTCGCGGCGCACTACGTCTGCCGCACCCGAAACCACAAAGCAGGTGCACGCATCTCCGAACACGGCAAGGGCCGCGCCATCGATATCTCCGGCTTCGTTTTGCGCGACGGGTCCACGATCTCGGTGCTGACGGGCTGGACGGCGCGCGACACCAGCCGCGCTCTGCGCCGGATGCACCGCGACGCCTGCGGCCCCTTCGGAACCGTGCTCGGCCCCGACGCCGACAGTTTCCACCGCGATCACTTTCACTTTGATACTGCGCGCTACCGCAACGGAACCTACTGCCGCTAGCGCAAGATAATCCGCGGTGCGGATCCGAGCGGCACGAAGCCCAGCAATACGAGCCCGTCGCGCAAGGTGAGTGTGGCGTCGATGGCCTGCGGATCGCCCGAGGCCGCAGCCAGCGCTTGCAGCACGCTCTGCGCCTGCGGGACCAGTGCAGCGGGCAAGAGGCCGGCGCGCTCCGCCAGCGTCAGAATCTGCTGCCAGTTTCGCGCCTGGAGCGACAGGGTCCCTTCCGGCACACCCTCGGCATCGATCGTCAGATCCGCAGCCGCCCGCAACTCCAAGGTGCCCCAGACCGCTTCGGCCAGCGCAATCTCGATCCGCCTGGGTTGCGGGCGCGACACCTCGACGGCGCGGCGGTCCCAGACCCGATCGAACTCGGCCCGCATCTGCAGAGTAAAACTGTCGAAACTTACCGGCCAGCTCTCGGGCACCCGCAACGCCGCGCGCGGCACCGAACCCGGCTGAAAGGCCGCGGCACCTGCGCTCAGCACATAGCGCCGCGGCTCTGTCGGGTCCTGTTCCATGATGATGCTGAGGTCTTCGGCCAAGAGAACCTGACCATTCGGCCCGCCGAGGGACCACGGGCCCGATGCGAGCTCCAGCCGCTCCAGCTCGAGCGCCGCGCCGGGGCGCAGCTGCATGTCTGCCCTCGCGCCCTGCATGAGCAGCGTTGCCCGCCCCTCGGGGCTGGCCAGCGTAATCGCGTCTTCGGGCAGGAGCACGGTCACGTCCCCTGGCCACCACGCCGGGGCCGAGACCGAAAGCGCGCTTGCGGTCAGTGCCACACCGGTCTGTGGATCGGCCAGTGCCGGCAGCAGCACCTCCGCGTCGAACCGCAGAGGAAAACCGCCAAGATCGAGGCGGGCATACTCGGCCTGCCAGCCTTCGGCGCGGCGATCTGCAACCCAACGCTCGACTGCCCGCTCAGCGGCTGCCGCCGCCCAGAGCCACCAGCCGCCCCAGGCCAGCGCCAGTAGCACCCCTGCCCACATGATCCGAGGCATCGCCGACCTCTTTGCCTTTTGCCCTGAATTGAGGTTTACGCAACTGAGGCAAGGAGAACCAGTCATATGACCATGTGGGTGTTCGGCTACGGCAGCCTATTGTGGAAGCCCGGCTTCGAGGTCTCGGAGCAGGTGGTGGCGACCCTGCCGGGCTATGCGCGCTCGTTCTGCATGTGGTCGATCCACCACCGCGGGACCGAAGAGGATCCGGGCCTCGTGCTGGCGCTCGATGAAGACCCCCGGCATGCCTGCGAAGGCGTCGCTTTGGCGGTGAAACCGGGCACCGAGGAGGCTACGCTCGCCTACCTGCGCGAACGCGAGCTGATTTCCTCGGCCTATCTGGAGCGCATGCTGGATGTCGATCTGGTGGACGGGCGGCGGGTTCAGGCTCTGGCCTATGTGATCAACCGCGCCAACCGGCAGTATTGCGGGGGCCTGCCGCTGGAACAGCAAGCGCAGATCATCGCCAAGGCCAAGGGCGGGATGGGCCCGAATACGGAATACCTTTACAACACCGCGCGGCATCTCGCCGAGATCGGCCTGCACGATCCCGATCTGGAGTGGCTGAGCCAGCGGGTCCGCCACCTTACCGCATAAATCCTTGGCGCGAGGTGCAGTTTTCGGGTTAAACTGCCGTCCAAGCAGAAGAATAACGCGCGGGGAGCAGTGCGCATGGCATTGCCAGTTCGACAGGCAAGACCGGTCTTTTCTCAGCCGGTGCGGCAGATTTCGCTGATGCTCATCGTGCTGGCGCTGTCGGGCTTCGGCAGTTTTCTCGCGCTGCCGCGGGTGCTTCCGATTTTCGAGGCGAACCCCTACCTGAACGGGTTCATTCTCTTCGTCTTCGCCATCGGCGTGCTGGCCTGTTTCTACCAGGTCTTCCAACTGATCGGTTCGGTGCGCTGGATCGAGCGTTTTGCCTCGGACCAGCTGGACAGATCCACGCAGGCACCGCTCCTTCTGGCGCCACTCGCCACTCTACTGCGGTCGCGCGGCGCGCGGATGCAAGTCAGCGCGACCTCCACGCGCTCGATCCTCGACTCCGTCGCGACCCGCATCGATGAGGCGCGCGAGATCACGCGCTACATCGTCAACACGCTGATTTTCCTTGGCCTTTTGGGCACCTTCTACGGGCTTGCCACGACCGTGCCGGCGGTGGTCGACACCATCCGCAACCTCGTGCCGGAAGACGGCGAAGGCGGGGTTGAAGTCTTCAACCGGCTCATGACCGGGCTTGAGGCGCAGCTCGGCGGCATGGGTGTCGCCTTTGCGTCCTCGCTTCTTGGCCTTGCGGGCTCTCTGATCGTGGGGCTGCTGGAGCTTTTTGCCGGTCATGGCCAGAACCGCTTCTACCGCGAACTTGAGGAATGGCTCAGCACCATCACGCGTGTGGGATTGACCGCAGATGATGAGGCAGCAGGCGATCAGGGCGCGCTGGCCGCTGTGGTCGAGCATATGGTCGAACAGATGGAACGCCTGCAGGAGATGTTCCAGAATTCAGATGTGAGCAGGTCCGAGATCAACGAGAACCTCAGCACCCTTGCGGGGTCCATCGAGCGGATGACGCAGAAGATGGACGGCATGGACCCGGCCAGTGCCGCGCTCGAGCGGGTTGCCGCCGGGCAGGAGCGGCTGATCTCCGCTCTCGAACACCAGGGGCACAGCGACGGGATTGACGCGGAAAGCCGCATGCGCCTGCGCTCGATCGACGTGCAGATGTTGCGCATCCTCGAGGAGATTTCCGCCGGGCGGCAGGAAAGCATGGCTGAGCTGCGTGTGGATCTCTCCCGGCTGACGGAGGCGCTCCGGACCGCGCCGCCGCGTGCCACCACCCGTCTGACATCTGAGGACGGCTGAGCATGGCGCTGTCCCGACGCACCGGCACCCGGTTCCAGGCCTCGATCTGGCCCGGGTTTGTCGATGCGATGACGGGCCTTTTGCTGGTCTTGATGTTTGTGCTGACGATTTTCATGATCGTGCAGTTTGTGCTGACCGAACGGATCACCGGCCAGGAGACCGAGCTGGATCAGCTTGCCGGTGAAGTGGCGATCCTTGCGCAGGCTTTGGGGTTGGAGCGGCAGACGACATCGGAGCTGCAAGGCCAGTTGGGCGAGCTTCAGACCACGCTTTCCGATGCGGAGGAACGCATTGCGACGCTGACCGCGACCCGGGATACACAAGCGGCGGCGCTGGAGGCGGCCACCTCGCAGATTACGCAATTCGAGGCGCAGGTGGCTGCGCTCATCGCGCAGCGGGACAGCGCGCGCGATCGGGTGGGGACACTGGTCGCCGAACGGGATACGGCGCGGGATCAGGCGGCGCAGCTGGAGGCCGCCCAGGCGGAGTTGCTGAGCGAGCAGGAGGCGTTGAACCTGGCCCTTGCAGCCGCCCGAGGTGAGATCGACGCTCAGGCGGAAGCGGCCCGGCTTGCCGCGGCCCGGCGCGAGGCACTCGACGCGCTGGTGGCCGATCTGCGGGCACGCAACGCCGAGGCGCAGGGGCAGGTAGAGGCGCTGGCCTCCGATCTCGATGCCGCGCGCACCGCCCTCAGCGATGAGGAAGCGGCGCGCCTGGCCGAGGCCGCTGCCGCCGAGGCGTTGCGCGCTCGTCTCGAGAATGCGGATGCAGAGCTGACGGCGATGACCTTGGCGCTCGAGGCGCAGCGCCGCGAGGCCGAGGAAACGCTGACGCTTCTGGCCGCGGCCCGGGCCGCCGAGCAGGATCTCGACGCGGAGTTGGCCGCAGCCCTTCTTCAGGTCAGTGATCTGGCTCAGTCGCTTGAGGCGGCCAGTGGTGAAGCTGATGCGCTGCGTCTGGCCGAAGAGGCGCTGCGGGCCGAGTTGGCGGCGGCATCGGAGCGCTCTGCGACCGAACAGGAGGCTCTGCGCGCGCAGCTGGCCGAGGCGCTGGCGGCCAAGCTGGCCGCTGAAACGCTTGCCGGGGACAGCAGCACCGAAGCCGAGCGGCAGGCGGCGCTCCTGGCGCAGGCGCGGCAGGCGCTTGCGGAAGAAGAGGACATCAGTGCCGAGGCGCAACGTCAGGCCGAGTTGCTGAACCAGCAGGTGGCGGCGCTGCGTGGGCAACTCGGTGACCTGCAGGCGCTGCTGGATGATGCGACGGAGCGGGACGCCGCCTCGCAGATCCGCCTGCAATCTCTGGGGTCCGACCTCAACACTGCGCTCGCGCGGCTCGCTGCCGAAGAGCGCCGCCGTGCGGCTTTGGAGGAGGCGGAGCGCAAGCGTCTTGAGGAGGAAGCGGCGCAGCTGGCGGCGCAAACCAAGGATCTGGAGCAGTATCGCTCGGAGTTCTTCGGGCGCCTGCGCGATGTGCTCGGGCGTCAGGAAGGGGTGCGGATAGAAGGCGACCGGTTTGTGTTCTCTTCTGAGGTTCTGTTTGCTCCGGCGAGCGCGGAGCTCTCGCCCGAGGGGCAGGCTGAGGTGACGAAGGTGGCCGAGATCATCTCAAGCGTGGCCGATGACATTCCGCCAGAGATCAACTGGGTGCTGCGTGTCGATGGACATACCGACAACGTGCCCCTCTCGGGCAGCGGTCGCTATGCCGACAACTGGGAGCTGAGCCAGGGCCGGGCGTTGTCGGTCGTGAAGTACATGGTCGATGCATTGGGTCTTCCGCCGGATCGCCTAGCCGCGAACGGGTTTGGCCAGTACCAGCCCGTGGCCCTGGGCGACAGCGAAGCGGCGCGCGCGCAGAACCGGCGCATCGAGTTGAAGTTCACCGAACGGTAGGGGCAGGGCGCACGCACGCCGATGTCCTCCGAGGAGGACATCGGCGTGCGTGTGCGCGGCCCCGGCGGCGACCGGAGTGGACAAGCTGGAAGGCTGGAACAGTTCGGGAGAGGTCGTCGACCGCAAAAAAACAAAACCCCCGCGGACTGACGGTCCGCGGGGGCGATTGATGTCGGATTTTGAGGCCCGCTACTCCGCCGTGAGCAGCGGTGGGCGGTTGCCCGAAAGGCGGGGTTTGTCGGGGCCCTCGATCTTCAGATCGATCTCACCGCCTTTCACGCCCACTTTCACGATGCCACCTTTGGCAAGCTTGCCGAAGAGCAGATCTTCCGCCAGCGGCTTCTTGATGTGCTCCTGAATCACGCGGCCCAGAGGGCGGGCTCCCATCTTGCTGTCATAACCCTTGTCGGCCAGCCACTCGGCGGCGGGTTTGGTCAACTCGATGGTCACGTTACGGTCCATGAGCTGCGCCTCAAGCTGCAGCACGAACTTCTCGACCACACGCAGGATGACCTCTTTGGGCAGCGGCGCGAAGCTGATCACCGCATCCAAACGGTTGCGGAACTCCGGTGTGAAGGTCCGCTCGATGGCCGCCGTATCCTCGCCTTCCCGGCGGTCACGACCGAAGCCTATGGCCTCTTTCGCCTGCTCCGCGGCGCCGGCGTTTGAAGTCATGATCAGAACGACGTTGCGGAAATCGACAGTGCGCCCGTTGTGGTCGGTCAGCTTGCCGTGGTCCATCACCTGCAACAGGATGTTGTAGACGTCCGGGTGCGCCTTCTCGATCTCGTCGAGCAGCAGCACGCAGTGCGGGTGCTGATCCACGCCATCGGTGAGCATGCCGCCCTGGTCGAAGCCGACGTAACCCGGAGGTGCGCCGATCAGACGGCTGACTGCGTGCTTCTCCATGTATTCAGACATATCAAAGCGCAGAAGCTCCACACCCAGCGTATCCGCCAGTTGCTTTGCCACTTCCGTCTTGCCCACCCCGGTGGGTCCGGCAAAGAGATAGTTGCCAATCGGTTTCTCCGGCTCGCGCAGACCGGCCCGGGCCAGCTTGATCGCGGAGGACAATGCCTCGATGGCGTTGTCCTGGCCGAAGACAACGCGTTTCAGCGAGCCTTCGAGGTCCTTCAGCACTTCGGCATCGTCCTTGGAGACGTTCTTTGGCGGAATACGCGCGATCTTGGCCACCACATTCTCGATCTCCTTGGTGCCGATGGTCTTGCGGCGCTTCGCGGCCACGACGAGATGCTGTGCCGCGCCCGCCTCGTCGATCACGTCGATGGCGCTGTCCGGCAGCTTGCGGTCGTTGATGTAGCGCGAGGCCAGTTCGACCGATGCCTTGATCGCATCAGCGGTATATTTCACCGAGTGATGATCCTCGAAGTAGGGTTTCAAACCGCGCAGGATCTTCACGGCATCCTCGACCGACGGCTCGTTCACGTCGATCTTCTGGAACCGGCGGCTCAACGCGCGGTCTTTCTCGAAGTGCTGGCGGAATTCCTTGTAGGTGGTGGAGCCCATGGTGCGCAGCTTGCCGCCAGCAAGAGCGGGTTTCAGCAGGTTCGACGCATCCATCGCACCACCCGACGTGGCACCGGCGCCGATCACGGTGTGAATCTCATCGATGAACAGAACCGCGTCCTCGTGCTGTTCCAGCTCCGCCACGACGGCTTTCAAGCGCTCCTCAAAGTCACCGCGGTAGCGCGTGCCCGCGAGCAAGGCGCCCATGTCGAGCGAGTAGATCGTGGTGTTTTCCAGAACTTCCGGAGTCTCTCCGGCCACGATTTTGCGGGCCAGACCCTCGGCAATCGCGGTTTTGCCCACGCCGGGGTCACCCACCAGCAGCGGGTTGTTCTTGCGCCGGCGGCAGAGCACCTGGATGCAGCGCTCGACCTCGGCATCGCGTCCGATCAGCGGGTCGATCCCGCCTTCGCGCGACTTGGCGTTGAGATCCACGCAGTATTTCTCGAGCGCACTCTCTTTCTTTTCACCTTCGGTCACGCCCTGCGCTTCCTCTTCGTGCTCCGGCGCGCCTGACACGGGGCGCTGTTCACCATAGGCAGGGTCCTTTGCGACCCCGTGGGCAATGAAATTCACCGCGTCATAGCGCGTCATGTCCTGTTCTTGCAGGAAGTAGGCCGCGTTGCTCTCGCGTTCGGCGAAGATCGCCACCAGGACGTTCGCGCCTGTGACCTCCGTACGGCCGGAAGATTGCACGTGGATCGCAGCCCGCTGAATGACCCGTTGGAAGGCCGCCGTGGGCACCGCTTCGGAGCCGTCCACGTCGGTCACGAGGTTGCTGAGGTCCTCATCGACGAACTCCACCAGCGTGGCCCGCAGATCGTCGATGTCGACGCTACAGGCCTTCATAACCCGTGTCGCATCCGGCTCGTCGATCAGCGCCAGCAGCAGATGCTCCAACGTTGCGAATTCGTGGCGGCGGGCATTCGCCAGCGCCAGCGCGGAATGGATTGCCTGTTCCAAGGTGGTCGAAAATGAAGGCACGAGGAGTGCTCCTTCTGATCGGGGTCGGTTTGGGATCTGATTGATGCCGATCCGTAAGCCGACCATGGCCTCATAGTATTAGAGTTTGGTTGATCGCGGGCCCGCTTCAAGTTTTTTCTGCACTTTTGCGGTCACAAATTGTGTGAAGCCGACATGAAAGACTGCGATTTCGGCGTTAGAAGGCGTCCTTGCGGGCGCGGATTTCTGCAAAGACCTGAACATCGCTGGCGTCTGTCATGCCCAGCCGCGCGCGGATATTCGGGTCGGAGGCGCGCAGAAACGGATTTGTGGCCATTTCGAGCGCCAAGGTGGATGGAACGGTGGCCTCGCCTGCCGCTCGGGCGGCATCGATGGCCATGCTTCGCGATATAAGGTCGGAATTATCGGGGTCAATGGTTAAGGCGAACTTAGCATTGGACGCGGTGTATTCATGGCCCGAGCACACGGTTGTCTCGGACGGCAGAGCCATCAAGCGTTGAAGCGAGGCCCACATCTGCTCTGCCGTACCCTCGAAGAGCCGTCCGCACCCCAGCGCCATGAGGCTGTCGGCCGTGAACACAACCCCCGCGGCGGCCACGTGATAGGCGATATGGCCAGTCGTATGACCAGGCACGTCGATCACACGGACCGTGTGCCCGGCGAACTCGAACGTCTCTTCTCCCGCATGGGCATGGTCCAGCGGCGGCAGCCGATGCGCATCCGCCGCGCCACCGCGGACCACCGCGCCGTGGGCCGTTAGAACCTCGGGCAACCCCTGCACGTGATCTGCATGATGGTGCGTGATCCAGACTTCGGTGATCGCCCAGTCGCGGGCGTCCGCAACCGCAAGGATCGGCGCCGCTTCCGGGATATCGACCAGCGCCGTGGCCCCGCTTTCGTCATCATGCAGCAGGAAGGCGTAATTGTCCGACAGGCACGGGATGGTGACGAGTTCAAGGGCCATGGTCATTCTCCGAGAGGTTTGCGAGACTGCATTCAGAGTGACGCAAGACGAGACGGGCCGCAATGCATCTGGACGTGCAGGATCTGCGCAACTTCTATTACCGCTCGCAGCTTGGACGCGCGGCGCAGGCGAGCCTGCGTGGTCGCATCCTCGAGCTTTGGCCCGAGGCGAAAGGGCAGACGGTGGTGGGCTACGGCTTTGCCGCGCCGCTGCTGCGGCCCTACCTGAAAGAGGCGCGCCGGGTCATCGCGCTCATGCCCGGGCCGCAGGGGGTGATGCCTTGGCCTGCAAACATGCCGAATGTTTCGGTGCTGACCGAAGAGACCTGCTGGCCGCTGGAAACCGGCCATGTGGACAAGCTGGTGATGCTGCATGGGTTGGAAACCTCCGAGCGCGCGTCCGATCTGCTGGAAGAGTGCTGGCGCGTGCTGGGTCCCGGAGGACGGGCCCTTTTCATTGTTCCGAACCGTGCAGGTCTCTGGGCGCGGCGCGACCGCACGCCCTTCGGCTTCGGGCGGCCCTACTCGTCGGGGCAGCTTGAGACGCAGCTGCGCAAGCACCAGTTCCTGCCCGAACGCCATCTTGGTGCGCTCTACCAGGTGCCCTCGACCAAGCGGATCTGGATGAAAGCCGGCCCCGCTTTCGAAAAATTCGGACGCCGGGTGCCCACGATGATGGCAGGCGGAGCCTTTATGGTCGAGGCAACCAAGCTGGTCTACCCGCCCAAAGGCAAGGTCGAGCCCGCACGCGCGCTGCGCCCCAGCGCGGTGCTCGAACCCACGGCCAAGCCGGTTTAGCCGTTGAACCATGGGGGCGGACCCTCGATTTGCGCCGAGGTGCACAAAAACCCGGCGCGGGAATCGCCAAATTCCTTAATAATCGCGCCGTTGCGCAAAGTTTCTGAGACGCCAAACGGTCGCACTTGCGCCAAGCGTCTGAAAATAGGGGAAAAGAGGTTTGAACGCTCTACAGTATCTCATGTTGCGGGGTGGGGGTCTCTCTGCTACATCACCGCTGATTTTGACGTCTTGAGTAAATTCAAGTCGCGCCAACACCCTCGGTGACGCGATTTTTTCGCGTATCCGGGGCAAGAACATCGGAAGGGTGGACGTGTCAGAACCAGCTTCGATTTCCACGAGTATTGCCGCGCGCTACGCCACCGCGGTCTACGAGATCGCCAAGGATGGCAACGCCGTGGACACTCTCGAAACCGACCTCGATGCCCTAAAGACAGCGCTGAGCGAGAGTGCAGATTTCCGGGCGCTGATCCATTCCCCCATTTACTCGCGTGAAGAACAAGGTGCGGCGATCAGCGCCATCGCCGCAAAGATGAGCCTCTCGGACACGATGGCCAACACGCTCGCCCTGATGGCACAGAAACGCCGTCTCTTCGTTCTGCCGCAACTTGTGGCCACCCTGCGCGACATCATTGCCGCCGAGAAGGGTGAAGTCACCGCCGAGGTCATCTCGGCCAAGGAACTGACGAAAGCGCAGGCCGAGAAACTCGCCAAGACGCTGAAAGCTTCCACCGGCAAAACCGTGACACTCGATGCAACCGTCGACGAAAGCCTCATCGGCGGTCTGATCGTCAAAGTTGGTTCGCGCATGGTCGACACCTCGATCCGCGCGAAGCTGAATTCCCTCCAGAATGCAATGAAAGAGGTCGGATAAATGGGTATCCAAGCAGCAGAGATTTCTGCGATCCTGAAAGACCAGATCAAGAACTTCGGTCAGGAAGCCGAAGTGGGCCGCGTGCTTTCCGTCGGCGACGGGATCGCCCGCGTGTACGGTCTGGACAACGTGCAGGCCGGTGAAATGGTCGAGTTTCCCGGTGGCATTCAGGGCATGGCACTGAACCTCGAATCCGACAACGTGGGTGTCGTGATCTTCGGCTCCGACCGCGACATCAAGGAAGGCGATACCGTCAAGCGCACCAACTCCATCGTGTCGGTGCCGACCGGTGACGAGCTTTTGGGTCGCGTTGTGGACGGCCTCGGCAACCCGATCGACGGCAAGGGCCCGATCAACGCCAAGACCTCCTCCCAGGCGGATGTCAAGGCGCCGGGCATCATCCCGCGCAAATCCGTGCATGAGCCCATGGCGACCGGCCTCAAGGCCGTCGACTCGATGATCCCGATTGGCCGCGGTCAGCGTGAGCTGATCATCGGCGACCGTCAGACGGGCAAGACCGCCGTTGCCCTCGACGCGATCCTGAACCAGAAATCCTATAACGACGCGGCTGGCGATGATGAGAGCAAGAAGCTCTACTGCATCTATGTCGCCGTCGGCCAGAAGCGCTCCACCGTGGCGCAGTTGGTCAAGAAGCTCGAAGAGACGGGTGCTATCGACTATTCCATCGTCGTCGCCGCGACGGCGTCCGAGCCTGCGCCGATGCAGTTCCTCGCACCCTATTCCGCCACCGCGATGGCCGAGCACTTCCGCGACAACGGCCGCCACGCGCTGATCATCTACGATGACCTCTCCAAACAGGCCGTGTCTTATCGTCAGATGTCGCTGCTGCTGCGCCGTCCGCCCGGACGCGAAGCCTACCCCGGTGACGTCTTCTACCTGCACTCCCGCCTTCTGGAACGCTCCGCGAAACTGGGCGATGACGCGGGCAACGGCTCGCTCACGGCGCTGCCGATCATCGAAACCCAAGGCGGCGACGTGTCGGCCTTTATTCCGACAAACGTGATCTCAATCACCGACGGCCAGATCTTTCTCGAAACCGAGCTCTTCTACCAGGGCATCCGCCCTGCCGTGAACACCGGTCTGTCGGTCTCCCGCGTGGGCTCCTCGGCCCAGACCAAGGCGATGTCCTCGGTCGCGGGCCCGGTGAAATTGTCGCTGGCGCAGTACCGCGAAATGGCGGCCTTCGCGCAGTTCGGCTCCGACCTCGACGCCTCGACCCAGCAACTGCTGGCCCGGGGCGCGCGCCTCACCGAACTGATGAAACAGCCGCAGTATTCGCCGCTGACCAACGCCGAGATTGTCTGCGTGATCTTCGCAGGCACCAATGGCTTCCTCGACAAGATCGACGTGAGCGAAGTGGGCCGCTTCGAGAAGGGCCTCTTGGGTCACATGCACTCCAAGCACAGCGACATTCTCGACTGGATCACCAACGAAGATCCCAAGATCAAGGACGACGCGGCAGACCGGCTCAAGGCTGCGATCAGTGAATTCGCCGCTGATTTCGCCTAGGAGAAGATGCCTGACCTCTTTGTTTGCAACCGATGTGGGAAAGAAGCTGTCGAAATTCGAGAATGCAGCGCGGGATCACAATGCGGTTTCAGAACAGGGAAATGGCGGACAGTGCATGTCTGTGTCGAAGAATACGGAAGGAAAGCAAGATGGGAAAAGTCTGGAAGGTACTTGGGTATTCTTCTCTTCGCCGGCTCCCTTTTTATTGCGTTCGCGTACACATGGTTGGAAAGGTAGGACATTGTGCCTAGTCTGAAGGACCTAAAAAACAGGATCGAGTCGGTCAAATCGACCCGCAAGATCACCAAGGCGATGCAGATGGTGGCCGCCGCGAAGCTGCGCCGCGCGCAGGAAGCGGCGGAACAGGCCCGCCCCTACACCGAACGCTTCAACGCGGTGATGGCGCGGCTGGCGGCGTCCGTCGGCGACAGCGACACGGCACCCAAGCTGCTGTCGGGCACCGGCAGCGACAAGGTGCAACTGCTGATCGTGATGACGTCCGAGCGCGGCCTCTGCGGCGGCTTCAACTCCAACATCGCCAAGCTCGCCAAGAGCCACGCCACCAAGCTGCAAGCCGAGGGCAAGGAGGTGAAAATCCTCACCGTTGGCAAGAAGGGGCGCGACCAGCTCAAGCGCGACTTCGGCAAGCTTTTCATCGACCATGTGGACCTTACCGAAGTGAAGCGCGTGGGTTATGCGGATGCGCAGGCCATCGCGAAGGATGTGCTCGCGCGCTTCGACGCAGGCGAATTCGACGTCGCCACGCTCTTCTACTCGAAGTTCGTGAACGTGGTCAGTCAGATCCCCACCGCGCAACAGATCATCCCCGCCAAGTTCGAGGAAGAGGAAGGCGACGACACCTCGACCCTCTTCGACTACGAGCCATCTGAGGAGGCGATCCTCGCCGATCTGCTGCCCCGCGGTGTGGCGACACAGATCTTCGCAGGTCTCTTGGAAAACGGCGCCTCCGAGCAGGGCGCGCGGATGTCTGCGATGGACAACGCGACCCGCAACGCAGGCGAGATGATCGACAAGCTGACCATCGAGTTCAACCGCTCGCGTCAGGCTGTGATCACCAACGAGCTGATCGAAATCATTTCCGGCGCGGAAGCGCTTTAAAGACAACCGGAGAAACGACATGGCAAATGCAGTCGGCAAAGTCACCCAGGTCATCGGCGCGGTCGTTGACGTTCAATTCGAGGATCACCTGCCGGAGATCCTCAACGCGCTGGAAACAGACAACAACGGCAACCGCCTCGTGCTCGAGGTCGCACAGCACCTTGGTGAGAACACTGTGCGCACCATCGCGATGGACAGCTCCGAAGGCCTCGTGCGCGGTCAGAAAGTGACCGACACCGGCGGCCCCATCTCGATCCCGGTGGGCAACGCCACGCTGGGTCGTATTCTGAACGTGGTGGGCGAGCCCGTGGACGAAAAGGGCCCGGTGGTTTCGGATGAAACCCGCGCGATCCACCAGCCCGCGCCTGAATTCGCCGCACAGGCCACCGAATCCGAGGTGCTGGAGACCGGCATCAAGGTGATCGACCTGCTGGCACCTTATGCGAAGGGCGGCAAGATCGGCCTCTTCGGCGGTGCTGGCGTTGGCAAGACCGTTCTCATCATGGAATTGATCAACAACATTGCCAAGGTGCACTCGGGATATTCGGTGTTCGCCGGCGTGGGCGAGCGGACGCGTGAGGGCAACGACCTCTACCACGAGATGATCGAATCCAACGTGATCAAGCCCGACAACCTTGAGGACAGCCAGGTGGCGCTGGTCTACGGTCAGATGAACGAGCCTCCCGGCGCGCGCGCGCGTGTGGCCCTGACCGGCCTCACACTGGCCGAGCAGTTCCGCGACCAGTCCGGGACGGATGTTCTCTTCTTCGTCGACAACATCTTCCGCTTCACGCAGGCGGGCTCCGAAGTGTCGGCGCTTTTGGGTCGTATTCCTTCGGCTGTGGGCTACCAGCCGACGCTGGCCACCGACATGGGCCAGATGCAGGAGCGCATCACCTCGACCAAGGCAGGCTCCATCACCTCGATCCAGGCGGTCTACGTGCCTGCGGACGACCTCACCGACCCTGCGCCCGCGACCACCTTTGCGCACCTCGACGCCACAACCGTGCTGTCGCGCGCCATCTCCGAGCTCGGCATCTACCCGGCGGTGGACCCGCTCGACTCCACCTCGCGTCTGATGGACCCGGGCATCGTGGGGGAAGAGCACTACAAGGTCGCTCGAGACGTTCAAGGTATTCTCCAGCGCTACAAGTCGCTACAGGACATTATCGCGATCCTCGGCATGGACGAGCTTTCCGAAGAGGACAAGCTCACCGTGGCCCGCGCCCGCAAGATCCAGCGCTTCCTCAGCCAGCCCTTCGACGTGGCCAAGGTCTTCACCGGCTCGGATGGGGTGCAGGTGCCTCTGACCGAGACCATCGAGAGCTTCAAGGCGGTTGTGGCGGGTGAATACGACCACCTGCCCGAAGGCGCCTTCTACATGGTCGGCGGCATCGAGGAAGTGAAAGCCAAAGCCGAGAAAATGGCGGCCGACGCCGCCTGAGGAGGCCCCTGATGGCAGACACAACCCAATTCGACCTGGTCTCGCCCGAGCGGCGGCTGGCCTCGGCCGCCGTCACCTCGGTGCAGATCCCGGGCGCTGACGGCGACATGACGGCGATGGCGGGCCACGCGCCCACTATCACCACCCTGCGCCCCGGTGTGCTGAGTGCTGAAGGTCCCGATGGCACCAGCGACTACGTGGTGACCGGCGGCTTCGCCGAGATCACCGCGTCCGGTGTCACGGTGCTGGCCGAGCGCGCCATGCCGAAATCCGAGGTCACCGCTGACGATATGAAGGCACTGATCAAGGAGGCCGAGGAGGCGCTCGCGCAGGCCAAAGAAACCTTCAAAAACGAGCCCGGCCCCGTCGATGACGCGGCCAAGCTTCTTGCCGATATGGTGGCCGTGGGCGATCACATCCGCGTCTGATCCGACCAGAACATAATCACGAAAGCCCCGCACAGTCGGGGCTTTTTGTTTGAGCGGTCCCGTTGTCCGCCCCGGCTGTGCCTTTCCTGCCTGATCTCCGCCTTGTTGTCTGGCACGCCGTGCGGTTCGGGGGTTGTTTCATTTCTATCCAGTCCGCTGTTGGCGTTAAGCGATCGGCAATCTTTCTGAGTCACGCTCATCTTCGGGTGAAGGAGGGTGTGACAATGATGATTCAGCAAAATAGTCCAATGATCACAGCATCTTTGCTCATGGCGCAATCCGATGCGGCCCGCGCCGAAGTCACCCGGCAGCAGGACGACGGGCCCAGCACCACAAGCACCGTGGAGGCTCTGCGCCGCGAGAAGGCTGTGGCCCAGAAAGATTACATGGCCGACCGCGATGAGCGGTATGAGGCCCGTGAGATCATAACCAACGATCATGTGGACGATTCGGTCAATCTGGTCGCCGAGCGGTACCGCCAAAAGGCGCTGGAGCTGATGAAGGCTTTGGTCAAACTGTCCGGCCAAGACGACAGCGCGGCACCCATTGACCCGCAAAACACCGAGGAGCCGGATATCGGGACCACCATGGCCGACTTTGTTCGGGCGAACATCGACACCATCAGCCGCGCGGATGCCAGGCTCACGCTCGAAACCGAATATGTCGAATATGCCACCGGTGACGGCAATGACGCTGTCGCGGTCACCGATGACACCGTGAGCGGGATGCGCACCGGTGATGGCAGCGACGCCGTCAGCATCAGCGCCGATCGGGTCTACAGCGTGCACACGGACGCGGATCGGGCCACGATGGCGCATATTGTCGGCGATGGCTTCGGTGGCGGCCATGGCGGCCAGCGCCGGTACAGCAACGCCGACAGTCTTTCGATCCAAGCGCGTGATGTGCAGGATATCTGGACCGGCGGCGGCGCGGATTCCATCGCGGTCCAGTCCCGGCTGGTCAACGGCGTGCACGCGGGCGCGGGCAATGACGCCGTGGCGATCAACGGCGGCCTGGTGGAATATGTGAATGGGGATGAGGGCCATGACAGTATTGCCGTGAAGGCGGTGCTGGCCACCCGGATCGACGGGGGCGCGGGCGACGACGTCATCTCGGTGGACGTCGAGCAGGGCAATCGACCGCTCGACACCATTTACACGCCGCGCGCCGAGGGATCGGGTCGCGAGCTGAGGTTCTCCTCACTGAGCAACGCTGATGTGCAGGGCGGTGCGGGCAATGACACCCTGAACATCCGTGCCGACCGACATATCTCTGTCGACGGCGGCCTCGGTGACGACCGGATGCACCTCGAGAGCGGGACCGTCGCACTCAAGTACCGCAGCGGTGACGGACAGGATCATGTCTCGCTTGGCAAGGGCGTGTCTGTCCTGGTCGATCTCGACAGTTCCGCCCGCTACACCGTCGACAAGACCGACGGGCTTCTGACGCTCAGTTTCGAGGATGGGGGCGCCATCACCTTCGAAGGGGTCGACGACGCGGCCAATCTGATTGTGCGCAATGGCGACGGCACGCGGTTTTTCCAGCAGGACGGAACGTTTGACGCCCCCGGCCAGCAGACCGCCCCGATGCGCAGTATAGACCTGCGCGCCTAGCGCTCAGTTGACCGGCGATGTTCAAGACAGGGGCACGTCGCCAGCGCGCGGGCTATTCGACCGTCTCGATGTACAGCTTCACGGCTGCGTACCAATCCGCATAGGCGCGGATCTCTGCGTCGGTCAGTTCCGCGGCAATGCCGCTCATGACCTCATGGGTCCGCTTGCCCGACCGGAAGGCCTTGAGCTGCGTGTCGATGTAGATGTTGGTCTCGCCCGCGAGATTGGGAACATCGTCGGCCAGATGCATCCCGTCCGCGCCGTGACAGGCCACGCAGAGCTCCGGCGCGCCAGCCGGGTCTGCCGTCAACTCCGCCCGCGCCTCATGACCCCCATACCAGGCTGCCAGATCAGCGATCTGCTGATCGCTCAGGTTCGCGGCGACAATCGTCATCATCTCATGTTCGCGCGTCCCGTCGCGAAAGGCGGTGAGCTGGTCGCGCAGATAGCTCTCGGGCTCGCCACCGATATGCGGCGCAATTGGGATCGCCGCGTAGCCATCCGCGCCGTGACAGGTGCGGCATTGGCCGGAAATCTTGCGGCCTGCATCGCGGTCGCCCACGATCTCGGCGGCGAGGGGTCCGGCGCATAAAAGCGCGCCGGACAGGGCCATCACAAACCTCACCGCGTGTAGGCGATGCGCCAGATCGCACCGGCGAAATCATCTGAGACGAGCATGGAGCCGTCCTTCAAGAAGGCGATATCCATCGGGCGCCCGCGGTATTCGCCAGTCTCTTCGTTGAGCCAGCCATCGGCAAAGACCTGCGCCTCGACCGCATCGCCCGTCTCGGGATCAAGGGCGGTGAACATCACCCGCGCGCCCACTGGCGTGGTGCGGTTCCACGAGCCGTGCTGCGCCCAGAAGATGCCGCCGTGATACGCCTCGGGAAAGCTCGACCCTTCGTAGAACTTCATGCCGAGGTCTGCCGCATGGGCGGTCAGCTCCAGCTGTGGCTCGATGAAGCTCACGCCCTCGGGGCGTGGGTGCTCGCTTTCGGACATGATCTCGACACGGCTGTTGGTCCAGGGAAAGCCGAAGTGCTGGCCCGCTTCGGTCTGGCGGTTCAGCTCACCCGGTGGGATGTCATCGCCCATGCCGTCGACCTGATTGTCGGTCCACCACAACTCACCTGTCTCGGGGTGGAAGTCCTGGCCCACCGAATTGCGCACCCCCCGGGTGAAGACCTCGCGGCCCGTGCCGTCCGTGTTGATGCGGATGATGCCACCGATGCCGATCTTGTCATACATGTCGACCTTCTCTGCCGGCTGCACGTTGTAGGGCTGGCCCAGCGAGATATAGAGCTTGCCGTCCGGGCCCACGTCACAGACCCGCGCCGTGTGGTTGAAGCTTTCCTCTTCCACGGGCACCAGATCGCCCTGTTCGACCACAACGGCCACGGCCGGGTCGGGCCCTTCAAAGAAGAACTCCGCGGCGGGGAAATTCAGCACCCGGTTGCGCTCGGCAATGAAGAGAAAGCCATCCTTCGAGAAACACGGTCCGTTCGGAATGTCGAAGGTGATCGACGGCGCGAAATCCTTCACCTCATCCGCCACACGATTGCGATCCCGGTCCACGACCGACCAGACCTTGTCCTTCCGCGTGCCCACAAAGGTCACCGTGCCCTGCGGCGCAACCGCCATCGAGCGGGCATCGGGCACGACCGCATAGAGGCTGACCTCGAAACCATCGGGCACATTGATATGCGGGATGATCTCCTTCAGGGCGTCGGCGCGCGCACCGGTCTGTTCGATGTGGGTAAAGGTCGCATCTGTGCGCTGCATGTTGGACAGCTTGTCCATATTGTCCTGCGCAACAGCCGCACCGGCTATTGCGGCGCCAAGAACGGCGCCCGTGGTGATTTGCATCACTGTCATGAAATTCCTCCCAGATTTCGAGTGTCAGAGTTGCTGCTCGGTCAGGTTGAGCCTCCCTTTTGGACCGCCGTTCGAATATGACAGCAACAAAGGTTAACGCTGTCAACAACCGCCACGTGTGACTGACGCCGGCGAAGTGCAGACTTTGGTCGCACTGGCGCAGGCGGATCTGCGCGCTAATGGCTGCGAAAAAACGACCTGTCTAAGCGAAAGGGCGCGCCTTTGTGCAGGGCCCGCGATGTCATGGCCCAGCGTCACGAATGGCGCTGCGGCTGCGGTCGCCTTATTCCGCCGCGTAGGTGCCGTCGTAGATCGGGCTGAGCGTCTCGGCTTCGAAGAGGGAGGAGACCGAGGTGCCGCTCCAGATGTTCAGGATCGCCTGGGCGAAGACCGGTGCGGTGGGCACGATACGGATGTTACGGGCTTTCTGAACGGCCTCGGTGGGCGCGATCGAATCCGTGACAACGAGGGATTTCATGACAGAGTTGGTGACACGCTCGACCGCCGGACCAGAGAGCACGCCATGCGTGATGTACGAGTGGACCTCCTTCGCCCCGTTCTCCATCAGCACCTCGGCCGCTTTGCAAAGCGTGCCGGCGGTGTCGCAGATGTCGTCCACGATCAAGCAGGTCTTTCCTTTCACATCGCCGATCACCGTCATTTCCGCGATTTCGCCGGGTTTTTCGCGGCGTTTGTCCACGATGGCCAGCGGGGAATTGATCCGCTTCGCAAGTTCCCGCGCGCGCGCCACGCCGCCAACGTCCGGCGAGACGATCATCAATTCATTCATACGCTTCTTGAAGGTCGTCTGGATATCCAGCGCAAAGATCGGCGAGGCATAGAGGTTGTCGACGGGAATGTCGAAAAACCCCTGGATCTGGGCGGCGTGCAGGTCCATTGTCAGAACCCGCTCGATCCCCGTGCCGACCAGCATATTGGCCACCAGCTTGGCGGTGATGGGCGTGCGCGCCTTGGTGCGCCGGTCCTGCCGCGCATAGCCGAAATAGGGCAGTACCGCCGTCACGCGCGCCGCTGACGAGCGCCGTAGCGCGTCCGCCATGATCAGCAGCTCCATCAGGTTGTCGTTGGCCGGGTTCGACGTGGACTGAAGGATGAACATGTCCTCCCCGCGCACATTCTCGAACACCTCGACGAAGATCTCGCCGTCGTTGAATCGCTCGACCCGAACATCCACCAGACCGACCTGTCTGCCCCGGTGCATCGACATCCGCCGCGCGATGGCGTTCGCCAGGGGCATGTTGGAATTGCCTGCGATCAGTTTGGGTTCTTGCAGTTGAGGCATGGGGGATTTCCTGGAGCGCAGCGGGAACGGAATTGTGACAGATTCGTGATGTTGACTCCCCCTACCACGGCCTTACCAATCGGCAAAGAACCCACACCTGTCAGGAGCCGCAAAATGGCGCATATCGATCTCTTTTTCTCCACTCTGTCGCCCTATGCCTACCTGGCCGGGAACCGGGCCGAGGAGGTCGCGGCCAAACATGGCGCCACATTGACCTACAAACCCTTCGACATCTTGGCGCTTTTCCCACGCACCGGCGGGACACCGCCCAAGGATCGGCATGTCTCCCGCATCGAGTACCGCGCGCAGGAGCTGCCGCGACAGGCGAAGAAACTGAAGATGCCCTTCAACCTCAAGCCCGCGCATTGGCCGACCAACGGCGCGCCGTCGTCTTACGCCTTCATTGCTGCACAGAACACGGGCGGAGGCGATCTGGGCAAGCTGATGCACAGCATTTGCCGCGCGGTCTGGGCCGAGGACAAGGACATCGCCGAGGATGCGGTTGTCCGCGCCTGCCTGGAAGAGGCGGGCTTTGATCCGGGCCTTGCCGACAGCGGGCTGCTGCAAGGGGCCGAGACCTATGCGGCCAATCTGGAAGAAGCGGTGGAGCGCGGCGTCTTCGGCTCACCTTTCTACATCACCGATGACGGGCAGCGCTTCTGGGGCCAGGACCGCATCGAGGATCTGGACCTGCACCTCTCCGGAGCTCTGTGACCGCTGCCTGTCACACCCATGTCCGGAGGTTTGGGGCGGGGCGGCTGCCGGCACTCGCCCTGCATTGCACGCTGGCGCATTCCGGCGCGTGGCGTGCTCTCGGGGCGGCGCTTGCGGGTGATCTGACCCTGCATGCCATCGATTTGCCGGGGCACGGTCAAAGCGACGATTGGGATCCGGCGGGGGACTTGCATGACCAATGCACCGAAGCGGCGCTGGCGCATCTTGACGCGCCGATGCACCTCATCGGCCACTCTTTCGGCGCAACCGTCGCTTTGCGGGTCGCCGTCGAGCACACCGCTCTGGTGCGCAGCCTGACGCTGATCGAACCGGTCTTCTTTGCGGCGGCTATGGCGGATGCGCCGGACAAGATGCGGGCGCATGAGCGCGAGGCGAAACCCTATTTCGATGCGCTCGCGCGCGGCGACCACCCGCGCGCTGCGCGTCTCTTCAACCGGTTCTGGGGGGACGGGACGCGGTGGGACGATATGCCCGCTGGCACAAGGGAGTATCTGGCCCGGAGAGTTCACCTGGTGCCCGCGCAGGCCTCCGCGATTGTCGAGGACCGGGCAGGTCTTCTGGCCCCCGGTGCGCTGGCGCGGATTGAGGTGCCCAGCCTGCTGATCCAGGGGGATCAGACGGCGGAGATCATTGATGTAATCAGCGCCAGCTTGGCGGCGCGCCTGCCGCACGCCCGCCGTGCCTGGATTGCGGGTGCAGGGCATATGTCTCCGCTCACCCACCCGGCGCAGGTCGCGGCCGAGATCAGATCACTCGTCGAAATGGCTGAGAAATAGGTCGATCTGCGCAGCCTCGGTCGACCAGTCGCAGACCAGCCGGGCCGTCAGCCTCTCGTCTGGGTCGTCGCCCTCGAGCGCCCCCTCCCAGATGTAGTAGACGGCGCCTGCATCATGCAGGCGCTGGTGAATGCGGCGGGGGAAGCGCGCGAAAATCATGTTGGCCTGAGGCGGATGGATCATCTCGGCCGTCCGGGCGCGCAACCCCTCGGCAAGCTGCGCGCAGCTGCCATTGGCCGCCCGGGCGGCCTCCAGCCAGGTGTCGCCCTCCAGGTAGCCCGCCATCTGCGCCGACAGGTAGCGGTGCTTTGAGAAGAGATGTGCTGCGCGCTTGCGTCGAAGCTCGAACTCCCAGGCCTTGGCAGGGTCGAAGAAGATCACCGCCTCAACGCCGAGGCAGCCGTTCTTGGTGCCGCCGAAACACACCACATCGACACCCGCCTTCCAGGTCATCTCTGCCGGGCTGCACCCCAGCGCAACCTGCGCATTGGCAAAGCGCGCACCGTCCAGATGGACGGGCAGGGCGAAACCCCGCGCGACCTCTGTGAGATCACGCAATTCATCCAAGGTGTAGACCTGACCGCGCTCGGTCACCTGCGTGATCGAAACGGGCCCGCGCTGCGGCCCATGCACACCACGCCTTTCCTCGGCGTCGATCCGGGCGCGCAGTGCATCAGGGGTCATCTTGTCGCCGCCCTCCACGAGGCTGAGCTTGGCGCCCCCGGTGTAGAACTCCGGCGCGTTGCATTCATCCTCCTGGATATGCGCCACGTGCGTACAGAACACCGTCTGCCAGGGTTGGGTATAGCAGGCCAGAGCCAGCGCATTGGCTGCCGTCCCGGTGGCGACCAGATAGACCGCCGCCTCGGGCGCCTCGAAAACCTCGCGCAACTGATTGCGTACCTGCTCCATGATCGGATCCGCGCCGTAGGAGGCCATGTAGCCCGCATTGGCCCGCTCAAGGTGCCGCATGACGTTGGGGTGGGCGGGTCCGGCATTGTCCGAGGCAAACAACATCAGACCGGCTCCTCGATGACATGCTCTTCCCAGTCGTCTTCGGGCACGTCGAACTCGCTCAGCGTCCAGCCTTGCACCGAGACGCCGGCGTCATGCACCGACTGCGCCGTGCCGCTGATGAGCGGGTGCCAGTCGTAGAGCGGCTTGCCCTCCCACAGCAACCGATAGGCACAGGTCGCGGGCATCCAATAGGCGTGCGTGTCGAGGTTGTCGGGCTTCAGCACGATGCAGTCGGGCACGAATTGATGCCGGTTCTCGTAATGCGCACAGCGGCATGTGGAATCGTCGAGCAAACGACAGGCGATGCGCGTCAGAGCGACGGTCCCGCTGTCCTCGTCCTCGAGCTTGTTGAGACAGCATTTGCCACAGCCGTCGCAGAGCGCCTCCCACTCACGTTGGCTCATCTTCGCAAGCGGTTTGCGTTCCCAATACCTCGGCGCAAGCCCGTCTCGGTCAATGGGATCGCTCACAGCGCCTCCAGGATCTGGCGGGCCTCAGCGCTGTCCGCATCCATCTGGGAAATCAACGCATCCAGCCCCTCAAACTTGGCTTCCGGGCGCAGGTGGTCGACCAGGCCGACCGACAGTGGCGTGCCATAGAGGTCGCCCTGGAAGTCGAAGAGGAAGGTTTCAAGGTTCGGCCGGTTTTCCCCGAACATCGGGCGCACGCCCAGCGAGGCAACCCCGTGATAGCTGCCTCTGTGCGGGCCTTCGAGCACATCGACCAGCACCGCATAGACGCCGAAGGCCGGTGGATGCAGCCCCTCGATCGACATATTGGCCGTGGGATAGCCCAGCTCGCGGCCGCGCTGCTCGCCGCCGATCACAGGGCCCTCGATGCGGTGCCAGTGGCCCAGCATCTCGGCCGCAAGCCGCGGGTCGCCATCGCTCAGCGCCTGCCGGATCGCCGTGGACGAGACGGTCTTGTTTGTATGCGCCATCAGCGGGGCGATGGTCACGCCGAAGCCCATGCGTTGCCCGAAGTCCTGCATATCTTGCGCCGTGCCCGCCCGGCCCTTGCCGAAGCAGAAGTCAGCCCCCACCACCACGTGACGCAGCCCGAAGCCGTCCGCAATGACCTTCTGCGCGAAGGCTTCGGGCGACAGGGCGGCAAGGGCTGCGTTGAAGTTCAGCTCGTAAAGCCGCTCGACACCGAGTTTTTCCAACCGGTGCGCGCGGGCCGCCCGCCCCATCAGGCGAAAGGCAGGGGCGCCGGGTGCAAAATAGCTGCGCGGGTGCGGCTCAAAGGTGACGATCCCGAGCGGCGCATCCGGTGCCGCACGGCGGGCCAGGTCGATGACCGATTGATGCCCCAGGTGCACGCCATCGAAATTCCCGATCGCGGCGCTGGCGCCTCGGTGCTCCGGTGCCACGAACTGGTAGTCACGGATGGTTTCCATGCCGCCTTGCGTAGCGTTCGTGCGCGCAACACGCAAGCGGCGTGGGCGGGCTCAAACCGCTCGGTGCGGCTTTGGCAGGATCAGTCGAACTTGCGCGAAGGCGCCATAACCATGGCTTCGCCGACCAGAACCTTCTTGCCGTCCACTTCGCAATGGCAGTCCAGCTTCACGCGGCGTTTGGAAACGTCGATGTCAATCACCTTGACCTCCGCATGCACCAGATCACCGGGGCGGACGGGGGCGAGAAATTTCAGCGACTGCCCCATGTAGACGGTGCCGTGGCCCGGAAGCTGTTCGCCGATCACCGCCGAGATCAGTCCCGCGGTGAGCATGCCGTGCGCGATGCGCCCTTCGAAGATCGTGTCGCGGGCATAATCGTCGTCGAGATGCACCGGATTCCGGTCGGTCGAGATCTGCGCGAACATCTCGATATCCTCATCGGTCACCACCTTTTGCAGGTAGCGCGACATCCCCATCTCGATATCTTCGATGCAGATGGTTCCGCGCGGCAGATTGTCCAACATGATGACCCTTCCGGTAATTTTCTAATCATTACGACACAGCTGTTGAAACTTAATTACTTCGCAATTGCAGAAAATCAAGCGAAAAATAGGTCAGCGCAGGTGCCCTATCACATAGGTCGGACTGGACATTTCCTTTTGAAGATAGGCGCTTAGAGCATCCGGGTCGGGCTGTGTCGAGGTCTTCGTTTCCGCCGCAGCCAGACCGCCCGAAATGAAAAGCGAATCGATGTCTTCGCCCATGGCGCCTGCGATGTCGGTCAGCACCCCGTCGCCAATCGCCAGAATCCGGCTGTCCGGCACATCCACGCCAAGTGCAGAGAGCCGCCGCCGCGCCAGATCGTAGATTGGCGGATGCGGCTTGCCGAAGTAGAGGCTCTCCCCGCCCATCTCGGTGTAGAGCTTCGCCAAAGCCCCTGCGCACCATTCGCGCTGCTCTCCGCGGTCGACGATGATGTCGGGGTTGGCACACAGCAGTTTCAGTCCGCGCTGCTTGGCCATCAGGAATTCAGGTCGCATCACCGACGGGTCGGCCAGCGGGTCGCGCGGGCCGGTACAGACGATGCCTTCCGCTTGATCCAGCGGCACCGATTGCACGTTGACCGGGTTCTGCACCACACCAATGGGCTCGAAGAATCGCTCGTCACCCGGATAGCCGATGTGCCACACCTTCTCACCTACCACACCGCGGAACATGGCCGAGCGCGCGCTGTCACCGGAGGTGGCGATGGTGTCCCAGCTGTTGTCAGGTACGTTGAAGGCCTTCAGCTGTTTCTCGACACCAAGGCGCGGGCGCGGCGAGTTGGTGACCAGCACCACCTTGCCGCCGCTCTCGCGATAGGCTTGCAACGCGGCGACCGCCTCGGGCAGGGCACTGACGCCGTTGTGCACGCAGCCCCACAGATCGACAAAGAGCGCGTCGTATTGGGTCGCGATCTCCGCAAGATGGGTGATGATCCGGGTCATGGAGGCTCCTTCAGAAACAGCAGACGGGCCCATGGGCCGGTGGTGCCCGCCGCATGTCTCAGCGGGCCGAGGCGCTCAGACCTTGAGGTTCGGGATGATCTGCTTCTTGCGGCTCATGATGCCGGGTAGCACCACGGTGTCGCCGGCGACTGAGGCGCCAAAGCTCTTCTCAGCCACGGATTTCACAAGGTCGTTCGGCACGAGCAGCGTGGCCTCCTCGTTCAGAATATCGACGACGAAGAGCAAGACCTGATCGGCCCCATCGTCTTCTGCCACGCCGGGCATCGCGGCCATCAGCGCATCCTTGCGGTCGAGCACCTGCGCGGGCGACGTGGTTTCGAGCACCGAGACGCGGAACTGCTTGCCGCCGACTTCATATTCCTTGCTGTCCATGCGCAGAAGCTCGGTTTCGGAAAAGGCGGACACATCGGATTTCGCCGCGAACATCTCGGCGGCGTATTCGGCGATATCGACGCCCAGATCCTTGGCCAGATCATGCGCGATGGCGGTGTCTTCCTGCGTGGTGGTGGGGCTGCGGAACTCCAGCGTGTCGCTCAGGATGCAGGAGAGCATGGCGCCTTTGATTTCGGTGGGCGCCTGCGCCATGTCCTTGCCGATCATCTTCCACATGATGGTCGCCGTACACGCCAGTGGCTCGATCCGGATATCGATGGGGCCCTTGGTTTCCAGCCCGCCCACCAGCTTGTGGTGATCGATGATGCCCTGGATGTCGGCGTCGTTGATACCGGCGGGCAGCTCGGCGGGGTTATTGGTGTCCACAATCACCACGGGCGTGTCGGCAGCCACCTCCGAGATGATCTCGGGCTTTTCCAGCGACCAGCGCTTCAGCACGAAGAGCGCCTCGGTATTGGGTTCCCCCAGCAGCACGGGCTTGGCCTCGACGCCCCTGATCTGGTTGAGGTACCACGACCAGATGATCGGCGATCCGGTGCTGTCGGTGTCGGGAGATTTGTGGCCAAAAACGAGCGTCGTCATACGGTGTTCCTGCGATCTGAAGGGTCGATTTGGGCGCCTTATAGGAGCGCGGACGGGGGTTGTCACGCCCTGCGCGTGGCTGGTCTGGCCCGCGTTGCCGCTTGGCGCGGCGTGTTGCGCGGTGTTAGGCTGCGCGCATGTCGAAGCTGCGTGAAACGGACCTCTACCCGCCGATCAAAACCTTCCTGCAGGACCAGGGCTATGTGGTGAAATCCGAGGTCGGTGCGGCGGACGTGGTTGCGCTACGCGGGGCAGAACCGCCCGTGGTTGTCGAGCTCAAGCTCGGGTTCTCGCTGTCGCTCTTTCATCAGGGCACCGCGCGCCAGTCCTTGACCGATGCTGTCTACCTCGCGGTCCCGCATCAGCCGGGCAAGCGGTTTGCAAAGGCTATCAAGGACAACCTGAAGCTGGCGCGTCGCCTTGGCCTTGGGCTGATCACGGTGCGGCTGTCGGACGGGCTGGTGCAGGTGCATTGCGACCCCGGCCCCTACCGGCCGCGGATTGCCAAGGCCCGGCAAGGCGCGCTGCTGCGGGAGTTCGCTCGGCGCCAAGGGGACCCGAACGAGGGCGGTCAGACGCGCTCCGGGCTGGTCACCGCCTACCGTCAGGATGCGCTCAAGCTCGCGCTCTATCTGTTTGAGGCGGGTGCCACGAAGGGCGCCGAAGTGGCGCGCGAAACCGGCGTGGACAAGGCGACGCGGATGATGGCGGACGACCACTACGGCTGGTTCGAACGCGTGGACACCGGCGTCTACGGCCTGACCCCCGAGGGGGCCGCGGCTGCGCGCGACAGTGCAGCTTTTCTTGGGGCAGACTAGGTCGCGCGCCGATGCTGCACAGCAGCGGAAAAAAATCGCGCAAAGCCCCGAATTTTCACAAAACCATCGGTTGACAGAGCGCCGGGACTTCCCTAGCTATGCGCCGTTAGCACTCAGAAGTGTTGAGTGCTAACGATCCGGGTCACGGGAATCGGCGGCCCGGATCAAACGGGAGTAACTTTGAGCTTAGGGAGCTGCAAAGATGGCATTCAAACCACTTCATGACCGGGTGCTGGTGCGCCGTGTTGAAAGCGAAGAAAAAACCGCTGGCGGGCTGATCATCCCCGATAGCGCTAAGGAAAAACCATCCGAAGGTGAAGTCGTTGCTGTTGGCGCTGGCGCGCGGAAAGACAGCGGCGAGCTGATCGAGATGGCCGTCAAGGCCGGTGACAAGATCCTCTTCGGCAAGTGGTCGGGCACTGAAGTCACCCTCGACGGCGAAGAGCTGCTGATCATGAAAGAGAGCGACATCCTTGGGATCATCGAAGCGTCGGCGGCGGCGAAAGCGGCCTGAACGCCCCGGATCGTCTGATCTTATCTGAAATTTTCAAAGAACGGAGAGACAAACATGTCTGCAAAAGACGTCAAGTTTGATGCCGATGCCCGCAACCGGATGATGAAGGGTGTCAACATCCTCGCCGACGCGGTCAAAGTCACGCTGGGCCCCAAGGGCCGCAACGTGGTTCTCGACAAATCCTTCGGCGCACCGCGCATCACCAAGGACGGTGTGTCCGTGGCCAAGGAAATCGAACTGGAAGACAAGTTCGAGAACATGGGTGCGCAGATGGTCAAGGAAGTGGCCCAGCGTACCAATGACGAAGCCGGCGACGGCACCACAACCGCGACCGTGCTGGCCCAAGCCATTGTCAAGGAAGGCATGAAGTCGGTTGCTGCGGGTATGAACCCGATGGATCTCAAGCGCGGTATCGACCTGGCAACCACCAAGGTCGTCGAGGCTATCAAGGCAGCGGCCCGCGATGTCAGCGATAGCGCCGAAGTCGCCCAGGTTGGCACCATTTCCGCCAACGGCGAAGCTGAAATCGGCCGGCAAATCGCAGACGCGATGCAAAAAGTCGGCAACGAGGGTGTGATCACCGTCGAAGAGAACAAAGGCCTGGAAACAGAGACCGACGTCGTCGAAGGCATGCAGTTCGACCGTGGCTACCTCAGCCCTTATTTCGTGACCAACTCCGACAAGATGACCGTCGAGCTGGAAGATGCCGTTGTGCTGCTGCACGAGAAGAAGCTGTCTTCGCTTCAGCCGATGGTGCCGCTGCTCGAGCAGGTGATCCAGTCGCAAAAGCCGCTGCTGATCGTCGCCGAAGACGTCGAGGGCGAAGCACTGGCGACCCTCGTGGTCAACAAGCTGCGCGGTGGTCTGAAGATTGCCGCCGTGAAGGCACCCGGCTTCGGCGATCGCCGCAAGGCGATGCTGCAGGACCTCGCGATCCTGACCGGCGGTCAGGTCATCTCGGAAGATCTGGGCATGAAGCTCGAGTCCGTCACTATGGACATGCTGGGTTCGGCCAAGAAGGTGCAGATCACCAAGGACGAGACCACCATCGTGGACGGTGCGGGTGAGAAAGCCGAGATCGAAGCGCGTGTCGCTCAGATCCGGACTCAGATCGAAGAGACCACTTCCGACTACGACCGTGAGAAGCTCCAGGAGCGCGTTGCGAAACTCGCGGGCGGCGTTGCAGTGATCCGCGTTGGCGGTATGACCGAGGTCGAAGTGAAAGAGCGCAAAGACCGTGTGGACGATGCTCTGAACGCGACCCGTGCAGCGGTGCAGGAAGGCATCGTTGTCGGCGGTGGTGTTGCATTGGTGCAGGCGGGCAAGGCGCTCGACGCACTGAAAGGTGCCAACAACGATCAGAACGTCGGCATCGGTATCGTGCGCAAGGCGCTGGAATCGCCTCTGCGTCAGATCGCCGAGAACGCAGGCGTCGACGGGTCGGTGGTCGCGGGCAAGATTCGCGAAAGCGACGACATGAAGTTCGGCTTCAACGCGCAGACCGAAGAGTACGGCGACATGTTCGCCTTCGGTGTGATCGACCCGGCCAAAGTGGTGCGGACCGCGCTGCAGGACGCCGCCTCGATCGCAGGACTTCTGATCACAACCGAAGCCATGGTTGCGGACAAGCCCGCCAAAGAGGGCGCAGCCGCCGGTGGCGGCATGCCCGACATGGGCGGCATGGGCGGCATGATGTAAGCTCGGCCGGTCCGATTGACACAGCGGGGGCGTACCATCCGGTGCGCCCCTTCTTCCTTCGTCAGCCCCGAACCGCTCCGGCGTTGAAGCAATTCGGCCAAAACCTGCATCATCTAGCATTGCCTGACTTCAATGAAATCAACGCAATAGGTGAGACACGCTGTTTCAGCTCAAAGGCGAAACGCTCTAGGCGGGCAGTTCGACGATCCGCGAGTAGCTGCCCAGCATCTCCAGCGCCTTGGCGAAGGTCTCTCCGGGATTGTCTTTGACGAGATAGCCGGCCACGTTCTTGCTATAGGCTGACCGAATGTCGCCCGGCATGTCCGAGGTCGTGAAGACGAAGACCACAAGGCGATGGAGCCGCGGGTCGGCCCGGACGGCTTCGAGGAATTCGAGCCCGTTCATCCGCGGCATGTTGAGATCGAGCGTGACGATGAAGGGTGGCAGCCTGTTGCCGGCGACCTCCGCGGCGGCGCGCAGGATGTCGAGAGCCTCCTGGCCATCCTTCGCGACCAATGTCTCGTTCACGATCTTCAGTTTCTTCAGCGCGCGTTTCATGGCCATGATGCTGATGGCATCATCGTCGACGAGCAGAAATGTCGCGGCCTCCGTGATGTCCTGCGTCACTCTCTGTGTGCTCCTCGATCCGGTTCCGTCAGGCCGCATTGGCCTGCGCGGTGGCGTCTTCGTCGATGATCTCTTCGGCCGGTAGATCGAAGCGGAAGGTGGCGCCGCGGGCAGTCTCCGGGTTTGATTGCAGCGTAAGCTCGGAGCGATACCGGTCGAGGATCTTGCGGATGATTGCGAGGCCAAGGCCGCTGCCCTCGACCTCATCGCGCGGTTTCAGTGTTTGGAAAAGCTCGTAGATCCGATCTTGATAAGCCAGGGGAATGCCGGGCCCGTCATCGGTGACTTCGACCATCAGGCGCCCGCCCTGAAAGGCAGCTGACACGGTGATCGAGCCGGTGGCCCGATCATGATGCTTGATCGCGTTCGAAATCAGGTTGATCAGGATCTGCTTCAGTGGCGTGGCGTAGGTTCGGGCGCCGCGCGCGGGCCCCGTAAACCTCACGGTCAGTCCGTGGGGCGGCGCAAGCATATGTGTCACTTGCTCCACGAGGGCGGCGAGATCGACCTCACCCAGATCTTGCTGCTCCTGCCCGGCACGTGCGTAGTCCAACAGATCGACCAGCAGCCGGTCGAGCCGGTCTGTCCTCGCCTGCATCATCAGCAAATAAGACCGGCTTTCATCGGTCAGCACGTTTTGATCGTCCTCGAGCGTCCATTCGCTGAGGTCGTGAACTGCGCGCAGGGGGGCGCGCAGATCATGCGCGGCCACATAGGCAAATCTTTCAAGATCAGTGTTCGACCGCCTCAATTCCTCCGCATTCTGCTTAAAGACATGCAGCGCCCGGGCGATGTCGCCGAACTCGTCATTGCCGCTGACGTCGATCGGATGGTCCAAATCACCATTCGCGATGGCCTTGACGGCATCGTTCAGGCGCGCCACCCGACGGTTGATCTGCTGCTCGATGATGACGGTGTGTCCGATCAGCGTCGTTGTGGCCGCGAGGAAGAGGCAAACCATGAGGATGATAGAGAGCAGCCGCGTGGCCTCATCGAGATTGCGCGACCGCTCCGCGACCGAACTCAGCGCATCGGAAAGCATCTCGTCAATGAATTGAGACACGTCGCCAGACATCTCGAGCTTCGACTGGCGGAGCGCCAGCACGTCGTTCGCCTGACGCAGCCGCGCTTCCGCAATCGCGATCAGCCCGTCCTGCTGCAGAACCAATTGCTTCAAGTCACCCATCAGACCCGCAAGATCGGCGCTGGGGTCGAGTCGAGCGAGCAATTCTGCCGTTCCGGTCAGACGGGCTTCGACCTCATCGCGCATCTCGTTAAAATCGCCTGAGGTTTGAAGCTGTTGGTCACTGCGTGACAGGGTCAAGATGGCATCGATTTCGGCTGAGAGACCTGTCAGGCTGCGTGCGGCCAGAAAGAGATCCGAGAACGGCTGCCTGCTACCTCCGGCCCCAGGCCCCGTGCCGGATCGCAGCTCGCCCATCACTGCCTCGATCTGCGCTTCTGTAGCAACGCGCAGCCCTTCCAGCGCGTCCCGAGCGGCAGCACCGGCGCGCATCAGGTCCGCGTCGAGCGCTGCGATCCGGTCTTCGGCTTCAAAGAGAAGGTTCTGGTGCGCAAGCAATTGCCCGACGGAGGCGTCCAGTCGCGCAAGTTCGGCCTGCATCCGCAGGCTCACCCCTGCGCCGCGTTCGGTTCGCGTCACGCCGATGACGCGCTCGCGCACGGTCTCGATCTGCTCGATCAGATTGTGCTTTGCCACGATCAATTGTGCTGCGCCCTGCGCCGAGTTTGCCCGCTCAAGCGCGATAGACAGGTCGCTGAGATCACGCTCGACCGATTGCGTCTGGATGAGAACCGGCAGCGCGTCCTGTGTCAGGGCGCCATGGGCGGAGGAGATCTCGCGCAGCTGTGTGAATCCGGCGAAACAGGCCGCAACAGTCACCCCGCCGGCCACCAGCAAGAGCAGCCGCAAGCGGGCGACGATCCCGGAAAGCGGGCTGCGTTTTGCAGAAAGGAGTGTCCTTGGCTCAATCACACGCCACAAATAAGCCCTAAGAATTAAGTCCAGCTTAAGTGCAGCCCGCCGGACTCAGGGTTGTCGGGCAGGACCCAGTGGCCATCCCGTGCCCTGATACAGTCCTGCCGCTGAAGCCCGGCAAGCGGAAGGTCTCTAGGGCCCTGCGCTGCGTCGAGGATTGCATTGATACGCCCGGCGCGCAGTCTCTTCGCACGCTTTTCTCGGTGAGCGCTGACGCGTCGAGCCGGGCGGCCGTGCCGCGCAGATCGAGCCATGACACGAGTTCCGCGACACCCATCCGCTGCCCATACCTCAGAACCTCCGAGACCAGCGCCCCCGACTGCGACTGATCTTAACGCTGTCTTCAAGGGTCGCCGATAGTCTTCCGGCGATGCAGTCAGATCAGGATATAGTTGCATGACATTCACCGCTCGTCCGACCAGCAACGCCGCAGTGGCCGATCATGACCCCGCCGCGCCGGTCTCCGGTGATTTCGAGGAGTTCATCTATCTGATCAGCCACGATGTGCGCAACTCCGTGCGCGCGTTGATCGAGTTGCCGCAGTGGATTTCCGAAGATCTGGCTGAAGCCGGTGTGCCGCTCGACGGGTCCGTGGGCGAGAGCATCGAGTTGATGAACCGCCACACCGGACGGCTCGATCGGATGCTGGTCGATTTGCTGACGTTTTCGCGCGTCGGACGGATGCAAGCCATCGTCGAGGTCGATCTGCAGCAGGCGCTCGACGAGGTGCTCGACGAGATTGCAGTTCCCGCCGGGTTCACCGTCGAACGCGATCTGTCTTGCGACCGCTTCCGGCTGGGAGAGCGGGACGTTCTCACGCTGCTGACCGCGCTGTTGTCCAACGCGATCAAGCACAATGACCGGACGGTTGGAAAGATCGCCGTGAGCTGCAGGACGGAGGGGGCCGAGGTGGTTCTATCCGTGGAAGACAACGGACCGGGGATACCGCCCAAGTTTCACGATCGCATCTTCGGCGCGATGACCACCTTGCGGCCGCGCGATGAAGTCGAGGGCAGCGGAATGGGGCTCGCCATCACCCGCAAGATCGCCCAGCTTTACGGCGGCGATGTGGCGATCCTCGACACGGGGTCTGCCCGCGGCAGCACCTTCGAGGTGCGCTGGCCGGTCTGAGCTGCATCACCGACGATCGAACGCATCGCGTGTTGTCTCTCGCAAATCCGGGTCTGAAGATCTTGTCTCTTGTTGTCCCGCTTCGGAAGGGCGATCCCTTGATCGCCAAAAGGTCATGCGGGATGGCCTCCGCGACAGGAAGACCATGACGAGATATATCGCTTTGCCGCATCCGTCAGCAGACCTTGGCGGAGGATCCTGATCGCGCTGGGGGCCAAGCCGATCGGTTCCGTTTGAGACGGGCTCGACAGCAAGGGTTGGCGCGCTTCATCAGACAGGATATGGCGCGTCAATGCAGCTCTTTTTGCTCACCACCGTGACGATGATGGCTTTTGCCTCCAATTCGCTTTTGACGCGCCTCGCGGTGGATGGCGGCCATATGGATCCCAACAGCTTTGCGATCGTTCGCGTTCTCGCAGGCGCCGTGACGCTCGCGTTGATCCTGAAGGCCAGGGGCGGGCAGATCGAAATTGGTCAAGGCCGCCGGGTCATCGGTGCGATCAGCCTCGCCATCTACATGGCCGGCTTTTCGCTGGCCTATCTGACGCTCGATGCGGGGCTGGGCGCCCTGATCCTCTTCGGTGTGGTGCAGATCTCGATGTTCGGCCATGCGGCAGCAACCAAGATGCAGCCGAGCGCGCGGCAGATTTTCGGGGCGAGCATCGCGTTCGTCGGGCTGCTGCTCGCGCTCTGGCCCGGTCCCGGCGGCCAGTCCGACATCCTGGGGGCGGGCTTCATGACACTGGCCGGACTGGGCTGGGCCGCCTACACCGTGTCGGGCCGTGCCGAGGCCGACCCGCTCGCCGCGACCACAGGGAACTTCATCCTCTGCCTGCCGATCGTCGTTGTTCTGCTGCTTGCCTTCGCAACCCAGACAAGCGTGACCGGATGGGCTTTGGCGGTGCTGTGCGGTGGTGTGACGTCGGGGCTGGGGTATGCCATGTGGTACACGGTTCTGCCGCGACTGCCGCAGAACGTCGCCCCGGTCGTGCAGCTCAGCGTGCCGATCATCGCTCTGGTCGCCGGCGCCCTTCTGCTGGGCGAGGAGATCAGCCTGCTTGTCGCCGGTGCCGCGGCTCTCGTGATCTGCGGGATTGCTCTGGCCATCACCACTGGTGCCCGCTCCAAGCGCACGCCCTGATCGGGCGCCTCGGGTGACCTGCAGTCTCAGACGGGCGCTGCAGGTCTCATCGTTCTGCGAACCCTGAGCCTCAAACGGCCGGGCCCATCCCTCAAAACCGTGCCAAGCCGGATCTTTTGCCGCTTGGGCGTGACGTTATGCTTTTGTCAGGCCGACAATGCCACTATCTCCGAAGATATGAACACGCTGTCGAGGACACTCCTGGCCGCTCTGGCCTTCGCCTTCTGGGCAGGTGCAGCCGATGCGCGCTGCGCGGTGCTGCTGCACGGCCTGGCACGAACGGAGTTCTCCTTTGCGCTGATGGAGGCCGCGCTCAATGCCGAAGGCTACACGGTTGTGCGCCCCGGCTACCCCTCAACCCAGGCGCCAGTCGCAGAGCTTGCTGCACAGGCGCTGCCGAAGGCTGTCGCGCGCTGCGGCCCCCGCGAGACTATCGATTTTGTCACCCACTCGATGGGCGGCATCCTCCTGCGGCAGTGGGTCGCTGAAACCTCGCCGGACCGGGTGGGCCGGGTGGTCATGCTCGCGCCGCCAAACCAGGGCAGCGAGGTGGTGGACGCCCTTGACAACATCGAGGCCTTCGACTGGATCAGCGGGCCAGCGGGAGCGCAGCTTGGTACGGGCCCGGACGATCTGCCGCGCAGCCTGCCGGCGGTCACCTTCGATCTTGGGGTGATCGCGGGCGATCAGTCTCTGAACCCTTACTTTTCGTCGCTCATCCCGGGCCGGGACGACGGCAAGGTCTCGGTCGCCTCGACGCGGGTCGCTGGCATGAACGACCATATCGTTCTGCCCGTGACACATACCTTCATGATGAACAACCCGCGGGTCATCGCGCAGACCGTCGCCTTTCTGAACACCGGCCGGTTCGATCGCTCGCTGACGTGGTTCGATGCGGTGCTGTCCCAGCTCGGCTGCCCCGCCGGCAGCTGTGTGCTCAGCATGGGTGAGATGATTGGCCGACCTTGATCTGCAAGGCGCGCAGGTGCTGGGACCGGAAGGGCTCGACCGGCAGGCGCTGCACATTGTCGGTGGTCTGATCAGCGACGCGCCGGCGGGACGACCTGTGTCGCTTGAAGGTTATCTCGTGTTACCGGGGATCGTCGATGCGCATGGCGACGGATTTGAGCGGCACCTTGCACCGCGACGGGGCGCCATGAAGCAGATGGGTGAAGGGCTGATCGCGGTCGAAGCGGAGCTCGCCGCGAATGGCATCACAACGGCCGTGCTGGCTCAGTTCATCAGTTGGGAAGGCGGGCTGCGCGGGCTCGAGTTCGCGGACGAGGTCTTCCAGGCGATTGCCGAAACGGCGCCGACGCTGGTGACGGACCTGCGGCCTCAGCTGCGATTCGAGACCCATCTGCTCGACCTCTACGACAGCTTGCCCGAGCGTCTTGCGCGCTGGGGCGTCGATTACATCGTGTTCAACGATCACCTGCCGCATGCCCGGTTGGCCGACGGTCGCACACCGCCGCGTATGGTGGGGCAGGCCCTGAAAGCGGGCCGCAACCCGGAGGATCACTTCGCCCTGATGCAGCGCCTGCATGCGCAGCGACACAAGGTGCCGGGGGCGCTCGACGCACTCTGCACACAGCTTGGGTCACGCGGGCTGCGCCTGGGCAGCCACGACGATACCACCGCGGCGGAGCGTTTCGAATGGCACGAACGCGGTGCGACCATCGCCGAGTTCCCCGAGACCCAGGAGGCGGCAGAGGCCGCCCGGACCCATGGCGACGGTATCGTGCTGGGCGCGCCGAACGTGGTGCGGGGTGGGTCGCATAATGGCAATGTGTCGGCTCTGGACCTCATTGCGATGGGGTTTTGCGATGCGCTGGCTTCCGATTACCACTACCCGAGCCCACGGCGGGCCGCGCTGATGCTGGCGGACAGCGGGGTGGTTGACTTCGCCACCGCCTGGCGGCTTGTGTCCGAAGGGCCCGCGCGGCTCCTTGGGCTGGAAGACCGCGGCACGCTCGTCCCGGGGCAATGCGCCGACATCGTGGTGCTCGACGCCACGACATACCGCGTGGCGGCCACCATGGTGCGCGGACGGTTCAGCTATCTTTCGGGTGACATTGCAGAGCGCGTCTTCGCCGCCTAGAGCGTTTTGCCTTTGCGCGAAGTCCGGCGCACCAGGTTTTCAAGGTCAAGGCGAGGTGTTTCAGCTGCTGGGCGATCCGGTGATCCGGTTCACATGCCCCATCTTCCGGCCCGGCTTGGCCTCGGCCTTGCCGTAGAGATGCAGCGCCGCATCGGACTCTTTCGCCAATGCGGCGACGTTCTCGACATCGGCGCCGATCAGGTTTTCCATCGTCACATCGGCATAGCGGCTGCCGTCGCCCAAGGGCCACCCCGCCACGGCACGGATATGCTGCTCGAACTGATCCACGGCGCAGCCATTCTGCGTCCAGTGCCCGGAATTGTGCACGCGCGGGGCAATCTCGTTCACGATCTGGCCCCCGTCCGTCACGAAGAGCTCAACCCCGAGGACCCCCACATAGTCGAGCGCGTTCAGGATTTTCGCCGCAATCAGGACCGCATCGGTCCTTTGCGCAGCGCTCAGCCGAGCGGGCACAGTCGTTTTGTGCAGGATCCCATTGCGGTGCAGGTTTTCGCCGGGGTCGAAGCAGGCGACCTCACCCTGCGCGCTGCGCGCCGCGATGACCGAAACCTCCCGCGTGAAATCGACAAAGCCTTCGAGGATGGCGGGTTGGGCCGCCATCTGCGCCCAGGCGTGGTCGATATTGTCCGCGGATGTCAGCCGCGCCTGGCCCTTTCCGTCATAGCCGAAGCGGCGCGTCTTCAGGATGGATGGCACCCCGATGCGTGCCACAGCTTCGGTCAGCATGGCCTGGTTCGTCACATCGGCGAAGGGGGCGACCGCAAGGTCAAGATCTTGGAGGAATGTCTTTTCGGTCAGCCGGTCCTGGCTCACCCGCAGCGCCTCCCGCCCCGGGCGGATCGGCACAATCGCCTCGATCACATCCAGGGCGCTCGTGGGGATGTTCTCGAACTCATAGGTCACCACATCGACGCTTTGCGCGAAACCGGTCAGCGCGGCCGTGTCGTCGTAGTGCGCGGTTGTCAGTGCTTGGGCGACATGACTCGCCGGCGGGTCCGCGCCGGGCTCGAAGATATGGGTCTTGAGACCGAGCCGCGCGGCCGCCACCGACAGCATGCGCCCCAGTTGGCCGCCGCCGAGGATCCCGATGGTTGCGCCCATCGGCAGGGCTTCAGTCATCGCTGGGCTCCTCCGGAATGGAGGCGGAGAGGGCGGCGCGCCAGGCCTCCAGCCGCGTCGCAAGATCGGCATCCTGCAGGGCGAGGATACCGGCAGCCATCAGCCCGGCATTGGCCGCGCCTGCGCTGCCGATGGCCATGGTCGCCACCGGGTAACCCTTTGGCATCTGTACGATGGAGTACAGCGAGTCGACACCAGAGAGCGCTTTGGTTTGAACCGGGACGCCGATGACGGGGAGCCGTGTCTTGGATGCCATCATGCCCGGCAAATGCGCCGCGCCGCCCGCACCTGCAATGATGACCTTCAGGCCCCGCTCTACGGCCGAACGCCCGTAGTCCCAAAGGCGGTCTGGCGTGCGATGCGCGGAAACGATGCGTTTTTCGTGGGGAATCCCGAGGTCGTCCAGGACTTTGGCCGCCTCCGACAGCGTGGGCCAGTCCGATTGGCTGCCCATGATGATCCCAACGGGGGGTGTGGTCATTTCAAAGGCTCCCTCGGCCCGACGTCTGGAAGCGGCACTATAGCCAAACGCCGCGCATGGGCAATGCGCCCGCCTGTGCTTTGTCGGGGATCTCAGGCGATGATGTCAGGGGTCAGACGGTCTTCGATCTGGGCGATGATGTCTTTCAGACGAAGCTTGCGCTTCTTGAGCCTCTGGAGGGTCAGCTGATCGCCCATGCCCTTCTCGGCCAGGGCCTGGATCGCCTCGTCCAGATCCCGATGCTCGCGCTTGAACACCGCGAGCTCCACGCGCAGCACGTCGTCGGTTTTCATCGACAGGTCGGTGGGGGCGTTCATGCGATCATGATTCCGTTGCTCTCTTCCCCCTATAATAAGCATTCACCTTCGCACCGCAAAGCCCTTGCGTCCGGTGCCTTTGCTTCCCATATTTGCTGTGCGGGCCGCCGAAACGGGACCCGCAAGAGACTGTCGCTTGACTGATAAGGACGTGTCGCATGACGAAAATGACCCTGGCTTCCTACCCCCATATGTTGGGGTTCGAGCAGCTTGAACGCCTACTGGAACGTACGGCCAAGTCCGGCAACGAGGGCTATCCGCCCTTTAACATCGAACAGACCTCTGACTACTCCTACCGGATCACCCTGGCCGTGGCTGGCTTTGGTGAGGATGATCTGTCCATCACCGTGGAGGACCGCCAATTGGTGATCAGGGGGCGACAGTCCGAAGACACCGAAGGACGCGTCTTTTTGCATCGCGGCATCGCTGCGCGGCAATTCCAGCGCAGCTTCGTGCTGGCCGATGGTGTCGATGTCGGCGAGGCGATCATGGAGAACGGCTTGCTGCACGTGGATCTGAGCCGCGCCAAACCGCAAACCGTCGTTCAGACGATCAACATCAAGAAGGGGTAAGCATATGCGAGAACAGTTCGAAACAATGCCCGCGGAAAACCGCATCGTTTACGTCAAGGCCGTTGATGTGACCGATTTGCCAAGCCAGGTGCGCGATCAGGCCGGCGATCTGAGCCAGCTTTACGCTGTCCACGATAGCGACGGTCAGCAATTGGCGCTGGTGGCCGACCGAAATCTGGCCTTCCGTTTGGCGCGGCAGCACGACTATGCGCCGGTCCCGGTTCATTGACGCGGGCCTGACAAACAGCGATCCTGATCAGGGGCCGCGCCGGGGTGCGGCCTTTCGTGTCTGAGGAGGCCGCGTTTGAAGTTCGATTTCGATTGGGTGGATGCCTTTTCCGACCGCGCCTTTGGCGGAAATGGATGCGCCGTTGTCCATGGCGGTGCCGGGGTGCCGGAGGACGTCTGCATGGCCTATGTCCGCGAGACGTCACTGGTCGAGTGCACCTTTACCGGCCCGTCGGACTCCGCCGATCTGCGCGTGCGGTACTTCCTCGCCAGCCGGGAAATTCCGTTTGCAGGTCATCCGACGGTCGCAACCGCCGTCGCGGCCCGCGCCCGCGGTCTGATTGAGGACGGTCCGCTGACGCTGGAGACAGGCGCGGGCATCATCCAGGTCGAGGTGTCCGGGACAACCGTCAAGATGACGCAGATAGCGCCCGTGTTCGGGCCCACCGTTCCTGCCGACATCGTAGCGGCAGTGGGCAGCATCACCGCATCGGACATCGTTGCGCCGCCACAGGTTGTCTCGACCGGGCTGCCGTTCTGCATCACCGTCTTGAAGGATCGCGCGGCGCTGGAGCGTCTGCGCCTCGACGTCGAGGCCCTCGCGGCGTTCGGTGCCCACCTCGCGCAACCCGACCTCAACATGCTGGAGCCCTTCTGGGTGACGCTGGACGGCGCGACCGCCGCGGGCGACACCTACAGCCGCCTGCTGCTTGCGCCGCCCAGCCCGGCCGAAGATGCCTTCACCGGCTCGGCCACCGGCGCGATGGCGGCCTATCTGTGGCGTCACGGCCTGATCGACACGCCCGAGGTCGTGGCCGAACAGGGGCATGGGATGGGCCGTCCGGGGCAGGCGCAGGTCCGCGTGCTCGGCCCGCGCGATGCCATTACAGGCGTCGAGGTGTCCGGTCAGGGCGTGATCGTGATGTCCGGCACGGTTGATCTGCCTGACGCGGTCTGACGCGCCCGGCGAAGGCCTGTTTGGTTGGCGATGCAGGTCTCAGGCGCGGCCGGCGATCAGCCCCATGCTTTCGAGCTTCAGCAAGACCTGATGCGCGCAGCTGTCGACATCGACATTCTCTGTCTCCACACGCAACTCCGGGTCCTTCGGAATATCGTAGGGGTCGGAGATCCCTGTGAATTCCTTGATCTTGCCTTCCCGCGCCAGCTTGTAGAGACCCTTGCGGTCGCGCCGCTCGCATTCCTCGATGGAGGTCGCCACATGGACCTCGACGAAAGCGCCGAAGGCTTCGATCTCCTCGCGCACCGCACGCCGGGTCGTCGCATAAGGCGCGATGGGTGCGCAGATTGCGATACCGCCATTCTTGGTAATCTCGGAGGCCACATAGCCGATGCGCCGGATGTTGAGATCGCGGTGGGCCTTGGAAAATCCGAGTTCCGAGCTGAGGTTCTTGCGCACGATGTCCCCATCAAGCAGCGTGACCGGACGCCCGCCCATTTCCATAAGCTTGACCATGAGCGCATTTGCGATGGTCGATTTGCCCGACCCGGAAAAGCCGGTGAAGAAGACGGTGAAACCCTGCTGGCTCCGCGGCGGGCGGGTGCGGCGCAACTCGGCCACCACTTCGGGGAAGGAGAACCATTCGGGGATCTCCAGACCTTCAGCGAGACGCCGGCGCAGCTCCGTGCCTGAAATGTTCAGGATGGTGACCGTGTCCTTGTCCATGATCTCGTCAGAGGGCTCGTACTGCGCGCGCTCCTGGACCCACACCATATGTTTGAAGTCCACCATCTCGATGCCCATTTCCTCCTGATGCTCGCGGAAGAGGTCCTGTGCGTCGTATGGCCCGTAGAAGTCTTCACCGGCCGAGTTCTTGCCGGGGCCCGCGTGATCCCGGCCGACGATGAAATGGGTGCAACCGTGGTTCTTGCGGATGAGCCCGTGCCAAACCGCCTCACGTGGGCCGGCCATGCGCATCGCCAGGTTCAGCAGCGACATCGACGTGGTGGCCGCCGGGTACTTGTCGAGCACCGCCTCATAGCAGCGCACGCGCGTGAAATGATCGACATCTCCCGGCTTGGTCATGCCGACGACAGGGTGGATCAACAGGTTCGCCTGGGCCTCGCGGGCGGCGCGGAAGGTCAGCTCCTGATGCGCGCGATGCAGCGGGTTGCGCGTCTGGAAGGCCACGACGCGCTTCCAACCCACCTTGCGAAAGAAGGCCCTGAGCTCGTTCGGAGTGTCACGGCGGGCGCGGAAATCATAATGCACCGGCTGCTGAATGCCTGTGATCGGGCCGCCCAGATAGACAGGGCCAGCCTGATTGTGCAGGTAGTTCACGGCCGGGTGGGCGTCGTCATCTGCGCCAAAGACTTTTTCGGCCTCGCGCGCCTTGTCGGGCGTCCACCGGTCCGTGACGGTCAGTGTCGCGAGGATCACGCCCTCCTGATCGCGCAGCGCGATGTCCTGCCCGATCTCGAGGGTTTCGGCGAAGTCCTCACTGACGTCGAGCGTGATCGGCATCGGCCACAGCGTGCCGTCCGCCAGGCGCATGCTCTCGACGACGCTGGTGTAGTCGGCCTCGGACAGGAAGCCCTTGAGCGGGTTGAAGCCGCCGTTCATCAGCAGTTCGAGGTCGCAAATCTGGCGTGGGGTCAGATCCCAGCTGACGAGGTCGCCGGCTTCCGCCTTGAGCTTTTGCGCGGACTCATACGAGACGTAGAGTTCGGGGATCGGAGAGAGATTGGCAGTGGTCATCACGTCACTCGCTTAAAGACTGGCGCGGCAGCTCCCCCCAAGATGTCGCCCGCTGGCCTTTACCGCGTGTCACGCGGTTCTTTCAAGCACAGAGTGCCCCGGTCCTGCGCGATTCCCGGTCCGTGTGCCGCAATCTGCCGACCCGGCACCGGCTCAGAGCGGCTGAAGCGTGATATGCAAGCCGCCTTTCGGTTTCGGGATCGGCATCCGCTGCCATTGCGGGGCAGGGCCTGCCAGTTGGACCCGGTGCTTCCGCAACAGCGTCGCAACAAAGAGTTTCACCTGGAGGGTCGAAAAATGCATGCCAATGCATTTATGCGCGCCGCCGCCAAAAGGGGTCCAGGCGAACTTGTGGCTCTTGTCCTCGGCACGATGTGGCGCGAAGCGATCAGGGTCGAAGGCCGTGGGGTCGCTGAAGTATTCGGGCGAGAGCATCGTCACGCCCGGGTTCAGCGCGATAGAGGTTCCGGCCGGAATGTCGTAGCCCCTCCAGTGGAAGTCGCGCGTGGCCTGGCGCGGGATGAACGGCACCGGCGGAACCAGGCGCAGGGCTTCGCGGAAGACGTTGTTGGTCTGGCCCATCTTCCCAAGAGCGTCGTCATCGAGAGCGCTTTCGCCAAGGCCCGCCACTTCCGAGATCAAGCGCTCCTGCCAGTCGGGGTGCGAAGCCAGCGCCTCGACCATTACCGACAGCGCGGTTGCCGTGGTGTCATGCGCGGCCATGATCAGCAGGTTGAACTGGTTCAGGATTTCGTCTTCGGTCCATCCTCGGCCGTCTTCGTCACGGGCCAGGCACATTTGTGAAAAGAAGTCGTCCCCGCCCTTGGCGCGTCGCTCGGGGATCAAGGCGCGGAAGGTCTCGCGCAGAAAGTCCCGACCGCGCACGCCGCGCCACATCGGCGTCAGCGGGATCGGCCAGCGGATCACGGCAAGCGAGGCGCGGATCTCGTCCTGGATGGCCTGATTGACGCGCTTTGCCAGCGGCCCATCCAGCGGCAGCCCCATGAACACCGCGCCGCCCAGGCGCAGCGTCAGATCCTTGATGGCTGCGTAGAAGTCGAAAGCTTGATTCGCGGGCCAGCTCGCGAACAGCTCCGCCATGGCGCCGGTCATACGCAGGCGATAGTCCCGGATGGCCGAGGCCCGGAAGGCCGCCTGCATGATCCGGCGGTTGGCGCGATGCGCGTCGAAGTCCTGAAGCAGCAAGCCTCCGGGATAGATGCGCTTCAGCGCGTCCCATCCCCCTTCGGAGGAGAACAGATTTTCCCGGTCCAGAAGGACCCGCTCCATCGCATCCGCACCGCAGAGATTGACCCGCCAGACGCCGAGCATATTGGTCTTGTAGACCGGGCCGTACTGGCGGATGTACTCCTGCTGGGTCCCATAGCTGTCGCGCGCGATCGTGAGCGTATGACCGATCAGCGGCAAGGCGGGAGGGCCGGGAATATGCGCAAGCGCGGCTTTGGTGGGCATGAAGAGACCTCGCGGACTGTTGGGCAATGCGCCAGGCACGGCGCAGACCGACTTATCCCGTTCCGAGGTTTGGGGCTCCTTAACCCACCGCGCGCACGCAACACCCACGCCCGGGCGTGGCATCGTGCAGCGCGAATATGCGTTTCATCTCAAAGGGCTGTCGCGGCGCCGCTATTCAGCCGCGCTGTTGGCAACCTCTGCGCCATAGCCCAGTGGCAGGGAGGTTTCACCCTCGCCCTGTTCTGCGAGAAATCGCTCCGCCTCCAGGGCAGCCATGCACCCCATCCCGGCCGAAGTCACCGCCTGCCGGTATTTGTGATCCGTCAGATCACCGGCCGCAAATACGCCGGGGATCGACGTTTCAGTGCTGTCGGGTTTGGTCACCACATAGCCGCCCATATGCGTCTCCAGCACATCCTTGACCAACTCGTTGGCCGGCGCGTGGCCGATGGCCACGAAGACGCCCTTGGCCGGGATTTCCGTGATCTCGCCGGTCTTGCTGTGCCGCAGGCGCACGGCCTCGACGCCCAGCGGGTTCTCGGTTCCGACGACCTCTTCGAGTTCGTGGAACCACATGGGCTCAATCTTGGGGTTCTTCATCAGGCGGTCGATCAAGATCTTCTCGGCGCGCAGCTCGTCCCGGCGGTGCACCAGCGTCACCTTCGAGGCGAAGTTGGTGAGAAACAGCGCCTCTTCCACTGCGGTGTTGCCGCCGCCGATCACCACGATTTCCTGCCCGCGATAGAAGAACCCGTCGCAGGTCGCACAGGCGGAGACGCCGAAGCCCTTGAATTTCTCTTCCGACGGCAGGCCAAGCCACTTGGCGCGCGCGCCCGTCGCCAGTATGACCGCATCGGCGATATAGGTGGTTCCGCTGTCACCCTTGGCCGTGAAGGGGCGCTTTGTGAGGTCAAGGTCGGTGATGATGTCCCCGATGATCTCGGTCCCCATCGCCTTCGCGTGGGCCTCCATGCGGACCATCAGGTCGGGGCCTTGCACTTCGGTGTCGCCGGGCCAGTTTTCGACCTCGGTCGTGGTTGTCAGCTGCCCGCCGGGTTCGATCCCCTGCACGAGGATGGGGTTCAACATCGCGCGGCTGGCATAGACACCGGCGGTATAGCCCGCAGGACCCGAGCCGATAATCAGCACGCGTGTTTCTCTCGTCTCGGCCATGGCACTCCCCAATCCTTTTCAAAGCAGCGTTTGAGATATAGAGCGTCAGCGCGCGCGCTGAAACCCCCGTCGTTGCGGCAGTGCGTGCAAGTCCGGGTTGTGCGTGCGTGAGGACTTAGAAAGAATCTTGCGCCCAGGCGAAATATTATTGCGCGTGCTGCGGCGGGTGGTATAACAACCGAAAAATCCGGGGGCGAAATGGCTATAACGCGACTAGATCTGATTGACCGAAAGATCCTGGCAGAGCTGCAAGCCGACGGGCGGATGACCAATGTGGAACTGGCCAAACGGGTCGGAATCTCTGCGCCGCCCTGTCTGCGGCGCGTCCGGACCCTTGAGGAAGCGGGCTACATCAAAGGCTACCATGCGGAGGTCGATGCGCGCGAGTTGGGGTTCGAGGTTCAGGTTTTCGCCATGGTCGGGCTGGCCAGCCAGGCCGAAGCAGATCTGACGGCATTCGAGAATCGCTGCCGCGCCTGGCCCTTGGTGCGTGAGTGCCACATGCTCAACGGCGAGGTGGATTTCATCCTGAAATGCGCAGCCCCGGACTTGTCCAGCTTCCAGCGGTTCCTCACCGGCGAGCTTCTGACCACACCAAACGTCGCGAGTGTGAAGACCTCGCTGGTGATCCGCTGCGCGAAGGATGAGCCCGGCGTCCCCTTCGAAGTTCTGGAGGAACGCCTCAGCACCTCGGCCTAAGCCGCGTCCATGTTTGCAGCCTCAGCTGTGCGCTCGTAGCGCAGCGGACCGAAGTCGCGCAGATCGGTCAGTTGGGGAAAGACGGAGAGCAGCACGGGCTTCAGGGTGTCCGAGAGGTGCCGTTCAAGATCCGAACCAGGGTGAAAGCTTTCGACCTCCAGCCCACCGGCGATCACCGCCGCATGCTCTGCCAGGCAGAGGTGAAACATCTGCACTGGCATCTGCGGCAGGACATTGATCGCGTTGACCCCATCGACGAATGCACTTGCCGGGGTCATGATGCGGCGTTGGCCCGGTACGGCGCGCCGATCTGGTGGTGTCTGCAGCACCCGTGCCGCGGGACCAAGGGTCAGAAGACGCCCCGGCCGCTCGACACCGAAGCTGTCGGGCACGACCCGCGTCAACAGACGACCGTCCCTGACATCGGCCCGTGAAAACGTGGCTGAGCCGATCCAGACGATCTGACAGGGTGGACCGTCGACCGTCAACACCAGATTGCCCGGCCTGAGGTCTTCGATGGCCACCGGCCCTTGCGGTGTCTGCAACGGCGTGCCGCGAGCCAGAGCCGAAAAGGCACTGTCAAAGAGCGGCAGCGCCGGAACCTTGCGCTGGCCGATCGCGAGGCTGCCGTCGGGCCGCACGGCGGCGACATCAACCGTCCGGATCCGTGGGGCGCGCCGCGGTGTGGGCCGGGGACCCGCAAGCAGGGGGGCAGGCGGTCTGCTGCCGTTCGGCGGGATCGTCATGTGGGCCTCTTTCGGTCGGCCGCAATCCGTGTCGGCCCCCACCGACGATCACGGAAAGGGCAGGTCTGCGCTTTCCTGGAGTGATGCCGCCACCCTGGCGCGACAAAGCCGCAGCTGTCAAAGAATGTGGTCGATTGATGCGGATCTCGCGCCAAACGATCAGAATAGCCGGGCATTGTTTCCGCAATTGTGACCGAGCGAACAGTCCCTTCCGAGAGCTCGTCCGGCAAGCACCGAATCATTTTGCGGATTGCGTCAGCGTGCGGCCAACCGACGGCGGCGCGCCCGGCGCGACCACGGCATGATGATCCTGGCGTCTCGCGAGGCGCGCACTATTGACCGAATGAAGTGCGATTGAGGTTCCATATCTTGCCGCCAAGTAACGTTGCATAGGTATCGGTTTGGATTGCCAGCATGGGCGAGCAATCTGGCGGCATTCGGGCCGTTCGAGGGAAAACGGAAGAAACTCCGTTCCATTTTCGTCAAAAGCAAGGAGTTTGCTGCAGCCGCCGCCGACTATGGATTTCGAGGGTCAATTGATCGCGCTGCTGGTGTCAATGTGCCCACGTGCCGCTTGTCGGGCCGATAGTGGGTCGGCATTGGGCCGCCTCGAGATCGCCAGCGCCTCATTCCCGCCTAAGGGCGGCAGCGTCACAACGCAATGGCAGCGATAAGGCGCCCGTAGTCGGCCTCCTTGGCGTGGGTGGCGCGGCGGTAGGAGTAGAAGCGCGCGGCGTCCGTGTAGGTGCAATGCCGGGTCCACTCGGCAACACCGACACCGGCTGCGCGCAGACGGTGCAACCCGAAGGCGGGCAGATCGAAAAACATGCGATCGCCTTCGCCCCCTGCGAAGAAGCGGGCATTCTGCGGATCATCCATCATGAAGGTATCGAAGAATTCGGGGCCTACTTCGTAGGCGCGCTGCGAAATCGAAGGGCCGATGGCAACCGCGATGCGCTCGCGCTGGGCGCTCAAGGCGCACATGGCATCGATGGTGGCCTCAAGCACGCCCTCCAGCGTGCCCCGCCACCCGGCATGGGCGGCCCCGATCACCCCGGCCTCGGCATCGGCAAAGAGCACCGGCTGGCAGTCGGCGGTCAGAACCGACAGCGCGAACCCCGGCTTGTCGGTGACAAGGGCGTCTGCCTTCGGCTTGTCCGTAAACGGTTCGGTGACGGTGACGACGGTTGGCGAATGCACCTGATGCACTCCGACGAGGTGGTTCGGCGCGACACCCATGGCCTGGGCCGCGCGGGCGCGGTTGATCGCGACGATCTCTGTCTGATCCGAACTGCCATGCCCGCAGTTCAGTCCGGAGAATACGCCGGACGAAGCGCCGCCGCGACGCGTGAAAAAGCCGTGACGCACACGAGAGAGGACATCCGATGTGAGTATTTCAAGCGTCATGCTTCCAATCCCGGCGGTGGGGTGCCGTCGGTCGGAAACAACCCCATCACTTTGAACAGGTTTCCCATTTCGTCCGGGTGCGTCAAGCGCCGATGCGCGGCGATATGCGCCTCAAGCGCCGATCCGCGAAGACCTGCCGCGAGCGTCTGCGCCCGGTGCGTAATCCCCAGCCGCTCGAGGAAGACGCCCTGGGGGGTCAGACGGCTGTGGGCACAGGGGCAGGCCGCAGCGAGGGCCTCGAAATCCACATGCGCGGTGAGGTCGGCCTGACCGGGATTGGCCAGCGGATCGACCGCCTGATGTCCCTGGACCGCCTGAAAGGTGTCGCCCAGACTGCGCCAATCCCCGTAGTCGATGATCAGCGCCGCGCCGCCGTATGTCTCGATGCGCCGCCCGATTGCGTCGATGATCGGCGCGGCTCCCGGTGCGTATTCGATGACGTCGCCGGGCTCGGTCTCTGCCCGGCGCGCCTCGAGGGCCGGTTGCGGCAGATCGGGGCCGAGCCCGCGGACCAGGCTGCCGGAGGCCAGGCTGATGTGCGTCTCACGCCAGTGACGCGGCCCGCGCGTGAACTGCCGGATCGGAAGCGCGTCGAAAAACTCGTTTGCCAGGAGGAGAAGCGGTTGCTCGGGAAGCTCTTCCACTGTCGTGCAATGGGTGACCTCGAACCCTGCAAGCGTGTCACTTTGCTGCTGGCGCAGCGAATCCGACGCCTCGATCAGGATGATCTCTGCTGCCTCGTGAAAGCCCGGAACAGCGCGCGTTGCGCGCAGCGCATCGGCCATGAGCGTACCGCGCCCGGGCCCAAGCTCGGCCAGGGTGACTGGCGCGGTTGCGCCTTGGTCCATCCAGCTCTGCGCCAGACAGAGGCCCAGCAGCTCACCGAACATCTGGCTGATCTCGGGCGCGGTGGTGAAGTCGCCATCGGCGCCGAAAGGCGCGCGGTTGGTGTAATAGCCCTCGGTTGGATGCAGCAGACACTCGGCCATATACTCGGCGAGCGAGATAGGCCCGGTCTGCGCGATCCGCGTGCAGAGACGGCCCCGCAGACTCATGCGCGTCGGCGCGCCTGTGCCATCAGCCACACCCCGAGCGCGATCATCGGCAGGCTGAGGATCTGCCCCATGGTCAGGCCCCAGCCCCCGACATGCCAGGCGAGACCGAGCGGATTGCCGTCGCTGATGAACTGCGCATCCGGCTGGCGGACGAATTCGACAAGGAAGCGCGCTGCGCCGTATCCGGCAAAAAACATGCCCGCGACCCGTCCAGGTGTCTTCAGCGCGCCGAGACGCCAGACCATCCAGATCAGCACGGCGCCCAGCAACAGCCCCTCGAGACCCGCCTCATAAAGCTGCGAGGGGTGACGCCCGCAGATGCCCACGACATCTGGACAGGTCTGCGCGGCTTCGGTCGGGAAGGCCACGGCCCAGGGCAGATCGGTTGGCCGGCCCCACAGCTCGGCGTTGATGAAATTGGCGATGCGCCCCAGAAGCAGCCCGGGCGGGACGCCAAGCGCCATGATGTCTGCGGCGCTGAGCCGCGGGATCGCATGACGCCAGGTGTAGACCAGACCGGCCACGACCACGCCGAGCAGACCCCCGTGAAAAGCCATGCCACCTTGCCAGACCGCCAGGACTTCGCCGGGGTTCTGCAGGTAGTAGGCGGGCTGGTAGAACGCAACATATCCCAGCCGCCCGCCAAGGATCACACCGATGATCACCCAGGTCAGCAGATCTTCGATCTGCGCCTTCGTCATCACCGGCGTCTCGCCCGGCCAGAGCCGTGGGGTCTGCACCGCCAGGACGACCAGCCGCCAGCCGAGAACGATGCCGACAATGTAGGCCAGCGCATACCAGCGGAGTGCCAATTCGACCCCGAACAAAGAGATGGAGAAGATCTCGGGCGAGATGTCCGGGAAGGGAAGGAGCGCGTGCATGCCGCATCCTTTCCAGCGCGGGGCGGGGGAAGTCAACCTTGCAGCAGGCGGTCTTTCGCACCATATGTGTGCTAGGACTAGCCGGAGGCGACCAATGCAAACGCGAAACAAGATCTTCGATGACATCTCCCAGCTGATGACCAACGCAATGGGCGTGGCACAGGGCGCGCGTGATGAAGCCGAGACGGCGATCAAAGGCATGATGGACCGCTGGCTGGCGGATCGTGATTTTGTCACCCGCGAGGAGTTCGATGCCGTCCGCGCCATGGCCCAGAAGGCCCGCGAGGAGAACGAGGCACTGAAAGCGCGACTCGACGCGCTCGACGCCAAGGACTGACGCCTCCGACAGCCAACCGGGGCAGCGGCGCGGGACTGCTTTCGCGCCTTTTTCTATTAACATTCAGTTAATTCCGCTCACCAATGGTTACGATTGGTGGTATTTTGCGGCGTATCTCCTCTGATCCACAACTTATTGCGGCCCTACACAAGAATAGGGGTTGCCACAGGCGGTTTCACACCGCACCATATCTTGTATAGGCGCGGGGGCTCGCCCCGGTCTGTAGAGCAGGCACCTAGCTTTGGGGGCCATACGTGGCCCGGCCGCTAGTGCAAAACAAGAGGTGGTACCATGGCCCTGTCCGAGCAGTTTCTTGAAGACGACATTCACCCCATCGACATCGTTGAGCATCTGGCAAATCACCACGAGTGGGATTTCGACCGGATCTCGGACGAACAGATTGCGATGGCCGTGGAAGGCCAGTGGCGGACCTACTCGCTGACCTTGGCGTGGTCTGCTTTCGACGAAACGCTGCGCATGATCTGCACCTTCGATATGGAGCCTCCAGAAGAGAAAAAATCCGAGCTCTACGAGTTGCTGAACCATGTGAACGATCAGTGCTGGGCCGGCTCCTTCACCTATTGGGATGAGCAAAAGCTCATGGTGTATCGGTATGGCCTGGTTCTGGCCGGTGGGCATGTGGCCAGCGCCGATCAGATCGACACGATGATCGGTGCCGCCGTGATGAGTGCCGAGCGCTACTATCCCGCGATGCAACTGCTGGCCTGGGGCAACCAGACCCCGGCCGAGGCGCTGCAGGTCGCCATTGCAGAGGCGTACGGTCGCGCGTAAACCTTCCCCCCGAAGCAACTGAGTTTCGGGGGGACAGGCATCATGCAGGACAGCCGCATCGCGCGAGACGGCCTCGTTCTCCTGGGCTGCGGTAAGATGGGCTCTGCGATGCTGGCCGGCTGGCTGGCGCAGGGGCTGCCCGCGTCGTCCGTCTGGGTGCAAGATCCCAAGCCGTCGGAGTGGCTCGCAACCACAGGCGTGCGCCTGAACGAAGAGCTGCCGACAGCGCCGGCGGTTGTTCTGATTGCCGTGAAGCCACAGATGATGGCCGAGGCGCTGCCGACGCTGGCGGCCATGGGCAACGCAACAACCGTTTTTATAAGTGTTGCCGCCGGGATCACGCTCGCCCGGCTGGCCGAGATCGTCGGCACCCGGACACCTATCGTCCGCGCGATGCCCAATACGCCCGCCGCCATTTCACAGGGCATCACCGCAATCGTGGGCAATGCCCATGCCGATGCTGCCGCTCTGGATGAGGCCCAGGCGCTTCTGGCCGCGGTCGGCGAGGTGGTGCGCCTGACCGATGAGGCGCAGATGGATGCTGTGACGGGCGTCAGCGGGTCGGGTCCGGCCTATGTCTTTCATATGATCGAAACGCTGGCCGCGGCCGGCGCGGCGCAAGGGCTTGCGCCCGAGCTGGCGATGCAGCTGGCGAAGGCGACCGTCGCCGGGGCCGGAGCCTTGGCGCAGGCGGCGGAAGAAGACCCCGCGCAACTGCGGATCAACGTCACCTCGCCCAATGGCACCACGCAGGCGGCCCTCGAGGTGCTCATGGATGCCGAACAGGGGTTTCCGGCCCTGCTGAAGCGCGCCGTGGCCGCCGCAACGCACCGATCGAAAGAGCTCGCCGATGGATAACATCAGTTTTGACCACTTCAAGAAGGTGGATGTGCGCTGCGGCACCGTGCTGCGGGCCGAACCCTTCCCCGAGGCACGCACGCCAGCAATCAAGATGTGGATCGACTTCGGGCCGGAGATCGGCGAACGGAAGACCTCGGCGCAGATTACGGCGCACTATGATCCGGAGGCCCTGATCGGCAAGCAGGTTCTGGCGGTGGTGAATTTCCCATCGCGGCAGATCGGGCCGTTCATGTCCGAAGTCCTGGTTCTGGGATTGCCGGATGAGACCGGCGCGATCGTCCTGATCAGCCCGGATCGACCCGTGCCGCAGGGAGGGCGGATGCATTGACCAAAGTTCTCATGACACGCCCGCTGCCGGACAAGGTCCAGGCAGCGGCGCGCGACAGTTTCGATCTGACCGTACGGCCCATGACATCGCCGTTGACGGTCGAGGAGATGCGCAGCGCCCTCAGCGAGTATGACGGGGTCGTCCCGACGCTGGGCGATCTGTTCTCTGCCGAGATTTTCGCGGCGGAAGAGAGCTGGCGCTGCCAGATCCTTGCGAACTTCGGCGTCGGCTACAATCACATCGACGTGCAGGCGGCACAGGCGTCGGGGATCAGTGTCACCAACACACCCGGAGCGGTCACCGACGCCACCGCGGACGTCGCCCTGACCCTCATGCTGATGAGCGCCCGCCGGGCCGGCGAGGGCGAGCGGCTCGTCCGTGCCGGTCAGTGGGAGGGTTGGCATCCCACACAGCTTCTGGGCATGCACCTCGGCGGCAAGACCGTCGGTATCGTGGGCATGGGTCGCATCGGCCAGGCCATTGCGCGGCGCTGCCACTTCGGCTTTGGCATGACGGTCGCCTATCACAGCCGGTCGCCCAAAACCCTGGATTTTCCCGCCGCGCGCAAGGACAGCCTCCTCGATCTGGCGGCGGCAGTCGATGTCCTGGTGCTGGCGGTGCCGGGTGGCGACGAGACCCATCACCTGATCGACGCGCAGGTCCTGGAGGCCATGGCGCCGCACGCGCATCTGATCAACATCGCACGCGGGAACGTGGTGGAAGAAGCGGCTCTCATCCGCGCTCTTCGCGAGGGCCGGATCGGTGGTGCGGGGCTGGATGTCTACGAGTTCGAACCGGCGGTGCCCGAAGCGCTCTGTGCCATGGAAAACGTCGTGCTGTTGCCCCACATCGGCACCGCTGCGCTTGAGGTGCGTGAGGACATGGGGTTGATGTCGGTGCGCAACCTGCAAGCGTTCTTTGCCGGCGAGACGCCTCCGAACCTCGTCTAGAGCGGAGGTCGACCTCATTGCGGTTCAGGCGGCCTCAACTCTCGCCGCTTACCGGTCGCCGACGGCCTCACGCCAGTGGCGACGGCACAGCGAGACGTAGGTTTCATTCCCCCCGATCTGCACCTGCGCACCGTCGAGAAGGACGGCGCCGCTGGCGTCCTGCCGAACGACCATCGTCGCCTTCTTGCCGCAGTGGCAGATGGTGCGCACCTCCCGCATCTCATCGGCCAGCGCCAGCAGGATGGCGGACCCGGGAAAGAGCTGCCCCCGGAAGTCGACGCGCAGCCCGAAACACATGATCGGCACCCCCAGATCGTCGACAGCGCGGGCCAGTTGCCACACCTGATCTTCTGTCAGGAACTGCGCCTCATCGATAAAGACGCAGGCCACCGGGCCGTCATCGAGCCGTGCAGCGATCATGGCAAAGAGGTCGTCATCGGCCGTGAAGGTTTCTGCCGGTTCGCCGATGCCGATCCGTGAGGCGATCACGCCGTCGCCGGCGCGATCATCGAGTGCGGCTGTCAGCAAATAGGGCACCATGCCCCGCTCGCGGTAATTGTGCGCGGCCTGAAGCAGCACGGTCGACTTGCCCGCGTTCATCGTGGAGTAGTGGAAATAGAGCTTCGCCATGCCCGTGTCTTAGGCGCACCGCTATGTCGCTGCAAGCGCGGTGTCGGAGCGAAACAAGAGCCTGTGCGCGACTGCTGACGCGCGCGTCAACCTGCCGGTCCCAACCCGGCAGAGCGCACAAAGGCTCGTACCCGAAACCGGCTTTGGGACAGCCGGCCACTCACTAGACTCCCGAACACTGGGAATGCTTTTATAAATGACATTTCCCTGACATCCGATTAATGGGAGACCATTGAGAAAACCGGTGTTTCACGACGGTGGGCGACCCCTGTTTTGGGAAGGATGACTATGACGGCAATCGGCAGGTATCTGAAAAAACATACCGAAGCGCTGGTGAAAGATGTCGGCATCGAACAGGCCTGCGGGTTGACCGGCAAATCGAAGGCGACGCTGGGCCGCTATTATTCGGATCATGACGAGCACGCCGACCGTTTCATGCCCATCGAAGCGGTGGCCCTGCTGGAACAGGCGGCGAGCTATCCGCATGTCACAGGTGCTCTGGCCGAGCTCTCGGGGACCTCGCTTCAGTATGACGAGCGCCGTCCAAATGCCGACCGTCCGGGTGGGGTCAATGCCGACGTCATCGCGCTCAGCCAGCGCTTCGCCATGCTCATGGCCGAGTACCAGCAGTCGATGGAAGACGGAAAGATCACGGTCAATGAGGCAAAGCGGCTGTTGAAGGAAACGACGCTCCTGCAGCAGGTGCTGATCGACATGAAGCTGCATCTGGAGAACGACCACGGCGCCGGTTGAGGTCAGCCCTTCCGCTCGACGAGGACGGAGCCCACGGAATAGCCCGCGCCGAAAGAGCAGATCAGGCCCTTGTCGCCCGGGCGCAAATCATCGGAATATTTCGAGAATGCGATGATCGACCCGGCCGAGGACGTATTCGCGTAGTCCTGCAGGATATTGGGTTGCTCGGAGGGCTCCGGCGTGCGGCCAAGCACCTTCTTGCCGATGAAATCGTTCATCGTCTTGTTCGCCTGATGCAGCCAGAGCCGTTTCAGATCGCCAGCCTCCACACCCTCGTCCGCCATATGTCGCGCGATATGGTCCGAGACCATCGGCAGCACTTCCTTGAAAACCTTTCGTCCGTTCTGCATGAACTGCATGTCGCGACGGTCGGCCATGCCGGCTGGCCGCGACCGGCGCAGGTATCCGTTGTTGTTTCGGATATTGTTGGAAAACTCCGTCGCACAGCGCGTCGAGATGACCTCGAACCGCGCGCCTTCCGCCGCCTCGGCCCGCTCGAGCAGCGCCGCGGTGGCGACATCCCCGAAGATGAAGTGGCAATCGCGGTCGCGCCACTCCAGATGCGCCGAGCAGATCTCCGGGCTGACGACCAAAGCGCTGCGGATACTGCCCGAGCGGATCATGTCAGCTGCGGCCTGAATGCCGAAGGTCGCTGATGAGCAGGCCACGTTCATATCAAAGGCGAAGCCGCCAGAGCCGAGGAGCGTCTGGATTTCGATGGCGATGGCCGGGTAGGCCCGCTCCATGTTGGAGGCCGCGCAGATCACGAGATCCACATCTTCAGCGGATTTTCCCGCCTGATCGAGCGCATCCCGGGCCGCTTTCACACCGATCTCCGCCATCAGCGATGGTTCGTCGTCGCTCCTCTGTCGCAGGAGCGGGTGCATCACCTTCGGATTCAGAATCCCCGATTTGTCGATCACATGGCGCTGTTCGATGCCGGACGCTTTGATGATGAACTCTTCGGAGGAATACTCCTTGGCCGGCAGGGCGCCGGACGCGATCTCTTCTGCATGTTCAGCATTATGGAGATCGACGTAAGCGTTGAACGCGGCGACCAGTTCGGCGTTCGTGATGACCTCTGACGGTGTAAACACACCGGTGCCGGTGATTGCGGGGGTAGCCATGACCTTCACTCCAAGCGGTCAATCACCTTGTCCGAATTCTCGGCGCGAGGTCAAGACGGGCAACGCGGCGTTTCCGCGTCGTGTGCCCATCTGATCCGCATCGACACTCCGCGCATACTGATCCGAACCTGCCCTAGCGGATGGGCACCGAGTAGAGCACATAGCCGTCGCGGCGCGCGACCTCCTGTGCGCCGGTGTCGATCACGAAGACCCCGAGGTTTTCGGCATCTTCCGGACAGGCCACGAGGTCCGCCGCGTCATCGAGGAATTGATTGGTGAAATCGTCTTCGCCCACGCGGCGGCAGATGTCGCCCTTGAAGCGGTAACCATCGCCGAAAAGCGGCAAAGACCCCGTGACCGGCTCGGGCGCAGGCGCGCAGGCGACGAGCACAAGAGCAGAAAAAACAGCAAAGCCACGCATATCAGAACTCCTTTGAGTTGAACAAATTGATGCTACTATAGATCCCAGCTTAGCATTTTTGGGTGAGCGAAAGTCGATACAGACTTTGAGACAGTAGGAGCTGCCGCATTTCGCCCCTTGAAAGGGCATGTTTTGATCGGCGGGTTTTGGACGGGGAAACAGGCGTGAGCGGCGGTGTCGGGCAAAATCCCGTCTCATGGGTTTGGCGGCGGCTGCATGCGGGGGCCGCGGAGGCGGCTGCGGCGGTGACCTCGCGCAATATCCCCTGGATCGGGAATGTCGCCGGGCTGGCCGGGATCCTCAGTTTTCTGGGCGGGCTCTCGCTTTACGCGGTTTCACTGCTCGACCGTCCCAGCTTCATACCGGATGGCCCGCAAGACCGGCTGAACCAGGCGGAGTTCCCGCCTGGAGCACCGGCACTGCCTTCCGATCCGGCGCGCACGCCGCTCCTTGACCCATCGCCTTTGCATCTGGCTCCGATCAGACGGCTTGCGGGCCTGCCTCACATGCCGGGGGAGGCTCCGTCGGCCCGTCCGTTCGAATCTGCGGCGCTAGAGGTGCCGGTCGGGTCGCCTTTGGTGCGCGCCGAAGCACCGCCGACACGGGTCAGGCTGACGCAGGGCATCCCCCGCCCCTTTCCGCGCCTTCCCTTTACCGTCGAGTCCTGTAGCGGCGGCCCCAAGGTGCAGATCGATCGGGCGGATCTCGACAGTGCGGCGCGCGGTGGGCTGAAAGTCTTCGGTACAATCGCCGGCACCCTGCCTGTGAAGGTCGCCGAGAACTGCTGGATCAGTGGCATCATCTATACGGACGACAAGCGCCACGACTCCGGTGGCACAATCACATTCAGCCGAGAGGAAATGTAAGACGATGGGACATATGTTTGGCGGGGCGCTCTGCGCTCTTGGTCTTTTGGCCTCGGGTGCGGTGGCATGCGACGACCGCGTCGGCGACCGTATTGCAACCAATTCGGATGCGTTCAAGTCGTCAGCCGACGTCTTTTACGGCGATGCGATCATGCCGCTGCGTGTCGCGGCCTATGAGACGCTCCTGCGCACGAACGAGCCGGTTTTCGGGGCGATGGTCGAAGAGGGCAAGGCTTCGCAGGTGACGGCACTTTTCAACACCGCGGTCTTCTGCGAGATGTTCCGGGCCAATGGCTTCTTTGTCCGCGTGACGGGCCTGCCGCCGGATGCGGGTGCGCTGACTGAACCGCAGAAGGCGCAGATCCTCGGACGGGCCTATCAGCTCCCCGTTGTCGAGCGGCATTACGACGAGGGCTGTATCAGCACCTACGCAAATCGTGAGGCGGGCTGCCACCCCAGCTATTTCGTCTCGGCTTCTGGCGGGGTGATCCGCTTTGCTCGGGACCGTGAATCAGGCGAGTTCCGCTGGGTTGACGGGGAGTATATCGGCACCATGAACGTCTGGACCGGATCGGGATATGTGGCGACACCGGCGAGCCTGCAACTGCAATAGGTGTTGCTCAGATCAGTGGCCGCTGCTTGACGGGTTCGAGCTCCATGTTGGCCACCGTGGCGAGATCGGCCAGATCGTGGATCTTCAACTCACCATCGCTCCAGGCCAGCAGTTGGCGTTCGCGCAGGCGGGCGAGCGTCTTGTTGGTGTGCACCAGAGACAGGCCGAGCGCGTCCGCCACATCCTGCTGCTTGAACGGAAAGGGCATGGTGCCATTTCGCACCATCCCCAGCGTCTCACCGCGCTGGAAGATCCGCACGAAAGCCCACGCGATGGCTGAGGTTGCGTCGCGCTGGCCGACAGTGGCCAGCGTGTCGCCCAGAAAATGCTCCTCTGTCGCGGCCAGCCAGGTGATGTCGAAGGCACGGGCCGTCGAGCTTTTGAAGAAGTCAAAGAAGTCGCTGCGGTCGAACACGCAGAGTGTCATATGCGTGGTCGCTTCGACCGAGTGACCCATCTCGCCCAACATGCCGGCTTGCAGGCCGATGAAGTCGCCCGGGAAGATGAAGTTGATGACCTGACGGTTGCCATCCGGCAGCGTCTTGTACCGCAGTCCCATGCCGCGCAGCGCGGTGTAAAGCTGCGGTGCGTTTGATCCTTCCATGAGGATTGGCGTTCCCGGATCGACGGCGAGTTCCCCGGATTTGAAGCGCCGGGTCTTCTCGAGCTCGTCCTGAGTCATATCATCAAAGATGGGTTGGCTGCGGAGGGGGCAAGCCTTGCAGTCGGTCGTCATTATCTACTCCTTGCTATGTCTTAGTTTAATGCAAAGCCCCGCGCTGGGTTCCATAATCGGCTCTCAAAGCGAGGACCGAGCGTGGACAAAACCCTATTCATCGCCATCGTGATCAGCGACCCGCTGGTCTCGCAGGACGCGGCCGGAATCTTTGCCTATTGGCACCCCGGAACCGTGAGCCGCGTCTTCGAGACGGTCGCTGAGGCGCGCGCCGTGCCGCAAGAGGAGTTCAACGCAACACTGGTCTTCGTGGCTGCGCAGAACGGGGCGCTGACACTCGACGGCGCTGACTTCCATTGGTTGGAGCAGCGTCGTGTCATAACGCTCGACTTGCGCGATCGGTTGCATTTCCCGCATTGGCAGCACCTCGTGCGGCCGTTTACGCAGGCGCAGGTGATCGAGGCGGCGCACCGGCTGCTCGATGACAGCGGCCCGAAGCCGGTGGAGGCGGAGTAGCGGCCTTGCCTTGCCTCTTGCGCCTCCCGTCGATGTGGCAAGCTCCACAGTCGTGACAAATATGCACCGCTTGGCTGGGAAGCGCGGGCGCTCATGGTCGAGACCCAAGTTCGCCTTGACACAAATCCGGTCAATTCCGACAAGTAAGTGGGCAACTTATTGAGGCAAATATGAAAAGGATGCAATTCCTTGGCGCGATCGCGCTGGCAACGGCGCTGCCGTTTGCTGTGCAGGCGGAGGGCTTTTATCTTGGCATTCAGGCGGCAACCTTTGATGTGAGCACCGGAACCGTCGACGGCGATGGCAACGGCATAGGTGTTCTGGCCGGGTATCGATTCCAGCTAACGAGCGACTACTATGCCGAAGCGGAGATCGGGTATTCGAAACTCAATGGCGATACCGAGACGGGTCTGTCCGAGTATGACAGCCAGACCTTTCTCGACTTTGGTGTGGGGCGGTATCTGACTGACACAACGTCGCTTTCCGTCCATCTCGGCTATACCGAGATCGACTTCGAGAACAGTGGGTCAGACCTGAGCAGCGACGGTGCAATCATTGGCGTGCAACTGGGCTATGACTTCTCGCCTGTTGATACGATTGCCATCCGAGCCAGCTATTCGGACACCAACGAGAGTACGTTCGACCAGGACAGTGACGGTCGAGTCCTGTCTGTACGCTATGTGCGGCGGTTCTGATCTAAGCACAATAATCGAGACAAGGCGGACCCGAAGGTCCGCCTTTTTGTGTCCGATGTAGCAGACAAGGAGCGTGCCTTCTTTGGGGGCTCTGCCCGCTCACGGCGGGATCTCTTCTTCGGAAACTGCGGCAACTGAGGTCCTTTCAGGGCTCCGACCTTTCGGCGCACAAACTATCCGCTGGACATTCTGCCAGGCAGCGCCCGGACCGTGCCTCACCCCTGAAGCGCTTTAACGCCAACGTCTCCCTCCGCCTGGGCGCGGATGGCGAGGGCGGCGGCGTGGCTGCCGGCGGCGGTGGTGAAGTAGGGAATCTTGTCGTAAAGCGCGATGGAGCGGATCGACTTGGAATCCTCGACCGCCTGGGCGCCCTCGGTTGTGTTCATCACCAGATGGATCTGGTCGTTCTTCATCATGTCGGTCACATCGGGCCGGCCCTCGTAGACCTTGTTGACCGTGTCGCAGTCCATGCCGTGCTCGGTGAGCCAGGCGGCGGTGCCGCGCGTGGCAACGAGGGTAAACCCCTGATCCAGAAGGATGCGCGCGGTGTCGAGCATCTCGTCCGTCTTGTCCATGTCCTTGATCGAGATGAAGGCGCAGCCTGCGGTCGGCAGGGTCATGCCCGCGCCCATCTGCGCCTTGAGAAAGGCGCGGGGGAAGTCGCGGTCCCAGCCCATGACTTCGCCGGTGGAGCGCATCTCGGGGCCGAGGATCGTATCGACGCCGGGGAAGCGCGCAAAGGGCATCACCGCTTCCTTGACCGAGAACCAGGGCATCATCGGGTCGGCCAGTGTCATCGGGTCGGCCAGCGGCAGCACCGTGTCATAGGACGCGGTCGCATCGTAGGGCGGACGGAGCGGGAAGCTTGAGAGCGGCTCACCCGCCATGATCCGCGCAGCGATGGAGGCGATGGCACTGTCGGTTGCCTTGGCGACGAAAGGCACGGTGCGCGAGGCGCGGGGGTTGACCTCAATCAGGTAAATCTCGCCGTTTTGCACCGCGAATTGCACGTTCATCAGGCCCACGACATTGAGCGCGCGGGCCAGCGCGTGGGTCTGCGTTTCGATCTCGGCGATGATCTCGCGCGGGAGCGAGTAGGGCGGCAGGGAGCAGGCGCTGTCGCCGGAGTGCACGCCCGCCTCTTCGATATGCTGCATGATGCCGGCCACATGCACGTCGGTGCCGTCGCAGAGCGCGTCCACGTCCAGCTCCACCGCGCCTGCGAGGTAGCTGTCAAGCAGCACAGGGCTGTCGCCCGAGACAACGACGGCGGAGGTGATGTAGCGCTCCAGGCCGGCTTGATCGCGCACGATCTCCATCGCGCGGCCGCCCAGCACGTAGGATGGGCGGATGACCAGCGGGAAGCCGATATCGGACGCGATGTCCAAGGCTTCGGCATCGGAATGGGCGATGCCGTTCTTGGGCTGCTTGAGGCCGAGGGATTGCACCAGCTGCTGGAACCGTTCGCGGTCTTCGGCCAGGTCAATCGCGTCGGGCGTGGTGCCCAGGATCGGGATGCCTTCGTTTGCCAGCGCCTGGGCGATCTTTAGCGGCGTCTGGCCGCCGAACTGCACGATGACACCGTGCAGCGTGCCGTTCTCCTGCTCGACGCGCAGGATTTCCATGACGTGTTCGAAAGTCAGCGGTTCGAAATAGAGGCGATCCGAGGTGTCGTAGTCGGTGCTGACCGTCTCGGGGTTGCAGTTGACCATGATCGTCTCATAGCCCGCGTCCGTCAGCGCATAGCAGGCGTGGCAGCAGCAGTAGTCAAACTCAATCCCTTGCCCGATCCGATTGGGGCCGCCGCCGAGGATCACGACCTTTTTGCGGTCCGACGGCCGCGCCTCACATTCCACCTCGCCGAAGACGGGGGATTCGTAGGTCGAGTACATATAGGGCGTCTGCGCTTCGAATTCCGCCGCGCAGGTGTCGATGCGTTTGAAGACGGCGGTGACGCCTTCTGCGTGGCGCAGGCTGCGCACCTCGGCCTCGGTCTTGCTGGTGAGCTCAGCCAGGCGCGCGTCGGTGAAGCCCATCATTTTTAGGTGCCGCAGTGCGGTAGCCTCGCGCGGCAGGCCGTTCATGTGCACCTCGGCCTCGGCCTGCACAATCTCGCGGATGCGGGCGAGGAACCAAGGATCGAACATCGTGACGGCATGGATTTCATCGTCGCTCATGCCGTGGCGCATAGCTTGCGCGATGGTGCGCAGCCGGTCGGGTGTCTGCTGGCTGATCGCTTTCACAATGGCGGCCTTGTCCGGCGCGCCCGGAATGTCGATCTCGTTGAAACCGGTCAGGCCCTGCTCCATGGAGGCGAGCGCTTTTTGCATGGACTCGTGTATGGTGCGCCCGATGGACATCACTTCGCCCACCGACTTCATCGCGGTGGTCAGATCGGGCGTGGCCCCGGGGAATTTCTCGAAAGCGAATTTCGGGATCTTGGTGACCACATAGTCTATGGTGGGCTCGAAGCTCGCGGGCGTGACCTTGGTGATATCGTTGTCGAGCTCATCAAGCGTGAAGCCCACGGCAAGCTTGGCGGCAATCTTGGCGATGGGGAAACCTGTCGCCTTGGACGCCAGCGCCGAGGAGCGGCTGACGCGGGGGTTCATCTCGATCACCACCATGCGGCCATCTTCGGGGTTCACCGCCCATTGCACATTGGAGCCGCCCGTCTCCACCCCGATCTCGCGCAGCACCGCGATGGAGTGGTTGCGCATGATCTGGTATTCTTTGTCGGTCAGCGTGAGGGCAGGGGCCACAGTGATCGAGTCGCCCGTGTGCACGCCCATCGGGTCCACGTTTTCGATGGAGCAGACGATGATGGCGTTGTCGGCGGTGTCGCGCACCACCTCCATCTCGTATTCTTTCCAGCCGAGCAGAGACTCGTCCACCAGAATCTGGCCAACAGGGGATGCATCCATGCCCGAGCGGCAGATCGCCTCATAGTCGTCGCGGTTGTAGGCCACGCCGCCGCCGGTGCCGCCCATGGTGAAAGCGGGGCGAATGATCGCGGGCAGGCCCACCTCTTCCAGAGCTTCAAGTGCTACTTGAACTCCGGCTTGTAAGTCTTTCTTTCCATTTGCATCTGTAGGGGCCGTCACAATGGTAGCTCGCGGGTTTTCGATGCCGAGCCGATCCATCGCCTCGCGGAAGAGCTTGCGGTCTTCCGCCATCTCAATGGCGGCGCGCTTGGCCCCGATCATCTCGACACCAAACTTTTCCAGCACGCCCATCTCTTCCAGCGCGAGGGAGGTGTTCAGACCGGTCTGCCCGCCCATGGTGGGCAGCAACGCGTCGGGACGCTCCTTTTCAATGATCTTGGCAACCATCTCGGGCGTGATGGGCTCAATATAGGTGGCGTCGGCCAGGCCAGGGTCGGTCATGATCGTCGCGGGGTTGGAGTTCACCAAGATGACCCGGTAGCCTTCTTCCTTGAGCGCCTTGCAGGCTTGCGCGCCGGAATAGTCGAACTCGCAGGCCTGCCCAATCACGATGGGCCCCGCGCCGATGATCATGATCGATTTGATATCGGTTCTCTTTGGCATGGCGCGACCCCCGGGCAGACGGGCACGCGGGTGTGCCCAAATTGTCCTGCGTTATAGGCAAGCGCGGGCGGGGCGCAAGGGGCGATCGTCGGCAAAACCGGACAATTCGGCTGTGCGAAAGTCAGTCGGAAAGACGTGTGATGGCAGAGCGCAGATGCACCGCTATTCAGACCGCTATTGGCGGGCTTTCCGGCGACGCAGGGCGCCCATCCCCAGCAGCGCAGTCCCGAGCAGAAGGACAGAGGCAGGAACGGGCACGGCTGCGACCGCGGTCACATCGAGATCATCGAGAGACACGGCTCCACTGCCACCCGTTCCACTGCCGCCGTTGTCGAGAGCGAGACGCGATGCGCCCGCAGAGCCGCCGGAGCCGCCAGAGGCCCCCGAGCTGAAGCGCAGCAGGTCGATCGGCGTTCCGGCAAAGGCAACCGGGTCAAAGACTGTCGGTGTCGGGCCCGCTTGGAAGACCTGAGAGGTCACCTCGGCGCCATCACGAAAGCCAACCGCCAGCAGGCTCGCGCCAAGCGGGTCGTCCGTGCTCAATTCAAAAGCGTTCAGCTCGAAAGGATCGCCTAGTGAGCGCACCTCGAAAAAAGAGACGGTCACGTCGGATGTCTTCGGGATGTTGACCGACACGTCGCCTGCATCCGCCTCGAAGGTCACGTTCTGGCCGCCAAACTCCAGCCCATCTACGGTCGATCCTACCACGCTGTCGGCCGCCGAGAAGCTGTTGAAGTTCACGGAGCTCGCACCCACGGCAGCGGCAAGGCCGAGGCCGGCGGAAAATACAAATGTGAACAGGTTTTTCATGGCATCCCGATGATTCGCTCTGCACGGCAGAAATCCGCGCATCATTGATTAAGGCGAAAATGCGCCGAATGGCAAGCAGTATGCTGATATTGCGCGTTAAAAGCGCCCACTACGCGACGTTTCCGATGCAGTATTGGCCGTTGCTGCCCATTGTTTCTGGCTGGGCAACGCTGCTCAGTGGTGAGTCAGGAAAAGCCGCACCGCCGATTCGAATTCGCGCGGCTTGTCTGCGTGAAGCCAGTGGCCGGCACCCGGCAGTTTGGCGAAGCGCGCCTTGGGGAAGAGCGACTTGATCTGCGGACGGTCTGCAGGTGTGACATAATCCGACTCCGCGCCCGAAAGAAAGAGCGTGGGGCCGCTGAAGGCGTCACTCAGCGCGGGAAAGCCGAGGATCTTGTCCATTTCGGCGGCCAGCGCATCGAGGTTCAACCGCCAGCGCTTCTCGACGACATCGAGCGACTGGGTGAAGAAGCTCTGCAGCGCGGGTTCAACTCCTTGCGCCGCAAGCTGTGCTTCAGCATCCGCACGCCGGTTCACGGTGCTCAGGTCGACGGCGCGCATGGCGGTGATGAACTGCATCTGGCTATGGCTGTAAGCAACGGGCGCGATGTCGGCCACGATGAGCCGGTCAACCAGGTCGGGATACCGGCTGGCAAGGACCATCGCGGCCTTTCCGCCCATGGAGTGGCCGACCACATGCGCCGGGCCCCCAAGGTGTTTGATGACCTCGGCCAAATCCTCGGCCATGTCGTCATAGCTATGGCTGTCGCTCCAGGGGCTCTGGCCATGGTTGCGTAGATCAGGCGTGATCACGTGCAGCGCGTTGCTGAGCCGCTTGGCGATCACGCCCCAGTTGCGGCCCGAGCCGTAAAGGCCATGTACGATCAGCGTGGTCGGGGCATCCGCGGTGCCAAATTCGGAATAGCTCAGCATGGGGTCGGGCTAGCGGATTTCGGAAACCCGCACCAGCCCTATTGCGCAGCCCGCGGGCCTGTGGATACGGTCCGGCGCATGTATGAGATCGAGACAGACATGCGCGCTCTGAAGGAGGCTGTGGAAAAGCATCTGGGGATCAAGGGCGCTTCGCTGGGGCAGCAACTCCGACGGGCCGGGCGGCGTCTGCCTCGACACCTGAGAGCGCAGGCCGGACTGCTGGCCGAGGCAGAGGTGCTGGTGGGCAATCCGCGGCTGTTGCGCCAGCTGGACGAGGCGCGCGTTGCGCGGGCGCTGGACGATGTCGGCACCTATCTCCGCGGGATCGACCGGGCAGAGGCGCGGCGCACGCGCCTGCTGTCGATTGCCGCGGTGATCGCATTCAATCTGATTCTGCTCTTTACGGCTGTTGTGGTTGTGCTGCGGTTGCGGGGGCTGATCTGAGCGGGTCGATCTGGGCCGCAGTGCTGCCGGGACAGGTCACGGTCTCTGCGTCGGCCAGCTTGGCCGAGACCAGTGCGGCGATGACAACCAGCACCATCAGAACGGTCGGGGGAGCCTGGAAGGGCAATCGCATGGGAAACTCTCCTGTCGGTCGCGAACATCTCTTGTACGCAGAGGACGAACGTTTCCGTCGCAGAGTTATTCCATGTGATCGGGGGCCCCGGGGCAAAAGGTGGCCTGAAGCCCACCCGACCTGTTAGGAGACCCCGCCGTGCCCGGATGACAAACAGCACGGCAGGCAGGTGGGGTGGGCCTTGGGCCACCCCTCGTTCCGCGGCTCAAAGATCCGGATAGATCGGGAAGCGCGCGCAGAGCTCGGCGACCTCGGCCTTCACCTTGGCTTCGACCGCGCCGTTACCTTCTTCGCCGTTTGCCGCCAGCCCGTCGACCACCTCGATGATCCAATCGGCAATCTGGCGGAATTCCGGCTCTCCGAAACCCCGGGTCGTGCCCGCGGGGGAGCCGAGGCGGATGCCGGAGGTCACGGTTGGTTTCTCGGGGTCGAAGGGCACGCCGTTCTTGTTGCAGGTGATATGCGCGCGGCCCAGAGCTTTCTCGGTCGCGTTGCCCTTCACGCCTTTCGGACGCAGATCGACCAGCAGCACATGGGTATCGGTGCCATGGGTCACCGTGTCGAGCCCGCCCTTGATCAGCTGATCGGAGAGCGCCTGCGCATTCGCGATGACTTGGCTGATATAGCTCTTGAATTCGGGCCGCAGCGCTTCCCCGAACGCCACAGCCTTGGCGGCGATCACATGCATCAGCGGCCCGCCCTGGATGCCGGGGAAGATCGCCGAGTTGAACTTCTTCGCCAGCACTTCGTCATTGGTCAGGATCATCCCGCCGCGTGGGCCGCGCAGGGTCTTGTGGGTTGTTGTGGTCGCGACATGCGCATGCGGGAAGGGTGAGGGATGCTCACCCGCCGCCACCAGCCCTGCAAAATGTGCCATGTCCACATGCAGATAGGCGCCCACGCTGTCGGCGATCTCGCGCATCCTGGCAAAGTCGATCTGGCGCGGGATGGCCGAGCCCCCGGCGATGATCATCTTCGGCTGATGCTCCTTGGCAAGGGCCGCGACCTGATCATAGTCCAGCATGTTGTCCTGCTTGCGCACGCCGTACTGCACCGCGTTGAACCACTTGCCGGACTGGTTCGGCTTGGCGCCATGGGTCAGGTGGCCGCCCGCATCGAGGCTCATGCCCAAAATCGTGTCGCCCGGTTGCAGCACCGCCTGGAACACCCCCTGGTTCGCCTGGCTGCCGGAGTTCGGCTGCACGTTGGCGAAACCGCACCCAAAGAGTTTGCAGGCGCGCTCGATCGCCAACTCCTCGGCGATGTCGACGAATTGGCAGCCGCCGTAATAGCGCCGCCCTGGGTAGCCTTCGGCGTATTTGTTCGTCATGACCGAGCCCTGCGCCTCCATCACCGCGGCTGAGACGATGTTTTCGGAGGCAATAAGCTCGATCTCGTCGCGCTGGCGGCCCAGCTCTTGGCGGATGGCGCCGAAAATCTCGGGGTCGCTCTCGGCCAGCGGTTGCGTGAAGAAGCCAGGGGCACGGTGCGGGGCGTTCATGGGGCGGTCTCCCTCTCGAGTGAACATGTGATGCGGTGCCCTATCGGACACTGAGGCGCCGGAAAAGGCAGGACAGCGACCTGTCGACCGATCGCTGCCGCCGTCATAAGGGCTTGGGCCGGATCGTGCAATCGTGCGGGGCGCGCCATTTCGGCGCGATGCCGGCGATACTGGTCAGCGCGCGGGATATGTGATTGTTTCGGATCGATAAGTCCCGGATCGGAAACATCCATGCCTGACAAGATCGCTTTCACCGCCGCCCATGCCGAGGTTGCGCAGACCGCCCGGGCGGCTCTGATTACGCGTTACGGCAATGTCCCGCTGGAGGACGCGGACGTGATCGTCGCACTGGGCGGCGACGGCTTCATGCTGCAGACGCTGCACGCAGCTCAGCATCTGAGCGCACCGGTCTACGGCATGAACCGCGGCACGATCGGATTTCTGATGAACACCTACTCCGAGACCGATCTGCCCGCGCGGCTCGCCGCCGCCGAGGAGGCCGAGCTCAACCCCCTCAGCATGGTCGCCACCGGTGCCGACGGCACGGTGACGCATGCGCTCGCGATCAACGAGGTGTCCCTCCTGCGCGCAGGGCCACAGGCCGCGAAGCTGAAGATCACCGTGGACGGGCGGTTGCGCATGGCGGAGTTGGTGTGCGACGGCGCGCTGGTCAGTACGCCCGCAGGCTCGACGGCCTACAACTACTCCGCCCACGGCCCGATCCTGCCGATCGGGTCGGAGGTGCTGGCCCTGACGGCGATGAGCGCCTTCCGCCCCCGCCGCTGGCGTGGGGCGCTGCTGCCCAAGACTGCCGTTGTTGAAATCGAAGTGCTGGAGCCGGAAAAGCGCCCGGTCATGGCCGAGGCCGACGCGAATTCGGTCACCGACGTGATCCGCGTAAAGATCCAGTCGGACGCTTCGGTGGTGCACCGCATCCTCTTCGATCCGGGCCATGGGCTGGAAGAGCGGCTGATCAACGAGCAGTTCACATGATCCTGACGCCTGAGGTCGGCCCGGCGGCCACCCGCGGGCTCTGCACAGATTGCGGCGTCTCACGCATGACAAACGCGAAGGCCTGCGGCCACGCCTGCCAGTTCATCGCGCCGGATTATCCCGGGCTGGAGGCCCGCGTGCACGGGCGCGCGCGCGGCGCGGGCGACGAGCTTTTCTTCGGCCCGTTTCAGGCCATGTATCGCGCCGAGATGGTGGCACCCCGAGACGGCGCGCAATGGACCGGCATCACCACAGCGCTCGGCGCACGGCTGTTGGAGCAGGGCGCGGTGCAGGCGGTTCTGACCATGGTGCCCGATGCCGAGGACCGCTGGCGCCCGCGGCCCGCGTTGATCACGGAGGCCGCGGATATGGCGCAGGCCCGGGGAATGCGCATGGGCTATGCGCCGCTGCTGGCCCTGCTCGAAGACGCGCAGGCGCAGGGCTTGACCCGGCTGGCGGTGATCGGCATCCCCTGCCAGATCTACGCGCTGCGCTGCCTCGAAGCCGAGCTGGGGTTCGAACGGCTCTACGTGATCGGCACACCGTGTTCGGACAATACGAGCACGGAGAACTTTCATCAGTTTCTCGGCCTGTTGGACGAGGACCCGGGCAGCATCACCTATCTGGAGTTCCGCGCGGACTATAAGGTGGAGCTGCGTTTTGCCGACGGGCGCCAGCGGCTGATCCCCTTTCTGTCGCTGCCCATTTCGGACCTGCCGTCCGACTTCTTCCCCCTGACCTGCCGCACCTGCGTCGACTACACCAATGTGCTTGCGGATATCACTGTCGGTTACATGGGCGGCGAAGGCCAGCAATGGCTGCTGGTGCGCAATGACCAGGGCGCCGAGATGCTGGCAGGCCTGGGCGACGCTATCCGTTTGAGCGCGCCAGGCAGCGCGGGCAAGCGCGCAGGTGCCGTGAAAGGCTTTGTCGCCAACACCGAACGCGCCGCCGGTGGCCTGCCGCTCAGACGCATGCCGCGCTGGCTGCGCCCACTGGTCAGCTGGCTGCAACCCCGCCTCGGCCCGCGGGGGCTGGAATTCGCCCGCGCGCGCTTGGAGATGAAAGCGGCCGAAACCATCCTTCACCTGCGCCGCGCGGCGCCCGCGAAGATGAAGAACATGGTGCCCCAGCATGTCTGGGACATCGCCGCGCCCTACGGGCTGACGCCCACAGCGGACGAACGGCCGTCTTCTTCTGGCCAGAAATATCCCGGGGGAGACTGAGCCGAAAGGCTCAGGCGGGGGCTGGCCCCCTTACCCGCGCGGGGTCAGATAGCCCCGGACGATGTCGGCGGCCCGTTCCGCATCCAGCACCGGCGGCATCAGCGTCAGCATCTCACCCTGCCCGTCGAGCAGGTAGATGAAACTGCCATGCGCGTAGACCCAGCCATGCTCGGGGTCCTGAAAGAGCGGCTCCACCTCGACGGCAAAGGCGTCATAGGCTTTCTGCAAATCCGCCGCGCCACCGGTCAAGCCTATGAAATCCGGATGAATGTCAGCCAAGAGCGCCCCCATGGTCTCGACCCGGTCCTGCTCGGGTGCGACGGTGATCATCACCGGCGTGACAGCGATCTTCTCCGCTGCCAGCACCTCTGCCACCTCCGCCATCAGCGGCAGGGCGGCGGAGCAGATGTTGAGGCAATTGGCATAACCGAAAAACAGCAGCTGCGCATGGCCGCCTGGGTCGGCCTCAGTCCGCGTCTCACCATGCTGGTTGGTGAGCGCATAGGCCCCGCCCAGATCGAAGGGCAGGGGCGCCTCGGCCGAAGCGCTGCCCGCCAGAGTGATCGCCAGCGCCAGCGCCCGCAGCATCAGAAGTTCTCTTCGGCGTAGGTCTCGTCGGCCTCAAGGCCGAGGCCAAGATAGCCTTCGGTTGCGATGATCTCCTTGATGCGCGGATCGCGGCGGAACCACGGACCCTTGCCCGCGGCCTCGGGGTGCGCCTCGGCCCATTTTTTTGTCCAGGTGTTGGCCTTGATCCAATCAGCGTCCCCCGCATTGATCCGCTGCACCAGGTAGATGTTGCGGGCACCCAACTCCTCGTCTTCGATCATCAGACCATCGACTTCGATCACCTGTCCGCAGAAGGGCGCAAGCTCGGCCACAGCACCCGTAAAGGCAGGTTGCGAGTTCTTCATGGGCAGCACCATCACATCGTCGGCAGTGCGGATCAGCCCCAACTGACGCGCCCCGTCGCCGCAATTCTCGGGGCAGTCGCCGCTCAGCTCACAGAGCACATCGACAACCGTCGCCTCGAAGCGCGCGGGCACTTCCGCATAGAGGTTCCAGGACTGCGCCTCGGATCCTTCGGAGAAATCCTGTGCAGCGAGGGGGGTGGCGACGAGGGCGATGAGAGAAAGGAACTTGCGCATCAGTCGGGCTCCGGAAACGAGAAGGGCGGCACGGTGCCATAGTCTTCATGGGTGGGGTTCACGATATCCATATCGGTGACAACCTCGCTGACAACGATGTAGTTGAGCCCGTCGCGCTCGTAGAACATGCCATCCGCGGTCACAGTATGTGCCGCGAGGCTGAGCTGGGTGTCGCCACTCGCGGACCCCGCATCCTGCGCGATCTTCAGCACCATGTAGACAGTGCCATCCTCGGCCAGCAGACCGACCGGGATGCCGCCCGCGGAGCACCACAGCGCGCAGGTGTGATGCGCCGAGCCCACCACCGCGTCGGGCCCGCCCATGACACCGGAGTAGTAACACCAGGTATCGATGATCTCTCCGGTCACCTGGATCCGGGTGCCCTCGGCAGCGCTGGCCGGCAGGGCCAAGCCGCAAAAGAGCAGCGGCAACAGTCTTCGCATAGGTCATCTCCTGTCTGACGTTGCGGAAAGACTAGGACGCGCCGGGTCGTCACGCAATGCGCGAAAACCGGCCGGTCGATCACGATTTCCTCGGAACTATTCGGGAGCCTCGGCGTTCGGACTACAAGAGCATGTGATGCGCATGTGCTTGGTTCAACGAGATCAACTGCAAAGGAGAGACCAATGAACTGGGACATTATCAAAGGCAACTGGAAACAGATGAAAGGTCAGATCCAATCCAAGTGGGGTGAACTGACGGACGATGAGATCGAGCAGGCCGAGGGCGACCGTGAGCGCCTCGCCGGGCTCATCCAGGAGCGTTACGGGGTGGCCAAGGACGAGGCAGAACGCCAGATTGACGCCTTCATCGCAGAGCATAAGTCAGCCGCGTAATTACCTCGTCGCGACTGATTTCTTAAAGGGCGGTCCCGTTGGGACCGTCCTTTTACGTTTCAGCTGCCGCTCTGGCGCAACGGTTGAGCCGGGAGCGCGCCCACCGGGCCGGGCGGCGCCAGCGCCGCCCGGCCCGGTGGGCGCGCCGCCCCGCGGCGCCGTCAACTGGCGTAGCCGACGGTTTGCAGCGCGGCCCGGATTTCATCGAGGATAGCCGGGTCGTCGATGGTGGCGGGTATCTTGAACGCCTGGTTGTCGGCGATCTTCACCACCGTGCCGCGCAGGATCTTGCCCGAGCGGGTCTTGGGCAGGCGGTCGACAACCACCGCCGTCTTGAAGGCCGCGACGGGACCGATCTGCTCGCGCACGAGCCTGACGCACTCGGCCGTGATCTCGTCATGCGGCCGGTTCACGCCGGTGGTCAGGCACAACAAGCCCAGCGGAGACTGACCCTTGAGCGCATCGGCCACGCCCACGACGGCGCATTCCGCCACATCCGGGTGGGAGGCCAGCACCTCTTCCATCGCGCCGGTCGACAGGCGATGGCCCGCCACGTTGATCACATCATCTGTGCGCGCCATGATATAGAGGTAGCCATCATCGTCGATCATGCCGGCATCCCCGGTTTCATAGTACCCCGGGAAGGTCGTCAGATAGCTCTTGCGGAAGCGATCGGTCGCGTTCCAGAGCGTCGGCAGCGTCCCCGGTGGCAGTGGCAGTTTGATCGCGATGGCCCCCAGCTCTCCGGGCTTTTGCGGGTGACCGGCTTCGTCGAGGATCTGCACGTCGTAGCCCGGCATCGCGACCGTCGGCGAGCCGATCTTGACCGGGAGCGCTTCGAGGCCTGCCGGGTTGCCCGCGATGGTGTAGCCCGTTTCCGTCTGCCACCAGTGGTCGTAGACCGGGACTTGGAGCAGCTCTTGCGCCCACTCGATGGTGTCAGGATCGGCCCGCTCGCCCGCAAGGTAAAGCGCCCGCAGGCCCGAGAGGTCGTATTTCTGCTTATAGGTGCCTTTGGGATCCTCCCGCTTTACGGCCCGGATGGCGGTGGGCGCGGTGAAGAAGCTGCGCACGTTGTGCTCGGCAATGACGCGCCAGAAGGTGCCCGCATCCGGGGTTCCGACGGGCTTTCCCTCGAAGACCACCGTGGTGTTGCCATGGATGAGCGGGGCGTAGCAGATATAGCTGTGGCCGACGACCCAGCCCACGTCCGATGCCGCCCAGAAGACGTCGCCCGGATCGCACTGGTAGATGTTCTTCATCGTCCAGTTCAGCGCCACGAGATGCCCGCCCGTCGGGCGCACGACACCCTTGGGCGCCCCCGTGGTGCCGGAGGTGTAAAGAATGTAGGCCGGGTGATTGCCTTCGACGGGCACGCAGTCCGCCGGCGTCACACCCTCTTGCGCTTCGTGCCAGTCGAGATCGCGGCCCGGGATCAACTCGGCCCGCTCCTGGTCCCGCTGCAGAATGATGCAGACGTCGGGTGTATGCGCGGCCAGGTCGATGGCGCCGTCCAGCAGCGGCTTGTAGTGGATCACCCGGCCCGGCTCGAGCCCGCAGGAGGCGGCGATGATCGCCTTGGGCTGGCAGTCATCGATGCGCACCGCGAGCTCATGCGCGGCAAAGCCGCCGAAGACAACGGAGTGGATCGCCCCGATGCGCGCGCAGGCGAGCATCGCTTCGAGTGCCTCGGGCACCATCGGCATGTAGACGATGACCCGGTCGCCCTTGCGGACGCCTTGGGCGACCAGGGCTCCCGCAAGACTTGCGACGCGCGCTTGCAGCTCGGCATAGGTGAGAGTGCTCTTGGTCCCGGTGATCGGGCTGTCGTGGATAATCGCCGGCTGATCGCCGCGCCCTTGCTCGACATGCCGATCGACCGCATTGTAGCAGCCGTTCGTCAGCCCGTCGGCGAACCACTCGTAGAGATCGTCGCCGCGGTCGAACAGCGCCTTGCTTGGGGGTCTTGTCCAGTGGATGGCCTCCGCCGCCTGCATCCAGAACCCTTCGGGATCGGCCATGCTGCTCTCGTAAGTGGCACGGTAGGTCATGGCCACATCTCCCCCTTTTAGGTCCTCGGCGCTATGGTTAAGCGCAAGCTGCGGGGGCGTGCAAGACTGTGAGGGCTAACGGCGGCCGATAATCTCGCGGATCGGGCTGGCCGCCACACCGCCGTTGACGCTGATCGAATCCGCATTGAGCACGCGCTGCACCACCGCTTCGCAATCGCCCGCCTCAAGCGGGTTGCAGCCCCAACTGCGGTTGTAGACGCGCACCTCGCCGGTCAACACGGTGCTGCCGCGCTGCTGGAATTCGCGAATGATGGTTTCATAATCGCGGCCATGTACTGTCACAGTGGCGGATGTCGGAGCGGCAAAAGCGGCGGTGGCATTGAGCGCCACGGCGGCGCAGAGGATGAGGGCGGAACGCGGATTCCATGTCATGCAGGTTCTCCTGTTTTGAGATCATCTGCATCCGATGTAGGGGACCCCGAGGCATGGTGCGCGGAATGTGTCACCCGCTCCGGGGCATGTGATGCCACGTGACCCCGTCGCCGTTATTCACGGTCAGCCGGGAAGTAGTCACGCCCGAAGCGCACGGCGGCGGCACAGTCGCCGGGACTGTCGAGTTTGCACGGGTAATACGTGTTGCGCACCCGGGCGCTGGTCGTCTCATAGGGGCCGTTCGGCCCCTCGATGATGCGGGTGCGCAGAGTGTAGGGCTCACCATCCACGACAATGGTGCGCAGTTGCGTGTCGGCGACGCTGTCCGCGCAGGCGGTGAGTGTAAGCACGGAGAGGGCTGCCAGAATGGTGCGCAGGGGTGCCATGACGAGATCGCTCGGAGTTAGTTGCTGTCGAAAAGGCTGCTCTCGCGGCCCTGGCGCACGGCAGCTTCGCAATCGCCGGGGCTGTCGATGATGCATATGAAATGCTTGCCCCGCACGCGCGCGCTGGTGGTCTCGTAGGTGCCGGTCGGGCCGTCGATCGTGCGGGTTCGGAGCGTGTATTCGCGACCATCTACGACAATTGTGCTCAGCCGTTCGTCGGCAACGGTTGCGCAGGCCCCGACAGCCAGCACAGCGAGAACGGGAAAGACGAATGAAAGACGCAGCACGGGGGACAGATCCTTCTGGACTAAGATGGCCGGCCGCGTTCTGCGCCGATGCTGTTAAGATTTGATCACGCAGCGTGAAATCAACGGGCTGCGGTGCGAAGAAGCACAGCGGGTTTCCGCGCGCTCCGGATGGTGCCGGGACCGGCGTTCTGATGGCGACCTAACCGTAATGGGCGACGGGGGTACCTGCGATGGCGGACATGTTCAGCAGCCCGCGCGCGGTGATCGAGGGCGAGACGATATGCGCGCGGTTGCCCATGCCCATCAGGATCGGGCCGACTTCGAGCCCGCCGCCCTTCATCTTGAGAATATTGCGCACGCCCGAGGCGGCATCGGCGTGGGCGAAGATCAGAACGTTGGCGGCCCCCTCCGGCATGCGGTTCCCTGGCAGGATCCGGGCGCGCAACTCGGGGTCGAGGGCGGTGTCGATGTTCATCTCGCCCTCGTAGCAGAAGTCGTGGCCGCCCGCATCGAGCAGCTTGAGGGCCGCGCGTAGCCGCCCACCGGTGCCGTCGCCGCGGTTGCCGAACTGCGACTGCGAACAGAAGGCGATGCGCGGTTCGATCCCGAAGCGGCGCACGTGGCGCGCGCAGCCAATGGCGATCTCGGCGATCTCGTTGGGGTCGGGGTGCAGGTGCACCTGCGTGTCCGCCACGAAGAGCGGCCCGTCTTCGAGGATCATCATCGACAGCGCGCCGACGGGGTGCAACTCGTTCTGGCCGAGGATCTGGGTGATATAGTTCAGGTGCCAGCTGAACTCGCCGAAGGTGCCGCAGATCAGGCTGTCGGCCTCGCCCCGGTGGACCATGACCGCGCCGATGGCGGTGGTGTTCGTGCGCATGATCGCGCGGGCGATGTCGGGCGTTCCGCCGCGCCGGGCCATAAGTTCGTGATAGGTCTCCCAGTAGTCGCGGTAGCGGGCGTCGTTTTCGGGGTTCACCAGATCGAAGTGTTCGCCGAGTTTGATCGTGAGGCCCGCGCGGGCGATCCGGGTTTCAATCACCTCGGGCCGGCCGATGATGATCGGGCGTTCGGTCGTCTCCTCCAGCATCGCTTGCGCACAGCGCAGCACGCGCTCGTCCTCGCCTTCGGCGAAAACGATGCGGCGCGGGGCCATGCGCGCGGCCTGGAACACCGGGCGCATGAGCAGGGCGGATTTGAAGACGGACCCGTCGAGTTTCTGGCGATAGGCCTCGAGGTCTTCGATGGGGCGGGTGGCGACACCGGTTTCCATGGCGGCCTGCGCGACGGAGGAGGAGACGACGCCCACGAGGCGCGGATCGAAGGGCTTCGGGATCAGGTAGTCGGCCCCGAAGGTGAGCTGTTCGCCCTGGTAGGCGGCAGCGGCTTCGGCGGAGGTGGTGGCGCGGGCCAGTTCGGCGATGCCGTCGATGCAGGCGAGTTGCATCTCGTCGTTGATCGTGGTCGCGCCGACGTCCAGGGCACCTCGGAAGATGAACGGAAAGCAGAGCACGTTGTTGACCTGATTGGGAAAATCACTGCGGCCGGTGGCGATGATTGCATCGGGGGCGACCTCGCGCGCGAGGTCGGGCAGGATTTCCGGCGTCGGGTTCGCGAGCGCGAAGATGATCGGTCGGTCTTTCATCTTGCCGACCATTTCGGGGCTGAGCACGCGGGGGCCGGAGAGGCCGAGGAACATGTCGGCCTCCGGGATCACATCGTCGAGCGTGCGCAGGTCCGAGGCCTGCGCGAATTCGGCCTTGGAGGGGTTCATGTCGACCTCGCGGCCCTCGTAGACCAGCCCGTGGATGTCGCAGAGCCAGACGTTTTCGCGTCTCACGCCGAGCTTCAGCAGCATGTTGAGGCAGGCGATGCCCGCTGCCCCGCCGCCGGTGGAGACGATCTTGATGTCTTCGAAGCGCTTTCCGGCGACGTGCAGGGCGTTCTTGGCGGCAGCCCCCACGACGATGGCTGTGCCGTGCTGGTCGTCGTGAAAGACCGGGATGTTCATGCGTTCGCGGCAGATTCGCTCGACGGTGAAGCAATCGGGCGCCTTGATGTCTTCGAGGTTGATCGCGCCGAAGGTGGGACCGAGGGCGCAGACGATATCGGCGAGCTTTTCGGGGTCGGTTTCATCCACTTCGATGTCGAAACAATCGATGCTGGCGAATTTCTTGAAGAGCACCGCCTTGCCTTCCATCACCGGTTTGGAGGCAAGCGCGCCGATGTTGCCCAAGCCCAGCACGGCCGAGCCGTTGGAGACGACGGCGACGAGGTTACCACGGGCCGTGTAGCGGGCCGCAGCGGCGGGGTCGTCCTTGATCTCAAGGCAGGCTTCTGCCACGCCAGGCGAGTAGGCGCGCGCGAGATCGCGCCCGTTGGCCAGCGGCTTGGTGGCGCGGATCTCCAGCTTTCCGGGCTTGGGGAATTCGTGGTAGTCGAGCGCGGCCTGCCGCAGGTTCGTGGTGTCACTCATGGTCTGGCTGCCTCCTGCCCCCGGGATAGTTTAGTGTTAAACCACTGAGAGAGGAGGGCCAAGGTGTTGATTTGATGAGGGGCGCTGCCCCTCACACTCCCCGGGATATTTGAGGCCAGAAGAAGCGACGGAGGCTTGCCAAATCGGGGCGGGCGACGCAGGTTGCTGGTGCGATTGTGGGGGTGAGATGGGCGAGATCCGAGCCGAAGTGCTGTTGCCGACGCAGGAGTTGCGGGACGATATTCCGTTCTTTACCAAGGTTCTGGGCATGCGGATGGACATGATCTATCCCGCCGACGACCCCTCGGTTGCGGTGTTTTCCGGCCATGGTCTGCGGCTGCGTGTAGAGAAGGGGGCGGCCGCGGCGCCCGGGGTGTTGCGGCTGCTGACCGAAGCGCCCGAGGAGGTTGCCGAAGGGCGACGCGATCTGACCGCACCCAACGGCACGCGGATCGAGGTGCGGCCTCTGCACGAGCCTTTGGTGATGCCCGAGACGGTGCACAGTTTCGTGGTGCGGCGTCTGGCAGACCAGGCGCCCTGGATCATCGGACGGGCGGGGATGCATTACCGCGATCTGATCCCGGACCGGTTGGGCGGCTCGATCATTGCCAGCCACATCCGCATCCCCGATGGCGGGCCGGTGCCCGACGTGGTGCATTACCATACGGTCGGGTTCCAGCTGATCTTTTGTTACCGGGGCTGGGTCGATCTGGTCTATGAGGATCAGGGGGAGCCTTTCCGGCTGCATGCGGGGAACTGCGTGATCCAGCCACCCGAGATCCGGCACCGGGTGCTCTATGCCTCCGACAACATCGAGGTGATCGAGATCGGCGTGCCGGCGGAGCATGTCACGACGATCGATCATGAGATGGAGCTTCCGAATGGTCCGGCGAATCCCGGTCGGGTGTTCCAGGGGCAGCGGTTCGTGCATCACAAGGCGGAGGGGGCGGTCTGGACGCCGTTTCGGGTGCCCGGGTTTCGGAGCCGTGACACCACGATTGCCGAGCACACCGGCGATGTGGCCGGGGTTCATGTCGTACGGCCTGAGGGGGCCGCGAGCCCCTGGACGCAGCACGGAAGCGACATCCTGTTCACCTTCGTGATGGAGGGCGGCATGGTGCTGGAAGGCGAAGGGCGCGCGCCGTGCCAATTGGAGGCGGGCGACGCCTTCGTGATCCCGCCGGGGATGCCGGTGCGCTATGCCAAGGCGACGCAGGATCTGGAGTTTTTGGAGGTGTCGCTGCCCGGGGTCTTCCGGACCGAGACGGTGGCGCGCTAGTCGAGATCGTGCAGCTCGCGCAGCGCCGCGATGCGCTTTTGCGCCTGCGCTTCGGTGAGGCTCGCGTCGAAGGGTTCGGATGTTGCGTCGCAGATCGCGCGCAGGCGCGCCGCGGTTTCTTCGGTCATCTGCGCATCGGCCCCGGCATCGGTGTCTAGGTCGATGGATTGCGGGCCTGCGATGATATCACCGCCGGTTTTGGGGTCCATGGTCGGTCTCCTTGACGATTGATGTAGGCGGAACGCGCGGCTAAGACTAAAGGTTCCGAAGCGGGTCAGGTGAGAGGGCGATGTCCGAGCAATTGAAAGAGGCCGCCACAGCGGTGCGCGGAAACGCCCATGCGCCCTATTCTAACTTCAAGGTTGGTGCTGCAATCCGCGGGGCATCGGGCGCGATCTACGTGGGCTGCAACGTTGAGAACGTGGCCTATCCCGAAGGGACGTGCGCGGAGGCAGGTGCCATCGCCGCGATGGTCGCAGCCGGAGAGACCACGCTGACAGAGGCCTATGTGATCGCGGGGTCGCCCATGCCGGTCACACCCTGCGGCGGTTGCCGTCAGAAGCTGGCCGAGTTCGCAAGCGGTGACGTGCGCGTGACCATGGCGACAACCGGGGGCGTCGCGCAGGTGACCACCGTGGCCGAGCTGCTGCCCGGGGTCTTCAACGCAGCCCATATGGCGCCATGAGCGAGGTCACGGCGCGCGCGGTTCTGGCCCGCTTGCGGCACGGCGAGGCGCTGGAGCCGGGGCAGCTTGCCTGGTTTGCCGCCGGGCTCGCCGACGGTACCGTGAGCGACGCGCAGGCAGGCGCCTTCGCCATGGGCATCTGCGCGCGGGGCCTGAGCGACGACGGACGGGTGGCGCTGACGCGGGCGATGCGCGACAGCGGGCGCGTTCTTCACTGGGATCTGGACGGTCCGGTGCTCGACAAGCATTCCACCGGCGGGATCGGTGATTGTGTCTCGCTGGTGCTTGCACCAGCGCTGGCGGCCTGCGGTGCATATGTGCCGATGGTCTCCGGGCGCGGGCTCGGTCACACCGGCGGGACGCTCGACAAGCTCGATGCGATCCCGGGCCTTGCAACTGCGCTGGACGAGACGCGGTTTCGTGCGGTGGTTGGACAGGCCGGCTGCGCCATTGTGGGAGCCACGGCGGATATCGCGCCTGCGGACAAGCGGCTCTATGCGGTGCGCGATGTGACCTCCACCGTGGACAGTCTGGAGCTCATCACCGCCTCGATCCTGTCGAAAAAGCTGGCAGTGGGGCTTGAGGGGCTGGTGCTGGACGTGAAGACCGGCAGCGGCGCCTTCATGAAGGATATGGAGGCGGCGCGGGCCCTGGCCCGGGCGCTGGTCGAGACGGCGAATGCCGCCGGATGCAAGACCACCGCCGTGATCAGCGACATGAACCAGCCCCTGGCGCCGAGCCTTGGCAACGCGCTTGAGGTCGCGGAGGTGATGCGGGTGCTTTGCGGCGATGCGCGTGGGCCGCTGCTCGACATCACGGCGGCCCTGGGCGGCGTGCTGCTGGCTGATGCAGGGCTTGCGGCTGATGCGCAGGCCGGCACCGATACCATCACCAGATCAGTGCAGGACGGGCGCGCGGCCGAGCGGTTCGGGCGCATGGTGGCGGCGATGGGCGGGCCGGTGCGTTTCGTCGAGACCTGGGCACGGTTTTTGCCCGAGGCGACCGTGATCCGCGAGGTCAAGGCGCTGCGATCCGGCTATGTGGGCGCCATAGACGGAGAACGCCTGGGTCTGGCCGTAGTCACGCTCGGAGGCGGGCGGGTTGTCGAGAGCGATACGGTCGACCCGGCGGTTGGGCTGGCGCAGGTGGTGCGCCTCGGCGCGCATGTCGAGGCCGGGCAGCCGCTGGCGGTGGTGCATGCGGCGCGTCCGGATGCGGCAGACCGGGCCGCCGAGGCCGTTCGCGCCGCGATCTCGATCGTCGAGGCCGATCCAGGGTCAGAGCCGGAGTTGATCAAGGAGCATGTGAGCTGATGGCGCGGGCGTTTCTTGTCGTTATGGATTCCGTAGGAATCGGCGGTGCGCCCGATGCGCTGCTCTATCACAACGGCCACGTTCCGGACGAGGGCGCCAATACCGTCGCGCATATCGCCCGCGCCTGCGCGCAGGGGCAGGCGCAGGAGGGGCGTGTCGGCCCTCTGAGGCTCCCCACCCTTGACGCGCTCGGATTGGGTCGCGCGGTGCAATTGGCCAGCGGCGAGATCGCGCTGGGGCTTGGTCAGGAGCCGTCGGGCACCTGGGGCGTGGCGACGGAAGTGTCGCGGGGCAAGGACACACCCTCGGGCCACTGGGAGCTCGCCGGCGTGCCCGTGCCCTGGGACTGGCACTATTTCCCCGACACCACACCAGCCTTTCCGCAAGACCTGTCTGCAGCGGTGGCGGAGCTGGCGGGGACCGATGGGATCCTTGGCGATTGCCATGCCTCCGGCACCGCGATCATCGAAGCCTGTGGCGCCGAGCACATGCAAAGCGGCAAGCCGATCTGCTACACGTCGGCGGATTCCGTATTCCAGATTGCGGCGCATGAGGAAAGCTTTGGCCTCGACAGGCTGCTGGAGCTTTGCCGGGCGCTTGCTCCGCGTCTGCATGAGATGAAGGTGGGCCGGGTCATTGCACGCCCCTTTGTCGGCAGCCCCGAAACCGGGTTTCAGCGGACCGCGAACCGGCGCGACTATGCCATCGCTCCGCCCCATCCGGTGCTGACCAACTGGGTTCAGGATGCCGGGCGCCGGGTCTATGGTGTGGGCAAGATCGGCGACATCTTCTCGATGCAGGGGATCGACAGGGTCCGCAAGGGGCCGGACCAGGTGCTGATGCTGCATCTGCGCAACCTGATCGATACGGCCGAGGACGGCAGTCTCACCTTCGCCAATTTCGTGGAATTCGACAGCCTCTACGGTCACCGACGTGATGTGTCGGGCTATGCACGGGCGCTTGAGTGGTTCGATGCGGAAATCGGTAAGCTCATCCCCCGGCTTTGCTCCGGCGATATCATGGTGCTGACGGCGGATCACGGCAATGACCCCACTTGGGTCGGCACCGACCACACGCGCGAGCGGGTGCCGGTGCTGATCGCCGGAACGGGACCGCGCGCGCTGGGGCACATCGGCTTTCAGGATGTTGCGGCCATCGTGGCGCGGCATCTCGGGGTGCCCGTGCCAGAGGCGTAACCCGGCGCCTGCGCGATCGCCTTGCGGCCCACTGTGCTCCGGGTCTAAACGGGAGGCAGGTTAAAAAGGGGTGTCTCATGTCCGATCACGTGACCGTCGTCGATCATCCGCTGGTTCAGCACAAGCTCACCATCATGCGCGACAAGGAGACGCCGACGGCCGTGTTCCGGCAACTTCTGCGCGAGATCAGCCAGCTGCTGGCGTATGAGGTCACGCGCGGTCTGCCGATGACGACGAAGACCATCGAGACCCCGATGCGCGCCATGGACGCACCGACGCTCGACGGCAAGAAGCTCGCGCTGATCTCGATCCTGCGGGCGGGCAACGGGCTCCTCGACGGGGTGCTGGAGCTGATCCCCTCGGCGCGCGTGGGCTTTGTGGGGCTCTATCGCGACGAAGAGACGCTGCAGCCGGTGCAGTACTATTTCAAGGTGCCCGAGGGGCTGGATGACCGGCTGGTGATTGCGGTCGATCCGATGCTGGCGACGGGAAATTCCTCTGTTGCTGCGATCGATCTTCTAAAGGATGCAGGCGCCACAAATATCCGTTTCCTGTGTCTGCTGGCAGCGCCCGAGGGCATCGCCCGGATGACGGAGGCACATCCCGATGTGCCGATCGTCACCGCCTCCATCGATGAGAAGCTGAACGACATCGGCTATATCGTCCCCGGCCTCGGCGATGCGGGCGACCGGATGTTCGGCACCAAGTAAGGCCGCGGCCCTCATCGTCCCGCTTGATCTGAGCGGGGTCTTCGTGCATCGTCCGCACTCAACCTTTTGGGGTATCAGATGACGGTCACAAGGATTTTCGCGATAGTTGCCACTGTTTCGTCGCTGGGGATCGCAGCGCAGCGGACCGCGGCACAGACAAGCGTCGTGCCCCGCGAACTGCCGCCGGCGAGCTACGCGGGCCGCCAGTATGTGGACAGCAGAGGCTGCGCGTTCATTCGTGCAGGCCTCGATGGCGCGGTGCGTTGGGTGCCGCGGGTCACACGCGATCGCAGGCTGGTCTGCGGGCTGCAACCCACCTTCGCCGCAGGCGCACCGGCGCCGCAGCAGGCGCCCGATGCGCAGGCACCGGGTGTCCTTGTGCTCAGCCCCGCCACCCTGGTGGCGCGCCCTGGCGTGCCCAATCGCAACCCCGGCGCGGGCCGCATCACCGAGCGGCGCGCCGAGCCCGGGCTGGTGGGCACGGTCGTCACGCCTGCCAACGCCGCGGCGAAGGGCGTCAGCCAGACCACGCGTGTGATGCCGCGCCATGTGTATGAACGGCGCGGCCAGACGCTCGACGTGAAGGTCCCCGAAGGCTACCGCTCGGTCTGGGAGGATGATCGGCTCAACCCGCGCCGCACCGAGCAGACGCTCGCGGGCCATGCCCGCATGAAGCGCATCTGGACTCAGACGACCCCGCGCGACCTGGTCGACTGACGGACCGCTGCGAGGCGTGCCGCATTGTCTCTGCGGTAGACGCCCTTCTTGCGGCCTGTCGACCGGACGCCAACGGCCATCAGGTTGTTTCAGAGACAGATCGAACCGCTCCAAAGCAATCCGCCTCAAGCTCGAACCACCTATCGCTACCTGATTTCAATGAACTCAACGCAAGAGGTGATACATCTTGTCTCAGGCCAAAGGCGAAACGCTCTAGCTGCCGCAGATGCTCTGAAGACGCAGCCAGTCCGCATCGCTGAGCAGCGCCTTGGGCGCCTTGCCGCGCATCGGGTCGGCTTCGATGAGCGGCAGCACCGCCTCGCCGGTGATGTCGCGGGCGTAGGCATAGGGCGTGCTGCGCAGTTGGGCCGCGGTGAACACCGGCAGCAGGCTCTCCGGATCAGGCAAGGTGCTGTCGCGCGTCAACAGATGTTCGGCGTAGCTGTCCAGCATCTCGCTGTCGAGCTCACCGGTGGTCAGAAGCTGGAAGCTGGCCCATGTGCCATTGACCGCTAGCAGGTCGCGCAGCGGGTCCTGCGCGCGCGCCAGGCTCTGTTCGACCATCGCAAACCCGGCAGCCACATCCGGCTCTTCGAAGTCCTCGACCAGAGCGCGATTCAGCAGGATCTGCCCACCGGGCAGATGCAGGCTGGTCTGCCGCATGCCGGGCAGGATGACGATGCGATCGGCCCCGAGACGCGCGCGCAGCGTGCTCAGCGCGCGTTGCCCGGCGGTGTCGCGGCAGGCCGGGCCGGTCATCCGCTCGATCCGTCGCAAGAGCGCATCCCCGATCTCGGCCCGCTTGACCTGCGGCACCACGGCGACGGTGTGATCGGTCAGCGCCTGTGGTACCCAGAAAACGCCCGCCGCCACGACCGCACCAACGGAGAGAGCCATGCCAAGCCAGCGCAAGCGTCCGGGATGCGGCCGGCTGCGTTCGACCGCGCGCCGCAGCTTCTCGATCGCGTCGATCATCTGTGCCTCGCCGTTGCCCAGTTCCAGCGTTTCCCCGGGATCGCCATCGGGGTAGTAGAGCGCAGGTCGCTTGCCGGGATTGGCGCGCTGTACCGCCGCCAGTGACCAATGGGTCAGCGCCCTGTCACGGGTGTCGGAGATCATCAGCGTCGCATCTCCGATAGAGACGATCACCTCGCGCCGCTGGTCCTCCGGCGTTGCGCGCCAAAGGCCGCTGGCTTCCAGCCGGGCGTATTTTTTCAGGGCCGTCATGGCGGATGCGACTGCTCGTTTAGGCTTTGCCGTAACCTATCATCGGTGCGGCAAGCCGGGCAACCGGCAGGTACGGTGGGCTTTCAGGCCACCGCCTCCCCGTCATTCCATCCCGCGCGCCCGCTTGCGCAGCTCAAACTTCTGGATCTTGCCTGTCGAGGTCTTGGGCAGCTCTTCGAAGATCACATGTTTCGGTGTCTTGAAACCGGCGAGCGTCTGCCGGGCGAAGGCGATCAGGGCCGCAGCATCCGGCGTGGCACCGGGTTTCAGTTCCACAAAGGCGCAGGGCACTTCGCCCCACGTCTCGTCTGGCTTTGCAACAACTGCGGCGAGCAGCACGTCGTCATGGCCCATCAGGACGCCCTCGACTTCCACCGAAGAGATGTTCTCGCCACCCGAGATGATGATGTCCTTGGCGCGGTCGGCGATCTGCATATAGCCGTCACCGTGCTGCACGGCGATGTCACCGGAGTGGAAATAGCCGCCCGCAAAGGCCTCCTGCGTGGCCCGCGGGTTCTTGTAATACCCTTTCATGACCGAATTGCCGCGGATCATGATCTCACCCTGCGCCACGCCGTCCTTGGGCACCTGTGCCATGCCGGCATCCAGCACCGCGATGTCTTCCATCATCGGGAAGGCCACGCCCTGTCGCGCCTTGATCGCCGCGCGGTCGGGGCCCTCCAGCTCGTCCCAGTCCGCGCCCCGCCACAGGCATTCCGTGACATGGCCGTAGGTCTCGGTCAGGCCGTAGACTTGGGTGACATTGAAGCCGAGCTTTTCGATCTTGGCGAGCGTGGCAGGCGCCGGCGGGGCGCCTGCGGTAAAGACTTGCACCTCGTGGGTGAAGCTGCGCCGCTCGCCCTCGGGCGCATTGACCAGCATGTTGAGCACGATGGGCGCGCCGCCCAGGTGGGTCACCCCTTCCTCCGCAATGGCGCCGAAGATCGCAGCAGCGGTGATGTCGCGGCAGCAGACAATCGTGCCGCCCACCAGCGGCATCATCCAGGTGTGGTTCCAGCCATTGCAGTGAAAAAGCGGCACGATGGTCAGATAGACAGGGTGCAGCACCATCCGCCAGCTCACCACCGTGCCCATGGTCATCAGATACGCCCCGCGGTGATGATAGACCACGCCCTTGGGCCGCCCCGTGGTGCCGGAGGTGTAGTTGAGCGCGAGGCTCTCCCACTCATCCTGCGGCAGTACCCAGTCGAAGCTGGGGTCCGCGCCCTCCAGCATCTCCTCATAGGTGTCGTGCTGGCCCGAGGCGGCATGCCCCGCGCCTGCGTCCGGCACTTCGATCAGCTTGGGCGCGGGCCCGTCCATCTGCGCACAGGCGGCTTCGGCGAGCGCCAGAAACTGGCTGTCGACGAGCGCGATCTTGGCCTCGCCGTGATCGAAGATATACGCCACCGTATCCACGTCGAGCCGCGTGTTGATCGTGTTGAGCACCGCCCCGCTGGCGGGCACGCCAAAGCTCGCTTCGACTTGCGCCGGCACGTTGGGCAGAAGCGTCGCCACCACGTCGCCGGGGGTCACGCCGCGCGCCGCCAGCGCCGAGGCGAGCCGGGTGCAGCGCGCGTGATACTGGGTGTAGGTGACGCGATGCGCGCCGTAGATCACGGCCGGGTAGTCAGCAAAGACATGCGCGGCCCGCCGCAGATGCGACAGCGGGGTCAGCGGCACGTAATTTGCGGCGCATTTTTCCAGCCCGGTTTCGTCATTCATCCAGCCCATGTCTATTGTCCTCCCGTTTGCCGTTGGCACGCCGCGCCCGGCCCGGCTATGACGATAGTGGTATCGCGTCTTTTGGAAAGTCAATTGTCTTACATTTGGAAAATGCTCAGAGCCAATCGACCGGGCGACGGGACGCGGCCGTGATCATCTCGCGCGGGCGGCGCTATATCTTCGTTCATATTCCGAAAACCGGTGGCACCTCGCTGGCAACGGCCCTGGAGGCGCGGGCGATGAAAGACGATCTGCTGATCGGCGACACACCGAAAGCCCGCCGCCGGAGGCGGCGGCTCACGGATCTGCGCCCCAGCGGACGTCTTTGGAAACACGCGACGCTGGCGGACATCGACGGGGTCGTCAGCCCGGACGAGATCGCGCAGATGTTCACCTTCACGCTGGTGCGCAACCCCTGGGATCGGCTCGTCAGCTACTACCACTGGCTGCGGGTGCAAAGCTTCGATCATCCGGCGGTGGCTGTGGCCAAGTCCCGCGGTTTTGCCGAGTTTCTCGCCGAGCCACTGATCCAGACCAGCCTGCGCCAGTCGCCGGCCCGCAGCTACATGCAGGACGCCACAGGTGCGGAGCGCTGCGACCTTTACATCCGGCTCGAGCATTTCGACGCGGATGCGCAGCCGCTGATCGAGCATTTGGGGTTTGCGCTGGTGCTGCCGCATGTGAATGCCTCCACCAGACCCGCCGACTATCGCACGGTCTATGACGCGAAAAGCCGGGACCTTGTCCAGGATATTTGCGCGGAAGACATCGTGCGATTCGGGTACGCCTTCGATCCTGCGCCGAGGCTCCCGCCAGACACGAAGGTGTAAGCGGGCGCACAATCATAGCGTCGCAAACCCCTATTTTTCTTGATGTTCGCGCGCGTTCAGCGTCATTCGGCTGTGGCAAACCCGGCTGTTTTCTGGGAACACTGCCGGGCATGGAAGGGGCGAACAGGGCCCGGCCGTGACGCCGCTTGCGTTGCACATCGCGCGGGCAAGGTCGCGATCGTCCGTCCGCCGTCACCGATCATTGGGGCAGATCGTCATGTATGGATGGAGCGTCAATCTCAGCATACGGCCATCCCGATCCGAAACACCTGCGGAGGCCGAGGCCACTGCCCGGGCCAGCTCCGTTCAAGGGATCATGCCCGGTACGCGGGTTGCGGCGAAATCAGGCTGGCGGCTGGTCGAGGAGTTGGAGATCGGCGAGGAACTCCTCACCTTCGACAACGGATATCAGAGGGTCGCGGGGGTGGTGCGAACACCTGTCTGGTCGGACGCGCTGCAGGTCGCGGACAGGGCTCTGCCTGTGGTCGTTCCGACCGGCGCGCTCGGAAATCGCGATGCCATCGTTTTGCCACCTGCTCAGGGTGTTATGCTGGAGTGCGATGCGGTTCGGGACCCTATGGGCGACCCCTTTGCCATTCTGTCCGCCCGCGCCCTAGAGGGGTTCTGCGGTTTGGCCCGACAGCCGCCTCCCCAGCCTGTTGACCTGATTTCGCTGCAATTCGCGACCGAGGAGGTGATCTACGTCGATGGCGGCTTGCGGCTTCACTGCCGGCCCACGCCGCTGCCGCCTCAAGGGTCCGACCCAGCAGAGCTGTTGTATTCGGTGATGCCGAATGCCGAGGCCAGAGCGCTTCTTGCGGGTATATCGGACGTCCGGGCCGCGCTGACGCGCGGCGCCGACTATGTCTTGAGAGCCACCGCGCTTCGGCATATCGCCTCAGCGCCCCGCACACCTTAGCTGCGCGTCACGCAGCCGCTGCCGTGGTCCCGAAGCGGCCATAGAAGCTCTGCCCCTTGGCGGCCATCTCGCGCAGCAGATCGGGGCAGGCGAAACGGTCCCCGAAAGCGGCCGTGAGCTGGTCGCAGCGCTCGGCGGCATAGGGCGCGCCGATCATGTCGAGCCAGCTCAGCGGGCCGCCGGACCAGGGCGCAAAGCCCCAGCCGAGGATCGCGCCGACATCGCCTTCGCGGATGTCCATGAGCACGCCTTCCTCCAGCGCGCGCACCGCTTCAAGCGATTGCGCGAAGAGCAGGCGGTGCTGTACGTCCGTCAGCTCCGGTTGCTCCTCAGACACGGGGTACTTGGCCCCGAGACCTTCCCAGAGCCCCTGGCGTTTGCCCTTTTCGTCATAGGAATAGAAGCCTGCGGCAGACTTGCGCCCCAGGCGGCCTTCGCCTTCCATCCAGAAGATCACCTCATCTACGGTCGCATCGGGATAGGCGTCGCCCATGGCCGCCTTTGTCGCACGGGCGATCTTGGCGCCGAGGTCGATGGAGGTCTCATCCACCAGTTGCAGTGGGCCCAGCGGCATTCCGACCAGACGCGCGGCATTCTCGACCAGCGCAGGCTCCACCCCTTCGGCGACCATGCGGATCCCTTCGTTGATGTAGGGGATGATGCAGCGGTTGGCGTAAAAGAAGCGGGCATCATTCACGACAATGGGCGTCTTGCGGATCTGGCGCACGAAGTCGAGCGCCTTGGCCACGGCCCGGTCACCCGTGCCTTTGCCCTTGATGATCTCCACCAGCAGCATCTTCTCGACCGGCGAGAAGAAGTGGATGCCGATGAACTGCTCGGGCCGCGCGCTGGCCTTGGCCAGCTCGGTGATCGGCAGAGTGGAGGTGTTGGAGGCAAAGATGCAATCCTCTGGGATCACCGCCTCGACGCGTCGTGTCATCTCGGCCTTGACCTTCGGGTCCTCGAAGACCGCCTCGATGATCAGGTCACAGCCTTGCAGGGCTTCGAGATCGGTGGTCGCCGTGATCAGCGAAAGCAACTGTTCCTTCTTCTCGGGCGTGGTCTTCTTGCGCTGGATACCCTTGTCTGCGAATTTCGCGGTGTAGTCCTTGCCGCGGTCGGCGGCCTCCTGCGTCTGGTCGATCAGCACCACCTCGATGCCCGCCTGCGCGGAGACGAGGGCGATGCCCGCGCCCATCATGCCTGCGCCGAGCACACCCAGTTTTTTGACTCGCTGGTCGGCCACGTCCTGCGGGCGCACGGCACCCTTCTCCAGCGCTTCCTTGTTGATGAAGAGCGAGCGGATCATCGCCTCGGACGACGGGTCCATCAATACGCTCGTGAACCAGCGCGCTTCGATCTTCAGGGCCGTGTCGAAAGGCACCAGCGCGCCTTCATAGACCGCCGAAAGCAGCGCCTTGGCCGCCGGGTAGACCCCTTGGGTCTTGCCGTTGACCATGGCCGAGGCGCCCACGAAGGTCATGAACCCCGCCGGATGATAGGGCGCACCGCCGGGCATCTTGTAGCCCTTGGCATCCCAGGGTTTGACCAAATCGGCGTCCTTGGCGCTGAGCACCCAGTCGCGGGCCGCGGCCATCGGATCGTCAGAAACTTCGTCGATGAGACCTGCGCCCTTGGCCTTGACCGGGTCGACCAGCTTGCCCTCCAGCAGGAACGGCGAGGCGGCCATGGCGCCCATCTTGCGCACCAGCCGTGTGGTGCCGCCAGCGCCGGGGAAGATACCCACCATGATCTCGGGCAGACCGATCTTGGCCTTGGGATTGTTCGCCGCAAAGATGCGGTGGCAGGAGAGCGGTAGCTCCAGCCCGATCCCGAGCGCCGTGCCCGGCAGGACACAGGCAATCGGCTTGCCGCCCTTCTGGGTCTTGGGGTCCATGCCCGCCAACTCGATCTTGCGCAGCAGGCGGTGCATGTCCATCACGCCGTCAAAGAGCCCCTTGGCCGGATTCTCGCCCGCGTCCGCCTTCATCTTGGCGATGAGGTTCAGGTCCATCCCGCCCGCGAAAGAGCCCTCTTTGCCGGAGGTCAGAATGATGCCCTTCACGGCCTCATCGGCGATGGCTTCGTCCATCAGCTTGTCGATCTGCGCGAGCCCCTCGTAGGACATCACATTCATGGATTTTCCGGGCACATCCCAGGTAATCGTGGCGATGCCGTCGCTGTCGGTCTTGCTTGTAAACTCGGTCATGTCCGGGTCCTTTCTTGGATCGTTCTGAGGGTCACCAAGGCCTTTCCGGGCTTGGGGACGTTGTAGGGAAACCTGTTGTTAGACAGGGAGTTCGTGACGGATTTCAGGTGCCAGGTGGTGCCTTGACGCTTGAGTACCATGCGGGATTTGATCGGGCCGAAGACGCTGACCTCTCCGGCGTAGAAGTCGGTTGCGTGATAGCCGCAGATGAGATCGCTGGAGATGAACTCGGCCCGCTCTGCGCGCCGTTCCAGCCGATCCGCACCCCTGTCCCGCATCTCCTGGCGCAGCATGTCGAAGAACGGGCGCACCTCGTCTGGCGTCGAAATGATCGTATCCAGCGATTCCGTGTGCGAGCTGTAGGGGAAGAGTAGACAGTTGCAGTAGGCCTCGAAATCATCTTCGGTATTGGCCTCGGACATTTCGTCGATGAAACTCTGATAAATCGTCAGCGGGTCGACGGATTGGCGGCGTGCGTCATTCTCGGGCGATTTGAGCGCGTCAGGCCGGGCGCCTTCGCGGTGCACGTGGGGGATGTGGATGGGCCAATGCGGGTTGTCGAGCATACATTCCACTTCGAGCACCTTCCAAAGCCCGTCTTCCCGCAAAAGCACCATGCGGTTGGCATAGCTCTCCACCACCGGCACCGCATTGTTCAGTGTGTGGGTGACGTGATGACCGGAAAGGTAGTTCTCGCTCATGAATTCCGCGTCCGTGGCCAGCCGCACCAGATGTGTGGCCCCGCGCCCCAGCAGGGCATCGCGGAAGGCCGTGAGGCCGATGATCAGGTCTTCGGCGGTTTCCACGACGATCTCGATGCTCTGCGTGCGTTGCAGATGCGGTAGCTTGATCCGCGCCTGCGCCACCTCCCAATCCCCCTCCATCAGGGCGCGGGACAGGATGTCCAGCGTCTCCTGATAGACGGTGAGGGCGGTGACGCCGGCCATGTGGGTTACACCCGCTCGATAATGGTGGCTGCCCCCATGCCCGAGGCGATGCAGAGCGTGGCGAGGCCCACTTCCTTGTCCGCGCGCTCCATCTCGTCGAGCAGGGTGCCGATGATCATCGCGCCCGTGGCCCCCAGCGGATGGCCCATGGCGATGGAGCCGCCGTTCACGTTGACCCTGCCGTGGTCCACATCGAAGGCCTGCATGAAGCGCAGGACAACCGAGGCGAAGGCCTCGTTGACCTCGAAGAGGTCGATGTCTTTGATATCCATGCCATTATCGGCGAGGATCTTCTCGGTCACGGGCACCGGGCCGGTGAGCATGATGGTGGGGTCGGTGCCGATTTTTGCCGTGGCCTTGATGCGGGCGCGGGCCTTTAGCCCGTGCTTTTCGCCGAACTCTTTCGAACCGATCAGCAGGGCCGCTGCCCCATCCACGATCCCGCTGGAATTGCCCGCGTGGTGAATGTGGTTGATCTTCTCCAGATGCGGGTATTTCATGATCGCGACCTTGTCGAAGCCTGGCATCACCTCGCCCATGGCCTGGAACGCCGGGTTCAACCCGCCCAGGCTCTGCATGTCGGTCTGCGGGCGCATGTACTCGTCGTGATCGAGGATCGACAGACCGTTCTGGTCCTTGATTTCAATGACGGATTTGGCAAAGCGCTTCTCATCCCAGGCCTGTTTTGCCCGGCGCTGGGACTCCACCGCCAGCTGGTCCGCGTCGTCACGGGAAAATCCGTATTCCGTGGCGATGATATCGGCGCTGATGCCTTGCGGCACGAAGTACTGCTCCATGGCGATCGACGGATCGACGGCAATCGCAGCCCCATCGGAGCCCATGGCGACACGCCCCATCATCTCCACGCCACCCGCGATGTAGCCGTCGCCCGCGCCGCCTTTCACCTGATTGGCCGCGAGGTTCACGGCCTCCATGCCGGACGCGCAGAAGCGGTTGATCGCAAGCCCAGGGATGCGTTCATCAAGATCGGAGGCGAGCACGGCCGAGCGCGCCAGGCAGCCGCCTTGCTCCATAACCTGGGTCACGTTGCCCCAGATCACGTCTTCGACGGCGTGACCCTCGAGGTTGTTGCGCTCCTTGACGGCGTTCAGCGTCTGAGCCGAAAGGCGCAGGGCGGTCACCTCGTGCAGGCTGCCGTCCTTGCGACCCTTGCCGCGCGGGGTGCGCAGCGCATCGTAGATATAGGCGTCGGTCATCTTGTCTCTCCTCTTCGTGCAAAACTGCACGGTGTTCTGATCAGGCGCGGTCAGCCGGGCTGCCGGGCATCAAGTCGTAAGGGGCTTTCCAGCCGGGCGTTTCGGAAACCCGCGTGAGCCATGTGTCGATATGCGGCCAATCCGCACGGTCGAAGCCGAAAGGCTCGGGGTAGTAGAGATATCCGCAGCAGCTGATATCGGCATTGGTCAGACCGTCTCCCACAACCCAGTCGCGGTTCGCCAGATGGTCGTTCAGCACGGCATAGGCCGCCTTGAGACGCCCCTGCATGAAGGCAATAACCTCTGCGGGGCGCTTGTCTTCGGGCAGGAAGTTCATCAGAAACCGCGTCATCCCGGCGGCCGAGCTGAGTTTGTGATTGTCCCACAGCACCCAGCGTAGGATCTCGCGCTTCTCGTCCGCGTTCTTGCCGCCCAGCTTACCGGACTTCTCCGACACGTAATCCTGGATCGCACCCGATTGTGTGAGCCGTATGTCTCCATCGATCATCACCGGCGCTTCGCCCATGACGTTGACGGTCTCCCGGTATTCGGGCGTGCGGGTCTCTCCGTTGAAGAAGTCAACCTTGACCGGTGTCCAGTCAAGGCCCGAGAGTTCCAGCGCGAGCGCCGCCTTGTAGGAGTTGCCGCTTTCGCCGAAACAGTGGAGCTGGATGGTCATATGTGATCGTCTTTCAGTGCTGGAGGAGAGCTTGGGATTTGAGTATTTGGAGACGGGTGAAGCAGCCAAGTCCGAGAGCTTGAACGGTTTCTTAACCTTGAGCGCATCAGACTGACTTCACGGTACAGGCTGGAGAGCCGATGACCGTGACGGGTGAAGGCGCATCGGTCAGGATGGCCAACGCCCGAAGACCGGAGCGCCTTTGCTTCTTCACCCGTCGATAAATACTCCCGCCGGAGGCGGCACGGCTTGTCGGCCCAAGCTGCCGTCCGTCCGCTCATAGTGCCCTCGCAATCAGCTCTTTCATGATCTCATTCGTACCGCCGTAGATGCGCTGCACCCGTGCGTCGGCCCACATTTCGGCCACTGCGTATTCCTGCATAAACCCGTAGCCACCGTGCAGCTGCACGCAGTCGTCCAGCACCGCACATTGGGTATCGGTGAGCCAGTATTTTGCCATTGCCGCCTTCTCGACGGACAGCGCGCCGCGCAGGTGCTCTTCGATGCACTGATCGAGGAAGGCGCGCGCGACGGTGGTGCGCGTCTGGCACTCCGCGAGTTTGAAGCGGGTGTTCTGGAACTGTGTGAGCGGCCCACCAAAGGCCTCACGTTCCTTGCAATAGGCGATGGTGCGTTCAACCGCCCCCTGCATTGCCCCCACGGCCCCACAGGCGATGATCAGCCGCTCCTGCGGGAGCTGCTGCATCATCTGGTAGAACCCCCGACCCTCTTCGTCGCCCAGGATATTCTCCGGCGGGATGGTGACCTCATCGAAGAAGAGCTCCGAGGTGTCGTTGGCGTGCAACCCCACCTTTTCCAGATTGCGGCCGCGGGAGAAGCCCTGCGCACCGTCGGTTTCCAGCATCACCAGGGAGATCCCCTTGGAGCCTTCGCCTGGGTCCGTCTTGGCGGCCACAACAATCAGGTTCGCGTGCTGCCCGTTGGTGATGAAGGTCTTCTGCCCGGAGAGACGATACAGGTTTCCGTCCCGCAGCGCCTTTGTCTTGATCGCTTGCACATCTGACCCGGTCGAGGGCTCGGTCATTGCAAGTGCGCCTACCAACTCGCCCGAGATCATCTTGGGCAGCCAGCGCTTCTTCTGATCCTCGGTGCCATAGGCCAGTACGTAATGCGCCACGATACCGGAATGGATGCCGTGGCCCCAGCTGGCCAGATTGGCGCGCGCCGTTTCGATCAGGATTGCTGCCTCATGGCCGAAATCGCCCCCGGGCCCGCCATATTCCTCGGGTATCGAAGGGCACAGAAGACCGAGCTCACCCGCTTGGGTCCAGGTCTCCCGGTCCATCTGACCCTGCTTGCGCCAGCGCTCGAAGTGCGGCGCCCACTCCGTCGTGATGAACTGCGCCGTCATCTCCGCAATCATGCGGTGTTCGTCGGTCATCCAACCGGAGGTGGTGTCTGGTCCATCTTTCATGCGGCGCCCTCCCCAAAAGCGCTCATCTCCCGCGGTCGCTCTGCTCCGCGTCTGAAGCCCTCGACCAGTGGTCGACACTCTTCTCACCGATCACACTATCGAAATTCTCGGAGAGAAAAGACAGTGCCTCGCCGTTGCCGAGCTCCGCATCAGCGGAAAACCGTTTCAGCCTGTGCTGCACGCCCCCGGCCACGGCGACCGGGCGACGGCGGATCAGGCGAAACGGTTTTGGCATCAGCGGATCCTCACAAATGACAGGTGGGGTGGGCTTTCAGGCCACCCCTCCCAAGATCAGAAGTTGGCCGCATCCAGGGCCATGACCGTATCCGCGCCGGTCTCGATCCGGCTCAGATGCAGCGCGGTCGCGGGAAGTTGCCGCGCCATGTAGTAGCGGCCCGTGTGCAGCTTGGTCTCGTAGAAATCGACGTCGGACGTCCCGTTTGCGAGCGCGTCTTTCGCGGCCTTGCCCATCTTCGCCCACATCAGACCCAGGCACACATGACCGAACATATGCATGAAATCATAGGAGCCCGAGAGCGCGTTGTTGGGGTTCTTCATGCCGTTCTGCATGAAATACATGCCCGCCGCCTGGAGGTCCTTGCTGGCCGCCTTGAGTGGTTCCAGGAATTGCGCGTCGAACTCGGCGTCTTGGCCAGCGGTCTCCTTGATGAAGCCTTTGACGAGTTCGAAGAAAGCCATCACATGCTTGCCGCCGTCCTGTGCGAGCTTGCGGCCCACCAGATCCAGCGCCTGCACGCCATTGGCGCCTTCGTAGATCATCGCGATCCGGGCATCGCGGGCGAACTGCGACATGCCCCATTCCTCAATATAGCCGTGTCCGCCATAGACCTGCTGGGCCTTGATGGTCATGTCATAGCCCTGATCGGTCAGGAAGCCCTTGATCACCGGGGTCAGCAGCGACACGAGGCCATCCGCGTCCTTGTCCTCCGACCGATGCGCCGCATCGATCATCGTGGCGCCCCAGAGGATGAAGGCCCGCGCGCCTTCGGTGAAGCTCTTCTGATCCATCAGGCTGCGGCGGATATCGGGATGCACGATCAGCGGATCGGCCGGGCCTTCGGGATTCTTCGCACCTGTCACGTCGCGGCCCTGAAGCCGGTCCTTGGCGTAGTCCAGCGCGTTTTGATAGGCGACCTCGGCTTGGGACATGCCCTGCATGCCCACGCCCAGGCGCGCCTCGTTCATCATGGTGAACATCGCCCGCATGCCCTTGTGCTCTTCGCCGAGCAGGTAGCCGGTGGCGCCGTCGTAGTTCATCACGCAAGTGGAGTTGCCGTGGATCCCCATCTTCTCTTCGATCTTGCCCACGGCCACGCCATTGCGCGCGCCCAGAGAGCCGTCCTCGTTCACCAGGAATTTCGGCACGATGAAGAGCGACACACCCTTGATGCCTTCTGGTGCGCCGGTGATCTTGGCCAGCACCAGGTGGATGATGTTCTCGGACATGTCGTGCTCACCGGCCGAGATGAAGATCTTCTGTCCGGTGATCTTGTAGCTGCCGTCACCCTGTGGCTCGGCCTTGGTGCGCATCAACCCCAGATCGGTGCCGCAGTGCGGTTCGGTCAGGTTCATCGTCCCGGTCCAGTCGCAGGCGACCATCTTGGGCAGGTACATGTCCTTCTGCGCGTCCGTGCCATGGGCGAGGATCGCCGAGGCCGCACCGTGGGTCAGGCCCTGGTACATGGTGAAGGCCATGTTCGCCGAGGAGAACATCTCGCCCACCGCCGTGCCGATCACGTAGGGCATGTTCTGCCCGCCGTATTCCTCGGGCATATCCAGCCCCGGCCAGCCGCCTTCCTTGACCTGATCGAAGGCTGCCTTGAACCCGGTCGGCGTGCGCACCACGCCGTTCTCCAGCACGCAGCCCTCGGTGTCGCCGACAACGTTCAGCGGCGCCAGCAGTTCGGAGGTCAGCTTGCCTGCCTCTTCGAGAATGGCGGAGGTGAAGTCGGCCTCCAGCTCGTCATAGCCGGGAATGCTCTGCTCGGTCACCTTCAGCACATCGTGCAGCACGAATTGCAGATCTTTGGTCGGGGCGGTGTAGCGGGGCATCTGGTCTCTCTCCCTGAAAGCGTGATGTCGGGTCGATTATTCGGCGGCGCTGCGGGGCGCCCGCAGGGAGGTCAGCATGTCTTCCCCCCATTTCAGTTGTTCGGTCAACTCGGCGATGGCTTCGTTCAGCGCGTCACGCTGGCTGACCAGATCGTCGAGCCGTTCGCGCGCCACCTCATAGGTGCGCTCCAGCTGCGTCTGCTGCTGATCGCCCATATCGTAGAGGTCCAGCAGCTGGCGGATTTCCTCCAGGCTGAAGCCGAATTTCTTGCCGCGCAGGATGAGCTTGAGTCGCGCCCGGTCGCGTCGGGTGAAGAGACGCTTCTGCCCCTCTCGGACCGGGAACAGCAGCTCTTTCGACTCGTAAAACCGCAAGGTACGAGGCGTCACCTCGAAGGCGTTGCACATCTCGCGGATGGTCATGATATCGTCGGTCATTGTCTTTACTTTTCTCACATCGGAACGCGGCACAGATAAGAACTGAAGACCGGGCTACAACAGGAGCTGACGTTTACGTAACCCGAACGTCACGTCACTTTGGCACCTGTCGCTCAGGAAGCCCAGAGGCACGTCGCGTCACATCGCGCCGAGGCGCCATCGACCGGGTATCATTTGCAAATATCCGCCTGCCGAGGCGGGTGATCAGCTCTTGCCGATTTCGCTGGCCACAGAATCGCGCAGATCCTTGAGCTCGTCCATTGCCTCGTCGAGCTGGCGGCGCTGCTCGGCCAGCTCCTTCAGCTGTCCATCGGCCAGATCGACCCAGGCCGCCATCTGCGCCGAAGTGCCCTCGTTCTCATAGATCAGCAGCCACTGTCGGATATCTTCGAGCTGGAAGCCGAACTTGCGGCCGCGCAGGATCAGCTTCATCCGGGCCCGTTCGCGGGGGCCATAGAAGCGCGCGCGGCCTTCGCGGTCAGGTTGCAGCAATTCGATGTACTCGTAGTAGCGTAAGGTGCGCGGTGTCACGTCGAATTCAGCGCACATTTCCTTGAACGTCAGGCGTTGGTCTGCCATACGAAATCTCTCCCTGTCTCCCAAGCTAGGCCGCGTCCTCTCCAAGCGCAACCACCGCTCTTGCCCTCGGGCAGGCGATGCGTTGATAAAGGAGGCGACGGAAGCACGGGCGTCGCCCGATGGAGACGCACCCATGGCCACCAAGACGGACATCGCCCGACAATTCATTGAAGCCATTCCGCACAGCAAGGCCCTGGGCATGCGCCTGACCGAGATGGGCGAAGGCGAGGCGGTGATTGAGATGCCCTATGATGAGAAGCTGGTGGGCGATCCCGAAACGGGTGTGCTGCACGGCGGGGCCGTCTCGGCGCTGATGGACACTTGTTGCGGGGCGGCGGTGATGAGCCATCCCGCAGCCCCGGGCGGCACGGCGACGATCGACCTGCGCATCGACTATATGCGGGCTGCGACCCCGGGGCAGGCCATCACCGCGCGCGCCACCTGCTATCACGTCACACGCACCGTGGCCTTTGTGCGCGCCACGGCCACGGATGACGATGCGGACAACCCGGTGGCCGCGGCCGCGGGCGCCTTCACCGTGGAGGGCACGCGATGAGGCAGCCGCGCCGCAAGCCCGAACCGGTGCAGGTGATCAAGCAGCGCCGCGACGCGACCCTGCGCGCACTGGTCGAGGGCGTGCCCTACATCCAGTATCTCGGCATGCAGTTCGAGCGCAAAGGCGACGAGCTCACCGGCGTCCTACCCTTCGATCAGAAGCTCATCGGCAACCCGATGCTGCCGGCGATCCACGGCGGGGTGACGGCGGCCTTCCTGGAGGTCACTGCGATTATCACCTTAAGCTGGACGTATCTTTGGGAAGATGTGGAGTCGGGAGCCATCGACACGGCGACATTGGAGGCCGGTGGCCTACCGCGCCTGCCAAAAACCATCGACATCTCGACCGACTACCTGCGGTCGGGCCTGCCGCGTGATGCCTATGCGCGGGCGCGGATCAACCGCTCGGGCCGCCGCTATGCCAGCGTGCATGTGGAGGCCTGGCAGGACAACCGCAACCGGCTCTTTGCGCAGGCGACCGGGCACTTCCTGATGCCCCAGCGGCGTGAGTGATACCGTCCAGGGCGCGGCCGTCGGGGTCACCCATACCCGCGTTCTGAAAATCGCCCTGCCGATCGTTCTGTCCAATGCCACGGTGCCGATCCTCGGCGCGGTCGACGTGGGCGTGGTGGGCCAGATGGGCGAGGCCGCCCCCATCGGAGCCGTCGCACTTGGCGCCATCATCCTCTCAACGGTCTACTGGATCTTCGGATTTCTGCGCATGGGCACCGTGGGTCTTGTGGGCCAGGCAGAAGGGGCAGGGGACAGCGACGAGGTCTCCGCTTGGCTCACCCGCGCGCTGCTGGTCGCCCTTGCAGGTGGCGGGGCGCTGATCCTGCTGCAGCCCCTGATCTTCTGGGCCGCACTGGCGCTGGCGGATGCCAGCGAGGAGGTTACGAGCCTCGCCTGGTCCTACCTGACCATCCGCATCTGGACGGCGCCGGCGGCCATCGCAGTCTATGCGCTGACCGGCTGGCTGGTGGCGATGGAGCGGACCGCAGGCGTCTTCTGGGTGCAGCTGGTGATGAACGGGGTCAACATCCTGCTCGATTTTCTCTTCGTTTTGGTGTTCGAGTGGGGTGTGCCGGGGGTCGCCGTGGCGACCGTCATTGCCGAGCTGACCGGCGCCGCCCTCGGCCTGTGGTTCTGCCGCGGCGCCTTTGCCCGCCCCGCCTGGCGCGAGTGGCCGCGCATCTTCGACCGCGCCAAGCTCATCCGGATGGCGCTTCTGAACACCGATATCCTGCTGCGCTCGGCCATGCTGATGATCATCTTTTCGTCCTTCGTCTTCATCGGCGCGCGCTTTGGCGATGTGATCCTCGCGGCGAACGAGGTGCTGATCCAGTTCATGTATATCACGGCCTACGCGATGGACGGCTTTGCCTTTGCCGCCGAGACGCTGATCGCCCGCGCATTTGGCCAGGGCGACCGCGCCTATGTGCGGCGCGCAGCGCTGGTGACCTCGCTCTGGGGTCTGGTGATCTGCGTGACCACGGCGGCGGCCTTCGCGCTCTCGGGCGGCTGGATCATCGACCTCATGGCGAAGAACGCCGAGGTGCAACAGACCGCGCGGGCCTTCCTGCCCTATATGGTCGCGGCGCCTCTGCTGGGCTGTGCGGCCTGGATGTTCGACGGCATCTTCATCGGTGCGACACGCAGCAAGGACATGCGCAACATGATGGCGCTGAGCTTTGCGGTCTACTGGGTGGCGATTGCGGTGCTGTTGCCGACGCTTGGCAATCACGGGCTTTGGCTCGCGCTGCTTATCTCCTTCGTGGCGCGGGGGGTGACGCTGGGCCTGCGCTATCCCGCGCTGGAAGCCGCGGCGGAGACGCGCTAGAGCCAGTCGGCGCGGCTCGTGCCCACGGCTTCGGCGGCATTGCCGAACCCGTCGCGTGCGAGCAGCTCGTCGAGGCCCTCGGCAATCTCGCGCACCAGCGACAGCCCGCCATAGACCAGCGCGGTATAGAGCTGCACGGCGGAGGCGCCCGCGCGGATCTTGGCATAGGCCTGCGCGGCGGAGCCCACGCCGCCCACGCCGATCAGCGGGATATCCGTTTGTGCCGAGAGCTGCGCCAGAACGCGAGTCGACCGGTCAAAGAGCGGCTGGCCGGAGAGCCCGCCCGCCTCCCGCGCATGGGCGCTCTTGAGGCCATCGCGCGCCAGCGTCGTATTGGTTGCGATGATCGCATCCACCCCCGCCTGCCGTGCGACCGCGGCGATATCGGAAATCTCTGCCTCCGAGAGGTCTGGCGCGATCTTCAGGAAAACCGGCGTGTCGCTCCGCACCTGCATCACCCCGTCGAGCAGGGCCGCCAGTGCCGCCGGCCCTTGCAGATCGCGCAGCTTCTCGGTGTTGGGCGAGGAGACATTGACCGTTGCGAAATCGACGACCGTTTGGAGGTGGTCCATCACCTGCGCAAAATCCGCGGCGCGGTCCGGGCTGGTCTTGTTGGCGCCGAGGTTCACGCCGACGGGAATGGCCGCCCGCACGGCCCCGAGGCGCGTGGCAATCCCTTCCATACCGTCGTTATTGAACCCGAAGCGATTGATGGCGGCCGCGTCCTCGCGCAGCCGAAAGAGCCGGGGCCTCGGGTTGCCCGGCTGAGGCAATGGCGTCGCGGCGCCCACTTCGAGAAAGCCGAAGCCCGCCCGAGCCAGCGGCGCGATGGCCTCCGCGTTCTTGTCGAAGCCCGCGGCAAGGCCGACGGGATTGGGCAGGTCAAGCCCGGCGAGGCGGGTCTTTAGCCGGTCGGAGGTCACAGGCCCGGGTGCCAGCCCCAGTCCGGCGCGCAAGGCCTTGAGTGCCAGGCCATGGGCGGTTTCCGGGTCGATCCGACCGAGGGCGATCAGCCCCAACCGCTCCAACGCCACGCTCAACCGCTGGCCTCGCTCAATCCGGCGGGGAAGCGATGCACGCCGTTCTCGAGCGGCAGGGGCATTGCCCAGACCACATCCTCCATCCGGAGTGCGCGGTAGAGGTGCGGGAAGAGCGCGCCGCCCCGCGACACCTCCCACTTCAGATCGTCGCCGAGCCGGTCGGCCTCGACAGCCAGCAGCGTCAGGTTGTGTTCACCCGCGAAATGCTTGACCGCGGTTTCAGCGGCTTGGGCGGCAGTCGAGAAATGCACGTAGCCATCAGCCAGATCGATGGGCGCGCCCGCGGTCTCGCCGGCCGCTTGAAGCGACGCCCATTCCTCGGCCCGGAAAATCTTGAAAATCAGCATGGGGCGCTCATGCCCGCTGGCGCGCGGGGCGTCAAGCGGGGGTGGCCTGAAAGCCCACCCCACCTGCCTGTTCCGCTGTCGCGTTTTTGGGCGCCGTCCGGCGTTGACGCATCGGCAGGATTGGCTGTGCGCAGAGAGGCTTTGACACGCCCTCAGAGCGGCGTCACGATACCGCCACAAAACTCAAAAAGGGGAGATATGATGAACCGATTCCTCACCGCGACGGCCCTGCTTGCGCTGAGTGCTGGCGTGGCGTCCGCGGAGTATACGCTGCACATTCTGCACACCAACGACATGCACAGCCGCATTGAATCGATCAACAAATTCGATTCGACCTGCGATGCCGAAGGCGAGGCCGAGGGCAGCTGCTTCGGCGGTGTGGCCCGTGTCAAAGCCGCCGTGGATCAGAAGCGCGCCGAGCTCGACGGACAGAACGTGCTGCTGCTCGACGCGGGCGATCCATTCCAGGGCTCGCTCTTCTACTCCACCTACAAGGGTGCAGCCGAAGCCGAGTTCATGCAGGCCATCGGCTATGACGCCATGGCCGTCGGCAACCACGAATTCGACGACGGACCCCAGGGCCTTGCGGATTTCATCGAGAAGGTGAGCTTCCCCGTGGTCTCAGGCAACCTCGATCTCTCCGGTGAAGCGCTGCTCGACGGCAAGGTGGCCGATCACCTGACGCTGGAGGTTGGTGGCAAGACCATCGGCATCGTCTCGGCGCTGGCCACCGACACTGTCGAAACCTCCAGCCCGGGTGACGGTGTCGTCTTTCAGGACGAGATCGAAGCGCTGACAGCGGATGTGGCCGCGCTCGAAGCCGAGGGCGTCGATATCATCATCGCATTGAACCACGTCGGTCTGCGCAAGGACCGCGACATCGCTGCAAACGTGCCGGGCATCGACGTGGTGATTGGCGGGCACAGCCACACGCTGATGAGCAATGACGACGATGACACGCCGGCATACCCGGAGATGGTCGAAGGCACACCAGTGGCGCAGGCCTATGCCTACACGAAATACCTCGGTCACCTCGCGGTGACGTTCGACGATGCGGGTGCGGTCACCGCGGTCACGGGTGAGCCGATGCTGCTCGACGCCTCCGTGATCCCGGATGAGTCCGTCCTCGCGCGCATTGCCGAGATGGGCGCACCCATAGAAGAGCTGAAGCAGAAAGTCGTGGCCGAGACCGCCGCCGAGATCATCGGTGCGCGCGAGACCTGCCGGGCGCAGGAATGCGCCATGGGCAACCTCATAGCCGATGCGATGCTGGACCGCGTGAAGGATCAGGGCGTCGAGATCGCCATCCAGAACGGTGGCGGCATCCGCGCGAGCATTGACGCAGGCGAGGTGACCATGGGCGAGGTGCTGACCGTTCTGCCGTTCCAGAACACGCTCAGCACCTTCCAGGTCACCGGCGCCAGCATTGTCGCAGCCCTCGAAAACGGTGTGAGCCAGATCGAGGATGGTGCCGGGCGCTTCCCGCAGGTGGCAGGCATGAGCTATGCCTTTGACGCCAGCCAGCCCGCCGGCAGCCGGATCAGCGACGTGATGGTCGGCGGCGCGCCGATCGATCCCGAGAAGCTGTATTCGGTGGTCTCCAACAACTACGTGCGCAATGGCGGCGATGGCTACGCGATGTTCAAGGACGCGCAGAATGCCTATGACTTCGGGCCCGATCTCGCGGATGTGACGGCGGAGTTTCTCGCTGCCAACGGACCCTACACGCCCTATACGGACGGTCGCATCACGGCGAAGTAAACCGCATAGTGAAGAGCTTCGGCGCGCGCAGGTCAGGCTTGCGCGCGCGTTTTTTTGTCATGCGGCCACTGAGATGTCCGAGGTCTTTCAAGCGCATCGCTCGGGCCCATATCATGCCTGATTTTGGCGCTCGGCCGGGGCGCTCTGGCCGGCGAGCCAGTCCCGAAACGAAGATAAGGCCGACGGTTCTGCACGCTCCGCGGGCCAGACCAGGTAGTAGCTGCCGATGCTTTGGGAGGTCTGTTCAGAGGCGAGGACAAGCTGCCCGCTCGTCAGGTAAGGCTCAGCGAAAAAGGTCGGCAGCAAGGCGATGCCGAGCCCGTGAATCGCCGCCTGTGCCATGGTGGAAAACTGGTCGAAGACCATGCCCGGCGGCGGCTCGACGTGGTGTCCAACAGCGTGAAGCCAGCGCGCCCATCCACGCGGGCGCGTATCCAGATGCAGAAGATCGTAGTCCAGGATCTGCCCCGGATCGTCAAGCGGCCTGGGGATCAGTGCGGGCGCGCAGACAGGCACCACGGTCTCCGGCAGCAGCGGCAGATAGCGCACGCCGGGCCAGTCCTCGCGCCCAAAGTGGATCGCTGCATCAAAGCTGGTGCCGCGGAAGTCGAATGGGGCGAAACGGGTTGAGAGGTTGACCGTAACCTCCGGATGCCGCCGCGCGAAGTCGCGCAGGCGTGGCGCGAGCCAGTGCATGCCGAAGGCCGGCAGGATCGCGAGGTTCAGCGGCCCGCCCTCCGCCTCGGTCTGCACCGACACCGTCGCTTGCGCCAGTCGTTGCAGCATGCCGCGGACTTCGCGCACATAATCCTGACCCCTGGGCGTGAGCACCAGCCCGCGCCCGGCACGGGTCAGGAGCGCAACACCGAGTTGGTCTTCGAGCGCTTTCAGCTGGCGGCTCACCGCACTCTGGGTCAGCGACAGCTCCGCAGCCGCCTGTGTCGCACTTCCCAGCCGCGCGGTCGCCTCGAAGGCCAGGAGCGCAGACATTGACGGCAGGTAGCGGCGCGGCAGGAACATATGAGTTTTTCTCATGACTGACAGGACAAAGGATCGTTAGTCATTTGCGCGCGCTTTTGCAATAATGGGTGCGAATGCCCGCCCGGAACAGGAGGAGATCAGATGAACGTCGAGACACCAATCCTGAACGCCAAGGACGCCCCCGATCTGGGCGCGTTCGACTGGTCGGATCCGTTCCGGCTGAACGATCAACTGGCAGAAGACGAGCGCATGATCCGCGACAGCGCGCAGGCCTATGCGCAGGAAAAGCTTCAGCCGCGCATCATCGAGGCCTTCGAGAAGGAACTCACCGACCCCGAGATTTTCCGCGACATGGGTGAGATGGGGCTTCTGGGGGTCACCTGCCCCGAGACCTACGGCGGTCTGGGCGGCTCTTACGTCTCCTATGGTCTCGTGGCGCGAGAGATCGAACGTGTGGACAGCGGGTACCGCTCGATGATGTCGGTGCAGTCGAGCCTCGTGATCTACCCGATCTATGCCTATGGCTCCGAGGCGCAGCGGGAGAAGTATCTGCCGAAGCTCTGTGCCGGCGAATGGATTGGATGTTTCGGCCTGACCGAGCCCGATGCGGGCTCTGATCCTGCGGGCATGAAGACGCGCGCCGAGAAGACGGCCACGGGGTATCGTCTGACGGGCTCGAAGATGTGGATCTCGAATGCGCCCATCGCCGATGTTTTCGTGGTCTGGGCAAAGTCCGAGGCCCATGACGGCAAGATCCGCGGTTTCGTTCTGGACAAGGGACTGAAAGGGTTGTCGGCGCCGAAGGTGGGCAACAAACTCTCCTTACGCGCCTCCGTGACCGGCGAAATTGTCATGGATGGCGTTGAGGTCGGTGAAGAGGCCCTGCTGCCGAACGTTCAGGGGCTGAAAGGGCCGTTCGGGTGCCTGAACCGTGCGCGTTATGGCATCAGCTGGGGCACGATGGGGGCTGCGGAGTTCTGCTGGCACGCGGCGCGTCAATACGGGCTCGACCGCAAGCAGTTCGGCAAACCGATCGCCGGCACACAACTTTACCAGAAGAAGCTGGCGGATATGCAGACCGAGATCGCTTTGGGTTTGCAGGCCTCGCTGCAGGTCGGCCGGTTGATGGATCGGGCCGAGGCCGCGCCCGAGATGATTTCGATTGTCAAGCGCAACAACTGCGGCAAGGCGCTGGAGATTGCGCGGATGGCGCGGGACATGCATGGCGGCAACGGCATTTCAGGCGAGTTCCAAGTGATCCGCCACATGATGAACCTCGAGACGGTGAATACCTACGAGGGCACCCATGATGTGCACGCGCTGATCCTGGGGCGTGCGCAGACCGGCCTGCAGGCGTTTTTCTGATCGGTTGAGGGGGCTGTCTGCCCCCGCCCGCCTGCGGCGGACTCCCCCGAGGATATTTTTGGCCAGAAGAAGCCGGCGCGCAGCAGACCGGGTGCAAAGAGAGAGGCAGGGATGGACCGCGTCGAGATCGTCCACACCAATTTTCTCAGGCGAGTTGCGGCGGAGGATTTTCCGGACGGGGCCGCGCCCGCGGGTCCGCTGCGTCCGGATGAGGCGCTGCGGCTCTACCGGGCGCAGGTGACGAGCCGTGCGCTCGATATTCAGAGCCGTGCGATGCAGAAGGCAGGGCAGGGGTTCTATACCATCGGCTCCTCGGGACATGAGGGCATGGCCGCTGTCGCCCATGCCCTGCGGGTCGATGACATCGCCTTCCTGCACTACCGCGATGCGGCCTTTCAGCTCGCGCGCGCCGATCAGGCGGGGCAGCCTGGCATGATGCGCGACATGCTGCTGAGCTTCGCCTGTTCCTCGGATGACCCCACCAGCGGCGGGCGACACAAGGTCTTGGGCAGCAAGCCGCTGATGATCCCGCCGCAGACCTCGACCATCGCCAGCCATCTGCCGAAGGCGCTGGGGGCGGCCTATAGCCTGGGGCTCGCGCGGCGGCAGGCGCCGGAACATCGGGCCCTGCCCGAGGACGGCATTGCGATGGTCAGCTTCGGCGATGCCTCCGTCAACCACTCCACTGCGCAGGGGACGATCAATGCCGCGGGCTGGACATCGGTGCAGGGGGCGGCTCTGCCTCTGCTGATGGTGTGCGAGGACAATGGCATCGGCATCTCCACCAAGACGCCCCCGGGGTGGATCAAGGCCTCGCTGCAGCATCGGCCCGGGTTGCGGTATTTCGAGGCCAACGCGCTCGATCTCTTCGAGACCTATGCCGTCGCATCCGAGGCCGCCGACTACGTCCGGCGTCAGCGCAAGCCCGCACTCCTGCACCTGCGGATGGTCCGGCTCTATGGTCATGCGGGGGCGGATGTCGCCACCAGCTATCTGCCACGGGCGGAGGTCGAGGCGGAGGAGGCGAACGACCCGCTGCTGCATTCTGCCCGTCTTTTGGTGCAAGCGGGCGCGGCCTCGCCGGACGATCTGGCCCGGATCTACGACGAGACGCTGACGGCGGTTGCGGTCGAGGCTGCCAAGGTGGCGGAGCGGCCGCATCTCACCACCGCGCAGGACGTGATGGCCAGCCTGGTCCCGCCGCGCCGCCCCTGTGCTGCCACAAACGGTCCGGATCCGGAGACGCGTGCCGCGACCTTCGGCAGTGACATGGGCCAGATGGACAGCCCCCAGCCGATGTCGCGCATCATCAACTGGGCGCTGCATGATCTGATGCTGACCCATCCCGAGACGCTGATCATGGGCGAGGATGTGGGCCGCAAGGGCGGGGTCTACGGCGTCACGCAGAAGCTGCAGAGCCGCTTTGGCGCCACCCGTGTCATCGACACGCTGCTCGATGAGCAATCGATCCTCGGGCTGGCCATCGGCACCGCGCATAACGGCTTTGTCCCGATGCCTGAGATCCAGTTCCTCGCCTATCTGCACAATGCCGAGGACCAGCTGCGCGGCGAGGCGGCGACGCTGCCCTTCTTCAGCCGCGGGCAGTGGACCAACCCGATGGTGCTGCGCATCGCCGGGCTCGGGTACCAGAAAGGCTTTGGCGGGCATTTCCACAACGATAACTCGCTTGCGGTGCTGCGCGATATTCCGGGGCTGGTGATTGCCTGCCCGTCGAGCGGCGCCGAGGCTGCCATGATGCTGCGCGAATGCCACCGCCTCGCGCGCGACGAACAACGCGTCTGCGTGGTGGTCGAGCCCATTGCGCTCTACCCCATGCGCGATCTGCATGATCCGGGCGATGGGGCCTGGATGACGCGCTACCCCGCGCCTGACCAGCGCGCAGCGCTTGGGGAGGTCGGGGTTCATGGGCAGGGGGGCGATGTGGCCATCGTGACCTACGGGAACGGGTATTACTTGGCGCGCCAGGGGCAAAAGCTGTTGCAGCAAGACGGGATCGCCACCCGTGTCATCGACCTGCGCTGGCTGGCGCCACTGCCCGAAGCCGCGCTGCTTGAGGCGATCAAACCCTGCGCCCATGTGCTGATCGTGGATGAATGCCGCCGCACCGGCGGGCAGGCGGAGGCGCTGATGGCGCTGATGTCCGAGCATGGTCGGACCGCTACACGCTATACCGCCGAGGACAGCTTCATCGCCACGGGCCCGGCCTATGCCGCCACGCTGCCCTCGCGCGATGGGATTGTCGCTGCCGTGAGGGCCTTAAGCTGACATCGCGTTGGACCGGGCGATCAGATCCACCCCCATCTGATCCATCAGGTCCATGTAATCGAGCAGCACCCAGTTCTCGGCGATCTTGCCGCCGGCGCAGCGGTAGAAATCCATCACCCGCAGCGTGAGCCGCTGGCCCGTCGGCGGCACGCCCAGATAGGACCCCTGATGCGTCATCGTCATCGACGGCCAGCCCGAGATGGCGGCGTAGTTCCCATCTCCGATCCGACAGTAGTGGTTGCCGCCCTTCCGGTCGGGGAAGGCGCTCAGAAACGGCGCGCGGTGATCCTTCACGAACCCCTCCCAGCGGTAGTTCGAGCCGATGCCGCAGGGCCCGTACCACATCATATCCTCTGCCCAATAGCCGTCTGGGCCGGTCTGGCCACGCGATGCCCCGGTTGTGGGGTCATAGAGGTGCAGATCACCCAGCATCGCCTCCACCAGATCAAGGCTCGCGCTGCCATCTCCTGTCTGCGGCAGCACCCCGTCGTGGGTCGCGGGGCCCGGGAACAGTGTCTCCAGCCCGAGCAACCCGCCAAAAGGATCGCGCCCCGCTTGCCGCATCAGATCCGGCAAATCGAGGATGATTCGCGCCTGGGTTATGCGCCCGTTCGCCACTCTGTAGAATTCGCCGGCGCGCAAAAACGCCAGCCGGCCGGAGGGATTCATGCCAAAAAATGCAGCATCGAAGGTGCCGACGTAGTGCGTGACGGTCGCGATCCACTGCCCGCCTGCGGCACGGCGGTTGGCCCCTCCGATGAATATTTCGTCCCTTCGGTAGACGTGCCGCAACGCAGCGCGCAGAGGGTCGTAGAAGCCCTGAATGATGTCGTCGAGCCCCTCCAGACGACCCAAGGGATGCGAGATTTCAAAGACGCAGGCCGGGTCCAGCACACCCGCGCAGGCCCGCCGCAGCGCGGCATCGTTACCGGCAAGAACAGTGTTTAAGATATCATGAATCTCGTGTCGCAGATCGGGCATTCTAAGGGATCCTGGAGGTCGTCATCGGGGTTTGCACACGTGTGCAAAAAATCCTTGCCAAGCGCCGTCGGTGATGTCTAGCGTGATTTCAATCCGACAAAATCGGGTCTGCGACAGTGGGGGACACATGGCCGAAATCCAGTTGCGCAACGTCAACAAGCGATGGGGCAGCTTCGTTGGTGTCGACAATTTCGACCTCACCATTGCCGATCAGGAGTTTCTCGTGCTGTTGGGTCCGTCAGGCTGCGGCAAGACGACCACGATGCGCATGATCGCAGGGCTCGAGGATGCGACCGAGGGCGAAATCGTGATTGACGGGCGCGTCGTGAACGACCTCGACCCCAAGGATCGCGACGTCGCAATGGTGTTCCAGTCCTACGGGCTTTACCCCAACATGAACGTCTACGAGAACATCCGCTTCCCGCTCAAGGTCCGCAAGGTGCCCGAGGCCGAACATGATGAGCGGGTGCGCCGGGCCTCGGCCATGGTGGAGCTCGACGATTTCCTGCATCGCAAACCCGCCGAGCTGTCGGGCGGTCAACGTCAGCGCGTGGCGCTCGCCCGGGCGATCGTGCGCGAGCCGAACGTCTTCCTGATGGACGAGCCGCTGTCGAACCTCGACGCCAAGCTTCGGGTGTCGACCCGCGCGCAGATCAAGAACCTCAGTCACGAGCTGAAGGTCACCACCGTCTACGTGACCCACGACCAGATCGAGGCGATGACGCTGGCGGATCGTGTGGTGGTGATGAAGCAGGGCAAGGTCCAGCAGGTCGGCACGCCGACCGAGATCTACGACCACCCCGCGAACACCTTCGTGGCGAGCTTCATCGGCAGCCCCGCGATGAACCTGATGGACGGCGAGATGCGCGACGGCACGTTCATCGGCGACAAGGTTTCGATCTCGGGTCTCTCGGGTCCCGATGGTCCGGTCACCCTGGGGTTCCGCGCCGAGGACGCGACGCTCGCGGAAGATGCAGGCGGACAGATCACCGCGCCGATCTACACCATCGAGCTTCTGGGCGACGCGACGATGCTCACGGTGCGCGCGGGCGGCCAGCTTGTCTCGGTGAAAGCGCACAAGGAATTCCGGGCGGAGATCGGCGAGACGGTGTCTTTCAACGTGCCGGTCGGTATCTGCCACCTCTTCGACACCGATACAGGCATGCGCGCGGAACGAGATGAGCACCACCGCGCGCAGAGCGCCTGACCCGATACGCCCCTGCTCAGGGGGCCAACCAACGGGTGCAGCCTTGCAAGATGCACCCCGCAAAACTGCAAAAGGGAGTTTGCAAATGTTTTTGAAAAAAATCGCACTGGCGGGTGTTGTCTCGCTGATGGGGAGCGCGGCGCTGGCCTGCTCCTATCAAAACGAGGTGCCGATCAAGTCGCTCAGCGCGGGCTTTGAAGCCTGGAAAGCGGTGACGGACGCCATGGCCGAATGCGGAAATTTCCAGGCCGAGCTGGATCAGGAGTTCCGGACCAAGCAGCCCGCGGCGTTTGAGGCGAACCCCTCGCTCTACCACATCGGCGGCGTCTCCAACGGCACCATCACGCCGCTCCTGAACGCGGGTACCATTCGTCCGCTCGATGATCTGGTCGAAAAATACGGGGCAAACCTCAGCCCCAACCAGCTGATCCGGATCAACGGTCAGATCATGGCCGTGGCGATGATGGTGAACACGCAGCACCTGATGTACCGATCCGACATTCTGGCCGATCTGGGCATCGAGACACCCACCACGTGGGACGAGGTCTATGCCGCCGCCGAGAAGATCAAGGAGGCAGGTGTGGTCGAATATCCGCTAGGGGCCACGATGAAATCCGGCTGGAACCTCGCGCAGGAGTTCGTCAACCTCTACCCCGGCCACGGCGGCACCTTCTTCAACGACGACAACACCACCGCGGTGAACTCGGAGGCTGGCCTGGCGTCCCTCGAGACGATGAAGAAGGCGCTGGAATTCACCGACCCCGAGGTGCTGGTCAGCGACTCGACCTATGTGCAGCAGCAGTTCCAACAGGGCAAGATTGCCATGGCGAACCTCTGGGCCAGCCGGGCAGGTGCCATGAACGATGAAGCGGAAAGCCAGGTGGTGGGCAAGGTCGCGATGGCGGCGGCGCCCAAGGCCACGGCCGATGGGGCGCCTGCCACCACGCTGTGGTGGGACGGCATCGTGATCGCCAAGAACATCTCCGATGAGGAAGCGGAGGCCGCCTTCCGTCTGGCCATGGAAGGGCTGGACACGGAGATGGTGCAGGGGGCCAACGATGCGGCCATCTGGCTGGTAGGCGGCTACGAGCCGACCGAGATCGCCGCCGGTGCAATCGCCACGGCGACGGCCAATCCGGCGCCGCCGGCATACCCCTCGACCACCCAGATGGGCCTGCTGCATACCGCACTTGGCAACGAGCTGCCGGCCTTCCTGACCGGCGAGCGCGACGCGGCTGCGACCCTTGCGGCCGTCGAAGAGGCCTACACGACCTCCGCCAAGGAAGCGGGCGTGCTCGAGTAAGCGGGCGCTGGCCGGGTGCGCCCGGCCAGCCCTTTTGCCAGTGGGTCGGTCAGCATCGCCGGACGGGCGTTTTGCAGATCCCCACGGCCCCTTTGCAAACCGGTTTGCCGCAAGGAGAACAGCGTGAAATTCAAGACATTTGCAGCCTTCGTCGGGCCATCCGTCTTCATGATGCTGCTCTTCATCGCGGCCCCGCTGGTCAGCGTTTTCATTCAGAGTTTTCAGGTCACCCAGCCGATCCTCGAACGGGTCGAGGTCGAGACCTGTACACCAGGTTTCCTGACGCAGACCTGCACGACCGAGGTCAAGACGGTCCCGGTGCTGGATGAGACCGGCAAGACGGTGACCGAAACGCGGTGGGTCGGTTTGCAAAGCTACAAAAACGTCCTGCAAATGGACAAGTTCTGGGACGCGGTCGGCCAGGGAAGCTGGAATGACATGATGCAGGTCGACTTCTGGCGCGCCCTGCGCTTCACGCTGACCTACACGCTGCTGACCCTGCCTCTGGTGCTCGGCGTCGGCCTCGCGATCGCCATTGCGGTCAACAACGCCACACGTTCGATCCGCGGGCCGATCATCTTCATCTCGCTCCTGCCCTTTATCATCACTCCGGTGATCGGCGCCCTCTCGATCTACTGGCTCTTCGTCGGCGACGGCATTCTGACCGCGCTGATGGAGCGCTGGTCCGGCCAGAACATCTCCATGTTCGCCCAAGCCTGGACCATCGAGCTGCTGATGTATTTCTACAAGGTCTGGAGTTCCGCGCCCTTCGCCTTCGTGATCTTCTATGCCGGCCTGCAGACCGTGAACATGGACACGCTGGAATCCGCCGTGATCGACGGCGCCAGCCGGTGGGAGCGTCTGCGCCATGTGATCATCCCGCATCTGATGCCGCTGATCGTCTTCATCGCGCTGATCCATCTGATGGACACCTACCGCGAATTCGAAGCGATTGTCGGCTTCCGCAGCCAGGCGCATGTGATCTCGCTGCAGTGGCTGACCTACGACTTCATGACACCGGATGACGCCGGCAACCGGGCGATGAGCCGCGCCTCCGCCTCGGCCATGCTGACCATGATCGGGATCGTTCTCCTGCTGATCCTGCCACTGCGCCGCACCTGGCGCGACCACAAAGGGAGCGCGCACTGATGTCGACGTCCAAGGCCATGCAGCAGTCCGCCGCGCTGCGCCTCTCCTCCGGTGCCTTCCTCGCCTTCTGGTGCCTGCTCGCCGCCTTCCCGATCTTCTGGATCGCGGTGATGAGCTTCAAATCTCCCGTGGACGCCTTCGCCGACAGCCCCTGGGACGTGATTTTTGGCCCGGTCACCCGCGCGGGCGGCGATGGGCTCTCGGTGCTCGACATCCTCCTCGGCCTGGTCGTGCTCTTCTTCGCGATACGCTGGGCCTTCACGCGTCTGCCCGGCCTGGTGCAGCAGTACTGCCCGCCCGGCCTGATCGTGCTTGGCTGGCTTGTCGGCGCGCTGGTCTATGCCATTGCCTTTATCCTGGTCTTCTTCGGTCTCCTGCCGATCATCCTCGGCCCGCTCAACAGCCTCCTCGGCCCGCTCGGCACGCCGGTCATCGGCCTCACAACCGACCATTACGTCGCCGTCTGGGCCGAGAACGAATTTTACCGCAACTTCCTCAACTCCATGCTGGTGACGGCGGGCGTTGTCACCATCTCGCTCACGGTAGGCACGCTTGCGGGCTACGGGCTCGCCCGCTCCGGCTCCGACCTGGCGTTCTGGCTCCTGATCCTCGCCCTGATCTTCCGCGCGCTGCCGCACTCAGTGCTCGTCGCGGGTTACCTGCCGGTCTTCATCAACTCCTCTGAAATCCTGCGGCCTATCTTCGGCGAAGGCGCGCCCACGCTCTACGGCCAGCCCTGGGCGGTGATCGCGGTTCTCGTCTCGATCAACCAGCCCTTCACCATCTGGATGCTGCGCAGCTTCTTCCAGAACATTCCCGCCGAGCTGGACGAGGCCGCCCGGGTCGATGGCTGTTCGCATTTCCAGGCCTTCCGCCGGGTGATCATGCCGGTCATGTGGCCGGGCGTCATTACCACCGGGCTCTTCTCGTTCCTGCTGGGGTACAACGACTTCCTCGTCACCTCGCTGCTGCTCGATGCGCAGAACCAGACGATGGTTCCGGCCATCGCCGGGTACTTCAACCGCGAGACCACCACGACCGACCAGGTGGAGGCCGTGGCCGCCGCAGTCTCCATCACCGCGCCATTGTTCCTGCTGGTCATGGTCTTCCAGCGTCAGATCGTGTCGGGGCTCACAGCGGGGGCGGTCAAGGGATGAGCGTTCGCGTGCGACCTGTCGAGGGCTCCGCTCCTGCGCGGCTTGGACGCGCGACAAGCGCGGTCTCCTTCTGCGAGGATCCGCCTTTCACCCGTCTTCAAATACTCAAATCCCGAGGCCAGCCATGAAGGGCAGCCGCCCCGAACAGGCCGCGCTCAGCCGCAACACGGACATGAGCCAGACCGACGCGACCCGCGCCGTGATCGAAGCTATGGTCGACGGGCTGAACGACCACCGCATCGACGACATCGGTGCCTTCTTTGCCGAGACTTTCCGCTGGAGGGGCAACCAAGGCTGTGGCACGAAAAACGGGCTGCGGGAGTTCCAGGACAACTGGCAACGCCCCTTCCAGGCGGCGTTTTCCGACAAGGTCTGTGTCGATGAGGCGCGGCTCTACATGGGCGAATGGGCGGCGGCCTTCGGGCGACAGGAGGCGACGCACTCCGGCCCGTTCATGGGGGTGGCCCCCACCGGCAAGCGCGTGGACATTCGGTACATGGACTTCTGGAAGGTCGAGGACGGCAGGATCACCGACAATTGGGTGATGGTCGATTTCCCGCATGTTCTGGCCCAGCTCGGCGTCGATGTTTTCGGCGGTGAGGGCTGGGAAGCCTTTGACCGGGGCGAGAAACGCCCGCCCCGGCCCGATCAATGAGGTGAGTGATGGCAATTGAGTATCTCAAACGCGGCAAGCCCGAGGCCGAGCGCGCTGAGGAGGATGCCAAGACGCGGGCGGCGGTCGAGGCGACGCTCGCCGATATCGAGGCGCGCGGCGATGCGGCGGTCCGCGCGCTGAGCGAGAAGTTCGACAGCTACACCCCGGCCTCCTTCCGGCTGAGCCCGTCCGAGATCGACGATCTGATCGCGCAACTCTCCCCGCGCGAACTCGCAGACATCACCTTCGCCCAGGAGCAGGTGCGCAACTTCGCGCAAGCGCAACGCGACTCGATGTTGGACATTGAAGTGGAGACGATGCCGGGCGTGATCCTCGGGCACAAGAACATCCCCGTGCAGTCTGTGGGCTGCTACGTGCCCGGCGGCAAGTTTCCGATGGTGGCCTCGGCGCATATGTCTGTGGCGACGGCCAGCGTGGCCAAGGTCCCGCGCATCATCGCCTGTACGCCGCCGTTCCAGGGGAAGCCGAACCCGGGGGTGATCGCCGCCATGCATCTGGGGGGCGCGCATGAGATTTACGTGATGGGCGGCATCCAGGCGGTGGGCGCGATGGCGCTGGGGACGGAGACGATTGACCCCGTGCACATGATCGTCGGCCCCGGCAACGCCTTCGTCGCCGAGGCCAAGCGTCAGCTCTTCGGCCGGGTCGGCATCGACCTTTTCGCAGGCCCCACGGAGACCATGGTGATCGCCGACGCCACCGTCGATGCGGAGATGTGCGCGACGGATCTGCTGGGGCAAGCCGAGCATGGCTACAACTCACCCGCGGTGCTGCTCACGAACTCGCGCAAACTGGCGCAGGAGACGCTCGCGGAGATTGAGCGCATCCTCGAGATCCTGCCCACAGCCGAGACCGCGCGGGTGAGCTGGAAAGAATATGGCGAAGTCATCCTCTGTGACAGCTATGACGAGATGCTGTGGGTCGCCGATGACGTGGCCTCGGAGCACGTGCAGGTCATGACGGACCGCGACGACTGGTTCCTCGAGCATATGACCTGTTATGGCGCGCTGTTCCTGGGTCCGCGCACCAATGTCGCCAATGGCGACAAGGTGATCGGCACCAACCACACGCTGCCGACCAAGAAGGCGGGGCGCTATACAGGCGGGCTCTGGGTTGGCAAGTTCCTGAAAACGCACAGCTATCAGAAGGTCACGACGGATGCGGCAGCCGCCGAGATCGGCGCTTACGGTTCTCGGCTCTGCATGTTGGAGGGTTTTGTCGGTCATGCGGAGCAGTGCAACCTGCGGGTCCGCCGGTATGGCGGGGTGAATGTGCCTTACGGTGAGGGTGCGCCGGCGCTGGACGCCGCCGAATAGCGGGGGCTCTGCCCCCGGCGCGCTGCGCCTCCCCCGGGATATTTTTGGCCAGAAGAAGACATGGACGCACATTCCTATCATAAAGAGTTTCTCGCGCCGCTGCGGGCGGCAATGTACGACTTCGATCTCGGCGAGCTTCGCACCGTGCTGCGTGGCCTCTGCGTGCCGGATGCGGTGTTTCGTCTGGCTTTTCCGTTTGAGACGGTCGAAGGCATCGACGCTTATGTGGAGGCTGCCTATGCACCGCTTCTGCGCGCGGTCCCCGATATGGAGCGGCGCGATCACATCGTGATGGCGGGGCCGACGCCTGAAGGGGTCGATTGGGTCGGCTGCGGCGGGTTCTATACCGGCACCTTCCGCGCGCCCTGGCTGGATATTCCCCCTACCGGGCATCTGGTGCACATGCGGTTCCACGAATTCTATCGCTTCGAGGACGGCAAGATCGTCGAGATGCAGGCACTCTGGGATCTGCCGGAGGTGATGATGCAGGCGGGGGCCTGGCCGATGGTGCCATCTTTGGGGCGGGAGTGGCATGTGCCGGGGCCTGCCACCTGCGACGGGCTGGTGCCGGGGCCTTACGACGCGGAGCAGGGCGCTGCCACCTGCCGGCACATCGTCGACATGCTGGCGCATCTGAAACGCCACCCGTCGCAGGGCGGGCCCGAGGTCATGGAGATGGAGCGCTTCTGGCATCCGCGCATGACCTGGTATGGACCCTGCGGCATAGGCACCGGGCGCGGCATCGAAGGCTTCCGCAAGTGGCACCAGATCCCCTTCCTGAACGGGATGCCGGATCGGGGGCAGTATCTCGACGAGGTCGAGTATCATTTCTTCGGCGATCGGAACTATGCGGCCGTGACCGGCTGGCCCGATATGGTCCAGTCGATCACCCACGGCGGCTGGCTGGGCATCGCGCCCACGGGCAAGAAAATCGAGATGCGCAGCTTGGATTTCTGGCGGGTGGAAAACGGGTTGATCCGCGAGAATTGGGTTATGGTCGACCTTTTGCACATGTACGACCAGATCGGTGTGGATGTGCTGGCGCGGATGCGCGAGTTCAACAAGGCCCGCGTTGGGTTTGATCAGGAGACAGGGGTTGCCTCGTGAGTGAACTGCCCCGGACGCCGAGCTTTGATTTGACGGGCAAGCGTGCCTTGGTCACTGGGGCGTCGTCGGGCATTGGCCTGGGGTGTGCTGTGGCGCTTGCGGAGGCGGGCGCCCATGTGGTCTGTGCCGCGCGGCGCGCGGAGCTGCTGCAGGAGGCGGTGGATGCGATGGCGGTCCAGGGGTGGTCCGCGCAAGCCCTGCCGCTCGACCAGAGCGACGTCAGCGCCCTCGCCGCAGCCTTCGACGCGCCCTTCGACATCGTGGTCAACTCCGCCGGGCTCGCGCGGCATTCCCCGGCCACGGAGACCACGCCCGAGGATTATGACGCGGTCATGAACCTCAACCTGCGCGGCGCCTACTTTCTCTCTGTCGAGGCTGCCAAAGCGCTGATCGCGCAGGGAAAACCCGGCTCCATCATCCATGTCTCCAGCCAGATGGGGCATGTGGGGGGCGTCGACCGTGCGGTCTATTGCGCGTCGAAACACGGGCTCGAAGGCATGGTCAAGGCCATGGCCATCGAATGGGGCAAGGCAGGCATTCGCATCAACACCATCTGCCCGACTTTCATCCGCACGCCACTCAGCCAGGTCACCTTCGACACTCCCGAGCGCCTCGCCTGGATCCTTGACAAGATCAAGCTGCCGCGCGTCGGCGAGGTCGAGGACATCATGGGGGCGGTCCTGTTTCTCGCCTCCGACGCCTCGGCGATGGTCACCGGCACCTCGATGCTCATTGACGGTGGCTGGACCGCGGGCTGATGAGCAAGGTGACCGCCCTCGATGTGGCCGAAAAGGCCGGGGTCAGCCGCTCTGCGGTGAGCCGGGTGTTCACGCCCGGCGCCTCCGTGAGCAAGGGCACGGCGGAGAAGGTGCGCAAGGCGGCTGACGCGCTTGGCTACCGCCCGAATGTGCTCGCCCGCTCGCTGATCACCGGGCGCAGCCGGATCATCGGGCTCGTCGTTGCCTACCTGGAAAACCAGTTCTACCCCGAGGCCATCGAGCGGCTCAGCAAAGCGCTGCAGGCCGAGGGCTATCACGTGCTTGTCTTCATGGCTTCGAACGACACCGCGGCCACGCAGACGGTCATCGACGAGTTGCTCGACTACCAGGTCGATGCGATCATCGCTGCCTCCGTGGGCCTGTCCAACGATCTCACCCAGCGCTGCGAGGGCCTCGGCATTCCCATCGTGCTCTTCAACCGGCACCAGTATGACGACCGGCTGACCTCCATCGCCTCGGACAATGAGGCCGGCGGGCGCAAGCTGGCAGACTTTCTGATCGCAGGCGGGCATAAACGCATCGCGCATATCGCCGGCTGGGAAGGCGCCTCGACCCAGATCGACCGCGAACGCGGCTTCATCGCCGGGCTGGAGGCGGCGGGGATGACCATGTATGCTCGCGGCTTGGGAAATTTCGACTTTGAGACGGCTAAAGAGGCCGCGCGTAAGATGTTCAAGCGGGCCAATCCCCCCGATGCCGTTTTCGTCGCCAATGATCACATGGCCTTCGCGGTGATGGATGTGCTGCGCTACGAGCTGGGCCTCAGCGTGCCGCAGGATGTCTCGGTCGTCGGCTATGACGATGTGAGCCTGTCGCACTGGCCCAGCTATGATCTGACCACCGTGCGGCAGCCCGCCGGGCGCATGGTCGCCGCCACGGTCGAGGTGCTGATGGCGCGCCTCAATGACGACGACATGGCTCCGCGTCGCATCACGCTCGATGGCCCGCTTATCATCCGCGGCTCCGCCCGCGCACCCAAAGGACAGACTTCATGAAAGGCTTCGATCCGAAGTTTCGCGATTTCCCCGACTACATCATCGGGATCACCAAGGAGATCTGGGAGGATCGCGGCATCGCGACCCTGCACCAGTATTACTCTGACGATATCGTGGTGCGCTCGCCCGCGTCCGTGGTGGTCGGCAATGCGAACGTCATTGGTGCCACCATGGCCACGCTCGCCGAGTTCCCCGACAGGACGCTTCTGGGTGAGGACGTGATCTGGTCCGGCACGCCGGAGGAGGGGATGCTGAGTTCGCACCGGCTGCTCAGCACCGCGACCCACGCGCATGACGGGGTCTATGGCACCGCGACGGGCAAGAAGCTGACCTACCGCATTCTTGCGGACTGCCACGCGATCGACAATCAGATCAACGATGAATGGCTGATCCGCGATCAGGGCGCCATCGTCCGCCAACTGGGGTGGGAGCCGAAAGCCTATGCCGCCGATCTCATCGCGCGCGAAGGCGGCCCCGAGGCCTGCGTGCCGCCGCTTACCCCCGCGACCGATCAGCCGGGCCCGTATAAGGGCCGGGGCAATGACAACGAATGGGGTGCCAGATACGCCGATCTCCTCACCCGGATCATGGGGGCGGATATGGCAGCGATCCCCGCCGAGTACGACCGCGCAGTTCAGGTGGAGTACCCCGGCGGGCACACGGGCCACAGCCACGGCGATGTGGATCAGTTCTGGATGGGTCTGCGCGCGGCCTTTCCCGATGCCACTTTCCAGATCGACCACCAGATCGGGCGCGAGGACCCGATGATGCCGCCGCGTGCCGCGCTGCGCTGGTCGCTGCATGGCACACACTCCGGCTGGGGCCGCTTTGGCGCGCCCACGGGGGCCGAGGTCTATTTACTCGGCATTAGCCATGCGGAATTCGGCCCTTGGGGTCTGCGCCGCGAATATGTCATCTTCGACGAGACCACGATCTGGAAACAGATTCTGCTGCAGACCGGAGAGCTCTGATGCCCCTCGCGATGGGCGAACCTTTACGACGGTATCACATCTGGCGGGCGTCTCTGCGCGCCCGCCGTCTGAACCTGCGTCCGCCGGGGATGGGGTGATCGCGCATCCCCAATTTCCCATTCAGACAAGGACCAGTGATATGACACCCCAAGAGATGGAAACCCGCATCGTCCGTTACGGCGATCTGAGGCCCTGCAAGACCGCCTTCATTGACGCGCATACGCCCGGTTCCGACCAGAAGGAGAACTTCACGATCATCGGCGGCGGCGTCTCCGAAAGCCCCGACCAGCACGTGCATATCTCCATCCCGCATGGCTTCAACATCGGCGCCGCGGGCCAGCCGCCCAAATGCCGCAACTCGCTGCACAGCCACCGCACGGCGGAGGTGTTCTTTGTGCTCAAGGGCCGCTGGCGCTTCTTCTGGGGCCGATGGGGCGACGCGGGCGAGGTGATGCTGGAGGAAGGCGACATCTTCAACATTCCCACCGGCATTTTCCGCGGCTTCGAGAACATCGGCGATGACTACGGGATGATCATGGCGATCCTCGGCGGGGACGACGCGGGCGGCGGTGTGATCTGGGCCCCGCAGGTGATCGAGGATGCGGCGGATCACGGGCTGGTGCTTTCTGAGGAGGGCAAGCTCTACGACACGAAGAAGGGCGAGGCGCTGCCCGAGGGGGTGAAGCTCATGCCGCTGCTCTCCGAGGAGGAGCTGAAAACCTACCCCGAGCCCACCACGGCGGAAGTGGTGCCCGGCTATGTGGCGCGCTACTGGGATATGGTGGCGCTGGCCGACCGCACACCGGCCAAGGTCATCGGCCCGGATGCGATGCTGCGCGACCGCCCCGGCTTCGAGGTGGCGCTGCTGACGCGCGGTTCCGCGACCGAAGAGATGCACCAGCATGACCGCCCCTCGGTACTGATGCCAGTCACTGGCCACTGGCGGGTCACCTGGGAGGGCGGCAGCGCTACCCTGGCGCCCGGCGATACGATGTCAGTGCCCGAAGGCCTCATGCACACAGCGGTGCCCTCGATGACCGGCGCGGCCGCGCTCTACCATATCATCGGCACCGACGATCCCGCAGGATCCACATGGCACGGCTGATCGCAGCCCTGCTGATCGCGCTGCTGCCGCTCCCGGCGGCGGGGCAACAGGTCTGGACGCCGGGGAGCTACGACAACGGTGATTTCTTCTTCGGCACCGCCACGCTGCCCGATTTTTCCGTGGCGCTCTCCTGCGGCGAGCGCTCGCCCATGCGCCCGGATTGGCAGGGCCCGCAGGACATGCACGCGACTGTGACCGCACCGGGGGCTCTCCAGATGCGGTTTTCCAAACAAGTCCTCGGCCCCCCGCGCGATGAGCTCGGCAATGAAACCCGCGACGTCAAGATCATCGCAGGTGGCACCACGTTTCAGCTTCCGCCAGTGAGCTTCGACTACTTTGATGATGCGTGGACAGTGGCTCTCTCGGCATCCGACCCATTCTTTCCGGCACTCATGCAGGCGAACGGCTTTCAGGTGGAGAGTTTTCTGGGGCGCGTCAACATTCCGACCACCGGACTGCAAAGCGCCTGGCTGCAGCTCATTGATTTCTGCGCGGGTAAATTCCGCGACATCGGTCTGGGCTGGGCGCCAAGCCCGCCGGGGGCTGCGGGGCTTGCCCCGCAGCCCCCGGCGGGCTCCCCGGCTCAACCGCCTGCGCCCACACCGGCAAACGATGCGATGGTGGATGTCGCCTACACCCACGTCACGCGGGTCTGTGGTCGCCAGCCGGTGACACGGGGCCCGGGCCATCTGCTCATCGGCAACATCGACGGAGATGGCCGCAACGACGTGGTCATCTGGTGGGATGCGATCGACTGCGGCCCGCCGCTTGCGCGACCCGTCTGCGGCGCGGCTCAGTGCCTCGTCGAAACTTTTCTCACTGCCGCCTGGACCGGCACGCCCGAGCAATTCTATGCCGCCTCCGCCTCCGTCGTGCGCGGCTCGAATGGGCTCGATCTTCTGCAGACCACCGGCCGGCTCGCTGTCTGCAACGACCCTGCCGCCCCACCCGACTGCATTTTTTACCACGGCTGGTCGGGCGGTCGGTTTCAACGGCTGAATTGAAGCATGTTGCATCAGCCGAACATCAACAAACGACGAAACCCGCGCTCAAACGCACCGAGCGGCAGCGGTCTTTCGCTTCCAACCAAACGCGACATGCCGAAGAAGGACGCTTATGCCCATTCTCACCACACATGCAGGTTCCCTGCCACGCAGCCAGAAGGTCGTGGATTTCATCTTCGCCCGTGAGCACGGCACACCCTATGATGCCGCCGAGTTCGACGCGGCGATGACCGAAGCCGTCTCCGACACCGTCGCCAAGCAGGTCGCCGCAGGCGTCGGCGTGGTCTCCGACGGCGAGACCTCCAAGATCTCCTACGCCACCTACGTCAAGGACCGCTACACCGGCTTCTCCGGCGACAGCCCGCGCAACGCGCCTGCCGATTTGAAGAAATTTCCAACCTTCCTCAAACGTCTGGCCGATGACGGTGGCACACCTCAATACGCGCGGCCCATGTGCACCGGGGAGGTGCGCTCGAAGGGCCAAGGCGAGCTGCAGAAAGACATCGCGAACCTCAAGGCGGCAATGGCCGAGCACGGCGCGCAGCGCGGCTTCATGAACGCCGCGTCCCCCGGCGTCATCTCGCTCTTTCTGCAGAACGATTTCTACCCCACGCGCGACGCCTATCTCGCCGCGCTTGCGGATGTTATGCGCGAGGAATACCGCACCATCGTCGACGCCGGGCTCGATCTGCAACTCGACTGCCCGGATCTGGCCCTCTCGCGTCACATGCTCTTCAACGATCTCTCCGACGATGACTTCCTCAAGATCGCGGCCACCCATGTCGACGCGCTGAACCACGCGCTGGCGGACATCCCGCAGGAGCGCGTGCGTGTGCACATCTGCTGGGGCAACTACGAGGGCCCGCATGTCTGCGACATCGGCATGGAGAAGGTCTTCGACACCTTCATGTCGATCAAGGCGCGCTATCTGCTGTTCGAGACGTCGAACCCGCGTCACGCCCATGAGTGGGTTGTCTTCCGCGATCGCAAGGCAGACATTCCCGATGACCGCGTTCTCGTTCCGGGCGTGGTGGATACAACGACGAACTTCGTCGAACACCCCGAACTGGTGGCCCAGCGGCTGGAGAGGTTCATGCAGATCGTCGGCAAGGAGCGTGTGATCGCGGGGTCGGATTGCGGGTTCGGCACATTTGCAGGATTTGGCGCGGTCGACCCCGAGATCGCCTACGCCAAGCTGGAAGCGCTGCGTGACGGGGCTGCGCTGGCCGGAGCACGGTGATGGAGGATGCGCTGCTGGACCTTCTGCGTCGCGTGGACACACCCACGGTCTGCAACGCCATCGAGGTGGCGCAGGGCAAACGCGGCTTCAACGCCTTCACCCGCGGCACGATGCTCTGTTCCGCGACGGGCGAGGCGATGGTTGGCTATGCGCGCACGGCCCGGATCCGGGCGGTCAGCCCGCCGCAGGAGCCTCCCGACGTCATCAAGACCCGCCGAATGGCCTACTACGCCTATATGGCGAGCGGCCCGCGCCCCGGTGTGACGGTTGTGCAGGACATGGATGGCGCAGAGGCCATCGGGGCCTTCTGGGGCGAGGTGAATACCAACATTCACAAGGCCTTCGGCCTGGCGGGCGCGCTGACGAATGGTGTCATGCGTGATCTGGGCGATCTGCCAGAGGGGTTCCCGGTGGTCGCCGGCTCCATCGGTCCGAGCCACGGGTTCGTGCATGTGCTCGATTTCGGCGTGGAGGTGGAGATCTTCGGGATGCAGGTGGCCCCCGGCGCGTTGGTGCACGCGGATCGTCACGGTGCGGTGGTGATCCCGGATGACATTGTGCCGCGGCTCAGCGAAGCCATTGCCACGCTGATGCGATCCGAGAAGATTGTCTTCGATGCGGTGAAGGGCAAGACGCTGGGGTTCGAAGAGTTCGAGGCCGTCTGGGCCGCCTTCGAAGCGGCGCGAACCTAGGCAGGTCGTTTCCGACGTCCTTGGGGGCCGACAGGGAGACGTGAAGCGCCTAACGCATCGCTCGACCCTTGGGGGAGTAACGCGTCTTCTGAGTGGTCCGTTGGAAGTGGGCTTTCCTCTGTGCGGTTGGCAAAATTGTCCTTCAGGAGGAGGTGTGGCGACTGTCTCCCGCAGTTGTCAATGGATGCGCCACCTCATCCAGCCTCGTTGGTGGCCGCGCGAGATGGCGACCGATGCCGTGCCGGTCACCCGGGGCGGGACATCTTTGCCGTGCATGGCCTCATGTCCGATCTCCGGCCTGTTGTCTTCAGAGCGCAAAAATTGCCCTTGGAGTGCCGAGCCAGACAAGCTTTGGGAAAAATGGCATGTTTTGCCCGTTTGATCCTCAAAGCCGGCCGCGCTATCGGCCAAACACCGATGCACTGCCGACGTGGATTTTCCAAGAAAACACGGGCTCCCGCGCGGTCGGTCCATCGGCGACATTTTCGCTTTGTACTACTCCGCAGCTTGTACGTTCAGTCGCGGGGCGCCGGTGCACCGCCTTCGAAGGCGTTCCCCTGCACGTAGTCGCAGGGCGCCTCCTGCATTTCCAGATGCAGGCCGTCGCCGGTGTAGGGGTGCGCGCGGGCAAGATCTTCGTCCACTTCGATACCGAGACCCGGCGTTTCGGGTGCGGTGACGAATCCCTCCTCGACGCGGATGCTGGAACGGATCAGCGCGTCATGGAATGGGGTTTCGATGGTTTCGGCCATCAGCAGGTTGGGAATGCAGGCCGCGAGCTGGATATTGGCCGCCCATTCCACCGGCCCGGCATAGAGGTGCGGGGCCATCTGCGCAGTGTAGGCCTCGGCCATCGCGGCGATCTTCCGACATTCCCAGATGCCGCCGGCGCGGCCCAAGGCCGGTTGCAGGATGCTCGCAGCCCCGCTGCGCAAAACCGGGGCGAACTCGGCCCGGGTGGTCAGACGCTCGCCGGTGGCAACGGGGATGCGGACGGCTCGGGCGACCTTCGCCATTTCCTCGACCGTGTCCGGCGGGATCGGCTCCTCGAACCAGAGCGGATCGTAAGGCTCCAGCGCGCGGCCCAGCCGGATCGCACCCGCTGTGCTGAACTGCCCGTGCGTGCCAAAGAGCAGATCGGCCCGGTTGCCGACCGCCTCGCGGATCGCCTTGCAGAAGGCCACTGATTGCGCGATGTCGCGCATCCCCGGCATATGCCCGCCGCGCATCGTGTAAGGCCCGGCGGGGTCGAACTTGATGGCCGTATATCCCCGCGAGACGCAGTCGCGCGCGGCTTCCGCCGCCATCACCGGCGCCGTCCAGAAGGCGGTCACGTCATGATGCGGCAGCGGATAGAGGTAGGTGTAAGCGCGGATGCGGTCGTTCATCTTGCCGCCCAAGAGCGCCCAGACAGGACGCCCGCGCGCCTTTCCGAGAATGTCCCAGCAGGCGATTTCGAGCCCCGAGAAGGCACCCATGACTGTCAGGTCCGGACGTTGCGTGAAGCCCGAGGAATAGACGCGGCGGAACATCTTCTCGATGTTTTCGGGGTTCTCCCCCGCCATGTGGCGCGCAAAGACATCGCGGATGACAGCCTGCATCGCCTCCAGGCCCACGGAGGCGGCGTAGCATTCGCCCCAGCCCGTGATCCCGTTGTCTGTCGTGAGCTTGACGAGGATCCAGTAGCGCCCGCCCCAGCCCGGCGCGGGAGGTGCTGTGACGATGATGTCCAGATCTGTGAGTTTCATCCCGGTTCTCCCCACGCGGTGGCCCGAAGGCCCACCGTACCTGTCAGTTGCGGCTATTGGTCGAAGACAATCACGTTGCGCCGTGCGGCACCCGATTTGGTATTCGCAATCGCCTCGTTGATCTGATCGAGCCGCCAGCGGCCAGAAATGAGCTCGTCAAGCTTCAGCCGCCCCTGGGCGTAGAGGTCGACCATCCAGGGGATGTCCCGCTGGATCACCACGTCTCCCATCTTGGAGCCCACCATGCCCTGGCCAACCGCGGCAAAGATCACCGGCTCGTAGGTGGAGGTGGCACCGGAATGCGGCATGCCCACCATCACGACCTTGCCGCCGTAACCGAGATAGCGCGGCGCTTGATCATAGGCGGGAATGGCGCCTACGGTCACAATCGCCGCATCGGCGCCGCGCCCCCCCAGTGCTGCAAAGGCGGCCTGCCAGGGTTTGGGCTCGGTGGCGAGGACGCCATGGGTGGCGCCGAAATCCTTAGCGATCTCGAGCTTCTCGGCGCTCATGTCCACGGCGACGACGCGCCGTGCGCCCGCGATCCGTGCGCCCTGTATGGCGTTGAGGCCGACACCGCCCGCGCCGATCACAACGACGTCCTGGCCCGCCCGCAGGCCTGCTGCGTTGACGACGGCCCCAACCCCGGTGATCACCCCGCAGGCGATCAGGCTGGCCGCGTCTTTCGGGATCTCGGGGTCGATGCGCACGACCTGGCTTTGCGACACAACCACTTTCTCGGCAAAGGCGCCGCAGGCCATCGCCTGATGCAGCTTCCCGCCCGCGACCGTGGTGATTGGCCCGGCATCGCCGTCATACGGTGTCTGGCAGAGTGTCGGCTTCCCGCCGGCGCAGTTTCCGCATGTGCCGCAGGCCCGGATCAGCGTGACAACAACACTGTCGCCGAGGGCCAAACCGGTGACCCCGCTGCCGAGGCCGCTGATCACACCCGCCGCCTCGTGGCCGTAGACGGCGGGCAACGACCCCCCCCAGGCGCCATCGGCGTAGGAGATATCGGAATGGCAGATCGCCACTGCGCCAAGGGTCACTTCCACCTCATCTGTCTCTGGCGCGCGCAGGTGAATATCCTCGATCTCGAGCGGTGCGCCGAAGGCGTGGCATACTGCGGCTTTGATGGTCTGCATGGCGAAGCGATCTTCCTGGTCAGCGCTGTTCGGCGCAGGGTGCCTGCATCTGTCGCCGAGACGCAAGGCGCAAACCGACATTGCGTGTCGCTGTCATCCGATGCCCCCGACTGACCGTCGCCTGCGCGGCGCGCGCAGGAAGACGGTGAGACCGGCCAGGATCAGCAACGCGGACAACACGAAGGGCGCACCTGGCAGGTAGAGTGGTGCATCGGCGTCGGTGAAAGCGGCGAATGTGCCGGTCATCATCATCGGCGACAGGATCATCGCAAGCGCCATGATCGAGGTCAGCGCCCCTTGCAACTCGCCCTGCGCGTCGCGCCCCACGGCTTTCGACATGATGCCCTGAAGGGCTGGCGTGATGACCGCGGCAAGTGCCGCGAGCGGCGTCAGGATCAACGCCAGGGTGCCGCTGGTCACGAAGGCGAGCGCGAGAAAGGCAGCCGTGTCGAAAAGATGGCCATAGATGACCGTGCCACGCTCGCCCAGGATACGCAGCACCGGGCGGATCAGCCCGCCCTGGACCACGGCCATCATGATCCCGAAGAGCGCAAGGCTGAGCCCGATGGTCGCCGGGTCCCAGCCAAAGCGTTCCTTGCCGAAGTAGGCCCAGATCGCCGGGTAGACCATGAAGGCCACCTGGTAGAGGAAGAAGACGATCAGAAGCGGCCCGACGCCCGGCAGGCGGCCCAGCTGGCGGAAGCTGCCGAAGGGGTTTGCGCGGGTCCAGCGAAACGGGCGGCGGATCTCGTCGGTGACCGTTTCCTTCAGCACCACGTAGCCGAAGAGCGCGTTAAGCGCGGCGAGGCCGGCGGCGGCGTAGAAGGGCGCGCGCGTGCCGTATTCGCCCAGCAGACCGCCAAGGAGCGGGCCCAGCACAAAGCCCATCCCGAAAGCCGCGCCGATCAGGCCGAAGTTTGCTGCGCGTTCCTCTGGGTCGGAGATGTCCGCCATATAGGCGTTCGCGGTGGCTTGGGTCGCGGCGGTGATGCCGCCGACAATGCGGCCCAGCAGCAAAAGCAGGATGCTGCCGGCGACGGCCATTACCAGATAGTCCAGCGCCATGACGACCAGCGAGGTCAGCAGCACGGGCCGGCGGCCGAAGCGATCCGAGAGCCCGCCGATCACCGGGCCGAAGACAAACTGCATCACCGCAAAGGTCGTGGAGAGCACGCCGCCCCAGAGGGCCGCTGTGCCCAGATCGGCACCACGTACCTCCTGGATGAGATCGGGCATGACCGGAATGATCAGGCCGATGCCCATCGAATCGATCATCACGGTGAGCAGGATAAACAGAACCGCTGGGCGCATGGGGTTCAGAGCGCCCGGACGCGGGCTGTGAACGCCCGTGCGTCTGCGGGCGCCTGGCCAAGCTGTGCCTCGGCCTTGAAGAGTCCGGCGGGCAGATCGGCATGCTGCCGCGCCGCGACTTTAGCCAAGGGTGTGCGCGTCTCGACGGCCTCACGGCACAGTGCTTTCGTTGCCGCCTGCGCCTCGGCCCGGGGCATCCGTTCGGCCAAGGCAAAGCTCAGTGCTTCGGCGTGGGCCAGCCCCAAGCCGCCTTCGATGTTCTCGGCCATACGTCTGGGTACGGGCTGAAGGTCTTTCACAACCGCGATCGCCTGTTGGAGGGAGGCGGCAGCGCTCAGTGCAATCTGCGGCACCAGCATCCATTCCGCGAACCATGCAGCGCCATCGCGCTGGTGGTTGTGCACCGAGGCGGTCTGAAGGCCACTCATAAACCCACCCGTCTGATGCGACAGGGCCACCAGCACCGATGCCGCGACTGGGTTCTGTTTTTGCGGCATCGTGGAGGAAGCACCAGCCATACCAAGTGTGACCTCACCCGTATCGCTCGCCGCAAGTCCGATCAGGCTCTGTCCCATCGTCGCGAGTGCGGCGGTGATCTGCGCCATCCAGGCTGCGATGCGCAGCAGTGGTGCGCGATCCGTGTGCCAGCTGCGGCCAGGGTCGTGCAGGCCAAGCCCCTCCGCCAGTGCGGCGCGCAGGGCAGGGGCCCGATCGCCCAGAGCGGCGCTCGTGCCTGCCGCGCCGGACAGCGACACCCAAAGGCTGCTGGCCCGCAGCGCGTCGAGCGCGATGAGCGCGTCCAGCAAAGGTCCGCCCCAGCTTGCCAGAACGGCCCCCCAACTGGTTGGGGTTGCGTGTTGTCCATAGGTGCGGGCTGCCATTGGCAAAGCGGCATGGGCCTCGGCCTGATCCGCGAGCGCGCCAAGCAGGCGCTTCAGATCGGCCTCGGCCAGCGCCAGCACCTGGCGCAGCCGCAGCATCAGCCCGGTGTCGATGATGTCCTGCGATGTTGCGCCCCAATGCACATATTGCGCGTGCTCCGGAGCACTCATCTCGGCGCGGACGGCGGCGACCATGCCGGGCACGCTCACCCCGTTCTGGCCGGTGGCCTCGGCCAGCGCGCCAGGGTCGATCTGGATCTCCAGGCTTGCGCGATGGATGGCGGCCGCGCTGATGTCGGGGATGATGCCCATTTCGCCCTGCGCCTTGGCCAGCGCCCCCTCGACCAACAGCATCGCCCGCAGCGCGGCACTGTCGGAGAACAGCCGGCCGGTCTCTCCTGTCGGGAAGAGCTGCGCATGTAGCGGGCTGTCGAAAACGCTGGCGGCCACGGATCAGCGCACCCTAGACATGGCCGGTATCGCGCAGGAACTGTGTCAGCACCGCAGCGTACTCCTGCGGCTGCTCGACACAAGGCAGATGCCCGGCCTTTCGGATCACATGGCAGTGGCTGCCGGGGATCAGATCCGTCGTCTCGCGCACCAGGTCGGGCGGGGTCGAGCCATCTTCGGCCCCGGCAATCCCCAACGTCGGCAAGCGCAGGCTGGCCGTCGTGGTGTAGAAGTCGGTGCCCGAGATCGCGGCAGAACAGCCGATGTAGCCTGCGTCCTCCTGCCGGGTCAGCATGTTGCGCCAGAGCTCCAGCTCGGTCGTGGCCCGGAAGTCCTTGGAGAACCACCGCTCCATCACCGCATCGGCCAGAGCCTCGATACCGCCCTGTCGCACCGCCTCGATCCGCTCCGACCACATCTCGGGCGTGCCGATCTTCGCTGCCGTGTTGGAGAGCACCATCGCCCGGATCAGATCGAGCCGTTTGACCGCGAGCCCCTGAGCGATCATGCCGCCGATGGAGAGCCCGACAAAGACGCAGTCGCGCACGCCCAGATGATCAAGCAGCGCTTCGGTGTCGGTGATCAGCGCGCCCATCGTGTAGGGGGCGGGGGGGCAGGTCGAGAGGCCATGCCCGCGCTTGTCGAAGCGGATCAGGCGCAGCCCGTCCGGCAACAACGGCAGGACCGGATCCCAGAGCCGCATGTCGGTGCCCAGCGAATTGGCAAAGACCACCGGCGGCGCGTCCGCGGGCCCTTCATCGCGGTAGTGCAGGCGGATATCTCCGAGGTCGAGCATCCTCATGCGGCATCTCCCCGGGTCTGCTGGCTCTGAGGCTGCATCGCCAGCGCGCGCTGGAACACATCCGGATCCACATTGCCGCCCGAGATGGTGACAATCACGTCCGCGCCGGCGATCTTGTCGGCGTGAAACAGCGCGGCGGCCAGCGCCACGGCCCCACCGGGCTCCGCCACGAGTTTCAGCCGGTCGAAGGCCAGCGCCATGGCGCGCAGCGCTTCGTCTTCGGTCACCGCAAAGCCGGGCCCGGCGAGCCGCTTCAGGATCGGGAAGGTCAGCACCCCGGGCTCCGGTGTGATGATCGCGTCGCAGAGGCTGCCGGACAGCCGGGCATTGCGCTGGACCTCACCAGCGTCCAAGGAGCGTGCCACATCGTCGAAATGCTCCGGCTCGGCGGTGCGGACGCGAAGGCCCGGGGCTGCCTCTTCGAGGGCCAGCGCGATCCCGGAGGAGAAGCCGCCCCCGCCGCAGCAGACGATCACATCGGCCTCGGTGACGCCAACCTCGCTGGCCTGCGCGGCGATCTCCAGGCCGGTGGTGCCTTGCCCGGCGATGACTTGCGGTTCGTCGTAGGGCTTGATGAGCGTGAGGCCGCGGTCGGCGACGATCTCGGCGCCGATGGCGTCGCGGTCCTCTCCGCCGGCGCGGTCGTAGAGCACGACTTCGGCGCCCAAAGCCCGCGTATTGCCGATTTTCACGGCAGGCGCGTCCTGCGGCATGATGATGACGGCAGCCACGCCGTGGGCCCTGGCCGCCAGCGCCACCCCTTGCGCGTGATTGCCGCTGGAAAAGGCGATCACACCGTGGGCGCGCTCTGCCTCTGACAGCGCGGAGACGGCCGACCAGGCGCCGCGAAACTTGAAGCTGCCGGTATGTTGCAGACACTCTGGCTTGATCCAGACCCGGCGCCCCGCAATCTCATCCAGAAACGGTGACGACAGCAGGGGGGTCCGGCGAGCATGGCCCTCGAGGCGGGTGGCGGCGGCTCTGATCATGTCGATGTTCATCACTGCTCCCTCATCGCATCGCGTCGATCCAGGTCTGCAACGCGGCCACCGCCTCGGGTTCGTCGAGGAAGGGGATATGCCCGCGCCCGTGCACTGTGACCGCGATCATGTCGGGGCGCCGGCGCTGCATCTCCAGAAAGGTGGCTTCACTCAACAGGTCGGAGGTTTCACCGCGGATACCAGCCAGCGGCAGGCCCTCGAGCGCATCGAAATAGGGCCAGAGGTCAGGGGCGGCTTGCGCCCCGCCCGCCTCCACCGCCGAGCGTAGATGCGGATCATAGGTGATCTCGAGGCCCGCTTTGGTCTGGGTGAAATGCTTCTCGGCCTCCTCCATCCAGCGGGAGAACGGTACGTCATGAAACCCGGTATAGGTCTTCTCCATGGCGCGCGCGGCATCCACAAGCGTCTTGGCCACCGGGGCGCGACCAAGATAGCCGGAGATGAAGGCAAGCCCGGCTGGCTCGATCACCGGGCCGATGTCGTTCAGGGCGACGCCCAGCAGCCGCTCCTTCGCCGCCATGGCAAGCCCCATCGCGTTCAGCCCGCCCCGCGACGTGCCGAGGACCGCCACCTGATCGAGCCCCAGATGATCGAGCAGTTCGAGGACGTCGCGGCCCTCAACGGGCAGGCTGTAGTTTTTCCAGTCCTTGTCCCAATCCGACTTGCCGCGCCCGCGGTAGTCGAGCTTGATCAGCCGCACATCGCCCAGATGCGGCGTCACATAATCGAAATCGCGGGTGGTGCGCGTCAGCCCGGCCAGGCACAGAACGGGCAACCCGTTGCCTTCGTCAGTGTAGTGGAGCGACAGCTTGTCGGAGGTGCGGAATTTGCTCATGCGCCCCCCACCAGGTCCGGGATGCCCGTGAGATCACTGAGGATGTGTTCGGGTGTCCATGGCAGGCGATCAACCGGATCGCCGCCGCGGTTCACCCAGGCCGTGGTGAACCCGTAGCCTGTCGCACAGCCCGCGTCCCAGCCATTCGACGAAATGAAAAGCACCTCCTCCGGGTCAGTTCCGAACCGCTTGCCAACCAGATCATAGACCCGGGCGTGAGGCTTGAAGACGCCGACGCTCTCGACCGACAGCGTGTCATCCAGCAGCGTCTCGATCCCGGCCGATGCGACAGCGCTCCGCAGCATGTCAGGCGATCCGTTCGAGAGGATCGCGGTGGCCAGCCCCTGCGCCTTGATCCGCTCCAGCATCTGCGGCACTTCCGGGTAGCATTGCAGTTCGCGGTAGAGGGCGAGCAGCCGGTCGCGCAGTGCCGGATCGCCGTGCAGCCCGGTTTTCTCCAGGGCCCAGTCGAGGCCGTCCTGCGTGACCTGCCAGAAGTCGCAGTGATCGTCGGTAACGGCGCGCAACCAGGTGTATTGCAACTGCTTCAGCCGCCAATGCTCGGCGAGGGCCGGCCAGCTCTCCGCCAGCTGTGCGAACTCCGGCGCACCGGCGGCTTGGCGGGCGGCCGCGGCCACGTCGAAGAGTGTGCCATATGCGTCAAAGACACAGGTCGTGATCGGCATAGGCGGCCCTTTCTGAAACCTCTTGCGTCAAGACTGTCACGCCCGCGTCCGGGCGAAAAGGCCCAATCGCAGAGATTTTCAGCTTTACTTGGGCAGGCACCCCGGGCAGGTTGGCGCGGTCTCAGGAGTACCTGCGCGGAGCGCGCGGCCTCGCACATCCATTCCCAAATTGATGATCGGAGCTTTTATGACCCAGGTGAAAACGGGCGATACGGTGGGCATTCACTATACCGGAACGTTGGCCGACGGCACCACGTTCGACAGCTCCGAGGGGCGGGACCCCTTGCAGTTCGTGGTCGGTTCGGGGCAGGTGCTCTCGGGGCTCGATGCGGCCCTGCCGGGTATGGGGCTGGGCGAGAAGAAGACCGTCGAGGTGGCCTGTGCCGACGCCTATGGCCCGATCAACCCGCAGATGCGGCAGGCGGTGCCACGCGAAGGCATCCCCGACGATGTACCGCTCGACATCGGCACGCTCTTGAACGTTGAGACACCGGAAGGGCAGGCCATGCAGGTCATGGTCGTTGCGGCGGATGACGCCACGGTCACGATCGATGCGAACCACCCGCTCGCGGGCCAGGATCTGAGCTTCGATATCGAGGTGATGTCGATTTCGGAAGAGTGAACGCGCAGGTCAGCCGCCGCTGTCGTCGGGGCGGTTGATCGGGGTGCGCGCCACAGGCAGGCCAGCGAGCTTGGCATTCAGCTCCGCCGCTTTCTGCAAGGCCGCGTCTTGCAGTTGCTGGGCGTCCTCCGCCCGGAAATCGCCAGCCATCATCGCAGAGACAATCGGCGTGATCTCGTCGAGCCCGCTTTGCAGCTTGGGTTGCAGCGCCGGGTCGGACCACATGGCCGCGGCGAAGGCGGCACCGGTCACCGGCATCAGCAGCCAGGCATAGAGACGGGCGCGGGCCGCCCGCCGGATGTAGCGCGCCTGACGCAGCGTGCGGGAATCGACGTAAGTAAACATGCCTCCCTGCTAGCGGTGGAATATGGCATCAGTGGGGCGCGGTGCGGGCTCTGCCGCGTCAGAGATGCTCGACCTGCGGCATGCCAAGCACGTGATAGCCGCCGTCGACGCGGATGATCTCGCCGGTTGTGCACGCCCCTGCATCCGAGACCAGATAGACGGCTGTCCCACCGACGGCCTCCAATGTCGCGTTCGAGCGCAGCGGGGCGTTCTGGTCAGTGAACTTGTAGGTCCGTCGCGCGCCGCCGATGGCGGCTCCGGCCAGCGTCTTCATGGGCCCGGGCGAGATCGCGTTCACGCGAATGCCCTCGGGGCCGAGATCGTTCGCCAGATACCGCGTTGCACTCTCCAGCGCGGCTTTGGCCACGCCCATCACGTTGTAATTCGGCACAACCGTGTTGCTGCCCTGATACGTGAGGGTCAGCACCGTGCCACCGTTCTCGACCATCAGCGGATGCGCGCGCCGCGTGACCTCGACCAGCGAATAGGCGCTGATGTCCATCGTCCGCTTGAAGTTCTCGCGACTGGTATTGAGGAACCGGCCGGTGAGTTCGGCCTTGTCGGAGAAGGCGATCGCATGCACGAGAAAATCGATGGTGGGCCAGCGCGCGCCCAGCTGCTCGAACGCGGCGCTGAGCGAGGCATCGTCGGTGACATCCACATCGACCATGAAATCCGAGCCAACGGACTCGGCGAGCGGCTTCAACCGCGAGCCGAAAGCGTCGCCCTGGTAGGTGAAGGCCAGCTCCGCACCGGCCTCGGCCATGGCCTTTGCGATGCCCCAGGCGATGGAGCGGTCGTTTGCCACGCCCATGACGAGCCCGCGCTTTCCGTTCAATATTCCAGACATGAGCCCTCTTACCCGAGATACTTCGACAGGATCATCGACCCGTTGGTGCCGCCAAAACCGAAGGAGTTCGTCATCACGGAGTCGAGCCCCGCGTTCTCAACCAGGTCCGTTGCGATCTCCGACGCTTCGAACGCCGGGTCGAGCGTCTCGACGTTGATCGAAGGTGCGATGAAATCCTCCTTGAGCATCAGCAGGCAGTAGATCGCCTCCTGTGCGCCTGCCGCGCCCTGGCTGTGGCCGGTCATGGATTTGGTGGAGCTGACCGGCGGCTGCGCCTGGCCTTGAAAGGCGCGGCGCACGGCCTCGATCTCCGGCTGGTCGCCTGCCGGGGTCGACGTGCCATGCGCATTGATGTAGCTGACACTGCGGCCCTCGGGCAGGGTGTCGAGCGCCAGTTTCATTGCTCGCTCGCCGCCTTCGCCGGAGGGGGCCACCATGTCGTGACCATCCGAGGTCGCGGCGTAGCCGGTGACTTCTGCGTAGATCTGGGCGCCTCGTGCCAGCGCGTGATCGAGCGCCTCCAGCACCACGATGCCCCCGCCGCCCGAGATGACGAAGCCGTCACGGTTCTCATCGAAGGCGCGCGAGGCCTTGTCCGGCGTGTCATTGTACTTCGACGACATCGCGCCCATGGCATCGAAGAGGCAGGAGAGCGTCCAGTCGAGCTCTTCTCCGCCGCCTGCGAACATCACATCCTGTTTGCCCAGCATGATCTGCTCTGCCGCGTTGCCGATGCAGTGCAGCGAGGTCGAGCAGGCCGAGGTGATCGAATAGTTGATGCCCTTGATCTTGAAGGCCGTCGAGAGGTTGGCGCTCACGGTCGATGACATGCACTTCGGCACCGCGAAGGGCCCGATGCGCTTGGTGGCGCCGCTACTCTTCACGACCTCATGCGCGGTCAGCATCGCGCTTGTCGAGGGCCCGCCCGATCCCGCCACAAGCCCGGTGCGCGGGTGCGATATCACATCCTCACCCAGCCCTGCATCCGCAATCGCCTGGCTCATCGCGATGTAGGCATAGGCCGCGCCTGGCCCCATGAAGCGGAGGGTGCGCTTGTCGATATGCTCTTTCACGTCGAGCTTGAGCGTGCCGGCCACCTGGCTGCGAAACCCGTGCTCCGCCATCTCCGGGCTCGCCACGATCCCGCTGGTGCCGGATTTCAGTGACGCCAGAACCTCTTCGGCGGTGTTCCCGATGGATGAGACGATGCCCAACCCTGTCACGACGACGCGGCGCATGGCGCTCTCCTTCATGTTCTCAGTTCACCTGCCGAGCGTTAGCTTTCGGAAAGGGCAACCTTCATATCCGTGACCTGATAGATGGTTTCCCCATCCGCTTCCACCCGGCCATTCGCGACCCCCATTGTCAAGCGCCGGGTCTGCACGGCTTTTGTGAAATCCACGTAGTAGGTTAGCATCTTGCGGTCGGGTCGCACCATGCCGGTGAGCTTCACTTCGCCGACGCCGAGCGCATAGCCGCGTCCCTGCCAGCCGCGCCAGCCCAGATTGAAGCCCGTGAGCTGCCACAGACCGTCGAGGCCCAGGCAGCCCGGCATGATCGGATTGCCGGGGAAGTGGCAGTCGAAGAACCACAGATCCGGCGTGATATCGAATTCGGCCACCACATGCCCCTTGCCATTTGGCCCGCCGTCTTCTGAGATGTCGGTGATCCGGTCCATCATCAGCATCGGCGGCTCGGGAAGCTGCGCGTTCCCCGGCCCGAACAGCTCGCCGCGCGCGCATTTCAGCAGGTCGTCCTTGTCGAATGTGGTGGCGTACTGGCCCATATCGGCGCCTCTCCTGCTCGGCATTCTTTTTCGTCAAACTCCTCTAGCATCGCGTTCGCGGCCTTCGCAAGAGCGTGGGCCACGGCGGCCGCAGCCGCGCAATCCGGCACGTGCGCGTGACCAAATCGCCGAAATCCAATTGAAAACACCCCCTCTTGCGCCTTATATGACTAGAAAGACGTAACAAGAGCGTGCCATGATACCTGCGCAACAGACCATTGGGTCAAGCTGGCTTGCCAAAGCCGGCCTCAGGCCAACCCGGCAGCGCGTCGCCCTCGCGACGCTGCTCATTGGTGACGGTCAGCACCGCCATGTGACCGCTGAAAGCCTCTTTGAGGCGGCCAAGAAGCAGGGCGAGGCGGTCTCGCTCGCGACCGTCTACAACACGTTGCGCGCCTTCTGCGACGCCGGGTTGATGCAGGAGGTCACGGTCGACGGCGCCAAAAGCTACTTCGACACGAACACCCACGATCATCCGCATTTTTTCTGGGAAGACGAAGACAAGCTGACCGATGCGCCTTCCGACCAGCTTGTGATTGCCCAGCTGCCGGACGCGCCGGAAGGGGCGGAGATTGCCTCGGTCGATGTGGTGATCCGCTTGCGCCGCAAGCCCTGAGCGCCGTCTCTGGCGATTCGTTCTCAGATGGCGCAGTCCCCGCTCTCCCAAGATGATGTCGAGACCTACGCGCGGGACGGTGTGGTGATGATCCCCGGCCTTTTCGCGCAACACGTCGAGACCCTGCGGGCCGGTGTGGCGCGGAACCTCGCAGAGCCCGGCCCTTACGCCGCCGAGAACCTGCACACGCACGAGGCGGGCCGTTTCTTCGACGACTACTGCAACTGGCAGCGGATCCCGGAGTTTGAAACCGTCATTCGAGACCGCGCGGTGGCGGAGGTGGCGGCCGAACTGATGCAAAGCCGGACGGTGCAGCTCTTCCACGACCACGTCCTGGTGAAAGAGCCCGGCACGACAAAACCAACCCCGTGGCATCAGGACAGCCCCTACTACTTCGTCGAGGGGCAGCAGACGGTCAGCTTCTGGGCGCCGCTCGACCCGGTGACCGACGCCACGCTGCGCTGTGTCGCGGGCTCGCACCTCTGGCCCAAACCCGTGCTGCCAACCCGCTGGCTGGCCGAGACCAATTTCTATCCTGACAGCGATACCTATATCGCGGTTCCTGATCCGGATGCAGAGGGCATGGAGATCCGCGAATTCGCGATGGAACCGGGCGATGCCGTTGCCTTCCACTATCGCGTGCTGCATGGCGCACGTGGCAATACCGCGTCCCGGCGCCGGCGCGCCTTCTCGTTGCGACTGCTGGGCGACGATGCGCGCTACGTGGAGCGCCCCGGCCCGACGTCGCCGCCGTTTCCGGGCCACGGGATGACAGCGGGCATGCGCCTGCGAACCGACTGGTTTCCGATGCTGCTCTAGCCTGTCGCGGCGAACGTGAAGCGCCGATCCCTGCCCAATTTCGGGTGAGCCAACGCGATGGGCGACGATTGCTGTCCGATCGAGGGGACAAAAGGCTCCCGATTGCGGAGCAGGCAGGTCAGGTGGGCTTCAGGCCACCTCTCGCATCCTCAGAACCACTGCCCCGGCTCCATCAGCCCCAGGTCGAGCAGCTGACGCGAGTGCCATTCGAAGGGTGCCGAGTTGTGCCACTTGAACGTCTCGATCCGATGCCGGCTGCCGGCGTTCGATTTCAGGGCCTTCGCGGTTCGGAACGAACAGATCGCCGCTGTGATGTTGTGATGCCAGGGGCAGGCGAAGGTGTTGTACTCTTCATCCGAGAAGGTGTGGTCGCTGCGCAGTTCGAGACCGGGCTTGGCGCGAAACAGGGCGATCCGGTCGATCTTGCGCCGGTGATAGGGCACATGTTCCTCGAAACGCCAGCGCAGCCCGCCGAAGAAATCCAGCTGCCGCTCTTTGGGCGCCCAGTTCTCTGAAGGATCCTTGCGGGCAAGCGCATAGTAGCCCGAGCGGTCCAGATGCGCCCGGTCGAGCGAAACCGCATCAGGGTGCGCGCCAAGGTCGTCCGCGTACAGATCCACCACATAGGTGAGCATCGCATCCCGGCGCTCTTCGGTGTGGAAGGCCAGCATCTCGCCAACCGTCCGGGTTTCGCAGAAGGGGAAGAAAAGGTATTCTGCGTTGTAGCAGTAATACATCCACGTGCCCGGAGCCGCCGCCGCGACGCTGTTGACCGCAGCCTCCACCGCGCCGTCTGCGGTTGCATCGAAATCGATCCGGTGCGCCGTGTCCTGCAGATCGCGCGGCAGCGTCAGCGCATCAGGCATGAAGACGACGATCGTCGCGAAGCCGATTTGCTGATGGTGGCGCAGGGTCGATGCAACCTCGGCCGCGTCTTCCACGAACACCATCGCCACGGCCCCCCCTTGCAGGGAGTTCCGGGCTGAGCTCAGGAAGTCGGTCAGGGTTTTGTGCTGCATGGATGCTCCGCGTGGCTCTCTGCCGCAGAATCGGTTAAGTCGGGGTTTATTGCAAGCTGCGGCGCCCGCTGATAAGCACCGCCGCAACCCTCTCCTGACCCGGACAGATCCCATGACCGCACCCAAGAAGCTCTTCGTGAAGACCTATGGTTGCCAGATGAACGTCTATGACAGCGAACGCATGGCCGAAGCGCTGGGCGGGCAGGGCTACGAGCAGACCGATGTGGCCGAAGAGGCGGATATGATCCTGCTCAACACCTGTCACATCCGCGAAAAGGCGGCTGAGAAGGTCTACTCCGAACTCGGGCGCCTGAAGCCCTTGAAAGCCGCCAACCCCGACTTGAAGATCGGCGTTGCGGGCTGTGTCGCGCAAGCCGAAGGCGAAGAGATCATGCGCCGTCAACCGGCTGTCGATCTGGTCGTCGGGCCCCAGTCCTACCACCGCCTGCCGCAGATGGAGGCCCGGGTGCGGCAAGGTCAAAAGGCGCTGGACACGGATTTTCCCGAGGAGGACAAGTTCGACCGCCTCAAGACGCGGCCCAAGGCGCGGCGTGCCCCTTCCGCCTTTCTGACCGTACAGGAGGGCTGCGACAAGTTCTGCGCGTTCTGCGTGGTGCCCTACACCCGGGGCGCCGAGACCAGCCGCCCGGTCGCCCGCGTGCTCGACGAAGCCCGGGACCTGGTAGAGCGCGGCGTGCGCGAAATCACCCTGCTGGGCCAGAATGTGAACGCTTATCATGGCGTGGGTCCCGACGGATCGGAGCAGAGCCTTGCGCAGCTGATCTGGGCGCTCAACGAGATCGACGGGCTCGAACGTATCCGCTTCACCACCTCGCATCCCAACGATATGACCGACGATCTGATCGAGGCCCACGGCGCCTGCGAGAAGCTCATGCCCTATCTGCATCTGCCGGTGCAGTCCGGCTCCGACCGGATCCTCAAACGCATGAACCGCAGCCACACCGCCGAAAGCTATCTGCGCCTGATCGAGCGGATCCGCGCGGCGCGGCCCGACATCCTCATGTCGGGTGATTTCATCGTGGGGTTCCCGGAGGAGACGGAAGAGGATTTCCGGGCCACGCTCGATCTGATCGAAGCGGTGAACTACGGCTATGCCTATTCCTTCAAGTACTCCACGCGCCCGGGCACCCCGGCAGCAGAGCGTCCGCACGTGGACCCCGAGGTGGCGGACGAGCGTCTGCAACGTCTTCAGGCGCTCATCACGCGGCAGCAGCAGCAGATCCAGGCCGATATGGTGGGCCGCCGCGCCCATGTGCTGGTCGAAAAGGAAGGGCGCGTGCCGGGTCAGATGGTCGGCAAATCGGAATACCTGCATGCGGTGCACATCGAAAAGTCCGATGCGGACATCGGCGAGATCGTCCCGGTCAGAATCACCGAAGCCAAGCGCAATTCCTTGGCCGCGATCCGGCACGCATAAAGGTTAACCTTCCACAATTCAGCCGAAATAGGGCCTTTTAGGGCACAGTGGTGCGCGGATCTGGACAATATCGGCCCATTCTTGCGCGAAGACACTTTCGAATTTAGACAAAGTGACGCAAGTTTTTTGTTCTCTGCGGCGCTGATCGTCGGAGTTCGGGTGCGTGAAGAATGAAGGAAGAGACCGTGAAGTTCAGTTTTTCCAACCCCTGCGGTATCGCCGCGGCCGCCGCCTTCAGCGCGGTTCTGGCACTCCAGGGCAGCATGGTCGCTGCCCAAAGCGACTCGCAGCAGGGTCTTGATCGCGGCCAATATGTGCCCAGCATCTGGGTCGATCCGGACGGATGCGAGCATTGGGTGATGGACGACGGCGCGGAAGGATACATGACGCCGCATGTGACCCGTCAGGGCATTCCGGTCTGCCGCGAAGGCACGGTCTGCGCGCTGGTCCGCTCGGACCAGTTCTTCGACACCGACAGCGCCAGCATCAACGCCGAAGGCCGGGCCAGCTTGCTCGAGTTCTTCCGGCAATCCGATGCGCTCGCCTTCATTATCACCGGTCACACGGACAGTGACGCATCGGATGCCTACAACATGCGGCTGTCGCTTGCGCGCGCCAACACGGTCGCTGACATCGCCCGGACCGCGGGTGCTGCGATTTCGGATGTGCGTGGCTTGGGCGAACGCAGTCCGATCGCAAGCAACACCACCGCAGAAGGCAAGGCGCGCAACCGCCGTGTCGAAATCACCTGTATCAAGTAACGAGGATTGATGATGACACGTTTCACGCTTGTTGCGCTGACCTGCGGGGCTCTGACGCTCTCCGCCTGTGGCGAGTTGAGTTCCGAGAAAGGTGTCGACCGCGGCCCCGACTCCAAGGACCTCCTCGATCTGCAGGCCGGCATCTGGGTGGATCCCAACGGCTGCGACCACTGGATCATCGATGACGGCATCGAAGGCTATCTCTCGGCTCGCCTCGACCGCCGAACCGGCAAGCCGGTCTGTTCCGGCATCGCGGCGCCGACCCAGACTGTCGGCGACTTCAAGGGCGGCGGAACCCAGATCATCGGCGACCCGTTCTGACCCGCCAGGACCCATACGTGGTGCCCGCATGAGCGCCCTATGCGTGCCCGGCCCTTTTTTGTTTCAAAGTTGTAAAATACGCAGGGTTGCGCTTGCACGCGCGCTGTGGAATTGGCACCGTCGAGCGAACCCCCTCGTGCAAGGAAAAGCGATTGGCCGTTAGCGACCAAAGCCCGACAGACGCATTGACCGCCACGCCCGGCAGTACTGTCGAATTCCCCGACAATCGGCTCCTCATCGATCTCTGCGGTCCTTATGACGTGAATCTTGCCCAGATCGAAAAAGCGCTCGGCGTGCAGATCGTGCGGCGCGGCAACCAACTCGGCGTGGCCGGCGACACGGATGCGCAGACCGATGCGATGCGGGTCCTGCACGCCCTCTATGCCCGGCTGGAAAGCGGGCGCGCGGTCGAGCCGGGCGATGTGGACCGGGAGCTGCGCATGGGCCCCTTTGAGGATGCGACGGTCCTGCAGGACGGCGACCAGATGGAAATGCCCATTGGGGACCGTATCGAGATCCAGACCCGCAAGAAGCGGGTCGAGCCGCGCACCGATGCGCAGAAAGCCTATGTGCAGTCACTCTTCGAGAACGAGCTGGCCTTCGGGATCGGCCCGGCCGGTACGGGCAAGACCTACCTGGCCGTCGCCGTCGGCGTATCGATGTTCATCTCCGGGCACGTGGACAAGATCATCCTGTCGCGCCCGGCTGTCGAGGCGGGTGAGCGGCTCGGGTTTCTCCCCGGCGACATGAAGGACAAGGTCGATCCCTACATGCAGCCGCTCTATGATGCTTTGGGCGATTTTCTGCCCGGAAAGCAGCTCGCCAAGCTGATCGAGGAAAAACAGATCGAGATCGCACCGCTCGCCTTCATGCGCGGGCGTACGCTCAGCAATGCCTTTGTGGTGCTCGACGAGGCGCAGAACGCCACCTCCATGCAGATGAAGATGTTCCTCACGCGGCTGGGCGAGGGATCGCGCATGGTGGTCACCGGCGACCGCACGCAGATCGATCTGCCGCGTGGCGTGTCCTCGGGTCTGGCGGATGCCGAGCGGCTGCTGAAGAGCATCCCGAAGATCAGCTTCAACTACTTCACGTCGAAGGACGTGGTGCGGCACCCGCTGGTCGCCGCGATCATCGAGGCCTATGAAGCCGACACCCCGCCCGCCTGATGCTGGAGGTTCTGATCGAGGCGCGCGGCTGGGCCGGTATCCCATTGGAAACACTGGCTCATCGGGCCGCAGCGGCGACGCTGCGCCACCTCGATATCCCGGTCGAAGAGTCGAATATCTCGCTCATGGCCTGCGACGATGATCGCATCGAAGTGCTGAATGCGAGCTTTCGTGAAAAGCCGGTCCCGACGAATGTGCTCAGCTGGCCATCGGATACGCTTGCGGCGGGCGAGGCCGGGCAGCGCCCGCGCGCGCCGGTGCCCGACTTCGACGGCACATATGAGCTGGGCGACATCGCCATGGCCTATGAGACTTGCGCGCGCGAGGCCGAAGAACTGGGCAAATCGCTGGAAGATCACGCCACGCATCTCATTGTTCACGGAATCTTGCATCTTTTGGGTTATGATCACATCCGCGACCGCGACGCCGTGCTGATGCAGGCGCTCGAGGTTGAAATACTTGGCAAACTGGGTCTTGATGACCCATATAGGATCTGATCGGCCCGCGCGCCGAGCCACGCTTGAACAGGACCCAATGGGCGACAACGACGGACAATCTGACGCAGCGCAGCGCGCGCATGTCGGACCAGACACCCCCCCAGAACCGGAGGCTTCGAGACCAGGCGGATTTTTCAGCCGCGTGATCGGTGCGCTCAGCCCGGGCGAAGCCGATACCGATGCCCCCGCAACCGAGATAGCGCCTGCGCGTCCTCAGACCCACGGCATGATCAACCTGCGCCGGATGCGGGTCGAGGACGTCTCGGTGCCGAAGGCGGACATCACGGCCATCCCTTCCACTGCGAGCCTCGAAGAGGTTGTGACCATCTTCAAGGACAGCGGGCTCACGCGTCTGCCGGTCTACGAAGGCACGCTCGACACGCCGATTGGGCTTTTGCACCTGAAGGATCTCGCACTCACCCATGGGTTCAATGGCGACAGCCACACCTTGGATATGCGCGCAATGCTCCGGCCGCTTCTGTTTGTGCCCCCGTCGATGACCATCGGCGTGCTGCTCACCAAGATGCAGGCCGAGCGGCGTCACATGGCGCTGGTGATCGACGAATATGGCGGGGTCGACGGGCTGGTGACCATCGAGGACCTGATCGAACAGGTCATCGGCGAGATCGAGGACGAACATGATGTCGACGAGGACCAGTTCTGGACCGAAGAAAAGCCCGGCTGCTACTTGGCTTTGGCCAAGACGCCGCTTGAAGACTTCGAGGCGGAGATCGGCCAGTCGCTGACAGATCACGACGAGGTGGACGAGGAAGAGATCGACACACTCGGCGGGCTGGTCTTCATGCTGTCGGGCCGGGTGCCCGCACGCGGTGAGGTCGTGGTGCATCCCGACGGTCCGGAATTCGAAGTGCTCGATGCCGATCCGCGTCGGATCAAACGGTTGAGAGTGCGCACACCGACCTCCACGCCCGGATGACCCCGGGCGCATTCGGGGTCGAAAAACCGCTCAGGTGGTATGCCGGCTTGCCCCGCTGGGGCCGCATGGGCCTCGCGGCTCTTGTGGGCGGCGTGGGGGCGCTGGGGCAGGCGCCCTATGATCAGCCGCTCGCATTGCTGCTGGTGCTGTCGCTTGGGTTTCTCATGTTCGGGTGCCACACGCGCGCGGGCGAGGCGGCTCTGATCGGCTGGTCTTTCGGGGTTGGTTACTTCTGCGCCACTCTGGTGTGGATTCTGCAGCCCTTCCAGATCGACCCCGACAAGCACGCCTGGATGGCGCCCTTCGCGCTCTTCTTCATGAGCACCGGGCTGGCACTGTTCTGGGGGGCGGCGTTTTGGGCGGCACGGCGGGTGTCGCACACGGGCTGGCCCCTGATCCTGACGTGGACCACAGCAGAGCTTCTGCGGGCCTATGTGCTCACCGGATTTCCCTGGGCGAGCCCGGCGCAGGCACTGGTCAACGGTGCGGCGGGGCAGGCCCTGGCCTGGGTGGGGCCGCACGGCCTCACCCTGTGGCTGATGTCGCTGGCCTGGGCCGTGTCGCTCCGCCAGTGCTATGGGCGTCGGCGCCTGATGCGGGGGGGCCAGGTGATTGTGTTTGTCTGCGCCGTCGTGCTCCTCTACCTGCCGCCGTCGGCGCCCGATGCGCCGCTCACACCCCATGTGGTGCGCCTGGTTCAGCCCAACGCGGCGCAGCATCTCAAATGGCAGCCGGACTTCGCGCAGGTCTTCTTCGATCGGCAACTGGAGTTCACCGCCGCACCAGCCGAGCCGGGCGGCGCGAAGCCCGCCTTGACGGTCTGGCCCGAGACCGCGATCGCCTGGGCCTATGAGGATGCGGGCCGCGCGCTTGAGATGATCTCGGGCGCGGCGCAGGGCGGCCCGGTCGCACTTGGGCTTTTGCGCCGCACGCCCGCTGCGCTCTTCAACAGCATGGCGGTGCTGGGTGCTGCCGGTGTTCCAGCGCAGATCTACGACAAGCACCATCTGGTGCCTTTTGGCGAATACATTCCGCTGGCACCTGTCGCCAACAGTCTCGGGCTGACCGGGCTGGCGCAGGTCTCGGCGATCGGATTCGGCCGCGGGCCGGGCCCACAAACGCTGGATTTTGGGGCCCTTGGCCGTGGCCTGCCGCTGATCTGCTACGAGGCTGTCTTTGCCCATGACGTGAATGCGGTGCCTCAGCGCCCGGATTTCATAGTCCAGATCACCAATGACGCCTGGTTCGGCCGCGACATCGGCCCCTACCAGCATCTTGCTCAGGCCCGGATGCGCGCGATCGAACAGGGGCTGCCGCTGATGCGCGCCGCGAACACCGGCGTCTCGGCGATGATCGACCCGCATGGCCGGATCCTGGCCAGCCTGCCCATGGGTGCTGCGGGGTTCATCGATGCGCCGCTGCCCAGGCCGCAGGCGCCGACGCTCTACAGCCGCACCGGCGATTTGCCGCTTGTCCTGTTGGTGCTCGCCGGTCTCGGGATCGCGCTCTTCCGACGCAGACCTGTCAGATAGCGATTGACGCTCCTCACCCGGCCACGTATGCAGCGCCGACGGCGTTACAACGGCTTCCTGGCGTGACGTCATTGTAATGTAATGGAGCATTTCATGTCCCGCAAAAACTATGTTTTCACCTCCGAGTCCGTGTCGGAGGGTCACCCCGACAAGGTGTGCGATCGTATCTCAGACGCGGTCCTCGATGCGTTCCTTGCCGCCGAGCCCGAGGCGCGGGTTGCGGCCGAGACCTTCGCCACGACCAACCGCGTCGTGATCGGCGGTGAAGTGGGGCTGTCCGACCGCGACGCGCTCAAGGACCACATGGGCCGGATCGAAGAGATCGCGCGCGCCTGCATCAAGGACATAGGCTACGAGCAGGACAAGTTCCACCACTCGACCTGCGAGGTGACGAACCTGCTGCACGAGCAATCCGCGCATATCGCCCAAGGTGTGGATGCGCGCGACAACAAGGACGAGGGCGCGGGAGACCAGGGCATCATGTTCGGGTTTGCAACCGACGAGACCTCCGAGCTCATGCCAGCTCCGATCCATTACGCGCACGCGGTGCTGCGGCGCTTGGCCGAGGCGCGCAAGGATGGCAGTGAGCCGACCCTGCGGCCCGATGCGAAAAGCCAGCTGTCCGTGCGCTATGAAAACGGCAAACCCGTTGGGGTGACCTCCATCGTGTTGTCGACGCAGCACGCGCATGAAAGCCAGACCTCCGATGACATCCGCGCGATTGTCGAGCCCTACATCCGCGAGGTTCTGCCGGAGGGCTGGATCACTGCCGAGACGGAGTGGTGGGTCAACCCCACCGGCACCTTCGTTATCGGTGGTCCGGACGGCGATGCGGGCCTTACCGGGCGCAAGATCATCGTGGACACATACGGGGGTGCGGCACCGCATGGCGGCGGCGCCTTTTCGGGCAAGGACCCAACCAAGGTCGACCGTTCCGCAGCCTACGCAGCCCGCTATCTGGCCAAGAACGTGGTTGCCTCCGGCATGGCGCGGAAGTGCACCATTCAGCTCAGCTACGCCATCGGGGTCAGCAAACCTCTCTCGATCTACTGCGACACCTTCGGCACCGGTGAGGTGAACGATGCCGCCATCGAGAAGGCGATTGGCGCGACCATGGACCTGACACCCCGGGGCATACGCGAGCATTTGCAGCTGAACAGACCGATCTATGCCCGCACCGCCGCTTACGGCCATTTCGGGCGCACGCCGGATACTGATGGCGGTTTCAGTTGGGAGCAGACCGATCTGGTCGATGCGCTGAAGGCGGAAGTCTGACCCCATAGGTCGAGCGGTCTGCCTCCACCGTCCGAGGAGAGTCATGGAAAGGGGTGCCCGCGGCTTCTGGGTTGCAGCCTCACCTCGAGGCGGACGCCCGTCGGGCGTTCCGATCTCGACCATGCTGGCCTTTTCTCTCGCACCGGTGCGCATCGTGACTGTGCGCAGAAGTTCGGAAGCGTGAGGTCACGCCGTTGCATGACCTGACCGTCCGGGCTAAAGCGCGCCGCATGAAACGCCCCCGCAGAAACTTCTATGGTCGCCTCAAGGGCAAATCGCTGAAAGCCTCGCAAAAGGGCTATCTCGATGAGGACCTCGATGCGCTCTCGCCCGGTCCTGTCTCCTGGGAGGCCAACCCCCAGCGCAGGCCGCTCGATCTGGCTGCCCTCTTTGACGGCAAGCCGGTCTGGCTGGAAGTCGGCTTCGGCGGGGGCGAGCATCTGGTGCATCAGGCCGCACGGAACCCAAGGGTCGGCCTTATCGGGGCAGAGCCCTACATCAACGGTGTGGCGATGCTGCTGGGCAAGATCCGTCGGGCAGGGGTCACGAACCTTGCCGTGCATCCCGGGGATGTGCGCGACCTCTTCGACGTGCTGCCGGATGGCTCCATTGATCGCGCGTTCCTGCTCTACCCCGATCCCTGGCCCAAGACGCGGCACCATCGCCGTCGCTTTGTCACGCCGGAGCATCTGGAGCCGCTGGCGCGCGTGCTTAAACCGGGTGCGATCTTCCGGGTGGCCACGGACATCGAAGACTACGTGCGCCAGACGCTGGAGCAGGTGCCGCGGCACGGGTTTGAGTGGCTGGCCGAGCGTCCTGCTGACTGGCGTGAGCCGTGGGACGACTGGCTCTCCACCCGTTATGAACAAAAGGCGCTGCGGGAAGGGCGGAGGCCGCACTACCTGACCTTCCGTAAACTCTAGATCATAGGGCTTGAAACCTGAGCTGGCTGCCCTCGGTCCAAAGCGGCGACGTTCCTGTTTCTGGTCAAACAACGTCGCTGCCTTGGGGCTGGACCCTGGCCCGCGCAGCCGCTAAGCCTGCGCCGAAATTCGACCGACCCCGAGAGCGCCCATGTCCAGCCACGGCACCCCCATTCCGATGACTTCCCGCCCCTGTGGCCCGCTGAAAGGCGCGGCGCGGGTGCCGGGCGACAAGTCGATCTCGCACCGCGCGCTGATCCTAGGCGCACTTTGCGTTGGTGAGACCCAGATCACCGGGCTGCTCGAAGGGCAGGACGTGCTGGACACCGCGAAGGCCATGCGCGCCTTCGGGGCGGAGGTCACGGATCACGGCGGCGGCAACTGGTCGGTGCATGGCGTCGGCGTGGGCGGTTTTGCCGAGCCGGATCAGGTGATCGACTGCGGCAACTCCGGCACTGGCGTGCGGCTGATCATGGGGGCGATGGCGACCTCACCCATCACCGCGACCTTCACCGGCGATGCCTCTCTGAACGGGCGCCCGATGGCGCGGGTGACCGACCCGTTGGCGCTCTTCGGCACACAGGCCGTGGGCCGCGCGGGCGGGCGGCTGCCGATGACGCTGGTCGGGGCGGCTGACCCTGTCCCTGTCGAATACACCGTGCCGGTGCCGTCGGCGCAGGTGAAGTCCGCCGTGCTGCTGGCAGGTCTGAACGCCCCCGGCAAGACCGTGGTGATCGAGGCCGAAGCCACGCGTGACCACACGGAACGCATGCTCGCAGGCTTCGGCGCCGAGATCGCCGTCGAAGAGACCGAAAAGGGCCGCGTCATCACGCTGACCGGGCAGCCGGAGCTCACACCGCAGAAGATCGACGTGCCGCGCGATCCGTCCTCCGCTGCTTTCCCGGTCTGTGCTGCGCTGATCGTGCCGGGCTCGGACGTGCTGGTCCCCGGCATCGGGCTCAACCCCACGCGGGCCGGGCTTTACACCACGCTGCGCGAGATGGGTGCGGATCTGACCTACGAGAATGAGCGTGTTGAAGGCGGCGAGCCGGTTGCGGACCTGCGCGCGCGCTTCTCGCCGGATCTGAAGGGCATCGAAGTGCCGCCCGAGCGCGCAGCCAGCATGATCGATGAGTACCCGGTGCTCTCGGTCGTCGCGAGTTTTGCTGACGGCCAGACGGTGATGCGCGGTGTGAAAGAGCTGCGCGTGAAGGAAAGCGACCGGATTGACGCCATGGCCACGGGCCTGCGCGCCAACGGCATCACCGTCGACGAGGGCCCCGATTGGTGGACGGTCACGGGCCTCGGCCACGGCAATGTCCCGGGCGGGGCGACCTGCGCCAGCCACCTCGATCACCGCATCGCCATGTCCTTCCTGATCCTCGGGATGGCCGCACAAAGGCCGGTGAGCGTGGATGACGGCGGCCCGATCGCCACCTCTTTCCCGATCTTCGAGCCGCTGATGCGCGATCTCGGCGCGCATCTCGCCCGCAGCAACGCATGAGCGCACCCTTCACCATCGCCATCGACGGCCCGGCTGCCGCCGGCAAGGGCACGATTTCCAAGGCGGTGGCCGCGCATTTCGGCTTTGCGCATCTCGACACCGGGTTGCTCTACCGTGCGGTGGGCGCAAAGGTCCTGCTCGGGGTGGACCCGGCGCGCGCGGCGCGGGAGCTGACGGCCGATGATCTGGCCGGCGAAGAGTTGCGCAGCCCCGAAGTGGCGCAGGCCGCCAGCAAGGTTGCCGTGATCCCCGAGGTGCGCGCCGCCTTGCGCGACTTCCAGCGGAGCTTCGCACAGCGGGCCGGGGGCGCCGTGCTGGACGGGCGCGACATCGGCACGGTGATCTGTCCCGAGGCCGAGGCCAAGCTCTTCATCACCGCCAGCCCCGAGGTGCGTGCCGACCGCCGCTTTGCCGAGCTCAGCGCAAGCGGGGCCGCGACCAGCCGCGCGCAGGTGCTCGCGGATGTGAAAGAGCGTGATGCCCGCGACCGCAACCGCGCCGAAGCACCGCTTCTGCCCGCGCGCGATGCGGTCGAAATCGACACCTCCGACATGAGCATCGAGGCCGCGATTGCTGCTGCAATTGCCATCATAGAGGCCCGCTTGCCTTAAGTGTTGCAGGCTCCTCACCAAAGGGTGCTTGGCGTTTGAGGCGGCAAGCGCGTAGCCTGACGTCATAGATTGGACGAAAGGGCATTCCCATGGCACGGTTTTTTCTGGCGCTCACATTGATTGTCTTTGGCACGTTGAGCCTCGCACAAGAGAGTGAGACACCTGCGCCAGAGGTCGTGCCGGAACCCGCGATGACGCTGGAGCGCCTGGCGAGCATCATCAAGATCATTGACGAAGACGCGCAGATGCGCGGGGCCACCATCCAGTTCACGGTGCAGGATATCCCGGTCATGGTGGTGGCCGACCCGCGCGCTGATCGGATGCGCGCCATGGTGCCGATCCGCTCGGCGGACAGCCTCGACGCAGCCGAGTTGATGCGGCTGATGCAGGCCAATTTCGACACCGCGCTCGATGCGCGCTATGCGGTCGCCCAGGGCCGGCTCTGGGGGGTCTTCATCCATCCGCTCTCGCCGCTGGAGCAGGACCAGTTCCTGTCCGCCATCGCGCAGACCGTGAATGTGGCGCGCACCTATGGCCAGACCTATTCGGGCGGCGCGCAGGTCTTCGGCGGGGGCGATTCCAACGGGATCTACCAGAACCTGCTGGACGAGCTGCGCAAAGGCCAGGCGCTCTGACGCGCCACCCCAAGGGGGCGTATCAATCCAGCTTATGCCTGAGCGGCTGCCTTTGATTGGTCAGTGCGCAGCAATCCCGTCAGAGTGGTCGGGCGACGCAGGGACCCTGCGCGACCATCATCGACCGTGACACCTCAGGATCGCGCCCCTAGCGTCCCGGGGCTGGACGGCCCCAGACGCTGAATCGCGGTTTTTTCTTCGTTTTTCGGCCGCTGGTTTGGACCTACGCAAGGAGACTGGCCTTGTCGGGTCGTCCAGAGGTGATGCTGCTCGGGGTCCCTGTTTCGCGTCTGTGTCATTGATCAACGCGAGTATTCAAATGCGACCTTCATTCAAATCAACGCTGCTGTCAGCGGTGCTTTTCGCCTGCGCGACGCCACTTGCCAGCAAGACCATCGGCTTCACCGGAACGCTGGATTTTTACAACTACGAAGGCCCCGATACACCATTTTCAGACACGCCCGGCTTCATAGATGTCTTCATCGAGGTCGAGGAGGTCGCAGCACCCGATATCGTAAACGACAGCGGGATCGGCCAGACCGGGACCTATCTCACCGCTGTCCAGTCGTTCAGCTACGAGATTTTCGACGTTGTCGGCGATAAGTTGGGACAGTGGTCCGCTTTCGATGTCCAGCTGCAGATGGCGAATTATGTGCTGGGCGATGGGGTGCAGCTGTTCTCTAATGCCATCAGTGGGCCCGATCCCTTCAACCGTATGCAGATGCTCCTAGAAGGCGGAGCGGACAGCTGGTCCAGCCTCAGCCTCGATGAGCTCACCCAAGATACCTTGCGGGCGATGCCCACGGGATGGCTCGACATCAACCTCATGATCGGCGAGAGCACCTTTGGCGCGCGCTTCGCGATCACATCCGAGAGCATTGTGGTGACCGATCCACCGGGCCCGCGCCCGTCTCCCGTGCCGCTTCCCGCGGGCTTGCCGCTTTTGGTGGCCGGGCTGGGTGCCCTGGCGCTGGTCGGGCGTGCCCGCCGCTTCACCGGGCGGTTCCACCTATGAAATGCCGTCTCAAAGCCGCGATGATTGCTGCAGCGCTGCTCGCATTTGCTGGGCCGCTGCCGGCAAAAACGATCAGTTTTAGCGCTGTTCTGGAATCAGAGAACTACGACGGTCAGCCCAACCCTTTCCCGGAACAGCCCGCACGCCTCGATGTGGTGATCGAGATCGACGAGAGCGTGCCGCCGGTTTCGCAGCAGGATGAGCCGGACAATGGCTCGTCCTCCAACCACGCAAACGCGATCACGTCGCTGAGCTACGAGGCCATCGGAGTGGGGGGCGGCTCTCTGGGTCTGTGGTCTGCTGATGTTGCCTGGTTCGGGATTTCGGATCTGCCGTCGCTCAACCGGGATCAGGTCATCGTCTATGCAAACCCGATTGGCGGGCCCGCCCCGCTCGACACGTTGTTGATCGGCTTCCAGGGGGAGAGCAGCATATTTTCCGGCAGCGATCTTGGGGTGATCTCGGATTCCACCCTTGGGTCAATGACCACAGGCTTTCTGCAGCTTTTGTCCGATGTGGAGAACGGCGGCATGAACCTTGCCTACAGCATCGACTTCGCCACGCTCGATGTGACCGGGGGGTCGCCTGGCGCGCCCGATGGCCCTGCGGCCATACCGCTCCCGGCCAGCGCGATCCTTTTGCTCTTCGCGTTCGCGATGCTCTGCGGCCTGCGCCGCAGCCCTGCATCTTCTGCGCTTGCGCCCATGGGTCATCTTGGGTATAGACGCGGCGTCGAAGCAGCGGTGACGGCTGTATGACAAGTGGCGAGCAGGGTCGGTCCTTCACCGGCCCTTCGTTTTTTGTCTGGAGTTGCCACAACTGACCAACCCGCCGCACCAAAGGTGCGCATCATCAAAGACCGGCGGAGACAACCGCGCGGCCAGAAACATCAACGTTAGGAAACACGCGCCATATGGCAAACATGATGGAAGAGTTTGAAGCACTCCTTGAAGAAAGCTTCGAAATGGACACGCCCCAGGAAGGGTCGGTTGTCAAAGGCAAGGTGATCGCGATTGAAGCGGGCCAGGCCATTATCGATGTCGGCTACAAGATGGAAGGCCGCGTCGAGCTCAAAGAATTCGCAGATCCCGGCGAAGCGCCGAAAATCGACGTGGGCGACGAAGTGGAAGTCTTCCTGCGCCAGGTCGAAAGCTCGCGCGGCGAAGCGGTCATCTCCCGCGAGATGGCGCGCCGCGAAGAAGCCTGGGATCGTCTCGAAAAAGCCTATGCGGATGAAGAGCGCGTCGAAGGCGCCATCTTCGGCCGTGTCAAAGGCGGCTTTACCGTTGATCTCGGCGGTGCCGTGGCCTTCCTGCCCGGCAGCCAGGTTGACGTGCGTCCCGTTCGCGACGCGGGCCCGCTGATGGGTCTCAAGCAGCCGTTCCAGATCCTGAAAATGGATCGTCGTCGGGGCAATATCGTGGTCTCGCGCCGTGCGATCCTTGAAGAATCCCGTGCCGAGCAGCGCGCCGAGGTCATCGGCAACCTCTCCGAAGGGCAGACCGTGGATGGCGTGGTCAAGAACATCACCGAATACGGGGCCTTCGTGGACCTGGGCGGTGTCGACGGCCTGCTGCACGTGACCGATATGGCGTGGCGCCGGGTCAACCACCCGTCGGAAATCCTGTCGATCGGCGAGACGATCAAGGTGCAGGTCATCAAGATCAACAAGGAAACCCACCGCATCAGCCTCGGCATGAAGCAGCTGCAGGAAGATCCCTGGGATCTGGTGGGGGCAAAGTATCCGCTCGATTCCGTGCACACAGGCCGTGTGACCAACATCACCGATTACGGCGCCTTTGTGGAGCTGGAAGCCGGTGTCGAAGGCCTCGTGCACGTCTCCGAGATGTCCTGGACCAAGAAGAACGTGCATCCCGGCAAGATCGTCTCCACCTCTCAGGAAGTGGAAGTCATGGTGCTGGAGATCGACAGCGCCAAGCGCCGCGTGTCGCTGGGCCTCAAGCAGACCATGCGCAACCCCTGGGAAGTCTTTGCCGAGACGCACCCCGAGGGCACAGAGGTCGAAGGCGAGGTCAAGAACATCACCGAATTCGGTCTGTTCGTGGGTCTCGACGGCGACATCGACGGCATGGTGCACCTCTCCGACCTCAGCTGGGACCAGCGTGGCGAAGAGGCCATCCAGGACTACCGCAAGGGCGACGTGGTTCAGGCCGTGGTCTCCGAAGTGGATGTCGAGAAAGAGCGTATCTCGCTCTCGATCAAGGCCGTGGGTGGCGACAAGTTCGCCGAAGCGGTTGGCGGCGTGAAGCGCGGCTCGATCGTGACCGTGACCGTGACCGCGATCGAAGACGGCGGCATCGAAGTGGAATACGAGGGCATGAAGTCCTTCATCCGCCGGTCCGATCTGTCGCGTGACCGCGCCGAACAGCGCCCCGAGCGTTTCTCGGTTGGCGACAAGGTCGACGTGCGCGTCACCAACGTCGACAGCAAGGCGCGTCGCCTTGGCGTATCGATCAAGGCGCGTGAGATTGCCGAAGAGAAAGAGGCCGTGGAACAGTATGGCTCTTCCGACTCCGGCGCATCGCTCGGCGATATTCTGGGTGCCGCACTCAACAAGGGCGACAACTAAGTTCCCCGCCGAACATTGAAATGACAAAGCCCCGCGGTGCGATCCGCGGGGCTTTTTTCGTGGCCGAGAAGGTCGTTACTCGGCGGCGGTTTGTGCCGCTGCGGGCGTCTGGCCGATGCCCTGCGCGGCAAGAAACGCGCTGATCTGGCGGCGGGCCACCTCAGATGGCGCGAGTGTCTCACCGGCATCCTGGAAGGTCATGCGCAGCACGGTGGCGATGTCGTCGCCGCGGTCCTCGCGCGGCCGCCAATCGGCATCCAGATGATCGGCCAGATGCACCTCGCCCACCTGCACACCGTCTCGGATGTGCCGGATCACCGGGTGAATGAAGGCATCGGGCGTATCGCCGAATACATTATGCTGCCGCTTCACATGCATCGAGTCTCCGCCGAAATCGCCGTACTCAAGCGTAATCCGCAGATGATCACGCCCGACCGTGTCGGTCTCCTGCACCCAGGCCACGGGGACATCGTGGAAGCTGCGCCCCGGTTGGGGGCCCGCCACCTCGATCACATCGCAGAGAAAGCCTGGCTGAAGGAACATGCCCGAGCAGGTGCTGATGCGCTCGATAATGGCGGTGGTCAGCGTCTCGGCATCCAGCGGTGTCTGCGTGTTGGGGTAGGGGGTGCCCTGTACCCGGCCCGCCACGAACTCGGCAAGGCATTTCACGTTGTGCCGGAACCCATGCACAAAGCCTGACATTGTCTTGCGATAGTCGCGCGACTGCATGATCGTGCCGGCAAAGAACAGCCCTTCGACGCTCTCGCTTTCCCACTCCGCCGTCATGGCGGGGAATTTTCCGAAGTGGCACAACGCCGGGCGGATATTCTCGGCGAAGATATCCGCGTCAAAGCGGAACCCGGTGCAGGCGATCACCCGGTCGTAGGTGAGCACGATCTCATGCCCCGTGGCCGCGCTCATCTTCGCCGTCACCGTATAGGCGCCGTCTTTGCGCTCGATCTTGGTGGCCGTGGCGTCGATCACCGCGTTCTGGGATTTCAGCTGATAGGTGTCGAGGAAGTTGTTGTTCACCGCCCTCAGGTGCCCGACGAAGTGCGTCTGCCAAGCAAAGCGCACGGGGTTCGGGCTCATCACATGGATCGAGGCGGCATATTCCACCAGCGCGTCCGCTGTCTCGAAGGCCGAGTTGCCCTTGCCGAGGATCAGCACGCGCTCGTTCTCGAACTGCTCGGGGTCCGGGTCGAAATCGAAGTAGTTGTCGACCAGATCGAACCCCTCGATACCCGGATCCCACGGCTGCGAGACACCCGTCGCCACGATCACATGACGCGCGCGATGGACCATGCCGTTGGCGCAGCGCAGATCGAAGACGCCATCGGTCTTCGAGATCTCCACCACGTTGCTGTCGCAGAAGATGCGATCCTGCAGCTGCGCTGCGAAGGTTTCCGCATAGGCCACGAAATCATCCGCCGCGGGGAAGTATTTGCGGCTCCAGTCCTTGAAGAGCAGGCCTTCGTCGTTCAGCAGCGAGTTCCAGTCATGCCGCAGCCGCGTTTCGGCATTCGACAGCCCGGTGTGCACCTTGTTGATGGAAATGAACTGGCGGTGGCGCGGGAAGGCTCGGAAAAAGCTGCACACCTCCGATCCGCGCTCGAGAATAATGAAATCGATCCCCTTCTTCTTGAAAAAGTACCCAGCCTGAAGCCCGGCCGGACCGGACCCGATCACGCAAACATCGCGTGTCTCGTTTTGCATTGGCATCAAACGCTCCCCTTGTATTCGCACATCTGTGTCGGCGCCGTTTCCTTTGCGGAAATCTTTGCGGCTCCCCATGGTCCGACCTAAGCAGATTCCGTGATTTCACGCAATGCGCGAGCGGCGCGATCCGGGCTCTCCCCAGCCGGTAGATCAGCGGTGCCGCAAGCTTGGGCAGAGTGGGCAATGGGACCCGGTGCCGCGCCCGACACGGGCCCGCGAACCCCCCGCCGGCAAATCCCGAAGCCGCGTCGCGAATCAGAGCGTCGTGCTGCACTGCGGCATCGCGATTGCGCTCTGCGTCGGGTAGGGGCGGGACCGTCACATCGCGAAAAAGCGCCGGAATACAGCGTGTTCCGCGGCAAAAAACTTCAATGCCGCCCAAAGGCTGACTTTCCGAAAGCCGGCTTTGTTTCTATAGTTGCGCAAACAAGCGCGACAAATGCGCCGACACACAACAAGGGATGCTGCCATGATCCGTTCCGAGCTGATCCAAAAGATCGCAGATGAAAACCCCCATCTCTATCAGCGTGATGTCGAGCGGATCGTGAACACCATTTTCGAAGAAGTGACAGGCGCCATGGCGCGCGGAGATCGCGTCGAGCTACGGGGCTTCGGAGCCTTCTCCGTAAAGAAGCGCGACGCCCGGATCGGGCGCAACCCGCGCACCGGCGAGACGGTGCATGTGGAAGAGAAATACGTGCCGTTCTTCAAGACCGGCAAGCTGCTGCGTGACCGTCTGAACGGGAAATCCTGATGCGCTACATCCGCTATGCCTGCATCGCCACGTTCGGCATCGCGCTGATCGCCGTCGCGATCGCGAACCGCGGCCTGGTGTCGTTGCAGTTGATCCCCTCGGAAGTGGCGGGATGGTTTTCGGTCAACCCGCAGATCGAACTGCCGCTTTTCATCGTGATCTTCGGCGGTATTGTAGTGGGTCTGCTGGTCGGCTTTGTGTGGGAGTGGGTGCGTGAGCATGGCCAGCGCGCCGAGGCCGCTCGACAGGCGCGCGAGATGCGCCGGCTCGAACGGGAGATCGCAAGGCTGAAGGACGAAAAGCACGCCGGCAAGGACGAGGTGCTTGCGCTGCTCGAAGAGGCGAGCTGAGCGCGCAGCACTTGTGTCCCGCCGCTGCCCATGATCAAACCCGGCCATGGCTGACAGGATTTCCGTCAAGATCTGCGGGCTGCGCACCGCTGACGAGGTCGCCGCTGTGGCGGCCGCCGGCGCATCCTATTGCGGGTTTACGTTCTTCGGCAAATCTCCCCGCTGCGTGACCCCGGCCACGGCCCGAGAGCTCGCGCTCGGCGCGCCTGTCGGTCTGGCAAAGGTCGCGCTCACCGTGAACGCAGATGACGCCTTTCTCGATGCGCTGACGGCGCACGTGCCGCTGGACATGCTGCAATTGCATGGGAGCGAGCCGCCCGAGCGCGTGGCGGAGGTCAAGGCGCGCTACGGGCTTCCGGTCATGAAGGCGGTGGGTGTCGCGGAGGCGGCGGATCTCGCGACGGTCGAGCGCTACGTCCCCGTCGCCGACCAGATCCTTGTGGACGCCAAACCGCCGAAAGGCGGTGAGCTTCCGGGCGGCAACGGGCTTACCTTCGACTGGCGCCTGATTGCGGGGCGCCGCTGGCCGGTGCCCTGGATGCTCGCCGGTGGGCTGACCCCGGAGAACGTCGGTGAAGCCATCGCGATGACCGGGGCCCGGCAGGTCGATGTCGCCTCCGGTGTCGAGCGCGCGCCGGGCGTCAAGGACCTCGCACGCGTCCGGAGTTTTGTCACCGCGGCGCACGCATGAGCCTCACCTTCCGCCCTGCGACCCGCGAGGAGGTGGCCGATGTTATCGCCCTTCTGCAAGACGATGTGCTGGGTGCTGCGCGCGAGGGGCTCGACCTGGCCGAGTACGAGGCCGCGTTCGACCGCATGTACCAAGAGGCTGCCAACCACCTGATCGTCGGGCTGCAGGCAGGGCGGATCGTGGCCACCTACCAGCTTACCTTCATCTCCGGCCTCTCCTTGCGCGCCGCGCGCCGGGCGCAGATCGAAAGCGTGCGCGTCGCCTCCGATCAGCGCGGGCAGGGCATCGGACAGGCAATGATCGAGGATGCGGTGACCCGCGCCAAGGATGCCGGCTGCAGCCTCATCCAACTGACCATGAACAAAAGTCGCACCGATAGCGCCCGGTTCTACGAAGGCCTCGGCTTTACCCCTTCGCACATCGGGTATAAACGCAGTCTGATCTGACAGGAGTGCGTGGGATGGCAAACGATCTTTTCAATTCCTTCATGACCGGCCCGGACGAGAACGGGCGGTTCGGTGACTTCGGCGGGCGCTTTGTGTCCGAGACGCTGATGCCGCTGATCCTGGAGCTGGAAGCGCAATACGAGAAGGCCAAGACCGACGACAGCTTCTGGGCGGAGATGACCCACCTCTGGACCCATTACGTGGGTCGCCCCAGCCCTCTGTATCTCGCGGAACGCCTGACCGATCATTTGGGCGGCGCCAAGGTCTACATGAAGCGGGACGAACTCAACCACACCGGCGCGCATAAGATCAACAATGTGCTGGGTCAGATCATCCTCGCCCGCCGCATGGGCAAGACCCGCATCATCGCCGAGACCGGCGCGGGCCAGCATGGGGTCGCCACCGCCACCGTCTGTGCGAAGTTCGGGCTGAAATGCGTGGTCTACATGGGTGCCCATGACGTCGAACGCCAGGCGCCCAATGTCTTCCGCATGCGGCTTCTCGGCGCCGAGGTGGTGCCCGTGACCTCCGGGCGCGGCACGCTGAAAGACGCGATGAACGACGCGCTGCGCGACTGGGTCACCAATGTGCGCGACACTTTCTACTGCATCGGCACGGTCGCGGGGCCGCACCCCTATCCGGCCATGGTGCGTGATTTCCAGTCGATCATCGGCAAAGAAGTCCGCGAGCAGATGGTCGCCGCCGAGGGCCGTTTCCCCGACACCGTGATTGCGGCGATTGGCGGCGGCTCCAACGCCATGGGGCTCTTTTATCCGTTCCTGGATGACAAGGAGGTCGGCATCATCGGCGTCGAAGCGGGCGGCAAGGGCGTGAACGAGAAGATGGAGCACTGCGCCTCACTGACCGGCGGGCGCCCCGGCGTGCTGCACGGCAACCGGACGTACCTCTTGCAAGACGACGATGGCCAGATCCTCGAAGGCTTCTCGATCTCCGCGGGGCTTGATTACCCGGGTATCGGGCCCGAGCATGCGTGGCTGCACGAGATCGGACGCGCGGAGTATGTGGCGATTACCGACAAAGAAGCCCTGGAGGCCTTCCAGCTCTGCTGCGAGCTTGAGGGTATCATTCCGGCGCTTGAGCCCAGCCACGCGCTGGCCCATGTTATGAAGATCGCACCGGATCTGCCGAAGGACCACATCATCTGCATGAACATGTGCGGTCGAGGCGACAAGGACATCTTCACCGTCGCGAAGGCGCTCGGCTTCGAAATGGGCGAATTCGCCTGAGGCCCGCTTGATTGCCTCCTTGCCCTCGCTACACTGGGTCAGGGAAGGGTCAGGTATGCTGCGACGTGTCACCGTCACACTTGCGCTGTTTTTGTTCGGGCTGCCCGCGACGGCACAAAGCCCGGAGGAGATCGTGCGCTGGATCTATGCGTCGCTGAGTGGCCCGGGCCCGGCGTTGCAGCAGGGGCTCGACTACCTGTCGTCGCCTGATCAGCGAAGCAACTACTTCAGCCGCCGCATGGTGATGTTTTTCGATGCCAACGACAGCTACGGCGACGATCTTGCGCAGGCCTGTGTCGATTTCGGCTTTGCGATCCCTGGCAACGATTTCGATGCCGCAGAGGTGGCCCGCAGCTTGGAGCTGAGCACTCAGCCGGGGCCGGAGGGTATGACCATCGTGGCGCGGTTCACCAACTTCGGCAGCCCCGCGCAAGTCACGTATGATTTTGCGCAGGAGGACGGCTTCTGGAAGATCGACGACGTCGCGGGTGAGGGCTTCCGGGTGTCGCAGATTCCCTGCACGCCGAAAGCGGCTGCCCCGGTTACGGCCTTCTGCTACCGGCAGGGCGAAGACGGGCTGCGGCTCGACCTCGCAGCCGGCGGCGGTGGCGCGCGCGTCGAGTTCTGGAGCTGGCAGGCCAACGGTCACAGCTGCTCTGGCGAGATGGTGGGGCAGGCGGTTGCCGGCGGCTGGGATTTCCCGGCGACGGGCGGTTGTCTGTTGCAGCTGCGTGCCGCATCCGACGGGAGCCTGCAACTGGCCGATCCGGACTGGGCGTGCAAGCGCAGCCTGTGCGGCCAGCGGGCCGTGCTGGATGGCCTCAGCTTTCCTCGCAGCAGTCAGATCGATTGCGCCGGCTGGCAGCGCGCGTCCAACTAACGCGTTTCAACTTGGGCGGTTTCTTTGCTTTCTAGCCTCAGCCGGGACCTGCCGCAGCCCCTAAGGCGGAAGCCTAAAGCAATTCGCCTTGAACCTGCATGACCTTATCGCTGCCTGATTTCAATGAAATCAACGCACTAGGTGATGTATCCGTCGCGGGTTGACGACGAAACGATCTAGACGGGCCCTCAGGCTTTCAGCGCGTGCTGTTCCAGCACTTTCAGCGGCACGATCTCCAAGGCGCGTTTGTGGGTTGCGGCCAGATGCACCTTCGGTGCGCAGCCTTCATCATGCGCCTGAAGAAAGCGCCCGGCACAGAGGCACCAGCTGTCGCCGGCCTTCAGGCCCTGGAACCCGAACTCGGGCCGCGGTGTGCTGAGATCATTTCCGACGTATTTGGAGAAGGCCAGAAACTCGTCCGTCATCACGGCGCAGACGGTATGGCTGCCCTGATCGGCCGCGCAGGTGTTGCAATGCCCGTCTCGAAAGAATCCCGTGACCGGAGCGGTGCTGCACATCGTCAGTGCACCGCCCAGCACGTTGACGCTCTTGTCTTTTTCCATCCGGGCCTCCTTTCGGCAGGTCTGCTACCTTAACATAGGGTACCGGGCGCCGAGCGCCACTGGCGGGTTCAGGCGGCGCCTTGCCAGCGGATCCATCGGCCATGAAAATCGGCGCGTCCAAGGGTCAGGTGTACATCACCCGGCCAGAGCCGCAGGGAGAGGACCGCCCCGACCGCCCCTGTCTTGTCGCCGTCGCTTTCCATCGACAGCCAGGCGAGCGGCCGCTCCGGTGTGGCGCGCGCGCCCATGGCCTCGATCAGCGCGGTGCCGCGCGCCTGCGCCTCGGCCGGGAAGTACTGCCAGGCCACCGTATGCTGAATGAGGTGGAGATGGCCCTCCGGAGCCTCGACCAGCCGCTGCTCCAGCCAGTCGATCGCATCGGCGCGGTAGAGCGGCGCATCCATAACCGCCACCGCCGCGCGGGTCAGTTCCAGCCGCTCGGGCTGGTCGGGCCAGAGATAGGCCATGAGGCGCAGAAGGTCAGCCGGGTCAGCCGGGTTGAGCGGGTTCAGATCGACACCGGCGCGTGCGGTGACATGGGGCAACCTCTGCGGCGGCATTGGGCCGTCCCAGTCCGGGGTCAGCGTCAGCACCGGATCGGAGGAGGCGACCACCCCACGGCCCAGCACCAGCGCATAGCGGTCCCACATCAGGTTCAGCCCGCCGCTGGCGCCCAATTCCGACAGGACCACAGGCATGTCGACACGCGCCGCAGCCACTGCCGCACCGGCCATCAGCGCCGCTGATCGCCGCACCTCGTTGGTCTGCGGCGGGCTCTCTACCCAGTCCAGCAGGAAGTTTTCATGTGTGGTCAGCGCCTCCAAGACGCCGGCGAGAAGCTCTGGATCCGTTGCCTTTTCCGGCGGATAGAGCGCGGCGAGGTCCGGCGCGCGCCCGCTCAGCACCAGCGCATGCAGCCCACCCGCGATCCGCAACGGCAGCGAATGGCCCGAGGGACCGATATCGCCTTGGAACCGGTCGAACCGCTGTGCCAGAGCGCTCTCCTCCGGCCAGTGTTCGGACAGCAAGCCAAGCAGCTGTCCCATGAACGGCGAGCCCATCGCCGCACAGCTGATCGACTGGTAGCGGAAGGCCTCGGCGAGGCTCATCGAAAGCGCTCCATCAGCTTTTGCAGCGGCGAGCGTGTGTCGGGTTCGGGCTCTGGTGCAGGTGCGGGCGCCGAGGTTTTGGCGGCCACCTTCTGACCGGTCCCTGACCGGGGCGGGTTGATCCGCAGCGCCACCGCGTTCATGAACTTCGCCGCGTCCCCGGTGGCAAGGAATGGCGCGCCGTCGCTCACCCCGCGCAGGACATCATCGAGCCAGGCATCATCGGATTTTGCGAAGTCGTTCAGCACATAGGCCGGTACCGCGTCCTTGTGGCCCGGGTGGCCCACACCAAGACGGACCCGCGCATAGTCGGGCCCGATATGCGCGTGCAGCGAACGGAGCCCGTTGTGCCCCGCATGTCCGCCTCCGATCTTGTGCTTGACCTTGCCGGGCGCGAGGTCGATCTCGTCATGCAGCACCACGACATCGGCAGGCTCCAGCTTGTGAAATCGCATCGCCGCCTGCACGGATTGGCCAGAGTTGTTCATGAATGTCTCTGGCTTCAACAGCACGGCGCGGTCGGCACCAAAGCGTCCCTCGCTCAGGCTGCCCTGATGCTTGCTCTTCCACGCGGGAAACCCGTGATCCGCGGCGATCCTATCCAGCGCCATGAAACCGATATTGTGCCGATTCTTGCTGTATTTCGCGCCAGGGTTGCCCAGACCTACAATCAGCTTCATCGCGATGCTCCTTCATGTTGCGCTGCAGCATATCAAAGCGCGCACCCAAACGAAATACGGGGCCGCAAAGGGCCCCGCATCGCATATCCATCAGTCGAATATGTCTTATTCTTCGGTGGCTTCGGCGTCTGCCTCTGCGTCCGGTGCCTCTTCGCCCTCGGCGGCCTCTTCGTCTTCGTCCTCGGAGGAGGCGAGGCCTGCCGGTGCGGCGATCTGGGCGATCACGAAGTCGCGGTCGATCGTGGGCTTTGCCCCTTCAGGCAGCGTCACGGACGAGATCGTGATATTGTCGCCGATCTCCAGTTCGGAGATGTCTATGGTGATGTGATCGGGGATATCGCCCGCAGTCACGATCAATTCCACTTCCGGGCGGATCAGCGTCAGCACGCCGCCCTTGCGCAGGCCCGGTGCCACATCATCGCCGATCACCTCGACCGAAATGAAGAGGTTGATCTGGGTGGTGCGCTTGAGGCGCATGAAGTCCACATGGGTCGGCAGGTCCTTGACCACGTGGCGCTGCACGTCACGGCAGATCACCCGGACGTCCTCATGCCCGTCCACCTTCATGTTGAAGAGCGTCGATTTGAACCGCCCTTCCTTCAGCTTCTTCAGCAGCACGTTGAACGGAATGTTGATCGGCAGCGGGTCCGTGTCACCGCCGAATACGATCCCAGGAACCATGCCATCGCGGCGGGCCTGACGAGCGGCGCCCTTGCCTGTCCCCGTCCGTTCCTGAGCCACAAGATCCGGAATTTCTCCAGCCATCTTAAGTCTCCAATATGTCTAAGGCGGGGCTCCTCCAAGGCTGTAGCCCCACGTGAAGCCGCGCGTATAGACCGGTTCGTTGCCCAAGAAAAGAGGTTTTTCGCCGATGCGGACTTGCAGGCGCCTCATCCCCGTGTCACCGCTGCCACATGCGTCTGATGAGTGACCTCTGGCTCTCCCGAAAATCCCTGGCAGGCTTCGTCATCGTAGGCGCGGCCTGGTCGAGCTATTTTGCCCAGATGCCCGTCATCAAGGCGGCCATTGGTGCCTCCGACGGCGTCTATGGCGCGGTCATGCTGCTGGCCTCGCTGGGGGCGCTGGCGGCCATGTGGCTTGCCCCGCTTGCGCACAGGCTTGCGGGCCGCTGGGCCCTGCCGCTGGGTGCCATGCTGATGTCGCTGGGCATGTTCGGCGCGGGGCTCTCGGCGGAGATCGTCGCCTTCGGTATCGCGATGACGCTCGCTTCGGTGGGTGCGGGTGTCACCGATGTGCTCGCCAATGTGCGGGTCTCCGAGGTAGAGGCACGCTCGGGGCGGCATCTGATGAACCTCAACCACGCGATGTTTTCCTTCACATATGCCGGCTGCGCGCTTGCCACGGGGCTGATGCGCGAGGCGGGTTGGTCGCCGGCGCAGGTGTTTACCCTGCTCATCGCTCTCGCGCTTGGCGCAGGCTGGGTCATGCTGGAGAGCCGCACAAGGGCGTTGCCTGAGGAAGATACCACCCCCGATGCGCCCTTGCCGCATCTGATTGTCTGGGGCACCGGGGCGATCGTGCTTGTGGCTTTCCTGACCGAAGCCGCCGCCGAAGGCTGGTCCGCCCTGCATCTGGAGCGTACGCTGGGCGGAGGCCCGACGGAAGGGGCGCTAGGGCCCGCGCTTTTGGGGCTGTCGATGGGGATCGGGCGGCTGTCGGGGCACTTCCTGTCCGACCGACTGCCGACGCTGCCGTTCATCACGGTGGCCTCCGTCGTGGCGGCGGGCGGGCTGATCCTCGTGGGGGCAGCGCCGACGCTGATGATCGCCTATGTGGGTTTTGCGCTCACAGGGTTGGGGATTTCGGTCGTGGCCCCGCTGGCGCTCGCGCTGATCGGGCGGATCGTGCCGCCGAAAGCGCGGCTGGCCGCCATCAGCCGCGCTTCGGCGCTGGGATACGCGGCCTTTTTCGTCAGCCCGCCGCTGATGGGCTTCACCTCGGAAGCTTTCGGCCTGCGCGCGGGCTTCTGGGTGGTGGCCGCGCTGCTGATGCTTTGTATTGCCGCGCTGGTGCCCGTGCTTGCCGCCCGCATCGCGGCGCGACCGCAGACGTTTTAAAGCCCCGCCTAAGTCCATACCAGCTTGGGCATTCTGGGCGCACAACTCTCAGATGTTCCGCCCGGCTGACAGGCCGGGCATCGCCCGACCTCCCCCCGGAGGGCGATTTTGTAAGTCTCAAATCGCAAAACGTCAGCGCCTCTGAATATGATCTGCACCAAGGAGCCGTTGCAAACGCCCTCCAGGTCGGGCGATGCCCTCATCGCCCCTTGGATTCCAAAGGCAACTTACGCCTGCCAGCGCCCCTCGAAATCGTCCGGGATCAGGAGGTTATGCCGCCCGAGGTCTCCCACCTTCGTCTCGCCGCAGAGCGCCATCGTCGTGTCCAGCTCCTTATGGATCACCTCCAGCGCCTGCGTCACCCCCTGCTGGCCCATCGCACCCAGCCCGTAGATGAACGCGCGTCCGATGTAGGTGCCCTTGGCCCCCAGCGCCAGCGCCTTCAGCACGTCCTGGCCCGAGCGGATACCGCCGTCCATATGCACCTCGATCTGATCCCCCACCGCATCGAGGATGGAAGGCAGCACCCGGATCGAACTCAAGGCACCATCCAGCTGCCGCCCGCCGTGGTTGCTCACGATAATCGCATCTGCGCCGACCTTCAGCGCCATCTTTGCGTCTTCGGCATCGAGGATGCCTTTCAGAATCACCTTGCCGCCCCAGTCCTCCTTGAGCTTCGCAATCTTGGTCCAGTCGAGCGAGGGGTCGAACTGTTCCGCCGTCCAGGTGCTCAGCGAAGAGGTGTCCGAGATTCCATGCACATGACCCACGATGTTACCGAACTCGCGGCGCTTGGCGGTCAGCATCTCGATACCCCAGGCCCATTTCGTCATCAGATTGGCGATGCTCTTCGGCGTCAGCTTCGGCGGGGCCGAAAGGCCGTTCTTGATGTCCTTGTGCCGCTGTCCGAGGATCTGCAGATCGAGCGTGATCACCAGTGCCGAACACTTTGCGTCCTTTGCCCGCTGAATGAGGCGGCTCACGTAATCCGTGTCCCGCATCGTGTAGAGCTGGAACCAGAACGGCTTCGAGGTGAAGCCCGCCACGTCTTCGATGGAATTGATCGACATGGTGGAGAGCGTGAACGGAACGCCGAACTTCTCCGCCGCCCGCGCGGCCTTCATCTCGCCATCGGCGTGTTGCATGCCCGTCAGCCCAACCGGGGCCAGCGCCACGGGCATGGCGACCTTTTCGCCGATCATCTCGCTTTCCGTCGTGCGCCCGGTCATATCGACGGCCACGCGCTGGCGCAGGCGGATCTTCTCGAAATCGGATGAGTTCTCGCGGAAGGTCTGTTCGGTCCAGCTGCCCGATTCCGCATAATCGTAGAACATCCGGGGCACGCGGCGTTCGTGCAGCCTCTTGAGATCCTCAATGTTGGTGATGATTGGCATAGCGGCCCCCGTATTGGTCAGTTTTGGTTACCAATTCGGGCGAGGAAGATCAATCTGCAATCACCACTTGATTGGTACGAAGTTGCACTATATAGAAAGTACGAAATCGTACCATATCACAGGAGACGACCATGCCGATGCCCCGCCGTAAAGCGCTGACCCTGATCGGAGGCGGTACTGTCCTCGCCGCAACTGCCTCTGCTGGAGGGTTTCTCGCCACCCGCACACCCCACGCCGCTCTTGCCCCTTGGGAGGGGGCGGGAGACTATGACGATCCGCGTCTGAACGCGCTCAGCTACGCCCTGCTTGCGCCCAATCCGCACAACCTCCAGCCTTGGCAGATTGATCTTGAAGGCGCCGATGCCGTGCTCATCTATCGCGATCCTGCACGCCGGCTGCCCGAGACCGACCCTTTCGATCGGCAGATCACCATCGGGCTTGGCTGTTTCATCGAGCAGATGATTCTGGCGGCCGGCGCAGCAGACCATAGGGTCGACCTCAAGCTCTACCCCGAAGGCGAGGACGGTCCTGTCGCCCGCGCCACCTTCACCGAGGGGGGCGAGGCAGACCCGCTCAGCGCCCAGATCTTGGCGCGCCGCTCGTGCAAGGAGCCTTTCGCAGAGACGCCGCTCAGCCCGGCCCATGCCAACGAACTGGAGCTTTACGCCGATGTCTATACCGACATCCCCACTGTCGCGGCGCTGAAGAAGCTTACCTGGGCGGCGTGGGAGGTCGAGGCGATGACCCCGCACACAATGCGGGAATCGGTGGACCTCATGCGCTTTGGCAAGGCCGAGATCGAGGCGAACCCCGACGGCATCGACCTTGGCGGCCCGATGCTCGAAAGCCTGATGCTCGCGGGCGTGCTCAGTCGCGAGGCCCAATCGGACCCGGAGAGCCGGGGCTTCCAGCAGGGCGTCGAGATTTACCGCGAGATGCTGCATGCCACCCCCGCCTATGCCGCACTGACAAGCCCCACCAACACCCGCGCCGATCAGATCGAGGCCGGCCGCCGCTGGCTGCGGCTCAATCTCAAATGCACCACGCTCGGCGTGGCCCTGCATCCGGTCAGTCAGTGCCTGCAGGAATACCCCGAGATGGCCGATCACTACACCGCAGCGCACAAACGTCTCGCGGGCCCGGGGCAGACCGTTCAAATGCTCGGCCGTTTGGGCTACGGTCCGGATGTGCCGCGCACGCCGCGCTGGCCGCTGGAGACCAAACTGCTGAATGCCTAAGCCCGCGCCTGCCACCTATTTCGAAGTCTTCAACGAGATCGCGATCATTGAACAGCTCAGCCGCACGCTCTTGGAGGCGCGCCTGCCCGACGGGCTGATCGCGCCGCATTTCACGGTGCTCAACCACCTCATCCGGCTCGGCGACGGGCGCGCGCTCATCGACATGGCGCGGGCCTTCCAGGTGCCGAAGACCTCGATGACCCATACCATCAAGGTTCTTGTGGCGCATGAGCTCGTCGAAGTGCGGCCCAACCCCGAGGACGGACGCTCCAAGCTCGTCTGGCTCACCGACAAGGGCAGGGCGGTGCGCCATCAGGCCATCGCCGATCTCGCGCCGGATTTCGAACGGCTGGCCCGCGGCTTCGACACCGCGCGCCTGCTTGAAGCGCTGCCCGTGTTGCGCGATCTGCGCATCTACCTCGATGAAGACCGCAACAGCGCTGAGTGGCCTCAATCCGGTACATCCAATGCCGCATCAGCCCGCTGATAAGCCAGGCTTAGCGCCGACGCGGTCAGCAAGATCGCGAAGAAACCCACCAGTTCGAACAGGATCTGAAACGCGCCATCGATGACGATGACGCCAGTCGTCGGGATCAGCCAGAGTAACACCCCGTTTGCAATCACAAAGAACAGGATATTGCCGCCCCAAATTCGTCCGAGCGTGCGCCAGAAGGTCTGACGCCCTCGCCGCCATGCAGCCGCCAAGCGGTCATCCCCGCCGACCGCCGCCGCCGGAAGAACGGTTCCCAGAGCAGCGAGCACGGGAAGTGTAACGATGACCGTGGGGATCAATGAAATAATGACAGCTCCGGCAAACTCATCGGAGGTCAAGCCCTTGAAAGAGGGCAGAAACAACCACCGCAGGATCAGGAAGGAACACAACCAGATTGTTCCCGCGAACAGCCACCAACCGAACATGCGCCAGAGAAAGGGTCCGAACTTGGCTGGCGTTGCGTCGCTCTTTGCGCGCTTGAAGCTGTCGCGCCACCGCATGGTTTCACCAAGAAGGATAGCTCGGTGCGCGTAGAGGGCGATCATGGCGTAGACAACGAGCGCGCCTCCGAGCGTGGATGTGCCCTCATCGAGAATTGTCTTAAGGCCTGCAAGGCAGACCGCTGCCGTCAGCAACGCCGGCCAGATTGCGACGAACGCATCCGCCGCGACCCGGTACATCCGGGTCACGCCTGATGCGCCCCGTCCGAGAGGGTTTTCACAAAGGCCAGCACATCCGCCACCGGCTCCCTCGCGCCGATCTTGCTGACGATGGCCGAGCCCACGACCACGCCGTCGGCCACCTCCGCAATCGCGCGGGATTTCTCGGGCGTGTTCACGCCGAACCCCACGACGAGCGGCAGGTTGGTCGCCGATTTGATGCGCGCAACCTCCGGGCCCACTTCAGCCGCCTGGGCCTCCGCCGCCCCGGTGATCCCGGTGATCGAGACATAGTAGACAAAGCCGGAGGTGTTCTGCAGCACCCGCGGCAGGCGCTTGTCATCCGTCGTCGGCGTGGCCAGCCGGATGAAGTTCAACCCGGCGTCCTGCGCGGGCAGGCACAGCTCGCTGTCCTCTTCGGGGGGCAGGTCCACCACGATCAGCCCATCGATGCCCGCGGCCTGCGCTTCTTCCAGAAAGCGCTTCACCCCGCGGCTGTAGATGGGGTTGTAATAGCCCATCAGCACAATCGGCGTCTGCTGATCCTCCTCGCGGAAGGTCCGCGCCAGCTCCAGCGTGCGCTCCAGCGTCATGCCGCCTTCCAGCGCGCGCTGCCCGGCAAGCTGGATCGTTGGACCGTCGGCCATCGGGTCGGTGAAGGGCAAGCCGAGCTCGATCACATCGACGCCTGCGCCCGGCAACCCCCGGACCACCTCCAGCGAGGTCTCGTAGTCCGGATCGCCCGCCATCACATAAGCCACAAAGGCCTTCTTGCCGGCCTTGGACAACTCTGCAAATTTCGCGTCAATACGGCTCATCGACCGGTCCCCTTTGTCATGTCGGACCCGCAATGCCCAAAAGAGGGGCGGAAATCAATGCACCAAAAGCCGCGCCAACAAGGGGGAAAGAATTTTTTGCTTCCCTCTCAACCGCGGGGCGTGCCACCCTATATCCAGCCCATGAACTATCTTCTCGCCATCCTCCTGCCGCCCCTGTCGATCCTGCTGACGGGCCGCCCCATCATCGCGATCCTCGTCTTTCTGATCTGGATCCCGGCGCTGATCTTCTCCGGCGGGCTCACACATCCGATGTTCATCCTGCTCGCCTGGGCGCTGATCTTCCATGCGCGCGAGGACAGGCGGCAGCGCGGGGACTTGTCTTGACCCCAGAGAGGCCCTAGGACAGCGCCAATTCAGGAAAGGACGCTGACATGGGTTTCAAGATGGGCATCGTGGGCCTGCCGAATGTGGGTAAATCCACGCTTTTCAATGCGCTGACCCGCACCGCGGCGGCGCAGGCGGCGAACTTTCCCTTTTGCACCATCGAACCCAATGTGGGCGAGGTCGCCGTGCCCGATGCGCGGCTGGACACGCTCGCCGACATCGCGAAGTCCAAGCAGATCATTCCCACCCGCATGACCTTCGTGGACATCGCGGGGCTGGTGAAGGGTGCGTCCAAGGGCGAGGGCCTCGGCAACCAGTTCCTCGCCAACATCCGCGAAGTCGACGCCATCGCCCATGTCCTGCGCTGTTTCGATGATGGCGATGTGACCCACGTGGAAGGCCGTGTCGATCCGGTGGCCGACGCCGAGACCATCGAGACGGAGCTGATGCTGGCCGATATCGAAAGCATCGAGAAGCGGCTGCAGACCATCGTCCGCAAGGTGCGCGGCGGCGACAAGGAGGCGGTGCAGCAGGAGCGTCTGATGAAGGCGGCACTCGCTGCACTTGAGCAGGGGAAACCCGCTCGCGTCGTCGAGGTCGATGACGAAGATGCGAAGGCCTGGACCATGCTGCAGCTTCTGACCACCAAGCCCGTACTCTACGTCTGCAATGTGGGTGAGGCCGAGGCGGCGGAGGGCAATGAACACTCCGCCAAGGTGGCCGAGATGGCGGCGGCTGAGGGCAATGCCCATGTCATCATCTCCGCCCAGATCGAGGAAGAGATCAGCCAGCTGGAACCGGAGGAGGCGGCGATGTTCCTCGAAGAGATGGGGCTCGCCGAGGCGGGGCTCGACCGGCTGATCCGGGCGGGCTATGACCTGCTGCATCTGGAAACCTATTTTACCGTGGGTCCCAAGGAAGCGCGGGCCTGGACGATCCGCACCGGCACCTCGGCGCCCAAGGCCGCTGGCGTGATCCACGGCGATTTCGAGAAGGGATTCATCCGCGCCGAGACCATCGCCTATGACGATTTCGTCAGCTTGGGCGGAGAGCAGGCCGCGAAGGAGGCCGGCAAGATGCGCGCTGAGGGCAAATCCTACGTCGTCAAGGATGGCGACGTATTGCATTTCCTGTTCAACACCTGATCGCTGACGCGGCTGCCCCCGGGTTGGCCGGGACCCGGCGTCAAACACCAGGCCCGGCCCGGCTGCATGTCCAAGCGCTGACTGCACAGCGTCGCGGTCCTTGCGCTGTGACGGCGCCAATTGTCCGCATGGGCTGCTTGGCATCAGCCACTTCTGCTGACAAGGCCACCGCACGTTCAGCAATCGCATCCCGCGTGCGGCGGCGAACCCGCTGACGTCGCGGCTGATCTGGTGGACGGTCTGCGCAACACTTTCGGCTGAGGCCTCGGCCGCCACGGCCGCTGCAAAGCTCGTCGCCCCGGTTGCGCCGATCCCGCTTTCGGGGTCCGTTTTGGCGGGAATAGTATCCAGGTTCTGCGAAGTCTCCTCCGGTGCGTCGGCCGTGGTATCCCGCAGCTTCGCGCTGCTGACCGCCAGCGCATCGCTGACACGGGCAAGTTCCCGCGGGTCGCGGGCGAGGGCGGTCTCCATGGACGCCGCGAAGGCCGACGTTACCGCCGTGTCGAGAGTGACCTGCTGGCGGATCCGTGCGGCCTCTTCGTCCATCAGGCCGCAGACGCCGTCTTTGCATCATCGCTGTTGATCACGAGCTCAAAGCAGAGATCGTCGGGAGCACCGTGTCGATCTCTGGGCGCAGAGAGAGGATGCGGTCCGACTGCAACGTCAGGGTGCCACGGTCGATGGTCGGGCCGAATGCGCCGCTGACCGTCTCGGCGAACTCCGCCAGCCGGACCGGGCTTTGGGACTCCTCGATCAACGGGGCCAACTGAGTGAGCTGGTCTTTGGTGGTGTCGACCAGATCGCCGCGGATGGCGCGCAGCGCGGTGCCGACGGCCCCGGCGAGGCTCTCGACGCTGCTGAACTGTTCCAGCCGCGCATCCATCGACGTCAGCAGCGCGCGTTCGACCTGTGCGACGCTTGGGGGCGAGGGTCGGCTTTCGGACGGCGCCCAGGCCTTTGCTGCCCACGCCGACGTCGGCGATGACAAGCGACGTGCGCGCTTGGAGCTGCTGGAGCGCCTCTGCGATTAGACTGTCGCAGAGCACCCCCTTGGCGCGATCCGCGGGTGTCTTGACACGAGCGCTTTTGCGCAACTCCGGCACGCGCTCACAGGCCTGCGTTTCGGCATCGTAGGTCGCGCCTACGTCAATCAGGGTCTGCTGTGCGGCGTCCCGCAGGACTCCCGCGCCGGTGAAGGGCGCCATCATCGGCATGCTGGCGCCAGTGGCAATCGGATGCGTGGCCTTGGGTGTCGGCGTACCGACCGGACCCGCCTGGGCCAAGCAAATACGGCTGTCGATGACGCCGCGGTTCCGGGTGATCGACAATCTGGCACGTAGCCGTCGCCCATGCTGGTCAGGGTAACGGCGCGCCCATGGAGCCCACCCGCACGGGCCGCCTCTTCGGAAGCGGCCATCGGGCCTTGGCGCATCCCGATACCAAGCCCAGAGGCCAGGCCTTCAAGGGCCGCCACCTTTCTAAACTGAGACTGGCGTCGCTTGCGCCGTGATGCATGGCCGGAGGGGCGGCGGCCAAGGTCAAGGCAGGAAATGCTGCGACGTGCGAGAGATTGAGGATGGGGAAACCCTGACCACTGTTGTCACTGCTGCGACATTATTGCGCGGAGACCTTAACAAGGCTTTCGCAGGAAACCAGCTACAGCGCCGTCAGGCTCGTCTGACACTTCGCGGGCGGCAGCGCCCATGATGGCCCGCAGAGGCCTTCATTCATCGAAACCCTTGTGCAACGGGGTTCTGACACGTTCATGCGCAAATTGCCCGCGATGCACGTCGCGCCAAAAACCACCCTGACAAAGCTTGTTCGAATTTGAGAGATGCCTCGGCGCGGTTGGAAAATCGGGAGCGGTCTTGCCCTTTCGGGGCGACTCAGGTGCCGCCTTTGCTCAGCCTGTCGGCTTTCTTCCGCACCAGAACCGACCGCAGGTCATGCATCGCAAGCAGCAGCGTGTCGGTGATCTCGTCCAACTGCTCGGGTGTCGCCTTCGACTGGGCCCATTGCGTCGTCAGGTTCATGTGATCCACGGCGCGGTGAATGTCGTCCATGTCGCGGCGGGACAGCACTGCGCGGCGCTGGTCCATCCACTCGCGGATCACGCGCATGTCTTCCTCCGACAGCACACGGTCGCCCTGCGGCTTGATCTCACCGTTGCGGACGTTCAGCACTGCGATCTGATCCATCTCGATCCGGCGCTGGCGGTTTTCGGTATCGACGCGAAAGACCGCCGCGCCGTTCTCGCGGACGCGAAAGTAGTACTCCGGCAAGGCGGCGGTCATCGGGTGTCCCTCGTCTATGTCAGGCCGGCGCAGAAGCCCTGGATGCGGGTGCAGGCCTCTTTCAGAGCCGCATCCGACGTAGCGTAGCTGACCCGGAAGTTCGGCGAAAGTCCGAAGGCGGCGCCGAAGACCACGGCCACCCCGGTCTCTTCCAGCAGCGCTGTGGCGAAGGCTTCGTCGTCCACGATCATGGTGCCACCCGCGGAGGTCTTGCCGATGCAGCCCGCAATCGAGGGGTAGACGTAGAAGGCGCCATCCGGCACCGGGCAGCGGACGCCCTCTGCGGCGTTCAGCATCTCCACCACCAGATCGCGGCGGCGTACGAACATCTCGTTATGGGGCGCGATGAAGTCCTGCGTGCCGTTGAGTGCTTCCACCGCCGCCCACTGGCTGATCGAGCAGGGGTTGGAGGTCGATTGCGACTGCACCTTGCGCATCGCCTTGATCAACTCTTCGGGCCCCGCCGCATAGCCGATGCGCCAGCCGGTCATGGCATAGGCCTTGCTGACCCCGTTTACGGTCAGCGTGCGGTCGTAGAGCCCCGGCTCCACCTGTGCTGGCGTGCAGAACTTGAAGTCGCCGTAGACCAGATGCTCATACATATCATCGGTCATCACCCAGACATGGGGGTGCCGCATCAGCACATCGGTCAGCTGCTTCAGCTCGTCCCAGGTATAGCCCGCGCCTGTGGGATTCGAGGGTGAGTTGAAAATGAGCCACTTGGTCTTGTCGGTGATCGCCGCCTCCAGCTGGTCCGCCGTTAGCTTGAAGCCGGTCTGCAACGAGGCCTCTGCGATCACCGGCGTACCGCCCGCCAGCAGCACCATATCCGGGTAGCTCACCCAGTAAGGCGCGGGGATCACCACCTCGTCGCCCTCGTTCAGCGTTGCCATCAGGGCGTTGTAAAGGATTTGTTTACCACCAGTGCCCACACTGACCTGAGATGGCTCATAGCTCAGATCGTTGTCACGCTTCAGTTTATCGCAGATCGCGCGCTTCAGCTCTGGAATTCCGTCCACGGCGGTGTATTTGGTCTTACCATCGGCGATGGCGGCCACGGCGGCGTCCTTGATGTTCTGAGGCGTGTCGAAATCCGGCTCGCCCGCGCCCAGCCCGATCACGTCGCGTCCCGCCGCCTTCAACTCCGCGGCCTTCGTGGTCACCGCGATGGTGGGAGACGGTTTGACGCGGGCAAGTGTCGTAGACAGGAATTCCATTTCGGCCTCGGGTTGATATGACATGAGCCGAGTAGTAGGGGGCGTGCTGCCCCCGTTCAAGCGCGATCATCGCACAGGAGATCACAGCATGCACGATACGACAGATTGGTACGGCCCCGAAACCGCAACCTTCGGCGATCGCCTGGCAGCGGCGCGCGAGACCTCCGAGATGACGCAGGCGCAGCTGGCCCGGCGGTTGGGCGTGCGGGTCTCTACCTTACGCGCCTGGGAAAACGACCTGAGTGAGCCGCGCGCCAATCGCTTGTCGATGATGGCGGGTCTGCTCAATGTTTCGATGATGTGGCTGATCAATGGGCAAGGCGAGGGGCTGGATGCGCCCATGGAAGAGGCGAGCTTGCCCGCATCCGCGCAGGATATCCTCAATGAGATGCGCGATCTGCGCATCGACATGATCGCGCGGGCCGAGCAGATGGCCCGGCTGGAGAAGAAGCTGCGGGCGGCCCTGAAAGAAGAGCAGCATGAGCGAGCCGCGTGAACATCGCATCAAACGGCTGAAAATGCGCTCGATGCGGCGTGGGATCAAGGAAATGGACGTGATCCTGCACCCCTTCGCCGAGGCCAATCTGGCCGGCATGGATGAGGCGGAGCTTGGCCTCTATGACGAGATGCTCAGCGAGAACGATCACGACCTCTATCAATGGGTCAGCGGGCAGGTGGCGCCGCCGCCGCGATACGCGGCGCTGATGGCGCAGATTATCGGTGGGCTGCCGCGCGTCGGGGCCTGACACCCACCGTACGGCGCATTTGCTCCCTTTTAACGAATTATTGGCGTTTCTCGCGCAAATTCCGACCAAATTGGAACGAGTCGGAGCGCGGAGATGAGCATTCAAGATCAAATTCCATCGGAGACATCTGGCATGAACCGGACGCAAGGGTTCATGGTCAGCTATCTCGAAGCCCTGTCACTGGTCGAGCGGTTGCACCGCCTGCTGCTGGACGTCATCAAGGATGAATTCGAGCGTGTGGGCGTGCTGGAGATCAACGCGGTTCAGGCGCTGCTGCTCTTCAATATCGGCGACAATGAAGTCACCGCGGGCGAGTTGAAAAGCCGCGGCTACTACCAGGGCAGCAACGTCAGCTACAACCTGAAGAAGCTCGTTGACGCGGGGTACATGCACCACCAGCGCTGCGAGATCGACCGCCGCTCGGTGCGCGTGCGCCTGACCGACAAGGGGCAGAAGATCCGCCATGTCGTGTCCGACCTGTTCTCGCGCCATGCCGATGGTCTGGAAGCCAAAGGTGTTCTGGGGCCAGACGGTATCGATGATATCACGCGGTCGCTCAAGCGGATGGAGCGCTACTGGTCGGATCAGATCCGCTACATCTACTGAAGCCCGCTGATTGCGAGGCCGTCAAGTTCGCGCTTCAGCTTCGCGGTCATCGCAGCGGCATAATCCTCGAAGCCCAAGGCCGTCTGCACGAAGGCATCCCGACCTGTGATCACATGTGTCCGAAAGTAGGAGGACAGCTCGGTGATCTCGGTCTGACGCAGATCGCCGCTTGCCGGCGCATCCGCCCCGATTACCAGCGCGTTGATGGTAATGCCCCGCGCGCCAATGGCGTCACGCACGTTTCGCGGCTCTGGCCCCAGGTTCGACCGTCCGTCTCCAGAGATATCCAGCGTGCGCTTCCAGCAACCCTGTTGCTGGTCGAGAAAGTCCGCGCCTGTCTTCATGGCGACTCCCAGGGCCGTGCCGGGGGTTGCATCCCGCCGCTCCGCATCAGCCAGCATTGCGCTGATGCCCGCCAGCGCCTCGCGGTCGGTCACTTTCGTCCAAGGCACCAGAATGGCCTGATCCGCAGGACCGCTCCACTCGAACACCAGGAGCGCCACCGGAGCTTGTGGCGCCGACATCAGGATACGCACGACCTCCGGATCGTTGAGCGCAGTAATCAGCCCGTCGATTTGCAGCCGGTATTCGCGCAGATCGACCGAGCCTGACACGTCGAGCCCCAACGCCAGGGCCTGCCGGCAGTCACCGGCATGAACAGCGCCCGTCATCGCAGCAAGAACGCTCGATAAAAGGAGCGCGGCCAAACGTGTCATCCCTTCGGTTCCGTTACGACTCCGGGGGGCAGGGCACCGATCACGGGTGGCGACAACTCGCGTTCCAGCTTGCGCCGCATTGCCCGCTCGTAGTCCTCGAACCCTTGTGCAATCTCCAGAAATGCCCCGGGTCCATGCAGAACCTGGCTCTGATAGAACGCGATCAGCCCTGTCTCGGCCTCGTAATCCGCCCCGTTGACCACCAGACCGTTCACCGTCACGCCGTCGAAGGGGAACTCGGCATAGGCCAGTGCCGGGCTGAACCCCTCGTTGTTCTGCCCGTCGCCGGCCATATCCAGCGTCCGATGGAGACAGGACGGCGCCCGTTCCAGCAACCGCGACCCGTACCCCAGCGCGTAGCCCATGGCCGTGGGAAAATCGTTGTGGCTTCGGATGCTGCGGGCCAGCGTCTCCGCCACGTGATGCAGCCGCGCGCGGCTGTCGATCAGCGTCCAGTCAAGCAGCAGTTCCTGGTTGTAGCGTCCCGACCACTCGTAGACCGCAAGCGCCACCGGGTCGTCACTGGCAAAGAACGCCGCCTCCACCTCAGGGGCAGTGAGAGCGGCGACCAGACCGCCGCGCTGCAAGGCGTCCTCTGCCGCATCGACTGAACTGGACACATCGAGCGCCAGCACCAGCGCCAGCCGGCACTCCGCCGCGGCCGGCGCCGCCAGCACAGCACCCGCGCAGAGGGCGGCGCGGATCACCAGTGCCCTGTGTTTTCCATGCTCGCCCACGGCTCGGCGGGCGGAAGGTGATCGCCCTCCTGCAAGAGCTCGATCGAGATGTTGTCGGGCGAGCGGACAAAGGCCATATGCCCGTCGCGCGGCGGCCGGTTGATCGTCACCCCATTGTCCATCAGATGCTGGCACACCTCGTAGATATTGCCCACGCGGTAGGCCAGATGCCCGAAATGCCGGCTGTCGCTCGGCAGCCCCTCGTCGCCATCCCAGTTATAGGTCAGCTCCACCGGGCACTCTTCCTGCCCCGGCGGCGCCATGAAGACCAGCGTGAAGCGCCCGCCCTCGCTGTCCATCCGCCGCGTCTCCTTCAGCCCCAACAGCTCGTAAAACGCGATCGATTTCTCCAGATCCTTCACCCGGACCATTGTGTGCAGATACTTCAGGCTCATGCCGCCCCTCCATCACTCCATTGATTTGACGCAACACTAGCACGCCCGCCCGGCGATACCAGTCACATCGCGCTGAGCATCGCGAGGCGAAATCCGTCGCCAAAATACAGCATATAGCTGTTCCGCGACGCCCCGCGCCCAGATATAGTCGTAGCCGACTCACGCCCTCGAAAGGATGCCCCCATGCCGCTCACCCCCGAGCACCAAGCCGAAATCGACGAACAACGCCAGCAAACCACGCCCACCCTGCGCGCCACCGCCCCCGGCATGGAAAAGCACCTCTACACCGCGCAGCCCGTGCTCGACCACGGCTTTGTCCGCGTGATCGACTACATGGGCGACGACGCCGCGATCTGCCAGGCCGCCCGCGTCTCCTATGGGCGTGGCACCAAATCCGTGCAGAATGACGAGGGGCTCATCCGCTACCTCATGCGCCACTGGCACTCCACACCCTTCGAGATGTGCGAGATCAAGCTGCACGTGAAACTGCCGGTCTTCGTGGCGCGCCAGTGGATCCGCCACCGCACCGCCAACGTCAACGAATACTCCGCCCGCTACTCGATCCTCGACCGTGAATTCTACATCCCCGCGCCCGATGATCTGGCCGCGCAGTCGGTCGTCAACAACCAGGGCCGGGGGGAAGCGCTCACCGGGGAGGAGGCCGAACGCGTCCTGCGCTACCTGCAACAGGACGCCATGCGCTGCTATGACCACTACGAGGAGATGATCAGCCAGGAGGGTCAACAGGGCCTCGCGCGCGAGCTTGCCCGCATGAACCTGCCCGCCAACGTCTACACCCAATGGTACTGGAAGGTGGACCTGCACAACCTCTTCCACTTCCTGCGCCTGCGCGCCGACGCCCATGCGCAATATGAAATCCGCGTCTACGCCGAGGCCATCTGCGCGATGGTCAAGGACTGGGTCCCGGCCGCCTACGGCGCCTTCGAGGACTACCGCCTGGGCGGAGCCACCCTCTCAGGCCGCGCGCTGGAGTGCATCCGCAAGATGCTCGCCGGAGAGGAGGTCACGCAGGAGACCTCCGGTATGAGCAAGGGCGAATGGCGGGAGTTTCAGGGAGTGATTGGGTAGATTATGGGTAAGTTCGACTATTCAGCATCGCGAAAACTTCTCCATGAGATAGCCTACGAAAGTGCTTGCGAAAGCCTAAGTCAGCAGCGTGCCGACTTGCGCGCCCTACGGTCTCAAGCTTCAGTCGTTGCTGCGGTTAGTGGCCTTACCGGAACCCTCTTTTCACGCCTCGTATTTGAAGCCGCTGAATCGCATGGCGGCAGTATTTTTGATGCCTCCAGCTTCATGTTGGGATTACCGTTTTCGGTTGCAATGGCGATCTTTTCTTTTTCAACCTCAATTGTTTTTGCATTGAGAATTTTGAGTCCAAGCAAGGGCTGGAGATTTGAAGACTCACCCAAAGCTCTCATCGAGAAGCTGGAAAAAAAAGGACCTTCTTTCTCCGATCCGGAATTACTGAGAACCTTGTCAATGAGCAAGGAAAGTCGTTTCGATAGGAATGAGGTTTTGCTCGGGCGTGCGCAACGTGATATGTTCACGGCAATTGTGTTCACATTTCTACAGCTACCATTTTGGGGCTTAACCTTTTTTATTTTCGGAGGATCGTAGTGAGCGAAGACAAAGAGAAGAGAAAAAGCCAAATAGCTGAAAATATTAGAGAAATCGAAATAATTAGAGAAATCGAAAGAATTAAGGAGCTTGAAGAGTCCGTTCAACATGAACGAGTTCGTCGAGGGTATGATTTTCCTGGCGATGATAGAAGGCGAAGATCGACTAGAATAATCGGCGATGATGACGAAGACGACGATTTTTCAAAGCCGACCAACCGCCTGGGTCAACCGGACAGTGAGTGATAGTCGCTTCTATGAGTTCACTAATTTATGTGTTTCACAGCGCCTCGATCTAGGAATGCAGGCCGGGCGGACGCCCGGCCTACGACTTTCATCTATGCCTTCGGCACGCCCGCGGCACCCGCCGCACATCGCGGCGCCCTTAGGGCATTGTTAAGCCTCTTTTGGTAGCACCCGCTTGTTTTTCAAGCGATCTGGACCCTGACACATGCAACACTGGCGCAAGACGCGCGCGCCGACACGCTATTCGGCCAGCCTTCTGGTGGGCGGCGTCGCACACCGGATCACGGTCGTGAACGTGCATGAGGAGGGTGCCGGGGTTGAGGGCGTGCCACCCCTGCCGGCGGGGGCCGCGGTCACGCTGCAGGTGATGCATCACCGTCTGCCCGCGCGGATCGCCTGGATGGAGGGCGGGGCCACGGGCCTCACGTTCCAGGCGCGCATCGGGGTGCAGTTGCTGAACACCTTGCGCCGGCTCGTCCGCCGCTGAGCCTATCCCCCGCCGGCCCGCGCCGCCCGCGGACCCCCTTTGCCCGCCTGCGCGGCCGATATAGGCTCTTGCAATGACCGACCCGCGCGCTGCCCTCTCCGCCCGCCTCGACGCCCTCGATGCCGAGGACGCGGCCGGCCTCGATGGGCAGAAGACCGTGACGCTCGATCAGCAGGCGGTGGGGCGACTCTCACGCATGGATGCGCTGCAGAACCAGGCCATGGCGCAGGCGCAGGCCCGGCGGCGACAGGCCGAGCGCCAGCGCATCCGCGCCGCCCTGCAACGGCTCGAGGATGGAGAGTACGGCTATTGCACCGACTGCGGTGAGGAGATCGCCCCCGCGCGTCTTGTCTCCGACCCGGCGACGCCGCGGTGCCTTGACTGCACGCGTGGCGGATGACCTATGCGATGCTTGCTCAGGGACACCTCCGCCTGCCCAAGGGCTGCTGAACGCCCCGTCATCAGATAAGCTTCGTCCTTGAACCTGTGCTGCGGCGCGCATCTGCGATCTGTTCTTCCGGGGATCGGGGCCCCCCGTGCCGGTCCATTGACAAGCCGCTTGATGGGCGCAGACTGCGCGCATGTTCAATCTCGCAGCGCCCCCTGCCGATTTCGTTGAGAGCCCGTTTCCCTATTACGATGCGCTCCTGCGCGAAGCCCCGGTCTGCCCTCAGCCGGACGGGTCGGTCCTGCTGTCGCGCCACGCCGATCTCAGCGCGATCTATCGGGATGTGAGCCTTTTCAAATCGGATAAGAAAGCGGCGTTCGCACCGAAGTTCGGTGAGGGGTCGCCGCTCTTCGAGCACCACACCACCAGCCTCGTTTTCAACGACCCGCCGCTGCACACGCGGGTGCGGCGTATCATGACCTCCGCGCTGACGCCGAAAGCGCTGCGGCGCATGGAGCCGGGGCTTGTCGCCACGATTTACGCATTGTTGGAGGCCATGCCGTCAGCGCCCGACCTGATCGCGGATTTCGCCGCTTCGATCCCGATCCAGGTGATCGGCAACCTGCTCGATGTGCCGATGGAGGAGCGCGGGCCGCTGCGGGCGTGGTCGCTGGCCATCCTCGGCGCGCTGGAGCCGACGCTGACCGAGACGCAACTGGCCCGCGGGCATCAGGCCGTCCTCGCGTTCAAGGCGTATTTGCAGGATCTGATCGCGCGTCGGCGGGCCGACCCGGGCGATCCCGAAACCGACGTTCTGACGCGTCTGATCCAGGGCGACGAGGATGGACAGCTGTCAGACATCGAGCTGATCCAGAATTGCATCTTCATTCTGAACGCCGGCCATGAGACGACGACGAACCTGATCGGCAATGCGCTGTGCTTGTTGTCTGATCATCCGGATCAGCGTCAGCGTCTGCTTCAGGATCCGGATCTCATGGAGAAGGCGATTGAAGAGGTGCTGCGCTTCCGCGCGCCCAACCAGTTCGGCAATCGCGAGACAGCGGCAGATGTGACCGTCGGTGACCACCGCATTCCCAAGGGCACCAACTTGCATCTCTGCATCGGGGCGGCCAATCGCGATCCGGAGGTCTTTGAGCGGCCCGAGGTCTTCGATATCACCCGGCATCCGAACCGGCATCTTGCCTTCGCGGCGGGGCCGCATGTTTGCGTCGGGCTGACGCTGGCCCGTATGGAAGGCCGGATTGCCCTTGCGCGCTTTCTCGAAAGCTATCCGCATTACCGGATCACCGCGCGCAGGGCAGGTGGCCGGATTCGGTTTCGCGGCTATGCAGCGCTTCACGCAGAGATCTAGTGGAGATCCGGGCGTGGGGGGCCACGTCCTGGTCAGGCCCTTTGCTGCGATATGCGCATTCCGACTGTGGACTTACGGCTTGGCGATCTCGCTCTCTCTTTGGAGAGATCATCCGCATCCCGTGGACGTTCTCAGCCATTGGGGTTGGAGTGCATCGGCCCCACCCTTACCCGCCCAAATCGGCGTAGTTGGTCGATGAGCCGCGGAGCCGAGCGACAACACCAGGGTGATCCCGCTCCCAGGCCTTGAAGGCCAGGAAGGCTTCGCGCGACGATGCAGGGCGCTGGTCTTCCGAGCTCATGAAATGCACCTTAACACGATCATAGTAGGCCATGCACTGCATGGCCTCTTCGCGGCTCGAGGCCTCCACGCGGGCGGCTGCGTCCCATGCGTCGTAGAGCGCCAATATGGATAAGAAATCTGCCACGGCCGTTTACCGACACGATGATGCTATGTCGGTTCAGCGAATAAGACGTAAACGTACCCTCTGCACGGCCGACGCGTTGGTCGCCCGTTTGATCGCACGGCCTGTTGGTGTTGCGATTATAGCAGTTTCAGGTCGCTGGCCATTTGCCGGCCGTCGCGGCCCTCTGCCAGTTCGAAGCTCACTTTCTGATCGTCGGCCAGACCGGTCAGACCCGATCTTTCAACCGCCGAGATGTGAACGAACACATCCGAGCCGCCCCCTTCCGGAGCGATAAAGCCGTAGCCTTTTGTGGTGTTGAACCACTTCACGGTGCCATTTGGCATTCCTTCCGTGCCTCCTTTTGTCTTACTGGACCGCCCCAAAAGCACTGGGGCGGCGTCTGCATGCAATTCATACGATGTCAATCGTATGTTCTGCCCTTTAAGAGATTGCCCTTCCTCTGTAAAAATCAAGCTAAACGGGAAGAAAGCTGCTGATTTCAGCCCCAAATTTTCGGAATTGTGAGTAAATGATGCGACTATATGGACTGAAGACATGCGACACATGCAGAAAGGCGCTGAAGGCCTTGCCCGAGGCCAGTTTCGCGGACGTTCGGGCCGATGGCGTGCCGGATGACGTGCTGACCGCCGCACTCGAACAGTTTGGCCGGGCTTTGGTGAACACGCGGTCGACAACATGGCGCGGACTTGACGAAGATCAGCGCGCGGCCGACCCGCGCGACCTGCTCAAGGCCCATCCAAGCCTGATGAAGCGGCCGCTGATTGTGTCAGGCACCGATATGTATCTGGGGTGGGGCGCGGACACACAAAGGGCGCTCGGCGTGTCCTGACGCGGCTCACTCGGCAGAGGCGCGCCGGCGCAACGCGGCGTCGAGCGAAAGCGGCCCTGCGCCCTTGATGACCAGCACCAGCAGGATGAAGATCCAGAAGGCACGCTGATCGAGGATCGCGCTGTCGGGAAAGCGGTCGAACCAGGCGCCAAAAGTCTCCTTGTGCTCCAACCCGCCATGACCGATCAGATCCGTCAGGGACTGGACGATGACAAAGCCGATCATCCCCAGCGCAGAGAGGCGCGTCAGAAGGCCCAGGACGATCAGCGCCGGCAGGATGAACTCGGCCCAGGTGCCCGCGACGACGACCGCCCAATGAAACATCGACAGCTGCGTCACGTCATAGGTGACAGCCTCCATCGCCTTGGGAAAGATCTGGGCGTAGGCACCCACGGACGGGCTGAACAGGCCGCCGATCCCGTCGCCCAGCTTGGTCAGCCCCGAGACCCAGAAATACATCAGCAGCGTGGCGGCAAAGACAAAACGCGCGAGCGTGGCAAGCAGCCAATCCGCCTGCGAGAGACGGTTGGTCGCCGAAGCATAGAGAGAGATCATTTAATCGTCCTTTGTCTTGTCGTCCGTCAGGGCGCTGGTTTGCAGCGCAAGGGTCAGAGCCTGCGCCAGATCGAAGTCGGGAACCGCGGCCAGAGCGGTGTCATGCGCCGCGCCAAATGTTTGACCCGAAGCGAGGCTTTCAAGCCAGAGAGCGCCACCCTCGGGCAGCAGATGCGGGCTTGGGTCGAACTCCGGCCGGGTGATGAGCACGTCCTGCGCCACCGCGCGCGGCTTCGGTGCGTCAGCCTCGTTGTTCAGCCGCCAGATATCGTAGAGCGGCCAGCGCGACCGGACGATCCGCGTTGCAGGGTGCAGAGCAAGGCTCATGCCGACGAGCGCCTCAGGTGCGCATTGCAGCCGTTCGGGCGCCAGCGCCGGGGCGTCGGCGGCGTGATAGGCGGCCCGCAGGGCCAGATCGAGCCGCGCACAATCGGCCAGGTAGCCCAGATGTGCCAGCGGTTCGAAGGTCTCCAGAAAGCCGGGCAGCGCCGCGCCATAGTGCATCATCAGCGGCGAGCTCGGCGGGTGCGCGCGGACGTAAATGCCAGCCAGCCTGGCAAATGTCTGCGCGCCCAGGAGTTTGTAGACCAGCGGAAAGGCCACTTGCAGCGCCTCGGTCAGCGAGACGACCACATTGTTCCGGTAGACAGCGAAGCGGCGGCCCGCGGGCTGATCCGCACCATCCAGCAAGCCCTCCGGCACCGCCTGAGTCGGATCCAGCAAGGCGCCGCGAAATCTTGTTTGAGTGACGATCATCGGACCGGCGACAGCGCCTTCGCTGCGCGGTCTGCCTCGCTCCGCAAGGTCGGCCAGTCCGGGACATCCGTATCCCACTCGACCAGAATCGGGCGGGGGCCGGACTTTGCCAGCGTGATCTCAAGCAGCGACCAGACCGGATCGACGACCGGCGCGCCGTGGCTGTCGATGAGCAAGGGTGTGCCATGCTCGTCGGTCTCTTCGTCATGACCGCCGACGTGGATTTCCCCAACCGCATGCAGCGGGAAGGCATCGATGTAGTCGCGGGCCGAGAGACCGAGGTTGGTGGCCGATACAAAGACGTTGTTGACGTCGAGCAGCAGGCCGCACCCGGTGCGGCGGACCAGCTCGCTCAGAAAGTCGGTCTCGGACCACGTGCTTTCGGCAAAGGCGAGGTAGCTCGACGGGTTTTCCAGAAGCATCTGACAGCCGAGGGTGGACTGGACCTGATCGATGTGATCGGCCACGCGCGCAAGCGTTTCGTCGGTGTAGGGCAGCGGCAGCAGGTCGTTGAGGAATTCGGCTCCGTGGGTCGACCAGGCCAGATGCTCCGAGAAGCTCGCGGGCTGCAACCAGCCCACCAAGTGTTTCAGACGGGCCAGATGCGCGGGATCAAGCGGGCCCTCACCGCCGATGCTGAGACCGACACCATGCACCGACACTGCGAATTGTTCGGAGAGCGCGCGCAGCTGTGCGATCGGCCGTCCGCCGTCACCCATGTAGTTCTCGGCATGAATCTCGAGCCATGCAACAGGGCCCGGCTCTGCGCGCAATTCGTCGAAATGCTGCGGCTTGTAGCCGACGCCGGGGGCTGCGGGCAGGTGGTCGAAACGGGGAGAATTGTCCAGCATTTTGGCCCTCTGACGGACGTTGGGGTCTCGGGTATCTTCAGATGAGAGAGGTCCGGCGACCAGTTGTCGCCGAACGCAAGTCTTTCAGATCCGGCCTTATGCAGGCAGGTCGCGGTCCAGTTCTTCCAGCGAGCCTTGGCGCGGTGTGCCGTCGGCCATTGCCGGCAGTTCGATCTCTGTGCACGTGCCTGCGTCCACAAGGGTCCAAGCGTTGCCTTGATAGTCAACCGTAGATGTGCCGGCGCAGGTTGTACCCGGGCCCGCAGCACAGTCATTGGCACCGGCCAACGAAATGCCATAGCATTTCTCCTTGGCGGCCGCCTGAGCTGTGGTCACCTGAGCGGTCATCGCCGCAGCAACAGCTCCAACGATTGCGACTGTTTTCATCGTATTCGACATGATTTCATTCCCTATTTGAGGACCATGGTGGCCAATGATAGGGCAAAAGCTAAAGGCTGGGAAACCGACATTCCACTCACGAGCCTGTGCCTCACGCAGCCGTCAGCAGATGTTGGCTCTCTGCGCGGAAATCTTGGCGAAGATTACGGAATGTTACAGGAATCACGCCTCACACCGACGGTTTTACGGCGTGAGGCGGGCAATTGTTACAGCAGATCCGGGGGCGTCGCGTCACGTCCCAGAGCCTCTGCTACAGCCCCAAGCGCCTCGACGGTGGTCTGTTTTTCGCCAAGCCGGCGGACCGTCACGGTGCGCTCGTCCACTTCGCGTGCGCCGACGGCGAGGATCACAGGTACCTTGCCCACCGAGTGTTCGCGGACCTTGTAGTTGATCTTCTCGTTGCGCACGTCGGCTTCGGCGCGCACGCCGGCCGCCTTCAGCGTGTCCACGACGTCCTGCACATATTCATCTGCATCCGAGATGATCGAAGCTACAACCACCTGACGCGGGGCCAGCCAGAAGGGCAGCTTGCCGGCGGAGTTCTCGATCAGGATCCCGATGAACCGCTCGAAGGATCCCAGACAGGCGCGGTGCAGCATGTAGGGCCGGTGCTTGGCGCCGTCCTCGCCGATATAGGTGGCCCCCAGCCGTTCGGGCAGGTTCGGGTCCACCTGGAAGGTGCCGCACTGCCAGACCCGGCCAATGGCGTCGGTCAGGTAGAAGTCGAGCTTGGGGCCATAGAAGGCGCCGTCGCCCGGCTCCAGCGTGAAGTCACGCCCGGTTGCCTTGATGGCGGCTTCCAGCGCCCCTTCCACGTGATCCCAGCTCTCGTCACTGCCCACGCGTTTTTCGGGCCGGGTGGCGAATTTGATCTCGAATTTCTCGAAGCCCAGATCGGTGTAGATATCTGCAAGGAAGTTGATGAACTTCGCGCACTCCGCCTCGATCTGCGCTTCGGTGCAGAAGATATGCGCGTCGTCCTGGGTGAAGCCGCGCACGCGCATGATGCCGTGCAGCGCGCCGGAGGGCTCATATCGGGTGCAGGCGCCGAACTCGGCCAGGCGCAGCGGCAGGTCGCGATAGGACTTGAGGCCCTGATTGAACACCTGCACGTGGCAGGGGCAGTTCATCGGTTTCAGCGCGTTCACGGCTTTCTCAGCCGCGTGCTCCTCCTCCACCTCAACGATGAACATGTGCTCCTGGTATTTCTCCCAGTGACCCGAGGCTTCCCAGAGCTTGCGGTTCACGACCTGCGGGGTGTTGATCTCGCGATAGCCGCCTGCGCGCTGCTTGCGGCGCATGTAGTCCTGCAGAGTGGTGTAGATGGTCCAGCCGTTGGGGTGCCAGAAGACCTGGCCCGGCGCCTCCTCCTGCATGTGGTAGAGGTCCATCTCGCGGCCCAGCTTGCGGTGGTCGCGCTTGGCGGCCTCTTCCAGCATGTTGAGATGGGCGCGCAGCTTCTCCTTGCCGGTGAAGGCGACGCCGTAAATGCGCTGTAGCATCGCGCGATCGCTGTCGCCGCGCCAATAGGCGCCCGCGATGGACATCAGTTTGAAGGCATCGCCGGGCACCTGTCCGGTGTGCTGCAGGTGCGGACCACGGCAGAGGTCCTGCCAGTCGCCATGCCAGTACATGCGCAGCGGTTCGTCACCCGGGATCGCCTCGATCAGTTCGACTTTGTAAGGTTCACCGTTGTCTTCATAATGCTTGATCGCGCGCGCGCGGTCCCAGACCTCGGTGCGCACCGGGTCACGCTTGTTGATGATCTCCTTCATCTTCTTCTCGATGAGGCCGAGGTCTTCGGGGGTGAAGGGGTCCGCCCGGTCGAAGTCGTAATACCAGCCGTTCTCGATCACCGGACCGATGGTGACCTTGGTGTCGGGCCAGATCTCCTGCACCGCGCGGGCCATGATATGGGCAAGGTCATGGCGCACCAGCTCGTTGGCCTGCTCTTCATCCGCCATGGTGTGAATCGCGATGGTGGCATCTTCCTCGATGGGCCAGGCCAGATCGTAATGCGCGCCATTCACCGTGGCGGAGATGGCCTTCTTGCGCAGCGAGGTGGAGATGCTGGCCGCCACATCGCCAGCGGTCACGCCAGCCTCGAAGCTGCGTGCGTTGCCATCGGGAAAAGTGAGAGAGATCGCGGTGTCTTTCGGAGCCATCGGCTGGCACTCCTCGTCGGTTTGGCGCCTACGAGACGCCCGGTTGCGGGTTATGTGGCGTGCTGATCGCGCCTGCGCCGGGCAGAGTCAAGCGGTATACCTATGAATACGTTGACTGCGACCGTTGATGTGTTAAATCCGACATGTTTCCAATCGGAAACTCAGCGCCAAAAAGGGGACGCCATGCCACGCTATAACAAGACGTTCGAGTTGAGCATCCAAGACGTCGATCTGATTGAAGAAGCGCTGCGCGCGCGGGGCCGGGAGCTGTGCAAGATGCGGCGTGCGTTGGCCGATGACAACCCGGCGGACATGCAGTCGATTGCGGTGATCGAGGCGGACCAGCGTGAGACCGAAGAGCTGCTTGGCCGACTTCACAATCAGAAGATATTCTATCGGCCCGGCGCGACCCCCTACGTGAGCGGGTAGCCGCACCGGACCTTCGATTTGTCACGCCGTATAGGCCGCGTAACCCATCACAAGGCAGCAGAGCCACCCGCCCGTGAACAGGATCGGCCTTAGCGGGAAGCGCGCGAGGCCCGAGATCATCCCGATGGCATGGGCGACCCGCAGGCATAGAAAGATGATCGCGGTCCACTGCGTGAGTGCAGAAAAGCCATCGAGCCGGTCCACGACGAGGACCAAGACCGCGAACGGGACCAGCTGTTCCAGAAGATTGAGATGTGCGCGATGCGCACGGTGCACCCACTCCGGGAACCCCACAAGAGGCGGCGGGCGCGCAAAGTCGTCCACGCCTTGTTGCGGGTGCATGTTCACCCCGACGATGTAGGGGATCCAGAGCGAGGCTGCGAAGAGCGCCAGCCAGATGACGACGCTCAACTCCGCGGGAAGCGCTGAAATCTCCATCGCTTAACCCGCCATCGCATGATCGTTGAACTTGACGGTCTCGCCGGTTTCCAGCCAGCTCTTCAGACCCGAGGCAAAGCGGGCCCAGCCGTCATGAATGCCCTCGCCCGGAACGACGGGGTGGGTCAGATCGTAGTGTTCGATGACGAGCTTCATGTGATCACCCTCCGGGACCAGCAGAAAGACCTGCCGCGAGGGTTGCAGCGTTTCGTCCCATCCAGGTTCGAAGGTGGCAGCGATGCGGGACTTCGGCGTGATCTCCAGCGTCTTGCAGGTCAGCATTCTGCTGCCATCGGCGTGCTCGTAGACGTAAGTGTCACCCTGCTTGACGACGCGCGCGGCGAGAAAGTGATAGGCGCTCATCTGCTCGGGGTCGGTCAGCGCGTCCCATAGGGCGTCATGGGTACAGCGAATGAAGGTTTGCATCATGAAGTCGGGCTTGGCATCGCGCATCGGCGTGGTTCCTTCCAGTTTGGATTTGAGGTCGAGAGCTGCTCGTGCCGCCGGTTTGACCCGGTAGGGGTCGATCCAGCGGTCAATCGCATCCTGCAAGGGCAGGGCGTTCAGGTAATGATGTTTGAACCGTCCCACTTTCTTGGTGACGATCAGGTTCGCTTCTTCAAGAACGCCCAGATGTTTCATCACGCCAAATCGCGACATCTCAAGCTGGCCTTGCAGGTCCAGCAGGCTCTGCCCGGGTTTGGCGCGCAAACTGTCAAGCAGCTTGCGGCGGGTGGGGTCGGCCAAGGCTTTGAAGATCGAATCCATGGGAGATCTTATACGTTACTATATAGTCACGTGACAACATGGTAACGTAAAAAATCTCTTGTGAGGGGATTGCGGGTGCGGTCGCTGCGCCACATGATCGCGGACAAAAGGACCGTGTGCATGACCTCTCCCACTTTCTTCGACGGCCCGGATGGCCGACGGCTCGCCTATCACCAGACCGATGGTGCCGGGCCCTGGGTCGTGTTTCTCGGCGGGCTGAAGTCGGACATGAAGGGAACGAAGGCGCTGCATCTGGAGGCCTGGGCCCAGCAGGAAGGCCGCGCCTTCCTGCGGTTCGACTACTCGGGACACGGCGAGTCCTCGGGAAGTTTCGAAGAAGGCGCGATCGGTGACTGGGCGGAGGACACCGCCGCCATCGTTGCGGGGCTGACCGAGGGCCCGATTGTCCCGGTGGGCTCTTCCATGGGGGGCTGGCAGGCCCTGCTGCTGGCACGGCGAATGCCCGAGAGGCTGGCTGGCCTCGTCACGATCGCGGCCGCTCCAGACTTCACCGAAGACAGCTATTGGGCGGGCTTCTCCGAGGCGCAACGCGCGCAAGTCACAACCGAGGGGCGCGTCGAACTGCCGTCCGATTACATGGAGCCCTACGTGATCACGCGCCGCATGATCGAGGATGGGCGGGCCAATCTCGTCCTGCGCAGCCCCTTGGTTCTGCCGTGCCCCGTGCGCTGCTTGCAGGGCACCGCCGATACTGCGGTCACGACCGAAACGGCGCTGCGGCTTCTGGATCACGCCACATGCGACGACATGCGCCTGACGCTGGTGAAGGATGCCGACCATCGCTTTTCCGATGACCGCTGTCTTGCCTTGATCGAAGCGGCTCTCACCGAGGTCCTGACAGTAGCGGCGGAGACGGTCTGATGGAGCAGCGCATCAGCCTGATCACGCTCGGCGCCCGCGACATAGAGCGGCTGTCGGCCTTCTACGATGCGCTCGGCTGGTCGCGCACGCCCTCGCCGGACGGCGTGATCGCCTATGACCTGATCGGTCAGACGCTGGGGCTTTACCCGCTCGACAAGCTGGTCGAAGACATCGGCCTGCCGGTGGACGCCCTGGGGTGCGGCGCGAGCACGCTTGCCCATAATCTGAGGGATCGGGCCGAGGTCGGCGAAGTCCTGAGCCGCGCAGAGATCGCGGGCGCGCGCATTCTCAAACCGGCACAGGAGGTGTTCTGGGGAGGATACCACGGCTATTTCGCCGATCCCGAAGGCCACATCTGGGAGATCGCGTACAACCCGTTTTCCCCGCTGCGTGAAGATGGCGCCTTTCGCTGGATGGGCTACGGGGAGGCCTGATGCTCAGTCCGAAGTCCATGTGGAGCCTGGAGACGCTGGGTCGGGTCCGCCTGTCGAGACATTTCTACATGCGCGACTTCCTTTATTCCGAGATCGGCAACATGCATCAGGTCCGGAATGTGCCGCCCGACCCGGACCTCGCGATTGAGACGGGTCGGATGCTCTGCACGCAGTTGCTCGATCCGCTGGAAGAGACCTTCGGGCGCCTCGCCATCCGCTCCGGCTATCGCTCGCCCGAGCTCAACGGGTACGGCAACCGCAATCGCCTGAATTGCGCGGCCAACGACAATCCGATCGAATGCCATATCTGGGATCGTGGCCGCGGAGCCGCTGCAATCGCAGGCACTTCGCTGGCGATCCCCTGGTTCGCAGATCAGTATCAGGCCGGGCGGGACTGGCGCGATCTGGCCTGGTGGCTGCATGATCATCTGCCCTATTCGGAGATTTGGTTCTTTCCGAAGCTTGCCGCGTTCAACCTGGTCTGGCGGCCCGAGCCGCGGCGCACCATATCGAGCTACATCGCGCCCAAGGGCATGCTGCTGCGCGCTGGTGACGAACCGGGCGAGGCTCTTGCGGCGCGCCGGGTGCGCTACGCAGATTTCCCAGCGTTCCGCGGGATCGACTATCCCGAGGCCATTGCGCCAACGCCCTGAGGCGGAAGCCCACCCCTATGTTCCCGCGGGGCTTGTGGTTGCGACCATAGCGGGTAACACTCCGCATAATGTGTTGGGGGCAGCAAGGCATCAGATGAGCAGCGGGCACGGTCGATCTTCGGGGCGGGCGGCGCATGGCTGAACCGCTGGTTCTCTTGCCCGGGCTGATGTGCGACGCGCGACTTTTCGGCCCGCAGATTGCCGAACTGTCCGCCGATACCGCCGTCATGGTGGCGCCGATCACGCAAGGCGAACGGATCGAGGAGATCGCATCGGGGCTGCTCGACCAACTCCCTGTACGCTTTGCCCTCGCAGGCCTCAGCATGGGCGGGATCGTCGCCATGGAGATCCTGCGCCGCGCACCGGATCGCGTCAGCCGGATCGCGCTGATGGACACGAACCCGCTGGCCGAGACCCCGCAGGTCGCCGCCGCGCGCGAACCGCAGATCGTGGCAGCGCGGACCGGGCGCATGCTCGATGTGATGCGGGACGAGATGAAGCCCAACTACCTCGCGCCGGGACCCTATCGGCAGGAGGTGCTCGATCTGGTGATGGATATGGCGGACGCCTTGGGGCCGGAGGTCTTCGTGCGGCAGTCGCGCGCGCTGCAACGTCGCCGCGATCAGCAGAGCACGCTGCGCAAGTGCAAGGTGCCCGCGCTGGTCCTGTGCGGTGCGCATGATGCACTCTGTCCGGTGAAGCGGCACGAGGCGATGTCAGAGCTCATACCCTATGCGACGCTGCGTGTTCTGGAGCAGTCGGGCCACCTGCCCACGCTCGAGCAGCCGGGCGAGACCACGCAGGCGCTGCGGGACTGGATGCAGCAACCGCTGGTTCTGCGCTGATCGCCTTGGTTCAGGCGGCGGCGTTCTTGTTCGCGGCCTTGCGGGTCTTCTTCGGGGGATGTCCGCTGTTTGCGTCGATGAAATCGAGCACCAGCGGTCGGATGTTGCGCCGCCAGCTCTTGCCAGCGAAGATACCGTAGTGGCCCGCGCCTTCTTCGAGGTGGCTGGCCTTCTTCTCGTCCGGCAGGCCGGTGCAAAGATCCAGCGCGGCGACGCATTGGCCGGGCGCGGAAATATCATCCTTGGAGCCTTCCACCGTCTTGACCGCGACCGTTGTGATCTTGCCGATGTCCACGGGCTTGCCGGCAACCGAGAACATGTTCTTCGCAATCTCGCCATTCTTGAAGATGCGCTCGACGGTGCTGAGGTAGAATTCCGCGGTCATATCCATCACGGCGAGATACTCGTCGTAGAACTTGTTGTGCTTGTCGTGATCGGCCGCCTCGCCGCGCGCCACGCGCGAGATCTGGTCGGTGAAGGCCTTGGCATGGGTTTCGGCATTCATCGAGATGAAGGAGGACAGCTGCAGCAGGCCGGGATAGACCATGCGGCCGACGCCCGGGTATTTGAAGCCGACGCGCTGGATCATCAGCTCTTCGAGCTGGCCCATCGTCATCCGATGTCCGAAGTCGGTCACGTCCGTGGGCGTAGCATCGGGGTCGATGGGGCCACCGATCAGGGTCAGGCTGCGCGGCTGCGCTGCGGGGTCTTCCTCGGCCAGATAGGCGGTTGCGGCAAGGGCGAGCGGGGCGGGCTGGCAGACCGCGATCACATGGGTGTCGGGGCCCAGCTCCTTCATGAAATCGACAAGGTAGAGGGTGTAATCTTCGACATCGAACTTGCCGGCGCTGACGGGGATGTCGCGCGCATTATGCCAATCCGTGATATAGAGATCCGCATCCGGCAGCAGGCTGATCACCGTTGACCGCAGGAGGGTCGCATAGTGGCCGGACATCGGGGCGACCAGAAGCACCTTGCGGTCGGGCACGTCCCGGCCCGGCACCTCGAAATGCACGAGATCGCCAAACGCACGCTGTACCACGACTTCGGTGTGAACGAGATGATCGCGCCCATCCTTTGTGGGCACCGCGGGGATGTTCCAGTCCGGCTTGACCACCATGCGCTGGAAGGTCCGTTCGGTCACCTCGCCCCAGGCGCGCATCCAGGCGACACTTGGGTTGGGAATCAACGCGAACGCTGGGTAAGCTGCCATGGCGTGGGCCGTTGCACCGAGCCATTGGTTGGTATTGCGGAGGCTTTCCATCAAGTCGTAAGTCGCCATATAGCGCATAAGGGGTCTCCTTGTTACACTCCGGTCGCACCGGCACCGAACAGTCGCTTCGCCCCCTGAAAGCCTACGACGTGATGCTGCAGGTGCAAACATACGAGGGAATGATTAACATGACAATATCTTCTGACGGCGGCGTGGTTCCCTCCGGTGAAACCCTTGAGAAGATGACCGAAAACCTGAAGAAGGTCGAGGAGCTGTCAGAGCGGTTGCAGCGGGTTCTGACCAACCGGCAGTCGCACAATCCGGCTCTGGACGCGCCGAATCAAGAGCTTTTCGGCCGTGCAGCACAAGCCTATTGGGCCGAGGCAGTCAAGAATCCGGCCAAGATCTTCGAGCACCAGATGAGCTATTGGTCGGACACGATGAAGCAATTCGTCGCGGCGCAGCATGAGTTGACAAAGGGCAAGTTCAGCGCGCCGGAAGATCCGGGCCCTTCGGATCGGCGGTTCTCGAACCCGCTCTGGGACACGCATCCGTACTTCAACTACGTGAAGAAACAGTATCTCATCAACGCCGAAGCACTGCAGGCCGCAGTGCAGGGCGTCACACATCTGGAGCCGAAGGAAAAGAACCGCCTGGAGTACTTTGCCCGTCAGATCGTCGACATGATGTCGCCGACCAATTTCCTCGCGACCAATCCCGACGCGCTGGAGCGAGCATTGGAAACCGAGGGCCAGAGCCTCGTCAAGGGGCTTGAAAACCTGATCAGCGATCTGGAAGCGAACAAGGGTGAGCTCGTCGTAAAGCTGGCAGACGAGGGCGCTTTCGAACTGGGGCGCAATATCGCGACGACACCCGGCAAGGTCGTGTTCCGAAACAGGATGATGGAGTTGATCCAGTACAGCCCCAGCACCGATGAGGTCTACAAGACCCCGCTGATCATCTTCCCGCCCTGGATCAACAAATACTACATCCTTGATCTAAAGGAGCAGAACAGTCTGGTGAAATGGGTCGTGGATCAGGGCCATACCGTCTTTGTGGTCTCCTGGGTCAATCCCGACCCGACCTATCGCGACGTCGGGATGGAAGACTATATCGAGGATGGATACCTGACCGCGATCAACGAGGTGAAGGCCATCACCAAGGAGCGCCAGGTGAACGTGATCGGCTATTGTATCGCGGGCACCACCCTTGCCTTGACACTGTCACTGCTGAAACAGCGTAAAGACAAATCGGTCAAATCGGCCACCTTCTTCACCGCGCTCACGGACTTCTCGGATCAGGGGGAGTTCGCGCCGTTCCTGACCGACGATTTCATCGACGGTATCGAGGAGGAGGTGGAGGACAAGGGGGTTCTGCCGTCGGTCATCATGGCCCGGACCTTTTCCTTCCTGCGCTCGAACGATCTCATCTATGGCCCCGCGATCAAGAGCTACATGATGGGGGAAACGCCGCCCGCCTTCGATCTGCTCTACTGGAATGGCGACGGCGCCAACCTGCCCGCGAAGATGGCGATGCAGTATCTGCGCGGTCTGTGCCAGCGGGACGAGCTGGCCCAGGGCGGGTTCGACCTGCTGGGCCACAAGCTGACACTGGGCGATGTCGACGTGCCGCTCTGCGCCATTGCCTGCGAGACCGATCACATCGCCGCGTGGAAGGACAGCTATCGCGGCATCCAGCAGATGGGGTCGAAGGACAAGACCTTCATCATGACCCAGTCGGGTCACATTGCCGGCATCGTGAATCCGCCCACACGCATCAAGTACGGCCATTACACCAACCCCGACCTCTCGCTGCCCCACGAGGAGTGGCAGGCGCAGGCGGAGTTCCATGAAGGCTCATGGTGGCCGCGCTGGGAGACCTGGCTGAATGCGCGGGCGGGCAAACTGATTCCCGCACGCGAACCCGGTGCATCGACGCACCCGGCGCTCTGCGATGCGCCCGGCACCTACGTGGCCAAGAAGGCAACTCTCTGATTCCAGCGGCGCTTTCCTTAACGTCAAGAAAGATGCTGCACCGCAGAAAAAAAGACTTGAAATGCCGCGGTGCAGCATGTATATCTTTTGCAGACGCAGAGAAGCGGGATGCTCCCGCAGGCGCAAGAGGAATTGAAGATATGACCAAGACACCTGACCTGACCGCGATGCTCAAAGACGTCATGGGTGCGTTCCCGATCGACACTTCAGCGATGGAAGACGCATTCAAGACAACCGCATCGCTGAACGAGAAGCTTTCTGGCGTGGCGCTGACCGCTGCCGAGAAGTCGACCGAGATTTCCAGCAAATGGACCCAAGAGACCCTGGCCAAACTGGCCGAGATGTCGAAAGCGAAAGACGAGCCGGTCGACTACGCGAAAGCAATGACCGACTTCGCCTCGGCCTACTCGGAAACCGCCGCCGAGCATATGGCCGCTTTCGCCGAAGTCGCGAAAAAAGCACAGATGGAAACCGTTGAGTTGATGATGGCTGCCGGCAAGGACATGAGCGAAGACGCGTCCGCCGCCGTTAAGAAAGCCACCAAAGAGGCAACTGCTGCGGTCAAGAAAGCAGCAACTGCAAAGTAACCAGTTCCTGGTTCGCGCCTGTTTCCTCCCTGAATGGCGCTTAATTCGAGGGCGGGCTTTTTCGGAAGCCCGCCCTTTCTTTTTGCAAAACCCTGTCCTAAGCTGCAATGCAGCGCCGGATGAGGGAGAAGTCTCATGGCAGAAAAAGACAAACCGTTGCTGATCAAGCGCTATGCCAGCCGTCGCCTCTACAATACCGAGACCAGCGACTACGTGACTTTGGAAGATATCGCGACCCTGATCCGGGAGGGCCGCGAGGTTCAGATTGTCGATCTGAAGTCAGGCGATGACCTGACACGGCAGTACCTCTTGCAGATCATCGCCGAGCATGAAAGCCGGGGGGAAAGCGTTCTGCCGGTCGATGTTCTGAACGACTTGGTGCGCAGCTACATGTCTCCGACCGCGAGCATCGTTCCGCAGTTCCTGCAGGCCTCCTTTGAGATGCTGCGCGACGGCCAAAGCCAGATGATGGACAAGATGACCGCGATGAACCCGATGGCCAAGATGCCCGGCTTCGAACTGATGCAGGCGCAGCAAAAGGCGTTCCTGAAAGCCATGACCGGCGGTCTGGGAACGACAAGTGGATGGAGCGCGCCGGACGCGGAGGACGAGGACGCGGGCGGTGAAAGCGGCGAAGACCTCGACGCGATCAAGAAGCAGCTCGCCGACCTTCAGGACAAGCTTTCGAAGCTGAAATAGCCCGCTATGCCACGGCCGGCCGGCTTGCGTCGGTGGCCTGCGCCATCGCGGCCAACAACACCTCGACAACCGCATCCAATGCGCTCTGGCTCAGCTGCACCGGCAGCCGGACATCGCAGGCGCGCATCAGCATGGCGCGCGTACGCGGCAGCTCTGGCAAGTCCTCGATGAACTGCCAGTTCCAGAAGGCCCGCGCGTTGTCGGTGCTCTGTCCGAACACCTGGACCTTCACGCCTGCCGCCTCTGTTGCGGCTGCGAAAGCCGCGATGGTCGGCTCATCGAGCCTAACGAGGTTAAACTGAATGCTGTCGGGCGCGCGCTCTTCTCCGTCGAGGGGGGCGGGCACGTCGATGAAGGGCGAGGCATTGAGCTTTTCGGCCACGTAGTCATGGTTCCGCCGCCCGTTGCGCACCCGTTGCGGCAGAGCGTCGAGCTGCGGGCGGATCAGGGCCGCTGACAGGTTGCCCAAGCGCAGATTGTAGAGCGGCAGCTTGTTCTGGTGCCGCGAGAAGGCCTCTTGCAGCACCGGATGCTTCTTCCAATTGTGCTCGTAGGCGCCCGACATGATGATTGCGCGCGCGACGAGGTCAGCATCATCGGTGATCAGAATCCCGCCTTCGCCGGCGTTGACCATTTTGTAGGACTGGAAGGAAAAGCAGCCGACGCGCCCGATCGTGCCGATCTTCCGCCCGCGCCAGACCGTGCCGAGCGAGTGGGCGGCATCCTCGATCACCGGCACGTTCGCTGCATCGCAGAGCGCCATGATTGCATCCATATCCGAGGTGTGACCCCGCATGTGACTGATGATCACCGCATCGGCCTGTGGCAGTCGCGCGGCAAAATCCTCGAGGTCGACACGATAATTCTCACCCACCTCGCAGAGCAGCGGCGCGCAGTCCGCATGGACCACCGAGGAGGGGACCGCCGCGAAGGTGAAACCCGGGATCAACACCTTTGCGCCTTTGGGCAGGTCAAGCGCCTTGAGCGATAGGAACAGGGCCGCTGAGCAGGACGAGACAGCCAGCGCATACTTGCGGCCCATCAGAGCGGCGAACTCTGCTTCCAGAAGAGCCACCGGTGAACCAGACGGTGCCGTATAGCGAAAGAGATCGCCGCTCAGCAGCAGCCGGTCGATTTCCGCCCGCGCCGCCTCTGGGATGGGCTCGGCCGCATGCATGTCGGGAAGCGTCATATTCGCATTTCCTTAATTTGATTTTCGGAAATACTAAATCTAAGCGGCGTGATCGCCAAGTGAATAGTTTGTGACGCGGGCCGAGGGGTCAGAAGCCGAGGCGGTCCCGCAGGGCATACCAGCTCATCGCAAGCACGAGCAGCGGGCTGCGCAGCGCGCCACCGCCCGGAAAGGCAGGGGTCGGCACGCAGCCCATGGTGTCGAACCCATCGGCCTCCCCCGCGATGGCATCGGCCATCAGCTTGCCCGCATGTGTCGCGGTGCCAACGCCGTGACCGGAATAGCCCGAGGCCGACAGAACGTTCGGCGCGACGCGGGCAAGGTAGGGGAATCGTTTCATGGTGATCCCGAGTGTGCCGCCCCAGGCGTAATCAATCTTGACGCCCTTGAGATGGGGAAACACCACCTCCAACGGTTTGCGGACCGTGGCTGCAATGTCGTTTGGAAACCTGTAGCCATAGCTCTCACCGCCGCCAAAGAGCAGCCGCCCGTCATGGCTCAGCCGGAAGTAATTGACCACAAACCGGCTGTCCGCGACGGCGACATCCCGCGTCAGCACCTTCTGAGCGCCTTCGCCCAGGGGCTCTGTGGCGACGATAAAGTTGTTGATCGGCATCACCCGGGCCGAGACCATCGGCGCAAGCGACGACAGGTAGCCATTGCAGGCCAGGATCACGTGATCGGCGCGGACACGCCCGGCTTCGGTGCGGACGGTGGCGGGTGATCCATGATCGAGGCGGCGGACGCAGGAGCGTTCGAATATCGTCACACCGGCCTCCTGTGCGGCCCGTGCGAGACCAAGCGCGAAGGCCAGGGGATGCAGATGCGCCGCGCCCATGTCGAGGATCCCGCCCTTGTAGTCGGGCGAGGGGCAGAGGGCATGGCAGGCCTGGGCGTCCAAAGCCTCCACCTTCGCATAACCATATGCGTCGGCCAGATGGGCCGCATAGGCGTGCAGGTCGCTGACATCGGACGTGCGGGAGGCGGTGTAGGCGATGCCCGGTTTCAGGTGGCAGTCGATCCGGTGCTCCGCAACCAGGGATTTCACCAGCGCCTTGGCGTCTTCTGCAAGCTCCCACAAGGCCCGCGCGCGGGTTTTGCCTACCATGCGCTCCAGCGCGTCCTGTTCGACCCGCTGACCGCTGCCCAACTGGCCGCCATTGCGTCCCGATGCGCCAAAGCCGACCCGATGCGCCTCGAGCACCACCACCCTGCGGCCGGCTTGCGCCAGATGCAGTGCGGCCGAGAGCCCGGTGTAGCCCGCACCGATCACGCAGACATCCGCCGTGACCTCGCCGTCCAGGCTGGCGAAGGGGGCAAGCGCATCGGTGCTGGCCGCATACCAGCTCTTGGGGTACGCACCCACTTCATCATTGGCATAGAGCAGGTCTACCATACGGACCGGCCACCCTCCCGAAATCGCACCCTTGCGCGGCGCCGCGCCGTCTGACCCAGCTCAGACGTTCAGCAGCAGATGCTCCCTTTCCCAAGGCGAGATCACTTGTAGGAACTCGTCGTACTCCGCACGCTTCACGATGGAGTAAACTCGCGAGAATTCCTTGCCCAGCACATCGTGCAGCTCGGTCGCCCCCTCGAAGAGATCGAGGGCCGAGCCCAGAACCCGCGGGATGTCGCCTTCGCCGTCATAGGCATCGCCCTTGAACTCGGGCGCGGGGTCCTGCTGCTCGATGAGTCCGAGATAGCCGCAGGCGAGGCTCGCCGCGATGCCGAGGTAAGGGTTGCAGTCCATCCCTGCGAGGCGGTTCTCGACGCGCCGCGCCTCCGGTCTCGACAGCGGAATGCGGATACCCGTGGTGCGGTTGTCGCGCCCCCACTGCAGATTGATCGGGGCCGCCTGATCTTTCACGTAACGGCGATAGCTGTTCACGTAAGGGGCGATCACCGCCATGGCGGCGGGCATGTGGCGCTGCAAACCGGAAATGAAGTGCTGGAATGCCTCGGTCTCCTCCGCGTCCTCGCCCGAGAAGATGTTGGCGCCCGTTTCCAGGTCGAGCACGGAATGGTGGATATGCATCGCGCTGCCGGGCTCGTCGGCAATCGGTTTCGCCATGAAGGTCGCAAAGCAGTCGTGGCGCAGCGCCGCCTCCCGGATCAGCCGCTTGAAGTAGAAGACCTCATCGGCCAGCTTCACCGGATCACCATGGCGCAGGTTGATCTCGAGCTGTCCCGCGCCGCCCTCTTGGGTGATGCCGTCGATCTCGAAGCCCTGCGCCTCGGCGAAATCGTAGATGTCGTCGATCACCGGGCCGAACTCATCCACCGCCGTCATCGAATAGGCCTGGCGCGCGGCCGCCGGTCGGCCAGAGCGCCCGACCATCGGTTCGATGTCTTTCGCGGGGTCGAGATTGCGCGCGATCAGGAAGAACTCCATCTCGGGGGCGACGACCGGCTTCCATCCCTTGTCGCGATAGAGCTGGCAGACGCGTTTCAGTACATTGCGCGGGCTGAAGGGCACCGGGACATCGGCCCTGTCATAGGCGTCATGGATGACCTGCAAGGTCCAGTCGCCGGTCCAGGGTGCCGCGGTCGCGGTGCTCATGTCCGGCTTCAGGATCATGTCCTTCTCTATAAACCCGTCCTCTCCGGCGGCCTCGCCCCAATCGCCCGTGATGGTCTGGAAAAAGATGCTGTCGGGCAGGTGGAAGTAGTCCTGCCGCGCGAATTTCGACGCGGGCACCGCCTTGCCGCGTGCAATCCCCGGCAGGTCGGAGATGATGCACTCCACCTCGTCCAGCCGGCGCCCCTCCAGATAGACCTGCGCGGCCGCAGGAAGGTTGCTTGTCCAGTCGGCCATCAGGCCCTCTCTTTCTTGAAAAACGCCGCCATCATGTCGGCGACCGCCATCCGGTCGGTGGGCTGATCGAGGCGTTGGCATGCGTCCTCCAGCAGCGCCGGCGGCACCAGAGCCTTGCCGCGGGTGCGGATCAGCCCGTCGATGAAGTCGGACCCGTACTCGGGATGCGGCTGGATCGTCCACATCCGGTCGCCGTAGACGAGGCCCGCATTTTCGCAGAAGGCATTGCTGGCGAAGACCTCGGCGCTGTCCGGTTTCATCACGACCTGGTCCTGATGCCAGGCATTTACGGCCATGGTCTGACCGGCGATGTTGTATTCGGTGCGTCCGATGGCCCAGCCGCCTGCGAATTTCTCCACGCGGCCCCCCATGGCCTGCGCGATGATCTGGTGGCCAAAACAGACGCCGATCATCGGCCGCCGTGCCGCATGGGCCGCGCGGATAAAGTCCTCAAGCGGCGGGATCCAGTCGTGATCCTCATAAGCGCCGTGTTTCGAGCCGGTGATCAGCCAGCCGTCCGCAGCCTCGACCGTGTCCGGGAAGATGCCGTCGCAGACCGGCCAGCCCTCGAAGCCGAACCCGTGCCCGTCCAGCAGACGTTCAAAGTAGGTGTCGTAGAGCCCGTCTTCCAGCAGCGTGTCCGGCGGATGGCCCGTCATCAGTATGCCAATTTTCATGCGTGCCTCATACCGTATCGAGGTAGATAGTGACCTGCTCGGCAGGGGACAACTCCTGCATGTAGTGCAACTCCTGCCGCTTGGTCAGAACAAGGTTGCGGATGAGGTCAGGCGCGAAGATGCGCGCGACCTGCGGGCTCTGCTCAAAGGCGTCGATCGCGGATTTCCAATCGCGCGGGATCTGCGGCAGATCGAGATCATAGGCGTTGCCGGTGATCGGGGCGGGCGGTTCAGCCGCATCCTCGATCCCCGCAATGGCGGCGCCCAACACCGCCGCCAACATGAGATACGGGTTCACGTCGCCACCGGCGACCCGGTGCTCGATGCGCCGGGCCGCCGGCGCCCCCGACGGGATGCGGATGGCCGAGGTGCGGTTCTCATAGGCCCAGCTGATGCCCGTGGGCGCATGGGCGCCTGGCACCATCCGGTCAAAGCTGTTGGCATGCGGCGCAAAGATCAGCGCCGAGCCCGGCATCGCATCGAGGCAGCCCGCCACCGCGTGGCGCAAAAGGTCGCTGCCCTCGGGCCCGCCGTTGTCAAAGACATTGTTGCGCTCTGCATCCAGCACCGAGAAATGCACATGCAGCCCCGAGCCCGAATAGTCTTCATAGGGTTTCGCCATGAAGCTGGCCGCAAACCCATGCTTGCGCGCCATGCCCTTGACCAGCATCTTGAAGAGCCATGCGTCATCCGCCGTGCGCAGCGCATCATCGCAGTGCATCAGGTTAATCTCGAACTGCCCCAGACCGGATTCGGAAATCGCTGTATCGGCGGGAATGTCCATCTCCTCGCAGGCGTCGTAGAGATCGGTGAAGAACGTGTCGAACTGATCGAGCGCGCGCAAGGACAGGATCTCGCCCGCCACACGGCGCTTGCCGGAGCGCGGCGAAGGCGGCACCTGCAGGGTCCGGCCGGAATCGTCGATCAGGAAGAATTCGAGCTCGACCGCGCAAACAGGGGTCAGCCCGCGCGCGGCGTATCGGTCGAGCACGGTTTTCAGCGCATGGCGGGGATCGCCGTCGTAAGGCCGCCCGTCTTCATGGAACATCCAGATCGGCAGCAGGGCGGTCGGTGCATCGAGCCAGGGCATGGGCATGAATCCCCGCTCCGTCGGCTTCAGCACCCCGTCGCGGTCGCCATGCTCGAAGACCAGCGGGCTGTCGTCGATGTCCTCGCCCCAGATGTCGAGGTTGAGCACCGACATGGGAAAGCGTGTGCCGCCTTCGATGGCCTTGTCAGCGAAGCGGGCCGGGATGCGCTTGCCGCGTGCCTGCCCATTCAGATCGGAGGCGGCCACACGGATGGTGCGCACCTGAGGATTTTTGCGAAGCCAGTTCTTCATGTTTCACCAGGGGGCGGGTGGCGACGGCCAGCGCCTGACAATTTGATCAAATTGACGGATACTACCGGATCAAGTTCGGGCGCAACCTCATTCTGGGCCGGACGTCTTGCGGCAAATGCCGGTTCAGGCGCGCGTTGACCAAGCCGAAGAGGGCGATCACCACGAGTGTCAGCAAAATGAAATAGAAAGCGAGGATCGGGTAGGGCACGAAGGGGTTGAAGGTCTTGTCCGCAAAGTAATTGGCATAGTAGAGGGCGTCGCCGCGCTGTTGCCAGGCCGGAAAGCCCGAGAAGAACACCAGCGCCGTTGCATGAAAGAGGAAGATGGCCTCATTGGTATAGGCGGGCCAGGCGAGCCGCAGCATCGTTGGCCAGATGATCCGCCGAAACCGCATCCAACCGGAGAGACCGTAGGCATCGGCGGCTTCGGTGTCGCCCTTGGGGATCGACTGGAGCGCGCCGAAGAAGATCTCGCCCGAATAGGCGGCGGTGTTGAAGAAGAGCACGATCAGCGCGCCGAGCCAGGCTGCCGTGAAGGGGTCAAAGATCGGCGAGACGGACTTCAGGTTAAGGAACAGGAAGTAGGCAAAGAAGAACTGAATAAAGAGCGGTGAGCCGCGGAACAGAAAGATGAACCACTCCGCCGGTTTGCGCAGCACCGCGCGCGAGGACGCCTTTCCCATCGCAAGGGCCGTGGCGAGAAAGAACCCCATCAGCAGCGCGAAGAGGCCGAAGTAGATGTTCCAGATCATACCGGACCCGATCAGCGTGAATTGCTGACACAGGGTGAAGTCGTCGCGCGGCAGCAGGCGTTCACCGATGCCGATGGCCCTCAGACCGTAATCCTGGATCGTCTGCAAGCAGCTCACGCCACCGCCGCCTTGCGTTGTGCTTCGCCCGCCGCCGTCGCCTGCCCATGGGTCAGCCGCGCCATGATGCGCGCCAGAACGACCTCGGAGACGCGGGTGAAGAGCAGATAGAAGACCAGGAGCGCCAGGAAGTACCACATGCGCCAGTCACCGTGCGGATAGTCGGTGAACCGGGGGGTCTTGGTGCCGCCCAGCTCGCGGGCCCAATAGACGATGTCTTCCACGCCCAGCAGAAACAGAAGCGGCGTGGCCTTGATCAGCACCATCCAGAGGTTGCTGAGGCCGGGCAGCGCATAGACCCACATCTGCGGCACCAGCACGCGCCAGAAGGTCTGGCGCTGCGTCATGCCGTAGGCTTCGGCGGTCTCCAACTGTGCCCGCGGGACGGCGCGCATCGCACCGAAGAGCACATTGGCCGCAAAGGCCCCGAAGACGATGGCGAAGGTCAGGACGGCGAGTGCGAACCCATAGGTCTCATGCACCCACTGCGGCGCGCTGCCCAGAGGCATTTTCGCGGCCTGGCATACGACGAAGTCATTGCCCTGCCGGATCGGCTCGGACCAGTCGGGGCAGAGCACCTTGTGGCGCAGATACTCGATGCCCTGATCGAGCGCGATCACGAAAAACAGAAAAAAGGCGATGTCGGGGACGCCCCTGACAACAGCGATGTAGCCCTTGCCGAACCACCGCAGCGGCGCGATCTGCGAGCGGGCCGCCGACGCGCCACCGAACCCGAAGAGCAGAGCGATGGGCGCCGTGATCGCAAGCAGAACCAGCACCGTGATGACGGAGAAGTAGATGGACATATGCTTGCCCGTGGTCAGGTAGCACGCCATCCACTGCCAGTCCGGCAGAACGCTGGGATCTGTACAAAAGCTAAAAATATCGCCCCCACAAAGTCACGGGGGGCAGCCGATGGCCGCCCCCTGCTATCCTATCAGAACTGACCGGAAATTTCCCACTTGGTCAAAAGCGCGTTCAGCGAGCCATCGTCCTTCATGGACGTGATTGCGGCGTTGAACTTCTCTTTCAGCTCCGTGTCGCTTTCGCGCAGGCCCAGCCCGATACCACCGCCGATCAGCTCTTCCTGCTCCAGCATCATCAGGTCCGGATCGGCATCCGCGATCGGTGTCAGGAAGGCCTTGTCGGCCAGCACAGCGTCCGCTTCGCCGTTTTTCACGGCCGCGATGGTCTCTTCGGGTGTCGCAAATTCGACCAGCGTTGCCCCGCTTTCAGCGATAAAGGCGGCCTGGATGGTGTTGGTCTGTGCCGCCAGAACGCCGTTCTCCAGATCCACGTCTGCCGAGGCGGCCACATAGGCCGATGGGTCGGGCAGCGTGTAGTTCTGGGTGAAGTCGATCACCTCGTCCCGCTCGTCCGTGATCGACATGCCCGCGATGATGACATCGTAGTTGCCCGAGACGAGGTTGGGGATGATGCTGTCCCACTCATTGGTGACCCATTCGCAGGTCAGCTCGGCGCGCGCGCAAAGCTCGTCGCCCAGATCGCGCTCGAACCCGGCAACTTCGCCTGCGTCATTCAGAAAGTTGTACGGAGGGTAGGCGCCTTCGGTGCCAAGGCGCACGGTCTTGCCGTGACCGTCGGCCAGCGCCAACCCGGCCGAGAGCGCCAGGGCCGCTGTCGAAAGAATGAGGTGTTTCATGAGAGTACTCCCTTGTTTTTGATTAGTTTACGCCGCGTGGGTTGCAGAAAGAAACCCGCGCAATCGTTCGGATTTGGGCGCGCCAAAGAGCGTCTCGGGCGGCCCTTGTTCTTCGATGACCCCCTGATGCAGAAAGACCACGTGGTCCGACACATCAGCGGCCAGTTTCATGTCATGGGTGACGATGATCATCGTCCGTCCCTCGGCGGCGAGGTCCTTGATCACCTTCACAACCTCCTGCTCCAGTTCCGGGTCGAGCGCCGAGGTCGGCTCGTCAAAGAGCAGCGCTTCGGGTTCCATGCAGAGCCCGCGCGCGATCGCCGCGCGCTGCTGCTGGCCGCCGGAGAGCTGGGCCGGGTAGACGTCGCATTTGTCGCCGATGCCCACCTTGTCGAGATAGGCGCGCGCGGCCTGTTCCACCTCGTCCCGGTCGCGGCGCAGCACCGTGAGCGGCGCCTCCATCACATTCTGCAGGATCGACATATGGGCCCAGAGATTGAACTGTTGGAACACCATGGACAGATTGGTGCGGATGCGCAGCACCTGTGCAGGATCCGCGGGGCGGCGGTGATGGCCCTCACCTTTCCACGATACCGGCTCGCCCTTGAATATGATTTCGCCCTGCTGGCTGTCTTCGAGCAGATTGCAGCATCGCAGCAGCGTGGACTTGCCGGAACCCGACGATCCGATCAGGGAGATCACATGGCCTTTCGGCGCGGAAATGCTGACCCCCTTGAGCACCTCCAGCGCGCCATACGCCTTGTGCAGGTCTTTGATTTCAATAACCGGTTGCTCAACAGCCAAGATGCCAGCCCTACGCATGATTCAAGGCGGTATAAGGGGTCAATTTTGCGCATTTTGCAATGTGGAATGCGGGAATCGTCGCCTTCCGCAGGGTCAGGTGCGGAAAATTACCAGGCGCGCCGATGATTTCAGCGCGGTGGCAGCGGCTCGGCCAGATAGGCGGAGGCTGGGATCTTCACGACCCCCTGCAGCATGAGCCGCGCGCGGTCGGGGGGGCTGAGGGCCTTGATGGCCTGATCGACGGCGTCGAACAGGCGTGCCGTCTCATCCCGCTTTGCCGAGATCAGGGGCAGTCCGGGCGTGGGCCGGGTCGATACCAGCACCCGCAGATCCGTCGCGACCTCGGTGTCGCGCGACAGCAGGCGCCAGGTCACCGCGTCGATTGCGGCGAGATCGGCGCGGCCCTCTGCCACCGCCTGCGCGGAGGCGGCGTGGCTGCCTGTGTCCAGCGTGCGGCCGAGGAAGCTGTACCTATGCCCGTTTTCCGACAGATGCCCTTCCATGGCCGCCCAGCCGGATTGCGAGCGGGCATCGTTGCGGGCCAAGACGGCACCCTCGAAAGCGGCGAGAGCGTCGCGCGGGTCGGTCTTGCGGATCACGACGACCGAACGATAGAAGCCGGGCGGGCACCCCTCGACGCCATAATCAGGCGTTCCCACCAAGGCGACGCGCTCATGCAGACCGCTGCGGTAGGGCAAGCCGCAGGTTTGCGACAGCAGCAGATCCGGGTTGTTCCAAGTGTCATGCGGATCGGTCTGGCGGTCCAGAACCTCGGGGCCGGATCCGTGGGCGGAGCGGATCAACGCCCACAGCCGATCGTTTGCCGCTCGTGTGCTGGCGGTGTCGTACATCGGCAGGCTGGCCGTCATCCGCTATTGTCGACAGCCTGCCGGGCCAGTGCGGAATCGCGGTCGCTGATGCCCAGAAAATTGGCCGCCATGCGAACCAGCGCGTCCTCTTCCTGTGCCCGCGCGCCGTCGGCCAGCACCACCTGCCAGAGCGCCTGCACCACGGCGCGGCGTTCTTCGTAGGGCACGGCATCCTTGATGGCGCGGGTGAATCGCACGGTATCGGGCGCTTCGGCCTCCAGGGCTTCCGCCTCGGCCCGCAGGGCAGCCGTTGCACCCGGGCCCAGCCCGTAGCGGCGCGCGGTGATCTGGTCGATCCGCTCCCTTTCACCGGCGCTGTAGTCGTTGTCGGAGCGTGCGATGCGCACAAGCAGGGCGGTGAGCGCGAGGCGCGCATCCTCATCAGGCAGCGGCTCCGGGGTCGGTTGCGTAAGGCGTTTCACGAAATCAGCAAACATGACCGCGATATAGTCGGGTTTTTGCGGGCTGCCAATGTCACTCCTGCCGCAAAGCCGCCTGTCGTGCCGCGGCGATGTCCTCATCGCTGAGGCCAAGTGCGGTTTCGATCGCCAGAAGCTGCACCTCTTCATCTGCGTCGCGCTCGCCATCGGCCAGAGCCACGCTCCACATCGCATCCGCAAGCGCCTTGCGCGCCTCGTAGTCGACCTCGTCGCGCAGGATCCGGGCGAACTCCGGCGTGCCCGGGGCGTGCCGCTCCAGTGCCTCGCAGGTGGCGCGCAGCTTGGCGGCCTCGAGCGGTTTGAGCCCGAAGGTGGCGGAGAGGATGCGGTCGATCTGTCCGACTTCAGTGGCCTGATAACTGCGGTCGGCCATGGCCACACGCACCAGTAGGGCGCCCAGTGCGAGTTGCGCATTGGGTTGCGGCAGGGGCGTCGGGTCAGGCTTTCGACGGGGAAAAAGGCGTTCGAACATAAAAACTTAGCTGAGGTCTGGGGATTTTCCGAAGCGCAGGTTGTCCAGGGCGAGGCCCTCCGGATCGGTATTGGTGATCAAGACGCCTGCGATATCTGCCTCGCCCGTCGCCCGCAGAAACCCGAAGGCGAACTCCCCCACCGGCGGCAGCTCCACCGTCATGATCTCCTGCCCGCCGCGCCGGTAGAACACCGCCGTGGCCGCGCCGTCTTCACCGCCGCGCAGCTGAAAGGACAGGGCGGACTGGTCCACATCGAAAAGAACCGCAATCGCGCCTTCGCCCTGCGCATGCCGCTTCGGATACCCGGCAACCCCATAGCCGTTCAGCACATGATTGCCCCCGAAGTAGACAACCGAAAGGTTTTCGCCCTCCGCGCCCGGCATCAGGGTCAGCGGGGGCAGGACGGCACCGGTGACAACATCGTGATTGCCGTTGGCGGACAGGACCTGCCCCGCGAAGCGTTCGGCGAAACTCGCGCCATCGAGGGCGAGCACATCCGGGATCGCATGGCCTGGGCCATAGCTGGCGCGGGTTTCTTCAAAGGTGATGACCTGCGTCAACGCCAGGGCTTCGGGATCGACGAGGCAAACCGGCGCGCCACAGGCGGCGGCGACGCGGCTGGCGCAGACAAGACAGAGAGCAAGGGTCAAACGCATGGCAATACCTTGGCACGCAAACCGGTATCTGCCTAGTGCACAAAAGGATCAGGCTGGCATCAGCGATCTGAACAGGGCCGCGAGTCGCGCGGCCTCATCCGACAGGCCATAAGGCGGCATGATCACGAAGAGCCCCGAGCCGACCATACCATGCCCGGGCCTCGCCGGCGGAAAGCGAACCTCGTGCCGCAGGGCTGCGGGGTGGGCCGTTTCCAGTTGCGCCACCATCTGTTCGTGGGCCGCTCGCGCGAGGATCGGATACCACAGGCAGATTGTGCCGACATTCCACGCCCGCACGATCTTGGCGATGTGGCGCGGGATCTCGGTATAGTCGGTCTTTATCTCGTAGCTCGGGTCGATCAGCATCAGCCCGCGCCGGGGCGTTGGCGGGGTGAGCGCATGGGCCAGGGCAAAGCCGTCCTGCCGGTAGCACTTGGCCGAGGTCCGCGCGAGCGCTGCCGAGAGCGCGCTGTGTTCCTGGGGGTGCAACTCGGCGAAATGTACCGCATCGGTCGGGCGCAAAAGCTCCGCAGCGATGAGCGGCGAGCCGGGATAGCAACGCGGCCCATGGGCCGAACGCACGGATCGCAGAGCGCGGCTCAGGGGATGATCGGCGTCGAACCAGGTGCCGACCTTCTCGATCCCTTCTGCGGCTTCGCCGGTCTTGCGGGCGGCCGGGTCATCAAGATCGTAGAGGCCGCGTCCTGCATGCGTTTCGATGTAGGTGACCGGTTTGTCTTTTCGCGTCAGGTAATCGAGCATCCACGCCAGAAGGGCGTGTTTGTGCACATCGGCGAGATTGCCCGCATGATAGATGTGTTGATAGCTGAGCATGCCGCGGGTTTACCGCAAAGCGGACAGGGCGCAATCGCCAATGTGGCGCGGGGCAATAGCCGCCCCGCACGTCCCGAGGGCCTCAGGGCCGTTTTGCGCGGCTGAAACCGGCCAAGGACGCCAGGCCAAACAGCGCAAAGACCATCGACGCGTTCAGCGGAATAGGAGTGACGTGCCCGTCAGGGTCTTCGCTGATTTCGGACGTCAGTTCAAAGCTCGCCTGGTATCCGAAGAAACCGCAGTACCCATCCGGCAACTCCAGAGCGGCACCATCCGCAGCTGTACATCCTGCCGGCAGGAAATCACCCGCCGCGCCAAAGAAGTCCACGGTGTCGGCCTCGGTGTCGATCCGCAGGTCATAATCGCCAGCGGCATCGAAGACTTCGAGCTCGCTCAATTCACCGGAGGCCGTTCTGGTCTCGTCATAGCTGGTTCCCACCCGGCAGTCGAACGCGTCGCCGAGCGCGCAGTCGGCGTCCGAGGTCGGCATCAGCTCAAACTCGAACGGAAGCTCCTCTCCGACGGCCAAACCCGCAAACGGCGCCAGGTACGATTGGACGGCGCTGCTTGGGCTGAAGTCGGACGGATAGCAACTGTCGTCTCCGGCAAAGCAGGTGTCGCCGTCTTCGGTCTGTAGCTCGGACAGACGATCCCCAGAAAAACTGGCCATGAAACTGACGGTGCCCGCCGACGCCCCGCCGGATACCGCGCAGAACGCGACAGCAATCGGTAAAATTTTATGTATCAAGGTAGAAACTCCCCAAAATCAATCCCCAATTCGGCGACACGTTATGCGCGAGATTCATCGTGAGAAAAGGGGCTAAAGGCTTGATCGGCCTATGTTCGCCGGAAAGGCGCGATAAGCCGCCGACCGGCGCGCGGATCGTCGCTCACCGAGATTTCAGACCAGGCGAGAAATATCTTTCGCTGCGCGCACGAAGTCTTTGAACAGCGGATGCGGATCGAAGGGCTTCGACTTCAGCTCGGGGTGAAACTGGACACCGATGAACCAAGGATGATCGGGCCACTCGACGATTTCGGGCAGCTTGCCGTCGGGAGACATGCCGGAAAAGCACAGGCCGGCGTCCTCAAGCTTGTCGCGATATTTGATATCGACCTCATAGCGGTGACGGTGGCGCTCGTCGATGGTGGTGGTGCCGTAGACCTCGGCGACCCGCGATCCGCCGGTCAGAACGGCGTCATAGGCGCCGAGACGCATGGTGCCGCCCTTGTCATCCTCGACCTTGCGCGAGACCTTGGCATTGCCCTGGACCCACTCCTTGAGGTGATAGACCACGGGTTCGAACCGTTTCTTGCCGGCTTCGTGGTCGAACTCTTCCGAGCCCGCGGCCGTGATTCCGGCCACATTGCGCGCCGCCTCGATCACGGCCATCTGCATCCCCAGACAAATGCCCAGGTAAGGCACCTTCCGGGTCCGGGCGAACTCGGCGGCCTTGATCTTTCCTTCGGTTCCGCGTTCCCCGAAGCCGCCCGGCACGAGGATCGCGTGGAACCCTTCCAAATGTGGGGCAACATCGTCGGATTGATCGAACACCTCGGCATCGACCCATTCGACGTTGACCTTAACGCGATTGGCCATGCCGCCGTGGGTGAGCGCTTCGGCAATGGATTTATAGGCGTCCTCGAGTTGGGTGTACTTGCCGACGATGGCGACCTTAACTTCGCCTTCGGGGTGATGCACCCGGTCGGAGACATCCTGCCAGACGGTCAGATCGGGGCGCGGAGCGGGGGAGATATCGAAGGCGTCGAGCACCGCCTGGTCGAGCCCCTGCTCGTGATAGGCGAGGGGGGCGTCGTAGATCGTTTTCAGATCATAAGCGGCGACCACCGCCTCCTTGCGCACGTTACAGAAGAGCGCGATCTTGGCGCGTTCCTTCTCCGGGATCGGCTGCTCGGACCTGCAGACGAGGATGTCCGGTGCGATGCCGATGCTCTGCAGCTCTTTCACCGAGTGCTGGGTCGGCTTGGTCTTCAGCTCGCCCGAGGCCGCGAGATACGGCAAAAGTGTCAGATGCATGAAGATGCACTGTCCGCGCGGCTTGTCATGACTGTATTGGCGAATAGCCTCGAAAAATGGCAGGCCCTCAATGTCGCCAACGGTGCCGCCGATTTCGCAGAGCATGAAATCGACCTCGTCCGCACCGATGTCGAGGAATGCTTTGATCTCGTCGGTCACATGCGGAACGACCTGGATCGTCTTGCCGAGATAGTCGCCGCGCCGCTCCTTCTCGAGCACGTTGGAATAGATCCGCCCGGACGAGACGGAATCGCTGCTGCGGGCGGGCACGCCGGTGAAGCGTTCGTAGTGCCCAAGGTCGAGGTCGGTCTCAGCACCGTCATCCGTCACGAAGACTTCGCCATGCTCAAACGGCGACATGGTGCCGGGATCGACGTTGAGATAGGGATCGAGCTTGCGCAGCCGCACCGAGAAGCCACGCGCCTGCAGCAACGCACCCAGAGCCGCCGATGCGAGCCCCTTACCGAGCGAAGAGACCACACCGCCGGTGATGAAGATGTAACGTGCCATGGCCTGAACTGCTCCCGTGCCTTTGTGCGGTCAAAAATCCGCTTGGATCGGCTGCGAACGTCACAGCTCCACGGGACTTAAGCCTAACAGGATTCGGAGGTGGAAGGCAAGACGGCACGCAACATGATGTTGCAAAACATCTCACATCCGCAAGGGGTTGTAGTTAGAGATTAATCTAGGGTGGGCACCAGCGGCGCGTTGTCGTCCGGGCTCGGCGGCAGCAAAAGGTCGCTCTCGGGCACCGCGGGGGCCTCGGCGTCGGCCTGCGCGGGTGGCGTGACACCAAGCCGGTCGACAACCGACGACCCGGTGGCATTCTCGGCGGCAAAGATCGTCAGCGTGATCGATGTGCAGATGAAGGCGATCGCCAAAAGCCAGGTGACCTTGCCCAGGGCGGTGGCCGCTGCGCGACCCGTCATGGCGCCGCCTCCGCCGCCTCCGCCCATACCCAAACCGCCCCCTTCCGAGCGCTGCATCAGCACGACGGCGATCAGGCTCAGCGCGAGGATAAGGTGCACGATCAGGATGACGTTTTCCATGAATGACCCAATGCGGTTCGGTTGGCTTTCGGGCTATCTAGGCAAGTTTGCTGCCGCTCGCAAGGGAGGATTGCCGCAACGCTGTCACCCGGTCACACAGCAAGACCGCCGCCGGATGTTTCCGCCAGGCGGCGGTCTGTCGAAGCTACTCTCTCATGCGCGCAACTAAGAGGAAATTCCTGGAATTGAGGCGCTGCAGACTCGCTTCACGTAAAAAGTGTATCACATCCGGTGCCAGAAATCGCGTTCAAATGTGCGCCTGTGGATAAGTCCGGCATCGCAGCGCTGGACAAGTCGCGCGCCGCGCCGCACAGTCGCGTCATGCCCCATGATGATCCAGATCATCCGCATACGCTGCTACCGCCTGATCCTGCGTTGCGGGTCAAGGCGCTCGAAACCATCCTTACCCGCAAGGGGCTCGTTGATCCGGCAGCGCTGGATGCGATCATCGATACCTATGAACACAAAATCGGCCCGCGCAACGGGGCGCATGTGGTTGCGAAGGCCTGGTCCGATGCGGGGTTCAGGGCCGCGCTTCTGGAGGACGCGACCGCAGCGGTCAGCGATTTGGGTTATTTCGGCCGGCAGGGCGAACATATCGTGGCGGCAGAGAACACGCCCGAGGTGCACAACATGGTCGTCTGCACCTTGTGCAGCTGTTACCCATGGCCGCTGCTGGGTGTCCCGCCGGGGTGGTACAAATCCGACGCCTATCGCGCACGGGCGGTGCGCGCGCCGCGGGCTGTGCTGGCGGAGTTCGGGGTCACGCTGCCCGAGGAGACGGCCGTGCGGGTCTGGGATTCGACCGCAGAGGTGCGGTATCTCGTGATCCCCCGGCGTCCGGCAGGGACCGAAGGATGGAGCGAGACGGCGCTTATGGATCTGGTCACACGCGACAGCATGATCGGGACCGGGCTGGCGCTGGCTCCCGAGCAGACGGCGTCATGACGCGGCCGCATGACATGGGGGGCCGATACGGCGACGGGCCGGTGGTGCCGGAGCCTGAGACACTGCTGTTTCACGCCGAGTGGCACAAGCGGGCGCTTGCGATCACGCTGGCTGCGGGGGCACACGGCAAATGGAACCTCGATGTGTCGCGCCATGCCCGCGAGGGGCTTGCACCGGCGGACTATGCGCGGTTCTCTTATTATGAGAAATGGATCGCCGCGCTGGCCGATCTGCTGATCGAGAGCGACCTGGTCAGCCGGGATGAGTTGGCCGGCGCGGCGGCCGCCGCAGCACCCATGGCCGAGACCACCCTGCGCGCCGAGGCGGTTGCGGATGTGCTCGCCAAGGGCGGGCCGGCGACACGGCCCAGCAATGTGGAACAGCGCTTTCAACCCGGAGACCCGGTGCGAACGCGCCGGATCGCGGCCAACACGCTGGTCGATGGCGGGCACACGCGCCTGCCGCAATATGCTGCCGGTGCAACCGGCCGGGTGATCCGCTATCACGGCACGCATGTGCTGCCCGACAGCTCGGCACACCGTCTGGGCGATGCGGCCGAGCCGCTCTACGCGGTGGCCTTTCCCGCCACAGAGCTCTGGAGCCACCCGGAGCATCCGCGCGACGAGGTGATCCTCGATCTGTGGCAAAGCTATCTGGAGCCCGCATGAGCGGAGCACCCGAGCCGGTGTTCAATGAGCCGTGGCACGCTCAGGTCTTTGCCCTGACGGTGCATCTGCACGAGGCGGGGCACTTCGACTGGCCGGACTGGGCGCGCCGGTTCGGGGCGACCTTGGAACGCCACGGGCTTCACAAGGACCTCGACGGAGGCGATGACTATTTCACCGCCTGGATCGAAACGCTCGAAGCGCTTCTCGCCGGTCTGGACCTTGCGCAGGCGGATCAGGTGGCCGCGGTCAAGGCAGATTGGGAAGCGGCCTATCTCGGCACACCCCACGGTGAGCCGGTGACCCTGGCCGGCTATTCGTCGACGTCATCCACGTCGGACTGACCGGACAGCGCGCGTCGCACGTGGCTCCAGCTCAGCCCGATGCCGAGGACAAGCGACAGGGCAACGAGACCCAGCCAGACGTTGAAGCTGGAGTTGTCCAGCCGCAGGATGCCCAGATCGTAGAGCACCCAGATCAGCGCGCCAACGACGGCAAGCACCAGGATCATCCCGCCCGCCCCGATTGAACGCAGCGTGGCACGCAGATAGATGATATAGCCGATCGCCAGCAGCAGCCCCAGCAGGACAGCGATCGATAGGTTCATGTCGCCGTAGTCGCGGACCCAGTTGAGATAGTTGTACTGCGTGGGATTGAACGTCAGCGTGAGCAGCCCAAACGCGAAGAACCACCGTGTCAGAAACCCCATGTCTGCCTGCCTTTTCCGCGATCTTTCGGCAAACCTATGCTTGCGCCGCGGCGCTTGTCCATGGGCAATCTCGGGCCGCTTTTTCGCTTTCGCCGGTCGGGCGGTGCCGCTATACCGGCGCGGGTTTGAACGACATCGGAAGGGACCAGCCATGGCAAATGTCGTCGTCGTCGGTGCGCAATGGGGCGATGAGGGAAAGGGCAAGATCGTGGACTGGCTCAGCGAGCGCGCGGATGTGATCGCCCGCTTTCAGGGCGGACACAACGCGGGCCACACGTTGGTCATCGACGGTGAGGTCTACAAGCTGAACGCGCTGCCCTCGGGCGTCGTGCGCGGCGGCAAGCTTTCGATCATCGGCAACGGCGTCGTCCTCGACCCCTGGCATCTGCTGAAGGAGATCGAGATGATCCGGGAGCAGGGGGTTGAGATCACGCCGCAGACGCTGATGATTGCAGAGAATACCCCGCTGATCTTGCCGATCCACGGTGAGCTGGACCGCGCCCGGGAGGATGCGGCCAGCGCGGGCACCAAGATCGGCACAACCGGGCGCGGGATCGGTCCGGCCTATGAGGATAAGGTGGGGCGGCGTTCGGTGCGCGTGGCGGATCTCGCCGACCCGGCGACGCTGGAAGCGCGCGTGGACAGGGCGTTGCAGCATCACGACCCGTTGCGTCGCGGTCTGGGCATCGAGCCCGTGAGCCGCGACGCGCTGCTGGCGCAGCTGCGCGAGATTGCCGCCGATATCCTGCAATATGCCGCCCCGGTCTGGAAGGTGCTGAACGAGGAACGCAAGGCCGGCAAGCGCATTCTCTTCGAAGGCGCGCAGGGCGCGCTGCTCGACATCGATTTCGGGACCTATCCTTTTGTCACCTCGTCGAACGTGATTGCCGGGCAGGCCGCGACTGGCGTGGGGATCGGGCCGGGATCGATCAACTATGTGCTGGGGATCGTGAAAGCCTATACGACCCGCGTTGGCGAGGGTCCGTTCCCGACGGAGCTGGAAGATGCGGACGGTCAGCGGCTCGGCGAGCGTGGCCGCGAGTTCGGGACCGTGACCGGGCGGAAGCGGCGCTGCGGTTGGTTCGATGCCGTGCTTGTGCGCCAGACCTGCGCCACCTCGGGAGTGACAGGCATTGCGCTGACGAAGCTCGATGTGCTGGATGGGTTCGACACACTGAAGATCTGCGTCGGCTATGAGCTCGACGGGATACGGATGGACTACCTGCCCACGGCCGCGGATCATCAGGCGCGGTGCACGCCGATCTACGAGGACATGCCGGGCTGGTCCGAATCCACTGAAGGCGCGCGGAGCTGGGCCGATCTGCCTGCCAACGCCATCAAATATGTCCGCCGGGTCGAAGAGTTGATCAACTGTCCTGTCGCCCTACTCTCCACCTCACCGGAGCGGGACGACACCATCCTCGTGACGGATCCGTTTGCCGACTGAGAGAGCCGATGCCCGTCAGCTACAAAAACCGTCGCCGTTTGTCGTTGTTGATCCTGCTGGTGGGGCTGCCCGCCTATATCGTCATTGCCGTTACGGTGATCAACTGGCTTGAGCGCCCCTCGTTGCTGGTGGAACTGCTGGTCTACCTTCTGTTGGGAGTTCTTTGGGCGCTGCCGTTCAAGTTCATCTTCAAGGGCATCGGCCAAGCCGACCCGGACCGGTCCGAACCCTAGGCGGCCCGTCGACAACGCGCGGCAACTCAATGGGCCTTCAGATCAACTTGCAGCGCGGTTGTCCGGCTTGAACCCGATGGTGTCGGATGCGGTGAACCGCCCGCCCTCGATCTTCTCGATCTTGCCGGCACGCAGCAACTGGCCAAACGCGCGCAGACCGTCTTCACGGCTGAAGTCCCCACAGTCGACCTGGCGCACCCGGCTCATCAGCTGGGGCCGCGAGAATTGCTCGTACTCCTCCACGAAGCTGAGATAGGCGGCCGCCGCTTCGAGAACTTCGGGTAGGGCGCTCGCACCCATTTGCTCTGCAAACGCGGCAAACCCGGTGTCTTGGGTGAGCTCGTGGTCGTTCTCCAAAGTGGCAGCTACGCGGCGCGGCGTGACCGGGTCTCCGCCGGGTTGCGCTGTGGTGTCGATCCGCTGCTCGGCCACGAGCTTCAGCGGTGCGGGACGCGCGTCCGCGGGACGTTCGGTGCGCGCACGAGAGGCCAGGGGACGCCGCGGTTTGACGGCCTGCGCCAGATCCCTGCGATAGGGGTTGGTGCCGTCTGCGTGGGTTGCGTCCTTTTGCATGGTCTTGTCGGCAAACCTTGCAGCGACGGCTGCCCGCAGATGCGCAAAGGCGCTGCGCCGGGTCGCGCCTTCCGGCTCTTCCATATGCTGATCTGCGGCGGCCATCAGGCGTGAAAGATCGTCCGCCGCGTCACCGTCGATAGATGGCAGGCCGTGCCCCTCTGCCGAGGCCGGGTCCTCGGCGCCGGTGGCCTCGGCCGCGACCGCATCGAGTTCGCGCTGAAGCTCCTCTTCCTCCGCTGCCGAGAGCGTCGTGGCAGTCTCCGTTGCGAATTCCTCAAGCTCGCCGCTGTCGAGTGCGGCTTCCAGATCGGCCCGGTCGACCTTCAACACCCGACCCTTGGCGGCAGGCCGCTCGTCCTGCGCCTCTGCGGCCTCCGATTCCGCGTGTTGCTCATGCTCGGCGATCGTCTCCAGACGCTGCGACTCGACCTCATAGAGAGCGTCATAGGTTGCCATCTCATCGGTGAAATCGGGCATATGGCCGTCATGCACGTTTGCTGCCGCGTCGATCCGTGTCAGAAGGGCTGCAAGCTCCTCGTCCTCGTCACGCTGTTGTGCATCGTCCGCACCTTGATTCTCGGCATCAGGCGCCGTGTCCTTGTCACCCACATCGGCGACAGGCTCGGAGACAGAGGTCTGATCCTCCGCATGTTCGGGCTCGGTCTCCACGGTGATCTCTTCGTCACCCAAGTCAGTTTCGTCTTGCGCCACCGGGGCGTTGTCGTCCGTCTTCAAGGCGGACCCATAGGCAAAGGCATAGTCCCTTGCGGATTGGGGCTCGGGCTCGAGCTCGGTTTGTTCGTCCGCAGGATTGGTCACCACTTCGGTGGATGAGATCTCGTCGTCCGGGTTGGCGTCGGTTTCATCCGTGGCGGCGGCGAAGGTGTGATCCTCGGGCTGTTCGGGTTCCGCTTTCACGTCCGTCTCTTGGTCGCCGCACGATGTTTCTTCTTGCGCGATGGGGGTGTCTTCTTCGGCACCGTCGTCGATGTCTTCCGCTTTTGAGGCAGACCCATAGGCGAAGGCATAGTCTCTGGCGGATTGAGGCTCGACCTCAGTGTTTTCGTTCGTTGGTTCGCTCGCCATTTCAGCAGATGACACGTCGTCGTCCCGGCTCGGGTCGACCTCGTCCAAGGCAACGGCGAGGGCCTGGCCCTCCGCATGGTCTGCGTCCGGCTCGATGTTGGCCTGTTCTTCGTTGGGGCCTCCCGTCTCGTCAACTAAGGCGACATCGTTCTGTGGATCGGCGCTAGGCGTCTCCGCCTCGAAGGCGGGCCCAAGGACGAAAGGCCGGTTCTCCGCATTGTCCGACTGCGGTTCCACCTCTTTCCGGCCCTCGCGGGGCTCGGCGGCCTCGTCGGCTGAGGAGATGGTGTCGCCCGGGCTCGGGTCGGTGTCTTGTTGGGACACGACATCGCGGATCCTCTGCAGCTTTGCGGCAAGGCTTGCGGATATCGCGGGCGGTGAGCGGTCTGGTCCGGCGACCTGTGCAGACGTGTCATTTTCAGGTGTCTGTGCAGCGGTCTCGATCGTCTCATTGCCGTCGGCATCTTCGACCTCTGCGCCGGGATCGCCCGCAGAGGAAACCTCGGGTTCCGCTATGCTGTTTTCCGCGAGAGTCGAGGCATGTGCGATCGCGGGCGCTGTGGTATCGGTCTCGTCGCCTGTTACCACTTCTGGGCGTTCGTCCGATTTTGTTGCCGGAACATTGGGGTCTGAACCGGTCTCGCCTGCGTCTTCAACCGCGGCAGGCAGATCGGTGGCCCCCCTCTGATCGTCCGCGAGCGGTGCATCGACGGCCCCGGGCTCTGCCGCGGTCGAGACAGGCTCCACGACGTCGTCCTGATCCATTGCTGCTTCGGAGGCCTCTTTCTCGACCGGTGCAGCGTCGATGGCAGCGGTTTGGCCGTCCTGATGTTGTGCAACTATGGCGGGAGGTGACGGGGGTGTCGCGTCGGCATTATCCGGCGCATCGGCGTCACGCGCCTTCAGCAAGATCTTTCCGCCGTCAGCGCGCGCCTCGACCTTGCGGGAGACGTCGCGTTCGGCGATGCGGGTGAGCATCTCCGCATCCGGTTGCGGTGGCTCGGCCCCAAAGAACCGATCATCTGCCGCGAGGTCACGAAAGTACTCGGCAATATCCTTCATCGTCCCGAAAGAATCGTCGAAGCCTTCCAGCGTGCACGAGAACGTCCCGTAGGAAACAGTCAGAATCGTATTGTTGTTGTTCGTCATCGGATGCACATCCTCAGCGTAGTCGCAACAAACTGTTTACCATATGAGGAAAGTCCGAACCGGCGCGAATCTGTGCTCATTACGGTATCATTTTGTGGCGACAATATGTTCTGTTTCCAAAATGGGCGTTAAACTTAGGTGAACACTAAAATTGTTACTAAATCGAAACCAGTGACCCTTGTGGGCGCGGGGGCGGTCGCCGACGGGGATCTCGCGGCCGCTCTTGCACTTGCGCCGACCTGTGTTGCCGCCGACAGCGGGGCCGAAACGGTCCTGGCTGCGGGCGTCCCGCTTGAGGCGGTGATCGGCGATATGGATTCGATCTCGGAGGCGGCGCGGGCGCAGATCCCACCAGAGCGTCAGCATCGGATCGCGGAACAGGACAGCACGGATTTCGACAAGGCGCTGCGTCACATCTTGGCCCCGCTGGTGATCGCTGTGGGCTTCTCCGGGCGTCGGATCGACCATCAACTGGCCGCGCTGCACACGCTCGTGATGCGTCCGGATCTCCCTTGCGTGATGCTCGGCGCCGAAGACATCATCTTCCTCTGCCCGCGCGACCTGCATCTCCCGATGTCTCCGGGCACGCGGGTGTCGCTCTTTCCGATGGGGGCGGTGACGGGACGCTCGGAGGGGCTGGAGTGGCCCATCTCGGGGCTGGATTTTGCGCCTGATGGCCGGTCGGGCACGTCGAACCGGGCGACCGGTGATCTGACGCTTCAGATCGACGCGCCTGCGATGCTCTGCATCTTGCCGCGCCGTTTCATGGCAGAGGTTGCGGAGATTTTGCAGGCGATACCAGTGCCCGCGCGGTGGCCCGCTCGCGCAGCACCACATAGAGCCCCGCCAGGATCGTGATCAGAATGCCGAGGCTGGCCAGCGGGTTCGGCAGGTCGCCGAAGACGATGAACCCGATCACGGTGGCAAATGGGATCTCCAGATACTGCATTGGTGCGACGGTGGCCGAGGGCGCATAGCGCAACGACCACGTCATCAGCAGATGCGCAATCGTTCCCAAGAGCCCGATGCTCAGGAGCAGCTGCCATTCGTGGGAGCTGGCTGCAATCAGCTGCAAATCCCACACGCCCGACCCTTGGAACGCGATCAGGACGGGTACCATGACGCAGATTGCCATGACGCCGCTGACCGCCTGCAGGCCGATGGGGTCCGTTTCGCGGGCGATCTGGCGGGTCACCAGCATGAAAAGCGCGAAGTTCACCGCGACGCCAACTGGCAGAAGCGCGGGCCAGCCCACCTCCTGAAAGCTGGGTTGAACCACAAGCAGCGTGCCGATGAACCCGACGAGGCAGGCCAGAAGCCGCCGCGAGCCGACCTCCTCGTTCAGTGCGAATTTGCCCAGAACCAGCATGATGAACGGCATCACGAAAGCGATGGCCACTGCGTCTGCCAGCGGCAGGTACTTCAGCGCGGTGACCATCGCACCGATTCCGAGGATATGCAGCAGGGTGCGTATGAATGTGAGGATCGCGACCCGTCTGCGCATTTGCCACGCGCGGCCCGTCCACCAGACCAGCGGGATCAGAACGACGGCCTGAACGGCGAAGCGCACGAGAACGAGTTGGCCAACGGGCACCGTCTGCCCGAGGATCTTCGCGACCGCATCGCCCACAGGTGCCAGGACGCAAAAGCCAAGCATCAACATGATACCAAGAAGGGGGCGGTCGGGGGACATTTCCGGACCGTAGGCGCGCGTCTCAATCAATGCAAGAAAAGCTTACCGGGCGACTCAACTTTCAGCAGTTTGGCACATTCACAGCCAAGCCGCCGAGCGAGGTCTCCTTGTATTTCTCGGACATGTCTGCGCCCGTCTGCCGCATGGTCTCGATACAGGCGTCGAGCGGCACCAGATGCGTGCCGTCCCCGCGCAGGGCAAGCGAGGCGGCCGACACCGCCTTGATCGCGCCGAGGCCGTTGCGCTCGATGCAAGGCACCTGCACGAGGCCCTTCACCGGATCGCAGGTCATGCCGAGGTGGTGTTCCAGCGCGATCTCGGCGGCGTTTTCCACCTGTTCCGGCGTGCCGCCCATGACCGCGCAGAGCCCTGCGGCGGCCATGGCGGCAGCAGAGCCCACCTCCGCCTGACAGCCCGCTTCCGCGCCGGAGATCGAGGCGTTGTACTTCACCAGTCCGCCGATGGCGGCGGCGGTGAGCAGTAAATCCTCGATATGTGCCTCCGAGGCGCCGGGCACGTGGTCGAGGTAGTAGCGCAGCGTGGCCGGCAGAACCCCCGCGGCCCCATTGGTCGGCGCCGTGACCACCTGACCTCCGGCAGCGTTCTCCTCGTTCACCGCCATGGCATAGACGCTCATCCAGTCGTTGATCGTATGCGGCGCGGTCAGGTTCATCCCGCGTTCGGCCATCAGCTTGTCGTGGATCCCCTTGGCGCGCCGTTTGACCATCAGACCGCCGGGAAGCGTGCCTTCGGTCGTGAGTCCGCGGTCGATGCAGTCGTTCATCACCTGCCAGAGCCGTCTGGTGCCGCTCCTGAGGTTGTCCGCGCCACCGCGCGCCGTCTCATTGGCGCGCTTCATCTCGGCGATGGAGCGGCCCGAGGCGCTGGCCATCTCCAGCATCTGTGCGGCGGTCTTGAAGGGGAAGGGCACCGGAGCGCCTTCGTCCGTATCCTTGCCGGCGGCAAGCTCGGCTTCGGTCATCACGAAACCGCCGCCGATGGAATAGTAGACCTCGCGCAGGATCACATCGCCCTGCGCGTCCGTTGCCATCAGCATCATGCCGTTGGCGTGGCCGGTCAGTGGCGTGTCGAAATCGAAGATCAGATCCGACCCAGGGTCGAAAGCAAGCTGCGGCAGACCTTCCGGCTGGAGGGTCTTTTGAGCCTTGATCGTGGCCAGCGCTGCATCCGCCTTCTCGCGGTCATAGGTGTCCGGTACGAAGCCCGCGAGCCCCAGGATCGTGGCGCGATCGGTGGCGTGGCCCACCCCGGTGAAGGCGAGCGATCCGTGCAGCGAGGCCCGCACCCCGTGAAAGGCGAAGGGGGAGGCGCGCATGAGGTCAAGAAAGCGCGCCGCGGCCACCATCGGGCCCATCGTGTGCGACGAAGAGGGGCCGATGCCGATCTTGAACATCTCGAAGACGGAGAGGAACATCAGGTTGCGGTCCCTTCGGGAGGCTGGGGCGCCTGCGGCGCGGTGAATGGTGTGGGGCCCAGGCCCTCGGCGGTTTGGGCAGCGTGAGTGCTGGCGCGCCCTTCGAGCATGAGAGCCATGTGGTGCAGCTTTGCAAAAGACGCAAGCTCAAACCAGCTGCGATCGCTCTCGCGCGGGTAGAGTTGCAGCCATCGCAGCATCGGAGCCAGGTAGAGATCGAGCACCGAAGGCGTGCCGCGCGGGTCGCAATCCGCCTCCAGGATCGCGACATGCCGCAGGATATTCGCACGGGTCTGTGCCCGCAATTGCGCCTGATGCGCTGCGTCCGGGCCCACATAGAGCGAAGGGTAGAACAGCATCCGCAGCGCCGGGTGCAGCGTGTTCGACAGGTAAAACAACCACTTGAGCGCGTCGGTGCGCGCAGGGTCCCTGGGAGGTGGTATCAGGTCACCGTGCCGGTCCGCCAGCCAGAGCAGAATGGCACCGGTTTCGAAGATGGGACCGTCCGGGGTCTCCAAGGCGGGGATCAACCCGGCGGGGTTCAAGGCCAGGTGGGCCGGCGCGCGTTGTGCCGCCCGGCGCCGGTCGACCAGCCGGGTCCGATAGGGCAGGCCCAGCTCCTCGAGCGCCAGTCGCACGATCAGCGAGGCATTGTCGGGGGCGTAGTGCAAGGTATAGGCGGGCTCGGTCATGGGGCGACCATGGGGCGATTCCCGCGGCCGCGGCCTGCGAAAAACGACCCTTTTCCCCTTGCTGGCGCGCTGGCCGTCGGGCCCCGGGCCATGGGTTGCGAAATCAGCTCTCGCACTGCATGCACGAGTTTCCTATAAGGCGGCAAACGCCTGCTCGAAGGACCCTGCCATGCCGCCTGAACTCTCGCCCATCGATAAGGCCAAATTCGTCGCTGCCAAACGGGCAGCGCAGATGGTGGAAAGCGGCATGCGGGTGGGGCTTGGCACAGGCTCCACCGCGGCCTGGCTGGTCCGCTGCCTCGGCGAGATGGTGCGTCAGGACGGGCTGCACATCACCGGCGTGCCGACGTCGACGCGGACGGCCGAGCTGGCCCGCGAGGTCGGGATCGAGGTCACGACACTCGATGACGCGAAGTGGCTCGATCTGACCATCGACGGCGCGGACGAGTTCGACGGGCGGCTCAATCTGATCAAAGGCGGCGGCGGCGCGCTCTTGCAGGAAAAGATCGTGGCCACCGCCTCCGACCAGATGGTGGTGATCGCGGATGCAGGCAAGGAGGTCGAGACACTCGGCGCCTTTCCCCTGCCCATCGAGGTGATCCCCTTCGGCTGGCAGACCACGAAAGCGCTGGTGGAGGAAACCCTGGTCTCGATGGATGTGCTGGGGCGCGACAGCACGCTGCGGAGGGACGGCGATGCGCCGTTCCGGACCGACGAGGGCAATTACATCATCGATCTGCACCTCAAGCGGATTGGGAATGCCCAGCACCTGGCGCTGGCGATGAACCAGCTGCCGGGGGTGGTGGAAAACGGCCTCTTCATCGACATCTGCGACCGGGTGATCGTCGGCTATGGCGATGGCCGGGTCGAGATGCGCGACATCGAGACCGGCACGGTCGAAACCGGCCAGCTCGACTTTGTGGAAAGTGACAACCTCTTCGCCGATTTGTCGGATTGAGACTGCCGCGCGCTTAACGGCGAGGTGATGTGGCAATGGTTGGCCACCCGCTTATATAGAGGTCTCCAAGACCGAAAGACCCTGAAAGGCGCCCAGAATGAGCCAATTCGACTACGATCTCTTTGTAATTGGCGGCGGGTCGGGCGGTGTGCGGGCGGCCCGGGTGGCGGCCGGTGAAGCCGGCGCCAAGGTCGCGCTGGCCGAAGAGGACCGCTATGGCGGCACCTGCGTGATCCGGGGCTGCGTGCCCAAAAAGCTGATGGTCTTTGCCAGCGAATACGCGGGTGTCGTGGAGGACGCCGCCTCCTACGGATGGGATCTGAAACAGGGCCCGTTCGATTGGCACTCGTTCCAGACACGCCTGAACACCGAGTTGGACCGGCTCGAACAGGTCTACCGGAACCTGCTCAAGGGCTCTGGTGTCGACACCTTCGATACGCGGGCAACCGTGGCGGGGCCGCATGAGGTCAAGCTCGCGACCGGCGAGACCAAGAGCGCCAAACACATTCTCATCGCCACAGGCGGTCATCCGGTACGGCCCGACACGGTCAATGCGCAGTTGGGCATCGTCTCGGACGATATCTTTCACCTTGAATCCCTGCCGAAGTCGCTTCTGATCGTCGGCGGCGGCTACATCGCGTGTGAGTTCGCGGGCATCATGAACGGGTTGGGTGTCGAGGTGACGCAGTACTATCGCGGCGCCCAGATCCTGCGGGGCTTCGACGACGAAGCCCGCGGCCTCGTGGCCGAATCCATGCGCGAACGCGGCATCGACCTGCGCGTGGGCACCAACATCGTGGAAATGGCCCCGGCGGGCGATGACCATACCGCCAGCTGGACCGGTACGGCCTCCGATGCCGCGATGGGTGCGGACGTGAAGCAAAGGCGCGAGATGCAGACCGAGGCGAAGGATGCCAACGGCCCGATCTGGGTGAAGTCGACCAACGGTGGTGAGCGCGTCTTCGACATGGTTCTCTTCGCCACCGGGCGTGATCCCAACACCAAGGACATGGGCCTTGAAGAGGTCGGGGTGAAACTGGGCCGCCGCGGGCAGATCGAGGTCGATGCCTACAGTCAGACCGCCGTACCGTCGATCTATGCCATCGGCGATGTCACCGACCGGGTGAACCTCACGCCGGTCGCGATCCGGGAAGGCATGGCCTTCGTGGAGACGGTCTTCAAAGGTAATCCGACGCCGGTGGATCACGATCTGATCCCCTCCGCAATCTTCACGCAGCCCGAGATGGGCACCGTGGGCCTGAGCGAGGAGGATGCCCGTGATCAGGAGCCTGTGGAGATCTATTGCACGTCGTTCCGTCCGATGCAGACCGCATTTGCCGGACGACCGGATCGCGTTTTGATGAAACTTGTGGTATCCAAAGAGACCCGCAAGGTTCTGGGTTGTCACATCGTCGCACCGCATGCGGGCGAAATGATCCAGTTGGCGGGTATCGCGATCAAGATGGGCACGACCAAAGAGGATTTCGACCGCACTGTTGCGGTCCATCCGACTATGTCCGAAGAGATCGTGACGATGCGGACACCGATCCGGACGGCTTGAATTCCGCGCAACCTTGCGTACCTATGGCATGATTTTCAATCGCATATGAGGCGATTTAGGAGGGAAAGAGACTGAATGGCTGGGAATAATGGCGGCCCTTGGGGCGGCGGTGGAAATTCTGGTGACGATGGACCGCGCAGGCCGAACCGTGGGAACAATGGCGGCGGGTCGCGCGGCCCGGGCGGAGAGGGCCCGCAGATCCCGGAAATCGACGAGCTGGTCAAGAAAGGCCAGGAACGCCTGCGTGTTCTGATGGGCGGAAAGGGCGGCAGCGGCGGACAGGGCGGACAGGGCGGCGGCAGCGGCGGCCCGGCCTTCACGCGTGGCACCGTTGGGCTCGGCGTCGTCGGCGCTGTGTTGGCCTGGGGGCTGGCCAGTTTCTACACAGTGGCACCGGAAGAACAGTCGGTCGAACTCTTTCTTGGAGAGTATTACGCCACTGGCGACCCAGGTCTGAACTTCGCGCCCTGGCCGCTGGTCACCGCAGAGGTGCTGCCGGTGACACGCGAACAGACCGAGGACATCGGCGCGCGCGTGGACAGCGGGCTGATGCTGACCACGGACGAGAATATCATCGACATCGACTTCCAGGTGGTCTGGAATATCAGCGATCCGGCCAAATTCCTCTTTAATCTGGCGGAGGCGCAGGAGACGATCCGCGCCGTGTCGGAATCGGCCATGCGCGAAGTGATTGCGCGCAACCAGCTGGCCCCGATCCTCAACCGCGATCGTCAGGTCATCGCCGATGAAGCGGAGCAGCTGATCCAGGGTACGCTCGATGCCTACGACAGTGGCGTGAACATCATCCGTCTCAACCTCGACAAGGCCGACCCGCCGCGCGAGGTGATCGACAGCTTCCGCGAAGTGCAGGCGGCCGAGCAGGAACGCGACCGGCTGGAGCGTCAGGCGGATGCCTATGCCAACCGGGTAACGGCGGGCGCGCGGGGTGAGGCCGCAGCCCTGCTGGAGCAGGCCGAGGCCTATCGCGCCCAGCAGGTGAACGAGGCCCAGGGTGAGGCCGCGCGCTTTGTCTCGGTGTTGGAAGAATATGCGAAGGCGCCGGAGGTGACCCGCAAACGTCTCTACCTGGAGACCATGGAGCGGGTGTTTGGCGATGTGGACAAGATTATTCTCGAGAACGATCTGGGCGGCGGCGGCGGACAGGGGGTCGTGCCCTACCTGCCGCTGAATGAGCTGCGCCGCGGGACTGTGGCAGGAGGAACAAACTGATGCGTGCTGGCAAGTTCTTGTTGCCGATTGTCGTGATTGCGATTGTCGGCCTACTGAGCTCGGTCTTCATCGTGGATGAACGTGAGAAGGCCCTGGTTCTGCAATTCGGACAGATCAAGTCGATCAAGGAAGACCCGGGTCTGGCGTTCAAGATCCCCCTGATCCAGGAGGTCGTGCGCTACGACGATCGGATACTGTCGCTCGACACCGAAGTGACGGAAGTCACACCATCGGATGACCGTCGCCTGGTCGTCGACGCCTTCGCGCGGTACCGGATTTCCGATGTGACGCGGTTCCGCCAGGCGGTGGGTGTTGGCGGCCTGCGGGCTGCTGAAGACCGGCTTGAAGGGATCCTGAACCCCACGATCCGGGCGGTGCTGGGCTCCGATGGCGTGACCTCGAATACCATTCTCTCGGCGGATCGGGCCGGGTTGATGGCGCGGATCACCGAACAGGCGCGGCTGCGCGCCCTGCCGCTGGGCCTTGAGGTGGTCGATGTGCGCCTGAAACAGACAAACCTGCCCGAGCAGAACCTCGACGCGACCTTCGCCCGGATGCGGGCCGAGCGGGAGCGGGAAGCGGCGGATGAGATCGCGCGGGGGGAAGAGGCTGCACAAAGAGTGCGCGCACTTGCCGACCGGACGGTGGTTGAGCTGACGTCTGATGCGACCCGTGAAGCCGATATCATTCGCGGCCAGGCCGATGCGGAGCGCAATGCCATCTTTGCGGCCGCCTTTGGCGCGGATCCTGAGTTCTTTGAATTCTACCGGTCGCTGACGGCTTACGAGCGGGCCCTGAAAGGCAGCAACTCGACGATGGTTTTGTCGCCGGACAGCGAGTTCTTCAACTACCTGCGCTCTGATCAGGGCGTGCGGTCCGAAGAGGGCGAGTCGCGGTGAGCACGCTGCTGCTGGCGCTTGGTCTTGTGATGATCATCGAGGGGCTGGCCTATGCGCTGGCCCCTTCGCTTATTGAGCGTATGCTGGAAGCGCTGCGCGCGCTGCCCGAGAGCGCCGTGCGGCAATTGGGGCTTCTGATCGTGGTCAGCGGCTTCATTCTGGTGTGGTTCGCAACGCAACTCGGGGCCGGTCTGGGGTAATCCGCAAGGGGCGGTTGCAGGCAAGCCTGCCTCACGCGACGGTCACGTACAGTTGAAACTGTGGCAGACTGATACATCTTTGATGTTGCGTGACGGTCACCCTAAATGCACTCTAGTGATCAAATCACGCAGTCAAAGAGCACAACACGGCCGCAAGGCCGGACAGAGATTTTCAGGAGACGACGTATGCAGCCCAAGGCCGTATCCATGTCCAACATCAGCCTCATCCCCATCCAGATGCGGCTGTTGCTCTTGGCGGTCCTGACGCTGGCGTTCATGCTGGTTCAGCCGCTGAGCGCATTGGCCCAGCAACAAAGCCTCGCGCCACTGGCCGAGAAGATCAGCCCGTCGGTGGTCAATATCACCACATCGACCGTCGTCGCCGGCCGCACCGGTCCGCAGGGCATCGTGCCAGAGGGATCGCCGTTCGAGGACTTTTTCCGAGAATTCCAGGATCGCAACAATGGCGATGGCAACCGCCCGCGCCGTTCGTCCGCGCTGGGGTCCGGTTTCGTGATCTCCGAGGATGGCTATGTGGTGACCAACAACCACGTGATCGAAGGCGCCGACGAGATCCTGGTCGAGTTTTTCAACGGCAGCGAGCTCAAGGCCGAGGTGATCGGCACCGACCCCAACACCGATATCGCGCTGCTGAAGGTGGAGGCGGAAGGGCCGCTGCCCTTTGTGTCCTTTGCGGACAGCGATCTGGCGCGGGTTGGGGATTGGGTGGTGGCCATGGGCAACCCGCTGGGGCAGGGGTTCTCTGTCAGCGCCGGGATCGTCTCGGCCCGCAACCGGGCGCTGAGCGGCACCTATGACGATTACATCCAGACCGATGCGGCGATCAACCGCGGCAACTCGGGCGGGCCGCTGTTCAACATGGATGGCGAGGTGATCGGCGTGAACACCGCGATCCTGTCGCCCAACGGCGGCTCCATCGGTATCGGGTTTTCGATGGCGTCGAACGTTGTGACCCGAGTTGTGGATCAGCTCAAGGAATTCGGCGAAACGCGCCGCGGCTGGTTGGGCGTGCGCATCCAGGATCTGACCGACGATCTGGCGGAATCGATGGGGCTTGAGTCGACCGCGGGCGCGTTGGTGACGGATGTGCCCGAAGGGCCTGCGCGTGAGGCCGGGATGGAAGCGGGCGATGTGATCATCAGCTTCGCTGGCAAGGATGTCGAAGACACCCGTGGTCTGGTGCGTGAGGTGGGCAACAGCCCGGTCGGTGAGACCGTGCGTGTGACCGTCCTGCGCGAAGGTGCGACGCAAACCCTGCGGGTGACGCTGGGCCGCCGCGAAGAGGCTGAAGGGGCCGTGCCAGCGGTGGCCGCAGGCCCGGATGGCGAGGACGAGCCGACCACGAAGGATGTGCTGGGCCTCAGCCTCACAACGCTGACGGATGAGATCCGCGAAGAGCTGGGCGTCGACGACAAGACGCAAGGTCTCGCGGTCACCGAGGTCGACGAGACGACGGAAGCCTTCGAGAAGGGCCTGCGCGCCGGGGATATCATCACCGAGGCGGGACAGCAGAAGGTGACCAGCATCTCAGAGTTGGAAGAGCGCATCGCGGCCGCGAAGGACGCGGGCCGCAAGTCGCTGCTGCTGCTGGTGCGCCGCGCCGGTGATCCGCGTTTCGTGGCGTTGTCGCTGACGGAGTGACGCTGAGGCGCATCCAAGAGATGAAATGAGAGGGCGCCCGGTTCGGGCGCTCTTTTTTTGCGACAGGCGCGGCTGAACAGCGGGGGGTGAGAGCGTCCCGATTGCCCAGACCAGCCACCCTGTCGACAGCTGTCTCGATGCGACAAAGGCTGCGCCTGCTTTCGGGGTCGCAAAAGGGACTGGTGCGTCCTATATCGCCCCGGTAGACAAACGCAAATTGACCAGGAAGGGAAGCAGCGACGTGGCCAAGATCACCTACATCGAACACGGCGGGAAGGAACATGTGGTGGAGGTCGCCAATGGCCTGACCGTCATGGAAGGTGCCCGGGACAACAACATCCCCGGAATCGAGGCGGATTGCGGCGGTGCCTGCGCGTGCTCGACCTGCCACGTCTATGTGGATCCGGCCTGGACCGACAAGCTGCCGCCGAAGGAAGACATGGAAGAGGACATGCTGGATTTCGCCTACGAGCCCGATCCTGCCCGCTCGCGCCTGACCTGTCAGCTGAAGGTGACCGACGCGCTGGACGGGCTGGTGGTGCAGATGCCGGAAAAGCAGATCTAGAGCGTGTCACGGCTGATCCGAAACATCCAATACACTGTCTTGCGGCCGAGCCTCTGGTGGATGGCCGCAGGCCTGAGGGCGCTTTGACGAGACATGCTCTGATGGGACCCAAGGCGCGGCGTCTGCCCGCGCGCGGGTGGCGCGGTTTCGCGCGCCGCGCACTGCTGGCCGCGTGCCTGTGGCACGGGGAGGCAGTGGCCGCCGGCGAGATAACGGCAGCCGCCTACGACGGACCGACGGAGCGCTACGCCCATGCGGTTCTGGGGGATGCGATCGAGTACACGACCCTTGCGGTGTCGCTGGCGGATGGCGGCGAACGCCGCTTCGGACTGCCGGATGATCTGGTCTTTGAAGACACGGCGCCGCGGGTCGCCGACCTTGATGGCGACGGTGAGGCAGAGGTGATCGTGGTGGAGAGCAGCCAGAGCGACGGCGCGCGGTTGGCCATCTATGGGCCGGACGGCCGCATCACCGCGACGCCCTTCATCGGCACCCGCTTTCGCTGGCTGGCACCGGTTGGGGCTGCGGATCTGGACGGCGACGGCAGGATGGAACTGGCCTACATCGACCGCCCGCACCTGGCGAAGACCTTGCGACTCTGGCGCTATGAGGCGCGGCAATTGACACCGCTGGCGGATCTGCCGGGGCTGACCAATCACCGGATCGGAGAGACGGACATCGCAGGCGGGATTCGCACGTGTGGTGGTGCGCCGGAAATGATCCTGGCACGTGCCGATTGGGCCGAGCTGGTCGCCGTCCGGTTCGATGCGTCAGGGTTTTCGACGCGGCGCTTGGGGGACGACACCAGCCGCCCGGCCTTTGCGCGCGCACTCGCCTGCGATCTCTGAGGCGCGGGATCAGCTGCGCTTGAGCGCCCGCCAGCCTATGTCACGGCGGCAGAACCCTTCGGGCCAGTCGATCTGATCCACCATCGCGTAGGCGGCGTCGCGGGCGGCCTGCAGGCTATCGGCACGGGTGGTCACGGCCAGAACACGGCCGCCTGTGGCGGTGAACTGCCCCGCATCACGGCCCGTGCCGGCGTGGAAGACCATGTGGCGGCTGTCTTCCGGCAGCCTGTCGAGGCCGCGGATGATGGAGCCTTTCTCATAAGCGCCGGGGTAGCCTTGGGATGCCAGCACCACGGTCATGGCGTGGTCTGCAGCCCAATTCACCCGGGCTTCGGCCAGCCGCCCTTCGACGCAGGCCTGCATGAGGTCCAGCACCTGCGCGCCGAGGCGCAGCATCAGCACCTGGCACTCCGGATCGCCGAAGCGGACGTTGTATTCGACGAGGCGCGGCTGACCGTCTTCGATCATCAGCCCGACGAAGAGGACGCCCTGGTAGGGGGTGCCTAGCCGCACCATCTCGGCCATGGTCGGGCGCACAATCTGGTCGAGCGCGGCCTGGATCACGGTGTCCGTCATCACTGGAGCCGGGGAGTACGCGCCCATCCCACCGGTGTTTGGGCCGGTGTCGGCCTCGCCCACGCGCTTGTGGTCCTGCGCGGTGCCGATGGGCAGCACGGTCTCGCCATCGCAGAGCACGAAGAAGGAGGCCTCTTCGCCTTGCATGACCTCTTCGATGACGACCTCCGCGCCCGCGTCGCCGAAGGCACCGCCGAACATATCGTCGATGGCGGCGAGCGCCTCTGCCTCAGTCTCGGCGATGATCACCCCCTTGCCCGCAGCGAGACCGTCGGCCTTGATCACGATGGGCGCGCCTTGTTCTCGCACATAGGTCTTGGCGGAAGTGGCGTCGGTGAAATGGCCGTAAGCCGCCGTGGGCGCGCCTGCGGCATCGCAGATCTGCTTGGTGAAGGCCTTCGAGGCTTCGAGCCGCGCAGCCGCCCCGCTGGGCCCGAAGACCGGCACGCCCGCGGCGCGCAGCCGGTCCGAGACACCGGCGGCCAGCGGCGCTTCGGGCCCGACGATCACGAAATCCACCGCCATTTCCTCGGCGAAGGTGACCACCGCGCTGCCATCTTCAATGTCGAGCGCGGCACATTCGGCAATCTCGGCGATGCCGGCATTGCCGGGCGCCACGATCAGCCGGTCGCATTTTGGGTTCTGCATCACCGCCCAGGCGAGGCTGTGCTCGCGCCCGCCGCTGCCAAGGATGAGAATGTTCATGGGCGCTCCTGATCTGCTTGGCCTCGCATCTCGGGCGTTCTATGCTGCGGGCACCCCCGTGACAAGCCGGAGCCGAAATGGACCTGATCGACGCGCCCGACGAAGGCCTGAACAGCCCCGAGTTCACCGTTACCGAGATCTCGGGCGCCATCAAACGGGTGATCGAGGGCGAGTTCGGCCATGTGCGGATCAGGGGAGAAGTTGGGCGCGTGTCGCGCCCGCGGTCGGGCCACATCTACCTCGATCTGAAGGACGACCGGTCGGTGATCTCAGGGGTGATCTGGAAAGGCGTCTCTGCCCGGTTGCAGACCCAGCCCGAGGAAGGCATGGAGGTGGTGGCCACGGGCCGTGTGACCACCTTTGGCGGGCAGTCGAAATACCAGATCGTCATCGAGGACATCAAACCGGCGGGCATGGGCGCGCTCATGGCGCTTCTGGAAAAGCGCAAGAAGACGCTGGAGGCGGAGGGGCTGTTCGATCCCGCCCGCAAGCGGCCGCTGCCCTATCTGCCGGAGGTGATCGGTGTGGTGACCTCGCCGTCCGGCGCCGTGATCCGCGACATTCTGCACCGGCTGCGCGATCGGTTCCCGCGCAAGGTTCTGATCTGGCCCGTCGCTGTCCAAGGCGAGAAATGCGCGCCTGAAGTCACGCGGGCCATCGCAGGCTTCAACGCGCTCACGCCCGGCGGCGCACTGCCTCGACCCGATCTGCTGATCGTGGCGCGAGGCGGCGGGTCGGTCGAAGACCTCTGGGGCTTCAACGAGGAGAGCGTGGCGCGCGCCGCTGCCGCCTCGGAGATCCCGCTGATCTCCGCGGTCGGGCATGAGACGGATACAACGCTGATCGATTATGTCTCGGACAAGCGCGCGCCCACGCCCACGGCGGCAGCGGAGCTGGCGGTGCCGGTGCGGCACGAGCTGATCGCCTGGCTTGATGGTCAGGACGCGCGGATGCGGCAGGCGCTGAGCCAGGGGCTGACCCGCCGCGATCAGCGCCTGCGCGACATGGCGCGGGCCTTGCCGCGCGCAGAGGCGTTGCTCGACACCCCGCGCCAGCGGCTCGACATGGTCTCGACCCGTCTGGGCCCGGCGCTGATCGCCGGTGTCCAGCGGCGCAAGGTGCGTTTGGCGGATATCAGCGGATCGCTGCGTCCGTCGACCCTGCGCCGCGGCCTCAGCACAGAGGCGCGGCGGCTGTCCGACACCTCGGCGCGGCTCGGACCTGCCTTGCACCGCGCGATTGCGCGCAACAGGGAGAAATTGGTCGCGACGACGCGGCGGTTTCGCCCCGCGGCCCTGCAGCAGGAGCGCCACCGGAAGCTGCGGGAGTTTGCCCAGCTGTCGCAGCGGCTCTCCGACGCGGGCCAGCGCAACGTCGCGGCCTGGCGCACGCGGCTTGAGGCCGCCGAACGGCTGCGCCGGACGCTTGGCTATGAGGCGACGCTGGAGCGCGGGTTTGCGGTGGTGCGCAGCGCAGGCGCGGTTGTCACCGACAGCAAGACGGCCAAGACCGCGCAGACGCTTGAGATTCAATTCGCCGATGGCAGGGTCACCGTGGGCGGCAAGACCGCTCCGCGCAAATCCTCTGCCAAACCGCCCGAGCAGGGCTCGCTGTTCTGACGCGGCGGCTGTTCACCTTCGCTGTGCGCGCCTCGCGCCGCTCAAACGCAAAGGGCGCTCCGATGTTTCGGGGAAACGTCGCGTCGGTCGGCCTCAGACACCGACGTCGGGGCCGAGGCAGACCATCTCCTCGTTCAGATCACCGGCCTCGTACAGCTCCGTCGCGCCGGGCGCGTTCTGGAACCGCGCGATCAGTCGCCCGTCCTGTTTGTGAAAGGTCCAGCACTGCGGGGCGGGGTTGTCTTCATAGACAAAACAGATCTGGTCCGCCTGCTCGTACCAGGTGCCCGATTTGCACTCGCCATCGAGGAAGGACCAGATGACCCTGCGGTTGTCGAGGTACTCCTCCGCGCCGTAGGCCACGCCGTTCTCGCCGTAGAACAGCGTCTTGCCGCGGGTGTAGTCGTCGAATTCCTGCGCGCTCATGGGCGGTTGCGCGGCGAGCGGCAGGGCGATCAGGCAGAAGACGCCAGCAAGAACACATGTGAGTTTGGAAACAGATACCATGGGATTACTCTGACAGAAGGGTGGGTCGAGAGCCAGTCTGCGGCTCGGGTTTCGGCATGAAGGTGCCGTGATTTGATGGGGTGTGGCGCATATGGGTGCGCACCTTTGGGTCCATCACCTTGCGCCACAGCGGTGGCACAAGCGCCAGCGCGCCCATGACCGGGACAGACCGGGGCAGGGTCGGCATCTGGGCCGCATCGTGCCGCAGGTTCGAAAACCGCCGCGCGGGGTTCATGTGATGATCGGAATGCAGGGGCGCATTCAGCATCAGCGCGGCGGAAAACCCGCGCGGCGCGTTCCAGCTGTGCTGCGGACCCATCGGTTCGGGGCGGCCATCCGCATCGATGCGCCGCCGCAGGCCATAATGTTGCAGGTAGTCCGACAGCATCAGTTGCAGGTGCGCGTGCAGTGCAAAGACCAGCACCAGGGCGAAGCCCATCAGACCGCCGAGCGCATACCCCGCACCCACTGTCACCAGACCACCCGCGACGTAGAGCGCATAGGGATGCCAGATCGGACGGTTCTGCAGGCGGCGGGCCTCGGCCTGAAACCCGGCCACGAATTCGCCCACGATGACCTGCCCGAAAAACCGCCAGAAGCCCTGACCCAGCGGAGCCGAGTTCGGATCCTTTGCCGTTCCCGCATGCACGTGATGCACAAGCAGATGCGCCGAGACATGGTGGCCGTTGAGCATCGAACAGTAGATCGCGGTCCCCAGCGCGCGGAGCCTGCGGTTGCCGCGGTGGATGAGCTCATGCGCGCAGGCGTTCGAGACCTGTCCGAGATAGAGGCCGATGCCGAGCGCCAGGGCGAGCTTTTGGGCGATACCCAGATGCGTGCCGGCGCCCACGGCCCAGACCCCGGCACCCAGCAGCGCAAAATGCAGCGTGCCGACGGTCACGGGCAGCCAGCTGTCCTGTCCGGCGCCCGCTGCAAGCTCGATGCCAGTGCGATCCAGCACCGCGATCCCTGCGGTGATGCTCAGCAGCCCGATCACGGGCCAGCTTCCCCCCAGAGTTGCGCCGAGCAGCAGCAGGACCGCGGGACCAAGGCTTGCGGAGGCAAAGAGAAGAGAAGACACACGCTCAGTCATGTTAGCGATCTGTTTACCGTGATCCGGCCCCTGCTCCAAGCGCGCTGCACTGTGTCAGTTAATGCCGGAAGTTTCTGATCAGACACAGAGTGTCGTTTCTGGAGTGTGGGCAGGGCGGCTTTCGCAGTACCCTATGCGCAGCCGGGCTGATAGGGTCCGGCCAATTGAATGCACTGACATACACCCGGCTGGCCCGGGACGGGAGAGACCGCACAATGGCACTGGACACGGCTGACAAATCCCCGCGCAAGGGCGTCTGGAAGTCCGGCAAGGGCAAGGGCCGCCGCCACACCAAGGGCCGTCAGCTGCAGGATGACGCCTGGGGCGAGGTGCGCGCGCTGCTGGGCGACGCCCCCCGCCGTGCGGACCTTCTGATCGAGCACCTGCACAAGATCCAGGATGCCTATGGCCATCTTTCTGCCGCGCATCTGCGCGCATTGGCCGAGGAAATGCGGATGTCGATGGCTGAGGTTTATGAGGTCGCGACCTTCTATGCGCATTTCGACGTGGTGAAGGAAGGTGAGACACCGCCGCCTGCGCTGACCATCCGGGTCTGCGACTCGCTCTCCTGCGAGTTGGCAGGGGCCCAGCAGCTGAAGGCGGCGCTGGAGGAGGGCCTGGACCCCGCCGAGGTGCGGGTGCTGCGTGCCCCCTGCATGGGCCGCTGCGACACGGCGCCTGTTCTGGAGCTCGGCCACGCGCATATCGACCACGCGACGCCGCAGAAGGTGCAGGCCGCGATTGCCGCAGGTGACACCCATGCGCATATCCCCGACTATCAGGATTATGCGGCCTATGTGGCAGAGGGCGGCTATGCCGCACTGAAAGAGCTGCGGGCAAACGGCGACTGGGACGTCGTGCAGGACAAGGTGCTCGCCTCCGGTCTGCGGGGCTTGGGTGGTGCAGGCTTCCCCTCGGGCAAGAAATGGGGCTTCGTGCGGGCGAACGCCGGCCCACGCTATCTCGCGGTGAACGGTGACGAGGGTGAGCCGGGTACGTTCAAGGATCGCTACTATCTCGAGCGCGTCCCGCATCTCTTCCTCGAAGGCATGCTGATCGCGGCCTGGGCGGTTGAGGCCGAGACGGCCTTTATCTACATGCGCGACGAGTATCCCGCCGTGCTCGAAATCCTGCGCCGCGAGATCGCGGCACTGGAACAGGCCGGGATCGTCGAGCCGGGCTACATCGACCTGCGTCGCGGCGCGGGGGCCTATATTTGCGGCGAAGAAAGCGCGATGATCGAGAGCATCGAGGGCAAGCGCGGGATGCCGCGTCACCGCCCGCCATTCGTGGCACAGGTGGGCGTCTTTGGTCGTCCGACGCTGGTGCATAACGTGGAAACGCTGCACTGGGTTGCGCGGGTCTGCCGCGAAGGGCCGGAGGTGCTCTCGGGCACCGAGAAGAACGGGCGCAAGGGGCTGCGGAGCTATTCCGTCTCGGGCCGCGTGGCGCAGCCGGGCGTGTACCTGCTGCCCGCAGGCTCCACGATCATGGACATCATCGAGGCCGCAGGCGGCATGGCCGAAGCGCATGTGTTCAAGGCGTACCAGCCGGGCGGCCCGTCCTCGGGGCTCTTGCCCGCCTCGATCAACGACGTGCCGCTTGATTTCGATACGCTGCAGCCGCTGGGCAGTTTCATCGGCTCCGCGGCCGTGGTTGTGCTCTCCGAACAGGACTCGGCAAAGGCCGCCGCGCTCAACATGCTGCGGTTCTTCGAGGATGAAAGCTGCGGGCAATGCACGCCCTGCCGGGTCGGCTGTGAGAAGGCAGTGAAGCTGATGCAGGCCGACCGCTGGGACCAGGGGCTTCTGGAAGAGCTCAGCACCGCGATGGTCGATGCCTCGATCTGCGGGTTGGGGCAGGCGGCACCAAACCCCATTCGCTTGACCATGAAGCACTTCCCCGACGAGATCTGAGCCCGCGCGCGGCAGAGCGGTTTCAATCACTCTCGCGGCCTGCTAAACGTCGCGCGTTTTGACGGTTCGGGGGCACGATGACAGTGGGAGCAACAAAAACCCAACTTGCCAGTATGTGGTTTGATGGGCCGTTGCGACTGGTCGACAGGGTCTGCCTGTCGTCCATGGTCGCGACAGGCATGCCGGTGACACTCTACACCTTCGGCGACGTCGCCAACGTCCCGGCGGGCGTGACGGTGAAAGATGGCAATGCTATCCTGGACCGCGCCCTGCTGGAGCGCCTCGTGCCGGTGGCCAAAAAGGATCAGGTGTCGTGGTTGCCGACGGTCCAGTTCAGTGATTTTTTCCGCGTCTTCCTGCAAAAGGCCGGCGGCGGGCTTTGGCTCGATACCGATGTGCTGATGTTCAAGCCCTTCGAGTATGCGGCGGACAAGGTCTACTTCGTACGCGAGAGCAACGGCGGGATCGGAGCATCGGTGTTCTACCTGCCTCCAGACAGCCCGATCATTGACGAATACGTGCGGCTGATCATGCAGGATGACCTCACACCGGACTGGCTGGAGTTCAAGCGCCGCGTCCTGCGTCCGATGGTCTACCGGCTGACGCGAACCGCCTTTTCACCATCCGATCTGGGTATTACCATGTATGGCAATGAAGCGTTTCGGCAATTGGCGCGCCGTCACGGTGTGTTTGGTCAGGCGCATCCGCAAGATCGGTTTTATCACTGGTCGGATGCCCGCAACGAAGATGTATTCAAGCCCGTGCCCTGGGCGTTCTTCTATGACGATCCTGACTACATCGGACTGCACATTCACAAGAAGACGGAGGCGGCGCATGCACCTGAGCCAGGCAGCTTGTGGCAGGATGCGCTGGAACGATATGCCTAAAACAAGGGATTGCAGCAGGCACGGCTTGGGACGATGATCTGATGGCATTTTTCAAGAAACTCAAAGATCGGCTGTTCAAATCCTCATCGAAGATCGACGAGGGGCTGGAAGCGATCGTCGAGGAGGGCGGTGTCGAGGAGGTCGTTGCGCCCGACCCCCGGCCCCAGCCCGCGGCTTCACCAGCCGAGGAGGCTGTTCAGGCGCCCGTTGATGAGGTCATGGCAAGCCCAGCAGAAGCGGCTGAAGCGGCGCCGGAGCCTGTCGAACCCGAGCAACAGCTCACGCCTGACAAACCGCTTGACCCGGGGCCTGATCCGGAGCTTTTTCAACCCGAACCCGAACCCGAACCCGAACCCGAACCCGAACCCGAACCCGAACCCGAACCCGAACCCGAACCCGAACCCGAACCC
>NZ_JALIEB010000002.1:0-39181 GCF_025755255.1 Roseobacter sinensis | reverse complement strand
GAACCTGTCGTGCTGCCGCGTGTCCCGGCACCGGTTGCGGAAGATCTGACAGCGCCGGAGCCGAGCCCAGGCGCGGAGAAGCCAGGGCTACTGGGGCGCCTTCTCGGCCGCTCAGACGCGCAGACAGTCGTCCGCCGTGCGCTTGACGATGCGATGCTCGAACAGCTTGAAGAGCTGCTGATCACCGCGGACATGGGTGTCGATACGGCTCTGCGGGTCGTTGCCAACATGGCCGAGGGCCGCATGGGCAAGAAGCTCTCAGTCCAGGAGATCAAGGAGCTGATGTCTGCAGAGATCGCGCGGATCATGGACCCGGTCGCCAAGCCGCTCCCGCTCTATCCGCAGACGCCGCAGGTGGTTCTGGTCGTGGGGGTCAATGGCTCGGGCAAAACCACGACGATCGGCAAGCTGGCCAGCCAGTTCCGTGCAGCCGGCAAGAAGGTCGTGATCGCGGCAGGCGACACCTTCCGCGCCGCTGCCGTGGAACAGCTCCAGGTCTGGGGCGCGCGCGCGGGCGTGCCGGTGCTGACCGCACCCGAAGGCTCGGACCCGGCAAGCCTCGCCTTCGATGCCATGACCCAAGCCCAGGCCGACGGCGCCGACCTTCTGCTCATCGACACGGCCGGGCGGCTTCAGAATCGTACCGACCTGATGGAAGAATTGGCCAAGATCGTGCGCGTCATCCGCAAGAAGGACGAAAGCGCACCGCACAACACGCTGCTGGTGCTGGACGCCACGACGGGTCAGAACGCGCTCAATCAGGTGAAGGTCTTCAGCGATATCTCGGATGTGTCGGGGCTGGTGATGACCAAGCTCGATGGCACCGCAAAGGGCGGGGTGCTCGTCGCACTGGCGGATAAGTTCGGCTTGCCGATCCACGCCATCGGTGTGGGCGAGCAGATCGACGATCTTGACGCCTTCGATCCTGATGACTTTGCCAAAGCGCTCATGGGCCTTGATGCCGCCTGACTTCTCCGAACGAGCGCCGGATGTGGCGGCCTTTCGCGGGTTGCGCCACGCGGCCGGCCTCGGCGTTGTCGGGGAAGACGCCACACGGATTGCGCTGCAGAAAACGCTTCACGGCGTCTGGCTCTGGGAGGGTGACGAACTGGTCGGCATGGCGCGGCTGATCGGCGATGGTGGCACCTTTGCCCAGGTCACGGATGTAGCTGTGCATCCGCGCCTGCAACGACAGGGTTGGGGGCACCGGATCATGACGCGGCTGATGCGCTGGGCCGATGAGACGCTTCCCCGCGGCTGCTATATCAGCCTGATCGCCGACTCCGGGGCAGAGCGTCTCTATGAACGACACGGGTTTGCCCTGCGCACCGGTATGGCGCGCCGGGTCCCATGACCGAGTGGCTGCTCTCCATCGAAGGCACCGAGACCGGGCACAGCGTTGCCCTTGGCCTCGCGTTGATGGCGGCCTTTCTGCACGCGGTTTTCGGCGCGCTGCAGAAAGGGCGCCACGATCCGTGGCTCACGCGGGGCGCCATCGACATCAGCTACATGACGATGGCCATTCCCTTCTTGCTCTTCGTCGTGCCCTGGCCCGAGCCGCATATGTGGCCGATCTTTGCGGCTGTCTGGGTGATCCACGTGATCTACAAGCTGCTGCAGGCCTGGGCCTACAGCAAGGGCGCCTTCACGGTTGTCTATCCCGTGGTCCGCGGCACTGGACCGCTCTTCACGGTGATCGGCGCTTACCTCATCTTCGGCGAGACCTTCACCGGTGCGCAGTGGGTCGGTGTGGCCGTGCTTCTTTCAGGCATCTTCGGTCTGGCGATCTACAACATGATCTTCCTGGTCCCGGAACGCGAGACCCTGAATGCGGCGCTGGGGCTGGCGGTGCTGACGGGGCTTTTCGTTGCGCTTTACACCACCTACGACGCCTACGGCATCCGCGCGACCGCCGACCCTTTCACCTTTCTCGCCTGGTTCTTCATGATCGACGGGTTCGTCATGCCGATCATCGCCGCGCTCCGCTGGCAGCGGATGGCGCACCGGCCTGCGCTTGGGCCGCTCATGGCGCGCGGGTTTGTCGGCGGGCTGATCGCGCCGCTCAGTTTCGGGGCGATCATGCTGGCCACACGGCTCGACAAGGTGGGCGAGGCCGCGGTGCTGCGCGAGACCTCCACGGTCTTTGCCGCCATCATCGGCTGGCTCTTCCTGAAAGAGACCGTCGGCCCGCGGCGGATTGCCCTTATGGCATTGATTGCGCTCGGCGCTGTGATAGTTGAGGTGGGTGGTTAGGAAGAGACGATGTCAGACGCAAAACAGATCAATCCCGTCGTGAAACAGGTGCTGGAACTGGGGCCTACGGTCCTGTTTTTCCTGATCTATCTGTGGATCAAGGACGACACCTTCGTCATCGGCGGTATCGAGTACACCGGCTTCATCATCGCCGCACTCGTCTTCGTGCCGATCCTGCTGGTGGCCATGGCCATCCTGTGGCGTCTGACGGGCCAGCTTAGCCGGATGCAGATCTTCACGGCCGTCATGGTGATCTTCTTCGGCGGGCTGACCGCCTGGTTCAACGACGAGCGCTTCTTCAAGATGAAAACAAGCATCGTCTACGGGCTTTTCGCAGCGCTGCTCGGCATCGGGCTTCTGCGTGGCCAGTCTTATCTGGCCTACGTGATGAACGAGATGATGCCGATGCGGCAGGAGGGGTGGATGATCCTGACCCGCAGGCTCTGCGGCGCTTTTGCTGCCCTGGCCGTCGCCAATGAGATCATCTGGCGCACCATGTCGACGGATGCATGGGTGAAGATCGAGACCTTCGGCTTTCCCATCGCCCTCATGGCATTCCTGATGTGGCAGTTTACGAGCCTGCAAGGCTACCTGATCACCGACGACACCGACGACGCGAGTTGACGCGCGCGCAAGGGCGCAGGGTCAGCTGGTCCGGGCGGGCGCGGGCGCACCGCATTCGGCCCGATCGCGCGGGCAACCTTGCGTGCCAGATCCACCGAGATCGCCGCTTCCAAGGCCAGCCGAAACCGGGTGCTCCGCTTGCACTTGCGTTGCAGATCCTCGAACTGCCATTCCAGCACCTCGGCCCCCGGCTCCAGCCAGGTCGAGGCTGAACTCGGCTCATTGATCAGAAACGCGATTTCGCCGAGAAAGAAATTGGGCGGCAGAATGAACTCGCTGTTGCCCTTTTGCACGCGGGTGGCGCCTGAGATCACGTAATAGAGCTTGGAGCCTGCCTCGCCCTCAACGGTCAATTGCCGCTCATCCTCGACCCGGTAGCGGCGCGCGAGCTTCATGAGCCCGCGGAAATCGCCCGGCGGCAGCGGTGGGAAACTGTCGTAAAGGTCCGCATGCGCACGCGGGATCGCAAGGCGCGACTTGCGTGCGAGCAGGCTGCTCAGACCGATCAGGTTCGCCGTACCGATCAGCATGCTGACATAGATCGCCTCCCACAGGGGGCTCGCGGCAACGGTCGCGTAGTAGATGATGTAGACAGAGGTGCCCGCGAGGATCAGAAGCCGCAACACGATCTGATTGATCGTGATCAGCCCCAGAACATAAAGCGCTCCTGCAAAATAGACCAGCGCGCCGGGCGAATACATATACTCTGTCATGCTCAAATTCAGCGATACCCCTAGGCACCTGCGGAGTTTGCGCGAGACAGATGGGTTTATGCAAAGAAAATCAGCGGTCTTGAGGCTTTTTTGTCAATTCGTCCTGCCGCTACGGGGGTGTTCGTCGTGCCATCTTTACCGGTGCGCTGCACGTTAGTAGGCCGGTTCGTTGCGCTTTTGATCCGCTGTGTCACCCATGACAGCGGAGGCCCGGCGTTGGATCTTGCCCTTGGCCACCACCGCTGTGTCGGAGGCCACGCGGCACACAGCCGCCGCGAGTGGTGTCAGGGCAAAACGGGACCACCGCGGCGCCATGCTGCTGGGAAGCGCCCGGTGGAGATCATGAAAGCTCAAGGACTGCGGCTGGCGCAGCAGACTGGTGTAGAACGCCATGATCCCGGGCCGTGTGTAGCTCGACCAATGGGAGACACGCCGCTCCGCTGAGGCAACGCGGACGCCCATCCGCGCAAGGCTGGTCAGAACGCGGTCGCAGTCGAGCTGGATGTTCGCCACGTTCGGTCGATTGATCCCCTGACCGATGGCGCGGTTCGCCCCGTGCCCGAAGCCGACCAGCGTTTCAAAGGCCAGATCGAACAGATCGTTTTCGCGGCTTGTGACGTTGAACACCTCCGTGGTGCGCCCGGCAGGCGTTGCCAGCATCTGTTCTGCGACAGTTGCAAAGCTTGCTCCGGTGAGCAGCAGCATGCGATCTACGGCGCGGGCGGGAAGATGCGCGAGCGCGGCCAGGGCAATCTCCGATCCGAGGGAATGCGCGATCAGATGGACCGGGCGGCGCGGATCTGCCGCTTTCAGGGCGTGCAACACATCCGCGAGCGCAGGGCCGAGCGCACTGGCGCGCCGGTGCACCTGCTTCAGCGGGCCTCGGGCATGCCAGCCGAAGGCGATGCCAAGGCCCTCGTCCGCCGCGGCGGCACCGAACCCCAGTGCGCGCGGCCAATCCGCGCCGTTCGCGCCAAACAGTTTCCGGTGCGGACAATGCGCGATGTCGGCGGGGTCGTATTTGTACCCGTGGATCATGACGATGGCGGGCCCGGGCGTCTGGCCGGACAGCTCGGCAATCTCCGGCAAAGCCTCAGAGCGACATCCGTGTTTGTGCAGCCCATCCTCTGTCGCATTGACCCTGAGCAACGGCATCGTCCGCCCTCTCTACAAGATGTTGTGGCTGAGCTATCCCAGAGACATACGACAGCAGGATGAATTTAGTGTTACAGCACCGTGACGGTGTTGACGCGCAACACGCCATGTCTTAACGCTGCGGACGTGGCGATTTGTTACCGGATTGCGGGCCACGTTAAACTCACCGCTAAAAGGTCACCGATGAGGACACCCCGTCGCGTTGACCGCGTCTGGGGTTTTTTTGTGCCCGTCGGGGCTGGAGAAGAAGAGAAGAATGACAGCTGATCTGAAGCCGCGGACACGCGCGATCCACAGCGGAACCCGCCGCAGCCAATACGGCGAGGTCTCCGAGGCGATTTTCCTCACGCAAGGGTTCGTCTATGAGACTGCCGAGGCCGCCGAGGCCCGCTTCATCGAAGCCGGACCCGACGAATTCATCTACGCACGATATGGCAACCCCACGGTCGCGATGTTCGAAGAGCGGATCGCGGCGCTTGAAGGGGCCGAGGATGCCTTTGCCACCGCCTCGGGCATGGCGGCGGTGTCCGGAGCCTTGATGTCGATGTTGAAAGCGGGCGATCACGTGGTTTCGGCCCGCGCGCTCTTCGGCTCTTGCCTCTATGTGCTCGAAGAGGTGCTGACCCGCTTCGGCGTGGAGGTCACCTTTGTCGACGGCACCGATCTCGACGCCTGGGCCGCAGCCATCCGTGACGATACCACGGCGGTGTTCTTCGAATCGCTGTCGAACCCGACCTTGCAGGTTGTCGATATCGCCGGTGTCGCCGCTTTGGCCCATGCCAAGGGTGCCAAGGTGCTGGTGGACAACGTTTTTGCAACGCCTGTCTGGTCGAAGGCACTGGCACAGGGCGCTGATGTGGTGATCTATTCCGCCACCAAGCATATCGACGGGCAGGGCCGCGCGCTTGGCGGCGTGATCCTCGGCACGCAGGCGTTCATTCGCAAGACCGTCGAGCCCTACATGAAGCACACCGGCGGCTCGATGAGCCCGTTTACGGCTTGGGTGATGCTCAAGGGGCTGGAGACGCTCGATCTGCGCGTGCGGGCACAGACCGGCAACGCCACCGCCATTGCCGCGGCGCTACATCAGCACGAGAAACTCTCGCGTGTGATCTATCCCGGTCACGAAACCCACCCGCAGCACGGGCTCGTACAGCGCCAGATGGGGCAGGGCGGCACGGTTCTGTCGATCGACCTTGCGGGCGGGAAGGAGGCCGCGTTCCGGTTCCTGAATGCCATCGAGGTCGGTGTGATCTCGAACAACCTCGGCGATGCCAAGACGATCATGACGCATCCCGCAACCACCACCCATCAGCGCCTGCCGCAGGACCAGAAGGATGCGCTTGGCATCACCGATGGGCTTGTGCGGATCAGCGCGGGCATCGAGGATGAGGACGATCTGATCAATGACATCCTGAAGGCGCTGGCCGTGGCCTGAACGCGCGGCCGGCATCCGGCAAATAATTGATCACAATAGTGATCTTACCCCGCGCCAGTGACGTATCTGTGAGGACGAGTTGGCCGCGGTCGGTCCGCGACCTATCTACCGAACAGACGCCGTCATGAGGGACATAGCGATGAACATCCACACACCCGTACTTGATGCCACACCCGACCGGGAGCAGGCCGAAACCGCGCTTGCCGTCCTGCGGACCTGGGTAAAAGGCGCGACTGTGACAGAAATTCTCGAGCTCGATCCGTCGGTTGCACGGCTGATTCCGGGCGACACATCCGTTGATTATCCGGCCTTCTCGCGCGACTACCCTGAGGATTTCGCGACCGACGAGGGCTACAAGGCCACGCTGCCCGATCTGCAGAACGGGCCGTCGAGCCTGATCCGCGGGGCCAGGCAGCAGATCCAGCATGTCGGCATTTCGAATTTCCGGTTGCCCTTGCGGTTCCAAACCCGTGACAACGGTCCGCTGACGCTGGAGACCTCGGTCACCGGCTCTGTCAGCCTGGAGGCCGACAAGAAGGGCATCAACATGTCCCGCATCATGCGCTCCTTCTACAAGCACGCCGAAGAGACCTTCAGTTTCGGTGTGATCGAGGCGGCGCTGGATGACTACATCTCGGATCTCGACAGCTTCGATGCGCGCATTCAGATGCGCTTCAGCTTCCCGATGAAGGTGGACAGCCTGCGCTCGGGTCTGTCGGGCTACCAGTATTACGACATTGCGCTCGAACTTGTGGAGCAGTCCGGCGTGCGCAAGAAGATCATGCACCTCGACTATGTCTATTCCTCGACATGCCCCTGTTCGCTGGAGCTCTCCGAACACGCGCGGGCCACGCGCGGTCAGCTTGCCACACCGCATTCGCAGCGGTCCGTGGCGCGGATCTCGGTGGAGATCGACGAAGACGCGCGCTGCCTCTGGTTCGAGGATCTGATCGAAGCCTGTCGCCGCGCGGTGCCGACCGAAACACAGGTCATGGTCAAGCGCGAGGACGAGCAGGCCTTTGCGGAGCTCAACGCGGCCAATCCGATTTTCGTCGAAGACGCCGCGCGTCTCTTCTGCGAGCAGTTGCAGGCAGACGTGCGCATCGGCGATTTCCGTGTGGTGGCCAGCCATCAGGAGAGCCTGCACAGCCATGACGCGGTGAGCATTCTGGTCGAGGGCGATACCTTTGCGACTGAGAGCCTGGATCCGCGTCTGTTCAACACGCTGTTTCACGTCGGGTAGAACAAACCTTAATAAACAATTGAAAGCGCTGAATTTTGCAGCGCTTTTTTGCATCGCTGGGGCCATAGCGGCCATGCAGAACTTGCAATTCTCATCCGTGGGTCCATGCGCTATGACCATCGCATCGGGAGGAGATGAACGTTTAACGTAAGGATCTCCGATGGCGTATCACTCCACAGAATTCGACAGCGGCTTGGGCCGTTTTGCACATAACCTCTTCGGCGCCCTACGTGGCGTGCTCTCGTCCATCGTGAAAACGATGATCGTCTCGAGCTCTTACATGGGCCGCGTGAGAAAGGTTCAGGCGCTGCAAGCCAAGACCGATGAAGAGCTGGCCGCGATGAACATCAAGCGCGACGACATCGTGCATGTGGTGTTCCACGATCTCTACTACGTCTGATCACGCACTGAATTCAGCTGCTTGACACCGACATGGCGCGCAGCCAACCCTGCGCGCATGTTGGACATCCGCCCCGTAGGATATGTGATCGGACTGCTGGTCAGCGTTCTCGGCGTGGCCATGCTGCTGCCGATGCTGGTCGACATTGCCGAGGGGCGCGGCCACTGGCCGGTCTTCATCCAGTCCGCATTGATCACCATGCTGTCGGGAGGCGGGATCGCGCTCGCCTGCGCCAATGGCGTCAAGGAAGGGCTGACGATCCAACAGACCTTCCTGCTGACCACGGGCGTCTGGGTGGCGCTGCCGCTCTTCGGGGCACTGCCTTTCGTCTTCGGGGCCACCGAATCCCGCTTTGTCGATGCATTTTTCGAGGCCATGTCGGGTCTCACGACCACCGGCTCCACGGTGCTCTCGGGTCTGGAGGAACTGCCGAAGGGCATCCTTCTGTGGCGCGGCATCCTGCAATGGTTGGGTGGCATCGGCATCATCGTCGTCGCCATGGTCTTCCTGCCCGAGCTGCGCGTCGGCGGGATGCAGATCTTCAAATCCGAGTCCTTTGACACGATGGGGAAGATCCTGCCGCGTGCGGGTCAGATCGCGAGCCAGATTTCCAGCATCTACCTCGGCCTGACCATGATCTGCGCGCTCAGCTACCTGGTCCTGGGCATGAATGCCTTCGACGCGACGGTGCATGCGCTGACCACAGTCTCCACCGGCGGCTTTGCGAATTACGATGACTCCTTCGGCGTTTTCAAAGGCAACCTGGAGATTGCCGCGGCCTTCTTCATGGTGCTCGCGGCACTGCCTTTCGTGCGCTACGTGCAGCTGATCAACGGCCAGCCCAAGCCGCTCTGGCGGGACAGCCAGATCCAGGTTTTCATCGCCACCCTGCTCGTGATCGTCGCGATCATGTCCTTCGCCTTGTTTCAGCTCTTTCCACAGGCGTGGGGGACTTCCATGCGCGAAGCGCTCTTCAATGCCACGTCGATCATGACGGGCACGGGCTACGCCTCGGCCAATTACATGACCTGGGGCCCGCTGCTGATTTCCATGTTCTTCTTCATCGGTCTGATCGGCGGCTGCGCGGGGTCCACAACCTGTTCGATCAAGATCTTCCGCTATCAGCTGCTCTTTGCGTCGATCAGGATGCAGCTGCGGCGCATCCGGTCGCCCAACGGTGTCTTCGTGGTGCGCTACGACCGCCGACCGGTGGGCGACGATGTGCTGAGTTCGGTGATTTCCTTTTTCATGTTCTTCGTTCTGACGCTGGGCCTGCTCGCCGTCGCGCTGAGCCTGACCGGGCTCGACTTCATCACCTCGCTCTCGGGGGCGGCAACGGCCTTGTCCAACGTCGGTCCGGGGCTCGGCGACGAGATCGGGCCCGCGGGGAATTTTGCGGGCCTGAATGACACCGCGAAATGGCTGCTCTCTGTCGGTATGCTGTTGGGGCGACTCGAATTGTTGGCCGTTTATGCCATTTTGACCGTCAATTTCTGGAGAGACTGAGATGCAACGACCGCTCGGGGCACAGATTTCCCATATGCTCAAGGACCGCGGCGTCGATGTGATCTTCGGGATTCCCGGCGTCCACAATCAGGAGATGTATCGCGGGATCGAAGAGGCCGGGATCACCCATATCCTGGCCCGGCACGAACAGGGCGCGGGCTTCATGGCCGATGGCTATGCCCGCGCGAGCGGCAAGCCGGGTGTCGCCTATGTGATCACCGGGCCGGGGCTCTGCAACATCATGACGCCGATGGGGCAGGCCTATTCGGATTCCGTGCCCATGCTGGTGATCTCCAGTTGCCTTGACGATGTGGCCGCGACGAAGGGGCAGCTGCATCAAATGAAGGATCAGCGCGCAGCGGCCGAAACCGTCTGCGACTGGTCGGAGGAGGCCCGCTCCGCATCCGCTGCCTACCGGCTCATCGACCGCGCGTTGGTGGAGTTCCTGACCGACCGCAAACGCCCCAAGCACATCCAGGTGCCGATTGCCCTGCTGCAGGCGCAGGCGGCACCGGCCATCGCGCGGCCGGCGCCTACGGCGCCGAGAACGCCGCCGCGATCATCCCGCAACCTGCTCGAAGGGGTCCAGCGGCCCTCGCTCGGAGCTCAGCAGATCAAGAGCCTCGCCCGGCGCATCATGGAAGCCGAACGTCCGCTGCTCATTTTCGGTGGAGGTGCGGCGACCCCCGGCGTTGAATCGCTCGTGAGCAGTGTCCTGGCCAAGAGCAAGGCGGCTTCGTTCACCACCTATGCCGGCCGCGGTGTGGTGGCCCCCGACAATCCGCGCGCCTTCGGGGCCAGCCTTGCGCGGCCGGAAAGTGCGACACTGCTGAAGTCCAGCGACTGCGTGATCTATCTGGGGACTGACCTGGCCGAGGTCGACCTGTGGCGCAGCGATCCTGGGCATCGCGCGGGCGCTGTGCACATCAACCTCGACCCCACGGTCCTGGCCGCGGCCGACGCCGACGACACGCGGTTGCAGGCGGATGCCGTGGATGCCCTCGCGGCGATCGAAGGGGCGTTCGCAGGGGTGCCGGCCTCCCGCTGGTCCTCCGAGATCGTCGCCGACTACCGGGCGCGTTGGCGGGCGGAGGTTGACGCGGAGCGCCCCGGCATCGTGGCCATCTGTGACGCCTTGCGCGCGGTCGTGCCGCCCGACACGATGATCTATTCGGATATGACGCAGCTTGCTTATGTGGCCAAGGAGGTCTGGGACATGGACCGTGCCTGTCACTGGCATCATCCTTACGGCTTCGGCACGTTGGGCTATGCGACACCGGCCGCGATTGGCGGGGCCATCGCACGCGCCGGTCAGCCGACGATGGCGATCATCGGCGACTATGGGTTTCACTATACGATGCAGGAGCTCGGCGTTGCCGTCGAACTGGGCCTGCGCATTCCCATCATCCTTTGGGACAACGGCAAGCTCAAGGAGATCGAGGAAAGCATGGTGCGCGCGCAGATTGCGCCCAACGCGGTGATCGCGCGAAATCCCGATTTCTGCAGGCTGGCGGAGGCTTTTGGCGCCCGTGCAGCGGCCCCGAAGAGCATCGAGGCCCTTCAGAGTGCTGTCACAGAGGCTTTCGCGGCCGACGGTCCGACGCTGATCTGCATCTCGCCCGGCCTGACCGGCTGAGGCCGGTCAGCGGTAATCCGAATAGGCGCGCTGGATCAGGCGGCGTTCGCAGCCTTCATGCGCGGTATTCACGATCAGATACCACACGGTCTCGCCCGGACGGCCAGCGCGCGAGTATTGGCAATTGTCCGGTGTTGTCCACCACTGCCCGCGGTAGTTCGCAGGCGGCAGCGACGGCGACGAATAGGTCACCAAGGTCGCTTTTTTCGAGCCGGATGCGGCTTGATCGGCAGCTGCAGGCAGCGCCAGGGCAGCACCGAGCGCCAGTGCCGCAAAGTGTTTCAGCATTTCACTCACTCCATAGACGTACCGAAGTACGACACGCCCCCACGCCTGAGCAGCATGGCTGGTGGGTCTTAACGCATCGCAAATGGATGCGCCGGAGCGGCTCTTTCTTTAGAGCGGATTTGAGATGTTTTTGCGCCTATTCCCAGCAACTCACCAGCACGGTCATATCGACCGCTTGCGCGGTGATGTCCTCGGGTGCCACTGCGGCGGTGAGGCCAGGCTGAGGCGCTGCGATGCCCGCTGTTTCGAGCACCTTGGCGATGGCGCCGCCAGCCAGTGCAAAGGACACCTCGGGCGGTAACTGCCGCTGCCCGCCGCCACGGGGCAACAGCATACCCAGCACGTTCCCACTGGTGTCGAAGACCGGACCGCCCGCATCACCGGGCAGCGTCTCGAGGTTCAGGCGGCTGAGATCCTTTTCCCCTTGCAGGCCGCGCAGATCGGCCAGCGTGCCGAAGGTCACGCTCGGCGCATCGAGAATGCCTTCGTAGGAATAGCCTGCGACCGCCACGTCGGACTGCAGCCGCGGTGGCACGGGGCTGAACTGCGCGACCTGCGCCGGGGCAAGCGTTTGCGCCGGAGTAAGCACGGCGACGCCCAAGTCTGGGTCCACGATGTTCAGCCGGGCTTCCACATCGTCGTCCAGCGTGATCCGCGTGCAGCTCTGCACCGCGTCCGCGGTCGTGACAACCGCACCGCGCTCATCGACAAAGAAGCCCGAGCGCGACAGGCGGGGTTTGCGCACTTGCAAGCCCGCTACCAGATCGATGCTCTGATCGGCGGCATCGCCCGCTGCGGGGTCCAGCACGCCGGGCAGCCGCGTGAAGCTCGACTCCATCTCCATGATCAAGCGGCTCCGGCGGTCCTCGTCGCCCGCGGGCCAGATCAGCGTGAAGCCCTTGATCTGGCCGTCCTCAAGCCCGGCACGTGTTTCACTGACGATGTCCTTATTGCGCCCGATCAAGACGAAGCTCGATCCTTCGAGAGAGCGCTCGCCGTTCAGGGGCACGATCTCCAGTGTCTGCATGACCTGATAGAGCCCGGCGAGCGTGTCGCTGTTCCCGTCCTGGCTGATCAGCAGAACCTGGGCGACATCGCCCTCGACGCTGCTGAACTTGGCAAAGGGTGCTTCGTAGCGGTCGAACGCAACGCGTGCCATCGGCAGCTTCACTTCGATGCCGGTCTTCGCATCTGTCACGCGCCTAAGATCGAGCCCTTCCAGGACCGCATTGTACTGCCCCAGAAGGCCTGCGCGCTGAGCCGTGGTCAGAACGCCGGTCGGCTCGAAGCCGTTCGCGGATTGCCAGGCGGCCATGGAGTTGCGCGTCCCGCGTCCGAAAGCGCCGTCAATGGCTGCGTTGTAGAAGCCGGCCCATTGCAGCGCGGTCTGCAGGTCGAGCCGCTCTTCGGCGCTCAGCAGACGTTCGCTCTGGCGCGCCTGTGCAGGCGTTTCGTCGGGCGTCGTGACCAAGGCGGCGGGTTGCTGCTCTGCCGGATCGGCGGTGTTGCCGGTATCGAGGGCGATCTGCGGTGTCAGATCCTCACTCTGGGGTAGCGCGGGAGCCGCCTCAGCCGTCAGCGTTCCGCGCCGCAGAAGATCCGCGCCCGCTGGGAAGAACTGCGCACCGAGCGCGCTGCTGAAGGCGATGTAGCTGTCACGCGGGATCAATCCATCGGCGCGATACACGTTCAGGACCTGCCGCGCATCCTCGGCCGCGTAGGGGCCCAGAAGGATCCCGTACCAGCCGCCGCCGAGAGCGAAGCCGTTCACGTCGTCGAGCGCGCGCGCGTAGTCCTCGGCGCGGGTCAGACCGTCTTGCAGGTTCGGCTGCGCCTCGATCTGGACCCAGACCACCTCCTGATCAGACTGCGCGAACGCCATCATGCTCCAGGTGGCAAAAACCGCCACGCACACCCCCAAAAACCGGATCATCTGCCTGCTCACCTCTGGCCTCAAAAATCCGGCACAGATAATCAGGAAATCACCGGCTTGGCCACAAGACAATGGCGGGAAATATCAGCAAAGCGCCAATTGACGCCTCCAGTCCACACACGTAGGTAAGGCGCGCAAGACCATCCCGAGGCCGCCGTTTCATGTCCCAGACAAGCGATGCTCCGAAATCCTTTCAGGAGATCATCCTGAGATTGCAGACCTATTGGGCGGCGAAGGGCTGCGCCATTCTGCAGCCTTACGACATGGAGGTGGGTGCTGGCACCTTCCATCCGGCCACAACGCTGCGCTCGCTTGGCACGCAGGCCTGGGCCGCGGCCTATGTGCAGCCCTCACGCCGCCCCACCGATGGGCGCTATGGCGAGAACCCGAACCGGCTGCAGCACTATTACCAGTATCAGGTGCTGATCAAACCCAGCCCGCCCGATCTGCAGGAGCTCTACCTCGGCTCGCTGGCGGCCATCGGGATCGACATGGGCCTGCACGACATCCGCTTTGTCGAGGACGACTGGGAGAGCCCGACGCTCGGCGCCTGGGGATTGGGCTGGGAGGTCTGGTGCGACGGCATGGAAGTCAGCCAGTTCACCTATTTCCAGCAGGTCGGCGGGCATGACTGCCACCCCGTCTCGGGCGAGCTGACTTACGGGCTGGAGCGGCTGGCGATGTATGTGCTGGGCGTCGATCACGTCATGGACATGCCGTTCAACGATCCGTCGCCCCGCAGGGGCGCTGACGGCAAAGAGGTGTCGCCCATCGCGCTGTCCTATGGTGACGTCTTCAAACAGACCGAAGAGGAATACGCGCGGTGGAACTTCGACACCGCGGACACGGACGTGCTGCTGCGTCAGTTCAACGAGGCCGAGGCCCATTGCCGCGAGATCCTGGAGGCGCCGCAGGACGATCCCAAAACCGGCAAGCGCATCATCATGGTGCATCCCGCCTATGACCAGTGCATCAAGGCGAGCCATATGTTCAACCTACTGGATGCGCGCGGCGTGATCTCGGTGACCGAGCGGCAGGCCTACATCGGGCGCGTGCGCGCTCTGGCCAAGCTCTGCGCCGATGCTTTCGTGCAGACCGAAGCCGGCGGCTGGCAACCGGACAGCGCTGCATGAACGGCAAGATCGTGGGCAGTGCCATCTTGATCTCGGGGGCGGTTGCGGGTGCCGCTCTCTATTATCTGCAGGTCTACGGCTTTTACGAGGAGGTGACGGCGGAGGTGACCGAGGTGCGGCTGGTGTCTCTGACCACCGAACAGCCCGAACCCATCCGCGCCGAGGCCATCGAGGCGATTGACGCCGACAGCTCCCCCATCCGTTTCCGCGCCTGTTTCGAGACCTCGGCCAGCCTTCCGATGCTGACCGAGACCTACGTTGGCCTTGAGGTCGCGACGCCGCGCAACGCGCCGCATTGGTTCGACTGCTTCGACGCCCAAGCTATCGCCGATAAGATGCGGGCGGGCACCGCACTCCCGTTCCTCGGCGAAAAGAACGTGGCTTTCGGGGTCGACCGCATCGTGGTGATCACCGACGACGGGCGCGGCTACATCTGGCACGAGCTGAACGATTGCGGCGAGAAAGCCTATGACGGAACGATTGTGGGCGAGGAGTGCCCGGAACGGGATGACAGCTGATGCCTGATTTGCTGATTGAGCTCTTTTCCGAGGAAATCCCGGCCCGTATGCAACGCCGTGCGGCCGACGATCTGAAGAAGTTCGTCACCGATGGGATGGTTGAGGCGGGGCTGACTTATGCCTGGGCGGGCGCCTTCTCGACCCCGCGCCGCCTGACGCTGACCGTCGAGGGTGTGCTGGCCGCGAGCCCCGCAACCGTTGAGGAGCGCAAGGGCCCGCGCGCAGATGCGCCCAAGACGGCCATCGAAGGCTTCCTGCGGGGCGCCGGGCTCACCCGTGACCAGCTGGAGGAACGCGAGACGCCGAAGGGCGCGGTGCTCTTTGCCCGGATCGAGAAAGCCGGTCGCCCGGCGGCGGAGATCATCGGCGAGGTGCTCGAGAAAACCATCCGCAGCTTTCCCTGGCCCAAATCCATGCGCTGGGGCGCGGGCAGCCTGCGCTGGGTGCGGCCCTTGCACTCCATTCTCTGCATCCTGAGCGATGAGGCGGGCACGGAGGTTGTGCCGCTGGAGGTGGATGGGATCACGGCGGGTGACACGACTGCGGGTCACCGCTTCATGGCGCCGGATCGCTTTTCGGTCGTGAATTTCGAGGATTACACGGCAAAGCTCAAGCGCGCCTACGTGGTGCTCGACCCGGAGGAACGGGCGGAGGCGATCTGGCATGATGCCACAAACATGGCCTTTGCCAGCGGTCTGGAGGTGGTCGAGGACAAGGGCCTCTTGGCCGAAGTCGCGGGGTTGGTGGAATGGCCCGTGGTGCTGATGGGCCGGATTGCGGACGACTTTCTCGAGTTGCCGCCCGAGGTGCTGCAGACCTCGATGAAGGAGCATCAGAAGTTCTTTTCCGTGCGCAACCCAAAGACGGGCCGGATCGAACGCTTCATCACCGTGGCCAATCGCGAGACGGCGGACAACGGCGCGACGATCCTCGCGGGCAACGAGAAGGTGCTCTCGGCCCGGCTGGCGGATGCCAAGTTCTTCTGGGAAAACGACCTGCGTGTGGCGCGGGCCGGCATGGAACCGTGGCTGGAGCAGTTGAAACACGTGACCTTCCACGCCAAGCTCGGCACGCAAGCCGAGCGCATTGACCGCATCGCCGCGCTGGCCCGTGAGCTGGCGCCGGTCGTCGGTGCTGACGCAGATCAGGCTGAACGTGCGGCACGGCTGGCGAAGGCGGATCTGAGCTCCGAGATGGTCTATGAGTTCCCTGAACTTCAAGGCCTTATGGGGCGGTATTACATCGAAGCTTCAGGAGAGGGCGCAGCGATTGCTGCGGCTGCGGAAGAACACTACTCGCCGCTTGGGCCCTCCGATGAAGTGCCGACCGCGCCAGTTTCGGTCGTTGTGGCGTTGGCGGACAAGATTGACACGTTAACCGGCTTCTGGGCGATTGATGAGAAACCGACAGGGAGCAAGGACCCCTTTGCACTGCGTCGGGCTGCTTTGGGGGTTATTCGGTTAGTCTTGGAGAACGACATTCGTCTCTCTCTACAGAACAAGTATCAAAGGTCAGGTAAGTTGCGACCGTTCTTTGCGGCTTTTGTCAAACACGTTTCTGATCATCTGGATCAGGTCGCGGCACAGAATCGAGAGAATGTCTCGAGCTTTTTGGCTGACTTGCAAGCTGGCCACCAAGTGTCAGACCCGCAAATCTCCGCGTTGGTAGACTCCATGAAGAGTACTACGCTAATGCCTGAATGGAGAGCTGTCGTAGCTAGTGCTACGATAGATCTCCTCTCATTCCTCCACGACCGCCTCAAAGTCTATCTCCGCGATCAGGGTATCCGCCATGACATCATCGACGCCTGTATCGCGATGGAGGGGAATGACGATCTGACCCTTCTCGTGAAGCGCGCGCGGGCGTTGTCGGATGTGCTGAAAACCGAGGATGGGGAGAACCTGATCCAGGGGTTCAAGCGGGCCAACAATATTCTGACCCAGGCGCAGGAGGCGGATGGGGTCGAATACTCCTACGGCGCCGATCCGAAGTTTGCGGAGACGAAGGAAGAGCGCGCGCTGTTTGAAGCGCTCGATCAGGCGGAGGCGCAGATTGCACCTGCCATGGAAAAGCAGGACTTTGCGACAGCCATGGCGGCGCTCGCTGCGCTCCGCGCCCCGATTGATGCGTTTTTCGAGGCGGTGAAGATCAATGCCGATAACGCCACCGTGCGGCGCAATCGCCTCAACCTGCTCAGCCGGATCACCACGCTCTGCACCTCGGTCGCCGATCTGACCCGGATCGAAGGCTGAAACGGCAAACACAGACTCGCGCGCACTAAGCCTTGCCAGCCGCGCGCCACGTCTTATGCTGCGTCCGAACCAAAAGGATGCCGCAGTGCAGAATAATCCGCACACCACGCTCGTGACCCCGACAGCGCCGATTGCGAATGACACGCATGGCGGGCGGGCGAAATGCCTGCAACGGCTGGTGCGACTCGAGCTGCCGGTGCCGCGTACGGTCGCGCTGTCCTTCGATGCAGTACAGAGGATCGCCCGGGGCGAGATGCCTGATATCGCGGCCATCGTCTCGCAGTTCCCGAACGGGGCCCTGCTCTGCGTGCGGCCGTCCTCGGAAGACCCCGACTGGGGCGGGCCGGGTGCCGTGCTGAACATCGGCATGAACGAGGCACGTTTCACCGCACTGGCCGAGCGTCTGGGTGACGCCGCCGCCCGAGCGATCTACACACGCTTTGTCGAGAACTACGCGGTCGATGTCGCACGGCTTGACCCGGATGTCTTCGAGGATGTGGAGGGGGATGGGCCGGATGGGTTGGCAGAGGCACTGCGCGCCTATGAAGCGGAATTGGAAGAGCCCTTTCCCGGCGATCCAGCCGAACAACTCGCCGCGGTCCTGAAGTCGATGGCGCGGGCCTGGGATGGCACTTCGGCCCGCCTGCTGCGTCAGGCGAAGGGCGCGCCGGTCGACGCCGGGCTCGGGCTTGTGGTCCAGGAAATGGCGCTTGGCCTGGGGCATGGCGAGTGCGGATCGGGTCTCTTGCAACTCGTGGACGGTGAGACCGGTCTGCCGCAGATCACCGGGCGCTATCTGAGCCAGAGCCAGGGCCGGGACGCGCTCGCGGCAAACGCCGCCGCGCTCTACCTCGGCCGCGATCCGCGCGGGCCGTCGCTGGAAGAGCTGGCGCCAGACGCCTTTCGGGCGCTGAAGTCACATGCCGAGCTGATGCGGGTCAAACTGCGCGAAGAGATGCAGGTTGAATTCGTGATCGAGAACGGGCAGCTCTTCATCCTCGACGGGGTGCGCGTGGCGCGATCCAGCCAGGCTTCCGTGCGAATCGCGGTGCAGCTTGCCGAGGACAAGATCATCAGCCGGGCCGAAGCGCTGATGCGTGTCCAGCCCCGCACGCTCTCGGAGCTGTTGCACCGGCAGATCAGCCCGCTGGCCAAGCGCGATGTGATCGGGCGGGGCATCGCGGCAAGTCCCGGTGCGGCCACGGGTCACATCGTCTTTACCGCTGCCGAGGCACAGGCAAGTGCGGCGCGCGGTGATCCCTGCATCCTGGTACGGCGCGAGACCTCGCCCGAAGACATCCGCGGGATGCATGCAGCCCATGCGGTGCTGACCGAGCGGGGCGGCATCACCAGCCACGCCGCGGTGATCGGACGGGGGATCGGCTTGCCCTGCGTCGTGGGCGCGTCGAACATACGGTTCAGCCCAAGCAAGAAGCAGTTGGTCGCGCGCGACGGGCGCGTGTTCGCGGCGGGGGAGATCATCACCATCGATGGATCCAGCGGCCAGGTTCTGGCCGGTGCGCCCAAGATGCGCGAGGCGGCGCTCGACGAGAGCTTCCAGAAGCTGATGGAGTGGGCCTCCGACCACTGCGATATCGGTATCCGGGCCAATGCCGATACCCCGGCTGACGCTCAGACCGCGCGCAACTTCGATGCGCAGGGGATCGGGCTCTGCCGGACGGAGCATATGTTTTTCGAACCCGGGCGCTTGACGGTCATGCGCGAGATGATCTTCGCCGAGACGTCGGAAGACCGGCGCGCGGTCCTGGAACGTCTGCTGCCGATGCAGCGGGCGGACTTCACTCAGCTATTTCGCATCATGGAGGGCAGGCCGGTCTGCATCCGGCTCTTTGACCCGCCCTTGCACGAGTTCCTGCCGACCGACCGCGCACGCCAGCGGGAGCTGGCCGAGGCCCTGGATCTGCCGCTCTCGGACGTCACCCGCCGGATTGACTCGATGTCGGAATACAACCCGATGCTGGGGCTTCGCGGTGTTAGGCTGGGGGTCACGGTTCCGGAAATCTACGAGATGCAGGCCCGCGCGATCTTCGAGGCGACAATCGCGGCCAGCGCAGAAGGCTTGGTCGTGGTGCCGGAGATCATGATCCCGCTGGTCTCGGCTCGGCGCGAGGTCGAGCTCGTCAAAACCTTCATTGACGCAGTCGCCGCCGCCGTCCGCACCGAGCTCGATCAGCCGTTTGACTACCGTCTGGGTGTCATGGTCGAGACGCCGCGCGCTGCGTTACGCGCGGCTGAGATCGCGCCGCATTGCGCATTTCTGAGTTTCGGGACCAACGATCTGACCCAGATGACCTATGGCCTTTCGCGAGACGACGCGGGGCGGTTCATGTCGGATTACGTGCAGCAGGGGGTCTTTCCGGAAGACCCGTTTCATGTGCTCGATACCGACGGCGTAGGCGAGCTTCTGAAGCTCGGGGCCGAACGCGGGCGGGCGGCGCAGCCGGATGTGACGCTCTCGATTTGTGGTGAGCATGGCGGCAACCCCGAATCAATTTCTTTCTGCCGGGATGCGGAATTCGACTATGTCTCCTGCTCTCCTTTCCGGGTCCCGGTGGCGCGACTAGCTGCCGCACAGCTGGCGATTGACGGCTATATACAGTATGCGTCCGAATAAGGCTTACAAAATATGGTAGTTGCTCGGATAACGTGTTGAGCGAGACTGTGCCGACGTTAACCATGTTGACGGCCGTAAACTTTACGTCAACTTTCGTTATCGGTAGAGCACCCGACGTTGAACTGCCGTTGGGGGACGCGCTGTGCGTAGGATCTGCAAAACGATTTTTTCGTTATCATTAGGATTAATTTCGGGCTTTTTGATCGCCGATACCGGCTTCGCCCACCAGGATGAATTGTCGGAGAAAGGCACCGTCGTTGACCTGCAAGAGGTGACCCTGCGCCGGATGCAAGACACGGCCTTGGAGCCGAAGGCCACGACACCCGTCGAATTCTCCAAACGTTGGCTCGATGCGCAGCCGCCGGCCACGGGCGGCCCGGAATTGGAATGTCTCGCAGAAGCGCTCTATTTCGAGGCGCGCGGCGAGACTGTCAAAGGCCAGTTCGCCGTCGCCGAAGTGATCCTCAACCGGGTGGAATCGGACCGGTTCCCAGGGTCCGCTTGTGGCGTCATCAATCAGGGCACAGGCAAGAAGTACCAATGCCAGTTCACCTACACCTGCGATGGCCATAAGGAGATCATCTCCGAGCCGCGCGCTTTCGAGCGGGTCGCCAAGGTCGCACGTGCGGCATTGGATGGTATGGCGCCTGAGCTGACCGAGGGTGCGACGCATTACCATACGACCGCGGTCAGCCCGCGCTGGAGCCGTGTTTACACCAAGACGGCGGCCATCGGCGAACACATCTTCTATCGCCATACCTGGCGCACCGCGAGCAACTGACGTTTTCGGGGGTTGGCGCGCCGCTGCCGGGGCTGCTAAAGGCCGAGTGACGCTTACGTTGGCGAATGCCAGCGGTACCGAAAGGCCTTGCCCATGACCTCCGAGATCAGACTTGCCTTCGCGCATCCGAGCGAACGATCCGAGGCCACCGCCGATGACGCGCCGCTGGATCGGATCTCGGTGCGCGATCACACCGTCGAGGTCGAGATCGGGGCGTTTCAGGCCGAACGCGGCGTGACGCAGCGGATCTGCTTCAACATCGTGGTCGAAGTGCGACCGCTGACCGGCCCGATCGACGACGATGTCGACCGGATCCTGAGCTACGACAAGGTCACCGAGGCGATTGCTGTCGAGCTGTCCGACGAACGGCTCAACCTCCTGGAAACGCTGGCCGAACGGGTGGCTGAGCGCATCCTGCTGGAGCCTCAGGCGATGCGCGCCTTCGTTCGGATCGAGAAGCTCGATCGGGGACCGGGCGCGCTGGGGGTGGAGATTGTCCGGGCCCGGCGGGATCACGCGCCGCGGCTGGCGGAAGACGGGCCTGCACCGCAGCCGCAGCTGATCTACCTCGGCAACAGGGCGATTGCCTCGCCGCATCTCACGGCATGGATCGACCAACTCGAAGCCGGTGGCAAACCGCTGATTTTCTGCGTCGGCGCGTCGGACACGCCTGCGCCTCAGATTGCCCACAAAATGGCGCAGCGGCGCATCGATCTGCTGGCCATCGAGCAGAACGCCTGGGTGCTGGCGTCGAAGGATGATCGCTGCGTCGTGGTGAACACGCGCACAGAGCTCGATTGGGCGATGAAGAACGGCCAGACTTGTGTCTGGGCGCCCTCCAAGATCGTCCTCGACGCGGTGGATGGGCCATCGGCGCAGCCCCGCGATGCGCTGGCTCTCGCCGTCTGGTTCGCCGCGACCTTCGAAGCCGAAGAGATGATTGTGATCGGGTCGGACCTGCCGCAACAGGCGTCGATCCCCTTGCGGTCGGTCCCGGCAGACGCAGCCACGCTCTGATCCATGGACGACTACCTTCGCCCGATCGTGCAGACCGATGTCGCGCGTCCGACCGAGGCATTGCCGCTCGCGGGGGGATGGGGCTGGTTCACGCAGCTTGAGGTGTTGCGGCGCGATGCGGCCCCTCGGATCGTGGCGGCAGACACGGTCGACCCGGCCCGGCTGGATGCCCTGACGACACCGCGGGCGCCCATTGCAGGGCTGACGTTCGACCGCCCGCGGATCATGGGCATTCTGAACGTGACGCCGGACAGTTTCTCGGATGGCGGCAAACACGCCTCGGTCGAGGCAGCGCGCGCCGCCGCGATGACGATGCAAGCGGCCGATATCATCGACATCGGAGGCGAATCGACGCGGCCCGGCGCCGCAACCGTTCCGGCCCAGGATGAAATCAGCCGAACTGCACCGGTGATCGCTGCGCTGAAAGCTGCAGGCGTGAAACAGCTTCTGTCCATCGATACCCGCAAGGCTGGTGTCGCCGAAGAGGCCCTGGCAGCGGGTGCGACCCTCGTCAACGATGTCTCGGGCTTCACATTCGATCCTGCGCTGGCCTCGGTCTGCGCCCGGCATGCGGCCCCTGTCTGCGTGATGCACACGCAGGGGGATCCCGAGACCATGCAGCGGAACCCGCAATATGATGATGTTCTGCTTGACGTCTATGATGTGCTGGCCACGCAGATCGAGATGTTGGAACGGCAGGGCATTCCACGCGCGCACATCATTGCCGATCCGGGGATCGGGTTCGGCAAGACGCTTCCGCACAATCTGGCCTTGCTTGCACGCCTGTCGCTGTTTCACGGCCTGGGCGTACCGCTCCTGCTGGGAGCCTCGCGAAAGGGCTTTATCGGGACACTTGGTGCGGAGCCGCAGGCCGACCGGCGCTTGCCCGGATCCCTGGCCGTCGCGCTGGCGGCATTGAAACATGGGACACAAATCGTGCGCGTGCATGACGTTCCGGAAACGGCTCAGGCCATTGCGCTTTGGCGGGCGAGCGTGGCAGGTTGCGCGGATGGATAAGCTCTTTGGAACGGACGGGGTGCGCGGCACCGCGAACAGCCACCCGATGACGGCCGAGATGGCGCTGCGCATAGGCGCCGCAGTGGGGCGCTACTTCAGTCGGGATGGCTCGAGCGTGCATCGCGTGGTGATCGGCAAGGACACCCGGCTGTCGGGCTACATGTTCGAAAACGCGCTGACCGCGGGGCTCACCTCGACAGGGATGAACGTGCTGCTGCTTGGCCCGGTCCCGACACCGGCAGTGGGTCTGCTGACGCGGTCCATGCGGGCCGATCTCGGTGTGATGATTTCGGCCAGCCACAATCCTGCAGTCGACAATGGCATCAAGTTTTTCGGGCCCGATGGCTACAAGCTCTCCGATCAGGTGGAGGGTGAGATCGAGGCCTTGATTGCGGCGGGTGTTCCCCCGATCGAGGCGAAGTCCATCGGACGGGCAAAACGGATCGACGATGGGCGCTTTCGGTACATCGAGCGGGTGAAGTCCTCCTTCCCGCGGCAGCAATCGCTCGACGGGCTGAAGGTGGTGGTGGATTGCGCAAACGGGGCGGCCTATCGCGTCGCGCCCGAGGCCCTGTGGGAGCTGGGTGCAACCGTCATACCAGTTGGTGTGGCTCCGAACGGGCACAATATCAACGATGGCTGTGGCTCCACCCACCCCAGGATGGCGGCGGAGACGGTCGTGGCCCATGGTGCGGATGTCGGCATCTGTCTTGATGGCGATGCGGACCGGGTGATCCTGCTCGATGAAAACGGCCAGGTCGGGGATGGCGACCAGTTCATGGCTCTGATGGCGGCGCGCTGGGCGTCCGAGGGCCGTCTGGCCAACAAGGCGCTGGTGGCGACGGTGATGTCCAATCTGGGGCTGGAGCACTTCCTGAAAGACCGAGGCTTGAGGCTCGAGCGCACTGCGGTCGGCGACCGCTATGTGGTGGAGCGGATGCGCGAAGGCGGCTTCAACCTCGGCGGCGAGCAATCGGGCCATATCGTGATGTCAGACTACGCGACGACAGGGGACGGGTTGATGGCCGGTCTGCAGTTCCTGGCGGAGATGATGCGATCCGGGCAACCGGCCAGCACGTTGCTGCGAAATTTCGAGCCGGTGCCGCAATTGTTGAAGAATGTGCGGTTTTCCGCAGGCCAGACGCCGCTTGAGGTTGAGAATGTGAAAGCTGCCATCGCCCAGGCCGAGGCGGAACTGGCCGGCCGTGGACGATTGCTGATCCGCAAATCGGGCACGGAACCGCTGGTGCGGGTGATGGCCGAGCACGAGGACGCAGCATTGATGGAACGGGCGGTCGAGCACGTCGTCGAGGCCGTCGCCGACGCTGTGTCGGTCCGAGGTTAGCGGCGGGCGAAGAGGCGCCTGAGTGCGCCGTACTGGCTCAGACCGACACCGGCGAGGATCAGGCCCATCGCCCAGAGCAGCGAGGGCGGCAGCGGCTCGTTCAAGATCGCGGCCCCGAGCACGACGGACCAGACCGGCACCTGGTAGTTGGTCAGCGACATGAAGACCGGGCCGGCCGAGCGCACAACGAGCACCCGCAAGAGGTTGGCCGCAGCCGTGGGGATCAGGCCAAGAGCGACCACGACGAGGATCGTCCGGGTATCGGGCAGCGGCGGCGGGCCCTCGACGATCACGGCCATGGGCAGAACCAGAGCGGAGCCGATCAGAAGAAGCACCGTCGACAGGCCAATGGGATCGACCGGCGGCAGGCGGCGCATCAGGATTGACGAGACCGCATAGCAGCTCGCAGCGCCGAGGCAGGCGGCGCGGCCAGCCGGTTCCATCGACGCGCCCGTCGTCTCGAAGGCCTGCGCGCCGATCAGAACGCAGACACCGACGAAGCCGATGACGAACCCGAGGCTCTTGCGCAGTGTCAGGCGCTCTCCCGGCACCAGAAGGTGCGCCAGCGGCAGGACGATCAGAGCGACCGCGGCCATCGAGACACCGGCAAAACCGGAGGTCACGAACTGCTGGCCCCAGGCCAGAAGCATGAAGGGGATGGCGGAACTGAGCGCGCCGATTGTGGCCGCGGCCTTCCAGTCCGACCGTGTCGGCGGCGCTTCGAACAGGCGGAACCCGATCACCGCCCAGATCGCTGTCATCAATGCCGCTGCAAACCCGATCCGGCCGGCGGCAAGCCAGAAGGGCGTGAGCCCTTCCAGCGCAATTTCCGTCACCAGAAAGGTGCCACCCCAGGTGAAGCCCAGCAGGCCCACCATGAGCCAGCTGCGCAGCGTGATGACCGGCGCTGTGGTCATGCGGCGTTCTGCCCCGGTCCCGAAGCGGAACCCCGACGCGCCCCGGTCGTTTTCTCACCATACCGAAAGGAGAGAGACATGGATTTTACCTATCTGATCGTCATCCTCGCGCTGATGACGCTATTGGCCGTGATCGTCTTTGCCATGATCAGCAAGGCAAAAGTGGAAAAGCGGAAGGATGACCCCGACAGTACGAAGTCGACGCTGGCCGCCGACGCGCGATCCGATAGTGAGCCCGTCGACGCTTGAGCAGTGCGAAATGAGGGCCCGGCAGTCGACGCCGGGCCCCTTCTGTTAGTTTTTCGATTTGTCGACCATCTTGCCGGCCGAGATCCAGGGCATCATGCCACGCAGGGTCTCACCCGTGCGCTCGATCTGGTGTTCGTCGTTGATCCGCCGCGTGCCTTTGAAGAAGGGCTGACCCACAGCGTTCTCCTGCATGAAGTCCCGCACGAACTTGCCGGTCTGGATGTCGGTGAGGATCGCCTTCATCCGCGCCTTGGTTTCGTCGTAAGGCAGCACGCGTGGGCCGGAGACATATTCGCCGTATTCGGCGGTGTTGGAGATTGAGTAGTTCATGTTCGCGATGCCGCCTTCGTAGATCAGGTCGACGATCAGCTTCACCTCGTGCAGGCACTCGAAATAGGCCATCTCGGGCGCATAGCCCGCCTCGACCAGTGTCTCGAAGCCCATGCGGATCAGTTCCACCAGACCACCGCAGAGCACGGCCTGTTCGCCGAACAGGTCGGTTTCGCATTCTTCGCGGAAGTTGGTCTCGATGATGCCGGAGCGGCCGCCACCAATGGCCGAGCAGTAGCTGAGGCCGATTTCCAACGCTTTACCGGAGGCGTCGTTGTGCACGGCCACAAGGCAGGGCACGCCGCCCCCCTTGGTGTATTCGCCCCGCACGGTATGGCCAGGGCCCTTGGGCGCCATCATCACCACATCAACGGTGTCTTTCGGCTCGATCAGCCCGAAATGCACGTTCAGCCCGTGCGCAAAGGCGATGGCCGCGCCGTCGCGGATGTTGTCGTGCACGTATTTCCGGTAGGTCTCGGCCTGAAGCTCATCGGGCATGGTGAACATGATGAGGTCGGCCCAGGCGGCGGCTTCGGCGATCCCCATGACCTGCAGGCCTTCCCCTTCGGCTTTCGCTTTGGACGGCGAGCCATCGCGCAGGGCGACGACAACATTCTTGGCACCGGCATCCCGCAGGTTCAGTGCGTGGGCGTGGCCTTGGCTGCCGTAGCCCAGGATGGCCACTTTCATGTCCTTGATCAGGTTCACATCGCAATCGCGATCGTAGTAGACGCGCATGTCAGATTATCCTTCGTATTGATTTGATCCGGAGCGCACTGTACTGGGCCACGAGTGGGATGGAAGTGGCGTTCAGATGAGTATTTGTGGACGGGTGAAGTAGATCATGTGCCAGATTGGAAAAAATCGGAAAAATCATGCTTGACGATATTGATCGGCGATTGCTGCGCCGCTGGCAGTCCGATGCCAGCCTGAGCCCTGGCGAGCTTGCCGACGCGATTGGGATCACGGCGGGCAAAGCCGCGCGGCGTTTGGCGCGGATGCAGGAGGTGGGCGTGCTGGAGGGCGTGTCGGCGGTGATCGACTGGGCGGCGCTGGGTTACGCTGTCGAAGTGTCACTGCGGGTGACGCTGGATAAGACACAGGCGCGCGCCTTCGACGAGTTTATCGAGGCGGCCCGCGCGGTGCCCGAGGTGACGGAGATCCAGACCTTTCTGGGGCGGGTCGACGTGCGGCTGAACATCGTTGCGCGGGACATGGCACATTATCAGAGGATCTATCGCGACCGGGTTCTGACCTTGCCGCATATCTCCGACATCGCAGCACTGATGCAGATCGCGCGCATCAAGGCGGAGGAGGCGCTGCCCCTGTGACCGACCTCGACGATCTCGACCGCGCGCTCCTGCGCGCGCTGGCGCAGGATGCGACGCAAAGCGCCGGGGCGCTGGGGCGTGCGCTGGGGCTGTCTCAGCCCGCGGCCTGGCGCCGGATTCGCAAGCTCGAAGCCGCAGGCGTGCTGCGCGGCCGCCGGCTGCGGCTGAATGCCGAGAAGCTGGGCTTCGGCGTGACGGTGTTTCTCGGCATCAAGCTGGCGACGAAGGGTCGTGTCAGCCTAGAAGATTTCGAGCGCGCGGTCAGCGCCATCCCGGAGGTGCAGCGGGTCGAGCATGTGCTGGGGCTATACGATTACCGGCTGAGGGTGGTGGCCCGGGACCTGCCCGATTTCGAACGGGTGCTCCGGCGGCGCATCATGACGCTGCCGGGGGTCGGCGAGGTCGAAGCCAATGTGCTGCTCAGCGAGGAACGGCGATTGGGGCCGATCGGCTAAGGTCGGCGGCGCCGGTTTCCGATGCTGCACACGCGGGCTCGATCTTCTGCCCAGGTATACCGAAGTAGACTTTGCCATGCCCCGCCCGGCAGGCTAGGTCTGGCCCGGCAACAGGGAGGTGAGATCATGGCTGCATTGCTCGATACGGTGGATCCGACGGGGTTGGAGGAATTCTCGGTGGTCTTCACGGACCGTTCGCTGAACTCCATGAGTGCCGCATTCCAGCAGGTGATGAAAGACATCTCCGCCCTGTTGAAGGAGGTCTACGCCGCCGATGCGGTGGCGGTGATCCCGGGGGGTGGCACCTATGGGATGGAGGCGGTGGCGCGGCAGTTCGCGCGCAAGGCCGAGGTGCTGGTAGTGCGGAACGGCTGGTTCTCCTACCGCTGGAGCCAGATTTTCGAGACCGGTGATCTGACCGCCAATACAACGGTAATGAAGGCCCGGCAGACAGGGAACAGCACCCCATCTCCCTTCGCACCGGCGCCCATTGATGAGGTGAAAGCTGCCATTGCCGCGCAGAAGCCTGACGTGGTCTTTGCGCCGCATGTGGAAACCAGCGCCGGCGTGATCCTTCCGGATGACTACATCAAGGCGATGGCCGAGGCGGCGCATCAGGTGGGCGCGCTGATGGTACTCGATTGCATTGCCTCCGGCTGTGCCTGGGTCGATATGCGCGCACTTGGGGTTGATGTGCTGATCTCGGCACCCCAGAAGGGCTGGTCGGCCTCACCCTGCGCGGGGCTGGTGATGATGTCGGACCGGGCCGTGGCGCGCTTGGCCGAAACCCAATCGGACAGCTTCGCGATCGATCTGGGCAAATGGCACAGCATCATGAAGGCCTATGAGGACGGTGGGCACGCCTATCACGCAACGATGCCGACGGATGCGCTGCGCGCTTTCCGCGACACCATGCTGGAGACGCAGGCGTATGGGTTCGAGCGTCTCAAGGAGGCGCAGTGGAGACTGGGGGACGCAGTGCGGGGCATGCTTGCGGCCAAGGGTGTGATCTCGGTGGCCGCGGATGGCTATGGCGCGCCGGGCGTGGTGGTCAGCTACACAGCCGATCCGGACATCCAGAACGGCCGGAAATTCGCCGCGAAAGGGATGCAGATTGCCGCGGGCGTGCCGCTGCAGTGTGACGAGCCTGCCGATTTCCGCACGTTCCGGCTCGGTCTCTTCGGGCTCGATAAGCTTTACGATGTGGATGGCACGGTCGGGCGGCTGCAGCGCGTGATCGATCAGGTGCTCTGAGCGCCGCGCACGCCCAGACCCATCTGCATGAGTGTCCGGCGCACGGGACCCATCGCATAGAGCGCATTCAGCGCACTGGCGCGGGCGTCGCGCAACAGCGGCGCGCGCACCTGGCTGGCGCGGTTGAGCAGGTCGATCCCCTGAACGCGCAGCGTGATGTCGGCATAGCGCGCCCGGTGATAGGCATCGAGCATCGTCCGATCGCCGAGGTCCTCCGGACGCGCCTGTGCGAGGGAGAGCAGCGTCGCCGTATCGGCGAGGCTCATGTTCAAGCCTTGTGCGCCGATGGGCGGCACCACATGGGCGGCTTCGGCAATCAGGGCGAGACGCTCACCCGACAGCCGCTCGGCCTGCTGGCTGATGATGGGCCAGATGCTGCGCTGAGAGGCCAGGGTCAGCGGGCCGAAGAGATGACAGCTGCGCGCGGTCATCTCCGCCTCGAATGCCTGTACCTCCATCTCGAAGCGCGCCTGCGCCAGCGCGCCATCATCCATCCAGACCACGGCCGAGCAGGGCAGCCCCTCATGATCCGGCAGCGGCACCAGTGTGAACGGCCCGCCCGTGCGGTGGATCTCGGTCGAGACGTTTTCGTGCGGGATAGGATGGGTGACCGCAAAGGCCAGCGCCTTCTGACCGTAGCGCGTTGTGCGGACGTCGATTCCTGCGGCCTGCCGCATCGGCGAATTGCGCCCGTCCGCGGCGACCACAAGCCGGGTGCGGACGCGGGTGCCATCGCTCAGCCCGACACGCGCTTCGCGTTCGCGGGTGAAAAGGCTCTTGGCGGCCACACCGCTGCGGAAGTCGACGTTCGGCAATTCTTCCAGCCGGCCGAGCACCTCCCGCCGCAAGAGCCAGTTCGGAAAGTTCCAGCCGAAGGGGAGGTCGGACACATCGGAGGCGTTGAAATCGCGGGTCAGACGCGCTTCGGGCTCGGGGCCGCCCGCATCCACGATCCGCATGATCTGTAACGGCGTGGCATGCTCAGCCAGACGCTGCCACAGACCCGCGGCCTCCAGCACCTTGCGTGCGGGTTGCAGCATCGCGGTGGTGCGCATATCCGCGCCTTTCGCCTCGCGCTCGGTCACCGGCGGTGCCGGATCGACGCAAGCGACATCGAAGCCCGCGGTGCCAAAGGCGGCCGCGGCCGTCAGACCGGCAATGCCGCCGCCGGAGATGAAGATATCGCAGCTTAGATCGGTCACGCGCAGGTCCTTTCCTCTGCCAGCCAGACTAGGGATCGGCCGGGGAAATGGCCAGCATCGCTCAGCCCTTGGTGATCAGCAGGAGCAGCACGAAGATGATCGGCACCATGGCCAGCGCCGGCAGGTAGAGGCCCGGCAGGCCGAAGGTCAGCGCTGAGGTCATCCAGAGGCTGACAAACCCAATCAGCGCAAACCAGACATTGTTCTTGTCGCCGAAGAGCAGGTCCTTGGCGACCCAGCCCAGCACGGGGATCTTGAAGAATAGACGCTGCCAGAGCGGCAGGGATGAGGTAGTCACGGCGATGGTCATCGATACGGCTCCTTACTCGCATTTGCTGTGAGATAGGAACCGGCGCGCCGCTTCACAGAGGCCGGATTGTCGCAGGCGATCAGATCAAGCGCGACAGAAAGCCGCTGAGATCGTCGGTGTGAAACTCGATGTGATGCCCGTCTCCGCGGGCATCTGCCACATGCACCGTGCGCATGCCGATCTCATGCGGCACCTTGAGGTTGCGCGCGTCGTCTTCGAACATCGCGGCGGTTTCGGGCCTGAGCCCGTCCTTGCGGAACACTGCGTCGAAGGCGGCGCGGTCGGGCTTGGGCTGGAACTCCGCATCCTCGACCCCGTAGATCGCGTCGAAGACGCCGCTGAGCCCGCGGGCGGCCAGCACCCGTTCGGCATAGGGCGCACAGCCATTGGTATAGACGATGCGGCGGCCGGGCAGGGCGCTGATCTGCGCGGCCAACTCGGGATCGGGCGTGAGGCTGTCCATGGGGATGTCGTGCACATCCGTGAGATACGGGCCCGGGTCCACGTCATGCTCGCGCATCAGGCCGGCAAGGGTGGTGCCATGTGTCGCCCAGTAATGCTTGCGCAGCCGGTCCGCCTCGGCGTGATCTACCTTCAGCGTGTCCATCACATAGGCGGTCATGCGCACTTCGATCAGGTCGAAGAGCCGGGCGGACGGCGGATAGAGCGTGTGGTCGAGGTCGAAGACCCAGGCGTCGACGGCGGCAAAAGCGGGCTTTGGCATGCCGCTGAGATAGAGCGCTGCGACGCTCTGCGCAAGCGGCACGGGGTTGCGCCGGTACGGCCGGCCTCGCTAAGGTGGCGGAACCAGTGAGATAAGGGCGATGGCCATGGGCTTGCAGAAACCGCAGCCGACCGATGCGTATTCCATGATTCTCGATGCGATTGACCTCGGCGTCTACCGGCCGGGCGACCGGCTGGTGGAAAGTGAGCTGGCCGAGCGGTTCGGAGTGTCGCGGACACCGATTCGCGAGGCCTTGCAACGGCTTGAGACCCAATCGCTGCTGGCGCGGGACGGGCGCAGCCTGATTGTCGCGTCGCTCGATCATAACCAGATGGCCGAGCTCTACGTGGTGCGGCGCGAGTTGGAAGGGCTGGCCGCGCGTCTGGCCGCGCAGCACGCCACGGAAGAGGAGGTGCGGATCCTCCGCGAGATGGTCGAGGCGGACAACGCGCTCACCGAGAACCCGGTGGCCCTGGCGCGTGCGAACCGGCGGTTTCACAAGCAGATCCATCTTGCCTCGCATAACCGCTATCTCGTGCAGCAGCTCGATCTGGTGCATCGCACCATGGCGCTGATGGCGACGACCTCTCTGGCCGCTGACGGGCGCGGCAAGATCGCGCAGGCGGAGCATGACGCCATCGTCCGCGCCATCGAGACCAAGGACGCGGAAGCGGCCGATGAAGCGCTGCGCGAGCATATCTCGGTGGCGTTCATGACCCGGCTGAAGCAGGATGCGGCACGCCGTGAGGAAGAGGGCTAGGCGCAAAGATCAGCATTCCTTCGCGTTCGCGTAGAGCTAAGGGAGGCGCCCGCGCCCAGGTGGGGCGTGAAACGCCCCACCTGGGCGCGGGCGCTGCCCGGCGGTTCCCGCCGGACGACGGCATCCTAGGGCGGGAACCGCCCTAAGGTTTGTCCGTCTGATCGGAGACGCCGTGCTGGGTCTTGTCCCAGAAGAACGGTGCGCGGATCATCTCCCACAGCGCCTTGTAAGCGGCGAGTGCTCCGAGCGTGAAATAGAGCATCATCGTCGGCACGTAAGCGGTCAGATGGCGGTGGGCCGGCCCGGAGACAGCATAGAGACCCATGCCGAGGCTGAGCAACTCGGAGAAGACGAAGAGCCCTGCAAGCACCCAGACCGCCTGAGCGCCAAGCGTCAATTCGACCGGATGCGTGACCCCGAAGAACGTTAGCCAGAACGACCACAAGAGCGGCGCGGCCGCAAATTGCGAGAAGGTGGCAAGAAACATCGTCTGCACGCCCAGAAAGCGCTTGAGACCCAGGTCGCGCAGCAGGGTCCGCGGGTTTCGCATGTGCACGAAGTAGGTGATCATGAACCCCTTGAGCCAGCGCGAGCGCTGCCGCACCCAGGGCCAGGCGCGGCTGGTCGCCTCTTCATGTGTGACCGTGGGCAGAAGCTCTGTGACATAGCCGTGGCGCGCCAGCCGCACGCCGAGGTCCGCGTCTTCCGTCACGTTGTGGGCGTCCCAGCCGCCCAGGTCCTCCAAGGCCTCGCGCCGGAAGAAGAGCGTCGTGCCGCCCAGCGGCAGCACCAGCCCCAGTTTGGCAATGCCTGGCAGGATCACCCGCCACCAGGTCGCGTATTCAATGGTGAAGCAGCGCGAGAGCCAGTTGGTTCGGGAGTTGTAGTAGTCGAGAACGCCTTGCAGACACACGACATTCTCAGGTGCGTGATGGAAGCGCGTGACCACACGTTCGATCTGGTCGGCCTCGGGCCAGTCCTCGGCATCCCAGACGCCGACAATGCTGCCGCGGCAGAAGTCCAGCGCATAGTTGAGCGCGCGCGGCTTGGTGGTGAGCGCGCCGGCGCCCGGTACCTCGATGACGCTCATCCAGTCTGGCAACTCGGTGCGGGCGATGGTCTGGCGGGTGGTCTCGTCGCCTTCCTCCAACACAAGCACGACGTTGAGCAGCGATTTCGGATAGGTGAGGCGGCTGAGCCGGACGATCAGCTGGCCCGCGATTTCCTTCTCGTTCAGAAGCGGGACGAGCACGGACACCCGGGGCAGCCTGAATTTTCCGGTGTTCAGACTGTCCCGGCTCACGTGGCGCGCGGGCGGCTGCGTGAGTTGCGCGACAAAGGCGGCTGCTTTCATCGTGGTCGTCATGGCGAGGGTCAGCACAGCCCAGAGAACGCCCAGCGTGATCGTCCAGGCGGGGGCTGCGATCAGCGCTGCGAGAAGCAGGCCGACGCTGCCGAGAAGCCAGCGTGTCCGATGCGGTGCCCGGGCAGCCCAGCTGCGGCAGCTCTCTGCCTCCGACACACGTGTGACGGCCTTTTCCGCAAGCTCGGCCCCGTAAAGACGGCTCAGATGCGATTGGATCTGCACCTCGTCGGCAATCACGGGGAAGAGTGACAGCCCACGCCGCCTCATGGTCACACAGAGCGCTGCGAAATCCGCCGGGCTGCTTGTGGCGACGAGGATCCGCAGGCCGTCCCGTTTCCAGGGCACGACCCCATGGCGCAGGCAGACCTTGGCCGGCAGGGTGGCTGCGATCTTGGCGGTGGGTGGCTCAAGATCAAGATCGGCGGCCTGCGCGCGGCATTGCGCGGCCAGCGCGTCGAGCACGTCGCGCTTCTCGAGCAGACCCTCGGACACCATGATCTCGCCCAGCGGCGCATCGACGTGCCCCTGGATCTTCAGCGCATGCAGCAGATCTGTCTGCGCAATCTTGCCCCCGTCCACCAACATGCGACCAATGGGCTCGTATGAGATGGCCGGTGAGGCCAGATCCGGTTCCGGGACCGGGTCTGTTACGACCAGCCGCAGGGTGTTCATCTTCAAATGCCTTGCCTAAACACAACCGGCGGCAAGCTGTCAGAACAGGGTTAATGATCTGTTAAATTAACACTTTTTCAACTTAGACGCGTAAAGCCGCAGATCAGGCGGCGCGGTCGGCCATCGCTTTTGCGAACCGCTCAAAGAGGTAATAGCTGTCCTGCGGGCCGGGGCTTGCCTCGGGGTGGTGCTGCACCGACCAGACCGGGCGCTCCGCCATACGGATGCCGCAGTTCGAGCCGTCAAAGAGCGATGTGTGCGTCTCGATGACACCTGCGGGCAGGGTCTGTGCGTCGACGGCGAAGCCATGGTTCATCGAGGTGATCTCAACCTTGCCGGTGTCGTGGTCCTTGACAGGATGGTTGGCGCCGTGATGGCCGTGGTTCATCTTGATCGTCTGCGCCCCAAGGGCAAGCGCCAGCATCTGGTGGCCGAGGCAGATGCCGAAGACAGGCAGCGATGTCTCCGACAGGACCTGTTGGATCATCGGGACGGCGTACGCCCCGGTCGCCGCCGGATCGCCGGGCCCGTTGGACAGAAATACACCGTCAGGCTCGTGTGCCATCACGTCTTCATAGGTGGCCGTGGCGGGCAGGACGGTCACGTCGCAGCCCGCAGAGGCCAGGCAGCGCAGGATGTTGCGCTTGGCGCCATAGTCGACGGCAACGACCTTGTACTTCGGGTCCGTCTGCGGCGCATATCCGTCTGGCCAGGCCCACCGCATCTCGTTCCAGCGGTAGGATTGCGCGCAGGTCACCTTCTTTGCCAGGTCGAGCCCTTCGAGCCCGGAGAAGGCGCGCGCCGCAGCCAGCAGCGCTTCCACATCGAAATTGCCTTCCGGATCATGGGCCAGCGCCACATGCGGTGCGCCGGCGTTGCGGATTGCGCGGGTCAGGCGGCGGGTGTCGACCCCGCCCATCGCAATGCGCCCGCGCGATGCAAGCCAGGCGTCGAGGTCCTGCGCTGCACGCCAGTTCGAGGGATCGGTCGGCATCCATTTCACGATCATGCCTTCGGCGACCGGATCGCCGGTTTCGTCGTCTTCGGGATTCACGCCGACATTGCCGATATGCGGGAAAGTGAAGGTCACGATCTGGCCCGCATAGGATGGGTCGGTCATGATCTCCTGATAGCCGGTCATCGCGGTGTTGAAGCAGAGCTCCGCCACCGTCTGTCCCGTGGCACCGAAGCCCGCGCCGTAGAACAGAGTGCCATCGGCCAGCGCCAGACAAGCGGTTGGGCGGTCGGATGCAGACGGCTGCATGGGCGATCCTTTCGGGCAGGCGGGCGCGGTGAAATCGGGCGGACCCTAGACGCGGGGTTGGGGTGGGTCAAGGCCTGTTCCGGCGCCGGTCCCCGGAGCTGTTCGGAAAGTGACGCGGCGGATGATGTTGCGGCGACGGCCCATGTTGGATAAGGTCCAAGGCTTGAACAAGCAGGGCCCGGGGGGACGTGCCGGGCTGCCAGGTCAAAGGATTCAACAGCATGGAATTGCGTGCGAAGGTTTCGACCGCACTGAAGCAGGCGATGAAGGACAAGGCGGCCGATCGGCTGTCGACCCTGCGCCTGATCAATGCGGCAATCAAGGACAAGGACATCGCGGCCAGGGCCGAGGGCAACGACGAGGGTGTCGGTGAAGCGGAAGTCCTGGCGATCCTGGGCAAGATGTCCAAGCAGCGCATGGAGAGCGCGCGCGCCTACGAAGAAGGTGGCCGGCTCGACCTCGCCGAGGCAGAACGCGAAGAGATCAAGATCATCGAGGAGTTCCTGCCGCAGCAGCTCAGCGAGGAAGAGGCGGAGCAGGCCGTGACCGACGCGGTCGCGGAAGTGGGCGCCGACAGCATCCGCGACATGGGCAAGGTGATGGCCGTTCTGAAGGCGAAATACACCGGGCAAATGGATTTCGGCGCGGTCGGTCCCAAGGTCAAGGAGCGGCTGAGCTAGTCGCGGACCGGCCGCTTCGAAGAGCGCCTGTCACGCAGCCAGACGGCCACGACGCGGTGCATGGGCCACTTGGGCACCAGCGCGCGCCCAATGAGGCGTCTCGATCTTTGGTCAGGACGGCTGTCGTGATTGGACCAGCGTCCAAGTCCGAGCCGCAGCATCGTGTAGTGGTCATAAGATGACATGACGGTCCTCGCATTTTTCGCGAAGATCGCGCAGCGCTGCTGACAGACTGCTGTCAGCAGCGCGTGCTAGGATGTCAGCAGTCAACGAGGGAGGCGCCGGTGCCCCGATCCGATCGGCTGTTTGAAATCATCCAGATCCTGCGCGCCGCTCGGACGCCGCTGACCGCAGAGGCGCTGGCGCAGCGGCTGGAGGTCTCCAGGCGCACGGTCTACCGCGATATCGCCACCTTGCAGGCCCGGCGCACGCCCATCGTGGGCGAAGCGGGCATTGGCTATGTCATGCGTGCAGGATACGATCTGCCACCGCTGAATTTCGACGCTGAGGAGATCGAAGCGCTGCGCGTCGGGCTTGCGATGCTCACGCGCACCGGTGACGGCGGCTTGCAGGCCGCGGCGCATCGCATCCATCATAAGGTCGATGCCCTGCATGGGCCGGCGGATTGGTTGCAGGTCTCACCTTGGGGGGCGGCCCCGGATGATCCGCGTGCGGGCTGCGTTTCCGTGGCTGTGTTGCGGGATGCGATCCGCCGGGCGGTGAAGCTGCAGCTCGGCTATCGCGACGGAGCGGGCCTGCACACTCTGCGAGTGGTGCGCCCGCTGGCGCTTGTCTACCATGTGGAATGCGTGATGCTGGCCGTGTGGTGCGAGCTGCGTGGCGCCTTCCGGCATTTCCGAACGGATCGCATGGAAGACTGCGCCGTTCTCGACAGCTCATTCGCAGATCAGATGGAGACGTTGCGGGCCCTGTGGCTTGAGGAGAACCGCTGGGACCGTCCGGCGGTGGAGCTGTCCGGTGTCTAGCGGCGCCACGCGCGTTGCAACTCGTCATAGAGCGAAACGCGCTCTTCCTCGCTGAGGAAGGCGCCGATCTCGACCTCGCGGCCCATGCCCTTGAGCGTCACGTAATGTGGCACCGGGCCGTCTTTCTCGTATTTGGTGATGGTGGTCCAATAGCGGTTGCAGTCCCAGGTCCGAACAGCGCCGGACGGATCTTCGCGAATGAGGTGGGCCTCCTCGTCATCCAGCGTCAGGGTCTCGGTGATCTGCCGGGCGCGGTAGTTGCGCTGCAGCGCAAAATAGATACCCCAGACAGCGGCGAGCAGGAAGGGCAGAAGCCCCCAGAGGATCGGCGAGCCCAGCAGCGGGAGCGTCGGGATGCAGATCAGCGTGAAGGTGGTGAGCACGAAAGCGGCCATACCGCGCGCGGGCAGTGAATTGTGCGGCCAGAGCTTGAGCGTCTGCGGGCTCGTGCCCGGGTCGGATGTCCACTGGTATGGCATGACAGAAATCTTAGTCAGCGATCCTCTTCGAAGCAATGCGACAGGTGGACCGAAGGTGTCCGCGCCGATTTGGCGAGGGGTCCGGCGCGCAGCCGCGGGCGCCCGTGCCTCTTTTCGTGGCAGATCCGGTCATCGCAGCGGAGACTGTCTTTCCGGCAAAAAAGCCCGCCGCGGGGCGCGAAAGGCCAGCCGCGGCGGTAGTCAGTCGTGATGCCGAAGGGGACTTTGGCGGCGCCGAAGGCAGGTCGGCGCGGCGGAGCATCACGAAACCAAGAACTCTGTGGGTCGGGCATCCGCGCGCGAGGACATGGCCGCGCGGATGCCCTCTTCCGCGCTAGAACCCGTCGTTGAAGGCCTTCTGGTTATAGCCATCGACCGGTTGCGTGGTCGCACCACTGGCGATCTCGGCGCGGTAAGTCTTGAGCAGGCCGCGCGTCCCTTCGGGGTTGGCGGCGATCTGGCGGAAGGTCTGTTCACCGCCCGCCTGTGCACGATTGTACGAGCGCAACAGCAGCTCTTTCTCAAAGGAGGTCAGCTGGCCACTGGGCTGATAGCCCATGTAGCTCTGATAGTCGGATATGGCGGTACGGCTCTGACGGCCGAGCTGGCCATCGACCGTACCGGCGTTGAAGCCGAAGTAGTTCAGCGACGTCTGGATCTCGCGGCCTTCTTGTGTCGCCGGGATCGACGAGCGATAGCTGCGCTGCGTCGTCCCGCTCTGACGGACCGTCGGCGCGCGGTAGATCGTCTGCTGCTGGGCGCGGTTGCGGTCCACGTTTTTCTGGATCTGCGAGCCAACCACGCCGCCGATCAGCGCGCCGGCAATGAAGTCCTTGCCGTCGGCGGCCACCCGGGCCGCCGGGGCGAATGCGATGGCTGCCGCGAGGGCAGCGGATGTCATGCGTGTCGAGAACATGGGTCTCTCCTTTGTGGTCACTGGCAGGTGAACGCCGGCCACGACACCTCTGTTCCTCCCGCTGGAGCTCACGACCCATCACGGCTGCGTTCCGGCAAAGACCCGCTGAGGCGGCTGCATTGGGTCGGCAAAAAAGCACTCGGAGTGCGCGGCCGACGCCGCCCGCGCTAGAGCTGCATGCGCCGCGCGCGCTGCGCCAGCCCCTCCAGATCCGCGGCCAGCGTGATCAGCCGGGCGACCAACGCGATGTCGCCTCGGGTGGCGACGTCATATGCGTGGTCCTGCACATGGGTCGCAGAGCGTTCCAAACTCTGAGCGACCGTCTCAAGCACCGTGTTGGTCGGATGGCCCGCGCGCTTCTCGATCGCATTTCTTTTGTTGCGGCCGGACCCGTCACACGTCATATCAATCCCCTCACACGTTCTTTTTGATCTGTGCGGCGTGGGGTAGCGGCTCGGGCGCGCGCGCGCATGTCACGCAGCTGCGCCACAGCGCGGCGTCAGGTTACAGTGCCCTTGCTGTATCTCAGCACGCCCGAGCCCAGCCCGCGGATCGCGGCAGAGGTCCGGTCGCTCACGTCGAGCTTGTCGAAGATACGCCGCGTCAGCGTATCGACCGTGTGAGGCGAGATCCCGAGGATATCGGCAATCACCGAATTGCTCTTGCCATGCGCGATCCAGCGCAGGATCTCACGCTCGCGGGGTGAGAGATTGGCGGCCGCCATGCTGCTGTCGGCGGTGATCTCGCAATAGCGGATGTGCGCAATCTGAGCGGCGCATTGCAGCTCGAAGACCTGCTCGGGCGAGGGGTTGAAGGACGTGTGGCCAAAGCCCATGCCCATATAGGCATGCCGCATGTTGGGTCCGAAGACCTGCACCGCGAGCCCGTCGCCCAGATCGGCGTCCTCCAGATCGCGCAGATAATCGGCCTGGGCCGGCATCAGCTCGGTGATCTGATCGGTGTGGGACCAGAGGAAAGGCCTTGAAAAGCGTGCGGCGAGATCGGGAATGGGATCGACCTGCATCAGGTTGTCGCCGAGGTAGCGGCAGACCCAATCCTCGGGAAAGCCGAAGGTCGCGATGCCGTGGGTGTCGTCCGCACCGTACCGCTGATCGTCACTGTGATAGCTGACGCGCTGGATGCCGCAGGCGGTGAAGTGCTCGATGGTGCGCTGCCAGAGGTCGGGCAAGCGCTGGGCGGATTTGCAGCTCTGCGCGAACTGGGTCAGCGATTGGCGTCGGATCATGGTGCGGATTTCCCCCTGGCCGCACAGGATAACGCGGCGGCGCGGTCTGTCGAGAGGGGGAGCGAAAGTCGGCAGTGCGGGACAAGGACGAAACCGCTCTCGCGGTATTGGCGCTTGGGGCAATGACAGTGCATTAATTCAGCAGTGGATTTG
>NZ_JALIEB010000029.1 GCF_025755255.1 Roseobacter sinensis | reverse complement strand
AAATCCGCCCGCGCTTTCCTCCTTGTCAGATTTATCGCCGCTGCAGCTCGCGCTGACAGCAGCAACAAACCTTAGACGGAGCGGCCGTTCACTTGTGAGGTCCAAACGTCTGATTTGAGGATCGTACGATTCTACCCCCTCCTGGAGTTGACCCCATGGTCGCGGTCAAAAGACGTCGCTCATCAGGGTTTGTTTTCCGTCACCGCCGCCGTGCGTTTTCTGGCTCGGAACGCAGCTGTCTTGATGCGGTTCTGACAGGCTGACGAGCAAAACCGGCGGGTGGCGTTTTTCGATGTGTCTGCGAAAACCCGGTCGCAGTTCTCCGCCATGCAGATGCCAAGCCGATGCGCATTCTGTGTGCCGATCATTCGGGCAAGCCCTTCGGCACAAATTGCGGTCCACATTGGCAGAATGGCAGCATCCGACGGGTGGTGGTGGAGGTGCCAGACCCCCTCTTCCTTTGCCAGATAGGGGGTAGCCGGATGCTCTGACAGGATCGTGTTCAGCAATTCTGCCGCTTCATCGATGTGACCTCCGTCAATACCAACGAATATCGCACGCAGTCGTTTTGCCAACGCAACGAAACCGTCCTCATCCTTCTCCGACACGGCGGCGACCGAAGGAGGGTCTATCGCAACAACCTCCCGGACGGCTTGTAGCACGTCGGTCTCGGCGACCGGCTTTCCGTTAGCATAGCCGGGCGTGAGTCTGTTTGCGAACTCAACGGACGCGAGAGTGCCGGCATCTATGTAACTGTCTAATTTCATTTGACCAGTAACCAGTGGCTATGTATCCTGTGTCTATCAAAAAGCAGAATGCCAGTTACAACCCCACAGCGCAACGTGGCCGAACCGACCGTGGAGGAAAACAAGACATGGAAAAGCTCCTTAGAAACAAAGTTGCCTTGGTGGCAGGCGGAACGCGCGGTGCAGGCAGAGGGATTGCGACAGAGCTGGGGCGTGCCGGGGCCACCGTCTATGTCACGGGACGTTCGACAAAAGAAAGCCGATCCGAGATAGACCGGTCTGAGACCATCGAGGAAACCGCAGCGCTAGTCGATCAGGCTGGCGGCGTTGGCATTCCCGTCAGGGTCGATCATCTCATCCCCTCTGAGGTAAAGGCACTGGTCGACAGGATCCGGTCAGAGCAGGGTCGACTGGACATTCTGGTCAATGACATCTGGGGGGCGACTCGGATGGAATGGAACAAGACGCTTTGGGAGAGTGATCTCGACTATGGTTTGCGCACCCTGCGGCTGGCCGTCGATACCCACGCCATCACAGGGCATTTTGCGCTGCCGTTGCTGATCGAACGGCCGGGCGGCCTGGTTGTCGAAGTGACCGACGGCACCGACGAATACAACGCCGCCAATTATCGCGTGTCATTCTTCTTCGATCTTGCCAAGGCAGCGGTGAACCGCATGGCATTTTCTCTAGCCCATGAACTGAAACCCCATGGTGGGACGGCGGTGGCGTTGACGCCGGGCTGGCTACGCTCCGAAGCCATGCTGGACGCTTACGATGTGACAGAGGCGACATGGCGAGATGCAACCGAAAAGATGCCGCATTTTGCAATTTCCGAAAGCCCGGCCTATGTCGGTCGGGCCGTTGCTGCGTTGGCAGCCGACCCAGCGCGTGCGCGGTGGAACGGCCAGTCGCTTTCGAGCGGCGGTCTGGCGCAGGTTTACGGCTTCACCGACATAGATGGCAGTCAGCCGGATGCGTGGCGATACGTCCCGGAAGTGCAGGATGCAGGCAAACCCGCCGACACGACCGGGTATCGTTAGGAGCGGTAGTTATGGCACCCGCCGTATCGGCGGTTTCCAGTCATCCAGTGAAGGGCGTCGCGCTCATGGCGCTTGCGATGCTCTTGATTCCGGTCGTGGACGGGATCGCCAAACATCTCAGTGCCGATTACTCGCCACTCTTTCTTTCCTGGGCACGCTACATGGTCGCCAGCGTAATCGTTCTTCCGGCGGCCGTGACCTTGCGAGGTCGGCATTTCCTCCCGAGAGAACGCCGAACGTCGCATTTGGCGCGTACGGTCTGTCTTGTCGCGGCGATGACGCTCTACTTTCTTTCGATCGCGCGCATTCCGCTGGCGACGGTGGTCAGCGCCTACTTTGTTGGACCCATCATTGCGGTCGCCCTTTCCGTTGTCATTTTGAAGGAACGCTTAACGCGTCGGAAAACTGTCAGCCTTGTCCTCGGCTTCGCCGGGGCGATTATCATCCTGCGGCCCGGAACTGGGATTGAGCCGGGCATTCTCCTTGCACTCGGCGCCGGTCTGTTCTTTGCGCTCTATCTCGTTGCAACACGGCATGCGTCAGCGGCCAGCGATCCGATCGAAACACTCGCGTTTCAATGTGTCGTAGGGACGATATTGCTGACACCCCAGGCCCTCCTGTCCTGGTCCACACCGACATGGGAGGATCTGACGTTTTTTCTTGGTCTGGGTGCACTTTCTGCGGCCAGTCACGCCTTGGCGATTGCCGCCTTCCGATTTGCAGATGTGTCATCTCTGTCGCCACTGGTCTACTTGGAACTGATTGGCGCTGTTGTTATCGGCTACTTCGTCTTCAACGAGGTGCTATATGAAACAACAATTGTCGGCGCCGCCCTGATTGTGTTTGCCGGGTTTCTTTTGCTTAACGGTCAGGCGCGAGAGTCCAGAAGGCCGGGGAAACTAGAGGGGCCGTCACGCAACGGATGAGTTATACGAAAATGAGCCCCAAGTCCCCAATCCTTACCGACGATGAGATCGAACACTTCATCGAAAGTGGCTTTCTGCGTATTGACGATGCCTTTCCAGCAAGCCTCGCAGCGAAAGCACGCAAGCGCATCTGGCGCGACCTGCCGGGCCGCCCCGATGATCCTAAAACCTGGACCGAACCCGTCGTTCTCCGACCGGTCTACTGGCAAAAGCCTTTTGTCGAAGCGGCCAATACACCGCAACTGCATGTGGCCTTCGACGCTCTGGCGGGTCCGGGTCGCTGGCGGCGGCGCGAGGCGCTTGGTGCCTTTGTGATCCGCTTCCCCGGCGAGGGCGATTTCGCCGCGGATTGGCATGTGGACGCAAGCTATCCTCCGCGAGGTTTTTCCGGGCCGGTGACGGCGGATACAGATTTCAGCAAATGGTGTGTCAACCTCCGGTCGCGGGGTCGGCTTCTGCTCATGCTGTTCCTGTTCTCGGATGTGGGCGAAAAAGACGCCCCGACCCGCATCCGCGCAGGCAGTCACAAGGATGTGGCCCGACTGCTCGCGCCGCATGGAGAGAAGGGTCTTGCCGGCGAAATGGACCTGAGCACAACGGCCGGTCGGCCCGAGGTCCTTGCCACGGGGCGCGCGGGAACGGTTTACCTGTGCCATCCCTTCCTTGTGCATGCCGGTCAGCCGCATCGCGGCAACGAGCCCCGCTTTATGGCTCAGCCCCCTTTGGAACCAGCGCGCGGTCATCGTCGTCTCCGCGTAGACCGGCCGAATGGGTTCCCCATTGAAGAGGCTATCTTCCGGGCGCTTCATTCCTGAGCGATCGCAGGTTTAGCAGTAGGACCGCGAACGCCGATGAAAGAAACGGTTGCGGTCTTGCTCCCCTCGAACCGGGACTGAGTGGCGAGAGAATTCCACTTTGCGAGGCAGGTCCTAAACCTCGCAGATTATTCACCTGCCTTCGAGGGGTCGAAATGACACTCCAAGAAACTTGTCAATCGTCCCAATTGAACCTTGCTGAGATTGAGCCGTTTAAGTTCTTGATTTGTATGGATCGGAAAATGTCCTAATCAGATAACTGTTTGAATGGGACGGGATGTGGTGATCAGCCGTTCGTACCCTACCATGCGAACTCACACATCGCGGACTTTGCGGTCATTTGATTTTCTGCCTTCGCTGACGCAGCATTTGCTCGCACGTGCGGCAGGTTTCTTGCGGCGGCGCGGCGAGTGACGCCAATCCGGTCATTCGCGAGAACCGAAACCGCATTCGCGCTGCTCTCTGTTCCAACACGCGAGCAACAGCACAGACAATCTTTTTTGCAACTGTCGTTAGGACACAAGGTGCTGACACGTGCAGCGAGTGGTTGACTGAGAACTGGCCGATCATCGCGGCCTCGATTGTCCGGTGAACTGCTGCTCGATCTCGGACAAGGGATGACGCAACGCCATCGATGTGGAAGAAATGCAGAGTATGTCTCACTTGATCCAGACTTTCATAGCGGCCGCAGTACTTAGTCTGCTGGTTTGGTGCGCGCCGCCCGGCACTGCGTCCGCCGAAGATGCAACCCCACATCATAAGTGGCCCCCTGTCGGTCTGATGTGGAACCGGACGGGCCTGCCGGCCGTCTTTCCGCTGCAGGTCAAGTCACGGGCGGGGCGGGACTATGTCGTGACGCTGGTCGACAGCGCGACCGGTGCCGAGGCTTTGGCGGCCTATGTGGAAGGTGGCGCATTCTTCCGGGTCCTCGTGCCGCCGGGAATGTTTCGGGTGCACCTCGCCGCGGGCCGGGTCTGGCAAAGCGAAGGGGACCTCTTTGGTCCCGGCGCGCTGACCGAGCAGTTTGAGTTGGTGGCGCCGCTCACCTTCGAAATCCGCAACCCGGGCATCAAGGCCGGGCATGTCATCGACCTGTCCACCGCGGCTCCGGGGCAGATGGCGCAGGCAGGCACGTCAGAGCTGTTGATGTGCCAGACCGTTCGGTCGGAGGTCCTCCGCCTGCCTGTCGGTGATGAGATCGCGCTTGTATTCCCAAGTGTGGAGAGTCAGTGTCCGATCCTGACCTGGCGCGGACAGTTGGTCTTTCCCGAGCGGCGCAGGAGTAAGGTTTTCCGTCCTCCGATCCATTTCGCGTATCGCAATCTCAAGCGCCATCGCGCTGTCCGGTCGTGGGTCTGTGGGTGAGTATTGGGTTAGGGAGATGGAGTTTGGAGTGGGTGAGAAGGACCCTGCGTTAACCAAGTTTGAGAAACTTGGTGAGTTAGTTAACGTTCACGTTTTACAATAGTGAAAAAGGAGAAATAATGACGTACGCCAGGTGGTCCGCCATGTAGGCAAATCCACCGCCTAACTGATCTGAGTTAAGGTTTGGAGATTGGTAGGCGCCACTACTGGGTGATGGGCAGAGTTTGCGATTGGGAGTCGCTTGAGTCAGGAAACTCTAAAAGCCGCTCTTGTTCTTAGACATTGAAATGCGAGTAGCAAGCGGCAAAGCAAAATCTACATAGGCCAAAAGTGGTTGGGAATCCGATGTCTGAACAAAAGAGGAAACTAAAGTTTTCTGACATTCATCCTACTCGCGTCTATGTAATTGCCGTATTGATCTGGTTGGCGTTGGTTGGCTTATTCATTGTTGATTTTCACGAACAACTTCAAAGGAAAGCTGGCCTCCCATCACTAGCTTATGTATGCGGCCTCCCGATCCTAGCAATTTGCCATGTAGTATGCGTACGCCGGTCGCTGTCTCGTAAAGACTAATGTATTTCTTCAAATTTCGAAAATTAATTTTAGTGGTGAAGAATGAACTTTTTAACTAACGAAGAAGATGAGTCCAGAATTCCTGGTTGGATTGCGACTGCTGCGTCAGTTGGAGTTACCCTTGGGACAAAGGGTAAGTCTTTAGGTTGGGGACGCGATTTGCTCGATGTTCAAACGGATTTGGCAATGGAAACATTGGCGAACTCTACTGATTATGATTTGACTTTGCGAGACGGATATCAGGTGATTGGTACGGTCACGGGTGGTTATGCATTTGGAGTTTTGGCAACCGCCGCTTTGGCATCAAATCCTATTGGTTGGGGAGTTTCGGCAGTACTTGTGAGTGGTGCTTCATTCGTGGGTGGAAGCTTGGGAGAAGCAATTGGGGGAACAGTCTATGATGGTATTTATAGTTCTGAGAGCACCGATGTGATTGGTCTCCCTCCGTCTGTCCGCGATGCCAATACCTTCACGGACTACCGTGGCGAACTCGTCTCGATAAATTCTTATGCAGATTTTGAGAAACATACAGCAAGACCGACGAGGGACCTTCAGTCCACGTTAGTAGATACCACTGAACATCCCGTCTATGGTCTGCGCGTTAACGTTGGCGGAGATAACGATCCGAGCAATGATGTATTCTACCCGGTACCGGTGGATATCACGAGGCTGACAGCAATCAACTCACCAAGTCGTGCCAATTCCAACACCCTTGATCCGGTCGCGGTTGAAGCGGCGATTGAGAGTCTGCTGGACAATCCCACAAACATGAGGGCGTTTGCATCAAGTATTGGTGTGCCCGCGTCACAACTTGAGTCACTACGATCGCAGATCACGCCACAGCAAATCATAGACTTCTATCAGAAGTACCCTGCGCTGGCTTCGAACGTTCATATATTACCTGAGACCATTGGTCCAAGCTTTGCAGCGAAAGGACCGGCCGAGGATCACTTCGGTCTCTTGAATGCAGTAAAAGATCGCCATTTTGACTCTGAGCTCTGGCCGGGCCGAATCAAAGGCGACGGACGACGAGAGGAAGAGCTTCGTCAAGAACTGATCTTCAAATACAACCTGACCCGCGAAGAGGCGCGGAATGCGACCCTTGGTCAGACTGCGGCGGAGCGTGCGGCGCTGAAACAGAATTCACTGGATTGGAACCGCCGCGATGACAATGATCAAAGCTCCGGTGGTTCTGGGGGCAATTCTGGAGGGCAATCGGGAGGACATGCGAACCAGGGCAATGGTGGCGTCCGCGACAGCAGCCTGCGCCCCCTTCTCCTCGACTTGGACGGTGATGGCGTTGAGGTCACCGAACTGAGCAAATCGACCGTCTTCATGGACGCTGGTGGTGATGGATTGCTGCATCGGACGGCCTGGGTTGGAGATGGCGATGGCGTTCTGTTCATCGATGACGATGGGGATGGGGCGATCTCGGAGAAGAAGGAGTATGTCTTCACCGAGTGGGATCCGACGGCGACGGATGATCTGGCGGCTCTGCGGGCCGTGTTTGACAGCAATGACGACGGGGTGCTGGACGCGAATGATGCGCGGTTTGCGGACTTCAAGGTTCTGGTGACAAATGCCGATGGCTCGACCACGGCCAGGACGCTCACGGAGCTGGGCATCACCTCGATCAATCTGACAGCGGATACGACGCGGATCGAACTGCCGGATGGCTCGATGATCACCGGGCAGACGAGCTTCACGCGTTCCGATGGCAGCACGGGCACGGTGGCGAATGCGACGCTGGTGGCCGAGGCGCAGGGCTACCGGGTAGAGCAGGACGAGAGCACCGATATCGCGGGCAACCGGGTGGTGGTCAGCACAGCTCATACTGCGACGGGCGATGTGGCCTATGTCATCACTTCTGTCACCAGTCCGGACGGATCCAGCATCCTCAACAGCTATGATGACGATGGCGACGGGGTGGTTGATCGGCTGCAGGAGATCTCGACGCAGGAGGGGGGCGGGAACAAAATAGAAACCGTCGTGAACAAAACCGGGTCGGATGCGGCGACGGCGATTTTGACCAGCCGGGTGGTGACCACGACGAGTGCCGATGGCGGCGATGTAACGATCCAGCGGGACTCGACGGGGGGCGGCTGGTTCGATCAGGAAGAGATCCGCACGACCGCACCCGACGGCAGCCGCAGCATTGTGATCCATGACCTCGCCAAGAACGGTGATGTCATTCGCAGCTCCGGCGAAACGACCACTATTGACGGGCTCACACGCACGAAGGGGACCGATGAGAACGGGGATGGTCTGGATGATGTGACGGTGACGCACAGCATCACCGAACATGCTGACGACAGCCGCACGGAGAGCACGCAGGCGCATAACCGGAATGGGAGCCTGCGGTCGTCAGAGACGATGGTGGTTGGCCCCGATGGGCAAAGCAAGGTGATCAGCCGGGATGTAGATGGCGACAGTGTGGTCGAGACCGTCGAAGACCTCTCCATCACGTTGGACGCTGGTGGGGCCAGTACCTCTGTTCTGCGGGTCGAGAACGGCGATGGCAGCCTGCGCAGCACGGTCACACAGACCCAGTCGGCGGATGCCCTGACCAAGACCATCGAAGCGGATGTGGATGGCGATAATGATATCGACAGCACAACGGTCGATACGACGGTGATCCACGGCGACGGAAGCCGAGAAAACATCGTGACGGTGACCAACACCGATGGCTCCGTCCGGTCCATGCAGAAGACCACACTGGGGGCGGATAAGGTCAGCTCGGAGACCTGGGTCGATCTCGACCAGGACGGCGTCTTTGATGCGGATGAGCGTGTGCGCGCCGTCACCGTGGATGCCGGCACGCAGGAGCGGACAACACTGGACCAGACGCGCGCAATCGACGGCCGGGTGCTGGCGAGCAGCACAACGGTGTCCTCGGAAGACGGGCTGGACGTAAACTCCACGACGGACGCGGATGGCGACGGCGATGTCGATGTTGCCGTCTCAGATGTGACCACTGTGGATGCCGCTGGCGTCTCGACCCGTACCATTGAGACGCGGAACCAGGACACCACCCTGCGCAACAAGACAGTGGTCGAGACCAGCGCAGACGGTCTGACCACCACCACGAAAGTGGATGCGGACGGCAATGGCGCATTCGACAGCCAGACCGTCGATGTTCGGGTGCTGGAGACAGATGGCAGCACCACCCGAACGGTCTCCACCTATGCCGGAGATGGCACGACGCTGCTGAGCCAGACCACCTCGACTGAGAGCGCGGATCGACGGATCATGACCACCGAGCAGGACGTGGATGGTGATGGGGTTGGTGATGTCTTTATGACCTCCACCGAAGCAACCAACGGGTCCACCACCATCACGGATGTTCGAAAGAGCACAAATGGCGACACGATCACGTCGACGGACACTTGGATCAGTGCCAATGGGCTCATTCGGATCACGGACACGGATCTTGACGGTGACGGCACGACGGATGTGACGGTTGACGACCGTGTCTTCCTGGAAGCCAGCGGTAGCCGGAAGCAGAAGGTTGTCACCAAGAATGGCGACGGATCCGAGCGCAGCACGCGCGAGGTGACCATCCGGGACGATGGGCTGAAAACCACAATCAAGATAGATGCCGATGGTAACGGAAGCTTTGAGCGCACGGAGACCAGCACAACTGTTCTGAACGCCGATGGGACACAGGTCACCACGCAAGAGACCAGATCCGCAAACAACGATCTGCTCTCGTCTTTGGAGATCACCCGCAGCGATGATGGGCTGGAGACCACCACGTTCTACGACAATGACACGGATGGAACGGTTGATCTCAGGCTGCGGCAGGTTGACGTGTTGGAGAGCGACGGGGATGTGCGCTCGGTTACGGAACTGCTTGATGGGTCCGATGTCACCCGCAGCAAGACCACCGTCATCACAAGTGACAACGGTGATAGCATCAAGACCTTTACCGATCTGAACGGCGATGGACAGACCGATATCTGGTCGCATGTCTGGGAAAAGGCAGATGGCACGCGCCGCAGTGTCGAGAAACAGCTCTCCGAGACGAACACGCTGCAGAGCCGCCAGGATGTGACTGTCAGCAGAGATGGGCTGACCACGACCACAGAGACCGACCGCGACGGGGATGACACCTTTGAGCGAACCCAGGTTGTCGCCACGACGCTCAACGCCGATGGGTCCCGCACGACGGTGACCACCGAGAAAGGCGACAACAACATCACGTATCGCTCGGCACAGGTAACGGTCAGCGACGACGGGCGCGAGCGGACCGAGATCTGGAGTTTTGACGGCAATGGTCCCGACGATCTGAAAATACAGACCACCCTCGATCTGACGATTGACGGCATCGAAACCATCACCGAAGAACGCCGCGCCGCAGATACATCCTTGATCAGCAAAACAACAATCGTCACAGCAGCAGACCGGCGCACAATAACGACCACAACAGATCTGGATGGAAATGGCACAGACGATGTGCTTGGGACACGCGTTGTAACAACCGATGGCTCGGTCACAAACAGCACCCAGGCTTTTTCCGCAGCAGGCGCCTTGATCGCTTCCACGTCCACGACACTCAGTGCAAATGGCCTGACAAGATCGGTCACGAGAGACGAAAATGGCGATGGTCAAGCGGATGTGGTCATTGTCGACCAAACGGTCTTGCAGCAGGACGGCGGGCGGGCGCAGTCGATCGAGTACAGGAACGGATCCGGCGCGTTGCTTGCCTCCGAAGATCGCCTCACGGACGACACAGCGCTCTCCACGACCTCCAGACTTGATCTCTTCGGAACCGGCGTTTTCGACTTTGTATCGACCAGTGTGACAACCTTCGCCGCGGACGGCCTTACGACAACGACCTCCGAAACCCATGATGCTGCGGGCGTACGGCTTGCGCAGATCGTCACCACAGAAAGTGGCAACGGGCTTGTTGAGACCTTCGAGTTTGATCAATCGGGAGACGGGGTCCACGAAAGGGTCGAAACGCGGTCCGAAACCGGCCTCGGCGCAACAACGTATGTTGTCGAAGAGTATCTTGAAGACGCTTCTCTATTTCGTCGCATGTCCCAAACGACGACCGCGGATGGCTTGTCGTCTGACACAACGATCGACAAGGATTGGGACGGTTCCGTTGACAGATTGATTTCATCCGACATCGACGCCAGCAGGAACCTGACGGTCAGATATAGCGAGCTCTCCGCAGACGGAAGCAGCCTGGCGGAAGCCGAAGTCTTTTCCGCTGCCAATGGCATGCAGGGGTCGCAGTCCTTTGATTTTGACGCGGACGGTGCTCTTGACCACAGCCGGGCATGGACGATCACTTTTGATGCTGACGGAAGTCGGATCACCGAGCGAAACGAGACGTTTGGGACATCGAAGGATGTGTTTCACGAGACTGAAGTTGAGAGCGCAAACGGACTTCTGCGCACACGCGAAACTGACCTCGATGGGGACGGTTCAATAGATGGCACGTCCTCCTGGCAGCTGAGACACAATCCGGACGGCAGCTCCACACTTGTCGACGAAACACTCTATGCCGACGGCGACCTACGATCCCGCGTCATCGAGACGACAAGCGCAAATGGCCAGTCCAGGACCGTTAGCGCTGACTACGACGGCAATGGTGTCGCAGACAAAGTTGAAAAGTTCTCGGTTGCCGCCGACGGATCCACCCATTTGATGGAACAGTCATTCGATGCCCAAGGCCAACTGATCAACACGTTCAACACCTATGTTTCAGCCGACGGCCTGTCGGAGAGCATTGAGCGCGAAGGCAGAGTACAGACCCTGACCTACAGCCATTTGAACAACGGCAGCTACGAATGGACCAACGGCATAAGGGCGACGACGATAGATAAGAACATCGTCGTCTCACATGCAGTTGATGCCATCGGATTCGAAACTTGGACACGAACCGAAACAACGCTCGATGCCAACGGCAGCGCGGTCGTTGTTGTCAACTCGGCGCGCATGAACGCATCTACAAAACAACAAATCGTTGCTGAGGCGGCGCGGATTTTCGATACCGTCCTCGACCGTGACATGGACATCACCGAGGCCGAGCAACTCGTTGTGCATGTGGCGAACGGCCGCCTGACCGGGTCAAGCCTTGTCGATGAGCTCTTGAACAGCGATGAGTTTGCGGACCGCTACGGAAGTCTGACGAACGCAGAGTTCATTTCTCAGCTGAGTTTCAACGCCTTCTCCCGCCCTCCTTCGCTGGAGGAAACAAACCAGTACCTGCGGGCCCTTTCCGATGGGAGCCATACCCGCACCAGCCTTGCGTATCAGATGTCAGAAGCCGACGAGCATCTGATTAAGGGCAATGAGCACCTGTCGACAAACAACTTCGATGTCATCCTGAATCCCGCCCGCTTCGAACGTAGTTTGGACAGGGCGTTCACCGAACATGTCGCCCGTGACTTGGTCGATGTGGTCTATGACAGAGACCCGACTGACTTCGAGCTCGCGGTGCTGTCGCAACGCTTGCTAGAGGGTGAGGATACTTACGAGGATCTTGCAGCCGACCTGCTGGCGGCGCGTGGAGACCAGCAGGGGGTGTCCACAAACAGCCTGTTTGGTTTAGGCGGCGAGACTCTGGTCGATCAGGTGTTCCTCAACGCGCTTGGCCGGCTGCCGACCGCTTCGGAAAAATTGGATTGGACCGACAACCTGACGACGGGACGAGTGTCCGACGCTCAGTTTGTCGCAACTGTCGCCCTGAGCACTGAGCACCGTGCCTTAGGGAACACGCATCTGACGGCAGGCCCTGACAGCATATCGTCGATCAACGGGACGGCTGCTGGAGAGGTACTTATCGGGTCGGCAAATCAAAACATGATTCATGGCTTTGATGGCAACGATACGATTTCGGGTGGAGCGTATAGCGACATGCTGGTCGGTGGTCTGGGCGCCGATCATCTGGACGGCCTTGCCGGGAGCGACACTTACTCTTGGCAAGCCGGGGACGGTGACGACACGATCTCTGACACGGCTGGGGTCGCCTTGGATCAGGACACGCTCGAGATGACGAGCACTCAATTCTCCGACGTCATTCTGACAGAGAACGGCAGTGACTTGCTGATCACTCATGCAAGCACGCTGGAGATTGTCACCATTCAGAACTGGTTCTCCACCGATCCAACCGGCGTGGGTTTGGAACGTATCGAGTTTGCCGACGCCAGCTTTGACAAGCGCATTCTGGATGGCGCTATTCGATTGGAGGTTACGGGCGGCGCGGCCGGCCAATTCATTGGGGGGTGGAACGACTCGGAGTTTGCAATCGAAGGCGGGACCGGGGGCGACACCTTGACCGGCGGTGGTCGAAATGACGAACTGACCGGGGGCCTCGGCGCCGATTTTCTCGATGGTGGAAATGGCAATGATGTCCTCTCGGGGGGCGGCGGCAATGACACGCTCGATGGGGGCTATAGCGTCGATCTCTTGTTGGGGGGAGATGGCGACGACCTCCTTCGTGGCGGCGACATCAACCCGATTGTTCAGACCTCATTTGCATTCGTCGCAGAATTCGCCGGATACGCTTATGTCGATGGTTGGGGAGACGAAAAATATGAGCGCGACCTCGGCGATGTGAACGGGGATGGCCGCGCCGACGTCGTCGGCTTTGGCCAGGACGGCACGCATGTCTCTCTGGGTCTGCGCGATGGCACCTTGGTGCACAGGGGTCTGCAATCTGCGGCGTACGGGGCAGATCAAGGCTGGGGCGACGAACAATACGAGCGGCGTATATCGGCCGACGTGAACGGAGACGGCCGGGCGGATATTGTTGGCTTTGGTCATGACGGGACATCAGTTTCGCTTGGTCAGGGAGACGGAAGTTTTGTGCACTTGGGTTTGCAAACCAACGCTTACGGCGCCACGCAGGGTTGGGGAGCGGAGATTTACGAACGACGGGTTGCTGATGTGAACGGCGATGGCCGGGCGGACATCGTCGGCTTCGGGCAATCGGGGACGTCGGTGTCACTGGGCCGGAGCGATGGGAGCTTTGTCCACATAGGACAGCAGACCAATGCCTACAGCGCAACTCAAGGTTGGGGGCCCGAGCAGTACGAACGCGAGGTCGGAGATGTAAACGGCGATGGTCGCGCCGATATCCTGGGATTTGCGGATAATGGGGTTCATGTCTCTCTGGGGCAATCAGACGGAAGCTTCGCCCATATTGGCCTGCAAATTGCAGCATTCGGTGCAGACCACGGCTGGGGGGCCGAACAATATGAGCGGCGCGTGGCCGATGTCACAGGAGATGGTCGAGCGGATATCGTCGGATTTGGTGGCGACGGTATTTACGTCGCAAACGGGCAGTCGAATGGCGGATTTGGCGCGGTCTACAAGGCATCCGACTTTCTCGGGTCTCACACATACTGGGGCAATGAGGTCTATGAACGGCGCGTCGCCGACGTGACCGGTGATGGTGTCGGCGATATCATCGCATTCGGATACGACCTGTCCTACGTGTTTGCAGGCCAGGTCTCTCACTCAGGAGATGATGCTCTGCTGGGCGAGGGCGGAAATGATGTCCTCGAAGGAGGGTACGGGTCCGACAGGTTGGATGGAGGGGTCGGGAACGATCGCTTGATCGGCGGAGAAGGCGCCGATACGCTCACGGGAGGAGAAGGCTCAGATGTGTTTGTGTTCGACGAGAATGCTCATAGCACCCTCGACACGCGCGACATGATCACAGATTTTGAAGTTGGTCTCGACCAGATCGATCTGAGCGGCATAGGCGGTATCAGCTTTAGCGATCTTGTCTTTACCGAAACCGATAGGGGATTGCTCGTCGCGGCATCGGATCACGCATTTGCAGTTGAGCTGTCCAATCTGGAGCCGATTCTCGACCCAGGCGACTTCGTTTTTTGATGCGGTCACACATCTCGAGTTGATAGCCCCTGGTGGATGGCACTGAATGCGGATTGTCGTTTGAGCGAAGTCGATGTCCGTCCCGTCGTCGATTTGGGCGAATATCATCGAATCATTGCGGCGGTTTGATCGAACGCCCGGTTTTTTCGCCGCAATGCGGCACAAGGGTCTCTGTCGTTTCAGCAGCTTTAGCGCTGCGAGTACGCGCAGCGACGAAATTCAGATGTACAGACTGGGCTCCAAGCTGACCTCGGAGGTGGCGCAGCATCGACCCAATGTGCGCCGCTGAGGTCAGTCAAAGACGGCCCAAACCTACCGCTCGGCTTTGTTCGCCGTCGCTGCAGCGCGGCCCTTCACAGGAGACATTCGCTGCAACTGCAAATCTGACGCCGCCGATACCAAAAGTTGAACACCCAAAATTCGTAGATTTCGCTACGCACGCAACATGACGCTTTATCTAAACGCGACTATCAAGAATCCCGTGTGGGCCCACAGTGTTACGAATGGCCTGTTCATTTTTTGTTCTCTCCAGTAGTATGCGACTGTTCCCATGAGGCGAAGAGGAAAGAATGAGGATTAGGGTCAGTCAATTCATTGATTTTGCATACGGGGATAAGCGAAAGGACAAGGCAAAAGTCAAAAGCATAATCGACGATCTCGAGTTACCGTATGATCCCGCCAAAGATCGGTACAAACAGTTTCGTGAAGCTATGACTTCTTATGAAGATAAAGCTATTTCGGATCAGCAATTCCTAGCGCTTCATACGAAGGTCGCTCCCAATAAATCTTCCGGTTACAGGGTTCTCAGCCAAAACTACTTGGATTTAAAGGAGGATCACGCGCTCATATGGCAAGGACGAAGCCCCATAGAAGCGAATATCGCGGGTTTGCGGGTTGCAACGGCATGGTACCTACGTACCGAGGCAAACAACCAAAGAAGGATAATCTTCCTCCACTTTGGAAAGGATCAACTACCGCGAAAGAAAGAACGAGGTTTACTCACAGTGCTCCGAATGGCCCAACCGGAATCGGCAGGAGTTGGTATCCTCAACATACAGCCAGGAACGCTAATCACAGCGACCCGGCTGAACCAAGAAGAGGCCGATTACCTACATGGACGGGCTGAAAAATTCTTGGTTATTGCACAGGACATTAAACCGGATGAATAGAGGGCAGATGTCTCCACGTTGCTTGCGGCTTGGCGCAGCTATGCCAAGATCAACAGGTCTTACATTACAGCTGTTGGGCAAACACAATCCGAAATCAACACAGATCGAGGCGTTAACTGTATAGGTTCTCAATTATCGCAAAGAGCTCTCGCGGAGTGCCCCCAACTTCTATGTTACCTAGGCGAGGAGCGGCATACCCCTCGTACCATTTTTCGACTTCTCCTTCGTCAGTCTGACGGCTCCCCTTCTCAAAAATGTCGCGATAACGTCGAGGAGAGATACCGTAGAAATGTTCGATCGAAACTGTAGCAGCATCAGGTGTGTCAGGCACGATGATATCCTGGAACAGGCTTTCGGTTTTACTTTTTGGGTAGGGCTCGATGAATACGATGCGTTCGATCCCTGACGCTACTAGATGCTTCGCGCAGTTATGGCACGGATATGTAGTCACAAAGATGGTCGAACCTTTGACAGACCTACCAAGACGAGCAGCGTCTGCAAGTGCATTCATTTCAGCATGAACCATTCGCCCATACTCAGTGACACCTGAAACGAGCGACTTCTTGATAGCCTTTCGATGATCCGGATCGTTCAATATCTCTTCAACTGTACGATCTCCGGCTATTAGACCTTGCTTCTTCAGGATGCCCAAGAAATCAAAGATCATGCGGTTGATCTCATTCTTGTTGGCTTCGCCTCCAAGATCAATGTCGCGTCGCTTATTTGCCTCTTCGTCCCAGTAGTTGCCTCCGCCGTACTTTGGGACTTCATTGCATCCAATAGAAATAAGATCACCCAAGGGAGTGCAGATCGCCGCACCGACTTGTCTCGACAAATCAACTGACCGCAGCGATGCAGCCTTCGCCATGTAGCTACCGAACTCGTCTGAAGTTGGAGCAACGTTATTTCTTCCGAAGAACGCCTTGATGAAGCGTTGGCTGGAATGCTCAATTGATGCTTCAGAGGTTCCGTCAAAGAAAACATCTCCAAGATGGAAGATTTTTGAAATCCGCTGACCTCTGTCTTCGGCCTTTTCATTTTGATCTATAGCGATCAATTCATCTGCGTGCTGCTCACATTTTTCATTGTTCCAACCGTGTTGTTCAGTTCGAATTCTGCCGGTCAACGATCGTTTTCGTTGCTCCAAAGGAGTTACAACTGAGACCTGCACAAAGCGCTTTCCAAAAGCCTTTACAAGAAGATCCACCTCTTCGGGCAACTTAAGTTGATCGATTATGAATGCATGCTCATCAAGCGGCACAACGGCTTGCTCATCCAGCTTTGCTTCATCCGATTCGCCGCTTTCCGCAGCGGCGGAGCGTCTAAAATCGACAATTTGTCTGATAGCCTCCGATGCAAGAACGGCGTTGTTCCCAAAGGCCTCCCGAACAGCATTACCTTTTCTGATCTTGTTGTGGAGTACGGATGTGGAAGTTTCCTCAAAGCATGCGCCCTTGGCCGCCAGCAGCCGATCCATCTCCTTGCTGAGAGAAATCGTAGTCGGAGTGTAGTCCATCTTTTTGAGAGTTGCAGCAAGGCTTTCGCTCGCTTCGTGGATCGGGCATCCGATTGGACCAACCAAACCAAAAACTAGCTCGACACGGCTTCGCATGAAGAAAACTTTCCATAGTTATCAACACAATATTTTGCCCATTATCACCTTCCGTCAAGGCAAGTCTTGATCTAGAGGGGCGATTGCATCAAGGTGGGGTTGCTTGGTGGGGAGGCAACGATGGACCATGAAATGGATCAAAATGTGATGCAGAGCAACCAACCGCAGACCCAAGCACAAGGTGATCAGACGCGTGATCTGGAGCAGGAGCGCCAAGTCTACGAACGTATGCTTGAGCGGCAATCTGAGGCGTCACGTCAATACACCGTGGGAAAGTTTAGATCTGCTTGAGGTCGGTTCGGTAGCATCTCATAATAGGCCAAATAAAAGGATATAGACTCCCGTCGTGAACGGTCTAGTCGGACCCCAAGGTGTCCACTAGAGCGGCAAGCACCGGTCAGTTCTTAGTCCAAGATGGATTTGATCCAGTTCCATACTCGAACAAAAATGTTTGGAGTAGGATAGTGTTCTTTGAGGTATGCTTCTCGCCTTGACTGCTCTGCTGCTCTCCCAGCAAGCACCTTTTCTTCACTCCATTGTCCCGCCCATTCTACCTTCCCGTTGGTTATCAGGTAGTGGGATCTACAATTCTGCTGCCAGTTTCCAACCGAGGGCCTCAAAGTTGGCCCGGTCTCAGTATCTCGAATGGACCATTCTGTCGGCCCAAGGTACCCGTCCGTTGAACCCGCCCTTTTGCGCCGGAGCATGACCTGTTACGCTGCTGAGGCAGCGTAACGCCAGGGAAAGAGCTCGTCGAGGCGTGTGATCTTGTGGTCGGCGATTTGGCTGAGGACCCATGCGAGCCAGGCTTGTGGATCTACGTCGTTGAGTTTGGCGGTCTCGATGAGGGTATAGGCGATTGCCATGGCTTTGCCGCCGCCTTCTGAGCCTGCGAACGTCCAGTTTTTGCGGCCTATGGCGACGGGTTTTACGGAGCGCTCCGCTGTGTTGTTATCCAACTCCAGGTGGCCATTCTCAAGGCATGGCCGCGCCTTTGGCATGCGGCCAAGAGCGTATCGGATCGCCTGAGCCAATGACGATTTTCCAGAGATTTTGGGTAGTTGGTTATGGAGCCATGCTTCGAGATCATCAAAGATCGGCTTTGATCGTGACTGCCGCAGCGCGACCCGTGCGTCGGGTGATTTTCCACGTGCCTCTTTTTCTATGGCATAGAGTTCTGCGATCCGGCGGATCGCGCCTTCGGCAATGGCGTTGCCCTGGGACGCAAAAACATCCACGAACTTGCGCCTCACGTGGGCCATGCATGCCATCTCATCGGCTTTGTTCTCTCCGAACAAGCCGTTGAAGCCGGAATAGCCGTCGGCGTGCACGCAACCCTTGTATCCTGCGAGATGGCTGACGGGATGTTCGCCCTTGCGGTCAATGGTGAACTGATACCAGGCACAAGGTGGGGACGATCCGGACCAGGGCCGCTCATCGCGCACATAGGTCCAAACCCGCGCCGTTTTAGTTTTCTTGTTGCCCGGCGCCTGCATCTTGACGGGTGTGTCGTCCGCAAATAGCGCATCTCCACGCCGGACAATCCGTCCGATCTCATCGGCAAGTGGCTCCAAGAGCGCAGTTGATCGCCCAACCCAATCAGCCATCGTTGAGCGATCCAGGTCGATCCCTTCGCGCGCATAGATCTGGCTTTGGCGATAGAGCGGCAGGTGATCGGCGTATTTGCTGACCAGAACATGCGCCAGCAGGCCGGGACCGGGCCTGCCGCGCTCAATGGGGCGCGATGGCAACGGCGATTGGACAATCGCTTCGCAGCCCGCGCAGGCTTTGCGGGGCCGAAGAATGCGGTTCACGATGAACCGGCCCGGCACATACTCAAGTTCCTCGGTTACATCCTCGCCAAGGGTCTTCAGCTTGCCGCCGCAGCGCGTGCAGTCGTCCCCCGGGGAAAGCACTTCGTCATGCCGGTCCAAATGATCGGGCAGTGGCTTGCGGCTGTGCTGGCGCGGTGTCTTGTCTTCAGGAGCTGGTTGCGCAGCCTTGGCCTGTTCTTCCGCGGCTTGGACAATCGCCTCATCTTCTTCGAAAGTCAGGTTGAGTTGATCAAGGCTCTCGGAACGCGTCCCAAATCTATGGCGGTTCTGTCCCGCCAGTTGATGCTTGAGCTTCTCGATCAGCAGAGCCTGGGACTTGACCTCATCCGCTAGGAGACGGTTCACGGCACGCAGCTCGGCGGGATCATCCGGCGTGATATCGAGGTCCTTCAGCATCGCCGATCCTATACCGGATCAACGCGACAACGTGAATCCCCAAAGCGCTCAAGGCACTGTATTTGTTGAGTTACCCGACCTTCAAAGGTCGCCATGTCTTTTGTGGCATGCGCCAGTCTATCCCTTCCAACAGCATCGACAACTGCGCAGCGCTTACGCTGACCTTGCCGTCTTTCGCGGCAGGCCAGACAAACCGACCCTTCTCAAGACGCTTGCTGAACAGGCACGCGCCTTGTTGATCCCACCAAATTATCTTCAACAGATCACCCCGCCGCCCCCGGAACACGAACAGGTGGCCGCAGTAGGGATCAAGCTCCAAAACCTTCTCAGCCTGCGCCGCCAACGTGTTGAACCCCCGCCGCATGTCCGTGACACCCGCCGCCAGCCAGACGCGCGTATTGCTCGGAACAGGGATCAAACCGCCAGACCTTGCACGAGGCTGACCACGGCAGTCAACGCGGTCGGGCCTTCGATCAGGATGCGCCGCCCGTCCGAAAGGGTGATATCAACCCGACTGGCCGATAGAAGGGGAGATGAAGACTGCATTGGCATGTCGATTGGGTCTGTTACAACGGCAACATCAGCCTCGATCTCAACCGGCAGAAACGTCGCTTCTTTAGCGGACGCATCAGCCTCTGGCGCAAAGCGTGGATCCTTCAGCCACTTGAAAATTAGGTTCGCGTTGACCGCATAGCGACGCGCCACCTGCGCAACCGACATCCCCGGCGTTATTGCCTGCGCGCAAATCTCCCGCTTCTCTTCGTCGGCCCAAAACCGTTTCTTCCGCCTGCTCATAGAGTGCCCCTAAGTGTCCACTATCGATGATGGACACTTAGCCGTCCGTAACCGCACGCGTTAGGTCGGGTTCAACGGACGCTCACGGCCCAAGCGGTGTCCTAACTTTTACACCGCACCCACACGCACAAAGGTGCGCAGCGGTTTCGAATTCCTGTGAAATGTACAAGACCGCAGGCTCAAGTTGCTTGGGCATGTAGCCCACTCTTTCAAGTCTGAAGCGCTCAGTTTTCATCGGGCATTACTTCCCCAACTGTACCGAGGTCGCTTAAATCAAACAACAAGTGCTCATGGGCCTTATCTTGAAAGTAAAACCCGCGAAGCTGCTTGTATCTTATGATCGCCAAAGCGGCGTTCAGAGCGTTTAATTCTGCTATCTGGATGTTGGTGCGATACAAGTCGTCAGGACCATCAGAGAGTTCGGCATACCCCTTTCCCATGGTTTCCCTACCCGTTTTCGGACCAAAGTATGTAACTCTTGCCATTCCGTTCAGGGCTCCGCTTCTGCGTTTCAAGCCCATGCCTACATCAATGAATGGTATTCCCCGGCTGGTCAAAGCCTCGAAGATCTCTGAGCGCGACGACCCTTTGTCGACGCATACGAAAGCGAATGTAACTCCACCAAGCAAGTCCGCGGTTTCTTCATCGATGAAGGTTTCATGAGATGAGAAGCCATCTCTGAAGTTTTCGTATCTATCGCCATACACAGTGGCCTTCGGACGCCCAAGTTCACTTTCATCGAGTCGCCCGGGCGATCTAAATGCGTTGTGCACATGAAAGACATCCGCGTCGAAAGCACGGATTTCTTTTACAGGTGTCTTCACCAAAAAGTCCAAAAGGTAGCCGCCCGTTCCGCCAAGCCCCACTACCGCAACAATCTCCTCCCTGAATTCTTCCGACAAGTCGGTGATTTCGGCGCGGCTAGTCAGTGTGTCATGAAACTTGAAGACAGACTCTGGCCCACAGTCTTCTTGAACCCGAAAAGTGAAGGGGTCAGCCCCTTTCATCGACATAGCTGGGCCGGAGATGATCGAAACATAAGTGTCGATTTTATCAAAAAAATCTCGATATTTCCCGGTGTTCTTGGGTTTGTTAGAAAACCGCCTCTGAACAACTACATCCTCCGCACCGGCACTGAGCGCAAGACTACAAGGCCCACCACCCAAGTTTCGGATGGGTGCGCCATCAAGGCCATGAGGCACTCCGCCAGCGAAGAAAACTTGATGGTCGTCTTGAACAAATCGAAGCTTGTCGACTGCGACCAACTTCGCGACGATCGCGCCCCAAGCCAAATCCAGGTGTTCATCAAGATAAGGTACATCACGCACGACGAGATAATTGCTATCGCAGCCGATTGCGTACCCCTTACTGACAAGGCGACCGATGTCTTCGTTATGATTGACCAGTTTCTGATACATTGAAGATCATGCCTTCTTTCACTTTGACCGAACCGTCTGGTGCAAGAACGCCGGCTGGCTTGTTGCCGTTACCCTTGGTGAACTTCACCGAATAAGTGATTTCCGGGTGCTGCGAGTAGTCAGGAACCTCAAGGGCGATCAACTCTGCATAGGTGATTTCCTGCTTCTTCGGCCAGTCGTGAGGGGTGCCCTCAACAATGATTGTGACTGTCTTCTGCTCTTTGCCGTTCTTCATGGTATTTGGCTCCTAGCCTTTGGGTGGATACGGATCATTGCCGTAAGAGTTTGCGTCTCGGATTCTTCCGTCGGGGCGGTGGATGATGACTTCACCCCGCTCGCGCATGGCCGTAGCGCGTGCAGCGCTTGTCGCCTCGGTCTGGGTTCCATGAATTGAACCAACTCTCGATGACCCTTCACGCCGAGTCGCCCACGAGCCGTTGTGTGGGACCACATGTATTCGCTTAGACATCCTATCCTCTTTTTTCGACACACGATGCGTTACTTTTTTTATGTCGATCGAGGCCGAGTCGTCAAATATTTTTTCATCCCATAGTGCGTTACGTTTAATTTTTGACATCTAAGCAAAAACAAGTACAATCATCGTTATGAAAATAAGGCGTTCCAAGACGTCGAGCAGTGTCAAGGGTCCCACATGCAGGTCGGTTTCGAGTCCCCATCCGTCGGGGCCCTGTGCAACAGCGGAAGGGATCTTATCAAAGCTCTTGGTGATGAGGCGGCGGAGAATGTGAAAGATCTTTTGTACTTTCTGGATGCCGCTCCAACTCTGGCCGACTTAAGCACATCACCCCCGGTCCTACGGAAGAAATTGGCTGGGAAGTCCCTGCCCTCATTCTCCGTGGGCCGATCAGGTAAGGGACAAGTTCTGTTCAAACCAAGAGGATTTAGGGTGGGTCAAAGTCTTCAAGACATTAAGAGCATCAACGTCATTTCCGTGGGAGGAACAGTGTAGTGACAGATCGATTCACTGAGTTTAGACCCGACTACACGCCACGGCTACCAGGTGACTACCTGCGCCGGTTCCTCGATGAGCGCGGCATCAAGATCGTCGACTTTGCCCGCCGGACCGGTCGGCCGACAAAAGCTATAAGTGAGATCATTTCCGGCAAGGTTTCGATTACACCAGAAACGGCAATTCAGTTTGAAAGAGTGCTTGGGGAAGGTGCTGGCTTTTGGCTCGCACTAGAAGCAAAGCATCAATTATCGCTTGCTCGCTCAAAAGAAGTACAGGCTGCGTCGTCGAAGAAAGCAATGGATTGGGCCAAACAATTTCCAGTAACGCAGATGTTGAAGCTCGGTCTGCTAGACAAGAAGCCTGATCCATCGGAACTTGTAGACCATATCCTCAGGGCTTTTGGCGTAAGCAGCATATCCGCATGGGAGCAACACTGGCAACAGAGGCTCGATCTATCTCGTTTTAAACAACAAAATCATAACGGTATTGATCCTCTGGGAGTTGCAATTTGGCTTAGAGCAGCTGAGATTACGGCCAACCTTATCGAAACAGAACCTTACTCTGAAGCAACATTTAGATCGACGCTTCCGCGCCTTAGGGATCTATCAAAACAGCCTTGGCGCAAAATCTCGAATGAATTGATATCTCTTTGTGCGAGTGCAGGTGTGGCCGTTGCCATGGTCCCATCAGTTCCTCGTACTGGACTTCGTGGTGCCGCATATTGGGCGACCAAAGACAAAGCTGTAATCGTTGTGAGTGATCGACTGGGATATGAAGCTAACGTATGGTTCGCGTTTTTTCATGAGTGTTGTCACATTCTTGAGCACAGCAAGAAATCTGTCTTCATCGACAAAGACAACAATGGCACCGCAGGAAGAGACATAGAAGCGGAAGCGGATAGATTCTCCGCGGAGACGATCATTCCGGGATCGATAGTCTCGGATTTCAAAGCGACTTTTGGGTCAAAAGTTCCGAGATTCAGTTCAAAATCGCTCACGCACTTTGCAAGCCAGCATGATATCGACCCGGGACTACTTCTTGTTAGGCTGCAACGCGAAGAAGTTATCAGCTACAAAACACAGCTAACAAAAATAAAGAGACGCATCACCTTCAACGCTAACGGACGAATGTCTGTATAGACGTGAGCTGGGGGTTCGTCTCGCGGACGCAGCGAACTTCCGCTTCCCGCCCTGTCTGCTGCGAGCATCGCTCTCAAGATGCGATTGGATCATGTCCAGTTGCGGGAAAACTGACATGCTTCTAGCAACCCTTCGGAATCCTCTAAACCCGGCTTTTTGTCCGGGCAAATCACGTAAAGTCCCGCGTCGCGCCTATGCGCCTCTACTGCTTCATCGACCTTCTGCTGCAGCGCGTTCAACCTCAGCAACAAACTCCGTGAGTGATACGCCAAGTTGACGGCAGATTGCATCCATCACAGTCAGAGTTGGTTGTCGCCGACAGGTCTCCAAGAATGAGATGTAACTCATGGACAGATCCGTTCGGAAGGCGAGTTCCTCCTGCGAAAGCTTCGCGGCCTTACGTTTCTCGCGTAGCGTTCGCGCGTAAGCCGCCATCAGCACTTGGTTTTTCCGTTCCATCCCAACTCTGTCGGGGAACGGACGAAATATCTCTAATGACTATAGTAACAATTTACTATAGTCATAGAGAAATGAGGGATTTCAGGCAGATGATGCGCGGCGGACTTGTTGGGAGCGTCGTCGTTCAGGCACGGCTAGAGAGGCCGTTGGCAGCGGAGTGAGGCCATATGGGGGCGAGACTGCATACGGTTACGCTGGCAGGGTTCAAAGGCGGTGTCGGTCGCACAACCGGTGCTGCCGCACTCGCCCATGGGCTGGCCTCACTTGGGCATAGTGTTGCGCTGATCGACGCAGGTCACGCGGTGCCTTTGCAAGAAGACGTGGTGTCGAGTGTCCGGGGTCGCGGGTCTTCGCCGGACGACAGCCTTCTTCAAAGGTGGGCAAAGATGCTGGCACGCAACTACGAGTCTGGCTCTCAAATTCAGTACATTCGCACAACGACAGCCGCATATCTGGAAGCCGTGCTCGAACAATTGTGGCGAGAGGCATGGCAATTTGCCGTCGTTGATACGCCTGCCCATCCGACCGCTTCGGTTTTCGAAGCGACGGCTCAATCAACACTGTTGCTTGTCCCAGCTCGAAACGCCGCGGATGCAATCGCGGTCAGTAGGGATCTGCCCGAGGAATTCCTAGATGGTTATCAGACGTTGCGGTGCGTCGTGGCGGGCTCAAGCGATCCCACTTTGGTTCGCCAGGCGTTTGCGCCGCTGCCTGTGCTGAAAACAGAATTGCCGTACCAACCCGAACTTTGTGCATCTGTGATATCGGCAAGCACTCTCGCGGCCGCACCAACATCCAACGAAAAGTGGCATTCTGGCTGTTTGAGTTTAGCGCGTGAAGTTGTCGAGCTAGCAAAGCGCACAGATGAACGCCCGGCGCAGTCCAATCTCGGGCTGATGGCGACATGAACGGCAGCGGTGATCAGCTTCTAGTTCTTCGCGGTGTGGTCACGACCGCGAGCCAACAGATGCAATATGTCCGCGTGGACCGGCGCACCGGCTACGGCCGGATCAATACAACGCCAGAACTGTGGCTCCGCGACGAGCACGGCAAAGAGCACCGATGTCAAGGCGACATGTTCGAAACCGCGCGGCCGGGACATGAGGTAGCGGTCATATCTCGACCAGGTTCCGGGAAACCCCTTGCCTTTGCAAACTTTTCGACAGGCCTGGTCCACGATGGCAACGAGCTGACGGTCAGCACATCCACGGGCTCGACCCTGATCAGCACGCTTGGCTTCAGTGTCCTGCTAGCCCTGCCCGGTGCGCTGTTATGGGGAACGCTGCTCAACACTATCGGCCTTGGTGACCACGCCTTCTCCGGCGTCGGGTTCCAGATCTACGCGGTGGTGTTGATCGCCAGCGTCTATGCCGGTTTGAGGTTTTGCTCTAAAGGCTATCGCGAGCGCTCGAGCTCGTTGCGGGAAGAGATCGACCGCTTGCTTGCGAGCGAGATAGCCCCTGCCACTCGGACCTGAACAGAAATCCAAAACCGATCCGCCTGCTCCGGCGCATGCACGACGACCTGTGACTGACATGACCATCTGGTACACGGCCGACTTACACTTCGGCCACGACAACATCATCAAGCACTGCAACCGCCCATTCGAGTCCGCCTCTCACATGGACGCGATGCTGCTTGCCAACCTGGCAGCGAGAGTTGGGCCAGAGGACTCGCTCTGGGTGGTCGGTGATTTCGCTTTCGGCCCGAAGGCCAAGGACAAGGGATGGCTATCCAATTTGTTCGCCCGCCTGCCTGGCAAAGAGAAGCATCTGGTTGTTGGGAACCATGACGGGCAGGCGACCAAGGCGTTGCCCTGGACCTCTGTCTCCGACATCGCGGAAGTTGCCGACGGTACTGGCACGCCAGCGGTCCTAAACCACTACCCGATGCTCACTTGGCACCGCGCAAGGAAGGGTGCGCTGCACCTCTTTGGCCACGTGCATGACCAATGGATGGGAAGCCGGAATGCAGTGAACGTCGGAACCGATGTCTGGGGCTATGTGCCCGTCACGCTAAGAGACATCGCAAAGCGCGCGCAAACCTTACCAGAAAACAAACACTGGCGGGACGTAGAGCGTGGCGTCGAGATCTGAAGTCAAATCAATAGTTGCCAACGTCACGAAAAAGCTGGGCCTCAAACAAAGCAGTGGTGGTCTAATCTAGCTACAGGAATTTACCATATAAAAAACAATGCCTTACGGAGCATTTGCGCTTGTAAAGTGATTCGGCTTGTGGTCCCCTGACCACATGATGTTGTGGCAAACCTTGCAACACATACAATTAGTCTAAGTAGAGCAAATCGCAGATGCCTGAGCTGTCACCAGACCTTGAACGTCACAACGGCATAAAGAAACGGCTCCGAGAAGTGGGCAGCTCCCTCAGCCAAATTGCGTCGGAGCTTGGGCGAACGAATTCGACAATTACGGTTGTAAGTCAGGGATATAGGCGATCACACAGCGTTCAAGCGGCGATTGCTTACAAGCTTGGGCTGACGCCGGAAGAGCTTTTCCCAGAAAGGTATGGGCAAGCGGGAGGGCACACCATGAAGTAGCGACTTCGTCCCACCCCTTTTCAAAAATTGGAAAGCTCAGCGCGTCAACGCTGAGCCCTCCGGAAGGATCATAGACCCCAACTTCAACTCCAATGGTCTGTGTTCCGACTTCGAAAGTCAAGCAGTTCCCCGGCTTCTGCTGCCGGTGAACTATGCCTTCACAGAACCAAAGGACCAAACTGATGTTCAAACCAAACAATGAAACAGCAGTTCATGAGAAATCGCCCAGTCAACCAGATCGAAATCATGAGACATGCATGCCGATCACGTTGCCAACTTCACCCCGCGGCTGCAGAAAGATCAGCCTGCGTTCGCGGTTCAGTGTGAGGGGGCACTTCGTGGCACGTCTGAAAAACGGGACCACCATTTGTTGTACTGGGTTCGAAAGCAATCTTGAGTGGAATTTTGCAGCGATCACGTTGACACGCAATGATGTGGCTGACCTGATAGAGCAGCCGTTTAAGGTGGCATTTAAGGATAAGGAAGGCCGGACACGCCACCATACCTTTGATTATCTCGTCATTCTGACCAGTGGTCGCAGAATTGCTGTCGCGGTCAAGAGGGCTCAGAAAGCTCGCAGCTCCAAGCTTGTCGAAGACCTCGAGATGATTGCTACGCAGCTACCCCCTGAGCTGGCTGACGGAGTCTCTCTCTTTACAGACGAGCATTTTGAGCAATGGGAGGCATGGAATGCCCATCATTTCCATCTGTGTAACAAGACTATCGATGAGAGAGCCGACGTCGCTGTTTTGGACCAGGTGCGAGGCGTTGTTGGTTCAATTTCGATCGGCGATCTTGTCCGCTTAACCGGGCTTGGTGGGCGAGCCTACCAAGCGATTGTCCGTGCTATCTTCAGCAATGTTCTGGTTCAGCGCACAAAGGGGAGAATTGGCCCTGCAACGTTAGTGTCGCCGGGGACAATCCAATGAGAAAATCGCTATTCACCCGGTTCGACCGGATCTCAATTGATAACCAATCTTACCGTTTCCAAAGCCAAGACAAGGAACACGTTTTGCTTGAACGTTTAGACGTGGGCGGAGCGATTGAGCGCCTCCGGTACGATGAAATTGAGCAGTACAAAGCTGCGAAGCGCTGGTCATATGAAAGGGGCTATTTCAAGTCTAGCAAGCCCAACGACCAACCTGGTCGTCCCATGACCAAGTTGGCGAGCCTCCCTGAAGAAACACGCGCTTTGACTTTATACCGCGCAACTGTCTGTAACGTTATGCGAGATCTGTACGAAACGGGTGAGATAACCCTGCGAGAGCCGAGCCTGAATGAAAACCGAGATCGCATAGAGTCACTGGTAAACAAACGGGAGCTCGCGAGGCATAACCCTGGACGCAATTTCCGGGCAGGCGCTTCTCTTCCAGTACGAAAACTACCTTGCGCGAGAACAATACTAGAGCTCTTTCGATGGTGGCGGGATGGCGACTATTGCACTGACAGATTGATCCCAAAATATGGTGGAGAACGGCAATCCTCCATTTCCATCGATCATGAGAAGGAAGAGTTTCTCCGGCAGTGTGTAACTCGCTATGCGTCTCCTGATGGTCCGACCATGGAGTTAGTTATTGGACACACGATGGCGCAGTTCGACAAAGAAAACGAGCGCCGCCGGAATTCAGGGCAACGTCTGCTCGGGACCGTTAGCCCAAGTACAGTCCGTCGCAGAATACGAAAACTAGATCCGTTTCTCGTTACTTACCACCGACAGGGTGCTGAGGCAGCACGTCGACAAGCCGCCAGCTACGGCGCGGGGCTGCAGACTGTCAATCCGATGGAGAGAATTGAGATTGATGAATGGCTTTGTGACGTAAGGACATTGTTTGCAAAGCTTGCAATAACGCAGGCTATACCCGTCCATGTCTTGGATCAGATACCAAAGGGTCGCAGGTGGGTTTGCTGTGCTATTGATTGCGCCACGAAATGTATTCTTGGCGTTAGGATCGCCGAGAGGCCGTCATCTACTGAAGCGCGTCGCCTTTTACGAATGGTCGTTTCCGACAAGTCGGATCTGGCGAAATCGCTGGGGCTTCGCAACTCGTGGCCGCAGTGCGGTGGCTTGGGCGTTGTCGCGACCGACGCCGCGTCTTGGTTTCATTCTGATGAGTTTCAAGTCTCGGTACAGCATTTGCACGGTACCCCTATCGCACCGCCACTTGAAAAGTCCGAATTGCGCGGATCCATGGAGCGGTTTTTCGGTAGCGTTGAAACTGGCTTAATGCCTCAACTTCCAGGACGGACCTTTTCCAACATCCAGGCAAAAGGGGACTATGACAGCGATGGCAGCGCAGTTTTGGATGATAATGACCTCGCTGCGATCTTAATTTCGTGGATTGTCGATCACTATCACCAAGTGCCGCACAAAGGGCTTGACGGGCAGTCGCCCGCTGGCCGTTGGAACGAGTTGATGAACGAAAGGTTCGTGCCTGAGCAGCCCGATCGCCACGACATAAGAACTGCTCTCGGAAATCCTCTGGAACGGACCTTAACGAATCGAGGCATTCAGGTCTGTGGTAATCACTATTCATGCGATGAACTGCGTGAGCATTTTGCTCATTCTCGCAAAAGAAGAATGGCGGTTCGTCTCGACCCTGAAGATATTGGTGCCATCTCCGTTGAGATCGACGGGCGATGGTTTGAGGCGAAATCGATCCACAAGGATCTTGATGGTGTGACTCTAGATGCCTGGACGGCGCAGCACCAACTTGTTCTGCAAAGGTTCAAGGACGTCGAAAGGCTTAGTCTTGAGACGAGACGCCGTGTCTTGGACGCCATCCGCTCCAGAAGAAAGCAAGCAGAGCTGGATAGAATTACGCCAGGCTCAAAGACTGACACCTCTGCCAAAATCGACTGGTTAGAAAAAAACCTCTTCCACGGAAAGTCATATGAACCGGCGACGATGCACACGAAATTCTCTGCGGATGATGGGCCATTTGGCATGGAGATCAAGCCAGATCAAGCAACTAAGACTGCAGATAACTCAAAGCGAGACGACAATTTAGAAGATCGGCATGTGCATCAGAGCGACAATGATTGGAGGCTGGAAGATGAGTGATGCTAGGCTTACTGGCCACAGAGCATTGGAAATCGGTCGGACCATTTCTTCGCTTAGGGCAAAGTTTGTCAGCAATGATCGTTTCGATGAGCTAGCCGAACAGTTCGATCTTCTGTTGTACCGGCGAAGGGCTGATCTCGAGGCAGGGCGACAAAGCGAGGCGCGCGGCATTGTGCTCACTGGGAATCCCGGATCTGGGAAATCCACGGCGATAAATCGTCTGTTTTCAAGACATGTTGACCTGAGTGTTCTTTCGATGGATCGAGAACAAGCTGATATCGTGAGTTTTCAGGTTCCTTCGCCAGCAACGCTGAAATTTGTAGGTCAATCCTGCCTGAGGGGACTTGGTTACCCGCTCAGTCGTGACCGGCCAGCAAATGTCATTTGGCAGCTTGTCCAACATCATCTCAAACAGCGTAGGACCTTGTTTATGCACTTGGATGAGGCTCAGGATCTATCGCCGCATCGCGGAACGAATGAAGTGCAGAGTGTGGTAAACACTCTCAAATCGATCATGCAAAACAGTGAATGGCCAGTCGGCATAATCTTGACTGGAACAGGATCCTTAAGAGCTTTGGTAAATCATGATCCGCAGCTATCCCGGAGACTTCTGCCGATTGAGTTTCGCCCGATCTGCTGGTCTAGCCATGGCGATAGTGTCAAAGGAGTCATTCGCGGCTACAGCAGATCCGCCTCTCTAATGTGTTCCGATGAGGTACTAAAACCGGAACTCATAAAGCGGCTCATCCATTCTGGTAGCGAAGAACTAGGGTTGGTCATCGAGCTAGTCATTTCCGCGTTGGAAGAAGCGCTTATTCGTGAACAGTCAGAGATTACACTTGACGCGTTTGCTCAGGCCTTCAAACGCCGCTCTGGCTGCGTCGATGCTCTTAATCCGTTCATAGCCGAGGATTGGCGGGCTATGGATGCACGCCTTCTATTCCAAAGGGAAGTCAAGGCACCGGTCGATAGTCCTTTCGACACCTGGGAGAGGGCATGATGAAGTTAGGCTTGACCCTCCCAATTTCAGCGGCAGAAGCTCCGTCGTCGTGGGTTTCTCGTCTAGGCCAGCTAAACGGCAGCGCCTACGTTCAGGATTTTGTGCGCGACATCGGCCTTTCTTGGCGGAATATCACTCAAGGCCATACCGATGAACTGAGCAAGCTTAGCTATATCACTTCATGCAATCTTGAGCAGATTGAGCGTTTCGCACTGCGTCCCGGTCGCGGCCGAATGAAGTTTGTGGGAAATGAGCCGATTCATTCCCATCTCATTTCTTTTCAAACTCAAAAGGTGTGCCCAATCTGTGTTAGCGAAGCTGTGTCGAACGACACCCAACTGTTGCGCGGTTCGCCAGTGTACTGGCAGCTCGATCCTGTCGTTACTTGTCGTGAACATGGGGTCGCTCTCGTCAAGCTGCCGCCACCGTGTCAACCTCGATGCAAATACGATGTTACGGGGCGAATAGTTGACTGCCTCTCATCCATCAAGGCTGCCGAAAGGAGCGCGCTTCCGCAAGATTGCACAAGTCTTGAGAAATACATCATCGGCAGAATAGACAGACAGCGGAGTGTCGGCTCAACTTGGCTGGATACGCTTGAGGTTGGAGTTGTCTCAAAGGTCTGTACGACAATCTTTGATGTAATTCAGGAGAAGAAGAAGCATCACCGAACCACGCTGGATTATGGGAGCCCAGCAGAGATTTTTGTCCTTCCCCCTTAGAACTGGGCCATTAAAGTGGTCACCGAAGGGGGACATTGAATGGCGAGGAAGCGACATTCAG
>NZ_JALIEB010000028.1 GCF_025755255.1 Roseobacter sinensis | reverse complement strand
TTTCACCCGACATCGCCGAAACCATCCAGATGGAAACTTGGTGCATTTGCTACCTAAGACCGCAGGCATTCGTCGCGAAGACTACCATTGAAGCTTTCGATGAACGCGTTTTGTTGCGGCTTGCCGGGATCGATGTAGTGCCAGTCAACATCGTTGTCGTTTGCCCATTTAAGGATCGCCCGGCTAGTGAACTCCGTCCCATTGTCCGAGACAATGCTCCTTGGCTTTCCATAGACACGCACAAGGGCATCCAGTTCGCGTGCCACCCTGGCACCAGAGATCGATGTGTCCGCAATCAAGCATAAGTTTTCTCGGCAGCAATCATCATTCACGGCCAAGATGCGGAACCGGCGAGATGCGCCGAACGTGTCGGACAGGAAGTCCAGCGACCAACGCTCAACCGGCTTTAGGGCCTCTGGCATTGGTGTTCGTACCCCTCGGGCCCGCTTACGACCTCGTCGTCGCCTCACGCCCAGCTTTTCCTCTGTGTATAGCCGATGCGGCTTTTTGTGGTTCATGATCATGCCTTCGCGCTCCAACATCACGCCGATCCGGCGGTAGCCAAACCGACGCCGTTTGGCAGCGATCTTCTTCATCTCCTTGCGGATGTCAGGATGGTCCGGCGGACGATCGCGCCGGACAGTCTTCGGGTCAACACCAACGAGCCTGCATGAGCTAAGTAATGCTGCGCAAGCGAAGTCCAATTTACGAACGGCGGTTTTGTCCGCATTGTGTGAGTCCAGCAACCAACTGGATTTGCGACTGCAGCGGAAGTCAGCAAATACGGGCCGCACCGTAGCGTCGGATGTCGACGGCAATGTCGGCATTATGCCCGTTCAAGCCAGTTTCCCGCACCACGGCAAGCAACAGTTTCGTCTTGCAGCTTGTTCTTCGCCAGACATCGCTGGCTTATGCGCGAGGCAACCCGGCAACACTGCAAAACCCTCTGCGGCTGTCAGCGTTCCTCTTGCTTCAATCGCCAGCCTACCGGGTTTTCAACCCACCTGTTGATGTCGGATTCCCGCCATCCTGCACCGTGGATGCTGATCCTGAGCTGGGCGGGGAAGGTGCCTTCGGCAATCTTGCGATAGATTGTGGACCGGGACAGGCCGGTTCGGTCGAGGACGGTGGTCAGGCGGATGATACGGTCTGGGTCGGACATGGGTTTATTGCCTCCTGCTGGATGTTCTTGATCCAGACAGAACGCCGCGAGCTGTTGGCGCAAGACAGTCCGGCCCATCGTCGCAGCAGGGCGTGGAATGGGCGGCAGATCGGATATGTGTCAGAGACCGAGACCGCGTCCCCGGGTGATGTCGATGCCGTGACAATAAGCCAACTCCGCACCGAGTCGACGGCCCGAGTCCATTCGAATACCCAGTTCGGCCTTGCGGTTGGCAAGCAGAGATTCCAGCTGCGGATCGCGTTGGAGGCTTTTCGCCATCTCGCCCATCTCCGCTCGTGTCGCGCGGTAGTCGGACATCGTGCCCGACCGGTAGTGCGACAGGCTGGTCCGATCAAGGTGCTGCCAGCGCTCCACGAACTGCGCGGCCCGGCGCTCTGGAGAGGTGCGCAACTGCGTCTCAAGTTGAAGCGCCCGGATAGCGCGGTTGGCTTGGCCCGATCCGGCCTCGCGGGCAAGGGACGGGTCCTTGGCATAGGCTGCTTCGGCATCGCGCCAGCCGTCAGGCCGGACCTCTTCGAAGGACGCGCGAGACTCGGCGAGGTCGCGCAACTGGTCAGGCGTGCCCGAGTTCCCCCTCTCCTGAGCCGTGAAGATCGCATCCACCGCGCGGGCATGGCGTTTGAGGGCTTCGGTGCGGGCTTTTCGCATTGCCGCTTCCGGGTCATACGCCAGGGCCTTTTGCAGCGCATCCGCGCTGGGACGGATATCCTTCCTTGCCTCTTCCCTTCCCGGCCTCTGCGCGACATCCGAGCCAAGCGCGCCGTCTCTGGCAGGGCGCGACCCATCAATCCTATCGCGGAGTCTCTCCGGCACGATCTTGCGCAGGACCTCGATGACACGCTCCCGGAATGCAATTCCGCGCCGCGCGGCAAAGTCCTGCGCCGGATCGGCCTCGGCGTAGTCGAGCGCCATGTCCTTGGCCCGGTCGCGGGACAGTGTGCGGATCAGCCGATCCTGCGAGGAGAAGTCGTCGCGACCGTAGTGCAGGTTCAGTCCGTCCCGATGCCGCGACAGGGCGACATAGCTGCCATGGGCGTCCAGGCCCGGCGTCGCGAGAACATGGGTGCGGTCCACCGTCATGCCCTGGGCCTTGTGGATGGTCGCGGCATAGCCGTGGTCGAGGCGGTCGTAGTCCTTGAGGTCGAAGGCGATGGAGCGCCCATCATCGGTCTGGACGGACATAGACTGCGCGCTGGCCTCATGGATGGTCCCGAGCGTGCCGTTCTTCACCCCAAGGCCACGATCATTCTGCAGGAACATCACCCGATCGCCGCTGGCAAAGCAAAGGTCACCCCGCTCGACCGTCAAGGAGACGTCCTCGCCCAGGTCGCCCGCCGCGCGTTTCCGCTCCCGCGCCAAGTCATTGAGCAAGCGCACTTCGGCGTTGGTGTGGGTCAGGATGATCCGGCTCTGATCCGGTGCCGCCTGACGGTCGCGGTCCCAGCGGTCGATCAAATCGACCCGCGCTTCGTCACGGGTCTGAGCACCATGCGCCATGCCATGGTTGTCGTAGGCGTCAATCGCCGCCCCCGTCCGGCCGGTCGCCAGATCACGGGTGGCGTCGCGCTGCCAATCTTCGCGCTGACGGCGGACCTCTCCGATCTTCGCTCCTCCATGTCGCTCTTGAAGAGACCGGAAGGCTGCGCCCGCCTCGATGGATTGCAGCTGCTGCGGATCGCCGACCAGCACGAGTTTGGCCCCCGCGTCTGCGGCATGTGACAGCACGCGCTCCAACTGCCGCGTGCCGACCATGCCCGCCTCGTCGATAACCAGCACATCGCGCGCGGTGAGGTGATTGCGGCCTTGCACCCATCCATGCTCGAGGCTGGCGATGGTCCGCGACGCAATCCCCGATCCGCTCTCTAGACCGTCCGCCGCGATGCCGGAGAGCGCCGCGCCCCGGACCTCGTAACCCGCCGCTTCCCAGACCTCCCGTGCCACCCCCAGCATCGCGCTTTTTCCCGTCCCGGCATGACCCACGATGATCCCGATATCACGCCCACCGGTAATCTGCGTCAGAGCGTCGGCTTGCTCGCGCGACAGAACCAGACCGCGCGCTTCCGCACGCGCCAAGGCTGCTTTGCGATCCGCATCCCGCACGTCGTGACGTTGCTTCTCGGCCAAGACTTTGGCGGCGCGATGCAGACGTTGTTCGGCCGCGATCATCGCGCGGGTGGTGAAGCGGTGTTCGCCGCGCCTGTCCTGACCGAGCTCCACCAGATCAGGCGCGCCTCGGATTGCGTTGTTCACCGCGTTGAACTGATCGATCCCATCGCTGTGCCGATGTGTGAAGCGTGCCATGTCGCGCTGCGTGAAGGTCGATTGCTGATGGGTAATCGCGTCTAGTGCAAGCGAAGGTTCCGCGATGATCCTCGCTCCGTTGTCGCGTGCGATCTCACGATGCAGTTCGGCCCGGTCGGCAGGGCTCCCTTCGCCCGCGATACGCTGCGCGGGCGCGCCGATCTGGCTTTGCGGCTCCAGCGCGATGCCTTGGTCTTCCAGACTCCTGTGATCGATGCGTGCGTCAATGTCGAGTTCAGCCAGGCGCTCGTTGGCAAGCGTCGCCCAGCGTTCCCTCCAACGCTCGACCATCCCGGTGCTGTTCCAGTCGCGCACCTTTTTGCCAAACCCATCTTCATCGACGGACCGCATCGTCAGCATGACGTGGGCATGGGGTTTGGGCAGTCCATCCGCATCCCTGTCCCAATGCACATTGAGATCGGCGATCATACCGCGATCCACGAACTCGGCTTGCACGAAGTCGCGGGCGAGCGCTATGCCCTCTGCTTCGGACATCTCGCGCGGGATCGCGAACTCCACCTCGCGCGCCAACTGCGCATCGCGCCTGACCTCGACCGCCTCGACGGCGTTCCAGAGCTGTTCGCGGTCGGACCATGCTTCGGGCGTGTTCTGCGGTAGCAGCACTTCGGAATGCACGACACCGCGCTTAGCGGTGAAGTCATGGGGACGGTCCAGCCGCTCGTCGCGCAACCGCGATGCTGCGCGGTAGGCAGCGGACGCCACCGCGCTGGAACCAGCCGCGCGCCCGATGACTTTCACGTGGAGATGATAGATTGCCATGATGGCGCAATCATCTACACAAGAACGCCCACGTCGGAACGACGTATAAGCGCGCCCTCCCTCAATAAAATCTCGGGATGGACCGGCGCGTCCCCAGCCGTCCTGGCGACTCTGCTGCCTTCTGCAAGATGCCCCGCTATCCTCTCTGCATCAAAACGTTATGGAGAATGCAATGCGCAAACCACGGGATTACGACGCGGAATTGAAGGCGCTGGAGCTGAAGACGAAAGAGCTGAAAAACCGCAAGGTGCAACAACTCGGCGAGCTGGTCGTCGCCACTGGAGCCGATGCATTCAGTGCAGAGGAACTCGCCGGTGCGTTGATCGTGCTGGCCGAGACAACGGATACTGCAAAAAGGGAGGCTTGGTCAAAACGCGGTGCCGCGTTCTTTCAAGGCCGGTCGCGGAAACCTGCAAAAGCGACTGACCGCGACGCGAAAAGCGCTGCGGCGCTCTCTGGCGGCGCGCCATCGGCATCAGGCCGCCCGGGTGCGGCGTGACATGCGCAACTGGCAGGTCGAACGCCGCAAACGCACCCGCCATCTGATCGAATTGGGTGGATTGGTCGTCAAAGCAGGGATTGTGGAGATCACCGGCGATGACCGCGCTCTGATCTACGGCGCGTTGCTCTGGATGGCAGAAAAGCTCAAGGGCGAACAAGGCGATCATGCACGAGTAGTTTGGGCCGAGAAGGGGAAAGGGGCGTTCGAAGACGCTCAGAAAAGAGATGGGCCCTTGGGCCGGTAGTGGTCCAGAAGTCAGCGGCCAGCGACATGTTAGGGGCATTGCCCCGTGCAGAACTTTGCCCAGCGGTCCATCAAAGGCCTCCGCTGTTCGAGGAAGTCGGTCTGGCGATAGGTCCGGACGACCTTGCTGTCGGAGACGTGCGCCAAGACCATCTCGGCCACCTCATGCGGGGCGTCCGTCTCTTCGGCTAGCCAAGTGCGTAGACTGGACCGGAAGCCGTGTGGACGTGCTTCCAGCCCTCGGCGCTCCATCAGCCGTGCCATGGTTGCGTCACTGATGACGCCCTTGCGGACAGACGGAAATAGATACCCATCGCGCTCGTAGGGGCGGGCAAGCTCGAGAACACGTTGTGCCTCTGCGCTGAGAGGGACGCGGAAGTCCTCTGCAGCACCGAGGCGCGCCTTCATGTTGTTCGCGGGCACGGTCCAGATATCGCCACCTATTTCTTCCAGCCGCGCAAACCGCACGGGCCGTGAGCGAAGCCCTGTAAGGATGAGCAGTCGCAGCGCGAGATGCGTGATCGTTGGCTCATCAATGGAGGCGTAGAACGGCGGGACATCCTCCCACGGCATGCTTGGGATCGACGTGACCTGGTGCCGTTGCCGACCGAGGAGTTGCTTCGCCTTGGCAACCGCCTGCAAGTCGACATCGAGGCCCAGGGCGGCTGCGTGATCCAGGACGATCTTGAGGCGATTGGCAGCCTTCGTGGCCGTCGCAGCCTTGGAATGCCAGATCGGCATAAGGGCGTCCCGGATATCGCTTTGGGTAATCTCAGAGACGGGCATTTGCCCGAGTTTGGGCAGCACATGATGCTCTAGCGGGCTGTACCATCGTCCCGCAGTCCCATCCCCCTTGAGATCGGCTTTGCGGCTCTCGAAGGCGTCCAACGCGACATCCTTTAGAAGATGCCGATTACGCATGGCGTCCTGGCGTTGTCTGCGTCGATGCTCGATGGGGTCTTTGCCTTTGGCGACCAAAGTCCGATAGCCAGAGGCGAGGTCCCGGGCGTCCTTCAGGGAGAGCGCCTTTAAGCCACCGAGCCCCATCTCCCGACGACGTCCGTAAAGCGTGTAGCGGAAAACCCATTGACCGCCGCCATCCTTGCGCTTGATCATGCGCAGGCCATCGCCGTCCTCGTGCTTGCCGGGTGGCGCGGATTTGATAAAGAGGGCTGTTAGGTTCCCCACAAATTTATCCCCCAAATTATCCCCCAATGAGTATAGGATTTGTTGGGTCGACGCAAGTTTCCTTGAGATCGTCGAATCTGGAAAATCCACTTTTCCAAACAGATATGGCATTACATGGAGCCTGCTGAGACTGGAATGCCATGCCGTGTGGGGGCACCAGCTTCTCGTGAAAAGCAGTTGTTTCGGACCGGACGACGGTATTGAACAACAGACGCGGCCTGGTCGGGTGCCGGGGTACACTTGCAGCGTTGCCTTTGGCTTACTCGCCAGGTCGCTGGTACGCCCAGATTGAACGCCGTCTAGGACGTGCAGTGCAGAACCAAGGTTGGATGAGGGACTTCGCCCGGCGAGGGCGCGTGATCCAGCTATTGGCTCTGGCGGATCGACCAAGCGTTGGGATGCTCAGCTGGGATAGGCCAGTGCGGTCACATCGACGGTGGGCCCTGCGTCGATCGTGCCGATCGCGTCCAGCACAGAGCGATAAGAGGCCGCAGCAAGACGGATCAAGGCAAGATTGGCCTTTGTGGGTCTGATCATCTGCGCAGTATCGGGCGTGGGCGCCTGCGGGCGCGCTTCGCCGTTGTGATCGGTCCCGGCCCCCTTGCTCTCCGCCGTTCGGCGCGCCTTTCTCGACTTCGCCTGCAGCTCAGCCCATTTTGCCCTCTGAACCCGCCATCTGCGTCTCGCGAAGGCTTGCTCGGTGGCCATCTGCCGGCGCGCGCGACGAAGCTGCCCCTCCTTGATATGCGCCACAAGCGTATCGACGGCCGCATTGATCCGCGCCATGTGACGCGACGTCCGTTGGGGGTCGCCGCCGCGGTCGGGGTGGTATTTCAGCGCCAGTTCCCGCCGCACGATGCGCACGTCCTCGAGCGTCGCATCAACCGTCAGCCCAAGGACCCGTGCCGCATGTTCCGGTGTTGCCGCCATTTCCGCTCCAGATCCCGAAAGACATGATGAACAATACCTTCTTTTAAAGCAGAAAATTTGAAACGAATATGAGGACATTTGGTGATGGTTAACGCCGAAATCTCGCTAAATATATGATAAAAATATATTATTCCAAGCAGCACGCCGTCACAAGCAAGCAGATCTTTTGCAGTCCAGCGCAGATGCCATTCGTAAAAGGTTAACGCTGCACACCTCACAAGAAGGCGCGTGACAGCGCGCAGATCAGCGAAAAGGACCGCTGGCGCGCACCTGCGGCGAAAACTGCGAATGTCGTAAATCTGCGAAAGCCGAGTGCGGGGCGCGCGCCCGGGTTGACCGGGCATCCGACGCGATGTTTTCTGTCGGTTCGGCCAGCCGTCGATGCGCGACATCCGGCCGTGCTGCGGCGTCCGGCCGGATGTCAAAGCTCCTCTGTCCTGGAGATGGTTCATGTCCAACGATGTCCTGTTTCAACCGCTTGAGCTCCCCTGTGGCGTCACGCTCAAGAACCGCGTGATCAAAGCCGCGATGTCGGACGCGCTGGGAGATGGCCGCGGCCAGCCGACGGAGGAGCAGCACCGGCTCTATGCCACCTGGGCCGAGGGCGGGCTGGCTGCGGCCGTCGTTGGCGAGGTGCAGGGCACGCCGCATTTCGCCGAAAACCCAGGCAATTTGGTGCTGCGCGCAGAAAGCGTGCAGGCTTTCCGCCCGCTGGCCATCGCGGGAACGGCCCACGGCGCGCAGCTCTGGGTCCAACTGGGACACGCAGGCGCTCTGGCGCATGGCGCGATCAGCCGGCCCGCCGGACCGAGCGCCATCGACGTGCCCGGATTGCGCTGCGACGCTCTCTCGCTTCAGGACGTCCGCGCCCTGCCCGACGGCTTTGCCCAAACTGCAGCGTTCGCTCAACGCGCGGGGTTCGGCGGCGTCGAAATCCATGCCGCCCATGGCTTTCTGCTCAGCCAGTTTCTCTCGCCGCTGTTCAATCAGCGGCAGGACTCCTATGGCGGCACGGCTGCGGCGCGGCGTCGGATCGTGCTCGATGTGGTGGCTGCGGTGCGCGATGCCGTGGGCCCCGGCTTCCCCGTCGCGATCAAGATCAACGCCTCGGACATGTTGCAGGGCGGCCTGACCGAGACCGACGCACTGGAGCTCGTCGCCGCGCTGGAGGCGACCTCGGTCGATCTGATCGACATCAGCGGCGGGACCTATTTCCCGGGTGCGGCCTCGTCCTTGGACAGCGGGGGAGCGGGCCCCTACTTTGCCGCATTTGCAAAAGAGGCGCGCCGGCGAACGTCGCGCCCTCTGATGCTGACGGGCGGGATAAAGAGCAAGGCGCAGGCGGTGGACCTGTTGCAGACGGGTGACGTGGATGTCGTTGGCCTGGCTCGCGCGCTGGTGCTCCAGCCCGATCTGCCGAAGCTGTGGCAGCGGGACGAGATGCTCTGCCCCCATTTCCCGAAGCTTGCGCCCGGCGGAGAAGGCGCGGTCACCGCCTGGTACACGATGCGCATCGCCGCAATCGCCGCAAGCACGGAGGCCGCCTACGATCTTGAGACCGCCGATGCCTTGGCTGCCGTCAAGCGGACAGAGGCCGAAAACGCGATCCGCTGGAAAGACGCGTTTCGCATCTGACCGATGCAATGCGGGCGGGCGCGAGCTGCGGGGCAATATCACCACCCCAGCCGGGCCGGTGCGGAGACCTCACATGCCGAGGGCCTGCTTGTACATCTCCAGCACCGCCTCTTCCTCGGCGATGTCATCCGCGTCGCGTTTGCGCAGTGCGATCACCTTGCGCATGATCTTCGTGTCGTATCCGCGCGCCTTCGCCTCGGCCATGACCTCTTTCTGCTGCTCGGTAAGGTCCCTCTTCTCGGCATCCAGCCGCTCGATGCGCTCGACAAACTGGCGCAGCTCGTCGGCCGTCACCCGGTAAGTCGCATCCGGACCTGCCTCGGGGACGGATGGATCGATTGCGCTGTCACTCATGAGAATCTCCTGGCAGATGGCGGACGTGGGTCGACGTTCTGCCTAGCGACCCCGGCCCAGGGCTGCAAGCCGGTTTGACCCGCGATGGTGCGTCTTGCGCTTGCGCAGCGGATTGAGTAGCTGCTGGCCATGGATGAACGCGATACATCGGTCTTCGACCTGCTCATCTGGGGCGGTGCCTCCCTCTCCTTCATCGGGCTTTTGGGGCTGGTCTGGTGTATCATCTATGTCGCCCGCGCACGAAGGGCGCAGCTCTCGGATGAAGACATGCGGGTCCGGCTGCGCACGGCGCTGCCGATGAACCTCGGCGCGCTGTTTCTCTCGGTGATCGGGCTGATGCTGGTGATCCTCGGCATTTTCCTGGCGTGATCACATTTGCGGCAGGACCGGCAGAGCGGCCCAATTTCGCGTCGGCCGATCTGGACAGTTTGCCCCCCTTTGCCTAGAGCTTGCACTATGGACATGCGTCAGATCACGCCTGATTTTTTCGCGGCACCCCAGGTCGACCCAGAGGATATGGACGCCATCGCGGCGGCGGGTATTCGGCGAGTGGTTTGTAACCGTCCGGATGCCGAAGTGCCGCCGAGCCACCAGTCCGACGTGATGCGACAGGCGGCGGAAGCGGTCGGGCTAGAGTTTGCGATGCAGCCGCTCACACATCAGACAATGACGCCGGATGTAATCGCGGCGAACCATGCGCTGATCGGCACCTACGACGGGCCGGTGCTGGCCTATTGTGCGTCAGGCACGCGTTCGACAATCGCCTGGGCGCTGGCGGCGGCGCGCGACATGCCCGCGGAAGAGGTGATCGAGGCCGCGGCAAAGGGCGGATACGACCTGCGAAACCTGTTCCCCACTTTGACGGCGATCGGGAACCTGCCGCGCTAAAGCAATTCCCCTGAAACTTGAATCGCCTATCGCTGCCTGATTTCGATGAAATCAACGCAGTAGGTAATGGAACCTGTCTCAGGCTGAAGGCGGAACGCGCGAGGCGGAGGCTGACTTCAGGCGGTCTTGAGGTCCGAAAGGCCCGGGATCGGAGGCAACTCATCGGCAGTGTCAAGACTGGGCAGGTCCGGCAAATCGGGCAAATCTCCACCGCCGTCGAGGTCGGGAAGATCCGGCAGGGCCGTGGTCTCCTCGCCGCCGTCAAGATCGGGGAGATCTGGCAAGTCGGGCAGATCTGGAAGATCTGGAAGATCGGGCAACTCCGGCAGCTCTGGCAGGTTGTCCACAGGAGCCAGTGCACCGGCACCACTCCCCGGCAGCGCGGGCGGCGCGGCGGCCATATCACTGCCTGCCGCCATCTGAACCTGAGGCAGGTCGGGTTCCTCGCGCTCGGCCGTCCACTGCTTCTGCTGACCCGAGCCGGTTGCGATACTTTCCAGCTGAACGGCGCGCTGCCCCTCAAGCTGGCCCATCGCGCCGCGGCTGATCGTCCGGCCATCGACCGTCTTGAGTTCGACGTTGTCGAAGGCATCGGGGCGCAGCACCAGTTCGTCGCCCACGCTGAGGCGTTCCAATCGGGACAAGGGCATGCGGACGCGACCCAGGACCGCCGTCAGATCCGCCTTCACGTCCATCAGGGTCGTCTCAAGTGTCAGCGGTCCCGCCGCTGCAACGCCACCATCGCTTGCGGGGCCCTCGACCTCGAAGCGCTGCTCCAGAACCGGCATCAGCAAGGTCAGCCCCGATTGAAACGCGCCGCCAGCAATGTCGATTGTCAACTTGAAGACCCGATACTCGGTCGCTTCCAGCGCCAGCCCGAAGAGACGGGTGTTTTCCACCCGGGCACCGAACTTGTAGAGCGGCAGGACCCGCCGGTCGTCATCGTTTTCCAGCAGCCCATGGGCACGTCGGAAAAGCGCGTCGAGCAAGGGCGCACAGAGGGCCGCATCTGTCGCAGTGAGCGGGCGCGCTTCGGGCGCCGTATTCGATACCTTCCCGGTCGTCTGCTGCTGGATCATGGCCCCGACCAGTTCCGGCCCCACCATGGCCCCGCCGGCCACGCCCTTGGGGCCATCCAGCAACATCAGCAGCGATGCATCATCCAGCTTTTCGGCGATCGTATCGCCATCGCAGGTCTCCTGAGTGATCCCGATCACCACCAAGGCCATGTCGAAAATCTCATCAGCGATCTTGGCAACGCTCACGCGCAACGCTTTGGGCACGGTCATCGCCCGTGCCTGATGCTCCTGCTTTCCTGCCTGCGCTTTGCGCTGCAAAACTGACATCGACGGCCCTTGTCAAGATCACCGGCGCCTCGCCCACGCGCACGGTCTTCCCTAGCAGGGCATAGCGACCAATGGTTACGATTGCCTTTATGCCCACGGAAACATGCGGTTTTTCATCAGAACTCTACTGCGCTGCCACGGCCTGCGACTGTGGGAGGGTGACCCGGAAGGCCGTGCCGCCCGTCCCCTCCAGATAGCGCACATCCCCGCCCAGCCGCGCCATGATCTCTCGGCAGATGGCCAGCCCCAGCCCGGCACCGGATCCGTCCTCGGCGCCGATGCGGTTGAACTTTTCGAACATCACATCGCGGGATTCGGGCGGGATGCCGCTGCCATTGTCGATGAAATCGACCAGCACGGCGCCCTCCGGCCGACTGACCTCGATCCGCAGCTCAGGGGCGTCCGAGCCGCAGTATTTCTGGGCGTTCGTGATCAGGTTGATGAACACCTGGCTCAGCCGATCGAGGTCGGTATGCAGCATCACGGTCTCTTCAAGACGCCGGCGGCGGAAGGTGATCGGACGCGCCTCGCTCACCTCGGCGGTTGCAACCGCATGATCCAGCAGATCAACCAACCGGCCCGTCTGCTGGTTCAGCGTCACCTGCCCGTTTTCCAGCACACTCAGATCGAGCAGGTCGTCCAGCAACCGCGTCAGCCGGATCGCCTCCACGTGGATGATATTGGCGTATTTCGACTTCTCCATCGGGCCCAGCCCATCGGTGTCGCGCAAGATCTCCGAAAACGCGCGGATCGAGGTCATCGGCGTGCGCAGCTCGTGACTGATCTGGCTGAGGAAGGCGTCTTTCTGATCGCTGAGCATCATCAGCTTGTTGTTGGCCTCGCGCAGCTGCGCCGCAGTTCGGCTCAATTCGCGGGATTTTGCCTCCAGCTGGTTGGAATACTCCAGCATCTGCGCGGATTCGTCGGCCACCGCCAGCAGGTCCTGCACCGACACGGCTGCACCACCGACGATCTGGCTGATCATCGCATGCGCCGTGGCTCCGCCGACCGACCCGGCGAGTTCGCGCTCCAGTTGCTGCAGGAAGACAGCGGTGGGTTCGGGCAGGTAGCCCGCGCGCCCTTGCGCCTCGGCCGCCATCTGAAAGAGCCGCTGGGCCTCACGCGCACCGAGGATCCGCTGGGTCATGATCATCAGATCCTCGCTCTCGGCGACGGAGGCCTGCCAGCCCCGTGTCTGGCCGGAATGCTCGAACACATTGACGAACTGCGCGCCCTGAAGGCGCTCCAGAGGCTGGGGAAAGGTGACGAGCGAGACCAGCACGAAGCCGGCAGCGTTGAGAAGCAGGCTCCAGAACACCGCATGCACCGTCGGATCGAGCCCTTCGATCCCGAAGAGCGCCTGAGGACGCAGCCAGCCGATGCCCCAGAGGCCCGTCTCGAAGGTCGACACGCTCAACGCAGCACCCGGCCCGAAGCTCGGCAGCAGCATGGTGAAGACCCAGACCGCAAACCCGATCCCGAGACCGACCAGCGCGCCAACGCCGGTTGCCCCACGCCAGAAGATGCCGCCCAGCATCGCGGGCAGAAACTGCGCCACTCCGGCAAAGGAGATCAGCCCGATGGCGGCCAAGGCACTGGAGCCTCCGGAGATCTGATAATAGATGTAACCGAGCGCGATGATCGTGAGGATCGACAGGCGCCGTGCCATGATCACCACGTGGCGGACGTCGCCCGATTGCGTCGCCCCGCCCTGCTGCAAATGCAGGAACACGGGCATCACCACATGGTTCGACACCATCGTGGACAAGGCGAGCGTCGCCACGATCACCATGGAGGTGGCCGAGGAAAAGCCACCGAGGAAACTGAGCATCGCAAGACCGTCCTGCCCCTGGCTGAGCGGCAGGCTGAGCACGAAGAAATCGGGGTTGGAGCCCGCGGGCAGCAGATCGAGGCCGATCACCGCAATCGGCACCACAAAAAGGCTCATCAGCATCAGGTAGAGCGGGAACGCCCAGCTTGCGATCTGGAGGTGCCGCTCATCGTCGTTCTCCACCACCATGACCTGGAACATGCGCGGCAGGCAGAGAAAGGCCGCCGCCGAGACGAAGGTGAGCCCCGCCCAGCGGCTGCCGTCCATCTCCCATATGCCCAGGTCCGAAGCATCGATGCGCGCAAGCGTCTCGGCCACGCCGCCGGCGATGCCCCAGACCACGAAGGCGCCCACTGCGAGAAGCGCGATCAGCTTGACCACGGCCTCGACCGCCACGGCGATCACCACCCCGTGCTGGCGTTCGTTCACATTGAGGTTGCGGGTGCCGAAGAGCACGGTGAAAAGCGCGAGCCCCACCGCGATCCAGAAGCCCGCGGCCTGTGCCGCACCGTCGTCGGAGGACCCGGCAAGCCCGCCTGCCGCGAAGATGGAGAGCGACGCTGTGACCGATTGGAGTTGCAGCGCGATGTAGGGGGTGACGCCGATCACGGCCATCAGCGTCACCACGATCGCCAGCCCGTTCGACTTGCCATAGCGTGACGAGATCAGATCGGCGATGGAGGTCACCTTGTGGCTGCGCCCGATCCGCACAAGACGGCGCAGAACCCACCACCAGCCCACCATCACGAGGCTGGGGCCAAGATAGATCGTCACATACTCCAGCCCCGAGCGCGCCGCGTATCCGACGGCGCCGTAGAAGGTCCAGGCGGTGCAGTAAATCGACAACGAGAGCGTATAAACCAGCGGCGAGCGCAACAGCCAGCCCGCCCGGCCCCGCATCCCGGCCCGTTCTGCCAGGAAAGCGACGCCGAAGAGCAGAGCGACATAGGCCAGCGAGACCGCGACGAGAACGTTGAGCGAGGCCATCACACCTCTCCGGTGTCATCAGTGCTGTCTGGCAGTTTCTGCACGCCGCGCGCCAGGCCATAACACGCGGCGATCAACACGACCCAGACCCCGAAGATGTAAAGCAGGGCGCGCGACATCGGGATACCCTCGTGCCCCTCCTGCGGCCCGGCCCCCGAAGGCCAGAGCAACGGGATCATCCAGAGCACCGCACCGAGGATCACCAGCAACCGGATCGCATCCATGAGCCGACGCTGGCGATAGCTGCCCCGTTCCAGAAAGAGCGGTGAGCGGGGCTCGGCCATGGGTCAGGTCCGCTGACCGTGTACGTAAAGCAGATCGCGCACCGCCGTGAGCACTTCGGTATTGGAAAACGGCTTGGTCATGAAACGGCTGACGCCGGCTTTCTCGGCCATTTCGCGGTCGCGGCTCTGGCCGCGGGCGGTCAGCATCAACACCGGCAGATCCGCGGTCTCGTCGCTGCCGCGCAGTTCTTCGAGGATATCGAAGCCGCTTTTGCCCGGCAGCATGACGTCGAGCACCACCAGATCCGGCTTGCGGGCGCGAATGACATCCAAGGCGCTTGTTCCATCCGAATGCGTGTCCACCTGCCAGCCCTCGCGGCTCAGCAAAAACCGTATGGCTTCGACGATGTTCATCTCGTCTTCCACCAAGAGCACATGTTTTCCCATCGCGGCCTCCTCCCAAAAGGCGCACACCCCGCCAGGCACGCGGCCTGTCTTCCCCGGGGCGGAACTTGAACTATCGGCTCTTTTCGGGGTTCTGTCAAAGCTTTGACGGCCCCGCAGCCCGTCTAGAGGCCGCCGGTCAGGATCGACGGCTCGCGCCGTCCCGGACAGGGTTCGCGCGGGCAAACCGCACAGGAGGCCCCGACTTCCAGCACGTTCGCCCTGTCCGCCGCCGCATCGGGCAGCACCAGCATGCTGGCCTGAACCAGAGGCGCGGTGTTGTAGCCGGGGCGGCCCACAGCCTCAGCCACCGCGATACAATCGAACGCAGCGCGGCCGCGCCCCAATTGCACAATGGGCGCACGCATCACCTGACCGGGCTGGGACAGGGCCGCAAAGAGCGGCCAGAGCGCGCAGGCCGACCCGAACCGCGGGATCACAAAGCCGGCGGCGGGTTTGCGGAAGAGCAAGCTGCCGGCGCGGTCGCAGACCACCAGCCCCACATCGAGCTCCGGCAGCCCGGCAAGCCGGCGCAGCACCATGGGTACCGGTATCGCCAGCTGTCGCGCCAGTGCAACGGGATCGATGCCAAGCTCCTTCACGGCGCGCCGGACCGCGGCACGTGGCGCCTGCGCGGCATCGTCCGCCACCCGTTGCAGGATGCCCCGTGCCATGTGGCGCGCCGCATTCGACCGCAGAGCCGGAGCATCGGCCACCAGGGCCTCGGGCGTGCTGACACCGCTCTCCACCGCCTCGAAGCAGAAATCATGCTCGGAGAGGAAGGCCTCCAGCTCGTCCTGCGGGCTGGCGCCGGCATCCTCCACGCCCTGCCCCGTATCGAGGTATTCGACCAGCGCCTTGGAGCTGTCCGCCAGGCGGCGGCTGTCCTGATCGATGTTGGTGTGAAAGCGGTCGCGCCACTCGGGTGTCAGGTCGGGGTCTTCGGCGAGGATCGCCGCGGTCGAGCGGATGGCAGCCGCGGTGGTGAGCAGCTCATGCACCGAGGTCGCGAGATGCGGGTCATGGGTCAACCGGTCCGAGAGGGTCTCGACGGTGCGCTCAAGGCTGGCGATGCGCCGGTGCCCCGCCGCCAGCACCTCGGCCCAGCCGGGGAACCGACCCGCCAACTCGTCGGCACGCTCGGCCTCGGCCTGGGGCAGATTGGCCTGCGTCGCCGCCTCCCGAAGCGTTGCAATCAGCGCCGCTTCCGCGCCTTCCGTCAGCATCGAGGGCTCGACGCCGAGCACGCGCGCAATGTCGAGCAGCAGCTTGCCGCCGATTCTGCGCCGATTGTGCTCGATCAGATTGAGATAGGAGGCCGAGATGCCTAAACTTCGGGCAAGATCGGCCTGACGCAGGCCCGCTACCGAGCGCCGCTCCCGGATCCGGCTGCCGGTCAATCCTTCGCGTGCCATGTTGACCCCTCCCGCATTATCATGATTTTTCAACGGGTTTCTGCGCCGCAATATCACTTAATTTACAGTGACCTTAGCCCTTTTGTCGATTTATTTACAAAATAAATCAGCATTTCAAGGCACTTGTTGCGCAGTTTTCTGAAGCTGCGCGATAAATGATTTGCACCTTTGTGCGCTGGAGGCCTGTCGGGAGAGGACTGTGTCAGGCATCCGGTTTTACCATATGGGAGGATCTTCATGTCCAATATGAAACTGACGCGTCGCGGTCTGATCAAGACAGGCGCCGTGGCCGGAGCGACCGGTCTGGCGTTGCCGACGTATCTGCGTGCCGACGGGCATGCGGGCTTTCTGAATGCGCCGCAAGGCAGCACCGTCACGCTGGGCTTCAACGTCCCGCAGTCCGGTCCTTATGCGGACGAAGGCGCGGACGAGCTGCGCGCCTATGAGCTGGCTGTCGAACACCTGAACGGTGAAGGCGACGGCGGCATGATGAACACATTCACGTCCAAGGCCTTGCAGGGCAACGGCATCCTCGGCAAGAAAGTCGAATACGTCACGGGCGACACGCAGACCAAATCGGACGCGGCACGCGCCTCGGCCAAGTCGATGATCGAGAAGGACGGCGCGATCATGATCACCGGCGGCTCGTCCTCCGGTGTGGCCGTGGCGGTGCAGGCGCTCTGCCAAGAGGCGGGTGTCATCTTCATGGCGGGCCTCACGCACTCCAACGACACCACCGGCAAGGACAAGCGGGCCAACGGCTTCCGTCACTTCTTCAACTCCTACATGTCCGGTGCCGCGCTCGCACCCGTGTTGCAGGCCGCCTACGGCAGCGACCGCAAGGCTTATCACCTGACCGCTGACTACAACTGGGGCTACACGACCGAGGAAGCGGTCCGGACCTCGACCGAGGCGATGGGCTGGGAAACGGTCAACACGGTGCTGACACCGCTGACGCAGACCGACTTCTCGTCCTACATCGCGCCGGTGCTCCAGTCGGGTGCCGACGTGCTGGTGCTGAACCACTATGGCGGCAACATGGTCAACTCGCTGACCAACGCGGTCCAGTTCGGCCTGCGCGACAAGCAGGTCAACGGCAAGAACTTCGAGATCGTCGTGCCGCTCTACTCGCGCCTCATGGCGAAGGGTGCGGGCGCCAACGTGAAGGGGATCTTCGGCTCCACCAACTGGCACTGGTCGCTGCAGGACGAAGGCTCCAAGGCCTTCGTGAAGTCCTTCGGCACCAAATACGGCTTCCCGCCGAGCCAGGCCGCGCACACCTGCTATGTGCAGGCGCTGCTCTATGCGGATGCGGTCGAGCGTGCGGGCACCTTCAACCCCTGTGGTGTTGTCGAGGCGCTGGAAGGCTTCGAGTTCGACGGTATGGGCAACGGCCCGACACTTTACCGCGCCGAGGATCACCAGTGCTTCAAGGACGTGCTGGTCGTGAAGGGGAAGGAGGAGCCGACCTCCGAATTCGACCTTCTCGAAATCGTCGAAGTGACACCGGTCGAGCAAGTGACCTACGCGCCGGATCACCCGCAGTTCGCGGGCGGCTCCCTGGGCACCTGCAACCCGGGCGCCTAAGCTGATCGCAGGGCGGAGCACGTGCTCCGCCCTCGCCTTTCCCCGAGCCCGCTCGGGACAACCACGCGCTTCACGAGGGTGGGACCATGGACGCAATCATCCTGCAAATTCTCAACGGGCTCGACAAAGGCTCTGCCTATGCGTTGATCGCGCTGGGTCTGACCCTGATCTTCGGCACGCTCGGTGTGGTGAACTTCGCCCATGGGGCGCTTTTCATGATCGGAGCCTTCTGCGCTGTCACGCTCAGCCGAATCCTCACGCTCAGCCATGAGGTGATCGATGAGACCAAGACGGATTTCCTTGGCAACCCGCTGAAAGTGGACGTCCCTTACATCTACGACATCTTCGGGCAGGCCACGGGGGATGTGATCATCGACTGGGCCGTGCCCATTTCGATCCTGTTTGCCATCCCCGTGATGGTCGGCATCGGCTTTGCGATGGAGCGCGGCCTAATCAAGCATTTCTACAAGCGCCCGCACGCGGACCAGATCCTCGTGACCTTCGGCCTTGCTATCGTGTTGCAGGAGATCATCAAGTATTTCTACGGCGCCAACCCCATCCCCACCCCGGCACCCGATGCCTTCCGTGGCTCCTTCGATTTCGGGGCGATGCTGGGCTTCGATCCGAACACGATCATCTACCCCTACTGGCGGCTTGTCTACTTCGCCTTCGCCGCCGTGATCATCGGTGCGGTCTTCGCGTTCCTGCAGTTCACCACCTTCGGCATGGTGGTGCGCGCCGGCATGGCCGACCGCGAGACCGTGGGCCTGCTGGGCATCAACATCGACAAGCGCTTCACCATCATGTTCGGCATCGCCGCGGCGGTCGCGGGGCTTGCGGGGGTGATGTACACGCCGATCAACTCGCCCAACTATCACATGGGCATGGACTTCCTCGTCCTCAGCTTCGTGGTGGTCGTTGTGGGCGGCATGGGCTCGCTCTCGGGCGCGGTGCTCGCGGGCTTCCTCTTGGGCATCCTTGAGAGCTTCGCCTCCATGGCCATCGTGCTGGAAACCCTGCCGGGCATCAACCAGATCATCATCTATCTGGTCGCCATCATCATCTTGCTGACACGTCCCAGGGGCCTGATGGGCCGCAAGGGCGTGATGGAGGAATAAGCCATGGGCCTGAACAAAAAAGACTTCACCCTCCTTCTGATCGTTGCGATCCTCTGCCTCTTTGCGCCCTTCATCCTGAACCCCTTCCCCGAAGGCTCGGCCCTGGCGCAGTTCAACGCGGGCTACCCGGACCTGATGCAGCGGCTGGTGATCTTCGGCATCTTCGCGATCGGCTTCAACATTCTCTTCGGTCTCACCGGGTACCTCAGCTTCGGCCACGCGGCCTTTCTCGGCGTGGGCTCCTATGCCGCGATCTGGATGATGAAGCTGCTGACCATGAACGTGATCCCCGCGATCGTGGTCTCCGTGCTTGTGGCCGGTGTGTTTTCCCTCCTGGTGGGCTGGATTTCGCTGCGGCGCTCGGGGATCTACTTCTCGATCCTGACGCTGGCTTTTGCCCAGATGTCCTATTCGCTGGCCTATTCCGTTCTGACGCCCATCACCGGCGGTGAGACCGGGTTGCAGCCCAAGGTGGACGATCCGCGCATCCTCGACCGGGTGCTGGAGATCAGCACAAGCCAGCGTGCCAACCTCTTTGGCCTCGACATGAACACCAGTCACGTCGTTCGGCTGGGAGACTGGGCCTTCACGTTCAACGCCGGCTACTACCTCGCGGCCATCGTCATGCTGGTGGCCTTCTACATCTCCATCCGCATCTTCCGCTCCCCCTTCGGCATGATGCTGCGCGCAGTGAAATCGAACCAGCAGCGCCTGAACTACACCGGGCTGAACTCCAAACCCTACACGCTCGCGGCTTTTGTGATCTCCGGCATGTACGCGGGGCTCGCGGGCGGTCTGCTGGTGGCGATGGACACGCAGGTGGGCGCGGAGCGGATGTTCTGGACCGCCTCCGGGGAAGTCGTGCTGATGACCATCCTCGGCGGTGCGGGCACGCTGATCGGCCCGGTTCTGGGCGCTGGCTTCATCAAATACATGGAAAACATCGTCTCCAAGATCAACAAGTCGATCCTCGAACAGTGGTTCGCCTTCATGCCCGACGGGATCGAGGATCTGCTGATCACGCTGGTCTACCCCTTCATCGGCAAAGGCTGGCACCTGACGCTGGGCATTCTCTTCATGCTGGTGGTGATCTTCCTGCCCGGCGGCCTGGTCGAAGGGGGCCAGCGCGTGGGGCGGCTCTTCAAGCGGAAGAAGCCCGCGGACGACAAGCCTGACGGCAAGACAACCCCGGCGGAATAGGGAGAGAAGACATGGGAATTCTCGAGGTCAAGAACGTCGGCAAACGCTTTGGAGGCTTGCAGGCGCTGGGGGATGTGAACCTGAGCATCGCCGAGAACACCGTGCATGCGATCATCGGGCCAAATGGCGCGGGCAAATCGACGTTGCTCAACTGCCTCGTCGGCAAGCTGATCCCCGACACCGGCTCGGTCATGTTCGACGGCCAGTCGGTGCTGGGCCGCAAACCTTACGAGATCAATCAGATGGGCATCTCCCGCGTGTTCCAGACGCCCGAGATCTTCGCAGACTTGAGCGTGATGGAAAACATGATGATCCCCTGCTTTGCCAAGCGTGATGGGGCGTTCCAGCTCAATGCGATCTCCTCGATCCCCTCGCAGAAGGACATGATCGAGCGGGCCGAGCACATGCTGGATGACATGAACATGGCCGACAAACGCGCGATGCACGCCGGCTCGCTCTCGCGCGGCGACAAGCGGCGGCTGGAGATCGGCATGTGCCTGAGCCAGGAGCCGCGCCTCTTGCTGCTCGACGAGCCCACCGCGGGCATGGCGCGGGCCGACACGAACAACACCATCGACCTCTTGAAACAGATCAGCGAGGAGCGCGACATCACCATCGCGATCATCGAGCACGACATGCATGTGGTGTTCTCCCTCGCTGAGCGGATCACCGTGCTGGCCCAGGGCACGCCGCTGGTCGAGGACACACCGGACAAGATCAAGGGCAACCCGAAAGTACGCGAAGCCTACCTGGGCGAGACGCAGGACGCGGCATAACCGCTCAGCCAGGGGTGGCCTGAAAGCCCACCCCACCTGCCGGCACCGCGCTCAGCGCAGGCAGGTACGGTGGGCCTTCGGGCCACCGCTTTGGAAGAGACAACACGGAGACAGACGATGAACGTAAAGCCAGATTTCTCCAAACACGCCAATCAGGCGGCTACGGCGCCTGCGTTTCTCTCGGTCTGGGACATGCACGCTTACTACGGCGAGAGCTACATTGTGCAGGGCATCAGCTTCAACGTGCACGAAGGCGAGATCCTTGCCCTTCTCGGCCGCAACGGCGCGGGCAAGACCTCGACCTTGCGCGCCATTGCCCGGCTCGGCGATCCGGAGGTGAAACGCGGCGAGATCTGGCTCGACCACCAGCCGCTGCACAGCATGTCGAGCTATCAGGCCTCGCAGTCCGGCCTCGGTCTGGTGCCCGAAGATCGCCGGATCATCGCGGGGCTGACCGTGGAGGAAAACCTCAAGCTGGCGCAGATCGCGCCGCCCATCGGCTGGTCGCTCGAGCGGGTCTATGATCTCTTCCCACGCTTGCGCGAGCGCCGCACCCAGGAAGGCGTGACCCTCTCGGGCGGTGAGCAGCAGATGCTCGCCATCGCCCGGGCGCTCTGCCGCGACATCAAGGTGCTGCTGCTGGATGAACCCTACGAGGGCCTCGCCCCGGTGATCGTCGACGAGATCGAAAAGACCCTGCGCGTGATCAAGGAACAGGGCATCACCACGATCCTTGTGGAACAGAACGCCGTGCGCGCGCTGCAACTGGCCGACCGCGCCGTGATCCTCGACACCGGCGGGATCGTCTTCAACGGCACAGCCGCGGAGGTGCTGGAGAACAAGGAACTGCGCGAGGAATACCTCGCCATCTGACCCATGGGCTGTCTCACGCATCGTCGCACCCGCCACTCCGGGCGGGTGTCTGCGTCTCCGAGGCCGGATCCGCCGCCAACCCGCAGCAGGCGCGCACCGTCGGGTCGTTGCTGCAGCACTCTTCCAAGAGAAAGCGCACCAGCGCGCCGAGAGCCATGAAATCCGCCGCATAGACGATCTGGCGCGCCTGCCGCTGCGCCCGGATTATGCCTGCGGCTGCCATGGTCGAGAGATGGAAAGAAGTCCGCGACGGGCTGGCCCCCACCGCATCAGCAATCTCACCGGCCGGTAGCCCTGTCGGCCCTGCCGCCACAAGGCGTTTCAGAATCCGCAGCCGGGTCTCATTGGACATCGCTGCAAAGGCATCCAACGCCGCGCTTTCCTTCATATTTCAAACTCTCTTGAAATGCCTGCATTCTCATGTAAGATATTTCAAGATCTATTGAAATGAAAGAGGCGCACCATGACACCGAACGAGCTGCTGCTGCAGTTGACGGCCCTGCCGGCAGACCACACCCTGATTGTCGAGACACCCGATGGACCGATCGGCGCCGGCTATCACATCACCGAACTCAAGTACGCGCAGATGACGGGCATCGACTGTGGCGCGCGCTTCAGCCGCTGGGACGAGGCGACGCTGCAACTGCTCGACGGGCACGGAGGCAATGCGCTGACGGTGGGCAAGGCGGCGGCGATCCTGCGCCAGAGCATTGCAAGCGTCCCTGGTCTGGGCGACAGCCCGCTTCATGTCGAATGCGCACCCGGCAACCGCGGGCTGCGGCGGTACAGACCAGGCGATCTTCGCAGCGACGAAGACGCGGCGATCCTGCCGCTGGCGGAGCAGACCGCCCAGTGTAAGCCCGCCGCGATATGGGCCAACACGACGCTCGGCTGCTGCGCCTCAGCCGTTGCAGAACGGTGCTGTGCCTGAGACCGCAGCGCCTGTAGAGGGCAGGCGGAAAGAGGGGCGCAAACCGATCATAACACCGCTGTGCGCATTTAGACAAAATCGTGCGGTGACGGGAACCTTCGGGGCAGGCGCGAGTTTTGGCCCTCAGCCGGCGGGCGCACGCTCAAGCAAGGCGCGCAATTCAGTTTTCAGAACCTTGCCATAGTTGTTTTTTGGCAAGGCATCGAGCCGAATATAGTCTTTCGGGCGCTTGAATCGTGCGATATTGTCAAGGCACAATTGGTCAAGCCGCGCGCGATCTGCCTGCCCAACCACAAAGGCCACGACCTCCTCGCCCCAGTCCGGGTGCGGACGCCCGACAACCGAGACCTTCTGCACCCCCGGGTCCATCAACAGCACTTCCTCCACCTCGCGCGGGTAGATGTTGGAGCCACCGCTGATGATCATATCCTTGGACCGGTCCTGCAGGGTGACATAGCCATCAGCGTCCATGAAGCCCATATCGCCGGTCATCAGCCAGCCGTGCACCAAGGCCTTGGCCGTGGCCTCCGGGTTCTGCCAATAGCCCGGCATCACCGTGTCTCCCCGCACCATGATCTCGCCGTGCGCGCCTGCCGGCAAAGGCCGGCCCTCCGCATCGCCGATGGCCACTTCCACGGCCGACTGCGCCCGCCCGACCGATTGCAGCCGCGCGCGCCATTTGGAATGCGTCCGGTCCGCCACGTCGGCGCGGGACAGCGCGGTGATCCCCATCGGGCACTCCCCCTGCCCGTAAATCTGCACAAAGATCGGGCCGAAGTGATCCACCGCCTCGATGATGTCGGCATTGTACATCGGCCCGCCTGCGTAAACGATGGTGCGCAGCCCCGTGCCGCGCCGCCCGGAAGCCTTGCCAGCCTCGGTCAGCCGCTTGACCATAGTGGGAGCCGCAAACATCTGTACACTGTCGAAAGCAGCGGCGAGATCGAAGATTTCACCCGGATCAAAGCCGCCCGAAACCGGGCAGACGTGCCGCGCCCCCGCGCGCGCATGCATCATGTTATAGATCCCGGCGCCATGGCTCATCGGTGCTGCATAAAGCGTGGCATCCTCGGGCCGCACCGCGTCCGCATCCTGCGCATAGCACAGGCTCATCGCCGTCAGCATCCGGAAGGTCATCATCACGCCCTTGGGTTTGCCCGTGGTGCCGGAGGTGTAGAAGAGCCAGGCGATATCGGACGGGCTGCGCGGGACGGGTGCCGTGACCGGGGCCTCCGTGCACATGGTGTCGAACGCAGGTCCCGGTGCAATGATGACCTCAGCCGTAACGCCCGCCTCCGCCAGCGTCTCGGCCAGATCGGCGCCTGCGAAGACCACCGAAGCGCCCGCATTTTCAAGAATGTAGACCGCCTCGCGCCCATGGAGCTTGGCATTGATCGGCACGACCACCGCGCCTGCGCACCAGATGCCGTAGAAGGCAATCAGATAGGCGGGGCAATTGGTCATGAAGAGGGCGACCCGGTCTCCCGGTGCCACGCCGCGGGCCGTCAGCGCCGCTGCAACCGACCGGGCCTGTGCATCGAACGCACCATATGTCGCGACGAGGGTGCGCCCGGAAAACAGCGCGGGCCGGTCGGGCGCCACCTGTGCCGTGCGTGCGAGCCAGAGTGCCAGGTTCATCTTTGCATCCCCCCTTTCAGACCACTCTAAGTCGCCCGCTAGGGGCTGCAAGTGGCGGGTTTTCATGGCCAGACCCTTCCCCTATAACGAATGCGCAGGAACAAGAGCCGCAGGCAAGAAGGCTCCCCCGGAACGGTCGAGGACTTACATGACAAAAAAGAACCATGACGCCGATGTGGCCTTCATCCAGGCCCTGGCCGAATTGCTGCGGGAAAACGATCTGACGGAGCTGCAGGTCAAGCGCGACTACGGGGCAGATGACAGCCTGAACGTGCGGGTGAGCCGTCACCTTCAGCAGCAGGTGGTGAGCCAGGTCGCGGCCGCGCCGGCGCCCGCAGCCGTGGAAGCCCCCGCCGCCGCCAGCGGATCGGCGCCTGCCCCGACCGAGACCAGCGAAGACCCGGCCAATCACCCCGGTGCGGTGACATCACCCATGGTCGGCACGGTCTACATGCAGCCCGAACCGGGGGCTGCAGCCTTCATTTCTGTGGGTGCCAACGTCAGCGAGGGCGATACGCTGCTGATCGTCGAAGCGATGAAGACCATGAACCACATCCCCGCGCCGCGCGCGGGCACTGTGAAACGCATCCTCGTCGAAGACGGGGCGGCGGTGGAGTTCGGCACGCCGCTTGTGATCCTCGAATAAGGGGGCGCTCATGTTCAATAAAATCCTGATTGCCAACCGGGGCGAGATCGCTCTGCGCGTGGTGCGCGCCGCGCGCGAGATGGGCATTGCCAGCGTCGCCGTGCATTCCACCGCCGACAGCGACGCGATGCATGTGCGCATGGCGGATGAGAGCGTCTGCATTGGCCCGCCGTCGAGCCCGCAAAGCTATCTCTCGGTGCCCGCGATCATCGCCGCCTGCGAGGTCACGGGCGCAGAGGCCATTCACCCCGGCTATGGCTTTCTGTCTGAAAACGCTGGATTTGTTCAGGTGGTCGAGGACCACGACCTGACTTTCATAGGCCCCACAGCCGAACACATCCGCATCATGGGCGATAAGATCACCGCCAAGGACACCATGAAGAAGCTGGGGGTTCCCTGCGTGCCCGGCTCCGAGGGCGGTGTGGCTTCGCTGGAGGAGGCCAAGCGGCTAGGCGAAGAGATCGGCTATCCGGTGATCATCAAGGCCACCGCGGGTGGCGGCGGGCGCGGCATGAAGGTGGCGCTGAACGCGGATGAGATGGAAAAAGCCTTCCTGACCGCGCGGGCCGAGGGCAAGGCGAATTTCGGCAATGACGAGGTCTACATCGAGAAGTACCTCACGACACCGCGCCACATCGAAATTCAGGTCTTTGGCGACGGCAAGGGGCGTGCGGTGCATCTGGGCGAGCGGGATTGTTCGCTGCAGCGGCGCCATCAGAAGGTCTTCGAAGAAGCGCCCGGCCCCGTGATCTCGCCCGAAGAGCGCGCGGCCATCGGCAAGACCTGTGCGGATGCAGTCGCGCGGATCAACTACACCGGCGCAGGCACCATCGAGTTCCTCTATGAGAACGGCGAATTCTATTTCATCGAGATGAACACCCGCCTGCAGGTGGAACACCCCGTGACCGAAGCCATTTTTGGCGTCGACCTCGTGCGGGAACAGATCCGGGTTGCCGCGGGCATGGAGATGTCCTTTCAGCAGGAGGATCTGCAGATCAACGGTCACGCCATCGAGGTCCGGATCAATGCCGAGAAGCTGCCGAACTTCGCACCCTGCCCCGGCCGGATCACGCAGTACCACGCGCCCGGCGGCCTTGGCGTGCGCATGGATTCCGCGCTTTATGACGGCTATTCCATCCCGCCCTACTACGACAGCCTGATCGGCAAGCTGATTGTGCACGGGCGCGACCGGCCGGAAGCGCTGGCGCGGCTCAACCGCGCGCTTGGTGAGCTGATTGTCGATGGGGTCGACACCACCGTACCGCTCTTCCATGCGCTCTTGCAGGAAGAGGATGTGCTGACCGGCGGCTACAACATCCATTGGCTGGAGCATTGGCTGGAGACCAATCTCGGCGACGGCTGACCCTCATGCGGCTGACCCCGGATGTACTGATGCAGGGGTATGCCACGGGGATCTTCCCCATGGCCGAACATCGCGACGATCCGGAGATCTTCTGGGTCGATCCACAGCGCCGCGGGGTCATGCCGCTCGATGGGTTCCACGCCTCGCGGTCGCTGCGCCGCGCGATGCGCAACACCTCGTTCGAGATCAGCATCAACCGCGACTTCGAAGGGGTTGTGGAGGGTTGCGCGGATCGGATCGACACGTGGATCAACGAGGAAATCCGAAACCTTTACATAGAGTTACATCATATCGGCAAGGCGCATTCCCTCGAAGTCTGGGAGGGCGAAACGCTCGTCGGTGGTGTCTACGGGGTGGTCCTGGGCGCGGTGTTTTTCGGCGAAAGCATGTTCTCGCGCCGTACGAATGCGTCGAAGATCGCGCTGGCCTGTCTCGTCGATCGTCTTGGTGAAGGCGGTTTCAAGCTGTTCGACACGCAGTTCCTGACCGAGCATCTGGCTTCGCTGGGTGGGCTTGAGGTCTCGCGCGCAACCTATCACCGCGCGCTTGCTGTGGCGCAGGATCTGCCGGCGAGCTTCACGGCCCCGCCCCTGCGCAGCCCTCAGGAGGTGGTGCAGCGCATGACCCAAAGGTCATAGCGCGCGTGATCCATCGCCGAGAGCGCCGGAGCCGACGCGATCATCCAGCCTGAGAAGACCGTGGTGCCCTGAATCGCATCAGCCACCTCGAGCGCGGCAAAGGCATCACCCGAGGGGTTGCCCACCGGAAAGCGGCAGCTGTTCAGGGTGATGCGCAGCTGTTCGAAGGCGGCCGTCTGCCCCGATCTCATCTCGATGTCGTAGACTTGGCCACTGATCTTATCGAGCCCGCGCAGCACAACGCCGTCGGCTTCGCTCACCTGCTGCGCCGCTGCAGCTCCGGCAACCAGCCCAAGCAACAGTGCCAGCCGGAGGATCATTCCGATGACCCGCTAACGAATTTCAGGAGCAGCGACACCAGACTCACGGCCCCTTGCGTGTCCGTAATCGTATCGCCCGGCTCGAAGAAGAACGGCGACCCACCCGGTACGATCTCGACAAAATTGCCGCCAAGCAGGCCTTCGGAAGAGATCACGATGGCGCTGTCATCGGGGATTTCGATGCCTTGCTGCACCGCGACGACTGTATCGGCACGGTAGGTCTCGGGGTTGAGGTCAACCGCAGCCACCGACCCCACACGCACGCCCGCCAGCCGCACATCGGTGCCGACGCTGACGCCTTCAAGGCTTCGGAAGCTGGCTTCCAGAGGATAGGTGCTCGAATTGGCGGAGAGCTCCGTCACCTGCGCGGCATAGAAGACAAAGCCGGCCGCAAGCGCCAGCACCCCGGCCCCGACAAGCACTTCGGTGGTGGTGTTTTCTGCCATGGGTTACTCCGGCGACCAGGCTTCGTAGTCGCTGCGCGGAGCCGGGTCGCTGCGGCGGATCGAGCCTTTGGGCGCATAGGCCAGGGCTGTGCCGGTCAGGTTCTCCTGATGCGGCTTCTCCCACGCCTTGCGGGGCAGTGGCGCTTCGGTGGGGGCTGCATCCCAGGTGTGATGCAGCCAGCCGTGCCACTCGGGATCCACACGGCTGGCCTCTGCCTCACCGTTGTAGATCACCCAGCGTCGCGTCTTGTCCTTGTTCTCGTAGAACACATTGCCCTGACTGTCTTCGCCGACCTTCACGCCCTTGCGCCAGGTCCACAGTTGGGTGTTCAGCGTCTGGCCATTCCACCAGGTCACTGCGCGCAGGATTGGTGTCAGTAATCCCATCAGATGTCTCCCGTCGGGGTTTCATGCCACATATGGCGGATTGTCGGAGAAACGTCCAGTTCGATGGGCGGCATTTCCCGCTTATTCGGGCAGCCGGGCAGTGACTTCGATCTCGATACGATACTTGGGATCGATCAGCCCGCATTCGATCATCGTCGCGGCGGGTGGGTGGGCGCCAAACGTCTCGGCCAGCAGCGGCCAGCAGGGCTCGAACTCGGCCCGATCAGGCAGCATGTAGGTGACACGCACGACGTCGGAAAACCCGCATCCCGCTGCACGGAGCGCGTCCTCGATGATGCCGAGAGCCGAGGCACATTGCGCCGTCACCGTGTCCCCCTGCCCGACGGTGCCGGCCACATGCACCCAGCCCCCGGCTACCACCGCGCGGCAATAGCCGATCTTCTCTTCGTAAGCGCCACCGGAAGGGATGCGTCGCATGGTCATGACAGGCTCCTGTTGCTCATCTGGTGTTTGCCAGGGCCCCACCGGTCAGGCGGAGCTGCCGGTGCGGTTTATCGAAACACCTCGGCTATGCGCCCAGCAAAAAGGGCGGGTTCGATGCCCGCCCTTTTTGCGCCGCCCCTGCTGGCCGGTCTCAGCTGGCGCTCGCCGGTTCCTTCTCGGTGTCCGCATGGATCATCAGAGGTGCGGCATCTGAGACCACCGCCTCCTCGTTCACCACAACTTCAGTGACGCTGCCGAGCCCTGGCAGATCGAACATCGTGTCGAGCAGGATGTCTTCCAGGATCGACCGCAGTCCCCGCGCCCCGGTCTTGCGTTCGATCGCGCGCTTTGCAATTGCGGAGAGTGCATCATCGGTAAAGCTGAGCTGCGTATCCTCCAGCTCGAAAAGCCGCTGATACTGCTTCACAAGCGCATTTTTCGGCTGAGTCAGGATCGTCACCAGCGCGTCCTCGTCCAGATCCTCGAGCGTCGCCAGCACCGGCAAGCGACCGACGAATTCCGGGATCAGACCGAATTTCAAGAGGTCTTCGGGCTCCAGATCGGTGAAGATCTCGCCCACGCCGCGCTCGTCGTTTTCACGCACATCGGCGCCGAAGCCCATGGCCGAGCCCTTGCCGCGCGCCGCGATGATCTTGTCGAGCCCCGCGAAGGCCCCGCCGCAGATGAAGAGGATGTTCGTCGTGTCCACCTGCAGGAACTCCTGCTGCGGATGCTTGCGCCCGCCCTGCGGCGGCACCGAGGCCACGGTGCCTTCCATCAGCTTCAGGAGCGCCTGTTGCACGCCCTCGCCCGAGACGTCTCGGGTGATCGAGGGGTTTTCCGACTTGCGGGTGATCTTGTCGACCTCGTCGATATAGACGATGCCGCGCTGCGCCCGCTCGACGTTGTACTCGGAGGCTTGCAGGAGCTTGAGGATGATATTCTCCACATCCTCACCCACGTAACCGGCTTCGGTCAGCGTGGTTGCATCGGCCATCGTGAAGGGCACATCGAGGATTCGCGCCAGCGTCTGAGCCAGCAGCGTCTTGCCGCAGCCGGTTGGGCCGATCAACAGGATGTTCGACTTCGCCAGCTCGATGTCACCACCCTTCTGTGCGTGGTTGAGCCGCTTGTAGTGATTGTGCACCGCCACCGACAGCACCCGCTTGGCCGTTGCCTGCCCGATCACATAATCGTCGAGCACCTCGCAGATGTCTTTGGGCGTCGGCACGCCGTCCGTCGCCTTGAGCCCGGAGGCCTTCGTCTCTTCGCGGATGATATCCATGCAGAGCTCGACACATTCATCGCAGATGAAGACGGTCGGGCCCGCGATCAGCTTTCGCACCTCATGCTGGCTCTTGCCGCAAAAGCTGCAATAGAGGGTGTTCTTACTGTCGCCGGTCGTATTCGTCGCCATGTCGAGCCTTCCAGGTCTTGTCGTGTTGCAGACGGCCCGTCCGCCCGCATCTTACTTGTTACACCATGACAGCTTAGGGCAGCGCTGGCAGGTCCACAATCGCTAATTGGTAAACTGACCGTGCGTCCTGCCGCCGCGCCTAGCTGTCGTCGTCACCCTTCGCGCGGTTCTCCACAATCTCGTCGATGAGGCCCCATTTCTGCGCCTCCTCCGGCGACATGAAGTTGTCGCGCTCCAGCGCTTCTTCAACCTTTTTAAGGGTTTGCCCCGTGTGTTTGACGTAGATCTCATTGAGCCGCGTCTTGAGTTTCTGGGTCTCCTGCGCGTGGATCATGATATCCGTCGCCTGGCCCTGATAGCCCCCCGAGGGCTGGTGCACCATCACGCGGGAGTTCGGCAGTGAAAACCGCATGCCCGGCTCACCTGCTGTCAAAAGCAGCGATCCCATGGAGGCTGCCTGCCCGATGACCAGCGTGGAAACCTTAGGCTTGATGTATTGCATCGTGTCATAGATCGACAGACCGCTCGTCACCACGCCACCGGGCGAATTGATGTACATGCTGATCTCCTTCGACGGGTTATCCGCCTCGAGGTGCAGCAGCTGTGCGACGATCAACGAGGACATCCCGTCATGCACGGGTCCGGACAGAAAGACGATCCGTTCTTTCAGAAGACGCGAGAAGATGTCATAGGCCCGCTCGCCCCGGCTGGTCTGCTCCACGACCATGGGCACAAGCGTATTCATATAGGTCTCAAAGGGATCTTTCATGTGGGATTGCCTGTCAGTTGGTGTTCGCGGGACCATACCCGACGAAACGTTACGCAAATCTTAGTATTGGCGTCGGAGGGCCGCAAGAGGCGGATTCCATCTCTGCGGGTGGGATTGATCTGCTGGTCGGGGCCGCTAGGTGGGCCGAGATGATGGCGCTCGACAGCTTTCCTCCGACCCGGACCGCGGCCCTCGAACGGCTCTCCGCCTTTCTTCCGCGCGCGGGCCGCCACTATGCCGCGCGGCGCAACTACGATCTGGGCCCCGGACGGCATCACGGCGTCTCGGGCCTCTCGCCCTATCTGCGCTGCCGCCTGATCACCGAAGAGGAGGTCTTGCAAGCCGTCCTCGCGCGGCACGCGCCCCAGGCCGCAGAGAAGTTCATCCAGGAGGTGTTCTGGCGCACATATTGGAAAGGCTGGCTGGAGCTGCGGCCCGGCGTCTGGGACGAGTACCGGCGCGACCTGCGGCGGCAGTGGGACGACGTGCAGACGCAAGCGGGGCTGCGGGATCGCTGGGAAGCCGCGTGCACGGGCGACACCGGCATTGCGTGCTTCGACGGCTGGGCCGACGAGCTGGTGAACACCGGCTATCTGCACAACCATGCCCGCATGTGGTTTGCCTCCATCTGGATCTTCACGCTGGAGCTGCCCTGGGAGTTGGGTGCGGATTTTTTCCTGCGGCACCTTCTTGACGGCGATCCGGCCTCCAACACGCTGGGCTGGCGCTGGGTGGCGGGCATTCAGACCGTCGGCAAGACCTATCTCGCCCGCCCCGACAACATCGCCAAATACACCGAAGGCCGGTTCGGAGTGCCGGGGCGGCTGGCCGGGTATGGCGGCGCCATACCCGG
>NZ_JALIEB010000027.1 GCF_025755255.1 Roseobacter sinensis | reverse complement strand
CCTCATTCTGATGATCGAACTGTCCGTGTGACAGAGCCGTCGCCGCTTCTTAGGTCGCTGTGCAAGCCGTGCTCCTTGCTCACGCCACTCGACCATTGTCCTCGGACCAATGGCGGACAAGGTCTCGTCGCGCGACCGTCTTGTGATTGACCCTCCCGCCCTCGACGTGAAGCAGCTCGTCCTCCATTGGTTGCTCGAACCAATGGCGCAACCGGGACACGGGCGGAGGCAAAGCAACTCCATTCGATAGGACTGGTGCAGTCCGCGCGCGCGGCCTTGTCGGATTTGGTGGCCACGCATCCTCCCGAATCAAGACCGTTAAGGTGGTGATGATGGGGCTGAGCACGGGATGAGTTGCGGATCGCAGGTTATTTTGACGAACAGCTCATTGGAGCCCTCAAGCAGTTGAAGGCAGGGGTTGAAGATCGGACGCTCTGCGGCATGTCCGGGGTCAGCGATGCCGGGCTCCACAAACACAAAGCAAAGCTGGGCGGCACGAGTGCGTCGGATGCAAAGAAGTCGTGCGCATTGGCAAACGAGAACACCCCTCGAAGCCGGACGGCCCGGTCGGAAACGCTGCGCTCGAGGCTTTCGCGACAAAAATGGCGAACGTCCGCTGCCAGTCGGCGGGCTTGCACCGGTCAGCCCGTCGGCATCACACGCACGATCAGGGGATGAGGGCTTGCGAAAGCGGCAACGTGGATTGGCCAACGCCCGCCCGCGGTTCGGGTATCACTGCTTCGGCATCCCTCCGGCCAGCGAGGGCTGGGAGGTGACCCACATGACATGGGTGCGGCATTATCTCGAAGAGGGGCTGGCAGGTTGCTGCGGGCGGCCAAACAAGCGCGCTTTGCACGCAGGTCGGCCTATTCCGGTGTCGTGTCGGGTCAACCAACAGTGCTCGTCGGATAGCGTTTCCGATGCCATCGAAGGCGGGCGAGGTTTCCGTGTTTTTGCATTGGCGATGATTGCACATACGACGTGCCGGCAATTGCTGTGGATAGCTCCTTTTGGGGGCTCGCATGACCTGTGTGTTGGATGATCTGATGGGCGGGACCGGTCGCCACAATTGGGACGGAGTCGCGTCTTCTCATCGATTTCCTTCCGAACAGACCTCACTGGTGACGTGCCTTCCTCTGTAGTGACGCGGGCGAAGTGGCCTATTGCGCGCTTAGCCCTCGCAGGTCTTTGGCGGCCGAAAAGAGCGCGGTATGGCTGTCGACGATGGTGTGAGCCCCTGCATCGCTCAGTTCAGCCGCGTGTGCGTCGCGGATCGCCTTGAGGTGTTCGCCTCCGAGAAAGCCGATCACCGGCATGGAGGCCGCCCGAGCGGCAGTGACACCGAAGACGGAATCCTCGATCACGAGGCAGCGGTTGGGGCGGATATTCATCGATCGTGCTGCGTGCCGAAAGAGATCAGGCGCAGGTTTGCCGCGCGCGACGTCTTCCGCGCTGAAGACATGTGCGAAGCGGTGCCGCAACCCCATCGCACCCAGCGCGACGCCGATGCGTTGATGCGTGCCGCTCGAGGCAATGCAAAAGGCGATATCGCGGGCGGTAAGACGGTCGAGCAAGGCGACGACGCCGGGGACCGGCTTCAAATCGCGACGGAAGCGGTCGAAAAGGCGCGTTTCCCAGTCGGCCCGAAACCGGTCGACATCGGCAGCAGCGTTTTCGTCGACCAGCATCTGGGCGATTTTCGACACCGAAACGCCGAGACATCGGCGGCGCACTTCGTCGAGCGATAGGTCGAGGTCATGAGCCTTGAGGCTCTCGCGCAAGGTCGTGAGCGAGATCACCTCGCTATCCGCAACGACCCCGTCGAAATCGAAGATCACGAGATCCACGCTCGCGTTGGGACCGGCCAAGGCAGCGGCATGCCCGGGGCGTGTGGACATCTGCCTACCGGAGTGCATGGCCCTCGGCGTCGAACTGGTGCAGCCGTGCGGGCGGGATGCCGAGGCCAACTTCGGCACCCACCTCAATTTCGTTGTCGCCATCGACCCGGGCGACAAGCTCTTGCGCGCGGCCGGTGTCGAGGTAGAGCAGCGTCTCGGCGCCGAGCCGTTCCTTGACACGGACGGTCGCGTCGATGTGCCCATCGCCCTTGGCAAGCAACTCGAAGTGCTCGGGCCGGCAACCGACAAGCTGAGCGCTGGGTTTCAGCGTAAGGCCAGAGGTGACCCTTCCCTCGAAGACGTTCATGGCGGGTGAGCCGATGAATTCCGCGACAAAGCGCGAGACCGGCGCGTGGTAAAGCTCCATGGGGCTGCCGACCTGCTCGATGCGGCCGCCGTTCAGCACCACGATCTTGTCCGCCATGGTCATCGCCTCGACCTGATCGTGGGTGACATAGATCATCGTCGCGCCAAGCTGGCGGTGCAGGCCCTCAAGCTCGACCCGCATCTGCACCCGCAGCTTGGCGTCGAGGTTCGAGAGCGGCTCGTCGAAAAGAAACACCTTCGGGTTCTTCACGATGGCGCGGCCGATGGCGACTCGCTGCCTCTGCCCACCGGAGAGCTGGCCCGGCTTGCGGTCGAGATAATCTTCGAGTTGCAGGATTCGTGCGGCTTCGGCGATGCGCTCTTTCCGGGTGGCCTCGTCGAACCTGTTGACCTTCATGCCAAAGTCCATGTTGTCGCGCACGCTCATGTGCGGGTAGAGCGCATACGACTGAAACACCATCGAGATCTTCCGGTCCGCCGGCTCGGCGTGTGTGACGTCGGAGCCGTCGATGGTGATACTGCCCGAATCGGCGGCCTCGAGCCCAGCCAGGGTGCGCAGCAAAGTGGATTTGCCACAGCCGGAGGGGCCCACGAACACGCAGAATTCACCGTCTTCGATATCGAGTGACACGTCGAAGAGCGCTTGAGTGGCGCCGTAGAACTTGTTCAACCCCTTGATCTGAATGGTGGCCACACGGCCCTCCCACGTCTTTCGTACAATTGGCTTAGCTATGTTACGTTTGTATTGACAACGCGCGCAGGTCAATACTTTTATATTACATAGCGAACAAATGTTCGAAACACAGGGAGGATTTCCATGAGACTGAAGACTTTGCTTTGCACATCTGCGCTGGTGAGCCTTGGGGCAACAGGCGCGACAGCCGACGGACACGGCTGGAGCCTCGCGAAAGCGGCGGAACCCTATGCGGGCACCACGGTCGATGTGGTGTTCCTGCTGCGCCCCGGCTATGAGGCGATCGAAGCGATGCTGCCTGCCTTCGAGGAAGAGACCGGGATCAAGGTCAACATCATCAAGCATCCCTACGAGAACGCGCTGGGTGAGCAGGTGCGAGACTTCGTCGCGCAGGGCGATCTGGATATCGCGCTGATCGACCTGGTGTGGATCGGCAATTTCGCCGAGAATGAATGGATCGTGCCGGTCGAGGAAATCCAGGCGAGTTACCCGGATATCATCGACCCGGATCTCGACATGGACGATTTCTTCCCGCTGGTGCTGAATGCTTTCGGCGGCTGGAATGACACGATCTATGGGCTGCCCTTCGACAACTACTCGGGGCTGATGTTCTACAACCGCTGCATGCTGGAAGAGGCGGGTTTCGACGGGCCGCCGGAGACCTGGGAAGAGCTGAAGGACACCTACGGCCCGGCGCTGACCAAGGACGGCAAATATGCTTTCGCACTGCAGTCGAAGCGCAACGAGACGCAATCGGCAGACAGTTTCGCACGCGTACTCTGGCCCTTCGGCGGATCGTTCCTGGATGACGAGTTCAAGTCGAACCTCATGAGCGAAGAAAGCCAGGCCGGGCTGAAGTTCCGCCAGGACCTGATGCAATACATGCCCGACGGCATCGTGGCCTACGACCATGCGGAGACGGTCAACGCCTTTGCCCAAGGTGATGTGGCGATGATCACTGAATGGTCGGCCTTCTATTCGACGGTTGTCTCACCAGAAACCTCGGCCGTGGCGGATTGTGTCGAGATCGCGCCAGAACCCATGGGACCAGCCGGCCGTAAGCCTGCGTTGGGCGGCTTCTCGCTTGCGGTGGCCGAACAGGCGGATGACGACGAGAAGGCGGCAGCCTGGCTCTTCATCCAGTGGGCAACGTCCAAGGCAAATGCCAAAGAGTACCTCGAACGCGGCGGTGTGCCGGCCCGCCAGTCGGTCTATCAGGACGAAGGCCTGGCCGAGACCTACAAGTTCATCCCGGCTCTCGTGGAAAGCTGGCAGGACGGTGTGCCGGAGTTCCGCCCGCGCTTCGCCGAATGGCCCGAGATCACCGAGATCGTGCAGGAGTGGGGCACCAAAATGATGCTGGGTGAAGTGACCACCGAGGAAGGTGCGCAGGAAATCGGCACCCGCATGGAAGAGGTTCTGGAGTCCGCGGGCTATTACGACGGTGACAAACCGCTCGCGCAGTAGGCGCCTGACCTGGGACAGTGATGGGCGGCACCACGCGTGCCGCCCACGCCAGACCCCGCGGGGCAGGGGAGGCCTCCATGCAGAACAGAGTATCGAAGCGCACGCTTTTCGGCTTCATTGGCCCTGCGGTGTTCGGTCTGGCCATCGTGGGCATTGCGCCCCTGCTTTATGCGGTCTGGACCTCGCTGCATTTTTTCAACCTCACCAAACTGCGACAGGTCGAGTTCATTGGCCTTGCAAATTACTGGGAGGTACTGACCGACGAGGTCTTCTGGCAGGCCATGGGGCGCACGTTCTTCCTGCTGGGCACGGCATTGCCCTTGCAGATTGGCCTCGGGCTCGGGATTGCGCTGCTTCTGCACCAGCCCGGTCTGACGCTGGTCAAGACGCTCTGCCGGCTCAGCCTGGTGCTGCCCATGGCGACCACCTATGCGGTCGTCGGTCTGCTGGGGCAGGTGATGTTCAACCAGAAATTCGGGGTCGTGAATCAGCTGATGGGTGGGGCCGACATCAACTGGATCGGCGATCCGCAAAACGCCTTCATCATGATCGTGTTCTGGGACGTCTGGCAGTGGACGCCCTTCGTGGCGCTCGTGCTTCTGGCGGGGCTCACGATGGTGCCAGGCGAGGTCGAAGAGGCGGCCCGGCTTGAGACCAAGAGCTGGTGGGTGATACTGCGCTATGTGCAACTACCTTTCCTGCTGCCGGGGCTGACGGCGGTGCTGATCCTGCGCACGGCGGATACGTTGAAGCTCTTCGACATGGTCTTTACCCTGACGCGCGGCGGACCGGGGGCCGCGACCGAATTCATCTCGCTCATGATCCAGCGGGTGGGGTTCCGCGCCTTCGACCAGGGGCTGGCCTCGGCGCAAGCGGTCATCCTGCTGATCATCACCATCGTGCTGGCGCAGATCTACATCCGCCTCTTCTACAAGGAGGTCTGAGCCATGACGTCCACGCGCTCCCTCTTCTGGCAGATCGTGCTCCTGGCACTGGTGATCGCGGTCTGCGTCTTTCCCTTCTACTGGATGGTGACGACCTCGCTGAAGACTCAAGTCGTGGCGCTTGAGGCGCCACCGGTGTGGATCTTCGAACCGACGCTGGCGAACTACCGCGAGGCGCTGTTCGACGACGGGGTGCTGCGCACGCTGATCAATTCGCTGATCATCGCGGTTTGCACGACCCTGCTGGCACTGGTGCTCGGTGTGCCTGCCGCCTTTGCCCTCGCCCGCTTCGAGTTCCGCGGCAAGAAGGATCTGTGGTTCTGGTTCATCACCAACCGGATGGTCAGCCCCATCGTGCTGGCGCTGCCCTTCTTCCTGATCGCACGCAACCTCGATCTTCTGGACAAGCACATCACGCTGATCCTGATCTACCTGACGTTCAACCTGCCCATCGTGATCTGGATCGTGACCGACCAGTTTCGCGGTATACCCTACGACCTCGACGAAGCCGCGCGGCTCGAAGGGGCTTCGCAATTCACGATCATGCGCAAGATCTGCCTGCCGCTGGCGATGCCGGGCGTCGCGGTCTCCGCCATCTTCTCCTTCATCTTTTCGTGGAACGAGCTGATGTTCGGGCTGATTCTGACCCGCAGCGAGGCCAAGACCGCCCCGGCGATGGCCGTCTCTTTCATGGAGGGCTACAACCTGCCATACGGCAAGATCATGGCCACCTCCACGCTCATTGTGATCCCGGTTCTGATCTTCGCGCTGATTGCCTCCAAGCAGCTGGTCCGCGGGCTGACCATGGGTGCGGTGAAGTGAGGCGTTAGGGCAGGCCATGGCGCGCTACATCAAGATCGATCAGATTGACACGGAGGAGCAGCTGCTGGTGCGGCTGGCCTGGGCCTGCGAGATCGAGGGCCTGACCCAGAGCGAGGCGGCCGACCGGTTCGGCATCACGCGGGTGCGGGTCAACAAGAGCCTGAGCGAGGCGCGGCGGCGCGGGATCCTGCGGGTCAACGTCGAAAGCGTCTACGCCGCCGCCGCCGAGCTGGAATGGACGCTGGAGCATCGGTTCCGTCTGCACCGCGTCTGCATCGTGCCCTCGCCCGAAAATGCGGAGGCCGTCACCCCGCTGGTGGGCGCGGGGCTCGGGGCGCTGCTGGGCACGGTGCTTTCGGATCCGACGATCGCGACTTTCGGCATGTCCTGGGGCAATACGCTCAACCTGGCGACGCGGCACATGCAGCCCATCAATCGGCCCGATCTGGAGATTGTCTCGGTGATGGGCGGCGTGTCGCGCGGATCGGACGTGAACGGCTATGAGATCACCACCCGGCTGGCGGACCTTTGCAATGCGCAGCACAGCTTCTTCATCGCACCTCTCTACGCTGGCAGCCGGGAAAGCCGCGATCTGTTCATGGAACAGGACGTGATTGCGGAGCAGCTCGACCGGGTGCGCGGCTGCGAGGCGTTGGCGTTGGCGACGGGCGATTTGCAAAGCTCGCTGCTGGTGCGGGATGCCTTGCCGCGCGACGTGAGCCGCGACGATCTTGTCGCCTTGGGAGGCGTCGGAGACATCATGGGCTATGTGCTCGACGCCGAGGGCGCGCTGATCGACCACCCGCTGAATGAGCGTGTGATCGGCATGACGCTGGACGATCTTGACCGGATCGACAATGTGATCCTCGCCGCCGGCGGCGCGCACAAGGTGCCGATCCTGCTGGCCGCGCTTCGTCGCAGGATGGTGGACACACTGGTGACGGATGAAAACACCGCGCGCGGGCTGCTCGCCGTGGCCGATGCGCAAGGCGATTGAGGGAGGAGAAAGAGTATGGCCGAAGCACTTGTTCTGGAGGAGAAAAACCGCCTGAGCCTGCGCGAGATCGCGCTGGCCGATGCGCTTGGGCCCCGCGATGTGCGCATCGCCATTCACACCGTCGGTGTCTGCGGCAGCGACGTGCACTACTACACGCACGGCAAGATTGGCGGTTTCGTCGTGACAGAGCCGATGGTGCTCGGCCACGAGGCCGCGGGCACGATCACGGAAGTGGGCGCCGAAGTGACCCATCTGGCTGTGGGCGACCGGGTCTGCATGGAGCCGGGGATTCCCGACATGGCGTCGCGCGCGACCAAGCTGGGTGTCTACAACGTGGACCCGGCGGTGCGCTTCTGGGCCACGCCGCCCGTGCATGGCTGCCTCACCCCGTCGGTGGTGCATCCAGCGGCCTTCACCTACAAGCTTCCCGACAGCGTAAGCTTTGCCGAAGGCGCCATGGTCGAGCCCTTTGCCATCGGCATGCAGGCGGCGACGCGGGCGGGGATCAAGCCGGGCGACATCGGCTTTGTTTGTGGCGCCGGGCCAATCGGGATCATGGTGGCGCTCGCCGCGCTCGCCGGGGGCTGTGCCAAGGTCTTCATCTCCGACCTCGTCGACGAAAAGCTGGATGTTGCAGCCCAATACGACGGGATCGAGGGCATCAACGTCACCCGCGACAATCCAGGCGACGTGCTGCGCGCCGCCACGGATGGCTGGGGCGCCGAGGTGGTTTTCGAATGCGCAGGTGCCGCGAAATCCATCCAGAACGCGTTGGAGGCGGCCGCGCCGGCCGGCTGCGTGGTCTGGGTCGGCATGCCGGTCGATCCGGTGCCGATCGACCTGGTGCTCGCGCAGTCAAAGGAACTGCGGATGGAGACCGTCTTTCGCTATGCCAATATGTACGACCGGGCGATTGCGCTCATCGCTTCCGGCAAGGTGGATCTGAAGCCTCTCATCTCCGAGACCTTCGCGTTCCGTGACAGCGTCGCCGCCTTCGACCGCGCGGTCGAGGCGCGACCCACGGACGTGAAGATCCAGATCAAGCTGGCGGAGGGCTGAGCAATGGTGGCTGAGACGCCGACGGATTTGGCCGACCGCCTGCTCGATGAGCTGCGCCCTGGTCTGGCGCCCGAGGTGCTGGCACAAATCGAGCCGCTCTCGGATCGTCTGGCGCGGGCACAGCGCATCGCCTGCCACGGTGTCGGGCGCGAGGGGCTGATGATGAAGGCGCTGGCCATGCGGCTGTTTCATCTGGGCTGCGACGCCCATGTGGTGGGCGATATGACCACCCCGCCTGTGGGTGATGGCGACGTGCTGATCGTCAGCGCGGGGCCGGGGCAGTTCTCGACAATCGCAGCACTTGCCGGGGTGGCGCAAGAGGCCGGCGCGGAGGTCATCTGCCTGACGGCAGAGCCCGCAGGTGCCGTACCGCGTGCGGCGGACCATGTGGTGCATGTGCCGGCTCAGACGATGGCCGCCGATCAAGGGGCGGCGGCGACCTCGATCTTGCCCATGGGCTCGCTCTACGAAGCGCTGATGTTTCTCTTTTGCGAGCTTCTGGTTCTCGATCTGCGGGACAGGCTGGATGTCGCGCCGGACGCCATGCGCGCCAATCACACCAACCTGGAGTAGCACATGGCCGACTGGCAGAACCGTTTCAGCCTGACAGGACGCCGTGCCCTGGTCACGGGTGCGTCCTCGGGTATCGGTGCTGCCATCGCGGAGGTCTTTGCGGATGCGGGCGCTGATGTGATCGGGCAGGGCCGCTCTGAGGCGCGGTTGCAGGCGGTGGGCGAGACGGTTCGCGCGAAGGGTCGTGCCTTCACTGCCTTGACCGGCGACTTGTCGGATCCCGGCGAGACCCACCATATCGCCGAGCAAGCGCTGGCGGCAGGCGAGATTGACATTCTGGTGAATTGTGCGGGCATTGCGGTGACAGGCCCCGTGGTGGAGTATGCGCTGGACGACTGGCAGCGGACGCTGGCGGTCAACCTGACGGCGCCCTTCATCCTGTCGAAAGCACTGTTGCCGGGCATGATCTCGCGCCGCCGCGGCAAGATCATCAACATCTCGTCGCAGACCGGTGTTATCGCGCTGCAGGATCACGCGGCCTACGCGAGTTCGAAAGGCGGGCTGAACGCGCTGACCAAATCCCTGATGACCGAAGCGGCGCCGCATAACGTTCAGGTCAATGCGATTTGCCCGACCGTGGTGCTGACCGAGATGGGCAAAACCCTCTGGTCAGCCCCAGAGAAAAAAGACCCGTTCATCGCACGCACGCCGCTTGGGCGGTTCGGCGAGCCGGTGGAGATCGCGGATATGGCGCTTTACCTCGCCTCATCCGCCTCCGATCTGGTGAACGGTGAGATCCTGATGATCGAAGGCGGATATTCCAGCATCTGAGGGAGGCAGAGATGACGAAGGGACTGGACGGTCAGGTTGTGGCGATCACCGGCGCGGCCTCCGGCATCGGGCTCGCCTGTGCGAAGGCCTGCGTCGCCGCCGGAGCGACGGTAGCGCTGGTGGATCGGGACGAGACGGCGGTGACCAAGGCGGCGGAGGGCATGGGCGCCGTGCCCATCGTCACCGATCTGCTGGACAAGGGCAGCGTGGCCGAGATGCTGCCGCAGATCCTCGACCGCGCGGGCGGGCTTGATGTCTTTCACGCCAATGCGGGGGCGTATGTGGGTGGCGATATCCTCGACGGTGACCCGGACCAATGGGACCGCATGCTGAACCTGAACATCAACGCGGCCTTCCGGTCCATCCAGGCGGTGCTACCCCATATGAAGGCGCAGGGGCGGGGTGACGTGATCCTGACCAGTTCCGTCGCCGGGGTGGTGCCTGTCGTCTGGGAGCCGATCTACACCGCCTCCAAGCACGCGGTGCAGGCGTTTACGCACACGGTCCGGCGGCAGGTCGCGCAGCACGGCATCCGCGTGGGCGCGATCCTGCCCGGGCCAGTGGTCACGGCGCTGCTCGACGACTGGCCCAAGGCGAAGATGGAGGAGGCATTGGCGAACGGCAGCCTGATGCAGCCCGAGGAGGTGGCCGATTGCGTGCTCTTCATGCTCACACGACCGCGGAACGTGACGATCCGCGATCTGGTGCTGCTGCCCAATGCGGTGGATCTTTGATGGCGAGTCCGGTTTTCATCGGTGTCGACGTGGGCACAGGGAGCGCGCGGGCGGCGGTCTTCGATGCCTCGGGCGAGATGCTGGCGAGTCACAAGCACGGTATCCGGATGTGGCGTGAGGGCGGCGAGATCGCCGAGCAGTCCTCCGATGACATCTGGGCGGCAGTCGGCACCTGTGTGCGCGCCGCCTTGGCCGAGGCCGGGGTGGCACCAGAGGATGTGGCGGGCCTCGGCTTCGATGCGGCCTGTTCGCTGGTGGTGCTGGGGACCGGCTTCGCGCCCGTCACGGTGAGTGATAGCGGCGACGCCGCGCGCAATGTGATCGTCTGGATGGATCACCGGGCAACCGATCAGGCGCGCCGGATCAATGCGACAGGGCACCGCGTGCTCGACTATGTCGGCGGGCGGATTTCGCCGGAAATGCAGACGCCGAAGCTGCTGTGGCTGAAGGAAAACCTCGCCCAGAGCTTCGAGGCGGCTGAGCACTTCTTCGATTTGCCCGACTTTCTGAGTTGGAAGGCGACGGGCGCGCTGACACGCTCGGCCTGTACGGTCACCTGCAAATGGACCTACCTGGCCCATGAGGAGGCCTGGGACCCGAGCTATTTTCACGAGATCGGTCTGGGCGCGTTGGCGGACGAAGGCTTCGCCCGGATCGGGCAGGAGATTGTGCCGCCCGGCACGCCGCTGGCGGCGGGGCTCACGGAGGCGGCGGCGCGCGACCTTGGCCTCGCGCCCGGCACGCCTGTGGGCGCGGGTCTGATCGACGCGCACGCGGGCGGCATCGGCACTGTCGGGGCGGACCCGGACGCGGGGCCGGTCAAGACGATGGCCTATGTCTTTGGCACCTCCGCCTGCACGATGGCCTCGTCGGACGAGGCGCATTTCGTGCCTGGCGTCTGGGGGCCTTACTATTCCGCGATGGTGCCCGGCTTATGGCTCTCGGAAGGCGGGCAATCGGCGGCAGGCGAGGCCATCGCCCATCTGATCGCCACTCATCCAGCGCGGGCCCAGGCCGAAGCGGCGGCGATGGCTGCGGGTCAATCGGTACAGGCTTGGTTGCTGGGGCAGGTGGAGCAGGCGGTGACTGAACCCAGCGCCGCGATCGATCTGGCTGGCACCCGACTTGTGGTGCCGGACTTCCTCGGCAACCGCGCGCCGCATGCTGACCCGGACGCGAAAGCGATTATCTCGGGGTTGCGCCTCCAAGCCGGGCTCGACGATCTGGTGGCGACCTATGTGGCCGCTGTTTTTGGCGTGGGCTATGGGCTGCGGCAGATCCTTCAGGCCCAGGCTGCAGAAGGGGTGGTGCCGGAGAGCGTCGTGATCAGCGGCGGGGCCGGCGCAAGCCCGTGGGTCCAGCAGATGCTGGCCGACGCCTGCGGCCTACCGGTGCTGGCGACGCGCTGTCCCGAGCCGGTGCTGCTCGGGGCGGCCATGCTGGGCGCTGTGGCCGCCGGTCATCGCCCAAGCCTGCAGGACGCGATGCGCGAGATGTCGCATGTCGGCGCGCGCTCCGACCCCGCGGGCGGGCGCAGAGCACAGAGTCACGCCGCCCGTTTTGCGGCCTACGAGGCGATGCAGGCCACGGAACGAGCGCTGCGCGCCGCGTTGGCGGAGTGACGCCCGCTCAGATCAGCCGGTACTGCGCAGCCTTGTTGCGCAGGAAGGGCAGCCCCTTGTCCATGACCTCTTCGAAGGATTGCGCGACCGGACGCCAGACGGCCAGCCCATAGCCGATCTCGGGCGGCATGTTGATGAAGCTCTCCATGGCCAGGCCGCCCTTGAAGCCAATGGCGGCGAGCGTGGCGTAGACCTCATCCCAGTCGCAGGTGCCTTCGCCCGGCGTGCCGCGATCGCTCTCGGACAGATGGATGTAGCGTAGATGCTCGCGCGCATCGAGAATGCCGTTTGCGGCCCCCTTCTCTTCGATGTTCATGTGATAGGTGTCGAGATGCACGAAAATGTTGTCGGCCCCGACCTTCTCGATCATCTCGACCGCCTGCCAGCCTGTGTTGATCAGATGGTTCTCGTAGCGGTTCACCGGTTCGATGCCGAAGGCGATGCCAAGCGACTTGGCGTGTTTTGCCGCGGCCTCCAGGGCGCGGGCGATATTGTCGTATTCGCTCTGCGTGGGTGGCAGACCGGTGCGCTCGCCGATGCCGCCATAGGTCACGCCCGAGAGCGCCTCGGCCCCCATCTCCTTGGTCTTGTCCATAGCCTGGATAAGATGGTCGATGGCACCCTCGGGGTTGACGCTGGCCCAACTCTCTTCCGGTAACCCTAGGGAGCAGACGGCGCGCATCTCGTGCTTGGCCAGAAGGTCGCGGGTGTGTGCGGCATCGACAATCGCGGTGTTGAGAAGTGCGATTTCTATGAAATCCATCTTGTAGGCCGCGGCGGCAGGGATCGTCCGTTCGGCCCCCGCGCGGTCCCAGTGCATCGTCCACATGGACGTGTGAACGCCAAAGCCTTCCATACTCAATCCCTTCCTGTTCCGTATCGTAATCGCCCGCCGAGCCACCTCAGCGCCATGACCGCGATGAGAAACAGCCCCCAGACCGCAGTGGAGAGGTGCTGGTTGGCACCGATGAGGTTCAGCCCCGAGGAGAGCATCTGCAGGATCACCAAGGCCAGAACCACCGGCAGCACCCGTCCGAACCCGCCGAAAGGGTCGACGCCGCCGAGAAAGCAGGCCAGCACCGTGACAAGAAGCAGCGCTTCGCCGTGGCCGACGCGGACCGAGTTGAAGCGCGTCAGCATCAGAATGCCGGCGACGGCGCAGATGATGCCCGAAATCGTGTAGATCAGCATCAGCGTGCGCTTGGTGTGCAGGCCGGAATACTCTGATGCCTCGATATTCGAGCCGATCATATAGACTGAAAAGCCGTGCCGCGTGCGGGTCAGCATGATGTGCCAGACCAGCGCGGCGAGCCCGAAGACGAGCAGCGGCACGGGGATGCCCATCACGTTGCCGTGCCCGATCACGCCCAGAAACTCGGGAAAGCCGGAGATATCGCCGCCGCGGGTGAGGAACTCGCCCAGCCCGCGCAGGAAGATCATCATGGCGAGCGACACGAGGATCGGATGCGCGCCCACATAGGCGACCACCGCACCCATCAGCGCGCCCGAGGTGGCGCCTACGGCAATGGCGGCCAAACACCCGAGAAGGAAGGCGCCGACACCGGCCTCGGGGCCGCCGAACTGGATCAGCACCCAGGCGAGCGTGAGCCCTGACAGGTTGGCCTGGAAGATGATGGCGAGGTTGAGCCCGCCCGACAGGATCGGCACCATCATCGCCAGCGTCAAAAGACCCAGCACCGGCATCTGGAAGGCCATGGAACTGAGGTTGCGGCCTGTCAGAAAGAGCGGCGTGGCCAGTGAAAAGGCTGCGAAAACAAAGACCGCAAAGGCCAGAAGCGGCAGCGTTTCGCGACCCAGGCGGGCGTTCAGGCGGTCAAAGGCGCTCATGGCGCGGCGCGCCTGCGTTTGAGGCCCAGATCGAGATTCGAGGTGGAGATGGCCACGAGGATCGCAGCACCGATGATCATCTGGAAGGCGAAGGGCGAGATGCCCAGAAGGTTCAGACCGTTCTGCGTGACGGCGACGAACAGCACGCCCAGGATGCAGCCGATGATCGTGCCGCGCCCGCCGCCGAGGCGCGCTCCGCCGAGCACCACCGCCGCCAGCACCTCAAGCTCGCGGCCGTAGAGCGCGTTCGGCACGACTTCCTTGGCGATATTGACCTGGCAGAGCCCGGCAATGCCCGCCATCATGCCGAGCCAGCCGTAGGCGAGGCCATGCATCAGCGCGATGTTCACGCCTGCGCGCCGGGCGCCTTCGGGGTTATCGCCCATGGCGTAAAGCTGCCGGCCCCAGGTGGTCCAGCCGATGAGGATCGCGGTCGCGGCCACGCAGGCCAGCATGATGGCGACCGACAGGTTGAGCTCGGACCACACTCCATTTGCCGATTGATACTCGAAGATGAAGATCCGGTCGGTCCACCAGCCGGGCAGGGCGTATATGTTCCGCCCACGCGTAAAGAACATCAGCAGCCCGAAAAAGACGTTGAAGGTCGCGATGGTGATGACGATGGAGACGACACGGAAGCCATGGATGAGGGCGGCGTTGATCAGCCCGAGGCAAAGGCCCAGCCCGCCCGCGACGATGAGGCCGGTGGCCCAGTTGCCGCCGCCGATGGCGCCGAAGATCAGGGCAGCCAGATATTGCACCACCGAGGCCGCAACCGCAAAGGAGATGTCGATGCCGCCGGCGATCAGCACCACCAGCAGCCCCACGGCCCAGATCAGGTTCACCGCATTGTTGTTCAGAAGCGAGGTGATATTGGCGAGGGTAAAGAAGGTGTCGGTGCCAAGGCCCAGCCCCAGGGTTATGAGGACCAGAACGGCAAAGAGCCGCGTCTCGACCGGGCAATCCTTTGCGAACCTACGCATAGACCTGTGCTTCCAGCTCTTCCACGGTGGTGGCGTGGGGGTCGATCTCGTTCACGAGGCGCCCGCTCTCCATATGCAGCACGCGGTCGGCATTGGTGAGCACCTCGCTCACCTCGTCCGAGATCAGCAGGATCGCGAGCCCCTCATCCGCAAGCCGCCGCACAATGCGGAAGATACCCGCACGTGCGCCCACATCGACTCCCACGGTCGGGCTGTCGAGGATGATCAGTTTCGGCTCGGTCGCGAGCCACTTTGACAGCACTACCCGCTGTTGATTGCCACCCGACAGGGTCGAGACCGGATCGTCGGGATGGCCGATCTTGACCGAAAGCTGGTCGATCCATGTGCGCACCAGCCGGTCCTTCCTGGACGAGGCGATCAGACCCAGTCCGTTGAGCAGACGGTCCAGCACCGAGATCGCGGTATTGTCCGCGATGGATTGCGGCTGGATCAGTCCGAGAGACAGGCGATCCTCCGAGACATAGGCGATGCCCGCGGCGATAGCCGCGCGGATGTTGCGCGGCCTGAGCGGCTGACCGTTGAGTGTCATGTGCCCCGCGTCCGGCTGGGTCATGCCGATGAGCGTATGCGCCAGCTCCGTGCGGCCAGCGCCGATCAGGCCGGTCAGCCCCACGACCTCGCCGCGCCGGATCGTCAGGGAGATGTCCTGAAATTCGCCCACCCGCGTGAGGTTTTCGACCTGCAATACCGGTGCGGCTCCGCTGCGGTCCTGCGCGGTCACCTCGGAGCTCAGTATCGCACCGGTCATCAACTCACCCAGCCGCGCCTGTGTGAGCCCTTCGGTTGGATAGACCCCCACGAGCTTGCCGTCGCGGATCACGGTGACGCTGGTCGAGATCTCCAGAACCTCCGCAAGGCGGTGGCTCACGAACACGACCGACACACCTTGCTCGGACAGCGTTTGAACCACCTTCAGAAGCCCGTCGGTTTCGCTCTGGGTGAGCGAGGCGGTGGGCTCATCCATGAAGACCAAGCGCGCCGCGCCCATCAGTGCGCGGGCGATGGCCACAAGCTGGCGCTGCGCGATGGGCAGGGTGTTGAGCCGCGTGTCCAGATCGAGCCGCACGCCGAGCCGGTCCAGCATCGCCTGCGCTTCAGCGCGCGCTGCGCCGCGACTGAGCAGGCGGGGCAGGTTGCCCACCATGCCGTCGAAGGCGATGTTTTCGGCGACCGTCATATGCGGGAAAAGCGCAAGGTCCTGCCAGATCACCGCGATGCCAAGCTCACGCGCCTCTGACGGCGTGATCCCGTCACGGGCCTGGCCGAACAGTTCGATGTGGGCGCCCGGGTCGGCTGTGTAGACGCCGGTCACGATCTTGATCAGCGTGCTCTTGCCGCAGCCATTCTCGCCTGCGAGGCAATGCACCTCGCCGGCGCGCACCGCGAAATCGACCGCATCCAGCGCCTTGAGGCCGCCGAAGGTCTTTGACACGTTGCTCAGCCGCAACGCGAAAGGCGCGTCATCTGGGGTCATCGAGATGGTCTCAAAGACCGGAGCACGGGGCCGCGCTCCGGTCTAGCCTCGCTCAGAGGCCTTTTTCCGCAAGTTCATCCACCGTCGACTTGTTGATCTCCAACAGGTTGTCGGTGATGATGTTGCGGGTCTCGGCGTCCGGGCTGACCGCGCCCAGACCTTCGATTACGGTGCCCTCTGCGATCTCTTCACCTTCGACAAGCATGTTGCCAAGTGTGACGAACACACGGCCCGCTTCCGCCGGGTTCCACATGTAACCGCCGGAGATGATGTCATCCTTCAGAAGCTGTCGGCCCTGGCCGGGTGAGAAGGGACCAAGCACATGCACCTCACCGCCCAAACGGCGTTCCTCAACCGCGCGGCCCGCGCCAATGGGCCCTTGCGAGCCGAAGGCCAGAAAGCCCTTAAGATCGGGATTGGCACCGATGAGGTCCAGCGCGGTCGAGCGGCTGTCGTCCACGCTTTCTGCCACGCCGTAGCGTTCACCCACCAATTCGAGCTTGTCGCAGTTATCGCCCATCCATTCGATCGCCGCATCGGCCCAGGCGTTGTGCAGCGGCACTGTGAGCGAGCCCACGTAGACAGCGTATTTGCCCGGATCGGCCTTGTCGCAGAGAAGCTGCGCGTGCGCTTCGCCAAAGCCGTCCGCCGAGGCCAGCTCGAAGTTCCAGTCGACGTTGTTCAGCCCCGGACCTTCGTGCGCGATGACCTTGATGCCCGCATCCATCGCCTTTTTCAGCACCGGCTCCAACGCGGCTTCATCGTTGGGCACCACGCCGATGACATCCACACCCTTGGCGATCAGATCCTCAATGGCGCGGACCTGCAGCGCGGGATCGGCCGAGGTCGGCCCGATCATCTCGGCGCTGACACCCAGCTCGGCCGCGCGCGCCTTGATGCCGTCTTCCATGGCATTGAACCAGGGAATCCCACCGATCTTGACGACAATACCCATCGTGGTTTCGGCGGATGCCGCCGTGCCACTGGCCAACAGTGCAACCGCAGCGGTCGCATTCAAGAATGTCTTCATGTTTTCCTCCCTTTGCGCGGCGCTCCCCGGCCGCGATCCTTGCCCGTGCGGAGCAGGGGCGGTGCTCGACTGGGCACAAAAAGCGTTGCTCAACCGATTGAGCAACGGTAGTCACGAAAGATAATTTACGTCAAGCGCGTATGCGCGAAAGTTTATGAGCCACGACATGCCCCTCAAGGCGCGCCGCAAAACAACGATCTACAACATCGCGCAAAAGGCGCGGTCCTCGCCCTCGGCGGTCTCTTCGGCGCTCAACGGCACCTGGAAGAAGCGGCGCCTGAAGGAGGAGACGGTCGAGCGCATTCTGCGGATCGCGCGCGAGGAAGGGTATACGGCGAATTTGCAGGCGCGTGGTCTGCGCAAGGCGAAGTCCGGCCTCGCGGGCTTGATCCTGCCCAATCACGAAAACCGGTTCTTTGCCGAGCTCAGCGAGACATTTGCACTGGAAAGCCAGGCGCGTGGACATTGTCCCGCAATCGTTCACGCAGGCCGTGATGTGGAGGTGCAACTTCAGGCTCTGCGCGATTTGCTTTCCTACGCCGTTGACTTCGTGTTCATCGCAGGCGCCACAGACCCCGACGGGCTTGCGCGCCTCTGCCGCGATGCGCATCTGCCCCATGTGTTTGTCGATCAGCCCTGCGCGCAAGCGCCCTCGGTGGTTGCCGACAACCGGGCGGCTGCCGCGGCGCTGACCGAGACGCTTCTGGAAGACATGGCGCCCTCGGATCCCGATGACCCCGGAAGCTGGCTTTACCTTTTGGGCGGAGAAGAGACCTCCTCTGCCACAGTGGAGAGGGTCCGCGGATTTCGCGCGCAGATGCAGGCCTCGGGGTTCCTTTACTCAGAGGATCAGATCATCGCCTGCGGCTATGATCCCGTGCGGGCGACCGACGCACTTGGCCGTCTGCACCGCGACTTGGGGCGCTTGCCGGGTGGGCTGTTTGTCAATTCCATCGATTGTTTCGAAGGGGTGGTTCGCTATCTCGCGCAGGTTCCGGAGGCTGAAACAAAGCGCACTCAATTCGGTTGTTTCGATCACGATCCGCTGGCCACGCTCTTGCGGGTGCCCTTGCGCATGGTGCGCCAACGCTCTGATGTGATGATCGCCGAAGCCTTCCGCCAGCTCGATGCTGGCGCCCAGGGGGGCAGTCTCCTGCAGGTTCCCTGCGAGCTTCTTTGACGCGGAAAACCCGGCCTTGACGCAGCGCGGCTCAGGTCGTGACCGCCAAAACACCGAGAGAACCGGTCCTCGCGTTCTAAGCTACAATCGCGCGGCTTCCGTTCGGTTCCTCACGCCGAGCCGTTTCAGGATTGCACTGACATGCAGTTTGACCGTGCCTTCGGAGATACCCAATTGGTCTGCGATCTCGAGGTTGGACGCCCCCTTTCGAATCATGACCAGGATTTCCCGTTGTCGTTTGGTCAGCTTCGGGTCGATTTCGGAAGCGCCGCTTGTGGGCTGTGACTTGCCCGACAGAACCAAACCCCGTGTGGCGAGAAGGGCCTTTTCGAACGTACCGAAGCGGTCGGACACGTCTGAGATGCAGGCCTCGACATCTGCCCTGTTTTCCGTATCGACGATCGTCAAGGCTGTGATCGCGCTGCGCAAGGCGCTGAGCGGGGCGGCAAGATCTTGAGCGGCAATGTAGTTCAGCCGGCCTTCAGCGACCTCGCTCCGGCGTGCCTCGGATAAGGCCCGCTCCAGGGCATCCAAAGCCTCGCGCCGGTCCGTGATGTCCAACGCCACGCCGTCCCAGATCACCGTGCCGTCGTCTTCGCGCCGGGGCTGTCCAAGGGAGCGGACCCAGCGATACGCACCGTCAGGCGCTTCGACACGCACTTCGATGTCCAGTGGGGTCAGGTCGTGCGCGGACAGTTCCAGTGCTTCGACAAATTGCGCCCGCTCGTCTGGGTGGATCCAACCGTGGTCTACCGCATCGGCCTTCATCAGCTCGTCAGGGTTCAGGCCAAACGAATTCTGAATGCCGGAACTGACGTAGATGTAGCGGTACTTTCCGTCCGGTGTGCGCATGCGCTGCATCGTGTGACCGGGGAAATGATCGGCCAGAAGATCCGCCACATCATGCGTGCGGTTTGTAGGGACTTGATCTTCATTCATATGCCTAAAGATATATAAAATGGAACGTTATTCAACAAAAATATAACTTACTATATGACTTTTGCGCTGAATGGTGTATATCTTTCTCAATCCGGTGCACCGGAGAGGGAGGACACATTGGACAAGATCATCATCGAAGCTCGTGTGAACGAGCTGGCGACACGACGCGGCAATCCTCATGTTCCGTTCTTGCCGTCGGAGATCATTGCGGATGCAAAGGCCTGTTATGACGAAGGGGCGTCGGTGGTCCATTACCACGGACGCACGGCGGATGGAGCGCCGGAGCATGCCGCAGAGTTTTACCTTGAAACAAACGCGGGCATCCGTGCGCAGTCAGACATCCTTATCCACCCGACTTTGGGCTATGTCGCCAACGAAAGCGATGCGAAAGGCCGGTTCGCGGCGATCGAAGAGATGATGAAATCGCCTGACACCGCGCCTGACTTTGCGCCGATGGATACTGGCAGCGTGAACGTCGACTGGTGGAACCCCGAGGAAGGCAGATACGACACGACCGAGCTGATCTACAAGAACTCCACCGGCACACTGATGCACTTCGCCGAGCGCATCAAACATCACGGCCTGAAGCCATATCTGGTCAGTTGGAATGTCAGTTTCACCCGCCAGATCGAACAATTCCTGAAGATGGGTGTGCTGACCGATCCCGCCTATATTTGTTTCTGCATGACCGATGAGATCATCTTTGCCGGCCATCCCGGAACCGCGGCCGGTCTGGATGCCCATACTGCGTTCCTCCCGCAAGGTTTCGACTGCGTCTGGACCGTGGTGAACTACAAGGGCGACCTCTTCGAACTGACCGAGAAGATCATTCGCCAGGGCGGTCATGTCTCGATCGGTTTGGGTGACTACGCCTACAAAGACGGCGCCCGGCACCTGAAGAATGCCGAGGTGGTCGCGAAAGTTGCAGCGCAAGCCCGTGCCCTGGGACGTGAGCCTGCCACCGTCGCGGAAACGCGCACCATCCTCGACATGCCGAAAGTCAAGATCGCGGCCTGAAGCCAGCATAGAAGTCCATAGGGAGGAAACCATGAAACGGACCAAGCTTTTCGCGGGTGCAGCACTGCTGGCATTGATGGCCAGCGGAGCCGCAGCCGAGACCTTCAAGATGCAAACGTTCCTGGGTGCGACAGCGGCCACGACCAAAGCCTTCGAAGACATGGCGGCACAGCTGAAGGCCGACACAGGTGGGGAGGTCGACATTCAGGTCTTTCCAAGCGGTGCGGTTGTCGGCCCGACCGAAACCCTCGAAGCGGTGCGCAACGGGCTGCTCGATGGGCACTACACCGGTCCGACGTTCTTTGCCGGGGTCGACCCGGCCTTTGCCGTGCTGGGCGACACGCTGTCGGCCTATCCCAACACGGATGTGCGCGACAAATGGTTCGTCGAAGGCGGCGGGCTCGAGTTGGGCCGTGCCCTGTACGCCAAGTACGATATGCACATGATCTGCACCGTGCACTGGCCGCAGGAGCAGATCCCCTCGACCGTGCCAATCCGCAGCGTGGATGACTTCCAGGGCATCAAGATCCGCGCCCCCGGAGGGCTTCCGTCGGATCTGCTGACGCGGGCAGGTGCTTCGCTGGTGAACCTGACGCCCGGCGATGCAATCAGCGCGCTTGAAACCGGTGTGCTGGATGCTTCGGATCTGGCCAATGTCGGGCTGAACATGGCCTTCGGCATGTACCAGAACGCGCCCTATTCGATTTTCGCCCGCCACTCGATGCCCGTCACGGAGATGTCGGTTTCCATGGCCAAGTGGAACGGCTTGTCGGACGACGCCAAGGCCAAGTTCGAAGCAGCGTGCCAGACCCTCTCCGCTACGCTGGAAACGACATTGGGCGAGCAGGAGATCGCAGCGATCGAAAAAGCCAAGTCGGAGCTGAATGTCGAATTCATCGAGTTTGGCGAGGCTGATGCCGAGAAGTTCCGCAACATGCTGCTTGAGGTATGGGACGATTGGGGCGGCCGAAATGGCGACGCGCAGGCCATCGTGGATAGCCACAAGGCCTACATGAGTTCCTTGGGCATTCTCTAGGAGCGGCCGGGTGTCGGGGCGCGCAGTCTTCCGTTCGCTCCGATGCAAACCTCTCCGCCAGGGGCCGATATGACTTGGCTGATCGGAAAATTCGCTGAAACGGCCGCATATGGCTTCGCAGTGATCGTCCTCATGATGGTCTACGAGGTCGTGGCGCGCTACGGGTTCGGCGCGCCGACCTTCTGGGCGCATGAGATTGCGGGGCTCCTGGGCGCGGTCGCCTTCCTGCTGGGGGGCGCCTATTGCATGATCGATGGATCGCATATGCGGGTCACCGCCCTGACGGACCGGATGCCTGCCGGGCTGAAGTGGATGGCTGACGGGCTGGCGTTGATCTGCGGCGCCGTCTATCTGGCTGCGCTGACCTTCTCGGGCTGGCAGATCGCCGAACGATCGCTTTTTCGTTTCATGCCGGATGGCAGCTGGTTTCCGGAACGTTCGGGCAGTTCGTGGAACACGCCGCTGCCCGCCTTTGTCAAATTCGCCTTGTTTCTGGGCGCCGTGCTTTTTCTTGCGGTCGTCCTGCAACAGCTGGTCGCCTGGCTTCGGCAAGGTCGGTCTTCGTCCGAACCTGACCGGGCGCCCCGCTGATGGACATCGCAACGATCTCGGTGCTGATCGTCGCGGCGATGTCGGTGTTGCTGATACTGGGCGTCCCCGTGGCCTTCGTCTCTGGCGTCATCGCAGTTGTCCTGGCTTATGCCAACTTTGGCGTCGCCGGGTTCTTTCTGATTTCAACCCGAACGGCCGAGTTTGTCAGTTCGTTCTCCCTGATCGCGGTGCCGATGTTCGTTCTCATGGCCTCGATCATGGAGAAATCCGGGGTTGCCCGAGATCTCTACCGCGCCTTCCACGTCTGGGCCGGATCCGTGCGCGGGGGCATCGGGGTCGTGACCACAGGCGTCGCGGTTCTCTTGGGCGCGACCACCGGCATCATCGGGGGAGAGATCGTGCTGCTGGGCCTCATCGCTCTGCCGCAGATGCTCAAGCTGAATTACGACCGCAAGCTGGCCATTGGCACAATTACGGCCGGCGGGTCGTTGGGCACCATGATCCCGCCATCGATCATTCTGATCTTCTACGGCCTGACAGCCGAGGTTTCGATCTCTCACTTGTTTCTCGCAACCCTCGTCCCGGGCCTGATGCTGGCCACGTTCTATGTGGCCTACATCCTGATCCGCTGTGGCCTCAACCCCGATCTGGGGCCACCATTGCCGCCTGAAGACCGCGATATGCCGCTGGGTGAGAAGCTCGCGGTGTTCAAAGGTGTCGCGCTGCCCATGGCTGTTGCGGGTGGCGTTCTGGTGTCGATCTACGCGGGTTTCGCCTCCATTACCGAAAGTGCGGCCTTGGGTGCATTCGGCGCGGCGGTCGCGGCCTGGGTGCGCAACGCATTCAGCTTTGCCATGCTGAAAGATGTACTGATCCAGGCGCTGAGAACATGCGGCATGGTGTTTTGGCTGGTCTTCGGCACCAACGCGCTGATTGGCGTCTACAATCTGATGGGCGGGATCACCTTCGCGTCGAACATGTTGGCGGGTATCAGCCCTGAACCGGCCATCATCCTCACCGTAATGATCGGTGTCTTCATCCTCCTGGGCTTCTTCATCGATTGGATCGGCATCCTCTTTCTGACCATGCCCATCTTCCTCCCGGTTCTGACGCAACTGGGATATGACCCGATCTGGTTCGGGATCGTCTTCAACTTGTCGATGCAGATTGCCTATCTGACGCCACCCTTCGGACCGGCCTGTTTCTATCTGAAGGGTGCGGCGGGTGACAGCCTGGAGCTGACCGAAATCTTTGCGGCGCAATGGCCATTTATTGGCTTGCAAATCCTTGCGCTGTTTTTTGTCGTCATGTGGCCGGACCTGTCGCTTTGGCTGCCGCGGCTTGTTTACGGGTGATTGATATGGCTCACGTCCACATCCTCGACACTGTAGCGCGGACCAGCCCCGGCAATCGCATGGGCCCGGACGAATTGCGCGCCGCGCTGATCATGATGCTGCGCATCCGCCGCTTCGAGACTCGCGCAAAAGAGCTGTTTTTGAAAGGCGTGATCAAGGGCACCGCACATTCCAGCGTCGGGCAGGAGGCGATTGCCGCAGGGGCCTGCGCCGCATTGGGCCCGGATGATTTCCTGCTGACCCATCACCGCGGTCATGGCCACACGATCGCCAAAGGGTCTGACGTCGCGCGTATGTTTGCCGAGCTCATGGGCCGGGCGCCCGGCTATTGTGCGGGGTTGGGCGGATCGATGCATATCGCGGACTTCGAGCGCAGGATCCTGGGTGCCAACGGCATCGTCGGCGCGGGCATGGGGCTGGGGACGGGCGCTGCGTTGGCCGAGCAGCTGAATGGCACCGGCAACATCGGTATCACATTCTTTGGCGATGGGGCCGCGAACGAAGGCATCTTCCATGAGGCGATGAACCTTGCTGCCATCTGGTCCCTGCCTTTGATCTTTTTCTGCGAGAACAACCAGTACGGCCTGACCACGGCGACCGAGGCCGTGACGGCGGGCCCGTCCATCGCCGCACGCGGTGACGCCTATGGCGTGCTCAACGAACGTATCGACGGGAATGACGTGGCCGCCGTATTCGAAGCGGTTGAACGTGCGGCCCTGCGGGCCAGAGCAGGGGAGGGGCCGACGCTGATCGAGGCCCTGACCTACCGCTGGGATGATCATTCCATGCGCGCCAACCTGCCATCCTATCGTACTGATATGGAGGAGGAGGATTGGAGGCGCCGCGACCCAATCGCCCGCCTCCGGGATCATCTGGTTGCCGCGAAGGACTTGGATGGTGACGACTACGACACCCTTGTGGCCCAGGTCGAAGCCGAGATTGAGGAGGCCATTGAGTGGGCGCGTGCGCAGGCAGAACCGGACATGGATCTGGCCTTGTCGCATGTTCTCGCGCCCGTGGGCCTCAGCTATTCCGAACCAGGCCCCGGCGCCCGCACGCTGACCTATGCGCAGGCGATCACCGAGGCGTTCGCCCTGGAGATGGAGGCCGATGATGACGTCATAATTTTGGGCGAAGATGTCGGCGAAACCGGCGGTATCTTTGGCCTCACGCTTGGGCTTTGCGAGCGCTTTGGCGCAGCCCGCGTGCGGGACACGCCCATCTCCGAAGGCGCGATTTCCACCTGCGGCGTCGGCGCCGCGATGAGCGGCAAGCGCGTTGTGGTCGAGGCGCAGCTGTGGGACTTCGTCACCCTGATGATGGATGCCATCGTCAATCAGGCGGCCAAGGCACGCTTCATGTTGGGTGGCAAGGCCCGGGTGCCCATCGTCTTTCGCGGCCCGCAAGGCGCCGGCATCCGGCTTGCCGCACAGCATTGCCAATCGCTTGAGATGTTCTTTGCCAATGTCCCCGGGTTGCAGGTCTATGCCCCTTGCAGCGCCTATGATGCCAAGGGCCTCATGGCCACCGCAATCGCGCAGGACGGCCCCGTCGTGTTTCTCGAACACAAGCTTCTGTACCTCGGCGCGGCGCAGCCCGTTCCGGAGGCGCGCTATCACATCGCACCCGGCAAGGGCCGTGTCGTGCGTCCGGGCCGCGATTGCACCGTGATCGCCACACTCGCCATGGTCGACCGCGCCGTGCAGGCCGCCGAAACGCTTGAGCGCGAAGGAATCAGTGTCGAAGTCATTGACCCCCGAACCATCAAGCCGCTCGACGCGGACCTGATCTGTAGCAGTGTCCGCAAGACAAACCGTGCTGTGATTGTGCACGAAGCGCCGCTTTTCGGCGGCTTTGGTGGAGAGATTGCAGCCACCATCCAGGATAAGGCCTTTGACTGGCTGGATGCCCCCATCGCCCGCGTCGGTGCGCCAGAAATGCCCGTGCCTTACAACGACCGGCTGGAGCGCGCCTACATGCCCGACGCCACCCGCATCATCGAAGCCGTGAAATCCGTCTGCTACAGGAGCTGAGCGCCATGCCCAACCGTAAAGTGATTATCCCCGAGGGGATGGAGAACATCTATGACACGTACCATTACGCCCCTGCGATCCAGGTTGGAGATACGCTTTATCTCTCGGGGCAGGTCGGGCGGGATGAGAATTTGAACGTCGTTGAAGGGGTCGAAGCGCAATACATACAAGCGTTCGAGAACGTACAGAAAGTGCTGAACGCAGCGGGCGCCACTTTCAGCGACGTGGTCGAGCTGGAAACCTGGTTCACCGACAGCATGGCGGATCTGAAGACCTTCCTAAAGGTCAAGGATCGTTACTTCACCGATCAGTACCCGACCTGGACCGGCTTCGCCGTGAAGGGGTTTTCGATGCCCGGTATTCTGGTCGAGATCAAATGCAAGGCCATATTGGGCCTCGATCCGGCATGACGCGCGACCTGAAATCCCTTCTGGTCTCCGAGACCACACATATCGGCACATGGACCCAGATCGCCGCACCTGAGATGGTCGACCTGATCGGTTTGAACGGCTTCGAGTTCACGATCATCGATTGCCAGCACGGACCGTTCGGGATCGAAACGGCCGAGAACCTGGCGCGCGCCGCAGATGCAAATGATATCGCGGTGGCGCTGCGCGTTGCACGCAATGATCCTGTCGAAATCATGAAAGCGCTGGATGCTGGTATCCGGCATGTGGTTGTGCCCAATGTCGAAACTGCCGAACAGGCGGGGCAAGCGGTGGCCGCCACACGCTTTGGCCCGCATGGTCTGCGCGGTGCGTGCCCCTGCTGCCGATCCGGCGGGCACTTCATCCGCAACTGGGAAGACTATGTCATTGCAGAGGAGACGCGCACAGGCGCCATCGCCCTGGTCGAAACGGCCGAGGGCCACCGCAACATCGGCGCGATCTGCACGACCCCGGGACTGTCCGCACTCATGGTCGGACCTTTCGATCTGGCCGTCTCGATGGGTCTGAACGGCAACTGGCGGGATCGCGCCGTGATCGAGGCCGCGAAAGACATGCTTCAGGCGGCGAAAGACGCGGGCCTGCCGGCAATCATGCCCGTCTTCGCTCCGTCCAAGACCGAATGCGCAGAGTTGATTGCGGAGTGGCGCAGCTACGGTGTGTCATGTTTTGTCATCGGATCGGACAAGATCATCGTGGCCGAAGCATTCGCAGCGTGGTCCTCCGTGCTCACAGCCCAGACGAAAGCCGGCTCGGCCACCTCGCCGTAGTGCGCAGGGTCATCCTCGTGTGGTGTACCAATCGCAGCGCACCACATCCCACCCGATGGACCACATTTCAGCATGACCTCGCGGTTACAGTCGGCGGCCTTTCCAATTGGACTTTCGGGTCACATGAGAGGGCCCGAAGCTTGCCCGCTGAAGATGATCCCGCTCAGTTTGGTTCCGGACATCTGTTGCGTCGCCGCACCGCCGCGGAGCTGTGCTGCGATTATGGCCTGGGCGTTCCTTGCGAGGGCTTCACTCGGGCCCATGAATCGCATGATCGGCATCCAAGACACGTTGCATTTGGCCATTGCGGTTCGTCACGCCTGCACGAACTCTGCCCGACACGGGATCAGCAGCCATTGCCGCTTCAAAGCCTTCATTCCGACCGTCGTGCGAGATAACCCCCTCCGCATCTACAAAGACACCATGAGCGACGCCTCGCGTGACTGGTGTGATCATCTGTCGGGCCAAGTCGGGAGGTAACAGGGCAGCATCATCACCGTTGAGGGAGACAAGGATCGACTGCATGATCTTTACCAAGTCCGCCGCAGTCGCCCAAAGGCCTGCAGCCGCGCTTTCGGGATGGCGTACGAAATCTCCCGCAACCGGCTGCCCGTTTTCCAAGACCCCAAGCGCATACGCGCTGCGCGGCTTGAGCTCGAAGGTCGCCGCGGTCGCGCCGATCGGGCCGAATATGTTTGCGGATGCATATTGTGCAAAACTCTCACCAGCGACATCCTCGATAAGGCACTGCAGCACGGTGGTTCCGCCGCCGCTATAGTCGTAGCGTTTGAACAACCGCCTCTCTGTGCGAATGGGCGGTGAGTTCGCAGGCGGTCTTCCGTTCAGGATATCGATGAGGCCAGGGATATCTTCGCCGGCACGGTACCCTTGGAAACCGTGAATATTCGTGCCGGCCGTATGCGAGAGCAGTTCCGAAATCGTCGCTCCATCACCGCCCGGACCGGGCAGTCGCCATCGCTGAAGGTAGTCGTTGACCGGCCGGTCGAGCTCGACGTGTCCATCTCGGATCAGCGTAAATACCGCGAGGGCCGCGACCGTTTTGGAGCATGACGCCACCTGAAACAGCGTTTGATCATCGACCGGCGTGCCCGCAGATGCCATGCCGCCATGCGCCAATCGCAATCCATCATCAGTCAGCTCGGCGATTTGCCATCCGGTCTGATCGTCTATTTTGGCGAAGGACGCCGGTGCCAGAGCAGTTGCAACCGAAGCCAGCCCCAAAAATGTAAAACGTCTTCGGTTCATTGGGTCCATAGTCTCTGCTTTGTCACACTCCGTCGGATCGTGACGGAACCTAATACACCATAGTTGCAACAAGCAAAAAGATCGTTCAGCCCTGTAGGGCAGGACAACAAGAGAGATGCAAATAGCGTCTTGGTGCGTTACTTCGAGCCTCTTGCATCAACCTGCGGTGTCTAGGGAAAGCTGGCGGGAAAACGGTCTTGAGACCGGGGCAGGCCAAGCTCGGCTATGGCCGCGCCGCAACCGTACTGGCAAGCTGCAGTTGCGTTCAAGATCCTACAGTTAACTTCGCTCGGTTCAGATCATCGGCGGTGCGCCCTGCATCACGTTTGACTGACAGGCCCTGCCGATCGTCGCACATCCAGCGGCAGTGGGTCTGAGCCAAGATTGGCCGATCGCGTGCAAAAAATTGAACAATGAAGGACGTACCGCCACTTTTATGGTATATTCTTGGCATAGATACATAGCGTCGCGAGGTGTCCATGAACCGATTGCGACCCACAACAGTCGCTGCAATCTGGATGCTTTTCTTATCCGGCTTGCCGGCCTCCTCGGACTATGGTCCGCTCACACTTTTCCAGTTGCTGATCGCCAGCGATGTGGTGGTGATCGGCGACGTGCAACGCCTGGAAGAGTCGCAGTACGACCTGAAGCTGACGCAGAGTTTTCGGGGCGCCAATCCCTCGGAGACGCTGCAGATCCTGCGTGAGAACGTCTATCCGCACGAGACGCGGTCAGGTGACTTTGCGGTCGGACAGCCGATCACACTATTCGGCAACCGGGCGGAGGACATGCTGGTCCGACCTCTGGGTCGGGCCGCTGAAGGTGAAATCCTCCGCGATGCAGAGCATGTCTATGTGCGCGCGATGTCGCGCCCACCTGCAACACTCATCCGCGTGGATGTGCCCGGCGGAGAGGGCAAAGCATACCGCATCGAAGCGGAGGTTTTTGACCAAGCGCTGGAGGGGTTTTTTGGCTGCTACGACCTGACGGAGCAAGAGGACTTTTCCAGGCGGTGTTCCAATCAGGCACTCGCCAGCTACCAGCAAAGCTCCTGGTTGGCGGCTCACCTGGCGGGGATCGCAGAACGACGTATTCGAAGGGGAGATTGACCATAATCGATTGAAAGGATCGACCAATGACATTGTTTCGCGCATTACAGATTGCAACGGGCCTATTTCTCGCCCTCGTCTTCACAATCACTGGCACCGACATACGCGCCGCCTCGGTCGATTGTCAGGCCGACCGGTCAGGCGACGGGCTGGTTCTCTATCTCTACTATCCGACCGTTTCGGATTCAGCATTTCCGTCGCCGATGTTCGGCGAGGTCACCTCGCCGCTGGCACCGTTCGACGCGAATGATCTCGACCCGGCCCTGGGGTCTACGGCGGACTATCGCAACGCCATCACAGAGAGGGTCCGGACCGACTACTGCGAGTTCGACGTGCGGGTTGTGCAGACGACAAGCGCCAACGGCACCACCGACCCGGTGCCAACGGATGACAACTACTACGTCGTCGGCATCGGCAGCGATCCCGGCAACGGCTTCTTCGGGGTGTGCTGCAACAGCAGAATGGCCCGCGTCTTCGCAGGAACCTTCGCAAACGGCGCGGTCGACGGTGGGAGCTTTGACGGCCTTCTGACCCCCGGTGACGGCACACTCGACCGGTGGGCCAACGCCATCGCCGGGACGACATCGCACGAACCCGGGCATAGCACGATCCTGGGAAACCCCGGCCATGACGCGGCCGACCCGCGCCCGGGCGAGGATGCCAGAGAGAACCATATCATGGACACGCCGCCCGCGGCGGACCGGATCGAAGACCGGCATTTCAGCGACACAAGCTATGAAGCGCTGGCCGGAGCGCTGGGCCTTTACGAGCAGACCCTGAGCAACTGGGATTTCATCAATCCGAACAGTTCGGCTGCGGACGGTCTGCGGATTACGGTTTTGATCGATCCCGATGCCGACGCGCCCGAGATCGGCTCGGTCTACGATGGCGGGCTTAGCCCCTGGAGCGATGCCGAGATCACAGCAGCTGGCACGACCACCTTCCAAGGCGATCCCTATGACCGCTACACGATCACCTTCACCGGCGCCCAAGGCTGGAACAACGGCGACAGCGGAGAAATCCCGGCCGGTGAGGAGTTTCACGTCGGCGTTGGGCTGACCGAGAACTATATCGTGAACGATGTCACCCTGCTTGCCGATGATGCGCCGATGCAGCTGCATCCCCGGGTGGTCGGCTACACACCGGATGGCTCCTTCAATCCCGAAACCGGCGACTATCATCTGACCCTATCGGTGCCGGATCCGGAAAATGGCCCCATGCTCGTCTCTGACGTCCGCATCCGGCATCTGCCGCGCACCCTGTCGATCAACGAGATGACATCGACAGGCGTCATGCTCGGCGTCGATGGCCGCCCGCTGATGCCCTGGCAGGATCGTGATGGTGGGGATGTGGCCGTGGCGGGCGCTGCGGACCTCGCTGTGGCCAATCTCGCTGAAGAGCGGGCAGTTGACTACTTCCGTGAAGCGGACCCCGACTGCGGCATGCTGCCAGATCTGCCCCCGGTTCCGGACCATCTGTTTCTGGAGCTGCCTTACTGCGAGGAAGGACCGGTTTTGGGGCTGTTCCCCTCCGCCCGGGTCTACGTTGAAGCAACCATCACCGATCCGGACGCAACATACTACGATCGCAACACCGGCACCATGGTCACCGGCCCCTTGTCAAACCGGATCTTCATCCAGTTCACTGGTCAGATCCCCGATCTCAACGGCAATGGTGTCGACGATGCGATCGACATCGATACCGGTGCGTGTTCTGACGACAATGGAAACGGCGTTTGCGACGTGGCTGAACCCACCCGCTATCGCTATGCCGCGAAGCTGGTCTGCGGCGATCAACCCGAGGCACCCAGCGACGGGCGGCTCGTGCGTGGTCACTATGCGACAACCGTCAATATCCTGAACGTCTCGGACGCGCCGGCACGGATCAAGAAGTTCCTGTCACTCAGCTACCCGCCGGAGGAGCAGGTTCAGGGCGACGTCTTGTCGATCGCAGTCGATACGCTCGAGCCCGGACATGCGCTGAAGACCGATTGCGCCGATGTGGAGCGCCGGCTGTTTCCGAACGGGTTCCCGACGCCCTACATCGAAGGTTACATCGCGCTGGAAACGGCCGCGCGCCTCGATGTGACGGGGGTTTACAGCAGCCGTGACACGATCGCAGCCCCCGCTTGCCGGCATCCCGGCGATCACCACGGTTGTAAAAGCGGCTGCGACGATCGTCCGCAAGGGGGATGTCCTAGCGCGCCAGCTCTCTCGACCACGCTTGAAGTGGTTCCGGCCCGGGAGTACGTGATCGAAGCCCAAACGCCAATCGAGATGTGCGCTGATCTCACGGTCACCGATATCGGCCAGCCGCGTGTGTCCTGCCCGCAAGGGGCGGGCTCCTGCGTGACCGAGCTTGACTATGAGTTGGCGAACGTTGGCAATGCGGCCAGCGGTCCGTTCCAGTCGCGTGCGGTGCTGGACCCGACACAGTCCGTAACGGTTGGCAGTGGTGTTCCGAACCTGCTGCCGGGTGCCACGACAACGCTGCAGATCAGCACGCCGCCCGGCGGAAACTGCTTTGACCCTGATTGCACGGTCAGTGTCACCGCAGACATATCGGACCGCGTGGTGGAATGCCGCGAGGATAACAACACCGCGATGGAAACCACGCAGGGGTGATGCGATCCAGACCCCGAGGGGCAGGCATCGGATGCCTGTCCCTCGGGCGCGAGAATGACGGTCTCACTGCGCAAGTGGTTCTGAGAAACATGGCGATCAACCAGATCGAAACCGCACGCAGACCTCCTGTCTTTTGTCGATCAATTGCAAATCAAGCACCTCGCAGGATCCGCCCTTGCTTGCGGATGGACGGCCTACCACCAGGTTATGGCGGCGCCGCAGCAGCAGGCCTTATTCTGTTGAAAAACTCTTTCTTGATCGATTGGCAAGTCGCTGATTCAATTCTCCTAGCGAGCGGGAGGATCAGCCATGTTGGGACCGAAGCAAGAAGCTCAGGCGGCTTTGTTCTACGAGTTCTCGATTGAGGATCACGTCCCGCAAGACCATCTGCTGCGCTCGATTGATCGCTTTGCCGATCTGGGGACAATCCGCGCGCATCTCGCCGATTTCTACAGCGACACTGGGCGCCCGTCTGTCGATCCGGAGCTGCTGATCCGAATGCTGCTAGTCGGGTATTGCTATGGCATTCGGTCCGAGCGGCGGTTGTGTGAAGAGGTGCATTTGAACCTCGCCTACCGCTGGTTCTGTCGTCTCGATCTGAACGACCGCGTTCCTGACCACTCTACCTTTTCGAAGAACCGGCATGGGCGTTTCCGCGACAGCGAATTGCTCCGCCATCTGTTCGAGACGACGGTGGCGCGGTGCATCGCCGAAGGCCTCGTCAGCGGCCAGCGCATGGCTGTCGATGCCAGCCTGATTGAGGCTGATGCGAACAAACAATTCTCCGCATCAAAGGAAGAATGGGACGCCGGCCGGATCGATGTCGAAGCTGCGCCGCGTGCTGTGAAGGAGTATCTCGACACGCTGGATGAGGCCGCCTTCGGTGCAGCCAGTGATGTAAAGCCCAAGTTCACCTCCTTTTCTGACCCTGCTAGCCAATGGACTGCGGCACGCAAAGGTCCTGCATTCTTTGCCTATTCTGACAACTACCTCATCGACACCGATCACGGTGTCATCCTCGACGTCGAAGCCACACGCTCGATCCGACAGGCCGAAGTTGGCTCAACAAAGACAATGCTGGATCGCGTGAAGGCCAAGTTCGATTTGCATCCCGAACGGCTGATCGCCGATACCGCTTATGGCTCTGGCCCGATGCTCGGTTGGTTGGTGGACCGTAAGATCGCGCCCCACATCCCAGTCATCGATAAAGCTGGCCGCAGTGATGGCACCTGGACCCGTGCCGACTTTGAATGGGATGCCGAGAACAACCAATACGTCTGCCCCGAGGGCGAAGCGCTGAAGCAGTTCCGCCGCAACTACTCAGACCCCAATCGCGGCCCCACGGGCAAAGGTGTCGCCAAGTACCGCGCGCTTAAGAATACCTGCCAAGCGTGTTCGTCCAAAACCGAGTGCTGCCCGAACATGGACTTCCGCTCCATCACCCGCGAAGAGCACGAAGACGCCCGCGACGTCGCGCGTGCCATCGCGAAAACATCCCAATACAGACTCTCAGCGAAGCTTCGAAAGAAGGTCGAAATGCTCTTCGCCCACCTCAAGCGCATTCTCGGCCTCGGACGGCTGCGATTGCGCGGCCCATGTGGCGCAAACGACGAATTCCTCCTCGCCGCCACCGCCCAAAACCTCCGAAAGCTCGCAAAGATCTTTCCTGCACCGCAGCAAACGCGGAAAGCCTGATCACAGAGGCACTCGCGCCCTGTTCAGATAGCGACTTT
>NZ_JALIEB010000026.1 GCF_025755255.1 Roseobacter sinensis | reverse complement strand
GGGTCGTCGCCCGAGCGCGTGAACTCATCCGTATGACAGAGCCCGGTGGCCTTGATCTCCACCAGAACCTCGCCCGCACGCGGCCCCTCGAGGTTCACATCCATCACCTCAAGCGGCTTACCCGCCTCAACCGCAACAGCAGCGCGAGTCTTCATTCGTCAGTGTCCTCCCTCGCGGCACAACCTTGAAAATCGTGCGCTTTCTACCAGAAGTATGCGCCCCGCATCGGCGCGCGAACAATTAAGACAATGGTGGGTATTCCCCACTGTGGACAGGCCGCAGGGGCTTGGCCCATAGTCGAAGCCACCCCACAGATTGGAGCCTTCGGATGTCAAAGCGCCTGTCTTCCGCCGTGGTCATCGCGGTCACCGCCCTCGCCGTCCCGGTCGGGGCCGCCGACTATTCCGATCCCACCTGGCCCTGCGTCCAGCGCAAGGTCGAGACGCTGTCGCTGGGGCTGATGTGGCCGCATCCGGTCGACCCCGAGGCGGCCCCCGCCAGCGAGGAGATGCAGGCCGATATCGACGAACTGGCCGGGTACCTGTCGCTGCGCCGCGTCGATCTGGACAGCCTCGCGCCCCGGATCGAGGCTTTTGCCGAGACCTACCAGGGCGACCCGGCCGCACTCGGGATGGTCTTTGCCGAGGTGTTCGACACGCTCTCCAAACGCCGGGGACGAATCATCAAGGGCATCGAGGATTTCTCGCTCAGCCAGATCGCGCTCGCCGACAAGATCGACACGGTGCGCGCCGAGATGAATGCCATCCTCGCCAAGGCCGAGCCGGATTTCGACAAGGTCGACGCGCTCGAGGAACGGCTCGACTGGGACCAGGTGATCTACACCGACCGGCAGCGCAACATCGCCTATCTGTGTGAAACCCCAACGTTGCTCGAACGGCGTCTGTTCAGCATCGCGCAGATGCTGAACCAATCCGTCCGGAACCCGGGCTAAAGCAATTCGCCTTGAACAAGCATCCCCTATTGCTGCCTGATTTCCATGAAATCAACGCAATAGGTGATACACGCTGTCTTTGTCTTTGGTGAAAGGCGAAACGCCCTAGTCCCACTCCAACTCGGTGAAGGCCACGGTGGCATTGCGCGGATTGTAAGCCTCGAAAAGCTGCCAGTGTGCGGCCTCTTCGGCTGCGATCTCCTCCACCGCCTCGCCCAACCGCTGGCCGGCGTCGATCGCGGCGCGGGTGTCGGCCTCGAGCACGCTCAGATAGCGCTGCATCGGCTCGAGGCCGCCGGGCCAGGCCACCACCGGGCCGCCATGGCCGGGCACGACCTGCTGAAATGCTTGCGTGCCCAACTCCGCCAGAACCGCGCGCCAGCCGCGCAACCGGCCATCGAGGGCCGGGGTGTGCAGATCGAAGATCAGATCGCCCGCAAAGAAGGTGCCGGTGGTTACGTCGAGCACGGTGAGGTCTGTCCCCGTATGCGCCATCGGCCAGGCGCGCAGCTGCAGCACCCGGCCACCGAGGTCGATTTCAGCTGTCATTTCAACGGGCCAGTCGACCGCCACGGCGCGGGTGCCCAGCATCGCCTCGGGTCCTACGATCAGGCTCAGGCTCTCCAGATAGTTGGCCTGCCGGTCCGACACCGCGCGGGAAAGATTGGCATGGCCCACGATCTGCGCACCCGCTTCCGCGAAGGGGCTCGCGCCGAGGGCGTGATCGGGGTGCATATGGGTGATCAGCGTGTGGCTCACCGGTTTGTCGGTCTCCGCCCGGATCGCGCGCCAGAGCGCCTCACCCATCCAACGCGCGGTACCGGTATCGATCACCGCCACACTGCTCTCACCGATCACGAAGCCCAGATTGCCGACGTCACCGCGGTTCGCCGGATCGGGTTCGGCAATCGCCCCCATGTGCACGAAAACCCCGGGTGCGACCTCCGTCACCTCCAGCGCCGGGCCAACCGGCGCGCAGCGCGGCGGACCCTGCGCATCCAGCGGCGCGAAAACCGTCAGATCGGGCGGACGCGCTTGCAATGCGGCTGTGCAGAGGGCCGCGATATCACCCTCGTACCCCGGCAGCAGATGGTCGCGGCACGGGCCCTCCGCCAGGCTCGCACAGAGCGCAATCACGGCTTCGAACATGGCGGCTCCTCCCTGCCGGATCATCCCACGGCATCCCGCCGCGCCCAATCAGCCATAGGTATGTGTGTCATTTGCCGCCCATTTATGCGATAACGATAGCGCGTCTGTGCTGGAGGAGGCAGATATGGCGATCAAACTTTTGCACACGGCGGCCCTCGTCGCGCTGATGGCGGGCCCCGCCTGGGCGACCGATGCCGTGAAAAATCCGCTGACCGAAAGCGAGACATGGAACGACCTGCGCGAAGATGTGGTGGGCGATGCCAGCATCGCCTCCGCCGATGGCCTGCTCAGCATCGACGCGCCCTATCGCGCGCATGATGCCGCCACGGTTCCGATTGTCCTCAAGCAGACCGACCCCTCTGTGACAATCTCCGCGGCCACGGTCGTGATCGATGAAAACCCCGCCCCGGTGGCGGCTGTTTTCGGCTTTTCCCCGGCCATGGGCACGCTGGACTTCGAGCTGCGGGTGCGGGTGAACCAGTATTCGAACGTGCGGGTCATCGCCGAGACACCGGAGGGGCTGCACATGACCGGCCGCTACGTGAAAGCCTCGGGCGGCTGCTCGGCGCCGGCCACCCGTGATCCCGAAGTGGCGCTGGCCAGCATGGGCCAGATGAAGCTGCGCAGCTTCGACGAGGGCGCGCAGATGTCCACGCCGCGCCGGGAAGCGCAGATCATGATCCGCCACCCGAACTACTCGGGGCTGCAGCGCGACCAGATCACACAGCTCTTCATCCCGGCGCATTTCATCGACCATCTGGAAGTGTGGCAGGGCGACGAGCTGCTCTTCACCATGGATGGCGGGATCTCGATCTCGGAGAACCCCGTGTTCCGCTTCGCCTACAACGACAATGGCACAACGGCGCTGACGGTGAAGGCGACGGACACGGATGGCAACAGCTTCGAGCGCAGCCTGCCGAAGTCCGTCAGCGGCTAATACCGCACCGGACAAGAGGAGGGCGCCGCCATCGCGCTGGGGGCCCCTTTTGCCCCTGGATCAAAAGCAGATGATCTCGGCCTCGGCCTGCGCGCGCCGCAGGTCGGCCACGATGTTCTCTGCCATCGCAGCACTTTGGAAGAACGACATCCGCTCGCCGCCCACGCGGCGCATCGACAGCACGGTCTCGGCTTCGAGGTACTTCTCGTAAGGCAGGATCGAGGCGATCTCATCAATGGAACAGGCGCAGCGGTCGAGCATTTCGCGCGTCTGCCCGTTGGTGACCATGCAGGCAAAGACGTAATCCGCGCGCGCCGCAGTGGGATAATCGTTCAGTTGTTCCGCTACGGACTGCGCAACCGCGGCCCCGGGCAAACCCGCGGCGAACGCAAGGGCGAGGGCCACCCGCGTCATGGCTGACCATCCACCCGGTCGAAGAGGATCTCGGACTTGTAGACATCCCCGCCGGAGGCTTCCGCCACAAGGCTCATGTACCAGCCCGGCACCTCCTCCGACATGGTCACGCGCAACTCCAGATCGCCGAAGCCGCGCATCCGGTCCCGGTTGGGATCGTCGGCAAAGGGATAGAGCCGGATGGTCTGGGTCCGCACCGTCTTGCCGCCCACAACCGCCTCGCCCTGCTGAATGTCCGAGGTCTGGATCAGCGCATCCTTGACGCGGTTGCGGATGTAGAAGGGGCTGCCGCCCGCGGCCTCGGCCATGTCACGCACCACGGTCTCGTAGAAATACATGATCATCGGGTTGCCGACGCTGGCCGGAAAGCTGCCAAGGGCGCGGTGCTTGCCGTCTTGCCGAAACTCCAGCAGCGCCAGCGGCGCCTCGCCTTCACGGAAGCTCAGCGCGATATCGCCCGTATCGCGCCCCTCCGCCTCGGGCTTCAGGGCGCTGGCCACCTCGCGGCGATAGACCAGCTCGGCCGCGCGGTCGATCCGGTCCAGCGTGCCGGTGCGGAACAGCATGTCATAGGTCTTGTCGCCTGCCAGCGGGCTGGCCGGAAGGGCGCTGGCACAGAGCGCCGCTGTAAGTGCAAATGCCGTCAACCTGATCATTGTCTCTCCTCCCGATTGTCAGTCTGCGTGCACCAGCCCGGCGGTGTCATCGCCGACTTTTGTCTGTATCCGCATCCGATCTCGCGCTGCGCAGCTTCCAGTCGATCAGGGGCAGCAGCCGCGAGAGCTCGGCAGGCTTGGTCAGCACCGACATATCGTTCAGCATGCCACGCCGCCGCACGCTCTCGCTGCGGTCCGCCGTGATCAGAATCGCGGGCACATGGCTCTCGGTGGCGGCGCGGATGTCCTGCGTCGCCTGCACCCCGGTGTCGGTGCCATCCAGCTGGTAATCCGCAAGGATGATGTCGGGCGGCATGCCGAGGTCCGCCACATGGGTCAGCGCTTCCGCCGTCGAGCGGGCTGGCAGCACGCTGGCGCCGCGCAGCTCCAGCCACTGCGTCGCGCCATAGAGCACATCGGCGTCGTTCTCGATCACCAGCGCGATGCAATCCAGCGCCCCGTCGAAGGTGTCCTCCACCGGTCCGAAGGGCACGGGGTTGGCCAGGGTCCGGTCCACCACATCCATCTCGATGCTGAAGACCGAGCCGGTTCCGGGCTTCGACCGCACTGTTAGATCGTGGTCCAGCAGGCGGCAGGCCCGGTCCACCACCGACAGCCCGAGCCCGACGCCCGAGCCGATGGGCACATTCTCGGCGCGGGTGAATTCGTCGAAGATGCGCAGCTGGTCCTTGGCGGAGATGCCGATGCCGGTGTCCCAGACCTCGAGCGCCACCCGCGCGCCGCGGCGCCTGCACCCCAAAAGCACCCGGCCGCCGGGATCGGTGTATTGAATGGCATTCACCACCAGGTTCTGGATCGAGCGCAGCAGGTAGACCGGATCTGACCGCACCACGAGGCTGCAGGGCACCACGTCGAGCCGCACGTCCTTCTGGGCCGCAACCAGTGCCTGATCCGCGCGCACGCCGCGCATCAGCCCTTCGAGGCTCACATCGGTGACCGTGACGGTGTCGGGATCGGCGCTCTCAAGACGCGAAATGTCGAGCAGCGAATGCAGCAGATACTCCGCCGACGAAAACGCCCCCTGCAACCGCTCTACCAAAGGCCGGAAGCGGGTCTCGCGCGTGGTCTCCTGCAAGGAGGAGATCAGCAGCTTCGCCGCATTGATCGGTTGCAGAAGATCATGGCTCGCCGCCGCCAAGAAGCGCGTCTTGGACGAGACGGCCGCTTCGGCGCGTTCCTTGGCCACGCGCAACTCCTCTTCAACCCGCGCCTTTTCCTCGTATTGCTTCGTCAGGCTGGCGTTGGCCCGGGTCAGCTCCGCCGTGCGCTCCGCCACCCGGTTTTCCAGGATCTCGGTCGAGCGGGTCTCGAGTGTGACGTCTTTCAACTCCACGATGAACCCGTCATCGGGCAGCGCGTTGATCTGCACGTCGAGCACCCGATCCACCCCATGCGAGACGCGGGCCGTCAGCGCCCCCTTGCGCGCCAGCTCGGCCCGCCAGGCGTCCTTCCGCGCGAGGGCCGCATCGTCGATCAGCCCGCGGGTGCGCATGAAATCCAGCAGGTCCTGAAGCGGCGTGCCGGGCTGCACCATCGCCAGCGGCACGCCCAGGATGTCGCGGAAGCGGCCATTGTGCATCCGCACCTCGCCCGCGGCAGAGAAGGTGCAGACCCCGGCCGTCATGTTCTGAAAGACCGCCTGCAGATAATCGGACTGCCGGTCGATCAAATGCTCCTTTTCGCGGCGGTTGTGCCGCACCAGCGCGGTGATTTCGGTGAGCAGCAGCACCGTGTTTTCATGCGAGGTCCGCTGCGCGCTGAGCTGGTACCAGCGGTCCCGCGGCACCTCGACGATCACCGACACGACCGCGCCCGCCGCCTGCCGGCTTTCCAATGCCCGGCTGAACTTGGAGAGCTTGCGGTCCGTCGATACCAGGTATTTGCTGCCCGCCATCAGCTGGAAATACTGCTCCAGCGTCAGGCCCGGCACGATCCGGTCCGAAACATCCGGCAAGAGGCCGATGAATAGATCGTTGCAGATGTTCAAGGCACCGTCGGAAAAGAGCGCCAGCCCCTCTTCCATCGAGGCCAACGCCTCGGCCAGCGTCTTGCGGGTGCGTTCGCGTTCCGAGCGCGCGCTTTCCAGCTCGATGGTCTGTGCTGCGACCTTCTGCTGAAGGTCGATGGCCGACTGGAAGGCGCGATAGGCCGAGGGGCCTACGTCCTTCTGCCGGCTCGCCCGGCGGATCAGCGCATCGATGATCTTGGCCTGCTTCTCCACCTGCACCAGCGGCGGGTCATCTGGATCGATCAGGCTCAATAGAGGGTCCTCTGGTCCGGTCCGAAGAAGGCGACGCCCACCAGCGTCTGGTTCATGTGCACGCCGCAATGCTGTTCGCCGTAGGTGTTGAAGCCCACCACATGCGCGGAACACAGCACCTCCGACACCGCGCGGCCCAGCTGCTTCTGCTCGATCTCCAGCTTGCGCAGCACGCAGTCGAACCCGAGGATGAAATCGGGGCGGCGGCCCTGTTCGTCGTGGATGTCGAGCCCGCTCTGCAGCGTTCGGATGATCTCCTGCCCCTGCCCCAGCGTCATGATCAGCCCGTCATCGATCGCGGCCAGGAACGACAGCGCGTCATCCTCGCCCGCGTCCGAAATCGCGCGCACATAGTGCCGGTCCTTGTACTCGATCAACAGCGGGTTCTCGGCGAAGATCTGCGGCGAGAGATCCGCGACCGCACAGCCCACCAGACGCGCATACTCCTGTGCGGCGGGCGCGCCGTTGATCTCGAAAACCTTGCGCTCGTCCGGGTCGGCGCCCGTGATCACGATCGGGGTCCCGCCGGGCAGGAAGTGATCGAAGCCGAAGCCGCGAAACGGCAGATCGGTCTCCAGCAGCAGCAGCGTCGCCGCATTGCCATAGCACCGGCCCTGATGCAGCACATAGGTGTCCTCGAAGCGCAGCGCATCACCGGCCGAGCCGCCGAAGAGCGGCAGATCGTCCAGCACCGTCTCCAGCGTCGAGATCAGCACATCCTCCTGTTTGGACAGCCCATCCGCAAAGATCAGCCCCAGCCGGTGCCAGCCCGCAGTGTGCGAGAAGGTCTTCTCGTGGCGCTGCGCGGCCGTGGCGATCGCGGTGGTCGAGAGCGGCTTCAGGGGCTCGAACAGGATCGAGGAGCAGCGGAAATGCGCCTTCGGGAACGCCAGCAGCAAAAGCGCATCGGTCTCATAGCCATGCGGCGTGATCTGCCCGGCGGAAGAGCAGCCGAACACCGGCACGCCTTCCAGCGCCTCCTCCAGCGCCGCCGCCACCCGCCGGCCATCGAGATCGCCCGGCACGAAGGCCAGCACGAAACAGGTCTCGCTGCAGTTGATCTGGGCCGCGGCATTGCGCGCGGCATAGGCTTCGCCCACCGCCCGGGAGACGGCGACCGAAATGCAGGACGGGTGGGCGCGCGCATCAAGCATCGGAGCCGCCCGCTACTGCATCAGAAACGCGCGTGCTTCCGGCTCGTCGCCGCGTTGCGAGGCGATGACGCCTTCGACCATCACGACCGCCTGGGTCCGGTTGTGCACTCCCAGCCGCCGCAGCAGCGCGGTGATATGCGCCTTGACGGTCGCTTCGGCCAGCGACAGCTCATAGGCAATCTGCTTGTTCGGCTTGCCGCGGCAGATCAGCCGCATGATGCGTTTCTGCTGTGGCGTGAGCTCGGCCAGCTTGGGATGGTCGAAGACCTCCCCCGAGCCGGCGCAATAGTCCGGCGTCTGGTAGTCCTTCGGCACATAGGTCCGCCCCTGCATGATATCGGCCAAGGCCGTGCGTAACCCGCTGGCCGAGGTGTCCTTCGGCAGGAAGCCGCAGGCGCCGCGCTCCAGAAGTGACTGCACCAGATCGAACGACGCCAGCGACGAGACCACGAGGATCTTCGCGTCGGGCAGGTGCGCGCGCAGGCTCTCGAACCCGGAGATCCCGCTCACATCCGGCAGCTTGAGGTCGAACATGACGAGGTCCGGTGCAAATCCGTTCTTCGCCTCGGTCAGCGCGTCGGTCAGGTTCTGGGCCTTGCGAATGGTCGGCGCGGCGAAGACGATCTCCAGGGCCGACTCCAGAGCATCGCTGTACAGAGGGTGATCATCAACAATCAGAATGTCTGAAACCGCATCCTGAACAGCAGGCGTGCGTGCATGTTCCATCTAGGTTCCTCCCAGACTTGATCGTAGCCGCGCTGGCTTCATTTTCAACCAATAGTGAGGGAATGGCCGCAAAACCGCGGCAAAACCGCGGCAAAGCCGCCCGGCGGATCGGGTTTCCGGCGACCTAGCGGGTTGTTTTGTCATTATTTTGCATCTTTTGGGCCGTTCAGCGCCCCGATGTGCAGAATCACGCAGCCCGCAGGAAGGATCGCGCGAAGGCAACCAGCGGATAGGGGCGGCGCTCCGGGCTGAAGACCGCCTGGTCCAGCTGCTGCAACAAAAGCGCCCGCGCGTCCGAGGCGCCATCCCGGTGCAGGATCGCGGCCGCGGCGCGGCGCACGCCCTCCACACGGCCCGCGCGCGCCGCGGTCCGCAGCTGCCGGGCCAGCGGATCGAAGAGCCCGAACCGCTGCAGCGCTCGCAGCCCGCCCCAGTCCCGTCCGCTCGACGCATGGAGCGTGCCCGCAAGGCTCACCACAGCCGCCAGAACCGCAAGGCCCCAGCCGGGCAGCTGCGCCGCGTGCGGCCGCGCGCCGGATGTCGGTACCGCGGCCTCGGGGATCGCGGCACCGTAAGCCACCCGCTGGGCGCTGATCGTCACGCTGCGGGCAACCCGGTTCACCGTGTCGAAGTACTCGAAGGACATCGGCTCCACGATGGTCGAGGTGTCATTGCTCGGCCGGATCGTCCAGCGCCAGAACGCGAAGGATTGCGGCCCCTCCGGCGAGAGCTCGACAAAGCGCTTTTCGGGGTGCGGGAAGATCATCGCCGACGGCGAGGTCAGCTCCGGCATTGGCGGCAGCATCTCCGGCGTCACCCCCAGCGCCTCGATCCGCACCACCCGCAGCACGCCCTCGCCCGGCGTCAGCTGGTCCGGCGCGTTCGACCACTGATCGGAGATTTTCAGTTCGCGGACCGGGAACCACCAGCCATCCGTCTGCGGCGCGGGGGCGACCTCGATGGTCACCGGCTTGGAGAGCACCGCATGTTCGAACCAGTCGTCGCGCTCGTCCGTCAGGGTCAGCTGATGCGCGAAGGCCCCGATGGTGAGCGCGCCGGCGCGATCCGGAAAGACCGCCATGCGGCGGCGGAAGGTCTTCACGGTCTCGCCATTCAGACGCTCTTCGCGCCAGTCGTCATTGCCCAGCTGCGTCCAGCTGAACCCGTCGAGATCCGGCTGCTCCAGCTTCTCGCGGGTGATGTGCCTCCGGTAGATCCCGCGGATCGTGATCAGCACCATCTCCTTGACGACCGGCGGATGCGCCATCTCCTCCACCTCGATCCACAGGGTCAGATCGGAGGGCAGCACCGTCCTCGACTGCCCAAGCGCCCCCGCCGGAAGGGCCAGCACCAATAGGCACAGCAGCAGCCTCATCGCGGATCCTCCGGTGGCGGCGGCGCCAGCCCGGCCTTCACGCGGCGCTTGTGCTCCTCGGCGATGCGGGCCGCCATGTAGTCCCCCGGCACATCCGCCAGCTGCGCCAGCCAGCGCGCATCCGCCACCATGAACTTGTCGTCGAACACCCGCCGCACCCCCAGCCGCCCGCGGCTCTGCAACTCGGCGAGCCCGAGCATGGTGGTGCTGTTCGTGACTGCGTCGCCGGTGCCCGCGGCACGCCCGTCACCCCGGGCCACGAAGCCCTCCATCTCGGGCCCTTCCTTGCGTTCGGGAAAGAGCCCCAGCGCCGCGGGGTCTATGCCCAGACCTGCGTAATAGGCCGCAACCACGTCGAAATTCGCCTGTGCGCGCGGGTGCCCGCGCGCCCGCGCCAGATCGAAGGCCTCGAGCGCAGCCGCGTGGCGGCCCCGATGCGCCTCCGCATTGCCGAGGTTGAAGGGCTCCTGCGCTTCGGCGAACCGCTCCACCGCCGCGCCATACTGCCCCGCACGGTAATACGCCGCCCCCCGCCACTCCGGCGCCGCAAAGAAGGGCACCGCCAGCCCCGGCAGGCCCACGGCCATCAGCACCCGCCCGAAGGGCGCGGCCCCGCCGCTCACAACCGCCAGCGCCAGGCCCAGCACAGAGATCGCGCCCAGCAGCCTCACGGGCGCGCCTTGCGAAACAGAAGCAGCATCGGGATCAGCGCCAGCAACAGCAGATACCGCCCCAGGTCCTGCCAGAAGAGCAGCGGATAATCCTGCCGTTCGAGCCGGGTGCGCGCCTTCGCCGACACCCAGTCGGCGAGCGCATCGGTCTCATCCAGCGTGAAGACCCGGCCCTGCCCCGCCGCGGCATGTGTCTCGAACGCGGCAGTGGGCGTCTCAAGCGCAATCAGCGACAGCCGCGCGCCCCGTGCCGCAATTGCCCCCGCCGCCCGAAGCGAGGCCGTGCCCAGGCCGGCTCCATCGCTCAGCAGCACCACGTCGCCCGCCAGCACCTCCGCCTCGGCCAGCAGGTCCACAGCCATTCGCAGGCCCCGCTCGGGCCGCGAGCCGGGGTCGGGCACCGTCTCCGGCCCGATCAGCGACAGCGTCTGGCCCAATTGCAGATGATCCAGCGTCAGATCCATCGCCACATAGGCATCACCCGCATAGACGATGAGCGCACCGGGCCGCGTCCCCAGCGCAGCGAGGCCGAACCGCCCCATGGTCAGCATCTGCGGCCAGCGCGCATCCTCGGTCACGCTCGCCGAGGCATCGACGACGAAGATTGCCGCATCGAGATTGCGGAAGGACAGCGTGTCGCGCCGTTCGATCGCCGGGCCTGCGAGACCGACAAGGATCAGACCCAGCGCCCCCAGCAAGGCCAGCAGCGGTGCGCGGCTCGCGCCCTTGTCCACCCGCCCCAGCGCCGCCATCGCACGCAGCAGCGCCGGATCGGAGGCTTTCGGCCAGTCGCCCAAGCCCCCCCGGCGCGCAAAGAGCCACCAGCCGAAGAGCACAAGGGCCGGCAGACCGAGCAACCACAGCGGACGCAACAGGGTGAGATCGACCCCGCTCACGACAGCTCCCTCCAGCCCAGCCAGAGCCCGAGTCCAAGCGCGAGACCGGCGGGCCACATCCAGTAATCCCGGAACACCTCTGCCGCCAGCCCGTCGCTGTCCGTCGCCTCCAGCCGGTCGAGCGCCTCGGCCACCGCAGCCAGATCGTCGGTGGTCTTGACCCGGAAACTCTCGCCGCCCGACATCTGAGAAATCGCCCGCAGGGTCGCCGCATCGACCACGCCGCGCTCACCTTCGGCCGCTGTCTCCACGTCCTTCGGCCCCAGCGCAATCGTATGCACGCGGATGCCCATGCTTGCCGCCAGCTCCGCGACACCGCGCGGGTTGGTGGCGCCCGCGTTGTTCACGCCGTCCGACAGCAGGATCACCACACGGCTCGCGGCCTCGCTTGTCGCCATGCGCTTGATCGCAAGGCCCAAGCCGTCCGAGATATTCGTCGCCCGCCCCGATATCCCGATGGTGGCCTCTTCGATGCGCCGGGCAATGGCCTCCACATCGAAGGTGAAGGGGGCGGCGTAGTAGGCCTCCGAGCCGAAGACAATCAGCGCCACCCGGTCGCCGCCGCGGCGCCGGGCAAACTCCGCCCCTACGGTTGTGACAGCCTCAAGCCGCGTGATCTGCCGACCGTCGAGGTGGAAGTCGTCCCGCACCATGGAGCCCGAGAGATCGAGTACAATCGCCAGATCGCGTCCCGTCACCTTCAGCGCCGAGACGGGGGCGAGGTCCCGCGGGCCGGCGGCGGCCAGCAGCAGCAGCGCCCAGACAGCCCAGAGCCCGCCTTGCCGGAGTGAAACGCCCGCCGGGTCGCCGCCGCCCGCACCGGCGCGGATCAGGGCGCTGCCAACCCGGTCCGGCACGGTGATCGCTCCGCCCACCAGATCAGCAGCCCCGATCAGTCGCGCCGCCAGCAGGGGCAGCGGCAAGAGCAGCAGAACCCACGGATCGGCCAGCTCAAGCATGGCGGCGGACCTCCGCCTCCAGCGTGGCCAGATCGACGCCGCCGCCCGGCGCATAGATCTCCCCGCGGATCGCCGCGTAGCGCTCGGGCGCCCGGGCCCGCAGCAAATGCAGCAGCGCCACGCGCCGCTCTGCCTCGGGCAGCGCGCGGCTCTCGGCCAGCGGATCACGCCGCTGGGGTCGCTGCGCGGACCGGCTGAGCAGGCGGATCAGCCCCGCAAGGATCAGCGCCACAAGGCCTGCCAGCCCGACGGTCGCGGCGAGATCGGCGACGAGACCCCCCGCCGCCTCCGCCGGCAGCTGAATGTCCCGCAGGCTGGCAAGCATCGCCTCTTCGCTCAGCGCCCGGTCGGTCATGCGGCCTGCGCCTCGGTGAGGCCCGCGACGATCCGCCGGGCGGTCTGCTCGACAGTTTCGCCCGCGTCGAGCACCAGCGCCGGGCGTCCGGCGATCCGGCGCGCAGGCTCCTCCGCCGCCGCGGCGGCACCCCCGAGGCTCAGCCGGATCCGGCGGCCATCTTCCGTGCGGATCGGATAGCGCCCGCGCGGCATCCGCCCGATCTGCGCATCCGTCACCAGCAGCAGGCGCGGCCTTCGCCGCCGAGCGAGCGCGCTCAGCCGGTCAGCCAGACCGAGGCCGGGTTTATCGAAGCCCGAGGCGATCACCAGCTCGGCCCCGGGCGGCACCAGCCGGTCGGCCCGCGACAGCGCCTGATCGAGAGGCGGGTCCGCCCCCTGCCCCGCCGCCAGCGCCGCAAGGCCCGCCTGATGCGCCTCGACCATGCCGCCGATCACATCGAGCATCCCACGGCTGCGCCCGCGTGCGGGCACAATCACCGGCGCAGCCCCGGTCAGCGCCAGAAGCCCCACGCGCCCGCCGCTTTCCACCACGCTCCAGCCGATCAGGCTCAGCGCTTCGGCGGCACAGACCGACCGGAAGGCGCGGCGCAGCCCCCAGAACATCGCAGGCCGGAAGTCGGCAACCAGCAGGCTCACGCGGTCGCGCTCCTCCTGGAACTGCCGCACGTGCAGCCGGCCGGTGCGTGCCGTGGTGCCGCGGTCGAGATGGCGCAGATCGTCGCCCGCCACGTATTCGCGCATATCCGCCACCTCCAGCCCGTGCCCCTTGCGCCGGGTGGCGAAACCGCCAGGCAGCGCGGCGAGCGCCGGTGCGCTCTCGGCGGCAAGTGCGACACGGCGCAAGGCGATCAGGGTGTCGGAGCGCAGGCCGACGCCCGGAGCCTCGAGCGCCTCGTTCATAAGGGCGGGGTGGCGGCCAGAATATCCGCCACCACATCGCGCGGCTTGCGCCCATCGGCCACGGCACGCCAGGTCAGCACCATCCGGTGCGCCAGCGCGTCCCCGGCCAGTGCAGTCACATCCTCCGGCATCGCATAGTCGCGCCCCTGCAGATAGGCCCGCGCCCGTGCGGCCGCAGCCAGCGCCAGCGAACCGCGCGGCGAGACCGCATGTTCGATATCGCCCGCAAGGGGCCCCTCGCGCGTGGCCAGCACCAGCCGCACGATGAAATCCCGCAGCTCGGGCGCCAGATGCACCGCCCGCACCGCCGCGCGGGCCTCGGCCAACTGGCCCAGCGTGACCGCCTGCGCGTGCGGCACACCACCTTGGGTCTCGGCCTCGACCAGATCGAGGATGCGCCGCTCGGTCTCCAGCCCCGGCAGCTCCAGCACCACATGCAGCAGGAACCGGTCGAGCTGCGCCTCGGGCAGCGGAAAGGTCCCGTCATGCTCGATCGGGTTCTGCGTGGCCACCACGAGGAAGGGATCGGGCAGCGCATGGGTCTCATTGCCCGCGGTCACCTGATGCTCGGCCATCGCCTCCAAGAGCGCCGATTGCACCTTGGGCGGCGCGCGGTTGATCTCGTCGACCAGCACCAGATTGGTGAAGACCGGGCCGGGCACGAACTCGAACGTGCCCTCCTGCGGCTTGTAGACCGGGGTGCCGGTGAGGTCGGACGGCATCAGGTCCGGCGTGCACTGGATGCGCGCAAAGCTGCCCTCCACCGCCTCCGACAGCCACTTGACCGCGCGGGTCTTGGCCAGCCCTGGCGGGCCCTCCACCAGCAGGTGCCCATCCGCCAGAAGCGCGACCAGCAACCGCTCGATCAGAACCTCATGGCCCACCAGACCATGCGCAAGCACCGACGACAGCGCCGCCACGCCGTGCTCCGAAGGCTGGGCCCTTGTATCCATATCTCCTCCCGGCCGCCACACCGGACGGCCTCGCCGAGATCACGGTACCCGCGCGGGTCCGTCACGCAAATACACCCGAAAGTATGACACCGGCTCAGATCGGGGCGCGTTGGCAACCCGGTGCGATCAGCGCGGCAAAGCGCGCATCCGCCATCGTCTCGGCGGCCTGCGCGGCCAGCGTGTCATACTCCGCGTCCACATAATCGATGAACCCCGGCTCCGTCGTCTGATCCACCGGCGCCTCGGCAACCGCATGCATCATGAAGACGTCGAAGGCACAAAGCCCCACCGGGTTCGAGCGCAGCATCGCCCGCATGAACCCGCGCGACTCCCACGGCAACCGCTGCAGGTTCAGCGGAGTCTCCTGCAGTTTCGACTGGAACGCCGCAGCCCGGTCGAAGAGCAGGATATCCATGCCGAAGGTGAAGGACTGGAACAGCTCCTCCACCAGGATCGACGTGTAGAACGACCGCTCCAGCGCGCCCACATCCCCCGCGCGCGGCTGCTTGACCATGATATGGGTGCCCTGCCCGCGCCTGCCGAAGAAGGTCTGCGCCATGGCCGGCGAGGTGGCGGCGAAGTACCGCTGGTGCGGCAGGCCCAGCTGATAGATGCCGTTCATCCAGCTCAGATCGTCCGAGAGCGCCTGATTGGGCGGGTGCCCGGAGTAGAGCCGCAGCACCACCGTGCGCCCCGACCCGCAATTGGCCGCGCCGGCGCCCGCATAGCGCATCGGCAACGGCTTTCCGAAGACGTGCCGCGCGAGATCCCGGAAGGCGTTGATCACCTCCAGTGAGTTCGGATGCGGCCGCTCACCCACAAGGCAGAGGCTCGCGCCGGCCAGATCGCGCCCGTTGATATGCACCGGGATCGTGAGGTCTCGCCCCACCATCGTGGTGCGCAGCTGATAGTTCCAGCCCTTGCGCGCCAGCTCCACATAGGCCACGCGATCCGCCGCCGCCTGAGTGGCCGCGAGCAGGATGAACATGAGGCACAACAAGGCACGACGCATGGGCGCAAATCCTCCGGTGCCCTCGAACCTAGGTCGCGGGTCCCGAGGCGTCCACGGATTTGTTGTCTGGAGGTTCTTTCACGAAAGACCGGCGCACAGCATCAAACCTTGCACCCGGCCGGCACTGCCGGCCAGCCCCCGACCATCCCCACGGGAGGGGGCTAGCCTCTGGGTTTGTGCGGGAGCATCTCCGATTTCCCCGGGCGTAGCTCTACGTCACCGTAATCGCCTTGCTGTCGGTATAAACCGCCCCGTCATCGTCATACCAGGTGAAGCGGAAAACCCCGCTCTCGATCACCCGCGCGCGGAACTCGAAGAAGGGGTTGGTGGATACACCGGGATGCACCTCGATGTCGACAACCGTCTCACCCTCGAACGCGCAGACAAACCGGTGGATGATCGACCGCGGGATCACCGCACCCGCCTCATGCCGCCGCTGCCCGCTCTCCATCCGGTGGGTGATCAGCGTCTTGATCGTGATCACCTCACCCGCCGCCGCCACCTGCGGCAGTTTCACCCGTGATTTGACCCCCGCCGCCATCGCGTTCACGCCCCACAGCCGCCGACGACCACATCGACCGCCTGCGCCACCTGCCGCACCGTGCCATCGGGCATCCGCGCCAGTGCCAGCACCTCTTGGGTGCGGGCCAGACGGATGCGCGTCGCCAGCTGCTGCTCCACCGCACGTGGACCGAACCGCGCCAGCGCGATGGGCTTCACCGGGTTCTCGGGCGCCACGATCAGCAACGCCTCGGCGCCCTCGGCCGCCACCCGTATGGGCACGCGAAAGCCATCCTCGGCCACTGGCTCCATCGTCAGGATCACACCGCCGGGCGTGATCTCGGCGCCGTTTGCAAAGGCGGCAATCGCCTGCGCGGCGGTGATGTCATCGGCCCACAGATGTCCGGGAAAGCCAAGCGCCAGAAGCGTGGCCGAGCCGGACACCAGCATCCTGCGCCGCGTGATCGCCAAGATCTCTCCTCCCGCAGGGACGGCCACCAGCCTAGGCCACCGGCCCGAAACCCCGCAATGACAATGTCGTGAGGCGGCGCGCGCGGTTGCGACCAAAGGCTCGGTCCGGGCGCTTGTGGCCCCCCGGGTTTCGGGGCAAGCTGCGCCCATGGGCCAGGTGGGGAGGACGCGTGACCAGAGTGAGACCGGCGGGCACGCCGCCATGACGGGCGGGCTGAGCGTTCGCGATCTGAGCTTTCACTACGGGCAGAAATGCGCGCTCGACGCGGTCTCGCTCGATGTCGCACCGGGGCGGTTCTGCGCGCTTCTGGGCCCGAACGGCGCGGGAAAATCCACCCTCGTCTCGCTGCTCACCCGGCTGCTGGTGGCGCCCGAAGGTGACATTCATATCGCAGGGCACGACCTGCGCACCGCCCCGCGCAAGGCGCTTGCCGCCCTCGGGGTGGTCTTCCAGCAGCCCACGCTGGATCTCAATCTGACGGTGCGACAGAACCTTGGCTATTTCGCCGCCCTGCACGGGCTGCCCCGCGGCGAGGTGCCGGGGCGCATCGACGCCGCGCTCGGCCGGCTCGACATGCGCGCCCGCGCCGACGAAAAGGCGCGCGCGCTGAACGGAGGCCACCGCCGCCGGATGGAGCTGGCGCGCGCGCTCCTGCACGAGCCGAAGGTGCTGCTGCTCGATGAGCCCACCGTCGGCCTCGATGCCGCCGCCCGGGCGGCCATCACCGCCCATGTGCACGATCTGGCCGAGCAGGGGCTCTGCGTGCTCTGGACCACGCATCTGACCGACGAGGTGCGCGACAGCGATGCGCTGCTGGTGCTGCACCGCGGCCAGATCCTGCATGCGGGGATCACCGGCGAGATCCGGGGCGATGCGCCCCTCTCGGACTGGTTCCTCGCCCAGACCGGGGCTGCGGCATGAGCGGGTTCTGGGGTGTGACCCGCGCCATCGTGGGCCGTGAGTTCCTGCGCTTCATCCACCAGCGCGAACGCTTCATCGCCGCGCTTGTGCGCCCGCTGGTGTGGCTGCTGATCTTCGCGGCGGGCTTTCGCGCGGCGCTCGGCCTCTCGATCATCCCGCCCTATCAGACCTACATCACCTACGAGACCTACATCGTGCCCGGCCTCTGCGCGATGGTGCTGCTCTTCAACGGCATGCAAAGCTCGCTGAGCCTCGTCTACGACCGCGAGATGGGCTCCATGCGGCTACTGCTCACCTCGCCCTTCCCGCGCTGGTGGCTGCTCTTCTGCCGGCTCTTCGGCTCCACCGCGATCTCGATCCTGCAGGTCTACGCCTTCCTCGCCATCGCCGCTGCCTTTGGCATCACCCTGCCCACGCTGGGCTACATCGCCGTGCTGCCCGGGCTGGTCCTCGGGGGGCTGATGCTGGGGGCACTGGGTCTGGTACTCTCGAGTTTCATCTCGCAACTGGAGAACTTCGCGGGCGTGATGAACTTCGTCATCTTCCCGATGTTCTTCCTCTCCTCGGCGCTCTACCCCTTGTGGAAGATGGCCGAAAGCTCACCGCTCCTGCGCGATATCTGCGCGCTCAACCCCTTCACCCATGTGGTCGAGCTCATTCGCTTTCTGCTCTATCTGCAGCTCAACTGGCACGCGCTTGCCTGGGTGGTGCTCAGCACGGTTGCGCTCACCCTGCTCGCCGTCTGGGGGTATGACCCCGCGCGCGGGTTGATGAAGCGCAAGGGCTGAGCCTGTGGCCTCAGGCGTCCTTTTCCGCGAAGTTCACGGTGCGGCAGCGCCAGCTCTTGATGTCGAAGTTGGGGTGGCTGGCCGACCACTTCGCCAGCTCGGGCTGCGCGCCCATCAGGCACTGCATCGGCGAAATATCAGTGAAGACAAGGCTGCGCTCGCGGCACTCGTCCGGGGCCGTCGCGAGACAGGCGACAAACAAAAGCTCGATCATGGTGCGAAATATCCTGTTATTGTTTTCTGCTCGTGCGCACGGCAAAACCCTAGACTTAAGTCGGTAAACTTCTCCTTAACACAGGCGCACGGGCCCGGTTTTGGGACCAGATGGCGCAGTTTTGGCCAAATTTTTGCACAGTTGCCCGATTTCCGGGACCTTGCGGGATGACCGCCCGCCCCGCGCTCTCGCTCAAGCTGCGGCTGTCCATCGGCGCCGCTCTGCTGGGCGCGGGCACGATCCTGACCGCGCTGATCCTCTATTTCGGGCTCAACGAGGTGGCCGGGCGGCTGGACGCGGCGCTGGCCTCGGAGAACCGCATGGCGCGGTACGCCAGCCTCTCCACCCAGGCCTCCACCTTCCTCGTCGTGGCCACCGAGGCCGTGCAGACGGGCCAGCCGACGGGCAGCCGCATGGAGCGTCTCGCGCCCGTGATGGACCAGATGCGCCGCACCTTCGTGCAGCTGCACGCCGATGTGGAGGACGCCGTGCAAGCCGCCGAAGCGCTCGGCCTCGACGAACAATCGCGCTATGGCACGCAGTCGCTGGGCATCGCGCGGATGCAGGCCGCGCTCGACAGCACCGAAACCGGCCTCGCCGAGGATGAGGAGACGGCCCGGCTGCGCGCCCACCTGAACGGCTTCGCCTCGCGCTTCGACCAGCTGCTCAGCCAGGCGGTCAACACCGAGGTGCTCTTTCGCAACAACATCCTCGCGGGCATCGACGCGCTGCGCCAGCGGCTCACGCTCGCCGCCATCGGCATCGCCTGCGCCACGGCGCTGGCCATCGCGGCGTTCTATCTCGGCCTGATCCGCCCGCAATTCGCCCGGCTCGACAGGCTGCGCGCCGCGGCGCATCAGATCGGCACCGGCGATTTCTCCCTGCAGCTGCCGGTCAGCCGCGCCGATGAGATCGGCCAGCTCTCCTCCGAGACCAACCGCATGGCCGCCGCCCTGCTCGACCGGCAGCGCGAGGTCCAGGCGGAATGGGCGCGGCTCAACGACACCATCGCACGGCGGACCGAAGAGCTGCGCACCGCCAATGCGCAGCTGGCCGACATCGACGACCGCCGCCGCCGCTTCTTCGCCGACATCAGCCACGAGTTGCGCACGCCTCTGACCGTGATCCTGATGGAGGCGCAGATCGGCAAGACCGGCAGCCCTGATGCCGAAACCGCCTTCGCCACCATCGAAAACCGGGCCGCGCGGCTCAACCGCCGCATCGACGATCTGCTGCGGCTCGCGCGCTCCGATACCGGCGAGCTGGCGCTCGACATCACCTCCGTCCCCCTGCCGGAACTCATCGAGGAGGTGCGCGGCGAGGCGCAAGCCGAGATTGACAGCGCCGGCATGGAAATGGAGATCGCCCGCCCGCCGCAGGTCACGCTCACCTGCGATCCGAACTGGGCGCGCCAGGTGATCGTCAGCCTGGTCCGCAACGCGATCCGCCACGCCCGCGCCGGCACGCAGCTGCGCCTCGCCGCCGTGGCAGAGGCCGGGCACGTCACCCTCTCGGTCAGCGACAACGGCCCCGGTGTGGCGGAAGCCGATCAGGCGCGGATCTTCGACCGCTTCGCGCAAGGCACCTCGGCCACCGCCACGGCCGGCTTCGGCGTGGGCCTGGCGCTGGCCAAATGGGTGATCGAAGCGCAGGCCGGCAGCATCGCCCTGCAGAGCCCCCTGCCCCGCGACGAGGCGCTCGGCTCAGCGCCCGGGACGAAGATCTCGGTTCGCCTGCCGCGCAAGACCGATTAGGCTCTCCCCCGTGAACAGGCTCCTGATCATCGATGACGACCCCGAGATCACCTCGGCGCTGGCGCGCGGGCTGGCGCTGCACGGCTATGAGACCGAGGCCGAGAATCGCGCCGACCGCGCGCTGGATCGGCTCTGCGCGGGGCACCATGTGGGCGCCATCGTCGACGTGATGCTGGGTGCCGACAGCGGCATCGATCTGGTGCGCGCGGCCCGGGCGCAAGGCGCCACCTTGCCGATCCTGATGCTCTCGGCGCTCTCCGAGGTCGAGCACCGCACCGCCGGGCTCGAGGCGGGGGCCGATGACTATGTGGTCAAACCCTTCAGCTTCGACGAGCTTGTCGCGCGGCTGCGGGTGCAGGAGCATCGCGCCCAGGCCCAGCGGCCGCAGCCGGCCCGCCTGCACGCGGCCGGGCGTGTGCTCGAAAGCGCCGCAGGCCGGGTCTCCCTGACCGAACGCGAATTCGCCCTGCTGGAGCTGCTGATGCAATCGCCCGATACCCCGGTGCCACGGGTCGAGATTTTCGACGCGCTCTGGGCCGGTGAAGGCTCGGGTAACGAAAACGTGGTCGATGTCTATATCGGCTATCTGCGCAAGAAGCTCGCCACATCTGATTTTGGTATGGAAATCAGGACGTTACGCAATAAGGGCTTCTGCCTGACCGGGAAACTCCCGGTCCGGGTCGAAGACTGAGGCACCCGCCTTCTCAGAAAATAAGAGTCGCGGAACGCCCGCCACTCTGCCACGGTTGGTCAGCTTTGATCGCCATTGGAGGACATATCATGGCCTGGACAAAACCGACGATCCGCGAAATCGCCTGCGGCATGGAAATCAACATGTACGGCCCCGGTGAGGACGACGAGCGCGAAGTTCTGATCTGACCCTTTGGTGGCGCGCCAAGATCGCGCGCCCTCCACCGTTTTCTCCCTGACAGGGTGTCCGTCCCCGACCGCGAGGCGGGGGCGCCGCATGACTTTACATCGGTGCCGAAAGCTCCCTCTCTCCAAGCCTTGGAGCTTCGGCACCGGATACCTCAGCCAGAAACCTACCTAACATATTGATATAGAGGGATAAACCGTCTCTGCTGCGGTGCGTCTTGCTGGTTACCCGTGGGTAACCCGGCGGAGCCCCCTTGCCCCTCCCCATTGCGCCACAGCCAGACGGTGCGGAGGGTTCGCAACTGCGGCTGCCGCGCCCTCGGCTTGCGGCACCCGCACTGGCCGGTTACCCGTGGGTAACCCCGCCCTCGTGGCGCATCCGGTTACCCACGGGTAACCGCTACGTCTCAGCGGATGCGGGGACCGCCGCGCAAGGCTTCTTCAAAGGCCTTCACCGCCTCTTCCAGACGGGCCTTGGGGATCGTCGCAAAGTCGCGTTCGCTCACGATCCGGCATTCGCCGTCACGTGCCGTGACCTTTGTCTTGCCGATGAAGAACTCGAACTTCTGCTTGGGCGCGGCACTCTCCCGCGCGGCCCCCTGCCCCCCCTTGCTGCTCTCGAGGAAAGCGGCCAGCACCCGGTTCTGCGCCTCGGGTGAGCCGCACTCCATCAGCTGGGCGCGCAGGGCCTCGGCCTCCTCGGGCTTGCGGAGCGCCCGCGCCACGTCAACGCCGAGGTTGCGCGCCACCTCCTTCGGCCAGTGCAGCGCATCGCCGAGAACGCTGAGCAGGAAGACGAAGTTGCGGATGTAGGAGCGCTTGGTCTTGTGCAGCGCCCCATAAAGCCGGTTGACCAGCTCCGCCGGATCCACCTCGTCGACGCCATCGTCCGCTGCGGCGGTGATCGCCACCTGCGCCATCTCGGCAAAGGTCAGATCCTCGCGCACCACGTTCTCTTCGACCATGTCCACATAGCGCGCGATCCGGTCCGCCTGCCCCGGCTCGATCCGGGCAATGATCGTCGCGAAAGCCTCCTCGCCGGTCTCGCTCTGTAGCTGCGAGAGCGCCGTGAAGCGCCGCCAGCCCTTCTTGAGCTGATAGCGCCCGTCCGGTCCCACATAGACCTCCACAGGCTCTTTCTGGCCCCGCTCGCGGATCGAGGCCTTCAGCTCCTCCATCTCGTCCGAGGCGGCCACGGCTTCCAGCTCCAGCCGGTCGCGCGGCAGATCGTCGGTAGCGATCTCGCTGAGCGCCAGGTTCACCAGCACACGGCCCTCTTCCCGGGCGGCACGGAACGCCTTGGCGTCCTCGGCGTTCTGCCGGCGCTGCGCCACCTTCGCCTCGGTCGTCTCCTGCAGGGTCTCCGCAGCCTCGCGGACCGCCGCACCCATTGGTCCCGGTGCACGGTCGCGCCGTTGCGGTGTGACGCCCGTCTCCAGAGGCGCAAACCCAAATTTGTTCTTGCTGCTCATTCCGCGGCCTCCTTCCGGCTGGCGGTCTCTGTCCAGGCCGCCAGCACCGTCTTGAGAAACTCGTCATAAGCCCGGTCAAAACTCTGCCGGGCGCGCTTCCAGGTTTCGCGGGTCATCTGGCGATAGTCCTGCTCGTAGACCGACATCTGGAACCGCCCGGATTGCTCGACCGCGCGGGTCATCTCGATCGGGTTGGCACAGACGTCGGCGCCGAAGACATTCTGGAACGCCTCCATCATCGCCGCATGCAGCGGGTTGGCGCCTTCGAACCGCGTCATCAGCAAACGGATATCGGAGAAGCGTTTCGGAAGCGTGATACCGGCGTCCGCCGCAAGGTCCCGAAAGCCTTCGGAGATATCGGCCATGGCATCGCCCAGTTGCCCGAGGTAACTCGTGGTGCTGTCATACTCCCAGTACCCGGGCCCCGATGGGATGTAGAGGATGTCGGCCGCGAAGGCCGCGTTCAGCGACTGATAGCCGATGGCCGGCGGGCAGTCGAAGAGGATGATGTCGTATTGATCGTCGGGCAGCTCATCAAGGTAGCGCGCGACACAGCCGAAAAAGCTCCAGGCCTTGTGCAGCGAGCGGTACTGCGCACTGGCGAACTCGACGAAAGCCGCGTTCGCGCAGGAGGGGATGATGTCGATGGTGGGCCAGCAGGTGGGCTGGATGAAATCCTGAAACCGCTGCGCGCCGATCGAGCGCACATCTTCCGGCAGCTCATCGGAGGAGGGGTAGGGGCAGTCGTCGGGGTCGTCGTAGCCCTCCATGATCCGGTCCGCCTCGCGGCAGAGATCACGGCACATGATGCCCCAGACCGTGTTCCACTCCTTGACCTCGGTGATGCCCATGGAGTGGGTGAGCGTGGCCTGCGGATCGAAGTCGATGCAGAGCACGCGATAGCCGTCAAGGGCCGCGGCATTGGCCAGATGCTGGGCGACGACGGTCTTGCCGACACCGCCCTTGAAGTTCGACACCGCCACCCGCATGGCGCGGCCCTTGGGGCGTGCGGGCTGGAGCGTCCTACCTCGAAACCGCATCCGGCGGCGCAGCTCGTTGATCTCCTCGAGCGAGAACCAACGCTGCCGGCCATCCTCCTCCGTCAGCCCCTGAGGCAAGGATGGATCTTCGGCGAGCTTCTTGCGCAGGGTGTCGGCCGGCACATCGAACATGAACTGACTGATCTCCCAAATCGAGAAGGGCCGCAGCTCCTTGACCTCGCCGGGTAAGAAGGTGGCCTTGCGTACGGCGGCCTGCTGGGCAAGGCTGCGTTCATTCATGGTCAGAAGGTCATTGTGGTCTCTCATGGCTCGGCTCGCGTTTTTTGCTGCGCTTCCATGAATAACGGGATTTTGGGATTTGAGCAAAAGGAAAGTGGCAGATTGGGAAAATGCGCAATCTTGCGAAGTTTTCGCAGACACTATGCCTGAAGCCGAGCGGCGCTCATATATTTGGTGACAGCCGAAGCGCGGTTTGCTGAGATATGGTGTCACTGACATGCGGATAGGGTGACAGCGAAGCGTCACCCTTATCCAATATACCTGAATTACATATTTATCTTGAAACTTTGATAGAACGTCCCGCTATTCGCTTTGTGTTGACAGAATACGGGATATTGAGGTTGTCTAAGACAGAAACAGAATCGGTCCGGGAGAGACCGGTCTGTGAGGCGGACAGATGACAGGACATAGGACCCTATTCGGAGATGGACCCCCAGAGACTGACCGGGCCGGACGCCGGTGTGCTCAAATACGACCTGCTCACGGCGCTCTCGGTTGCCGGGCTGAACGGGTCGCCCACGGTGCAGACCTCTTTCATGCGGCTGATGGCTCTGGTCACGGCCCGCTACAACTGGCGCGCCGACGAGTTCTGCGTGGGCCAGCGCGACATGGCGCGCATGTGGTCGGTGAACGAACGCACCGTGAAACGGGAGATCAAGCGGCTGGTCAGCGCCGGGGTTCTGATCTGCAAGCGGGCCGGCGTCCGGGGCAGGGTGGGGGCCTATCGGCTGAACTATGGCGAAATCGCGCGGCTGTCGGAGCCATGCTGGGCGCTCGTGGGTCCGGATTTCGAGGCGCGGATGCAGGCGCGCTATCGGCCGGTAGAGACCAAAGTCATCAAGTTAGAGACTTATCTGCGGGACGACCCTCCAGCAGAGGTGATGCCCCGTGGGCAGCCCTGGGACCGGGTGCGCGCCGAGCTCGCAGCGGGGCATCCCGATCTGTTCCAGGCCTGGTTTGCGAAGCTTGCATTCTCGAGCTGTGAGCGCGGCGATTTGCGATTGAAGGCCCCGAGCAGCTTTGTCCAGCGATATGTGGAGACCCATCATATGCCGGTGCTGCTTGCTGCGGCGGAAGCGGAGTTCGGACCGCTGGAGCGGGTGATCTTCGAGGTTTAGACCCTAACAAGGCGTTTTTGCGCTTCGGTGATGCCACGGAGACGACCGCATAGTCGAACGGGCCAGGCCGTGCCCGGCCTGCCTCTCAACAGAAACCTGCCGCTGGACGAAGCGGGGTAGGGGGCTCAGCCGCCAGAGATTTGCTTGGCTTTCTCGACCAATACCTCCGCCTGCCGGATCGAGGCATAATCGATGAGCCGGCCGTCGAGGCTGACCGCGCCCTTGCCTGCGGCTTCCGCCTCGGCCATGGCTTCGAGAATGCGCTTGGCCTTGGTGATCTCGGCCTCCGACGGGCTCATCACTTCGTTGGCGAGCGCGATCTGGCTGGGGTGGATCGCCCACTTGCCCTCGCAGCCCAGGACGGCGGCGCGGTAGGCGGCGGCCTTGTAGCCTTCCGGGTCCTGGAAGTCGCCAAAAGGTCCGTCAATGGGGCGCAACCCGTTGGCGCGGGCGGCCACGACCATGCGGGCCAACGCATAGTGCCACATGTCGCCCCAATGGGTCGCGCGGTTGCCGTCCGCATCCGGGTCGGTGAGTATGGAATAATCCTCGTTCACGCCACCGATGATCGTGGTGCGGGCGCGGGTGGAGGCGGCGTAATCCGCCACGCCGAAATGCAGGCTTTCGTTGCGTTTGGACGCCCCGGCAATCTCGGTGATGTTCTGCATGCCGAGGGCGGTTTCGATGATATGCTCGAAGCCGATCCGCTTGGTGTGGCCCTTTGCGTCCTCGATCTGGGTCACCATCATGTCGACGGCATAGACGTCCGCGGCGGTGCCCACCTTCGGAATCATGATCAGGTCGAGCCGTTCGCCCGCCTGTTCGACCACATCGACCACGTCGCGGTACATGTAATGGGTGTCGAGCCCGTTGATGCGCACGGACATGGACTTGTTGCCCCAGTCCACCTCGTTCAATGCCTTGATGATGTTCTTGCGGGCCTGCTCTTTCTCATCCGGGGCGACGGCATCCTCGAGGTCGAGAAAGATCACGTCTACGTCGGATTGTGCGGCCTTTTCAAACATTTGTGGCTGGCTGCCGGGCACGGCAAGCTCGGAACGATTGAGGCGGGCAGGGGCCTGTTGCACGGGGTGGAATGACATCTGCGGGACCTTTCTTGCGAGTCATAAAATTGCGCGAGAAAGGTCAGCGGCGCAGGATAATGTCAAGCCCGAGTTCGGTCTACTTCGGTATACCGCCGATCCCGTCGCGGTCGAGCGCCAGCTGCGAGGAATAGTAGAAGGCGATGGCCTGCGCGCGGTTCTTCACGCCGAGCTTTTCATAGAGGTTTGAGAGGTGAAATTTCACGGTGTTGATCGTAACGCCGATTTCCTTGGCGAGCTCGCGGTTGGTGAGCCCTTTGGAGAGTGCCGCGAGCATGACCCGCTCTTTGCGGGAGAGTTGGTGGATCGGGTCGTTCTGCAGATCGCGCACGTCGAGGAAGGGGAAGACCATCTTGCCGGCGGCCACATCGGCACAGGTGTCGAGCAGCGTCTGCGCGTCGCTGGAGCGGGGCGCGAAAGCAGCGGCTCCCGCGGTCATGCAGAGCCGCGGCAGATCGCCGGTGTGCTCAGCATAGACCACGATGCGGGGCGCATTGGCCTGGTCGCGCAGCACCTCGATCAGCTTGGCGCCGCCGAGCGCGGGCAGATTCCAGTCGATCACACCGACCTGCACGGGCACGCGCATGACGGTGCCGAGAAAGCCTTCGGCGGTGGCGGCGGAGGCCACGAGCGAGAATCGGGGGTCGCGGTCGATGATCTCGGACAGCGCCGAGAGCACCAGCGGGTTGCTATCGGCGAGCATGATGTCGATCGGAGGGGGTGTTTTGCTAAGGGATTGATTCATCTTCATTAATTCTAAAAACCTACCCATTTAGGTGGTATATATCTCGGTATACCTGGGTATTCCATACAAAAGTATAGGGATTTTCCCACCCATTTAGCTACCCAAAAGTAGGCAAAGGGGCGTTTTCTTTACCAGCGGGTGCGATCAATCTCTATCATGGAAAGATTTCGATAAGAATCTTCGCGTTTTGCGAAATGAGGAGGACCCATGACCGACTTCACGCCGTTCCCACAGTTGGAGATCCCCGAGACCATCGCAGCCGGTCCCGGGCCGGGCAATACAGATGCGCGCGTGCTGGCGCGCTATGCCGGGGCAGGGTTGGCCGACCATATGCACGCCGACGTGCTGCGCGGCATGGTGGAGTGCAAGCAGATGCTGCGCGCGGTGATGGGTACGCAGAACACATATACCTTCGGCGTGGCCGGCACCGGGTGGAGCGGGCTCGACATGATGTTCAGCGCGGTGCAGCCGGGCGATAAGGTTGTGATGTTCGTGAACGGGACGTTTTCCGGCATCGATGGGCTGACCGTGCGGATGAAGGCGGCGACGGCTGAGGAGCTTGCGGCGAACCCGCTCGACCCGCAGGCGGCGAGCGTTGTGATCGTGGACGTGCCGCACGGGCAGAGTGTGACCGGCGAGCTTGTCGAGGCGGCGCTGGCCGAGCACACGCCGAAGTGGGCGGCGATGGCGCATTGGGAAACCGGCTCGGGCCGGGTCAATGACATTGAAGGTTTCAGTGCAGCTTGTGAAAAACACGGCGCCTTGGGGCTGGTCGACGCGGTGTCGAGCCTCGGCGTCGGGGATTTCCGGATCGACGACTATCCGGGCGTGCACGGCTGGGCGTCGTGCCCGCAGAAGGGCATATGCTGCCTGCCGCTGACATATGCGCCCGTGTCTTTCACCGATACCTACATCGACGCGCTGAAGGCGACCGGCACGCGGACCTTCTGTCACCATCCGATTCTGGAGGCGCGGCACTGGGGTGTGATCGACGGGCAGGACGTGGAGAAGGGCACCTATCACCGGACACATTCGGCCTATGCGGTCTCGGCCTTCCACGAGGCGCTGCGCATCTGTTTGCAGCAGACGATTGCGCAGCGCGCGTCGGATTACAGCTTCCACGAGGCGGCGCTGCGGGAGGCGGTGCAGGCGATGGGCTGCGAGGTCACGTCGAACATGCCGTCGCTGGTGGTGCTGAACCTGCCGGACGCGCTGGCGGGCCGCGAGATGGAGCTGGTGCAGCACTGCCGCGCGCAGAACTTCGGCATCTGGCCGACGTTGTCGGAGCCGGTGCAGGTGCGTATCGGCATCCTGAACCTGCTGAGCGAGGCGGCGATCGCCGACATCGTGCGGCGCTTTGCGGCGGCTCTGTGCGAGTTGGGCGGTGAGGTCGATCAGGCGCAAGTCGATGCCGTGCTGCAGCGGCATTACGGGAGAGCGATGGCCGCAGAATAACCGACGTCATCATGGGAGGAGAGCGTCATGGATATTCACGAATATCAGGCGAAAGAGGTGTTGGCGAGTTTTGGAGTTGTGAGCCCGGATGGGGCGTTGGCCTATAGCCCGGAGCAGGCGGCGTATCGCTCGCGCGAATTGGGCGGCGAGCGCTGGGTTGTGAAGGCGCAGGTGCACGCGGGTGGCCGTGGCAAGGCGGGCGGCGTGCATGTCTGCGACAGCGACACGGCGATCTACGATGCCTGCGAGAAGCTCTTTGGCGCGAAGCTGGTGACGCATCAGACCGGGCCCGAAGGCATGGGCGTCTACCGCGTCTATGTGGAAAAGGCCGTGGCGATTGCGCGGGAGATCTACCTGGGCTTCGTGCTGGATCGGACATCGCAGCGGGTGATGATCGTGGCCTCGTCGGAGGGCGGCATGGAGATCGAGGAGATCTCGGCCGAGAAGCCCGAGAGCATTGTGCGGGCGACGGTGGAGCCGGCCGTGGGGCTGCGCGAGTTCCAGTGCCGTCAGATCGCCTTCAAGCTGGGCGTTGATGCGGGGCTGGTGCAGCAGATGGTGCGCACGCTGCAGGGCTGTTACCGCGCCTTTACCGAGCTCGATGCAACCATGGTCGAGATCAATCCGCTGGTGATCACGGCGGATGATCAGGTGGTGGCGCTCGATGCCAAGATGACCTTCGATGACAATGCGCTTTTCCGCCATCCGCAGATCAGCGAGCTGCGCGACAAGAGCCAGGAGGACCCGCGCGAGAGCCGCGCGGCGGATCGCGGGCTGAATTACGTGGGGCTCGACGGAAATATCGGCTGTATCGTGAACGGCGCGGGGCTGGCGATGGCGACGATGGACACGATCAAGCTGGCCGGCGGCGAGCCTGCGAATTTCCTCGACATCGGCGGCGGGGCCACGCCGGACCGGGTCGCCAAGGCCTTCCGGCTGGTGCTGTCGGACAAGAAGGTGCAGGCGATCCTCGTCAATATCTTTGCGGGCATCAACCGCTGCGACTGGGTGGCCGAGGGTGTGGTGCAGGTGCTGCGCGAGATCGAGGTAGACATGCCGGTCGTCGTGCGGCTGGCGGGCACCAATGTGGAGCAGGGGCAGAAGATCCTCGCGGCCTCCGGGCTGCCGATCATCCGCGCCACGACGCTGAACCAGGCCGCCGAGCGCGTGGTGCAGGCCTGGCAGAACGATCAGGCGCAGGGCGTGAACATGAGGGCGGCCTCATGAGCATTCTTCTCGACAGCAGCACCCGGGTCATCGTGCAGGGGATCACCGGCAAGATGGCGCAGTTTCACACCCGCGACATGCTGGACTATGGCACCAACGTCGTGGGCGGTGTGGTTCCGGGCAAGGGGGGCGAAACCGCCTGCGGTCTGCCGGTGTTCGACACGGTCGAAGAGGCGGTCGAGGCCACCGGCGCGGAGGCCAGCCTCGTCTTCGTGCCGCCGCCCTTTGCGGCCGACAGCATCATGGAAGCGGCGGATGCAGGCATTCAGTATTGCGTCTGCATCACCGACGGCATCCCGGCGCAGGACATGATCCGGGTGAAACGCTATATGTACCGCTACCCCAAGGAGCGGCGCATGGTGCTGACGGGCCCGAATTGTGCGGGCACGATCAGCCCGGGCAAGGCGCTTCTGGGCATCATGCCGGGGCATATCTACCTCAAGGGCCATGTGGGCATTGTCGGGCGCTCGGGCACGCTGGGGTATGAGGCCGCGAGCCAGCTCAAGGAGCTGGGCATCGGTGTGTCGACCTCCGTTGGCATCGGCGGCGACCCGATCAACGGCTCGTCCTTCCGGGACATTCTGGAGCGCTTCGAGGCCGACCCCGAGACCCATGTGATCGCCATGATCGGCGAGATCGGCGGCCCGCAGGAGGCGGAGGCAGCGGAGTACATCCGCGACCATGTGACCAAGCCCGTTGTGGCCTATGTGGCGGGGCTGACCGCGCCGAAGGGGCGGACCATGGGGCACGCGGGCGCGATCATCTCGGCCTTTGGCGAGAGCGCGTCCGAAAAGGTCGAGATCCTCTCGGCCGCCGGTGTGACCGTCGCGGAGAACCCCGCGGTGATCGGCGCGACAATTGCAGATGTGATGGAGGCAGCGTGATGGTGAAACCCAGCGTTCTCGTGACCCGGCGGTGGCCGGCGGCGGTGGAGCAGAAGCTCGCGCATGACTTTGACGTGGAGCTCAACCGCAGCGACCGGCCTCTGACGCCGTCGGAACTGCGCGCGGCCTTCCTGAAGTATGATGCGGTGCTGCCGACGGTGACCGACCGGATCGGCGCGGAGGCGCTGGACGTGCCGAAGGCGCAGACGAAGATCCTTGCAAACTACGGTGTCGGATACTCGCATATCGATCTGGACACGGCGCGGCGCCACGGCATGGCGGTAACCAATACGCCCGATGTGCTGTCGGAATGTACGGCGGATCTGGCGATGACGCTGATGCTGATGGTGGCACGCAGGGCAGGGGAGGGCGAGCGCGAGCTGCGGGACGGCCTCTGGGACGGCTGGTGCCCCACGCATCTGGTGGGCACCAAAGTCTCGGGCAAGGTGCTCGGCATCGTGGGCTTCGGTCGGATCGGGCAGGAGATGGCGCGGCGTGCGCATTCCGGGTTCGGCATGAAGATCGTTGTCTTCAACCGCTCGCCCGTGGCGCCCGAGGTGCTGGAGCGTTTCGAGGCGGTACAGGTGGAGAGCCTGGACGCGCTGTTGCCGCAGTGCGATTTCGTCTCGCTGCATTGCCCTGGCGGGCCGGAGACGCGCAAGCTGATCAACAGCCGCAGGCTTGACCTGATGAAGGAGGATGCCTTCCTGATCAACACCGCGCGCGGCGAGGTGGTGGATGAGGCGGCGCTGGCGCAATCGTTGATGTTCGAGACCATCGGGGGTGCGGCACTCGATGTCTTCGAGCGCGAGCCGGCGATTCACCCGATGCTTGAGCAATGCACGCGCAACCTGGTGATGCTGCCGCATCTGGGCAGTGCCACGCGCGAGGCGCGGCAGGCGATGGGGTTCCGCGTGCTCGACAATCTGCATGATTTTTTTGAAGGAAAACAACCGCGCGACCGCGTGGCGTAAGGAGACAGACATGAACGTAGTGCATCGCGACACCGGGTTTTTCACCACCGATCTGGCCGATCGGGATACGGAGCTTTTCGCGGCCATCTCGAAGGAGTTGGGTCGTCAGCAGGACGAGATCGAGCTGATCGCGTCGGAGAACATCGTCTCCAAGGCGGTGCTGCAGGCGCAGGGCTCGGTTCTGACGAACAAATATGCCGAAGGCTATCCAGGGCGGCGGTATTATGGCGGCTGCCAGTATGTGGATGTGGCGGAAAATCTCGCGATCGAGCGGGCGTGTCAGCTCTTCGGCTGTGACTTCGCCAACGTGCAGCCCAACTCGGGCAGCCAGGCCAATCAGGGCGTATTTCAGGCGCTGCTGCAACCGGGCGACACGATTTTGGGCATGAGCCTCGATGCGGGTGGGCACCTGACCCATGGGGCGCGGCCCAACCAGTCGGGCAAGTGGTTCAACGCGGTGCATTACGGGGTGAAGCCCGACACGCTCGATGTGGATTACGATCAGATCGAGGCGCTGGCGGTGGAGCATCAGCCCAAGATGATCATCGCGGGCGGCTCGGCCATTCCGCGCCAGCTCGACTTTGCGCGCTTTCGTGCCATCGCCGACAAGGTGGGCGCTTACCTTCTGGCCGATGTTGCACATTTCGCGGGGCTGATTGCGGCGGGTGTCTACCCCTCGCCGTTCCCACATGTGGATGTGGCCACGACCACCACGCACAAGACCCTGCGGGGCCCGCGCGGCGGGTTGATCCTGACCAATGACGAGGGCCTGGCGAAGAAGTTCAACTCGGCGATCTTCCCCGGTATTCAGGGCGGGCCACTCATGCATGTGATCGCAGCGAAGGCGGTGGCTTTCGGTGAGGCGCTGATGCCGTCCTTCAAGGATTACCAGATCCAGGTGATCCGCAATGCCCAGGCCCTGGCGGCCCGGCTGCAGAAAGGCGGGCTCGATGTGGTCACTGGTGGGACCGACACCCACCTCATGCTGGTCGATCTGCGCCCCAAGGGCGTGAAGGGCAACGCGGCGGAGACCGCCCTCGGCCGCGCGCATATCACCTGCAACAAGAACGGTATCCCCTTCGACACGGAGAAACCGACTGTGACCTCGGGGCTGCGCCTTGGCACGCCAGCGGGGACGACGCGCGGGTTTACCGAGGTCGAGTTCGATCAGATCGGCGGCTGGATTGTCGATGTGGTCGAAGGTGTGCAGGCCCATGGCGCAGAGGGTGACGCCGAGGTCGAAGCGCGGGTGAAAGGCGAGGTTCTGGCGCTCTGCGCGGAGTTCCCGATCTACTGAGCAGGCGCGCAGAGCTGATCGCGGCCCGCCACCGTCCTCGGGTGGCGGGTCTTTTTGCCATTGGTTATACAGCATAATACATCGTTGATGTATAGCGATTGGATCGCTATTATACATCAAAATATAGTTTTGATGGGTAACCCATGCAGTTCCACTCACAGATAGGCATGTCCGCTTATCACGACCTGTTGCGTTTGCTGCGGGACGCGGCGGTGTCAGAGCTGATTGGCACGCCGGTGGCGGTCACGGTCAAGGGGCGGGTGTTCTGGTACGACAAGTACAGGATCGGCAACACGATGGGGCAGAGGTACATCGGACCCGACAGCGCCGAGCTGCGCGACCGACTGGAGCGGGCGAAGACGCTCAAGGCCCAATCGGAGGCGCGTCGCCGCGAACAGACGCGGCTGGTGCGCCTGTTGCGCGCCGAAGGCTATGCCTCGACCGACCAGCGCACCGGCAGCCTGCTCAACGCTTTTGCGCGGACGGGGGTCTTCCGGCTCGGCGGGACGCTGGTCGGCACGGTGGCCTTTCGGCACTACGAGGGCGAGCTTGGCGTGCGGCTGGGGTTCGATCAGCTGGCGCAGACCGGTGATATCGACATCGGCAGCTTCGAGCGGCTGTCCTTCGCGGTGGGCGACACCGTAGAGACACCTCTGGCGGATGTGTTCAAATCGCTGGCCTTCGACCCGGTGCCATCGCTCGATCATACCCGCACCTGGCGCTGGTCGCAGGGCGGTGGCGAGACGTTGGTGGAGTTTCTGATGCCGGCGCACCGCGATGAGGGTGTGCGGGATCTGCCGGCCCTCGGGGTCAGTGCCCAGGCGCTGCGGCATCTGGACTATCTGCTGGCCGATCCGATCCCGGCCGTGTCGCTTTATCGTTCGGGCGTGCTCATCCAGATCCCGCGGCCGGAACGTTTCGCCATTCACAAGCTGATCGTCGCTGACCGCCGGGCAGGGGGCCCGGATGCGCAGAAGGCCGCGAAGGACCGGGCGCAGGCAGCCTATCTCATCGAAGCGCTGGCCGAGCTGCGCCCGGATGAGTTGCGCGAGGCCTGTCTTTCAGCCGAGGCCCGCGGGCCGAAGTGGGCCGCGCGGATGGCGGCGAGCCTCGCGCTCATGCCGGACAGCGCCGCCGTGCTTTCGGAGCTGCGCGCTTAGGCCGCTGCAATCGGTTGTGGCTGTGAACTCACGGTGAAGTGCAATTTCTGATATGTCTTTTTATTCCAATCGGTTCTGGATCTCCATCAGCTTGGC
>NZ_JALIEB010000025.1 GCF_025755255.1 Roseobacter sinensis | reverse complement strand
ACGAACCTCGGCGTGCTGGATGTGGTCGAGGGCGGGCTCGCAATCGTCGAGACCGCCCAAGGCGTCACCGAGGCCGATCTGCGCGCCGCAACCGAGGCAACGATTGTCTGAGCCTCAGGGCGCGCGAGTGTCAGCCCTGGCTTGAATGCGACGGCATCGGTTCTGTCGTCCCGGGCGTGGTCCGGCCATCGATACCGCCGAGATATCCGGCACGTGAGTGGTTCGCATCCGGGCCGCGCAGGCGCGCACCGGACAGCGGCGGATAATCCCAACAAATCGAGTTGAATTCTATTTGATAACCGGACCTTAAAGGCAACTCCCTATCCCTCGTGCGGGGTTTTCGGTAGGGATGAGATGCGCGGAGAGGGGTTCTCAAACGCTGAGTCTTTTGCACCACCGCTGGTCGAAGCGCTGGCGGTGCCCGCATTCCTGCTTACACCAGATTACAAAGTGATCGCGGCCAATACTGTGGCACGATCCATTTTCGAAAACGAGGAGGGAGATGCGCTCTCCGGCGTCGATCTTATCTCCCTGATTTGTCCCGAACGACGCCCCGCCGCAGTTGCGCATCTCGACCAGATCCGGCATGGCACCGCGCCGCTTGACGTCGCCATCATACCGCTCCGGTACGACGAAAAGCTGCATATCTTCTCGGTCACTGCCTTTCGCGATGAGGCCCAAGAAATCCAGGGGTTCCTCGGTCAATGCGCCGATACCGTGCAGCGCAACAACGATCTGGACATGTGGCAGTCGATCCCCGACGATTTGCCGCAGCGCAGCTGGGAATTCGATGCGGAAGATCGGACAAAACCTCTCCGCACGATTCAGACTGCGGGGCTGGAGGCGCCCACCGCCGGGCCATTTGCAGCCTATCTGGATCTCGTGCATCCGCAGGACCGTGGAAACCTCGAAAACGCCTTGGCGGCACTGCTGTCGAAAGTCGATCACCGGCTGAGCCTGTCTTACCGCGTCCGCATGTCCGACGGCAGCTTCGCTACGCTCTTCGGAAAGGGGTCGGTCACTGGCCAATCCGCAACCGGCGTGCCCACTCGGATAACGATCGTCGAGACGGATGTGAGCGGCCACGCGGAAGTCCCCGGTGGCGCAACCAGCCTCGCCGAAAGCGAACGCCGTTGGAAGACCGCCGTACTGAGCGCCAACCAGGGTGTCTGGGATCATGACTTCGAGCGGGGGCGTCATTTCCTTTCACGGAGCTGGCGCGATCTGCGAGGAATCGGCGATGAAGATCCGATCCCGCTCGCAACCGATGACTGGCTGGCCACCATCCACCCCAAGGATCTACCGTTGATCTGCGAGGAACTGCGTCGCCTCGAACTGGGCGAAACGGATGTGATCAACTACAAGTTCCGACAGCGTCATGCGGATGGACACTGGATCTGGGTGCTCAGCCGGGGGCGCGTTGTCCGCCGGGACGCTGATGGTCTGCCAGCTCGCATCATCGGCACGGAAATCGACATCACGGATATCAAGACAGTGGAGGTCGAAAGCCAACGTATGGCCGAGCGCCTGGACGTTGCCATGGAAGCAGCGGGCATGGCCCGGTGGGAATACAACGTCAATACAAACCAGGCGTTCTGGGATGACCGCCTGCTCAAGATGTTCGGTGTCACCGACGGCGAGAACATTCGGTCTGGCGAGGAGTGGAGCACCTTCATTCACCCCGATGACCGCGAGTTTGCCGTCGCTTATACCGAGGAATGCCTGCGCGAAGGGCGGGATGTGGCGCTTGACTACCGCCTGCTCAGCCGGGACGGTCGGGTGCGCCATGTCAGAACGCGCGGCAAATACGTCAACGATACGGAAACGGGGCCACGGTACTATGGGGTCAATTTCGATATCACGGAGGACAAGCTGCGGGCGCAAGAGCTCGAAGACGCCCGTGCCCGTCTCGAGCATGAGAGCCGCCATGATGCGCTGACCGGGCTCGCAAACCGCCGGCGGCTTGACGATGTCTACACGGAACGGGTCAAGACAAGCGGCGGGGGTGGCGGGCGCCTTGCCGTGCTCCATTTCGACATCGACCATTTCAAGCAGATCAACGATACACTGGGGCATGATGCCGGGGATGCGACCCTGAGACATGCCGCACGCATCCTGCTGCGCAATACGCCTGAGAGCGCGCTGGTCTCCCGTGTGGGGGGCGATGAATTCGTTGCGCTGTTCTTCGATGCGCCAGATCACGCGGCCCTCGAGGAGATCGCGCAGAAGATCATCACCGACATGTCGCGCCCGTTCTTTTACGGTTCGCAAGAGTGTAACATCGGCACCAGCATCGGGATCGCCGTTGCAGAGGACATGTCGCAGGCCGACAACAACATGTTCATTGACGCAGACCTAGCGCTCTACGAGGCCAAGAAGGCAGGACGCGGGCGGTACCGGTTCTACAGCACGACGATGAAGGAGGAAGCGCGCCGCCGAAAGAACTCCTTCGACGCGTTGCTTGCCGGCTTCGATCAGGGCGAGATCACCTGCCACTATCAGCCACAGTTCGACGCCAAGACACTCGAGCTGACTGGGCTAGAGGCGCTCGTCCGATGGGAGAGTGCAAGATTCGGCCTGATCATGCCCGAGGAGTTTTTGCAGACTGCCGAGGATATGGGGTTGCTTGCTCAGTTCGACGAGTTGGTGCTGCGCCGCGCCCTTTACGATATGGAACGGTGGCAAGGGGCCGGGCTCTTTGTCCCCCCGATTTCGGTCAATGTGTCTGCACACCGGCTGAATGATCCCAGCCTTGCTGACCGGCTGCGCGAGCTTGATCTGCCACGCGGTATGCTGTCCTTTGAACTTCTTGAATCCGCGTTCCTCGACGCCCGCAACGATGTCATCGACAAAAACCTCAACGTGATTGGTGAGATGGGCATCGACATCGAGATCGACGATTTCGGAAGCGGGCATGCCTCTATCGCGAGCCTGCTGCAAATTGCACCGAAGCGGCTGAAGATCGACCGCACCCTGATCCAGCCCATCGTGCATTCGCAGCGCCAGCGCGACCTTGTCCGCACGATCATCGGCATCGGGCGGATGCTGGACATCCGTGTGGTCGCGGAAGGTGTCGAGACCGCGGCGCATGTTCCGATCCTCAACGAAATGGGGTGCTGCTACCTGCAAGGCTTCGGATTGGCGCGGCCCATGGACTATGCCTGCCTCACGGGTTTTCTTGCGGATGTGATGGAAAACGAAGGCCGGCTGCTGTTGGCCTAGGGTGGCCTGCTGCCGAGACCGCAAGACGACTGAAGCCGTCAGCGGCCTAGCGACGGTGCCTATCGCTGCTGTTCTCTTTCAGATACTTCACCAAGGCCTCCAGATCCAGCGGTCGAGAGAAGAAATAGCCTTGCAACCGGCCCGCGCCAAGCTCGCGGAGGATACGCGCTTGCTCCGCCGTTTCCACGCCTTCCGCAATCACGTCGATGTCGAGGGCATAGCCGATGTCGATGATCGATTTCACCAAACGGGTTGCATTGTTTCCTTCCGCAATCGGTGAAATCAGACGCCGATCAATTTTGAGCCGGTCCGGCGCAATCCGCTGGAGCGCCACAATCGACGCACGGCCACTGCCGAAGTCGTCGACCTCCAGCGCGATCCCCATCTCGCGCAACTGGTCGAGATGCAGCATGAAGGCATCGCTTTGCTCCTCCAGGAAGATGGTTTCGAGCAACTCGAAGGCCACCTCTCCCGAATAGGCGCGCGACAGCCGCCCGATCTCGGCGATCTCCTCGAATTGAAGGCGGTTCGCACTGATGTTGAAGGACAGGTTCGGTGGCTGGTCGAGACCGTGGAAGCCGGTTTCGCACTCGGCAATCGCGCGCTCGAAGATCATTCGGTCGATGTCGGCCACCACGTTGAGATCTGTTGCGACACCAAGAAAACTGTCCGGCATGAGTATGCCTTCGGTCGGGTGCGACCAGCGCGCCAGCGCTTCGACCCCGACCACGGCGCCGCTGCGCGAGCAGATCTGTGGCTGGTAATGGGGCATGAATTCCTGCTGTTCCAGCGCGCGCATGATCTCGTCGGCCATGCGCTTGGTTTCCCGCATCTCCTCGATGTCACTGCGGTCGAAGACGGCCACTTGTCCACGACCGGCCCGCTTGGCCTTGTACAGGGCGACGTCCGAATTCGTCAGCAGATCCTCTTCGTCGGCCAGAGGCGTGCGGGCGACGCCGATCGAGGCGCCAAAGCGGCACTCGCGACCCTCAAAAACAGTTGGCCTGGCCAGATCAGCGAGCAGGGCGTCGGCCAGATGCTCAGGCCGGGTGCTGTCTTCCGGCACCCGCAGCAGGATGACAAACTCGTCTCCTCCGATCCGGGCGACCACATCGTCGCCGCGGACGTTAGCGCTGATCCGGCGTGCAACGTCGATGAGGACATGGTCGCCCGCGGCGTGGCCGATGGTGTCATTGATCTGCTTGAAGCGGTCGAGGTCGACGTGCAGCGCCGCCAGCTCTCCACCTTTCTTGCGACGCAGGCGCGACAGCTCCTCGAATTTCTCAGAGAGATACCGACGGTTACCCAGCCCGGTCAGCTGATCGTGCAGCGCCTTGAAGGTGATCTGCTGGTTGGCCTCTTCGAGCTGTTTGGCATAGGTTTCGAGCGCCCGGCGCTGCCGCACGGTTTCGGTCATGTTCAACCGAAGGACCAGCGTTTCGCCGTTTTCCGAGCGGGACCGGATGATGCGATAATGCGTGTCATCTGCGAACTCGAAGTCCTCGGCCTCGACGTTCACCATCTCCGGACTGACGTAGCTTGCCAGCCATTCCTCTTCGCGGCCTTCGGCAGCGGGAATGAGACCGTTCCCGATTGCAAGGCGAATGACATCCGCCACGTTCATACCGGCCACGATCTGATCCGGTTGATCCGTCAGCGACGCGGCAAAGGCTGGGTTCCAGATCACCAGATTCAGGTCGTTGTCGTAAATCGAAAACGGGTCAGGGAAGGCGTTGATCGCGGAAATGAGCCGGTCCTGCAGTTTCTCCAGGGCCCGGCGCTGACGCACAAGTTCGGTGGTGTCGAGCCGCACCACCACCAGATCGCCATTGCGCGACTTCGATCTGAGCAGCCGGTGATGCCGGTCGCCGTCGAGTTCGATGTCTTCGACCGGTTTGACGTTTTTGGCTGCGGCCAGCGTTTCCTGCAACCAATCCTCTTCTCGCCCCACGGCCATCCGGAATCGCTTGTTGCGCAAGCCCGTGCGCATCACCTCTTCCAATGGCATGCCTTCCCGCAGGTCGTTCGGATCGTCGGTGAGAGCCTGGGCATAGCTGTCGTTCCACACCGCGAGCCGCGAGGCGCTGTCATAGATGCAGAAGGGGGCCGGATAGGCGCTGATCGCAGCGAGCAGCCGCTCCTGCAGTGCTTCTGCTGCGCGTCTTTGGCGGACAAGTTCGGTCGTGTTCAGCTGGATCACGACGAAATCGCCATTCGGCGCCTGGCTGCGGAGAACACGGCGATGGCGATCGCCGGGCAGTTCGAGATCCGTGTGCGGCGGCATATCCGCAATCCCCAGCCCGGAGGGTCCTGGAGATTGGGTATCGCCACCGATCCCCGAGCTTGGCCTTCCATTCCGACGGCCGGTGGCCTGGACCTCGGCATTTGTCATCCCGACCTGAAGATCATATGGCGTGTCGGTCATCGATTGAGTGAACGCGTCGTTCCACATCACGAGGCGTTCGTCGGCGTCATAGATCGCAAACGGATCGGGATAGGCGTTCAGGGCCGCGATAGTGCGTGCGTGCATCTCGGTCGAATGGCGGCGCTCGCGCACGATTTCCGAGATATCGAGACGGATCACGACCCAATCCCCGTTTTCGGCGACGCTGCGCAGGATCCGGTGGTGAATGTCGCCCGGAAGCTCGATGTTTTCCGCGCCAATCGGGATGCGATCGGGGTCGTCGAGGCGATCCAGATAGGCGGATCGCCCCTGCGGCGGGACCTCCATTCGCCCGCAATCGAAGGCGTGGTTCATCACATCGCGGATGTGCATGCCGGGTTTGATCGCCTCGGGCGTGGTGGACATCGAGGCTTTGTAGGCCGTGTTACCGACGACCAGCCGCATCTCCCGGTCGTAGATGACGAAGGGATCCGGGTAGGCGTTCATCGCCGAGAGCAGGCGGGTTTGTGTGGCCAGCAGTTCGCGATACATCCGCTCCTGTTCAGCCAGCAGGGCATCGCGGTCCTTCAGGGCCTGCGCTGCCGCATCCTCGCGAGCCTTGAGATCCGAGATATCGCGGAAGGTTGCACAGCTGTAGCGGCCCCCGCGCTCTTCGTCGTCGAAGGCAAAAAAGGAGATACTGGCCCAAAACTTGCTGCCGTCGGCGCGGATACAGGTCGTTTCCACCTGGAACGTCTGCTTGCCGGCCTGAAAGAGCGGCGCCACCTTGGCCACATACTCGTCCCAACTGTCAGGATCGTGCACGATGTCCACGGGGCGCCCAAGAACCTCCTCGACATCATAACCGAAGAGCGCGCCATAAGCGGGGTTCACGTAGATCAGCCGGGCCGTCTCGTCCGAGGGCCCACGATACCCGATGCCGACCGCATCCTGCGTCAGCGATAAGAAATCGTTCAGAACGTCTGAAAGTTGCATGAACAGGCCCGGGGTTTGACCATGAGTTCATACGCGTCATTGGTTACTCTAAGCGTAACCTTAAAGTTTTAACAAAGCGGCGACCACAGTGTCAGGACGGGCTTGCCTGATCGTGATCCGGCGGGGTTGCTGAGCCGGGTGCAGGTGCGATCCGTCGAATGCCCAGGCCGATGGGTTTGCGCCGGTTTCCGGGCAGGGCGGGGTCTGGGCCCCAGATTGCCTGGTAGGTGTCAATTGCCATGCCGCGGTGTTGCAGAACCGCCGCCGCGGCGACAAGCCCTGCCCACCAAAGGCACAGCGCGAGCCACATCCAGTTCGGCCCGTTGGCTTGCCAGAGCCCCGACAGGATCGTGGCTGCGGCGAGCAGGAGGGACAGGTATCCAGCCCCCTTGTGCAGGTATTCGAAAGCGAGGCGGCGCGGTGTCATGCTGTAATGATCCCCATGCAGGGAGCCGTCCTCCGCAGGTTCGGTTGGTCCGCCCTTTGTGCCGCGCAGAAGACCGCCCAGGACCTGCACAAGCGCGAGTGCCAGGACCGTCCAGCCGAGCATTGCATGCGGGCCGGGGAGTGCAGCGAGGGCCGGCGCGGTCAGGATCAACCAGAGCCCCAAAAGCATCAGCATACAGGCGGAATACTGGCAAATCCGATGCGTATTCCACCAGAACCGGTGATCGAGGATCTCCGGCCAGTTCTGGCCGGGGGCGATCTTGAAATACCGCGCGATGAGCACGCCCAGCGGCACAAGGACGCCCCAGGCGAGCACCATGATCCGCGCATGCCAGCTCAGATGCCAGCCGACGTCATGCGCGCGCGCGGCATCCATCGGAGCGAGCAACCACTCCCACATCAGCCCTTGACCGCGCCCGCGGTCATGCCGGTGATGATCTGGCGCGAGGCCACGAAGGTGAAGATGATCGGCGGAATGGCCAGCAGCATGCCCGTGGCCATAATCACGCCCCAGTCGATGTCGAACTCGGTGATCGAATTCACGATTGTGACGGGCACGGTCCGCGAGTTGCGGTCGGCCAGCGCGTTGGCGAGCAGAAACTCGTTCCACGCCACCCGGAAGGTGAAGATCGCCGCCGCCGCCAGCCCCGGTTTGATCAATGGCAGCACGACGAGGAAAAAGACCTGGAAGGGGCCCGCGCCATCCATGCGCGCGGCCTCTTCCAGCTGGATTGGCACCTGCACGATGAAGCTCTGCAGGATCCAGATGACGAAGGGGAGGTTCATCGCCACGTACACCAGAATGATGCCCGCGCGGGTCCCGTCGATCTGGAATTGGAACGTCCAGATGCCGAAGACGGGCACCAGCAGCACGGCGGGCGGCACCATGCGCATCGCAAGCGTCGAGAGCGAGACCGTATCGCGCCCCATGAAGCGGAAGCGCACCAGCGCGTAAGCCGCCATGCAGCCGATCACCAGCGTGATCACCGTCGAGACCAGCGCGATGATCAGCGAGTTGACCAGCGCGCGCCCGAAGGTCTTGTCGCAATAGTCGATATGGGGCGCTTCGTACCACAGGAAGTCGCAGAGCGCGGTCTCGTAGTTGCGGATCGTCGGCATGAAGAGCAGCGAGGCACTGTCGGACATGATGTCCACATTCAGCTTCAGCGAGGTGGTGAGCATCATCACGATCGGCCCGACGGCCATGACCACCAGCGCCACCAGCAGCGCATAGAAGGCGGGGTTCTGCCGCTCGTAAGTCTTGGCCGACATCAGCTCCCCTCCTGCGCCGCTTTGCGGAGCCTTGCTGTGCGGGCCTCGACGGCCTTGTTGTAGGCGAACATCGCGAAGGTCAGGATCACCAGCAGGATCAGCAGGTAGTTCGACATGGCCGCCGCCTCGCCGAGCTCGCGGAATTCCGAGGCCGTGCGCGAGATGCGCAGAGAGAGGATCTCGGTCGAGAGGCCCGGCCCGCCGTTGGTCAGCACCAGGATCACCTCCAGCACCTTGAAAGCATCAATCAGGCGCAGAAGCAGCGTCACGATCAGCACCGGCATCATCAGCGGCAGCTTGATGTAGACGATCTGCCGCCAGCCCGTGGCGCCATCGATGCGCGCAGCTTCCATGGCGGATTGCGGCAGCGATTGCAGGGCCGCGAGGGACAGGATGAAAATAAAGGGCGTCCACTGCCAGATGTCGGCAATCACCACCGAGGCAAAGGCCCAGCTGCCGTCGCTCAGCCATGGGATGGGCTCGAACCCCAGCGATTTCAGCGTGCGGTTAAAGATGCCCACCGACGGGTGATACATATACCGCCACATCAGGCCGACGACGATGGGCGCGATCATCATCGGCAGGATGAAGAGCGTGCGCAGAACGGACATGCCGCGGATGTTCCGGTCGAGCAGGAGTGCAAGGCCAACGCCCAGTACCATCTCGATGCTGACGACGACGGCGGCAAATTTCAGCGTGACGAAGAAGCTTTCGAGAAAGGCCGCGTCGCTCAGCAGGTTGATGTAGTTGCGCAGACCCACGAACTCCGCCTCGCCGATCCGCTGGCTGGGGTTCCAGTCCAGAAAGCTGGCGTAGATCATGTAGCCGATCGGGTAGAGCAGGGCGACGGTCATCACCAGCGCCGCCGGAGCGAGGAAGAGGTAGGGCGTCAGCCGATTTGCGTTGGCGATCTGCATGGGCGTCGGGTCTCTGAGGGCCTTGGGCGGTTGCACGAGCGTGGTGTGAGGTGGGCGCCAGCGGGCGGGCGCCCAGAGTGGAGAGGGGGGTGGAGCCGCAGGTTTTCCTATGGAAAACCCGCTCACCCCACTCGGTCAGCGGGGCTGACCGTTATTGCCAGGTGTAGTATCCGGCCTCCTCCATGATCGCGCGGGCGCGTGTGGCGACCCCGTCCAGCGCCTCCTGCGGGTCAAGGCCCTCGGTCAGCACCTGGCTCATGGTCGTTCCGATGTCGGCGTTGATCTTGCCCCAAGTCGGGATGATCGGGCGCCAGTCCGGATCGGCATACTTCAGCGCTTCGCCGAAGGTGGCCGAATAGGGATATTTCTCGTTCAGCTCAGCGTTCTCATAGGTGGAGAAGCGCGAAGGGTTCCCGCCCGCCATGGCCACCATCAGATCGCCCTTCTTCGAGGTTAGCCACTGCATGAGCAGGAAGGCCGCTTCCTTGTTCTGGGCGTTTTTGGGGATCGCGATTCCAAAGCCGCCGGTCTGGCTGCCGCGGCGCACGCCCTCGGGGTGGAGCGCATAGCCCACCTTGCCCGCAACGGTGGATTTGCTTGGGTCTTCAAAGCCGGCAGCAAAGGCGATGGAGTCCATGAACATCGCGGCCTGACCTTGCTGGAACGCAGCCGCGGCTTCGGCGGGGCCAAAGGTCTGGCTGCCGTCGGGGCCGCAATCGACAATTGTTTTCAGCGCGTTGGCCGCAGCGACGCCGGCTTCGTTGTTGATGATCGGCTCCCAATTGTCGTCAAAGACGCGGCCACCCAGCGGGGCAAGGTGCAGCAGGAACGCGTGGCTCGCCTGGTGACCGGAGGCCGCGCGCGAGGCCATGCCGCCCATACCCGGCTCGACCTCTGGGATCTTGCAGGCTGCGTCCAGCAACTGGTCGTAAGTCTCCGGCACCGGGATGCCGTGTTTTTCAAAGATGTCCTTGCGGTAGGCAAGCACCGAGGTCTCGGAGCCGAAGGGGATCCCGAAGGCGGAGCCGAGCTGACCGGGCAGATAGCCCTTCTGCCCGCCCGCTACGCCGATGTTCTCCACATAGCCGGAAATCAGGTCGGCCTGATCATAGTTCGGATCGGCCAGCGCGGGGTTCATGAAGTATTTGGCGAGATTCTCAAGCTGGTCCGCGTAGACGTAATCGGCCTTGGAAAAGACCACATAGGCGATCATGTCATAGTCGCCTTCGTCCTTGGTCAGCTCCAGTGTCTGACGCTCGCGCATCTTGAGGTATTGCAACTGGTCGACTTCAACCTCGATGCCCGTTTCCTCGGTGAACGCGGGCAGCACCTTCATCATCGCGTTGTAATGCGGGTGCGCCGGCACGTTGATCACCAGCGTGGTGCCTTCATAGGGCTCATAAGGATTGGCGAGGAGGGCGCCGGCCATCGTGGCCGAGACCGCCGTCCCCGTCAGGATTGTCTTGACCGCCCCACCGGTCAGCAAGTTCGTGAATGATAGCATTCTTCAGTCCTCCCTGATGCTATGTCTTGTTCGTCAGAGCCGCAGCCCGGACGTCTTGTCGAAAATCATGATTTCATCGGTCAGCACGCCGAAGGCCTGCTCAGTTCCGGCGCGAACCGGTGCGGCGCTTTGTGTCTCCACGAGTATCTCTGCGCCGCCGCAGCGGGTGACGAGCACGGATTGCGCGCCGAGATATTCGGAGACAACAACCTTGAGCTCGATCGGCGCGCCCCGGGTCAGATCGGTCGTGAAACTGGATGGCCGGAGGCCAATGGTGACATGCCGGTCCTGTGCGGTTGCCAGACGTGCGCCAGCCTCCTCGGGCAAAGGCAGCGCGAAACCGTCGCCCCGCGCCCAGAGCGTGCCCTTTTCCTCCACCAACTCGCCGTCGACGAAGTTCATGGTCGGCGCGCCGATGAACCCCGCGACAAAGGTATTCACCGGCGATTTGAACAGCTCTTCAGGCGAGCCCTGCTGCTGAATGAGCCCATCGCTCATCACGACGATGCGATCGCCCAGCGTCATCGCCTCGACCTGATCGTGGGTCACGTAAACCATGTTCTTGTCGATGGTGTCGCGCATTTCGGCGAGCTCGGCGCGCATCTTGCCGCGCAGTTTTGCATCGAGGTTCGACAGTGGTTCGTCGAAGAGAAACGTACCAGCATCGCGCACAAGGGCCCGGCCCATCGCGACCCGCTGGCGCTGGCCGCCCGAAAGCTCCGCCGGCTTGCGATCGAGCAGATGCGCGATGTTCAGCATCTCGGCGACGCGCTGCACCTTGGTTTCGATCTCCGCCTTGGGGACCCGTGCCAGCCGCAACGCAAAGGACATGTTCTTGGCGATGTTCATGTGCGGGTAGAGCGCGTAGTCCTGAAACACCATCGCCAGATCGCGCTCCTTGGGATCGAGCTTGCTGATCGGCGCGTCGTCGAAGTAGATCTCGCCGCTGGTGACTGTTTCGAGCCCCGCGAGCATCCGCAGTGTTGTCGACTTCCCGCACCCCGAGGGGCCGACTAGAACAGTGAACTCGCCATCGTCGAGGCTGAGGTCGAACGGCGGCAGAACCTCCACGGCCCCGTAGCTCTTGGATACCTGATCAAAAACGATGCGTGGCACATGTCCCCCCGAAGCGCCGATTTCCGAAGAAAGCCTCCCAACTTTGATGATCAGAGTGCCCAAAGGGCTTCCAATAGCGAAGGGAAAAAGCCAAAATGAACGTTAGCGTTAACGTTCAACTTCAGGTAACTACATGGGGTTATTCATAAAATACGGATACCGACGCGGCGGTTGGTTTGGGTAGAACGGGGCGGCCCGCCAAGATCGAAGATGTTGCCGCACGTGCGGGCGTCAGCATCATGAGTGTCTCGCGCGCGATCCGGGGCGTTGACGGCGTGTCGGAAAAGACCCGCGCCCAGATCCTCAAGATCGCCAGGGACATGAAGTACGTGCCAAACAGTAATGCCCGCTCGCTGGCGGTCGCGAACTCGAACCTGATCGGCATCTCGCTGCCGACCTTTGCGGGAGAGGTCTTCGCCGACATTCTCAAGGGGATGCGCCGGACCTTCGATTCCGCCGGGTACTCCAGCGTGATCGACACGACCGAGTACAACCCCGACGCCGAGCTGAGCTGGGTGCGGCGGCTGCTGTCCTGGCAGCCGGCGGGCATCATCCTCACCGGCTTGGATCATCGCCCGGAGACGGTCGAGCTGTTGCGGGAATCGCCGATCCCAGTGCTCGAAATCTGGGATCACACCGAGACACCGATCGATATCTGCGTCGGCATAGACCACTACAAGGCCGGGCAGATGATTGGCGCCCATGCGGTCTCCCTGGGCTATCGGCGCCCCGCCTTCGTGAGCGCGCCGCGCGGGCATGACACGCGCGCCGATGCTCGGCTGGAGGGGCTGCGCGATATCTTTGCCCGCGACTGCGGTGCCGCTGTTCTCTCGGCTCGCCCCGAGACCGGGAACTCCTTCACCACGGGGTTCGAGGGCACCGCTCAGTTGCTCGATAGCGCGTCGCCCGACATCATCTGTTATCTCAATGATCACATGGCCTTCGGCGGCCTGATGTGCTGCCAGATCCGCGGGCTGTCGGTGCCCGAGGACATCGGCATCGCCGGGTTCAACCAGCTCGACCTTGCGAGCGTTCTGCCCAAGACTTTGACCACCGTGCGCACGCTGCGCCGCTTGATGGGGATCACCGGAGCGACCAACCTGCTGGCGCGGATCAACGGCGTGTCGGTTGAGACCTCCAAACCCCTGCCGCTCGAGCTTGTCCCCGGCGAGACGACCCGCCTGCAACGGTCATGAGCGGGTGGGGCATCAGCCGTTGGCGATTTGACGCAGGAGTTGACGGCGCTGTGCCTCCGCCTCCGGCAGGATCACGGCGCTTTGGGCTGCAAAGCGGCCCGTGTAGCGCCCGTTGAACAGGACACGGGCATCCGCGTAGAGGCGCAGGTCGAGGGTGCGTTCGAAACTGTGGCCAAGCCCGGCGATGCGATAGCCAGGCGCGCGCGGCGCCGGGGTGAGATACCCCTCGATCGAGAGCCATGCCAGTGGACCGGCGGCCCCGATGAAGCGTGCCGTGGCCAGCTCCGAGGCGCGGATCACACCCTGATCGGGAGCGAACAGTCCGACCGCGCGCGCAAAGCCGCCACTGACCAGGCCCGCCACGCCGCGGCCACGGGCCGTCACGGTTCCGATGGTCACGCGCGATCCGGCGCGCGCCACATCACCCGATACCACATCGAGCTCACGTCGTGCCGGCGAAATGCGGCTGGCGACAACAGAGGCGCCCCGCCAGAGGCCCGAGACGGCGACACGCGTGCCGACCTCGGGCAAGGGCAATCCCGGCGGTAGCAGCACATCGACACCGTTCACGGTCATGCGGCGGTCCGGCGTTGAGGCGGTGTAGACGCGCCCGACCAAGGGTGTGGTCACATGCACACGCCGTGCGCGCAGAGCATCGGCCGGACCGTCCGCTTCGACTGTCAGGCTGTCGCCCAGGCGGATGTCGCTTGCTGCCAGCCGTCCGAAGGCATCGCTGAATTCGGTGCTGCTATCGGTCTGCACCCGGTTCCCGCTGACCACGAGATCACCCAGTTCAGTCACAACCCCTACAATGCCGGTGCCACCGATCCCTCCTTCCACCTGGCGCTCGCTTTCCTGCGGCCAGGCGACATGTGGCAGAAGCAAGCTGGAGAAACCCGCGCCAAGGGCAGAGCGGCGAGAAAACTTACCCGTCGTCATCGGTGGACGTTCCTTTTGTGCCAGCGTCTTCCTCCTCGCGGTAGAAGAAGACACCAAATCTGAAGCGGTGGTGCGCGGTTGGTTTTGACTTGTCCTCCGCCTGTTTGCCAGCCGCAAGCGTATTGATGCGCTTCAAGCCGTCCTGGCTCAACCTGCGGGCCTCGGCTTCGATCGCCGCGACGGAGCTTGCCTCCAAGTTGTTGTAGAACACCGCTCGTTCGAGGAACTCGGGCGCGTCCGACAAGAGGTTGTCGACCGCCGCCTGCATGTGATCACCGAGGTTGAACGCAAAGAAGTGCAGCTTCTGATCGGTGTCGGCCGATCCCACCAGCCCCTCCGAAAGCAGCCGGACCATATCATCCTCAAGCTCGGCGATGCCCTGCCGAGTCAATTCGTCGAGTACCGTACGGGGGCGGATGTCGCGGCTGACGGATTGAACCAGTGTCTCGAAGCTGGGGCCGTCGGCGGCAAAGCGCGGCAGGACGCGCGGCCTGCCGTTTTCCGTAAACATCGGGTCCGACATCCAGCGGCCGACCACCGTCAGCAAGATGGACACTTTGCGCTGTGTCTCGTTGCTATCGCTCTGATCGCCAGTCCTGAACTCCTTCACATCGCGCCTGTGCACGCCGGTCACCACATTCACGCGGCTGTCGGTCGCCGCATCGCCCAGATCGTCGACGGCGACCTCCACGTAGGTTTGCTTGACGATGCGGTAGAGCGCCGGAGCGGTGACCCCTTGGGCGATCAGCGCACGCACGAGCGGGCGGAGAATCCGCCGAACTGCCCGTTCAAAAAGGCCTGATCTGGAAAAGGGATCGCGCGCTGCCATAGCGCAAACATGTGTGACGGTGTGAAAAAGTTCCACAAAAAACTTGCCTCTGCGGCCGAGTGTCCCAAATAGCTTGTCACTGATGTGTGTAAAATACACACGTATTGAGAGGAAGGATACACCCCCATGAAGCTGCTCACTCTTTTCAAAGCCTCGGTACTGGCCGGTGGGCTGGCGATTGCCGGCTGTGCGACAACCCAGACCGCCCCCGATATCGTCGAGGTGGCGCAGTCCGCCGGATCGTTTGACACGCTTGTCGCCGCGGTCACCGCCGCCGATCTAGCGGATACGCTGAAAAGCGAAGGGCCCTTCACCGTCTTTGCCCCCACGGATGAAGCCTTTGCCGCGCTGCCGGAGGGCACGGTCGAGACGCTGCTGAAGCCCGAGAACAAGGATCAGCTGACGGCGATTCTCACCTACCACGTCCTGCCCGGCAAGGTCATGGCGGCGGATGTGGCCGGCCAGCGGCTGAGCCCCGCGACGGTCAACGGGAAGACGGTGCACGTGGACGGGCGCAATGGCGTCAAGGTCAACGATGCCACGGTGACCGCGGCTGACATCGCCGCGTCGAACGGCGTTATCCATGTAATCGACAAAGTACTGCTGCCCTGAGCCGAGACGGAAAGGAGACGACATGCGCACCTTCATCTTCACCGGCTTTGCCAAAGCGGATCTGTTTGGCGATGGTCACATCGCGCCGCATGCAAGCTTTACCATGCCCGATGCGGCGACACTGGAGTTCACCGTTACGGATGACGACAGCCGTCTGTCCGGCGATCTGCGCCGTAATGAACGGGGTGACGATCGCTCGGGCCAAGAGGCCCAGATCCTGCGGGCCGGGGAGGAGGTCGGAAACGGCGGCACCCTCTACGCCGAGCAGCTCTGGCATCTCTACGGGGATGACGGTCGCACCTACCGTCTGGTCGAGCTGGAACAGCCCGGCCGCCTGCCAGACAGCTTCACCTACCTCGGGCCAGTGCCGCCGGCGGGCGTGACGCTGACCGTCGGCGCCAGCGTCAATGTGTTTCGCGGGGTCGACTACGAGGATCTTTCAGCCGGCCCCGTGGCCGAGCCTGCCCCAAATATCGTCGACATTGCTGCAGGCTCGGACGACTTCAACATCCTCGTGCAAGCATTGACGGCGGCGAACCTCGTGGACGCGGTGCGGAACTCCGACGACATCACCGTCTTCGCGCCAACCGATGCCGCCTTCACGGCGCTCGCGGTCGATCTGGGGTTTGCCGGTGACACGTCGGACGAAGGGGCTGTCTTCGGCTTCATCGCCTCGGCCCTTGCCGGCCTTGCGCCCGACGGCGATCCGATCCCGCTGCTGACAGACATCCTGCTCTATCATGTCTCGCCCGGTGCAAAGACGGCCGCCGAGGTCGATGCGGCAGATCAGGTCACCACGCTGCTGAACGGGGCCACATTCGGTACAGAAGGCACGGAACTGGTCGACAATGAGCCGGACGTGGCAAACCCAAGCATCGTTGGTCCGGATGTGAACGCTGCCAACGGCACCATCCAGGTGATCGACCGGGTGCTCTTGCCCATCGACATCCCCGGCAATGAACCGCCAGAACCGGAGCTGCCCACGCTTGCGGGCATCGTTGCGGCGAGCGGGGGCACCTTCGATCAGGACGACACCGACTTCGACGTGCTGCTGACCGCCGTGCAGACGGCGGGGCTTGTCGGCGCGCTGGACGATCCCGAAGCCGATCTGACCGTCTTTGCGCCCAATGACGCGGCCTTCGTCGCGCTGTCACAGGCGCTCGGTTTCGAGGGGTCGGACGAGGGCGAGGCCTTTGCCTATCTGGTCGAGGCGCTGACGCTGCTGGGCGGCGGTGATCCGATCCCGCTTCTGACCGAAGTCCTGACCTATCACGTCGCACCGGAGGCGCTGGGGTCCGAGCAGGTCCTTGCGGCCGATCAGATCGCCACGCTGCAGGGCGGCCAGCTGGGTGTCGCGGGCACCAGCCTTGTCGATGCCGACCCGGATGTGCCCAATCCGACTCTGATCGCGACGGATATCGCCGCCTCGAACGGCATTGCGCATGTTCTCGACGGCGTCCTTCTGCCGGCGGATCTGCTGCAATCGGACGGGTCGAATGATGTCGATTTCATCATCGACGACGACACGGCCAGCTTCATTCGGACCGGACGCGACAACGATCTCGTCGATGGCAACGGCGGGAACGACAAGATCGCACTCGGCACCGGCAATGATGTCGGATTTGGCGGTGACGGACATGACATCATCCTCGGCGGCCGCGGTATGGACACGTTGACGGGCGGCCTCGGCGACGACACCCTCTTTGGCGGTCGTGACGCGGACATCTTCGTGTTCAACACCGGCGATGGGCATGACCGTATCGTCCGGTTCGAAGACGGGCTGGACCTGATCGACCTGAGCGGCACCGCGTTCGAGAGCTTCGCGGACCTCGAGGGCGCCATCAAGCAGAAGGGGAACCGTGCAGAAATCAAGCTCGGCGACGACCAGAGCATTCTCGTCCAGGGCGCGCGGCTTGATCTTTCGGAAGACGACTTCCTGTTCTGAACTCGGTCGGGGCGTGGGCGTCCGGCTCGCGCCCCGGCTTTTCCCGAGGCGGTGTTGGTCCTCGGCACTGACGGGCGCTGGATCTGAAAATCATTCGACTGTCGGCGATTGAGGGTTTTGACCGGCCGAGTTTTGCTTCGGGGCTAAGTCGCGCCGCTTTGGTTCATCCCACGGCAGCCAGAGTAGAACAGCCACGTGGATTCAAAGTAGCGCGAGGCTGGTCTACCCGATGGTCGTTAATGTCCCGGCAGTGACAAAGGGGCCAGGCGCGGCGAGACGAAACATCCACAGGGCCGGGGCGGCGGCTCTCTCGCAGGCGACTGTGATCATTGGGTTTTTTGACCCCCGCAACCTGCCCCGCCTGGGACAGCGCGACCGCTAGGTCACCGCAAGATCTGCGAAGGGGCAGGCGACGAGATGGTCGGCGCCGATGCGCTCGACCGCGGGGATCTGTTCCGCGCAGCTGGGCTGGGCGATTGGGCACCGCGTCCGGAACACACAGCCTGAGGGCGGCGCTATGGGGGACGGCAATTCGCCCTTCAGGACGGGCCGGTGGCGGCTGCGCTCCGCTTTCGGAGAAGGGATCGGCACCGAGGCGATCAGCGCCTTCGTGTAGGGGTGGCGGGGCTTTGCGATCAGGTCAGACGCGTCAGCCGCCTCGACGATCCGGCCCAGATACATCACGGCGATGCGGTGCGAGATATGCCGCACGACGCTGAGATCATGCGCGATGAACAGCAGCGCGAGGCCCATGTCGCGCTGCAGGTCCTGCAACAGGTTCACGACCTGTGCCTGCACCGAGACGTCCAGCGCGCTCACCGGTTCGTCACAGACCACAAGCTCCGGCTCGGTGATCAGGGCGCGGGCAATCCCGATGCGCTGGCACTGGCCGCCCGAGAACTCGTGCGGGTAGCGGTTCACGAGCGCTGGCAGCAGGCCCACCCGCTCCATCATCGCGCCGACCCTGGTCCGGATCTCTGCTTTCGACAGATCGGGGAAGTGGGTGCGCAGGGGTTCGGCCACGATCTGACCGACCGTCATGCGGGGGTTGAGTGCGTCGAGCGGGTCCTGAAACACCATCTGAACATGGCGCCCATGCGTGCGGTGTCGCGCTGCGCCCATCCCGACCACATCCTCGCCGCGCCACAGCACCTGCCCATTGCTCGCGGGCACCGTGCCGACAATCGCGCGCGCCAGCGACGACTTGCCCGAGCCGCTTTCGCCCACCAACCCGAGGGTTTGCCCCGGCTCCAAAACCAGGCTGGCGTCTTTGACCGCCTGCAGCAGCCGCGGCGCGCTCCATGGCCATGCACCCTGTTGAGCGACCTTGAAGGTCACGCTCAGGTCCCGAACCTCCAGCAACGGCGCACTCATGCGACCGCCTCCCGGGAGGCGTGACAGGCGCGAAGGCGCGCACTGTCAAAGCTCTCAAGTCGCGGCATAACAGTTGCGCAGGGCTCATGGCTGACGGGGCAGCGCGGACTGAACGGGCAGCCCGCGGGCAGGTCGGTCAGGTCGGGCGGATCGCCGGGGATGGTGAGCAGCTTGTCCTGCGGGATGTCGAGGCGAGGCACGGCATTCAGGAGCCCGCGCGTATAGGGGTGCGAGGGTGCCTCGAAAAGCGCGTCGGTCGGGCCCGTCTCCATCACCCGCCCGCCGTACATCACCAGCGTTCGCAGGCACGACCCGGCCACGATCGCCAGGTCATGGGTGATGAGAATGAGCGCCGTGCCGAACTCCCGCTGAATGTCCGCCATCAACTCCATGATCTGGTTCTGCACCGTCACGTCGAGCGCCGTGGTCGGTTCATCGGCGATCAGCAGCTTGGGGCGGCAGAGCAGCGCCATTGCGGCCATGATCCTCTGCCGCATGCCGCCCGAGAACTCATGCGGATACATGCTGAGCCGCGCCCGCGCGTCGGGGATCCGCACGGCATCAAGCATCTTGGCGCTGTCGTCGAGCGCATCGCGTTTCGAGACGCCCTTGTGCAGGATCAGCACCTCAGCCATCTGGTCGCCCACCGTGAGGTACGGGTTGAGCGATGTCATCGGATCCTGAAAGATCATCGCGATCTCGTTGGCGCGCACCTTGTTCAGAGCGGTCTCCGGCAGGTTGAGAATCTCCTGCCCCTCAAAGCGGACCGAACCCGCCGCCCGTCCGTTTTTCGCCAGCAGGCCGAGGATCGCAAAGGCCAGCTGCGTCTTGCCCGAGCCGCTCTCACCGACGATGGCGAGGCTCTCGCGCGCGTCGAGCGAAAGGGTCATGCCATTCACGGCCTTCACCACGCCATCGGGCGTGTCGAAGCTGACGGTGAGGTCGGTGATCTCCAACAAGGGCATGGCTTAGCGGTCCTTCGGAACAAATATCATTACCGATCCTTTGGAATAGGAATCATTACCGATCCTTTGGAATAGGAATCATTACCGATCCTTTGGATCGAGGGCGTCACGCAGCCCGTCGCCCACAAAGAAGAAGCCGAAGAGCGTGATGACGAAGAAGAAAAGCGGCCAGGCCAGCATCCAGAGGGTGCCGTTTGTCATCTCTGCCGCGCCATCGTTGATGAGCGCGCCCCAGCTGGTCAGCGGTTCCTGCACGCCGAGGCCCAGGAAGCTGATGAAGCTTTCGTAGATGATCATCGACGGCACCAGGAGCGTGGCATAGACGATCACCACGCCCAGCAAGTTGGGGATGATGTGACGCAGGATGATGGTGAAGGGCCGCACGCCGGTGGCGCGGGCGGCCTCGATGAAGGCCTTGCCCTTCAGCGTCAGCGTCTGCCCGCGGGCAATCCGCGCCATATCGAGCCAGCTGATCAGGCCAATACCCACGAAGAGCATCAGCAGCGAACGCCCGAAGACCACCAGCAGCAGGATCAGCACGAACATGTAAGGAATCGACATCAGGATATCGACGATGCGCATCATCACGTTGTCGATCCGGCCGCCGAAGTATCCCGCAATCGCGCCGTAGAGCGTGCCTACGACCACCGAGATGAGCGCGCCGACGATGCCCACGAGCAGCGAGATCTGGGTGCCTTGTACGGTGCGGGCAAAGAGATCGCGCCCCAGCGCGTCCGTCCCGAACCAGTGCCCGGTCTCGAATGAGGGTCGCCCGCCGTCTGCCACATTGCCAAGCACGGTCCAGTCGATGTCCTCATTGTTCCAGGGCGCGATAAAGGGACCCACGATTGCAAAGGTTCCCACGGCAAGCAGAACGATCAGCCCTGCCACCGCCGCGCGGTTGCGAAAGAAGCGCGCACGGGCATCGGCCCAAAGCGAGCGGCCCTTGATCGTCGGGCTGCCGGCCAGATCGTCAGCGATGGATTTTGTGGCAAACATGGGCCTAATACCTGATCTTCGGGTCGATCCAGGCATAAAGCACGTCGACCAGAAGGTTGAAGAAGATGGTGAGCGCGCCCAGCAAGATGGTGATGCCCATCATCACGCCGTAGTCGCGGTTGAGCGCGGAGGCGACGAAGAACTGCCCGATGCCGCCGGTCGAGAAATAGATGTCGATCACCACCGAGCCGGTGATCATGCCCACAAACGCCGGGCCCAGGTACGAGATGACGGGCAGCAGTGCGGGTTTCAGGGCATGGCGGAAGATCACGTGTCGCATCGGCAGGCCCTTGGCGCGGGCGGTGCGGATGTAGTTCGAGGTCAGCACTTCGAGCATCGACGCGCGCGAGATCCGTGCAATGGAGGCCATGAAACTGGTGGAGAGCGCAATCACCGGCAGCACCACGAACTGCCATTGTCCGCCCTGCCAGCCGCCGCCTGGCAACCAGCCGAGCCAGAGTGTGAAGGTCAGCACGAGGATGGGCGCCAGCACGAAGTTCGGCAGGACCTGCGCACCGATCGAGACACCCACCGCCAGATAGTCGAGCCAAGTGTTGTGCCGTACGGCGGCCAGGATGCCAAGCGCACCACCCACCAGCACCGCGACCACAAAGCTCCAGAACCCGTAGGTGAGTGTCACCGGGAAGCCCTGTGCAATCAGGCTGTTCACATCCTGGTCGCGATAAATGAAGGACGGCCCGAAGTCGAACTCGGTCAGGAGCGCGACAAGATACCGCCAGATCTGCACATGAAACGGCTGGTCCAGCCCGTATTGCGCCTGGAGGTTGGCGAGCACCGCGGGTGGGACGCCGCGTTCGCTGGCAAAGGGGCTGCCGGGGGCGGCGTACATCAGCACGAAGGTGAAAACGATCAGGATCAAAAGAACCGGGATCGCAACCAGCAGGCGCTTGAGGATATAGACGAACATGGGGGTCGCGTCACGGCGGAGCGGGAGGGGTCACCCGCTCCGCTGCGCCTTAGTCAGCGGCGACGCGGTAGATGTCGCGCACGTACCAGTTGTTCTCCACATTCTGGGTGGGCCAGTTGCGGATCGTCGGGTCCAGCACGAAGTTCTGTGTGTAGTGATAGATCGGCAGGATCGCCATATCCTCGGCGAGGATCTTCTCGACCTCGGAATAGATGGGCTGCGGATCAGACATCGTGACACTGTCCAACATCAGCTGGTCGACTTTTTCGTTGGAATACTTGCCATCATTATTGGCATTCCGGGTCGTCAGCAGATCAAGGAAGGTCGAGGCTTCATTGTAATCTCCGCACCAAGCCGAGCGCGCGATGTCGAAGTTCTGGTTGCCCCGGATCTCCAGATAGGACTGCCATTCGAAGTTGCTCAGCTTGGTCGTCACGCCCAGGGGGCGCCACATCTGACTGATGACCGTGGCGATCTGCTTGTGGTTTTCGGAGGTGTTGTAGATCAGGTCCAGCTCAATGGGATTGTCCGGCCCGTAGCCCGCTTCCTGCATCAGAGCCATGGCCTTTTCCATACGCTGCTCCTGGCTCCAGAGCGAATAGTCGATCTCGGGCAGTTCGAAATCCGCCGTGGCCCAATGGGTGAAGCTGTAGGCCGGCGCCTGGCCGGCCTGCAGCACCTGATCGGTGATCACGTCGCGGTTGATCATGTAGCTCAGCGCGGTGCGCACTCGGACATCCTGCAAGGCCTCATGACCGCTCTCGGTATGGTTGACGGTGTAGTAATAGGAACAGAGCCGCGGCACGGAATGCGCCACATCGGGCATTTCCGCCTCCAGTCGCGGATAGCTGCCCGCCGGCAGGTCGTCCATCATGTCGAACTCGCCCGCCTGAAAGCGGGTCAGCGCCTGATTGGCATCGTTGATCACATAGCCGGTGATCTCGGTGATGATCACGTCATCCGCGCCCCAGTACTCCGGGTTCTGCGCCAGCCGGATGAATTCGTTCGTGGCCATGTCTTCCAGCACATAGGCGCCGTTCGACACGATGTTGGCCGGGTTGGTCCAGGCCGCACCATGCGCCTCCACCGTGGGTTGATGCGTGGGCATGAAGGTGTAATGCACCGTCATCTGCGGGAAATAGGGCAGGGGCTGGGCCAGCGTGACCTCCAGTGTTTGATCGTCAACGGCGCGCACGCCCAACTCCGAGGGGTCGGCCTCACCCGCGATGACAGAGGCGGCATTGGTGATCTGGCTCAATTCCACATACCAGGCGTATTCGGAGGCGGTAGCCGGATCGGCGGCGCGCTGCCAGGCAAAGACGAAGTCCTGCGCGGTCACCGGATCACCGTTGGACCAGCGCGCATCCTCGCGCAGCTTGAAGGTCCAGGTCTGGTTGTCCTCGGAGGACCACTCTTCGGCGACACCGGGGCGCAGCGTGCCATCGGCGTTCTGCGTCAAAAGACCTTCGAAGAGCTGGCGGGCCAGGTGGCCGCCCACGGTTTCCTCGATCAGCTGCGGATCAATCGACGGAAACTGGTCGAGCATCCGGTACTTGAAGGTCTGATCAGCGGCCAGAGGCTCGCCGGTCACAGGGTGCGTCTCCTGTGCCCAGGCGGGCTGGATCAGCGCGAGTGTAAGAAGTGCCGTTGTGCAAAGGACACCTGTCTTGGCCATTTTTTATCTCCCTGTTGATTGTTGGTTGATGCGGTATCGGCCCGAGTCGTCGCCGATATCGCCATATGGTTGCAAATTTTGATAGAAATGCGCGCGTTGTACATGCTCAAAATGAGCTTTAGGCGACAAATCTCCGATGCCGAGTGCGCCAAAGTTCATTTGTGCGGCATGTCTGACACCGGCGCTACGCGCGCCTCAGAGGTAACGTGGCGGCGACCGAGACGCCGAGGAGATTGGCGCAGGAACCGCGCAGAGTGTGCGAGCCTTGGCCCGCACGCGGCTGGCGCGTGTCGCGCCTACGGTCACTCGTCCGGCATCTGCGCCGCGGGTGTCGACAGCGATATTGCCTGCTCCTCGTCGGTCATATGCTCTTCGATGCCCTCGAAGAGCGGCGTGGAGAGATACCGTTCGCCTGTGTCGGGCAGCATCACCAGCATGACGGATCCATCCGGCGCGTCCTCCGCCAGGCGCATGGCGACCGCAAAGGTCGATCCGCCCGAAATTCCCGTGAAAATCCCTTCACCCGTGGCGAGCCGTCGCGACCATTCAATGCCCTCCGCGCCCAGGATCGGGATGAGCTGATCGAAGTACGACTTGTCCATGGCTTCCTGCAGCACCCAAGGGATGAAGTCCGGGGTCCAGCCCTGGATCGGGTGCGGCTCGAAGTGCGGGTGGCTTTCGGTGGGCTGATGATCGGCATTGCGCGTATTCACATAGCCCGAGGCGATCAGCGCGGCATTCGCCGGTTCGGTGAGGATGATCTTGGTCTCCGGGCGCTCTTTCCTAAGGACGCGCCCGACGCCCGAGACGGTGCCGCCTGTCCCGTAACCCGTGATCCAGTAGTCGAGGCGGCTGCCATCGAAATCGCCGAGGATCTCGCGCGCCGTCGTCGCCTCGTGCATATCCGCATTGTCCGACGTCTCGAACTGGCTGGCGAGAAACCAGCCGTTCTGCTCGGCGAGCTCCTTGGCCTTGGTGTACATCCCGAAGCCCTTCAGGGCCCGCGGCGTCAGAACCACCTTCGCGCCCAGAAAGCGCATCAGCCGGCGGCGCTCGACCGAGAAGCTGTCAGCCATCGTGATCACCAGCGGATAGCCCTTGGCCGCGCAGACCATCGCCAGCCCGATGCCGGTGTTGCCCGAGGTCGCTTCGACAACGGTCTGGCCCGGTTGCAGGCGGCCCTCGCGCTCCGCACTTTCGATGATGTTGAGGGCGAGCCGGTCCTTGACCGATCCCGCCGGGTTGAAGGCCTCGAATTTGACGTAGACCGTGACGTGATCGGGCGCGATCCTGTTGATCCGGATCGCAGGCGTATCACCGACCGTGTCAAGAATGCTGTCGTAGGTGCGCCCGCGGCCTTGCGTTGTTCGTAGTCCCATCTTGCCCTCCCATCGCCATCTGCCGGAAGACTGCCACAGCAGTGGCGTTTTTGATAGGCCGGGCGCAACCGGTCCGTTTTCGGGTCGGCTTGAGGCGGTGCCGGTCCCTCTGCGCGCGCCATGTTCGTGCCAACAATGCCGGTCGCCCTGTGGCCCCCCGATCAGCCGCGGCCTTCAATCCCGACGGAATGGCGGCGCCGCGCGCCTTCGGGCGGTGGCGGAAACGGGGCCGCACGCTGCAAGATCTGTAGGGCGGCCCTGTCCAATCGAGATGAACCCGAGCTCCGCGCAACCTGCGCGGTCGCCAGCCCTCCGTCCGATCCAATCGTGAAATCGATCACGACGGTTCCGCGGATATCGAGAGCGGGCCGCCGCTGACGGGCGATGTGGCGCATGACGACGCCGGGGTAGTTGGTGGCGGCTGCTGTGCCGAGGGCCGCGGGCGTCGTCGTGGACTGACCTTGCGCGTTCGACGGATCAGCGGTGCGCGCCGTGGCCACACCGCGCACCGCATCTTGCGTATCGCGCCCGCTCCGACTGTCGCTCGGCTGCGGTTCGGCCGCCGACTCTGCCGGCGCAGGCCGACGATCTGGGCGAGGTTGCGGGCGCAGGGAGGTGGTCAGTCGGGATGCGGCGGGCGAGCGCGAGAGGGCCTCGCTTGAAACGCGAGCTTCTCTGGTCACTGGTGGGGCAGGCGTCTCCTCAACGTTTGGTGTGGCGGACGGCACGGCCGATCTGGCGGACCCGGTTTGGGCTTCTTCCGCGACGATTGGGTCCAGGGGCTGCGCGGCGTGATCTGCCGTCAGCTCTTCTTGTGGTGGGCGGGGGTGCTGCGTTCCGGCGGCCATATCGGCGAAACTCGTGCCCAGGCTGGCCACCGCCGCGCCTGACCCGGCCTCTGTCATGGCCTGCTGGGGCGATTGCCACGGCTGCAGAACCGCCAGGTGAAGCGCCGCGGCGCTGGCGAGGGCGGCGAGTTTCGCCGCTGCGCGCCGCCAGGTCATGGCAGAGCCTGTTCGGTGACGATCAAGACCCGGTCTGCGCCGAGCGATCTGAGCTGCCCCGCAACCCCGATGAGCTCATGCGCGGGGGCCGCGCGGTCGGGCATCAGGCGGATCTGTGACCGCGCGGCATTGGGCAGGCCCTCGTAGAACGCTTCAAGGTCGCTCACGGTGTCCCTGCCATATTGCATTTCCCCATCCGCGTGGATCACCAGCACATCGGGCGGCGCCAGGCCTTCAAGCTCGGCCGTCCGAACGAGGCTCACCGGCGTCTCGGTAGGTGCAGCAAGGGTTCCCGCCACCATGAAAAACACCAGCATCAGGAAGACGATGTTGATCAGCGCAATCGTCGGTTCGCGCGTCTGGCGGCGGGCGCGCATGGCTCAGCGCCCCAGAACGGTGAGTGAAAGGCCCGGAAACCGGCGCAGAGCGATCAGGGCGTCCGTCAGCCGCTGCGCATCGACCGCACCGCGCAAGCTCAGCAGCACCAGCGTGCCGGAGGTCGCCCGGGCCAGGGCGCTGGTCTGAAGATCGTCCAACCGGTGCGGCGCGCCGTTCACCGTCAGCCCGTCGGGTGAAAGCTGCAGGAACATCGGAGGGACGTCTTGCGTCCGTCGGCCGGCCTGTTGACCGGCCAGGATCTCGACCTCCGCAAAGCGTGTGAAGGTCGAGGAGAGCATGAAGAAGAGCAGCAGAAGGAAGATCACGTCGATGAGCGATGTCATCGACAGCCGGCGGCGCATCCGGGCCGTGTCACGCATGGGATGCACCCTGAACGGACGGTTCGGTGACCCGCGCCTGTGAGACAGCCGGCCCCAGCGCCTCGATCATCCTCTGGGCCAGCAGGCGCTCGCGCGCCATGCGCCCGTCGAACCAGCTGAGCGCCAATGCGGCGGGCATGGCAACGCTGAGCCCCGCGGCGGTGGTGAGCAGCGCAACCCAGATCCCTCCGGCCAGAACCGACGGATCGACCTGGCTGCCCGCGTCCTGAAGCGCGCGAAAGGCGTCGATCATGCCAAGCACCGTGCCGAAGAGCCCAAGCAGCGGCGCCAGTTGCGCCACGGTGTCAAGCCAGCGCAAACCGTTTTCGAGCCGTGCGAATGCGCCCTCGGCTTCGGCGGTCGCCCGCGTGCGGCTGTGTCGGGATGCCAGCGCTTGGACAATGAGTGGCGCGAGATAGCTGGACGACCGGTGCAGTGCCTCCTGCGCCGCCGCGGGATCGTCGGCGTCCCAGGCGTCCATCGCCTCCGCCAGCTGGCGATGCCGTCCGACGCCGGCCCGGGCGAACTGCCAGAGCTTGTAGAGGATCACTGCCAACGTCAGCACGGAGATGACCAGCAAGAGCAGGACCACCGGCCCCCCAGTGTCCACAAGAGCGCGGACCGGCGCGATCCAAGTCGACAGGTCCAGCATCAGTGAAGCACCTCGATGGTCGTGCGGCTCGATGTGCGCAGGGCAGTGTCGCAGATCTCACGGGTCAGCGTTGCGCCGGCGCAGCGCTCGGTTCCGTTGAAGAGGATCTGCCCCAGTTCGTCACAGGCCGCGCCGTCGACCAGGAACTGCCGCACGCGCGGCCGCCCGGCCGGTACCTCGCCGAAGTTGAACAGTGTCAGCCGATCCACTGCGCCGTCTTTGGCGAAGAGCACGGTTTCGACAACCAGCTCCTCGATGCGCTCCGCCAGTCCGTTCTGCACCACGAAGGTCAAGGTACAGCTCTGTAGATCGGTCGCGGTTGCGTTGAGCTCGATGCCGATGTGCCGGTCGGTCTCTGCCACCGCAAGCGGGGCGAGTGGCAAGAGACTTGCGAGAAGTGGCGTGAGTAGACGGTGCATTTGCATCCCCTAGTGTGCGTTCAACAAACGGTGAAACACCCTGGCGATGCCCTGCGGCAATTGCTGGAGCCTGACGCGATTTCTACCCCGCCACGGCGGCGGACTCAAACCGCGACGTCATTCAAACAATGTGCTGGATCGTCGAAAACCCCTCGAACACAGGGGCGCCCTCGTGCAGCTTGGCGGTCGATCCGGCATTCTTGTGGGCGTCGCGGAAGGCGGTGCTGCGGGTCCAGTTGCGAAACGCCTCTTCCGTGGCCCAGACGGTGTGGGAGGCATAGAGGATCGCGCCATCCGTTTCCGGCCCCTTCAGCATGTGAAACTCGACAAACCCGTCCATGCCCTTGAGATGGCTGTCCCGTCCCAGCCACAGCGCTTCGAACGCATCTGCATTCTCCGGCCGGACGGTGAAACGGTTCATGGCGATAAACATAAGGGCCTCCATGTGCTGGCTTTCCAGTGATTTGGCGCTTTGAACGCGGCGATCAAGGTTCAGAAGGTCGCGGCAAGGGTGAGAATGAAGTTCCGCCCCGTCGCATTTCGGGTGGACAGCCGCGGCTGGTAGAGCTTGTCGAAGACGTTCTCGATGCCGAACCTGATCTCGGTTCCCTCCCAAAGGCCACGCTGCGGGATATAGGTCGCGCGCAGATTGCTGACCCCGAACCCCGGCGAGATATCGGTACCTTCGTCGTAGCGGCGCTGCGCCACCAGCTCGTAGCTGAGATCCCATTGGTCCCCCAGCCGTTGCCCGAGTGTCAGGCGCAGCGAGTCCGCCGGATTGAAGCGGTAGTCCTGCACGGTCCCGTTCAGCAATGTCTCGTCCCCCTCCGAGATATGCGCGTTGAGATCGATGTAGAGCCCGCTCTGCCGCGCATAGGAGGCTTCCAGTTCGAACCCGTCCCGGTCCACCTGATCCACCGACTCAAGCGGATTGCCCATGGCCCGCAGCGTGGTCACGCTGTCTGAGGTCTGAGTGTAGTAATTCAGTTTGACCGCAAGCGTGTCACCCGCGTCGAAGACGTCCAGCGCCTCGTAGGATATCCCGGCCTCATAGGTCGTGGCGCGTTCCGACTGAAAGATCAGATCGCTGCTGATATCGTCCACAATCGGCAGGTTGACGGTATAGGCCGCGGAGCCGAAGAGCGCGATGCCGTTGTCGAAGGCGTATCTGACCGACAGCCCGCCCATCAGCGCATCGTCCCCGAACTCCGCCACGCCGTTGACGGGGTCCTCGGTGATCGTCTGGGTTTCGAAGCGCAGGGCGGGCGTGATCGTCCAGGCCCCGCCGATCTGCATGTCGTTGACCGCGTAAAGCGCGAAGACTTCTTTCTCGCCTCCGGGTGCGGCCCCTGCCGAGGCATCCTGGCGCTCGCGCAGGATGTATTCGGCCCCTGTGCGCAGGGTGTGCTGGACCGGCCCCGTCTCGAACAGCGCCGTGTTGCGGATCCGCAGCGTTGTAGTCTGATAGCGGTTGTCGGCATCGAGGAGGTTCAAGGTGAAGATCGGCAAACTGCGGTCGATGGCCTGGCTTTCCACGAGTTCGTCCGAGTAGGTCAACTCGACATCGAGATTGATCAGATCGTTGCCAACCGGGTTGTAATTGTATCGCAGACTGGCGACCTCATTCTCTATGAAACGGTCGACGTTGCCGAAATTGGCCAGCCCGAAGGTGTCGTAAGGCACGTCGAACTGCTCCTGCTCGGTGTTGGAGTAGCTGAAGGTCAGAGAATGCGCGCGATCCGCGCCGAAGGTGTAGCGCCCCTTGAAGAGGTAGGAGGGGTCGTCCAGATCTCCGGCAGCCGGGTTGATGTCATTGCCGTCGCCATCGCTGCGAACACCCAGCGTGCGGCGGGTGTAATTGAACAGCAGCTCAAGGTTCTCATCAGGCTGCCAGCCGAGGATGGTGGAGCTGGTGAGACCGTCTCCATTCGAGGAAAACTCGAAGGTCTGACGCCCGCCAAACCCGAGCCGGTCGCCGAGAATATCCGAGGCGTTGATCGTCTCGAGACGAACCACACCGCCGAAGACGCCCGAGCCGTATTCGAACGATCCGATCGTGCCGCGGATCACCTCGACCTCGCGGAAGAGGAACGGATCGGTATAGAGCTGCGTCCCGATCCGGTAGAGCTCCTCGCTGCCTTTCGTGGCGCCGTCCACCTGGATGAGCACTTTCTGATCCGTCCCAAAGGTGCCGTTGGCGCCGTAGCCGCGAATGTTGATGCCGGATCCGGCCGCTGTCGCCCCGTTGACCAGCGTCACGCCGGGGACGGAATCGATCAGCTCGGCAATGGTGCCCGCCTGTCTGTCCTTGATCTCGGTTGCGTCGATCGTGGTGGTCGGTATGGCGGTCTCGGTCGCAACCTCGCGTTTGCTTTCGCCCAGCACGATCGTCCCGAGATAGAGGTCATCTTCGCTCAGGGGGGCGGATTGTGAAAGCGCAGTCCCGGGTGCGGCAATCAGCAGTGCTGTTGTTATGCGCAGCAGGCGGCGCGACGAATAAGGTGACATGGAAGGCCCTCGAAGCTGGCGTGTACCTGAGCTTGCGAAGGGCTGGCCGCGGTGGATGTCTGTGTATTGGGTCAAGCGTCATGCTTGCCTCTTGCAACCTTAGCTTAAACTGACTAAAAGCGTCAAGAATAGAGATGACCGTCACGAGCCAGGTGGACCAGCGCACCCAGCCAGTTTTGATCCCCTGACAAAATGGTGCGCAGTGATGACAGACCTCACCCCAGACGACATTCGAGCAGCGCGCGCTGCCCAGCCCCAACTCCGCGACCGCGATCTTGCCGATCAGCTGGGCATTGCCGAAGCACAACTGGTGGCCGCCCACATCGGCCAGGGCGCCACTGCGGCCGCTGCGCATCCCGACGGGATCATGCAGGCAGCCGCAACCTTCGGCGAAACCATGGCGCTGACGCGCAACGCCTCCTGTGTGCATGAAAAGATCGGGGTCTATGAGAATTACCACCCCGGCGCCCATGCCGCGATGGTCCTGACCGACGACATCGACCTGCGGATCTTCCCGAGCCACTGGAGACATGCCTTCATGGTCGAGGAGGAGACTGACACTGGCCTGCGCCGCAGCTTCCGGGTCTTCGATGCGGCCGGCGACGCGGTCCACAAGATTTTTCTGAGGGACGCTGGCGCGGCTGAGGCCTGGGCCTCGGCTAAGGCCCAGATCGCCCTGCCGGAACAGGAAACACTGTTACAGGTGGCGCAGCGACAACCACCCGAAGCGCCGAAGTCAGACATGCGCAAGCGCGACGTGCTGCGCAAGGAGTGGCGGCGGTTGACCGACACGCATCAATTCCTGCGGCTGACCTCGAAGCTCAAGATGAACCGGCTGGGCGCCTATCGGATTGCGGGCGCGCCCTTCGTGCGTGCCCTGCACCCCTCGGCCGTTGACCGGATGCTCGAAGCGGTGCGTGACCGGCAGATCGACATCATGCTTTTTGTCGGCAATCGCGGCTGCATCCAGATCCATACCGGCCCGATCCACAGGCTCAAGACGATGGGGCCTTGGCAGAATGTGCTGGATCCGGGCTTCAACCTGCATTTGCGCGGCGATCATATCGCGGAGGTCTGGGCCGTTGAAAAGCCGACCCAGCGGGGCCCTGCGCTCTCGGTCGAGGCGTTCGATGCGCACGGTTCGCTGATCTTTCAGATCTTCGGGCTGGGCAAGGAAGGGCGCGACAGCCGCCCGGCCTGGCGCGAGATCGTCGAGGACCTGCCAACACTGACAGTGGAGACTGCAGAATGACCCGAAGATCGTACCGCGGTGATCCCGGGACCGCATTGGCAGGGCAGGTCTTGCGCGCCGTGCTGATCCTTCTCGCCTTGGGGTTGGCCATGTCGCCTGCGCAGGCGAACGGTCAGGCCAACCGGGTTGTCTCTCTCGGTGGATCGGTGACCGAGATCGTCTTCGCTCTGGGCGAAGAGCACCGCCTTGTCGGACGCGATACCACATCGAGCTTTCCTGCCGCGGCGGAGGACCTGCCCGACGTGGGGTACATCCGCGCGCTCTCGCCCGAGGGCGTGCTCAGCATCCAGCCCGATCTGATCCTCTCGGAAGAGGGGGCAGGGCCGCCGGATGCGGTGGATCTTCTCAAATCTGCTCAAATCCCCTTTGTCGAGATGCCCCAGGCGCGCACGGCCGAGCAGATCGCCGAGAAGATCAACGCGGTTGGCGCAGCACTTGGCGTGCCGCAGAAGGCGTCGGCGCTCGCCGAGAGGGTCTTGGCCGAGGTGCAGGCCACGACCGACAGCATCGCCGCCTCCGATCAGCCCCGCCCGCGGGTGCTGTTCCTGCTCAGCACAGAAGGCGGACGGCTCATGGCCTCGGGTGCGGAGACCTCCGCTGACGCCATCATCGCCCTGGCCGGTGGCGACAACGCGATTGATACATTCGACGGCTACAAGGCCGTGACGGCCGAGGCCATCGCCACGGCAGCTCCGGATGTGATCCTGATGATGGATCGCGCCGGCGATCACGCCAGCACCGATGCCGAGCTCTTTGCGATGCCCGCGCTGCGCACGACACCTGCCGCGCAGGCGGGTGCGGTGGTGCGGATGAACGGCCTTTTGTTGCTTGGCTTCGGCCCGCGCACGGCAGAGGCCGTCCGCACCCTGCATGACGCGCTTTACCCTGCGGGCTGAGCGGATGGCGTTCGTGGGTCCGAGCCTCGCCGTTCCGGCAGATCGGCGCCAGAGGGCGCGACAGCTGCATGGGCTCCTTGCGCTTGCGTTGCTCGCCGTCTGCCTTACCAGCCTTGCTGTTGGTGCCTCGGGCACATCGCTTTGGCGCGCCGTCTGGGCCCTTCTCACAGGCCAAGGTGTCTCGGCCGCCGAGGCGGTCATCCTGTGGGACATCCGCGCACCCCGCACGCTGCTGGGCGCCTGCGTCGGTGCGGCCCTGGCGGTCTCGGGCGCCGTGATGCAGGGGCTCTTTCGCAATCCTCTGGCTGACCCGGGACTTCTGGGCGTGAGCGCCGGCGCCGGTCTCGGCGCGCTCATGGCCATTGTCGCGGCCGGGTCCTTGCCTTTTGGCCTGGCGGCGTACGTTGGGGATGCGCTGCTGCCCGTGATGGCCTTTACGGGCGCCTGGGCGTCGATGATGCTGCTCTATGCCGTCGCGACCCGCTCGGGCCGCACATCCGTTGCAACCATGCTGCTTGCGGGCATTGCGCTGGCCGCACTGACCGGCGCGCTCTCTGGCCTGCTGATCTTTCACGCGGATGACATGCAGCTGCGCGAGCTGACGTTCTGGCAGCTGGGTTCTCTTGCCGGCAGTGCCTGGCCCAAGGTCTTGATTGCCGGCCCGGTGATCCTTCTCGCCACACTGCTGGCAACGACCCTGGCGCGTGGGCTGAATGGCCTTGCCCTCGGTGAGGCGGCGGCCCATCACATCGGGATCGACGTGCAGCGCACCAAGAACATCGCTATCCTCGCGGTCAGCGCGGCGACCGGGGCCGCTGTCGCCGTCTCGGGTGGGATCGGCTTTATCGGAATCGTCGTGCCGCATCTGCTGCGCCTTGCCACCGGACCGGATCACCACGGGCTGCTGATCAATTCCGCCCTGCTGGGCGCAAGCCTGCTGCTGGGCGCTGACATTGTCTCGCGCCTGATCGTGGCGCCCGCCGAGCTGCCCATTGGGATTGTCACGGCGGTGCTTGGCGCGCCGTTCTTCTTGTGGATCCTTCTGCGTCGGCGCAGCGTGGTGGACCTCTAGCATGATCACCGCGCGCAACATCACTCTCAGCTATGGGCGCACGCCCGTGTTGGAGGGGGTGGACTTCGCGGCGCAGCCCGGCGTGTTGACGGCGATTGTCGGCCCGAACGGATCGGGCAAGTCGAGCCTGCTGAAGGCCCTGACCGGCGAGGTGCCCTGCGCTGGCGAGGTGGTGATCGCCGGTCACGCGCTTGCGAGCACGCCGGCCTGGCGACTTGCCAGTCTCCGCGCAGTCTTGCCGCAGGCAACGCCGATGTCCTTCCCCTTCCAGGCCATAGAAGTCGTGCGTCTGGGGCTGGGGCAGAGCATCTCCGACGATCCGGACCGACCGTATCGCGCGCTGGCGCGCGTGGGGCTGGCCGATTCTGCCGACCGGTTCTACCAGGCGCTGTCGGGCGGTGAACAGCAGCGGGTTCAATTGGCGCGGGTGCTTTGCCAGGTCTGGGACCCTTTGGTTTACGGGCAGCCGCGCTGGCTGCTCCTGGATGAACCGGTCTCGAGCCTCGACATCGGTCATCAGCTGGAGGTCATGGGCATCGCGAAGCGCTACGCAGAGGCCGGAGGCGGGGTGGTCGCGGTGATGCACGACCTGAACCTCTCAGCCATGTTCGCCGATCAGATCGTGTTGATGCGCGCGGGACAGATCGTCGCCGCAGGTGCCCCGGACCAAGTGCTGACAGACGAAAACCTGTCCGAGACCTACAATTGCCCGGTGCGCACACGCACGCCTCCGCCTGCGTCGCACTGGTATCTCCTGCCGCAGGCGGCCATGCCGCAGAATACTCCATGATTTGCCCGCCTCTTCGAGAACCATCGGGCAAAGCGCCGTCTGCGCGCCGGTGCAGGCGCCCCTGCCGTGTCTGACGTCAGCGCCGACCTGAAACGACATCTCGGCCTGAAGCGCCTCCGGCTCCGAGGCCTGTCAGGAGCAAAAGAAGAATTCCTCCTCGCCGAAACCGCCCAGAACCTCAAACGCCTCGCGAAACTGGCACCTGCCTGACGACCGGATATAGGCCCCCCAATGATCGCCGCGGTCACCGGACGCGGCGGTAAAACGGGCGCAAACACGAGATGTTGTGGGATGGGTTTTCACCGATATCGACTGTTTTTGGCGCACAGGTATTGGCAGAGTGTTCATGTCCCTTGCCAAAGTCTATTCGCTCGGTTGGCCCAT
>NZ_JALIEB010000024.1 GCF_025755255.1 Roseobacter sinensis | reverse complement strand
TCTGTCAGTTCCTCTCTGAATGTGACCCGCCCAGTGTACCGGGTGCTGTGCGAAGACAGATCGGGATTACTCCATGTTGAAAAACTCTGTCTTGATCAAGGCGTAGGTGGCTGATTCAATTCTCCCAACGAGTGGGAGGACTAACCATGATGGGACCGAGACAGGAGGTGCAAGCAGCACTGTTTTACGAGTTCTCGCTGGAAGGTCACGTTCCGCAAGACCACATGCTTCGGTCGATTGATCGGTTTGTCGATCTTAGCGGCATTCGCAACCATTTGTCGGATTTCTATAGCCATACGGGGCGTCCGTCGATCGATCCCGAACTGCTGATCCGGATGCTGTTGGTCGGATACTGCTTTGGCATCCGCTCAGAACGTCGGCTCTGTGAGGAGGTGCATCTAAACCTGGCGTATCGCTGGTTCTGCCGCCTTGATCTGACAGATCGCATCCCGGATCACTCGACCTTTTCCAAGAACCGCCATGGCCGGTTCCGCGAGAGTGACCTCTTCCGCCGTGTGTTCGAGATGACGGTTGTGCGCTGCATGGAAGAGGGTTTGGTCGGTGGCCAGGGCTTTGCGGTCGATGCCAGCCTGATCAGCGCCGATGTTCAGAAGCAAAACTCTAGCAATCCCGAGGATTGGGCCGCTCGCGAGATTGATCCCGCTGATGCACCGCGTGCCGTACGCGAGTACCTCGACACTTTGGACGACGAAGCCTTCGGTGCAGCGACTACTGCCAAGCCCAAGTTCACCGCCCATGCCGATCCCGCCAGTCAATGGACAGCGGCGCGCAAAGGCCCTGCGTTCTTTGCTTATTCCGACAACTATCTGATCAACACGGACCACGGCATCATCGTGGATGTCGATGCCAGCCGGTCGAACAAGACCGCCGAGGTCGGTGCCATGCAGAAGATGCTCGACCGGACCGAAGAGCGCTTTGGCATGAAGCCTGATTGGATCGCTGCAGATACGGCCTACGGGTCGTCGGACAACTTGGTTTGGCTGGCATTAAAGCGCCAAATCCTCCCCTTCATCCCGGTCTTCGACAAGGGTGAACGGACCGACGGAACGTTCTCGCGCTCCGACTTCACATGGGATGACGAGAACGACCGCTACATCTGCCCGGGCGGCAAGGAGATGCGGCACACCTGGCGAAACTATTCCGATCCGAAGCGGAATGCCCCAAGCTGGAAAGCCCGCAAGTATAGGGCGCTGAAGTCTGACTGCACCGGATGCGCCCTGAAGGCCAAGTGCTGCCCCAACTCAGAGGCCCGTGCCATCCACCGTGAGAAGTATGAGATCGTCCGAGACTTCGCCCGCCAATGCACCGCCTCAGAGTTCAACCCGAAAGCACAGGCGCGGCGCAAGAAGGTCGAGATGCTCTTCGCCCACCTCAAACGCATCCTCGGGCTGGGCAGGCTCCGATTACGCGGCCCATGCGGCGTTCAAGACGAGTTCACCCTCGCAGCAACCGCCCAAAACCTCCGGAAGCTGGCCAAGCTCAAGCCGACTATGCCCGCAACAGAATGAAAGGCGGGCAAGACTGGCACATCCAAAAGAAATCAAAGCGATAGCTTAATCAGACGCGCCAGACCCAAGGAGTTTTTCAACAAAATCCGCCCTGAGCGCCTGTCGTCGAGACCATTAACCGATCACTATCGTAAGTGCGGACCAAAGCACTTATGGCTCAACCGACCTGTCGAAGAACGTAAAACAGGCTTCGGCTGGGGGATGCATTGGGGGATAGTCTTTCAGGAAATACACGTAAGTTACTGTAATATATGTATTTCTACCTAAAAAATGGTGCCCCCACACGGACTCGAACCGCGGACCTACTGATTACAAATCAGTTGCTCTACCAGCTGAGCTATAGGGGCGTTGCCCGGTCGTTTAGTCAGTTTGCACTCTTCGCGCAAGCCGGAAAATGCCCGCGTCTTTGCGTTTGAACATCCCTGGAGGCCGCGTTAATTTTCGTGAACGCTTTCTTAAGGCACGGACACCCATGCAGCTGCTCTTCCACACCGGCGCACACTTCACGGAAGAGGAGCGCCTGATGCGGAGTTTGCTGAAAAACAAGGACAGCTTCGGCGCGCATGGCGTTGCCGTGCCGGGCCCGGGCAAATACCGAAAGCTGCTGCGGCAGACGATGGAGGCGATGGACTTCAGTGAGCCTGCCGCGCAGGCGCGCGATGTCCTGCTCGATGCGATCCTCGACAGTGCGACCGCCGATCGGGTGATCCTGTCCGACAGCGATTTCTTCGGCCCTGTACGCGGCGCGCTGCGGCGGGAGGTGATCTACCCGAACGCCCCCAAGCGCATGGCGCAGATGGCCGAGATCTTTCAGGCGGATGAGATCGAGCTCTTCATGGCCGTGAAAAACCCCGCGACTTTTCTGCCAGCAGCCTATCAGCGGAGCGATGCAGAGGACCTGAGCGAGTTCACGGGCGGGATTGACCCGCGGACGGTGCGCTGGTCCGACATGGTGCTGCGGATCCGCGAGGCCGTGCCGCATGTCTCGATCACGCTCTGGTGCAGCGAGGATTCGCCGCTGATCTGGCCCGAGATCATTCGCGAGATGGGGCGGATCGACCCCGCGGAGGATATCGTCGGGGGTTACGACCTGCTGGGAGAGATCATGGCGCCTGAAGGGATGACGCGGTTCCGCGCGTTTCTCGACAAGCACCCCACGATGACGGAGATTCAGCGCCGCCGTGCGATGGTGGCCTTTCTGGACAAGTTCGCACTCGATGAGGCGATCGAGGAAGTGCTCGATATGCCGGGCTGGACCGATGCGCTGGTCGATGAGATGACCAAGGCCTATGACGACGACGTCTTTGCCATCACGCGGATGCCCGGGGTGCAGGTGATCTCGCCTTGAGCCAGAGGGCCGGAGCGGTCATCTCTGCGGTCACAGAAGGACCGCCTGACCCGTCTGTGCCGACTGCTGCGCTGCCATCCCCATCTTCACGGCCCAGAGCCCGTCGTCGAACGAGACCTCGGGTTCGGCCAGATCGCCGCGCACCAGGTCGAGAAAGCGCTGATGCTGGTAGAAGGTCGAGCCGTTGTGATCGCCTGCGGCAAGCAGCTCCGGGTCGACCGGGACCGGGCGCACCTCGGGCCGTTTGGGGGTGCGTGGGCTGACCTCGACCATCGGTGTGGGAGCTGGGCCCAGATCTTCCGGCCAGAAGCGTATGGGCCCGGGCACGAAGGCTTCGATCTTTCCGGCAGGGCCCATCGCCGCGATGGTTTCCTGATATCGCGCACCTTCCGCAAACATGCAGAGCTCCAGCATCGCGCGGACACCGCCTTCGAAGTCGACGATGACAAAGCCGTTGTCGAGGATGTCGGGCGCGGCCCCCTCATAGCGCTCGTCGAGGTGGTTGACCGACTGCCCGGCGCTGGCCATCACGCGGATCGGCCGCGTGCCGATCATCAACCGCATCAGATCGAAGAAATGGCAGCATTTCTCGACAAAGGTGCCACCTGTTTGTGCGTTGAACCTGTTCCAGTTGCCGACCTTGTGCAGGAAGGGAAAGCGATGTTCGCGGATCGTGAGCATCTTGAGGCCCCCGGTCGCCTCCTGCATCTGCGCGAGCATCGCCGCAATCGGCGGCATGTAGCGGTACTCCATCGCCACCCAGATCGGTGCCGGATAGGTCGCGGCCACCGCCGTCAGCGCAGGGACGTCCGCCGGATCGGTCAGCAGCGGCTTTTCCATGAGCAGGGGCAGGGGCCGCGTGGCGGCAATCTGGGTCATTTGCGCGGCATGGCAGTGGTTCGGGCTGGTCACCACAAGGCAATCCAACGCCGCGTCTTGCAACAGCGCCTCAAGGCTCTCGGCAAACCGGGCTTGCGGCGCGATCTCGGCGGCGGTGGCCCGCATGGCCGCATCCGGCTCGAAGATCGTCGTCACGGCCGTGTCCGGCAGGAGCGCGATGTTCCTGAGGTGCTCCTGGCCCATCATGCCGCAGCCGATCATGCCGTAGCGCGTGGTCTGTCCCATGTGATGTTCCTATTTCAACCGCTGAACGTAGACGGATTTGTCCGTATCGAACCAAGTGCGGGAAAACTCAATAGCTGTCGGTGCGGAGGCCCAGCCAAACCGCTCGATATAGCCGCTTGGCGTACCGGGCGTGCCGAAGTCCGGCGGTGTCCAGTCGGGCAGGACGCCGATGCTGACGCGATCTTCGGCGCGGGCAATCCAGAAGCCGAGCCCGTCGAGATAGGTCTGATAGAGCGAGTCGCCCAGCATCTCGGGCGTCAGTCGCCCTGCGCTGCCGTCGAGCCAGATCTCCTCGACGGCGATTGCGATGTCGTTGAGGTATCGGCGGCGCCGGATCCGGGTGGCTGTATCGCTGCTTCCGAAGGCGGGCAGATCCGCAGGCTTGCGCAGGCTCTCCAGCTCCAGAACCTCGGCCGTGGGCAGACCGCCGCCTGACAGAAGCTCGAGACGGAACATGGCGTAAACGCCCGTCGGCCGCGCGGGCCTGCGCACGTAGTTGCCCGAGCCCTGAATTCGGTCGAGCAGCCCCTTGCGGTCCAGTTCCGCAAGCGCCTTACGCAGGGTTCCGATGGAGGTGCCCAACGACACCGCCATGTCCCGCTCGGGCGGCAACCGCTCGCCATCGAGGATCCGGCCGGCGTCAATGTCGCGGATCAAGAGCTCGCTCAGCTGGATGTATTTCGGCATCGTCGTGCCGCGGGGTGGTGGGGTGGTCATGGGTCGAACAGCGTCGCGCGAAAAATTGATACACCATTGATCTACTATTTTGACGGTGCTATGCAACTGGAAATCAGCTCACACACACAAGGGAAGATTCATGACCGTTGTGCCCGTCACCTCTGCCGATCTTGATGCGGCGGAAGTTTCCTGGTTCGCAGCCCTGTGTTCGGACGACTACCAGTTTCTGGGCGTGCCGGATGGGGATCTGCGCTCGTCCTGGGCGCATTGCTCAGAGATCGTGAAGACGGCGGAGGCACAGGGGTTCCGCAACATCCTCTGCCCCTCGTCTTATCAGGTGGGGCAGGATACGCTGAGCTTTGTCGCAGGCTGCGCGCCAATCACCTCCAAGATCAACCTGCTGGCCGCCGTGCGGTGCGGCGAGATGCAGCCCATCATGCTCGCGCGCACCATCGCGACGCTGGATCACATGCTCGAAGGGCGGCTGACGGTGAACATCATCAGCTCGGACTTTCCGGGCGAGAAGGCCGACAGCGACTACCGCTATCAGCGCAGCCGCGAGGTGGTCGAGATCCTCAAGCAAGCCTGGACGCGCGACGAGATCGACCATGAGGGCGAGGTCTATACCTTCAAGGGGCTGACGACCGACCCGGCGAAGCCATACCAGACGGGCGGGCCGCTTCTCTACTTCGGGGGCTATTCGCCTGCCGCGCTCGATCTCTGCGCCGAGCATTGCGATGTTTACCTGATGTGGCCCGAGCCCAAAGAGGCCATCGCGGGTCGGATGCAGGCGGTCCACGACCGCGCCGCTGAGAAGGGCCGGACGCTGGATTACGGTCTGCGCGTCCATATGATCGTGCGCGACACCGAGGCCGAGGCCAAGGAATACGCCGACTACATCGTCTCGAAACTCGATGATGACTATGGCCGCAAGATCCGCGAGCGCGCGCTGGACGCGACCTCGCTGGGCGTTGCGCATCAGTCGAAGAACCGCGATATCGCCGACGAATTCGGCTATGTCGAGCCGCATCTCTGGACGGGCGTAGGCCGTGCGCGCTCGGGCTGTGGCGCGGCGCTTGTGGGCTCGGCCGATCAGGTGCTGTCCGAGATCGAAGCCTACCAGCGGATGGGCATCCGCGCCTTCATCTTCTCGGGCTATCCGCATCTGGACGAGGCGCAGCACTTCGGGCGGCTGGTGATGCCGCATCTGAAAACCTGTTCTTTGCCAGAGGCTTATGGTCGTGTGCCCCAAGCCGCACCTGCCACACCGCTGGCCGCCGGGGAGCGTCGCTGATGGAGCGCGTGGCCCTCTCCGACACGCTTGAGTTCAGCCGCATCGTTTATGGCATGTGGCGCCTGGCCGATGACAGCGACACCTCACCCGCGCATGTGCGCGCCAAGATCGACGCCTGCCTCGCACAAGGCATCACCACGATGGATCAGGCCGATATCTACGGCGGTTACGCGGCCGAGGAGGTGCTGGGCGCTGCGCTGAAAGAGGCCCCCAGTCTGCGCGATCAGCTTGAGATCGTGACCAAATGCGACATCATCGCGCCCATCGGCAAATATGCCGACGCCCGCGTGAAATACTATGATACCTCGGCGGCGCATATTCAGGCGAGCGTTGAGGCCTCGCTCACCTATATGGGGATCGAGCAGATCGACCTGCTGCTGATCCACCGGCCCGATCCGATGATGGATGCGGCCGAGACCGGCGGCGCGCTCGATGCGCTGATTCAGGCCGGCAAGATCAAGGCGGCCGGCGTGTCGAACTTCCGTCCGTGGGATTGGGATCTGCTGCAATCGAGCATGACCAACACGCTCGTGACCAACCAGATCGAGATCAGCCTTGCTGCCCGTGACTGCCTGACAAATGGCGATCTGGCGCATCTGCAACAGCACCGGATCAGCCCGATGGCCTGGTCGCCGCTGGGCGGCGGCAGCCTGATGACCGAGGACAGTGCGGTGGCGCAGAAGATGGACGCGGTGGCGCAGGCGCAGGGCGTGGACCGTGCCGCCGTGGCCGTGGCCTGGCTGCTCGCGCATCCGGCGGGCATCCTGCCGGTGATGGGCACCAACACGCTCTCGCGCATTGCCACCTTCTCGGATGCCGTAAAGGTCGAGATGGACCGGCAGACCTGGTTTGAACTCTATGAGGCCGCAAACGGTCAGGAGGTGCCATGATGGCCGACGGGACGCGACAGATGGCAGCGCTGGACGGATTTGCGGCCGGGCCCGACACGCAGCGGCAGTTGCGCAGCGCCTTTGGCCGCTTTGCAACCGGCGTAACCGTTGTCACCGCACAGACGCCGGACGGGCCGATCGGCATGACGGCGAACTCCTTCTCGAGCGTTTCGCTGGACCCGCCGCTTGTGCTCTGGTGCCCGGCCAAATCCTCGACCCGCTACGCACATTTCATCGCGGCGCAACACTTCGCCATTCACGTGTTGGGCACCGAGCAGGAAGAGATTGCGCTTGGCTTTGCGAAATCGGGCACCGCCTTCGACGGGCTCGACGTGACCCAGACCGCCGAGGGTGTGCCGCTGCTGGGGGATTGCCTGGCCCGGTTCGAATGCACCACTGACCAGATACACGACGCGGGCGACCATGCGATTGTTGTGGGCCGCGTGCGCGCAGCTGCGTTCCGGGAGGGGGATGCGCTGATTTTTTGCCAAGGCCGCTTCACACGGTTTGACAATCAGGCCTAAAAGGCCAACGAATGAAGCGTGCGGGGAAAACCCGCACGGGGTGACCCGGAATACCCGGGCACAAGGGAGGAGGCTCCGGAATGGGAGCATTGCTGGCGGTCATCACACCGCTCCGGCTGGTCAATGAGACCGTGCTCAAGCTGGGCAGGGGCCTCGGCGTGGTGGCGATGGCGCTCATGGTGGCCGCGATCCTCATCCAGGTCTTCTATCGCTATGTTCTGAACAATGCGCTGCCCTGGCCCGACGAGGCGGCACGCTTCTGCATGCTCTGGATGACCGGGCTGATGGCGCCCACGGCCTTCCGGCGCGGTGGCTTCGTGGCTATCGACACGGTGGTGCGCCTGCTGCCAGAGCGCGTGGGCGCGCTGATTTCACTGGCGCTGTTGTTTCTCAGCCTCGGCGTGCTGGTCGTGGCCGTGCAGATCGGCTGGTCGGAAGTCACTGGATTTGCAGGGAGATTCGCGACCGCCTCGCTCTATCTGCCCACCGATCTCAGCTTCGAGAGCTGGTTCCGCGTGCCGCGCAGCTGGATGATGGCCTCGCTGCTCTTCGGCGTGATCGTGCTGATTTCGGTGAACGTCGAGCTCATCCTGCGGGCGCTCGTGAAGATGCTGGGTGGCGCGGATCGGCTGCCGGTGATTGCCATCGAAGACCAGGTGGGGGCGGAATAATGCTGGTCTGGTTCCTGCCGCTCTTTCTCGTTTTCCTGATGATCGGTCTGCCGGTGTTCTTCGGCCTTCTGGCCGCGCCTGGGATCCTCTTGTGGCTCAACGGGCAGGAGCGCGACATCACGCTGCTCTACCGCAATCTTTACAACGGGATGGACAGTTTCCCGCTGATGGCGATCCCTTTTTTCATGCTCGCGGGAGAGTTGATGAACCGCGGCGGTATCACCATGCGGCTGGTGGAGTTCAGCCAGGCCATGATGGGGCATTTCCGGGGCGGTCTGGCGCATGTGAACATCCTCAGCTCCATGCTCTTCGCCGGGCTCTCGGGCTCTGCTGTGGCCGACACTTCGGCGCTGGGGTCCATGCTCATCCCGGCGATGGAGAAACAGGGCTATAAGCGCCGTTTCGCCGCGGCGATCACGGCGGCGAGTTCGGTCATCGGGCCGATCATCCCGCCGTCCGGCATCATGATCATCTACGCCTATGTGATGGGCGAGAGCGTCGCGGCGCTCTTCCTCGCGGGGATTGTACCGGGCATCCTGGTGGGCGTCGGCTTGATGCTGGTGGTGAAGTTTCAGGCCGATAAATACGACTTTCCGATTGCCACGAAGAAGCACTCCTGGGGCGAGCGCGGGCAGGCGAGCCTGAAGGCGTTCTTTCCGCTGATGACCCCGGTGATCATTCTGGGCGGTATTCTGGCGGGCGTCTTTACACCCACGGAGGCCGCCGCCGTCGCCGTGGCCTATGCGCTGATCATCGGGCTCTTCGTGATGCGCACACTGCGTTTGAGCGACCTGCCCGATGTGCTGAACCGTGCCGGGATCACCTCGGCGGTGGTGCTGCTGCTCGTGGGCGCGGCGATGGCGTTCAAGACGGTGGTGAGCCTCAGCCATGCGCCCGAGACCATGGCGGAATTCGTGCTCAGCCTGACGAGCAACCCGCTCATCCTGCTGTTTCTGATCAACCTGCTCCTGTTCGTCGTGGGCATGTTCCTCGACGCAGGGCCGGCGATCATCATCCTGGGGCCGATCCTTGGCCCTATCTTCGTGAGCCTCGGGGTCGACCCGATCCACTTTGCGATCATCATGAGCGTGAACCTGACCGTCGGGCTGGCCACGCCGCCGATGGGGTTGGTGCTGTTTGTCGCCTCATCCGTCTCGGGCGAGCGGGTCGAGACCATCTCGAAGGCGATCCTGCCGTTCCTGGCCGTGGAGATCCTGGTGATCTTCCTGATCACCTATATCCCTGCGATTTCCATGACAATTCCGCGCCTTACGGGCTTTGCAAACTAGCCAGTTGAATTTTGCAAATACGATACATCATCCAATGGGAGGACTGACATGATCAAAAACACCCTGAAATCGCTGACCGTGGCGGCGATGTTGGCCGGCTCGGCGATGGCGGCAGCCGCGCAGGAGTACACGCTGCGCGCCACCGCCAACTCGAACGAGAACGACGAGGACTACGACGGTCTCGTGGTCTTCAAGAACTACGTGGAGGCGGCCTCCAATGGTGCCATCGCGGTCGAGCTTTTCATCGGAACACAGCTCTGCGGCAACGGCGCGGAGTGTCTGCAGGGTGTGGCTGATGGCTCCATCGATATCTTTGTCTCCACCTCGGGCGGCGCGTCCGGCATCTTCCCGTATGTGCAGGTGCTCGATCTGCCGTATCTGATGGCCGACGACCGCATCGCCGAGCATGTGCTCTCGGGCGATTTCACCCGCAAGATGCGTGAGATGGCGTTGGAGGATTCCGGCGGCGCGATCCGCCTGATGACCATCGGCAATACCGGCGGTTGGCGCAACTTTGCCAATACCAAGCGGCGCATCGCAGACCCTTCTGACATGGAAGGCCTGAAGATCCGCACGGTGGTCGCTGACCTGCCGCAGGAACTCGTGAAGGCCCTCGGTGCGGCACCTACGCCGATCCCGTGGCCCGAGCTCTTCACCTCCTTCCAGACCGGCGTGGTCGAAGGCTCCAAGAATGGCATCACGGATATTATGGGCATGAAGTTCCCGGATGCGGGGCTGAAATATGTGACGCTGGACGGCCATGCCTACATGGGCGCGCTGTGGTGGATGAACAACGCGCGCTTCATGGAGATGCCGGAGGACATGCGCCGCGTGGTGGTCGATGGCTTCTATGCCCTGCAGCAAGCGACCTTCGCCTCGCCCAAGCGCAAATCCATCGAAGCCTATGAGCAGTTCGTGGCCGAAGGCGGTGACCTCTATGTGCCGACCCCCGAGCAGAAAGCGGCCTTCAAGGAAGGCGCAGCCCCCGTCTTTGACTGGTTCAAGGCGAACGTGGGGCGGGGCGAGGAGATCTTCGAAGCTCTGACCGCCGCGGTCGCTGAAGCCGAAGAGGCCGTGGGCGCAGCGCGGTCAGCGGACCTCAACTGATGCCGCGCCGGGGCGGTCATCGAGGCCGCCCCGTCACCGAAACGGGTACATCCAGACCTTGTAGTCCGCGACGAGCTCATGCGCCTTTTCGATCTCTGCCTTGGTCATCTTCTTCACCACCTCCTCAAGGCTGATCGCCGCGTCCGGGTCGCCGCCAATGGCCGACAGCGTGTACCACATGTAGGCGCGCACGAGGTCCGGGGCCGGCATCCCGCGCCCTATCTCGTAGTACCAGCCGACACCCGATTGCGCGCCCGGATGCCCCTTCATGGCCGAGCGCAGATACCACTCGAACGCGCGGATATCGTCGCGCGGGACGCCAAGGCCCATCGCATACATGACACCGATCAGCTCTTCGGCATCCGCATTGCCCGACCGTGCAGCGGGCCAGAGCGCCTCATAGGCTTCCTCAAATCGGCCCTCTTCCATCATGTCGCGCGCCTCTTCGATCTCGGCCAGCGCGGGGCCGGCCAGCAGCGCAAGGGCAAGACATATGGCACGCATGGGATCGTTCTCTCCTCTTGTGCGACGCTGGCGGCAGCAGGGGATCTGCCGCCGCCACTGACGGCTGCGGATTTCCTGCCGTTCGACCGGGACCGGGCCGCCTTGGGCCAGTCCTTGTTCTACGATCCCATCTTGTCGGGCAACCGGAATATCGCCTGCGCGCATTGCCACCACCCGGAGTTCGGCACGGGCGACGGGCTGAGCCTTGGCATTGGCGAGGGCGGGCAGGGACTGGGGCCTGAACGGACGCCGGGCGTGGGCCAGCAGCGCATTGCCAAACGCATCCCGCGCAACGCGCCGGGGCTGTGGAACCTGGGCGCGCGCGATCTGACGGTGATGTTCCACGACGGGCGGCTCAGCCGGTCCGACCTCTTCGGCAACGGGTTCAATTCTCCGGCGGAAGAATGGCTGCCGCAGGGGCTGGGGTCGCTGCTGGCCGCGCAGGCGCTCTTCCCGCTGGTGGCACAGTTCGAAATGGCGGGCAATCCGGGTGAGAACGAGATGATCGGCGCCGTGCATGACCGCATCGATGCAGCATGGCCGATCCTCGCCAAACGGGTGCGTACGGAAAAGGGCTATGGTGCGCGCTTCGTCGCGGCTTTCGACCATATCAACGCGCCCGAGGAGGTGAGCATCGTCGAGATCGCCAATGCGCTGGCGGCCTTCATGGCGATCGAATGGACAAGCTTCGACAGCCCCTTCGATCGGTATCTCGCCGGGGACCGTGCTGCCCTGACGCCCGATCAACACGCGGGCCTGCAACTGTTCTACGGCAAGGCGGACTGTGCGTCCTGCCATTCGGGCTCGTTGCTCAGTGACCAGAAGTTTCACGCGCTGGGTCTCCCGGCCTTCGGTCCGGGGCGCACGCGGCTTTTCGACCCCTATGCGCGCGATGTGGGGCGGATGAGCGAGAGCAACCGGCTGGAGGATGCCTATGCCTTCCGCACGCCGATGCTGCGCAATGTGGCGCTGACTGCACCCTATGGACACAATGGCGCCTATGCCACCTTGGAGGCGATGGTGCGCCACCACCTCGACCCGGCGCGCGCCCGCGCTGCCTGGCGACCCGAGGATGCGAAGCTGCCGGAGGTGCCCTGGCTGGCTGCGACCGATTTCGTGATACAAGGGGACGCGCGCGAGATGGCGCGTCAGGCGCGCGCGGTCCCGAGGCCGGGACCGGATCTCGATGACGCGGAGATCGCGCAGATCGTGGCCTTTCTGGACAGCCTCACCGGCACGCGCAGTGTGACCCACCCGCCGTTCGGCGTGCCCGCGTGGTTCAAGCCCTGAGCGCTTCGGCCAGCGCGTGGTAGGAGGCCTTTGGCGTGCGCTCCAGCGTGTCGAAATCGACGTGGATCAGCCCAAAGCGCTTTTCGTAGCCGAGCGCCCATTCGTAATTGTCCATGAGCGACCAGAACGTATAGCCCGCCAGCGGCACGCCTTCCGACATCGCCTGTTGTGCCGCGGCCACATGGGCATTCAGATATTCGATGCGCGCCTCATCCGGCACGTCCGGCTCATCTGGGTTGGCCATGCCGTTCTCCGTCACGTAGAGCGGCAGGCCCTTGGTATAGGTCTCATGCACCCAGGTGAGGAAGTGGTGCAGGCCCTTGGGGTAAATCTCCCATCCCATCTGCGTCTTGGGCAGCGGGCCGCCCACCTCTTGATGTGCCGGCCAGGGGCCGTCGACAGGGGCTATGCGTTTGCAGGTGTAGTAGTTTAGCCCGCACCAGTCGAGCGGCTGGCCGATCAGCCCGAAGTCATCTTCCCAGCCTTTCGGCATGTGCGGCGCGAGGCCGTCCATCACATCCTCGGGGTAGGCGCCTTTGAAGAGGCCGCCGAGGAAGAAGCGATTGTAGTAGCCGTCATAGAGCTGCGCGGCCTCGGCCGCCTCCGGCGTGTCGTCGGCGGCATGCGCGTATTCGAAGTTGCAGACCGCCCCGAGGTTTTTGACACCGAGCGCCCGCATCGCCTGAATGGCCCGGCCGTGGCCGGTCAGCACGTGGTGCATGGCATGGGCCGTCGCACGGATGTCGCGCAGGCCCGGCGCGTGATGTCCCATGAAATGCGACAGCCAGCCGACGCACCACGGCTCGTTGATGGGGGCTGCGCTGAAGACGCGATCCCCGATCCGCTTCATGATCACGGTGGTGTAGTCGGCCAACCAATGCGAGATGTCCGGGTTGCGCCAGCCGCCCAGGTCCGCCAGCGCCACCGGGAGTTCCCAGTGATAGAGCGTGACCATCGGGTTCAGCCCCCGCGCCAGCAGCCCGTCCACCAGCCGGTCGTAGAAGTCGAGGCCCTCCTCATTCACGGGGCCGCGCCCCTCGGGCAGCACCCGCGCCCAACTGGTCGAGAAGCGGTAGGCGTCGAGCCCCAGCGCCTGCATCAGGTCGAGGTCTTCCTCCCAGCGGTGATAGTGATCGCAGGCGATGTCGCCATTCTCGGCGCGCACGACGTTTCCCGGCGTGGCTGCGAAAGTGTCCCAATGGGTCTTGCCGGCGCCGCCAAAGCGATGTCCTTCGATCTGATAGCTGGAGGTCGCCGCGGCGAACTGGAATCCGTTCGGGAAGTCCGATCTCTTGAAATCCATTGTCAGTCCTTCAGGGGCAGGGGCCGGTCGACGGTCCGATCACGAGTTCCGCGTCCCAAAGCTCGGTGCGCAACTCTTGGTCAGGATGCGTGATCTGGTCAATCAGCAGCTCGGCACATCGGCGGCCCGCCGCGCGCACCGACGAGCGCATCGCGGTGAAGACCGGCGTGGTCTGCCCGTTCGGCAGGTATGAGATTTCATCGTCAAAACAAAGGACAGAGATGTCGCGGCCCATCACCAGGCCGCGTTCCTGGATCGCGCGTCGAATGCCCAGGGCCGAGACGATGGAGGAGGCAACGAAGGCGGTGGGCGGCGCGGAACGGTCCAGCATCTCATGCGCCGCCGCATGCCCGTAGGGCTCGCTCATCTCGTTTGAGCGCATGAGCCCCGGATCGGGTGGCACGTCAGCACCGCAGAGGGCCGCAAGATAGCCCTCGCGCCGGCGCTGCGCGAAATCCATCCGTTCCTCGCCGTTGACGAGCGCGATCCGCCTGTGCCCCAGCTCAAGCAGATGCCGTGTTCCGGTCTCTATGGCGCGCTTGTTGTTCACATCGAGCCAGGCGTAGGGCGTCGTCACCTCCGAGGCGCGGCCATGCACGAGAAAGGGAATGTCCAGCTCCGCGAGAAAGGCGATCCGCGGGTCGTGCCGCGCCGGGGAGTGTACGATGATGCCGTCAACGGCGCCCTTCTCGGCGACACCGCGGTAGGCGTTCAACTCTTCTTCGTCTCGGACCAGCGACAGGCTCATGTTGTAGCCATGCCGCGCATAGACCTCGCCCGCACCTGCGATGAAATCGGCAAAGACGATGTTGACCATCTCGTTCTGCTTCGAAAGCGGAATGATGTGACCGATGGACATCGATCTCCCCGTCGCGAGCCTCTGGGCCCGGATGTTGGGGCGATAGTTGAACTCCTTCGCAGCGGCGGCAACCCGCTTGCGGGTCTGTTCGCTGACCTCCGGGTACCCGTTCAACGCGCGGCTGACCGTGGTCTGCGACAGGTTCAGCCGTTCCGAAAGTTCTCGTAGATTCATAAGACCCGGAGTGTCATTTTTAACCTCAAACAGCATTCAGCCTAGGCAGCGTTGTCCGGCAGGTCAAAGCAGAAACAGGCCCTGCATCGGCCACGTGGCGCAGGGCCTTGAAATGCAGCGGAGAAACCCAACCACGAGTTGACAGGTTTGCCGCCTTCCTCCAGTTTTCCGGCATCCAAAGCGCTTTGAAGTGATTCTTTGCGCACAAAAAATGATCAAGACGATGTCAAAACAGGCATTGCTACGGGAGGACCTCATGAAGGCACGTTATTACGCGGGTGCTGCGGCGCTGGCTCTCTTCGCGGGACTGGCGCATGCGGACGGGCACCAGCCCTTCGCCGTCGGCGAGGGTGATTTCAACTGGGACAGCTACAATGAATTCGCCGAGAAATACGATCTGAGCGGCCAGACCGTCGAGATTACGGGCCCCTGGACCGGCGACGAAAAAGCCAAGGTCGACAAGGCGTTTTCCTACTTCACCAGCGCGACCGGCGCGACGGTGAACTACTCCGGCTCCGACAGCTTCGAACAGGACATCGTCATCTCTGCACGCTCGGGTTCGGCACCCAATCTCGCCGTCTTCCCGCAACCGGGACTCGCCGCGGATATGGCGAGCCAGGGGCTGCTGACGCCGCTACCGGAGGGCACCGCGGACTGGGTGCGGGACAATTACGCCGCGGGGCAGTCCTGGGTCGATCTGGGCACCTACGCCGACGAGAACGGCGAAGACCAGATGTACGGCCTCTTTTACCGGGTCGATGTGAAGTCGCTGGTCTGGTATTCGCCGGAAGCCTTTGACGAGGCAGGCTATGACATCCCCGAGACGATGGAAGAGCTCAAGGAGCTGACGGATCTGATCGTGGAGGAGGGCGGCACGCCCTGGTGTATCGGTCTGGGGTCCGGGGCGGCGACCGGCTGGCCCGCCACCGACTGGGTCGAAGAGATGATGCTGCGGACGCAGTCGCCCGAGGACTATGACGCCTGGGTGGCCAACGAGATGAAGTTCGATGATCCGAAAGTCATCGCCGCCATCGAGGAATTCGGTGCCTTCGCGCGCAATGACGACTATGTGGACGGCGGCGCCTCGGCGGTGGCCAACACCGACTTCCGCGACAGCCCGGCCGGGCTCTTCGCGATCCCGCCGGATTGCTACATGCACCGTCAGGCCTCCTTCATCCCGGCCTTCTTCCCGGAAGGCACTGTTGTGGGGGAAGACGTGGACTTCTTCTACTTCCCGGCCTACGCCGAAAAGGACCTCGGCAAGCCGGTGCTTGGGGCGGGCACGCTCTTTGCCATCACCAACCCTTCCGACGCGGCAATGGCCTTTGTCGAGTTCCTGAAAACGCCAATTGCGCATGAGCTGTGGATGGCGCAGGGCGGCTTCCTGACCGCGCACGCGGGCGTGAACCCCGAGACCTACCTCGAGGACAGCCTCAAGGCGCAGGGCGAGATCCTGCTGAACGCGACCACCTTCCGGTTTGACGCCTCTGACCTGATGCCGGGTGAGATCGGGGCAGGCGCCTTCTGGACCGGTATGGTGGATTACACCACCGGCGCGAGCGCCGAAGACGTGGCGAAAGGCATCCAGGAGCGCTGGGACACGATCCAGTAAGGCTTTGCAATCAGCCCGGCGGCTCTGATCCGCCGGGCTGCACCACACCCGCACATAGGTTTTGGGAGGGATCGCCATGTCACCGCTGCTTCAGGGGATCGTGACAGTTATCATCGGGGTCGGCGGCTGCGTCGGGTACTTCTTCCTGTCGAACCTGATCCTCGACAAGGTCATCTTTCCGCCGCGTGCGGACAATCCGGGCCGGAACATCAACCGCGCCAATCTGGTGCGGCCGTGGCTCTTTCTGTTCCCGGCGATGGCGGCCCTCGGCCTCTATCTGGTCTACCCCGTCGTGGGCTCCTTCTACCGCTCGCTCTTCAACCGCTCGGGCGATCAGTTCATCGGATTTGGCAACTACACCACGATGTTTTCCGATGACGGCTTCCAGATCGCCTTTTTCAACAACATGCTCTGGGTGCTCTTCGTACCTGCGGCCGCGACCTTCTTCGGCCTGCTGGTTGCACAGCTCACCGACCGGCTGAAGTGGGGCAATATCGCCAAATCACTGATTTTCATGCCGATGGCGATCTCCTTCGTCGGCGCCTCGCTGATCTGGAAGTTCGTCTATGCCAACAATGCCGACATCGGGCTGATCAACGCGATCCGCGATTTCTTCGGCGCGTCGGAGCCGCTGGACGTGTTGCAGGTGCGGTTCTGGAACAACTTCTTCCTGATGTTCATCCTTGTCTGGATCCAGACCGGCTTTGCCATGGTGATCCTCTCCGCCGCCCTGCGGGGTATCCCCGAAGAAACCATCGAGGCGGCGATCATCGACGGGGCCAACCCGTTTCAGGTCTTCTTCAAGATCAAGGTGCCGCAGATCATGGGCACCATCGTGGTGGTCTGGACGACGATCACCATTCTCGTACTCAAGGTCTTTGACATCGTCTACACGATGACAGGGGGCAATTTCGGCACCGATATCCTGCCCAGTTACATGATGTCTTACATGTTCCGCGATGATGGGCGCGCGACAGCCGTCGCCTTTGTGATCATGATCGTGGTGCTGCCGGTGATGATCTGGAACATCCGGCAAGCAAGGGCGGAGATGAGATAATGGACAATATCGCTGGCACAAAATCCTCGCTGACCTGGGCGGTTAATCTCTCGGTCATCTTCCTCGTGGTCCTTTGGCTGATCCCCACCGTGGGGTTGCTGGTCTCCTCCTTCCGCGACCGTGACCAGATCTCGGCCTCGGGCTGGTGGCTGTCGCCCTTCGCGGTCGAGCAGAACTTCCAGGCCAAGATCCCCGCTGGTGAAGCCCGGCAGGATGGCGAGTTCTTTGTCATCGAAGGCAACATCTTCTCGGGCGGCGAGGGCGAGGTGATCCGCTTTGGCGGCGCGCGTTCGAACCCGACGGTGGCCGCTGCGGGCGAGACCGCCGAACTGACACGCGACCGCTCTCTCACCGTGCAGGAGAACGGCGATTTCGTCTATCGCTCGCCTGCCGAGATCAGTCGCGACCCAAGCGTCTATTATTCGACGGCGACGCCGCCGGATTTCTCGCTGGATAACTACCAGACGATCCTCTTTTCCAACAATATGGACATCGCCTTCATCAACACGCTGACGGTGACGATCCCCGCGACGATCATCCCGATCCTGATTGCGGCCTTTGCCGCCTACGCTCTTGCATGGATGGATTTCGCGGGCAGGGGCCTTCTGATCGCGATGGTCGTGGGGCTGCTGGTCGTGCCCTTGCAACTCGCGCTCGTTCCGCTGTTGCAGTTCCACAATTCCATCGGTATCGGCCAGAGTTTCTTAGGCATCTGGATGGCGCATACGGGCTTCGGGTTACCGCTCGCGATCTATCTCTTGCGCAACTACATGGTCGGCCTGCCGCGCGATATCATCGAAAGCGCGAAGGTCGACGGCGCCACGGATTTCCAGGTCTTCACCAAGATCGTCTTGCCATTGAGCTTTCCCGCCCTTGCCAGCTTTGCCATCTTCCAGTTCCTCTGGACGTGGAACGACCTGCTGGTGGCCAAGGTCTTCCTACCATCCAATGCGGAAAGCTGGGTCATGACCGTCAAGATCGCCGATGACCTTCTGGGGTCGCGCGGCGGCGACTGGGGCATTCTGGCCTCGGCGGCCTTCATCTCCATCGCCGTGCCGCTTGTCGTCTTCTTCACAATGCAACGCTATCTGGTGCGCGGTCTGTTGGCCGGCTCCGTCAAGTAGAAAGTCCAATGGAAATGACAAAGATGGAACACCATCTGCACCTGCCGGTGATCGACAAGGATTGGTGGCGCGGTGCGGTGATCTATCAGATCTACCCGCGCAGCTTTCAGGACACCAACGGCGATGGGATCGGCGATCTGATCGGCATCGCGCAGCGCATGAGCTACATCGCTTCGCTCGGGGTCGATGCGATCTGGATCTCGCCCTTCTTCACCTCGCCGATGAAGGATTTCGGCTATGACGTGAGCGATTATTGCGATGTCGACCCGATGTTCGGCACGCTGGCGGACTTCGACGTGGTGGTCGAGGCGGCGCATCAGTTCGGGCTGAAGGTGATGATCGACCTGGTGCTGAGCCATACGTCGGATCAGCACCCCTGGTTCGTCGAAAGCCAGTCCAACCGCACCAACCCCAAGGCCGACTGGTACGTCTGGTCGGACCCGAAACCCGATGGCACCCCGCCCAACAACTGGCTGTCGATCTTCGGCGGGCCTGCCTGGCAGTGGGATCCGGGGCGCGAGCAGTACTACCTGCACAACTTCCTCGTGGAGCAGCCCGACCTGAACTTCCACAATGAGGATGTGCAGAACGCGATCCTCGCCACAACCAGGTTCTGGCTGGATCGCGGGGTGGACGGCTTCCGCCTGGACACGATCAATTTCTACTTCGCCGACAAGGAACTGCGCGACAACCCAGCCCTGCCGCCAGAGCGACGCAACGCCAATATCGCGCCCTCTGTGAACCCCTACAACCACCAGGAACACATCTATTCGAAGAACCAGCCGGAGAACCTGGCGTTTCTCAAGCGCTTCCGGGCGCTGCTTGATGAATACCCCGCTGCGGCCTGCGTGGGCGAGGTGGGCGATGCGCAGCGCGGTCTGGAGTTGCTGGGTGAATACACCAGCGGGCCCGAGATGGTGCATATGTGCTATGCCTTCGAATTCCTCGCCAAGACCAAGCTGGATGCCACACGCGTCGCGCAGGTCTTTGACGAGCTGGGCCGCGTGGCGCGGGATGGCTGGCCGTGCTGGGCCTTCTCCAACCACGATGTGGAGCGGCACACCTCGCGTTGGGATCTGCCGCCCGCGGCGCAGCGGATGTTTGCGACGCTGATCATGTGTCTGCGCGGCTCGGCCTGTCTTTATCAGGGTGAGGAATTGGGGCTGCCCGAGGCCGACGTGGCCTTCGAGGACCTGCAGGACCCGTACGGCAAGGAGTTCTGGCCCGAGTTCAAGGGCCGCGACGGCTGTCGCACGCCCATGGTCTGGGAAGCCTCCAACCAGAACGGTGGCTTCTCCGAAGGCTTCCCCTGGTTGCCGGTGAGCCACGATCACCTGAACCGTGCCGTGGCGCTGCAGGAAGAGGATCCCGGTGCCATCCTGCACCACTACCGGCGTGCGATTGCCTTCCGCAAGGATCACCCCTCGCTGATCAAGGGGGAGCACGGCGGTGTCTTTGCCTATGGCGACGTGCTGCAATTCACCCGCACCCATGAGGGCGAGACCATGTTCTGCGCCTTCAACCTGTCCGATACGCCCTCGCTGCACGGCATGCCGCCGGGCGACTGGCTGACCATCGGGCACGAACTTGGCGGCGCAACACCGTCGCCGGACTTCAAACTGCACCTGGGGCCCTGGCAAGTCTGCCTTGCGCTGAAACAGGATTAAGACCCGCGTCTTGGGAGGGACAAGGATATGGCCAATCTGAAACTGACGGACGTGGGCAAGGCGTACGGCGGCAACGTCGAGGTGCTCAAGCACATCAACCTCGATATCACGACCGGCGAGCTGATCGTCTTCGTGGGGCCTTCGGGCTGCGGCAAGTCGACCCTGCTGCGGATGATCGCGGGGCTGGAGAAGATCACCTCGGGCGAGCTGACCATCGACGGCGACCGCATGAATGATGTGCCACCCGCGCAGCGCGGTATCGCCATGGTGTTCCAGTCCTACGCGCTCTACCCGCATATGACGGTGCGGGACAACATGGCCTTTGCACTGAAACTGGCCAAGAAGTCGCCGCAGGAGATCGACGAGGCAGTGGGCCGCGCGGCCAAGGTGCTGCAGCTCGACCAGTACCTCGACCGTCTGCCCAAGGCGCTGTCAGGCGGGCAGCGGCAGCGGGTGGCCATTGGGCGCTCCATCGTGCGGGATCCCAAGGTCTACCTCTTCGATGAGCCGCTCTCGAACCTCGATGCCAGCCTGCGGGTCGCGACGCGGATCGAGATCGCGCAGCTGAAGGAGAGCATGCCCAACTCCACGATGATCTACGTCACCCACGACCAGGTGGAGGCGATGACGCTGGCCAGCCGCATCGTGGTGCTGGCCAACAAGGGCATCGCGCAGGTGGGCACGCCGCTGGAGCTTTACGAGAAGCCCGAGAATGAGTTCGTGGCCCAGTTCATCGGCTCGCCGGCGATGAACCTTCTGGCCGGCGAGATCGTCGAGACGGGCGAGGTCACGACCGTGTCCTGCCCCGAAGGCGGCGGGACCTTCCAGTCGAACGTGCCGACGCAAGCGTCGGAGAAGGGCATGAAGGTCAACGTGGGCATCCGCCCCGAAGACATGATCCCCACCGATGGCGACAATTACGCCTTCGCCCATGATGTGTCCATCGTGGAAGCCTTGGGCGAGGTGACGCAGCTTTATTTCGAGGCCCCGAGCTCGGCCAAGGACACCGATACGGTGATTGCGAAACTGGCGGGGATCCATACCAACATGCGGGGCCAGACCATGAAGCTGACGGCTGATCCTTCCAAGGTGCATCTGTTTGCGAACGGGAAATCTCTCTTGTATCGTCAGTGACAGAGCAGGGGCCAAAACGGTGCTACACCGCCTGAGGCCCGCTTTTTCGCGGCAGGGATTCGGTGGCCGCGGATGACCACATGCTCCTCCGGCGCCTCTGTGTCGGCGCGCCGGGGGGTGAAAGGAAGACATCTTGGTAACGAGTTACAGCACACTGTTGATTCTGTTGTGCTTATTGCAAGTCAAACACATGCTCGCGGACTATTTCCTCCAATCCCGGGCGATGCTGGAAGGGCGCGGCAAGTACCTGCATTTCGGAACCTTTCTGCACGCGGGCATCCATGCCGCGGGCTCTCTTGTCGCGTTCAGCCTTGTCGGTGCGCCGCTCGGGTTTGTTCTGCCGCTCGTGCTGGCGGAATGGGCGGTGCATTTCCACATCGACTGGTGGAAGGGGCGCTACACCACGCGTGAGAAGCTGACCCCGGCGGATTCCGGATACTGGCGCGCTTCGGGCATCGATCAGGCGCTGCACCAGCTGACTTATGTCGGCATGATCTGGCTCTGGCTGCTGGCGCAGAGCGCCGGCTGATCTCACGACACCGCAGCCGCCGGTGCGGGCGCAAAACGCCTTCAACATCCCCAATCTCCCGCCACAGCGCTCCTAGATTGCTTTTTCGACCGATTTCGCTAACGTGAAATCATTGTTTTTACGGGTTTTGTGAGTGGTTACGGGGGACACCGATTTGAAACGACTGCGCATGCTGCTCTGTGCAGGTCTGACCATGTTCTGGGTGGTCGGCGGTCTCTCGGCTGAGACGCTGCGCGAGGCCGTGCGGTTTGCGGTGACGACAAACCCCGCGATCAAGGCGTCGCAGGCCCAGATGCGCGCCTCTGCCTTCGAACTGCTCCAACTGCGCGGCGAATTCGAGCCCCGGGTCGTCCTCTCGGGCGAAACCGGCTGGCAGAGGGTCGACGACCCCAATGCCCTTTCGGTGGCGGACAACGACAGCACCAAGGCGCGGCACCAGCTGGGCGTGCGCGCGGAACTGGTGCTCTTCGACGGGTTCCGGCGCTCAAACCTCGTTTACGCGAATGCAGCGCGGGTCGATGGCAGTATCTTCAGCCTGCTCGATGCCTCCGAAACCATGGCGCTCAATGCGACCGAGGCCTACATCGACGTGCATCGGCATCGGCGCCTGCTCGAGGTGGCGAAGCGCAACGTCGCCACGCATGAGGAGATCGGCGCGCAGGTGCGCGAGCTGGTCCAAGGCGGGCGCCTGCCGTTCAGCGATGAGCTGACCATCGACGACCGGATCCGCTCGGCCCGCCTGGCTCAACTTGATGTGGAACGTGCGCTTCGGAATGCAAATGCCCGCTATGAAAGGGTTATTGGTCGCCCGCCCCAAGGCGCCATGCAGGTCCCGCTCGCCAAGGCGCCGCCAACCCTGACCGAGCTCACGCAGAGGGCGGTGGCCAACAGTTACCGTGTCCAATTTGCGCGGACCCAGATCGATCAGACGCGATTTCGGGCCGAAGTCGCTCTTGCGGACCGCTATCCGGAGTTGACGCTCGGCACCGGTGTGGTGCGGGATATCAACCGCAATGGGGTCTCGGGCAACCGCACCGATGAAACCATCGGGGTCGGGTTGCGCTGGACAATCTACCAGGGTGGACGGGCGGCCGAGCGGCGGGCCCTGGCCGAAGAGAACAGCCGCGCCCTGGCCGAGCAGGCCGTTGCCGTCCGCGATGTGCGCGAGTTGGCCGCGCGGACATGGAACACCTACCGGACCAACGCGGATCGGGCCGCGCAGCTAACCGATCAGCTCCGTATCAACCGGCTGATTGTCGAGGTCTACGGCGATGAGTTCCTTGCAGCGAAACGGACGCTGCTTGACCTGCTCGAGGTCGAGCGGGCGCGCTTCAACGTCGAATTCGAGGCGGTGGGTGCGCAATCGGCGCTGGCCTTCAGCACCTACCGCGCCCTGGCCGCACAAAGCCTGCTGGCCAGTCATTTTGGCCTCGCCAAGAGCGACCTGGCGCTCGAGCCTGTGTTTCAGGAGCGTGTCAGGAACAACCCGACGGCGATCTTTGACGTGACAATCGAGCCTCTGGAATGACGGTCGAGATCCACCCCAAGGTAGGTGCCGCTGCCCCGCCGGAGCCTGATCGGTCAACGGCCGCAGATGGTGCGCTGCTGCCGGTGGTAGCCTGGATGGCGGAGGCTTTCGGGGTGACTTATTCGGCGGAGGCCGTTCAGGCGCGGCTGCCCGCGGGCGCGCGCGCCACCGATCCGCACCATCTGATGCGCGCGCTCGAAGCCGTCGGCCTGTCCTGCCGGCTTGTCTTGCGCGATCCCGGCAGCATCGACGCCATTGCTCTGCCGTTCGTTGTCTGGCCGAAGACGGGGACGCCGCTGATCGTGCAGGGGCTCAGCAAGGACCGAAAAACGGTGCAGTGCGTCGATGCCGCGCAGAGCACTCTGGTGCAGGACATCCCGCTCCGACAGCTGCGCAGACAACTGCGTGCCGAGATCATGCTGGTCACACGGTCGGACAGCCCGGCGCGCCGGAGCGGTATGCACTCCGACGCGGATGCCGACGGCGGATCGTGGTTCTGGGGTCCGGTGCGGGCCAATTGGGGCAACTGGATGCAGGTGCTGACCGCTGCGCTGCTGCTGAACGTGATGTCGCTGGCCCTGCCTCTCTTCGTGATGAACGTCTATGACAGGGTGATCCCGAACCTCGCCTATGTCACGCTGTGGACGCTCGCAATCGGTGTTGGCATCGCGCTTGGTCTCGACCTGATGATGCGGATCGTTCGGGCCAATGTACTGGAAAGCATCGGGCGCCGGGTCGATCTCAAGGTCGCGGCCGCGCTCTTTCGGCAGGCGATGAACGCGCGGCTGCTGGACAGGCCGGGCGGTGCGGCAGGCATCGCCAGCACGATCCGGGACTTCGAGGTGGTGCGCGAGTTCTTCGCCTCAGCCACATTTGTGGCGGTCATCGACATCCTCTTCATCGGCATCTTCGTTGCGGCCCTCTTCTGGGTGGTCGGACCCATTGCGATCGTGCCGTTGCTCGCGGTGCCGGTAGTGCTGGTGATTGCGCTTGCGGCGCAGCTGCCGCTGGGCCGCAGCGCGGGGCGCGCGCAGGAGATGGCCACCCGGCGTCATGTGGTTCTGGTCGAGGCGCTGGGGGGGGTGGAGACCATCAAGAGCCTCAACGCGGAACCAGCAATGCAGCGCGAATGGGACGCGGCGGTGACCGCCTCCTCCCAGATCAACGGGCGAACGCGGTTCTGGTCGAACGTGGCCACCAACGGCACGATGCTGGTTCAGCAGGCGGTGTCCGTACTGATCATCGTCTGGGGGGTCTTCCTGGTGGCGGAGGGTGCCATCACCGTGGGCGGCCTGATCGCAGCCAATATCCTTGCGGGCCGGGTTCTGGCGCCGCTCGGCATGATCGCGCAGACGATCTTCCGTGCCCAATATGCCTTCAAGTCGCTTGCAGCACTCAATCGCTTCATGGCCTTGCCGGTCGAACAGGACACGGTGGTCAAAAGCGATGCGCGCGTGACGGAAGGCGCGGTGCGGCTTGACCGGGTCAGCTTCACCTATCCGGACGCGCCCCGGCCCGCGCTGGATGGGCTGAGCCTCGCGGTGGGGCCGGGTCAATGCGTGGCCTTGCTGGGGCGTGTCGGGTCGGGCAAGACCACCACGGGCAAACTTCTGGCCGGCCTGATCGAGCCCGACAGCGGCACGGTGCTGATCGACGGGATCGCCTTGTCGCAATACGACCGGGCCGAGCTGCGCCGCGGCATCGGCTATTTGCCGCAGATGCCAGACCTCTTTACCGGAACGCTGCGCGAGAACCTGGTGATCGGTGAACGCAGTGCCAGCGATCAGGAGATCGCGCAGGCGCTCTATTTCGCCGCGATGGATGAGTTCATCGCCGAGGCGCCGGAGGGGCTCGACATGTTCATCGGCGAGCAGGGCAAGCACCTCTCGGGCGGTCAGAAGCAGGGGGTCGCGCTGGCGCGGCTCTTGCTGCGGCGGCCAAAAACGCTCTTTCTGGACGAGCCCACAAATGCGATGGACCAGCGCATGCAGGGTCAGATCATCAGGCGCCTGGAAGAGCTGAACCGGACCGGCGTGGGGCTGATCATCTCGACCCATCGCCAATCGCTCGCGGCCATGGCCGACCGCCTTGTTGTGCTGGATCAGGGGCGCGCGGTGCTTGACGGGCCGCGCACCGAGGTGCTGGCGAAGCTGCGTGCCATGGGTGCCGCGAAGGCGGCGGGGTAGGCGGATGTTCGGCAATCGGATCGAGGACGAGTTCGCCAACACCATCACGGAGGCCGAAGCGGCGATGCGCGATCGTGGGCCGTGGCGCCTTCTGCTCGCGGTTTTTGTCGGAGCGCTGGCCTTTGTTGCTTGGGCTGCCACCCATGAAATCGAGGAAACGGCGCGCGCGACCGGCCGCGTGATCCCCTCGCAGCAGGTGCAGGTCGTGCAAAGCCTTGAAGGCGGGATCGTCCGTGTCATCGCGGTGGCCGAAGGCGATATCGTGGAGCCGGGCGATGTGCTCATGCAGATCGACGACACCCGCTTTGCGGCCGAACGCGGCGAGCTGCGCGAGCGCGAGGCGGCGGTGCTCTCAGAGGCGGCGCGTCTCCGGGCGGAGGCGCGGTTCGCCGAAACGGTGCAATTCGACGCCGCCCTGCGGGCCCGCGCGCCTCTGGCCGTGGCCGCGGAAGAGGAGGTGTTCCTGTCGCGGCGCGAGCAGTTGACGCGCGAACTGCAGGTGCTTGAGGCGGAGCTCTTGCAACGGCGCGGCGAGCTTGAGGAGGTCCGAGCGCAGCGGGCACGGACGGAGGGCATCATCGCACCGCTGCGGGCCGAGATCGCACTCACCGAGGAGATGTTCGAGCGCGGGCTGGTGCCCCAGATCGAGCTTCTGCGGCTCCAGTCGCGGCTGGCCGAATTGAGTGGTGACCTCACGGTCGGCCAGGCCACCGAGCCGCGGCTTCAGGCGGCGATTCTCGGCGCCGAAAACCAGATCGACGCCGCCCGGTCGGCCTATGCGCTCTTGGCGCGGCAGCGTCTAGCGGCCTTGCAACTGGAACTCGCCGTCGTGCAGGAGACACTGCGCAGCGCTGACGATCGTGTCACCCGCGCCCAGCTGCGTGCGCCGGTGCGCGGCACCATCAATCGCATCAACGCAACCACGATCGGGGCTGTTGTTCAGCCGGGGGAAGCGCTGGTCGAAGTCGTACCCATCGACGACAGCCTGTTGATCGAGGCCGATCTCGGCCCGCGCGATATCGCTTTCGTCAGCCCGGGAGAGCCGGCATCGGTCAAGATTTCGGCCTATGACTACCTCGTTTACGGTGCGCTGGAGGGCGAGGTGGTCCGGATCGGTGCGGATACGATCTCGGGCGAGGATGGGGGAGAGTTCTTCCGGGTGATCGTCCGCACTCAGACCTCGCATCTTGGAACTGCCGACAACCCACTGCCGATCACGCCGGGGATGATCGCGTCGGTCGATATCCAGACGGGCGAGCGGACCGTGCTCTCCTATCTGGCCAAACCGATCCTGCGCGCCCAGGCGGAGGCCCTGCGCGAGAGGTAGCTACTTCTTGGTCGAGTCGAAGACGCCGTCCCAGTCCGCGGCCGGTGGGGTCTGCCGCAGATCGGCGAGGCGGGTGGCGTAAAGTTCCAGGTAGTCCTGGAGGCCGATGCCAAGATCTTGAAACAGCGGTTGTAGCGTGGCCAGCTCCGCCCCTGCCTGGTCCCAATCCTGTGCGCGGTACGCCTTGAGCATCTTCGCGTTGCTGGACTGCACAGTTTGGAAGAGCGCGGTGTCGCGCATGCCACGATCGCCCAGCAGGGCAAATATGGTCTCGGGCAGGGCCTTGCCCACCACCCGCACCCGGTCAAGCTCGAGCAGCGCGAAATCCTGCGAGACCTCCTGCGCGGTGGCGCTGCCGAGGATGATGGAGGCGCCGTAGTAGCGCGACTGGCCCTCCAGGCGTGAGGCGACGTTCACCGGGTCTCCGAGCGCGGTGTAGTCGAAGCGCATCTTGCTGCCCATGTTGCCAACGACGCATTGCCCGGTGTTGATGCCGATGCCGACGTTGATCCGATGCACCTTGACCCAGGGCGTTCGTTTGCCCTTGGCCTGTCCTTTCTGTCCGACCCGCTTGCGCTTCTGCGCGCGGCGCCGGGCCGTGTTGAAGGCCCCGACATCCGCGATCATCTTCAAGGCGGCACGGCAGGCGGCGCGGGCATGATCGTCGTTGGGCAGGGGGGCATTCCAGAACGCCATCACCGCGTCGCCCATGAATTTGTCGATGGTGCCCTTCTCATCCATGATCGCGGTCGACAGGATGGTGAGAAACTCGTTCATCAACAGTGTCAGCGCTTCCGGGTCGTCTCGGAACTCCTCGGCGATCGCGGTGAACCCCCGCACGTCGCTGAAGAGCAGCGTCAGTTGACGCGACTCGCCGCCCAAGGTCAGCCGGCTCTGGTTGCGGCTCAGCTGGTCCACCAGATCGGGCGAGACATACTGCCCGAAGGCATTCCGGATCTCCCGTCGCTGACGCTCCTCGCGCAGGTAGTTCACCGTCGAAATCAGGATCACGGTGACTGCCGTCGCCAGGGCCGGGAACGACGGATCGAGCAGGATGCGCTGATTGTAGAAGAGCGCATAGGACAGCGCAACATAGCCACCCATCAGCAGCAGCGATGACGCGATCAGCGCACGCGCCGAGATCGAGGGCGCAAAGATGATCACCAGCAGGCAGAGTACAAGTGTTGTCACCAGCTCGACGCCGATGGTGTAGTTGGGCCGGATCAGCAGGCTTTGCGCCATGATGTTTTCGAGCACCTGCGCATGGATTTCGACCCCGGCCATGGCAACCCCCAGCGGCGTGGCCCGAAAATCCTCCAGCCCGATGGCGGAGGTCCCGACAAGCACGAGATGACCCGCCAGGCGCCCCTCGGGCACGCGGTCCGCCAGAAGATCGGCGGCCGAGACGTACCGGCTCTGCGTCGACGGGGTCAAATAGGGCCATACGGTGCCGTCTGGTGCGGTCGCGATCAGCTGCCGCGCAATGACAAGGCCGTCGATGCCGGCGTCATTGGTGCGCAGGATGAAGGGATCGCCGCCGGTCGCGACGCGCAAAAGCTCGGCGGCAAGGCCAAGCCGCACCTCGCCCTGGACGGCCATCACCAGTGGTACCCGCCGGTAGATGCCATCGGCGTCGGGGCGGGTGGCGAACATGCCGCGCCCGGCGGCCTTGGCCTCCAGCACGGGCAGGTTCTGGACGATATCTGGAAACTGCATCAGGAAGGGCATGGGATCTGGCCCGATCAGCGCGTGCGGCGCAGGCGCCATCTCGCGCTTCTCGGTGCGATTGCCCGCCTCGGTCCGAACGCTGGTCTGCCCGACGACGACCCTGGCGCGCGCGAAGGCGCTGGCGAGGCTGTCGTCATTGTCAGGCAGCGTCCCCAGCGCGGTGGCCAGCGGGTCCGGCATACCGGGATTGTCCCGCGCGATCTGCGGTGGCGACAGGCGGTCGGGTTCGGCAAAGACGATGTCGAAGCCGATGGCCGCGGCACCCTGCGCAGCCGCACGTTCTACCAGCTCGGCGAGCCGGTTGCGGGGCCAGGGCCATTGGCCGATCTCCTCGATGCTGCGGTCGTCGATATCCAGAATGCTCACGGGCAGAGGCGTGAGGTCGCGCGGCTTGGACTGGTGATAGAGATCGAAAGAGGCGTTGCGCAGCGCGGCAATCGGGGGCGGATCGCCAACGCGGATCACCAGCCCGCAGAGCAGGCCGAGCACAGCGACCACACGGACCCACCCGATCCATTTTGAAAACCACTGGCGCATCGCGGTGTTGATCGGCCCCCTGCCGGACGTGCGCGCGTCCTCCGCGCGAGGCAGACCGGCGTGTCCGGTTGCAGGGCTATACTGACCGAATCGGGCGCTGGATCAAGCCGATGGGCGGATCGGCGATTGTTCGCGATCTGAAGATAATCAAGGTTTTTTTCCTGCGCCGGTGCGAATATGGCTTTTTTCGGGCAATTATTTTGCAAAACGTGGGCTCGATCACATACCAGCCGCGCGTTTTGGGTTAAGAATTGGTTAAGTCAGGTATTTGAGGATGACCCGCGTGTCGCGCAACCATGAAGCGCAAAATGAGGACCCGGATGAGGTAGTTACCCTCATGGGTGACGCGTCCGGCGCCGTCCTCGTGCCCGACAGCGGCCTGCTCTTCAATGGCGATTTCTTCCGCCTCGGCCCGGACCTCTATATCGTGAACGACGGGGCGGCAAACTTCCGCGTACCGGACTATTTCGCACGGCCGCAGCCCGCGGACCTGACGGATCCGAATGGTGCCATTCTGCGCGGGGACCTTGTGGAACGCCTCGCCGGCCCGGTTGCGCCGGGTCAATACGCGCAGGCCGGCACCGGCGATTTTCCCAGCCCGATCGGGCAGGTGGAAGCCGCCGAGGGCAGCGCCTCGGTGCAGCGGTCCGACGGGACGGTCGAGCCGCTCGAAGTGGGCTCGGTGATCTATCAGAATGATGTGGTGGCAACCGGGCAGGATGGGGCGGTGTCGCTGACCTTCGTGGACGGGACGATCTTCACGCTCTCAGCCGCATCCCGGATGGTGATCGACGAGTTGATCTACGATCCGCAGTCCGAGGAGAACTCTGGGACCTTCAGCCTGATCCAGGGCGGGTTCGTTTTCATCGCCGGGCAGGTCGCAAAAACCGGCGGTATGGAGGTGAGCACACCGTCCTCGACGATGGGGATCCGCGGGACCACGGTTGTGGTCCAGGTCGCCACGGTCGATGGCGTCGACACCACCGAAGTCTCGCTCACCAACGATCCAGACGGCGCGCGGGGTCGGGTGGAATTGCGGGACGTCGACGGCAACCTGGTCGCGACGATCACCCAGACCGATACGAAGTGGGTCGTATCAGCCGCCACCGGCGAGGTGCGCGAGGTGGCGCGCAGCCCGCTCGACGCGGCCGAGGACAATCTGCTGATCGCGGAGGCCTTTGCAGCCTACCGCTCGGCCGTGGCGAGGGTCGAGGCGGGCGATGCCTTTGTCTCCGTTCCGACAAGCCGCACGGGCACGGCAGGCCGCGGAACGGCTGGAGAGCTCGAGACCGATCAGAACCTCGACGGGCTCGACGAGCCCGCCGCCATCCCGCCGGTGCCGCCACCGGTCGAGACCGACGAGGGGACCGAGCCGCCTGAGCCCTTTGACGAAGGGCTGAACGCAATCCAGGACGAGGGGCCTGTCATCGTTGTGACCGGCCTCGAAGATGCCGGTGAAGCCGATGCGATCATGGGGGATGTCAGCGTCATTTCCGGCGTTGTGGGCACGGTCTTCGCCTTGGCGAGCAGCCCCTCGAACGGGACCGTGACGCTCACGGCGGACGGGCAGTTCGACTATGTGCCCGATCCCGACTTCAATGGCACCGACAGCTTCACCTTCTCGGCCTCTGAACCCGGCGGCGCGGTTGTGGAGGGCACCGTCCTGGTACAGGTGGCGGCGGTCAACGATGCGCCGGTGGCGGATGATACGGCCGTGACCGGCCCCGAAGACACCGCCGTGACCGGGGTTATCGCGGCCCGTGACGTAGACGGCGACCCGCTCAGCTACACCATCACCGATCTGCCGCAGAATGGCGAGGTGACGCTCTTCCCCGATGGCACCTTCTCCTATCGGCCTGACGCGGATTTCACCGGCACGGACAGTTTCGGCGTTCTGGTCATGGACCCGGACGGAGAGACGGCGCAGGCTTCGGTCACCCTGACGATCTCTCCGGTCAACGATGCGCCCGTGATCACGACGGTGACCGGCGCCAACCTGGGCAGCGTCGTCGAGAGCGACGGGCCTGCGGACGCGCGCGGCCAGCTCACGGCCGAGGACCCGGACCGCGCAGGCCCGATCAACTGGAGTGGCGCATCGTCGGCCGCGCTCTTCGGTACCTTCTCGATCACGGCCGCGGGCGCCTGGACCTACCTGCTCGACAGCGACCGCGCCGACCGTCTTGCGGAAGGCGAAACGGTGATCGAGACCTTCACGGCTGTTGCGACGGATATAGAGGGCGCGACCGTCGCGCAGCAGGTCGAGGTCACGCTGACCGGTACCAACGATGCGCCGATGGTTGCTCAGAACACGGTGTTCGAAACCATGCCCGAAGGATCGATCACCGGGCAGCTTGCAGCAAGCGACGTCGACAGCGCCGCGTTCGTCTTTGCGCTCGGGTCCGATGGCCCCAGCCACGGGGTGCTGGCCCTCGGCACCGATGGCAGCTTCGAATACACGCCCACCGACGGGTTTGTCGGTCTTGACCGGTTCAGCTACACCGTCACTGACGCGCAGGGCGGCGTCTCGGCCGGTCAGGTCACCATTGCGGTCGAAAGCGCCAGCGGTGGCACCGGCAGCCAGGCCGTCTCGCTGTCGTTCCAGACCGAACCCGATGAGGGTACGGCGGCCGGAGCGCTGACCATCGACTCCACCGCGGTCGAGCCCCCGGGGATCAACCTTGTCATTGCCATGGACAGCTCCGGCAGTATCGGCGAGGTGGACTGGGCGGTGCAGCGCGAGGCGGTCAAGGACGCGATCCTCCTGCTGGCAGACCGCTTCGAAGGCTCGGCGACCTCGGTCGATGTTCAGATCATCAGCTATTCCAATGCCGCCTCGTCAATCGGCCCCTTCGACCTGCAGGATCCCGATCTGCCGGACGCCATTCTCGCGTTGCCGTTCCTGCGGGGTGCGACGCGGTGGGATCTGGCGCTGGATGAGGCCAACAGCCTGCTTGCAGCGCAGCCCGCGGACGAGACCAATCTGCTGCTGTTCATCACCGACGGCGTGCCCGACAGTGACCGCTGGCGCGACTCGCTGGAGGCCCTGACCAACCCGCCGGGCAATGCCTTCGACATCGATATCCAGGCCTTCGGCATCGGTGATCGCTACGATCCGACCCTGTTGCAGGAGATCGACCCCGAGCCGACCATTCTCCAATCCGCCGAGGATCTCGCGAATGCGCTCACCGAGGTGCCGGTCTTCGTGCCACGCCTGATCTCGCTCGATCTGTCGCTGACCGCCGATGACACCGATCATGGAACGATTGCCACCGAGCAGAGCGCGGGGCTGATCGTGGACGGGACCGACTACGCGCTGCCGCTCGCCAGTATCGAGAATATCGAAGCGCTTCTGGGGGTCAGCAACCGGATCAGCGCGCAGGCGCAGTTCGATCTCGACGGCGACCTCAGCACGGCCGAGATTGAGCTCTTCTCGAGCGAGGTGTTGGGCAAGGCCGAGACGCCGCAGAACACGGACGGGCAAAACGGCGCCGATCTGCTCTTCGGCAGTGACTTCGCTGAAGAGATCGGAGGCGGCGCCGGTGACGATGTGATCTTCGGCTTCGACGGCGCAGACACGCTCGACGGAGGGTCCGGTGCCGATGTGATCCTTGCGGGCGCCGGTGATGATGTGCTGCGCGTGACAGAGGCGCCGGAGGCCGGGGTCGATGTGCTGGACGGCGGGTCGGGGCGGGATGTGCTTCAGATCGACGTCGCGGGCGATCTGTCGGAAGAGTTGCTTCCGACGCTGGATCTGCGTGACATCGAAGCCATCGACATGGACAACGGTCAGGCGAATGTTCTGGAGATTTCGCTGGAGGACGTGATCGACCTGTCCTCGACGGGCGACGGCGAGCTTGAGACCCTGCTGGATCGGGCCCTGCCGGAAAGTGCGATCATCTACGGCGATAGCTCCGACAGCCTATTGCTCGTGAGCAGCGGCACCGGCGGGTTCCAGAAAGTCTCGGACACCCCGATTGACGACGGCAAGGGCAACACGCTCGACGTCTACTCCTATGTCGATGGCGGCAATGTTCTGGCAACCCTGGGTGTGGACACCGACATCGACGTCACCGGCGCCATCGTCACGAGTTGATCAGCTAGCCGCAACTCCGGCTTCGATCTTTCGCGCAATGGCGGCGGCGAATTGTGCCTGCTGCGTGTCGCCCCAGGCCTGAACCGAATACTTCCTGACCACCCGGCGCAGCGCTTTCATGCGGTCGCGCCGCTCGTCCTCGGGCATTTCGAGCGCCTGCAGGATCGCCTGATCCATCGAGCGGTGCGAGAAGGGGTTGGTGATCACCGCAGAGTTCAACTCCACTGCTGCGCCTGCGAATTCGGACAGAACCAGCACCCCGTCGCCGTCGGTGCGCGCGGCGAGATACTCTTTGCAGACGAGGTTCATCCCGTCGACCAGCGGGGTGATCCAGGCCACATCCGCAGCGAGGTAATACTTGATCAGATCGTCGAACGGGATGGCGCGCGAGATCAGCGCGATGGGCTGCCATTCCAGCGTGCCAAAGCGCCCGTTGATCCGGCCCGCCGTCTCCTCGATGCCGGTCTGCGTGAGGGCGTAGGCCGACATGTTGCGGTTGGCGCTGACCGAGACATGCATCAGCTTGACCTTGCCGCGCAGATCGGGGGTATCGGTCAGGACGCGCTCGAAGCTTTCCATCTGGTCGACCCCACCCTTGGTATAGTCTGTCCGGCCGACCGAGAGGATCAGCCGACAGTCGCCAAGGGACTCCCTGATCTTCTCGGCGTCGGCCCGCACCGCCGGATCCGCCGCCCGCTCCTCAATGAAGTCGACCGCCACGCCCACGCTCGCCGAGCTGACGATGATCTCGCGGTCTTCGAAGCTCAGCAGCGTCGGCGCGGATCGCTCGCTGAGGGCGGTGCCGTCCGAGATCAGTTCGTCGGCCACCATTTCCCGTTTCTTGACCTCAACGTCGAAGAGGCTGCGCACGACCGAGACGAAGTTCGACGCGTAGCGCGGGATGTGAAAGCCGACGATGTCACAGTCGAGCAGGCTTTTGACGATTTCGCGCCGCCAGGGCAGCACGTTGAACATATCCGCCGCCGGAAAGGGCGTGTGATGGAAGAACGAGATGGTCACGTCGGAGCGCAGCTGGCGCAGATATCCGGGCACCAGCCAGAGGTTGTAGTCATGAATCCAGACCCGCGCGCCCTGCGCGGCCTCGCGCGCAGCGGCCTCCGCAAAGGCCCAGTTCACTTCGCGGAAAGTGGGCCAGTCGACGGGGTCGTAATTGAACTTCTCCTTGAAGCTATGGAGGATCGGCCAGAACGCCTCCTTCGATGAGACGTGATAGAAGCTGCTGACCTGCTCTTGGGTCAGCGGCAGGCGAGAGACCGTGTAGTCGCCATGTGCGTCGCTGATCTCCACCACCCGTTCGAAATCCGGGTTGGCCGGGTCGTCGGCCAGTTTCCAGGCGATCCAGGCGGCGTGTTCCGCGGTGCCGAAGAAGCTCTTGAGCGTGGGCACGATGCCGTTCGGGCTCTTGTTCTCGCGCAGGATGATTTCGCCGTCTTTCTCCACCTCCTCGTAGGGCTGGCGGTGATAGACGATCACGAGATCGGAGGACATGGATCAGACCTTTTCGGGTGTGGGGTGCAAGTTGAAATGTGCGACCGCCTCGAGGATACCGGCCGCGCCGACACCTTCCGCGCGATAGATATGCGGCGCGGGCGGCAGCGCCTCGAGCAGGGGCGCCTCGGATCCGCCCACCGCCACGGCGGGCGTGCCTGCGACAAGCATGGACAGATCGTTCAGCGTATCCCCGGCAGAGAGCACGCTCCGCTGGGCCACCTCGAGGTGATCGAGCAGGCGCAACAACGAGGGCCCCTTGCTCACGCCTTTCGGCAGCACGTCGAGGTATCGGTTGTCGGAGATCAGCACATCGAAGCCCATGTCCTCGACGGAGCGTGTCGTCGCGGGGTCGAAGGTGTCGGGGTCGTAGTCGTAGCTCACGCGATAGCGAAATTCGGTTGGCTGCAGGCGCAGGCCGGGCGCCGTCTCGAGGTGCGCCTTGACGCGATCGCCGCTGCCGTTCCAGCGCGCCGCGATCTCGCGCTCCAGCGCCTCGATGGGCGCGATGGCCTTCTCGGGGGTCACCTGCGCAATGGTGGTCCCGACATCGCCGATGACATATTCCGGCCAGGGCACCTCGCCACTGCCGCAGAGCTCGCAGATGAACTCCGGGTCGCGGCCGCTGACGAAGACCAGCCCCACCGAGGCACGATGCGCCTCGATCCAGTCGTAGAGGGCGGCGCGGTCCGCGGCTGTCCCGCCCAGAAACGTACCGTCGAGATCGGTCGCCAGAACGAAGCGGCGGTTGGTCAGCGGTGGGGTCACGAGGCGCGCCCCTGCACCTGGCTGACGCGCGGCTGCGCGGGGTTGCTGAGAGAGATGTCGAGCGCGCGCGGCTCGGCTTCGATGGGCCGGGTCCAAAGATCAGCGAAGGCCTGGTGCAGATCGGCACCGCCATGCAGGATGGCATGCACGGTCTCGCAGATCGGCATGGAGATGCCCACCCGACGTGCCAAATCCACGATGGATGCCGCATTCGCCTCACCCTCGACCACCACCGCGCGCCCGTCAAAGCAGGCTGCCCGCGGGGTGCCCTGACCAAGCTGCACGCCGAGTGACATGTTCCGCGAAGTCTGGCTGGAACAGGTCAGTGTCAGATCGCCCGCACCCGCAAGGCCGGTCACCGTTTCGCGCCGGCCGCCAAGCGCCTCGGCCAGCGCCTTCATCTCATCCATGCCGCGGGTGATCAGCGCCGCCCGCGTGTTTTCGGCAAAGCCTGCACCGGTCATCATGCCGCAGCCGATTGCGATCACATTCTTGATCGCGCCGCCAATCTCGACCCCGACGAGGTCGTCCGAGATGTAGGTCTTGAAGAAGGGCGTGCTCATCGAGACGGCGAGGCGCGCCGCCGGGCTTTGGGTCGGCGCCAGCCGGTCGGTGTGAGTGAACTCGAAGGCGACCGTGGCCGCGGTGGGGTGGCCGAGCGCTGTCTCGCGCGCGAAGGTCGGCCCCGAGATCGTCCCGACGGGCACGTCGCCAAGCTCTTCGGCGGCGACCTGCGACATCAAGAGGCCGGTCTTCGGTTCGATCCCCTTGGTGCAGACGGCAACCGGTGTGCCGGGCGGCAGGAAGACCTTCAGATCGGCCGCCATGGTCCGGACCGCGCCGGACGGCACGACCATCAGCACCGCATCGGCCCCGGTCACCGCTTCGGAGAGCTGATGGGTCGCCGCGAGCGTATCGGGAAGCGGCACATCGGGCAGGTAGGCCGGGTTTTCGTGGCGCGTGTTGATGTTCTCGACGGTCTTGGGGTCGCGCCCGAAGAGGCGTACCTGGCGTCCGGCAGCGGCAGCGACGGTGGCCAATGCTGTGCCCCATGCACCTGCGCCCACGACCGCGACCCGGTCGTAGGGTTTGCTGTGCACTTCGGAGCCCGGGGCGGGAGAATCTGACACCATCATGACCCTTCGCGTTCTTTTCGCCTGAGGTTCTAGGTGCTTGAGCGCACGTTACCTCGGCCACATCGCCTATATGTCGACCTAAACTGTCGGGCGCACAGTTCAAGGCGCGCAGTCTGTTTGCGACATCTTCTCTGCGTGAGAAATTTGCTGTCTGCACAAAAAATAGGCAAGGTTTCCGAGGGGCACCGCAGGATCCGATGCTGGTTCGGATTCGGGGTCCAGCCATCGGAAATCTACGAAAAAACGATTGGTTAACATTCTTTCCGGGATTTTAGCGATCCCGTCCGGGGGAGGGCGGACCCGAACCTGGCCGCTGACGGGCCGCCCAGTGGTGCCAGGATGGCGGGACTGTATTGGCGCCCAGATGTCGTTTTTGGGCATTTGCGGTCTCCGATGCCGGAGCCCTTGTGCCGCCACGCGCGGCGAAACACAACCGGATTGCGCCGGTCGGGATTTGTCTGTTTGCAGCCCGACGGGAAATCCCATTAGAACAGAAGCGGCGTTGTGGTTCGCGAAGACGGTGTGTTGCCGGCCGGGCATCGCAGATTACGTCGCCGAAGGGGGGCAAGGTGCAGGTTATGACGAGGCGCAACGGTTTGTTGACCCGGGGTCGCGGGATTGCGTTGGCCATGGGGCTCATCTGCGCAGGGCCCGCTGCGGCGCTCGAAGTGGTGTTGCAGGGGCCGATGGCAGAGGAGCTTCGAGCCGATCTCGAAGGCGGCTCGCTGCTGATCGAACAGTCACGCGCCGAGACCGAGATCTCGGCGCAGGAGATCGTGGCCCTCGCGCAGGCTGACTACCAGAGGTTGCTGGCCGTTCTGTATGACTACGGGTTTTACGGTGCGACCATCCGCATCGCGCTGGACGGGCGCGAGGCGGCCACGATCACCTCGGTTGCGCCGCCCCCCGATGTGGCCCGGGCCGAGATCAGCGTGACACCGGGCCGCGCGTTCCGGTTCGATCGGGCCGAGATTGGCCCGCTGGCGCCCAACACCGATCTGCCCGAGGGCTTCCGGCGGGGTGAGCCGGCGCGGCTGAGCCTCATGCGGGACGCGGTCAGCGCCGCAACCGACGGTTGGCGCGCAGCGGGGCACGCCAAGGCGCGGCTGCGCAATCAGACTGTGACAGCGCAGCACGCCGATCAGACGCTAAATGTAAGCCTGCAGATGGATCCCGGGCCGCAGCTGCGCTTCGGACAGCTGAGCGTCGCGGGCAACGAGGCCGTCCGCGCGGAGCGGATCCTTGAGATCGCCGGGCTGCCGATGGGGTCGGTCTATTCACCCCAAGATCTTCAGCGGGCGGCGGCACGGCTGCGGCGCACCGGTGCGTTCCGCTCGGTCGCGATGATCGAGGCCGAGACAGCGACGCCATCGGGGACCCTGCCCATCACCGCCCGCGTCAGCGAGGAAAAGCCGCGGCGGTTCGGGTTCGGCGCAGAGGTCTCGACCGTCGAGGGGCTGTCGTTCAGCGCCTTCTGGCTGCATCGCAACCTCTTCGGTGGGGCGGAGCGGCTGCGCCTCGAAGCCGAGATCGAGGGTATCGGAGGCGAGACGGGGGGGACAGACTTTCTCGTCGGGGCGCTCTACCAGCGCCCGGCGACCTTCAACGAGGACACCGGGCTTTACATCCTGGGTGAGGTCGAGCAGCGGGATGAGGTCAACTTCTTCTCACGCCAGGCCACCATCGGCCTCGGCATCGAGCGCATAGCGTCAGAGCAGCGCAGCTACCGCCTGGGTATCGGCTTGCGGCGCGCCAACACGCGCGATGCCTTTGGGGACAACAAATACACGTTGTTCCTGGTGCCCGCCGGCGCGACTTTCGATTACCGCGACAGACCACTTGATGCGCGCCGCGGCTACTACGTTGACGCCGAGGTCCAACCCTTTCTGGCCATCGACGGCGCCGATAATGGGGTGCTGACCACCGTCGATCTGCGCACCTACCGGACCTTCGGCGATGCGCGCCCGACCACCATTGCCCTGCGCGGGCAGCTCGGGTCTCTGGTCGGGCCGGGGCTCTCGGTGGCGCCGGCCGATTTCTTGTTCTACTCTGGCGGCAGCGACACGGTGCGCGGTCATGACTACCAGTCGCTTGGCGTCGATCTGGGCGGTGGGCGCATCGTCGGTGGGCGGTCGTTTCTGGGGCTCTCGGCCGAGGTCCGAATGCGCACGACCGGCAACTTGGGCTACGTGGGCTTTTTCGATGTGGGATACGTCGGCGAGGAGGTGTTTCCGGATGGCTCCGGTGAGTGGCAAAGCGGTGCGGGCGTCGGGTTGCGCTATAACACCCCGATCGGGCCCATTCGGCTGGATGTCGGTGTTCCCACCTCGGGCGACGACGATGGTTCCTCGATCCAAGTCTACATCGGCATAGGGCAGTCCTTCTGATGCGCCTCCTCCGCCTCTTCGCTCTCATCTGTCTTCTGGCCACGCCTTGGGCCGTGTCCGCGCAGGAGGATGACGGCGGCTTCCTGACCCGGACACTGGAGGATCTGCTGTCCGGAGCGGGGCGCGAGGTGAATATCGAAGGCTTCGAGGGCGCGTTGAGCTCCGAGGCATCCTTTGACCGGATGACCATCGCCGACGATCAGGGCATCTGGCTCACGCTGGAGGATGTGCGGCTGAACTGGAGCCGGCTGGCGCTGCTGCGTGGGCGGCTGGAGGTGAACCGGCTGAGTGCCGCGGTGCTGGAGCTGCCGCGCCTGCCGGAGGCGGAGGAGACCACCGAGATCCCCTCGGCCGAAGCGACCGAGTTTGCGCTGCCCGATCTGCCGGTGTCGATCAATATCGAGCGCATCGAGCTGGAGCGGATTTCCTTGGGTGCGCCCATCCTGGGCGCGGCGGCCGAGCTTGGCATGGAGGCCAGCGCGCGGCTCGATGACGATGGCGCGGCCCTCGATCTGACCGCCAACCGGCTCGACGCGGCGCAGGGCACCTATGTCGTGAACGGCAGTTTCCAGCGCGCGACCTCCGAGATTGCGGTGCAGATGGAGCTTGACGAAGAGGCGGGCGGGCTGGTCGGGCGGCTCATGAACCTGCCGGGGCAGCCCTCGCTCGATCTGACCGTGGCCGGGCGCGGCCCGCTCGACGATTTTGCCGCCGACATCACGCTTGCGACCGACGGTCAGCCGCGCGTGGCAGGCGAGGTGGTGCTCAGCGCTCTGCCGGTCGAGACGGACGGCGCGCCGCCGGACCGACGTGTCCGGGCCGATCTTGGTGGCGACATCACGGCGCTGGTTGCACCGCAATCGCGCGATTTCTTCGGGCCGGATGTGCGGATCGCGCTCGATGCGCTGCTGCGCGCAGAGGGCGGCGTCGACGTGCAGGCGTTTGATCTTGATGCGCAATCGGCGCAGCTGGCCGGCGCGCTGCGCCTCAATGCGGACAATTGGCCCGTCTTCATCGATGTGGGCGGGCAGATCGCGCGATCCGACGGTGCGCCCGTGATCCTGCCGGGGGCGGATGTCGAGACGGCAGTGCAGCAGGTGACGCTGAGCGTTCAATACGATGCCGCAAATGGCGATGCCTTCCGCGGCGCCTTCGATCTGCGCGAACTCGCGCGCGATGATCTCAGCTTGGACACCGCGCGGCTGATCCTCGATGGCACGCTGCAAAGCGCCCTGGCGACCGTGGGCCGCTTTCAGGGGGATCTGGACCTGACGGCCACCGGGCTGGCCCTGTCCGATCCGAATGCCGCACAGGCTGTCGGACAGACCGTGACGGGCAGCGCCAACATCGACTACGTCGAGGATCAGCCGATCCGCATCACCGGGCTGGAGCTCACCGGGGATGATTACGGGCTCGCTGGCGACATTGTCGTGGACGGGCTTGCGGGGGGCTTCCCGACCGAGCTTGATCTGGAGGTACGGGCCGAGGACCTCGCCCGCTTTGCTGGTCTGGCCGGCCAGCCGATCGCCGGCGGCGCGGAACTGGCGGTCGCCGGCACGGTGACGCCGCTCAGCAGCATGTTCGATCTGGCGATCGGCGGGGTCACCACCGATCTGACCGTCGGCATACCGCAGGCGGATGCGGTGCTTGCGGGCCGGACAGAGCTGTCTCTGACCGCGCGGCGCGATGCGTCGGGCACCTTCGTCGAAGAGCTGGACCTCGGCAATGACGCGCTCGAACTCACCGGCGATTTCGATCTGCAGACCGACAACAGTGTGGTCTCGGCGCGGGCGGCCTTGCGTGATATCGGTCTGGTGCTGCCTCAGTACGAGGGTCCGGTCACGGTTGTGGCCGAGGCCAATCAGGACAGCTCGGGCTGGTTGGTCGATTTGCAGGCCGACGCGCCTTATGACAGCACCTTGAGCGTGACGGGCCGCGCAACCGGCCCGCAGACGGACGTGAGCTTCGATCTGTCCGTTCCGGAGCTACGCCCCCTGGTCCCGAGCGTGCAGGGCCCGTTGGAGGCCGCTGGCCGGGTCTGGCTGACCGGTGCGGGCTACAACGTGGATGTGGACGCCGATGGGCCCTTTCGGTCGACCGTCAGCGTCGAGGGGCTTGCCACCGGACCGGAGGCCGCTGTGACCTTCTCTGCCGCCCTTCCCGATATCAGTGTCTTTGTCCCGCAGATCCGCGGGCCGCTGTCGGTCGCCGGCGATGCGCGGCGCACGCCGGAGGGTTGGCAGGTCGACACGGGTGCCGCAGGACCCGCCGGGACGGATGCGGCCATCACCGGGCTTGTCCGCGAGGATGGTACCGTCGCGCTGGATGTCGCGGGGGCCCTGCCGCTGGGTCTCTCCGAGCCGTTCCTTGCACCCCGCAGCCTGCAGGGTCAGGCGCAGTTCGACCTGGCGGTCAACGGGGCCCCGTCGCTCGAGGCCGTGTCCGGACGCATCACCGTCGATGGCGCCCGCTTTGCCGCGCCCAACCTGCGGCTCGTGCTCAGCGATCTGGAGAGCACGCTCGATCTCGCAGGCGGCCGCTTGCAGATCAACGCGGAGAGCGCGGTGGAGACGGGCGGGCAGATCGCCGCCTCAGGCAGTCTGAACCTCGCAAGCCTCGCGGCGGACCTCGATGTGGCCCTCCGCAGCGTCGGCTTTGTTGATCCACGCCTGTTCTCGACCGTGCTCGATGGTGCGATTTCGATCGACGGGCCGCTGACGGGCGGGGCGCGGATCGCCGGAACGATCGACGTGGGCGAAACCCTCGTCACCGTGCCCTCCTCGGGCATCACCAGCATCGGCGAAATCCCCGATATCACCCATCTGAACGCCCCGGCCGACGTGACCGCAACACGGCGGCGGGCTGGCGTCATTCCTGAGCCAGCGGCATCGGGTCCGGGCACGCGCGCGGCGGCCTATCGGCTTGGCCTCCGGATCAATGCCCCGCAGCGCATCTTCGTGCGGGGCAGGGGGATCGACGCCGAGCTTGGCGGTGCGCTCGAGATCGGCGGGACGACGGCACGGTTGGTCTCTGCCGGGCAGTTCGAACTGGTGCGGGGCCGTCTCGACATTCTGGGCCGACGCTTCGATCTGGTGGAGGGTCTTATCCAGTTTCAGGGCGATCTGGTGCCCTACATCCGCTTCGTGACGTCGACGAATACGGAAAGCGGCACCGCCGGTGTCGTGCTGGAAGGTCCGGCCGATACGCCGGATGTCTCTTTCGTCTCGACACCGGATGCGCCGGAGGATCAGGTCTTGTCGCAGCTGCTCTTCGGGCGCGACATCAGTGAAATCTCGGCCTTCCAGGCCTTGCAACTGGCCAATGCGGTGGCGACGCTTGCGGGCCGCGAGGGCGTCGGCCTGATCGGCAATCTGCGCGAAGGCTTCGGACTGGATGACTTGGATATCACGACGACCGAGGATGGCGCGGCCGCTGTGAGGGCGGGGCGATACATCTCTGAGAACATCTATACCGATGTGGTCACGGGGGGCGGCGAGACGGAGCTGTCTATCAACCTCGATGTGACCGACTCGCTCAAGGCCCGCGGCACGTTGGAGCAAGACGGCAATACCGGCGTCGGCATCTTCTTCGAACGGGACTACTGAGGCTCAGCCGGAGACATCGTCGGAGAACCGTCCGAAACGGCCCCGGTCGAAGAGCAGACCGGAGGCGTCGAGGCGGCCTTCGATCACGTGCTGGACTTCGCCGAGGATCAGCGAATGGTCCCCTGCGGGATGGATCGCATGGGTGCTGCAGTGAAACTCGGCCAGGCAGCCTGCAAGACGCGGCGCGCCAAGCGGGCCCGGCGTCCAGTCGAACTGATCGAACCCGTCGCCCGTCTGCGCGAAGTGGCGGGCCATCTCCAACTGCCGGTCGCTCAGCACATGGATGCAGAATGTGGCGGCGCGGGCAAATGCGTCGTGCCGCGCCGAGGAGAGCGCGGGCGACCAGAGCACAAGCGGCGGTGTGAGCGACACCGAGGAAAAGGAATTGGCGGTCATGCCCAGGGGGCCCGCGTCGGTCTGCACCGTCACAACGGTCACGCCCGTGCCGAAACAGCCGAACGCGCGCCGCAGATCGGCGGTGCGGTCCGCACTGGGTTCGAAATGTCGCGGCTCGGCCGACATGCAGGTCTCCACAGATGAGGCCTGGCGACGGTTTCGTATCGCCACGGCGCTTTGCTGCGATGTAAAGCGCCATGCCGCCCGGGCAAGCACCGGACCCGTGCCGGATGGAAAAAAGGGGCCGGCGCATGGGCGCTGGCCCCGCCTGTTCAGATCGTGCCGGATCAGGCCTTATTCATTCTGTTTTTGATGAGGTCGTCGACGACGGTTGGGTCAGCGAGTGTTGAGGTGTCGCCGAGGGTTGCGAAG
>NZ_JALIEB010000023.1 GCF_025755255.1 Roseobacter sinensis | reverse complement strand
TAACAGCGTCCCATTCATAAGCCTCCGTGCAACGTTCTGTTTTGATACAGAATTTGCACTTCGGATGTGAATCCACCCGCGTACACGCATCACTCGGATAAGCTTAGTTATGCTAATTCATAGGTCCGAAACGCGGCGCATGGTGATCGCTTTCATACTTACAAAATAGAGGGTCTGTCGGGGGATTGGAGCGGATGCGTGGCTGCGATTGTGGGGCCGATTTTGCGCGGGACTTCGCAGACTCTTAATTTTCTGTTAACCTTATGTCACCCTCTCAGCCCGACCTCTAGAAGGAGACTGCCATGGGCGTGGATGTACCTGACGATTTCGACATCGATCTCAACCTCAGCGGCGGAACCTCAATCGACGGCGATGTGTCGCTCGACACGAGCCTGCGTGTGCGGGAGTTGCCGACCATCGAGCTCCGCGTGCGCGAGCTGCCCGAGATCAGGATCGGCGTGACCGAGCTGCCCAAAGTGCAACTGGGAGTCGACCCCATAGATTTTTCCTTGCGGATCAAGGAGATCCCGGCGATCCGCGCGCATCTGCCCGCGAATTTCAAGGTGGGTCTGTCACTGCTTGGAAACGAATTGCTGGCCATCAATCTCTGTGGCGAAGCGCAGGTGATCACCGAGGACTACACGCCCAATCCCTGCGAGATCTGTGGCCCGCCGGGCAACGCGGGCGAGATCGCGGGCAATGTCAGCCGCATAGAGCTCATCGAAGACGATGGCTGAGCTGACCGAGGGCATCACGCTGCGCAAGGGGCGCGGCATCGGGGCGTTTCAGGTCGCCGCGCCGCAGTCCGGCGTTCTGAAACTGGGCGGCGCCTTGAAGAAAGAGATGGGGGCCGAGTTGCGCGCGCGCCTGCTGCCGCGCAAGGGTCAGACACGGATCGCCGCGCGGATCGGCCGCTCTGCCCCGCCGGGTGTGCACAAGGCGACGCTTGTGACCGAGGACGGGGAATACCCGGTGACGGTCGATGTGCCGGTCCGGGAGAAGCTGCGGCTCGCGCCCCGGTCGGTCAGCCTGACCGGACGGCCGGGCGACCGCCTCAAGGTGCAGTTCACGGTCGCGAACCGGGGCAATGTGCCCCTGCCGGTTCCGGCGGGTGGCGTTGGCGGGCTCTTTGCATCTGACGGGTTGGCGGGTGCCTTCTCGGCGGCCTACGGCGCGGAGGCCGAGGCGCCGCTGGAGGTCTTCGGCGAGTTCATTCTCGGGCTGCGGCGCTCGTACCTGGGGCTGATGCGGCTGAAGCTGACGGCGCAGGACAAGGGAGAACTGGCCCCCGGCGCGCAGCGCGATCTGGCGGGCGAGTTCACCCTGCCCGAGCCGCTGAACCCGGCCACGCAGCTGGGTGCGGGCCGCCGCTTTCACACCACGATCGTGATGCCGCACCTGCGGCTCGTGGCCCGTTTGACCCTGAGCGCTCCGAAATAGAAAGGGACCGCCGATGAAGAAGAGCAAGATGACCACGCAGGACATGCGCGAGAGTATGGACGCCATGTCGGACATGATGGTGCGGCAGATGGACCTGACGGGCGAGCTGGTCGACAGCCTGACCGACACGGCGCAGCGGTTTCTGTCCTCGCTCACCGCAGGGCAGGCCTCGAACTGCTGCGAGATCCCCGAGCCCTGCTGGATGCCGAAAGACCTCGGCGAGGTGCACTGCCAGCTCTGCGCGGGCAGCACCGGGATCGTCGAGATCCGCATCACCAATACCGATTTCCGCCCGCGCAACTTCACGCTGGCCGCGGCGGGTCCGGATGCGGGCCGGGTCAAGCTGACGCCCAACAGTTTCTCGCTGGGTCCGAAGGAGCGGCGCACCGTGCGGGCGGAGTTCGACACCAAGCTCGACGATGGCGTGCACTGCGCCGACTTCGAGGCGCTGATCTGGGTGGTGGGCTGCAACAGCCATTACCTGCGCTGGACCATCGAGGTCGGCAAGTCCGAGCGCGCCTGCTGTCACCGCATCGAGGTCTTCGATCAGCCCGACTACGAGCATCACTGGTACGATCATTTCTATTGCGTCCGACCCTGTTACGGGCGGTCGGTGCGCCCCGGGACAGGGATCAAAGGGTGATCCATGTCGAACTCACAGATGAAAGACATTTTGAGCCAGGCCGTGCGCCTGAACATGAAGTATTATTCCGGGCTGTTTGACGTCACACGCGATTATCTGGGGGCCCTGCGCGATCTGGCCGAACAGGGGCTGGACAAGGACGCGCGCCGCCCCACGGCACCGCAGCCGCAACCGGCGGTGCCGGCGATTCAGCCGCTGATCCTTGCTGCCCCTGCGGGCAAGGAGGCGGCGGCCAGTTTTGCGGTCACGAACAACACCGGGCAGGAGGTCGCCGCCGATCCGGAGGTTTCGGAGAGCCTGAAGGCGGCGGGCGTGATCGCGGAACCCGCAGGGCGGATGGTGGCCCATGGCGAGGAGGTGGTCTTCACGCTGAAGGGCAAGCCCACATCGAAGATGAAACTGGATCAGGACATCCATGGCAGCGTGAGCGTGCGGCCCTTCGGCGACCGGGATATTCCTGTGGTGCTGCGCCGGTTGCGGGCCCCCGCCAAAGCGAAAGCGAAGGCGTCATGAGCGCGCCCGGCGGCATCATGGCCGAGGGCGTGCTGGTGCAGGCGATGCATCTCTATTCCGCGCTGGTGATGAAGCCCTATGAACAGGGCCGCAACGCCGGGCTGATCGAGCGCACGACGCTCGGCGCCCTGCCCCGGCCGCTCGACCGGAACGGCCTCGGCCCGCACTTCAGCAAAAAGTACCCCAAGCCCGTGCTGCTGGGCCGCGCGACCGAGAACGACGCGCTGGTCTCCGAGTTCGACCGGATGGGCGAGATTTATGACGCCTATGTGCGCCCCTTCTCGACCCCGATCATGAATGCCGCTGTCGAGGAGCTCTCGGCCTGGATCAAGCCGGATTTCCGGCTGCTGGACGCAGGCTGCGGCGCGGGGCGTGAACTGTGCCGTCTGTCGCGCATGGTGCCGGGCGGCGAAGCGGTGGGCATTGATCTGGCCGCGGGCATGGTCAACGCGGCCTATGCCTCCGCCCGCGCCAAGGCCTTTGACAACACGGCGTTCTTTCAGTCCGACGTGGGCGACTTGCCGGAGGTGTTCACCGGGCAGTTCGATCTGGTCTACTCCTGCCTGGCGCATCACCACTACCCCGACCCGCCCGCCGCCACGCGCGAGATCTTCCGTGCGCTGCGCCCCGGCGGCTACTACGCGGTGATCGACGCGGGCCCGGAATGGTTCGTGAAACGCTCCTCCGGCCTCGCGCTCTGGGCCGATCCGGGTTGGATCGGGTTTCACACGCCCGAGCAGTTCATGGCGCTCTTCGAGGCGGCGGGGTTCGAGACCACCGGCTGGATCGACCTTGTGCCCGGCTTCGGCATCGCCTGCGCGCAGAAACCCCTTTGACCACGCCGGACTATGACCGGGCCCTCATCGAGCAGGCCCTCAACACCGCACGGACCCGGACCGAAAAGGCGATGACCCGGTTTTTCGATGCGCGCCGCGAAACGGGGATGGATGTGCTCTACGATCAGATCAGCGACTATCCGTTCCGCGTGGGCAAAGGCTTGCGGCCCGCGCTGGTCTATGCCGCCTGTCAGGGCATGGGCGGCACCGAGGCGCAGGCCGAAAACACCGCGACCGCCATTGAGCTGTTTCACAACGGCGCGCTGGTGCATGACGATATCGAGGATATCTCGGACTTCCGGCGCGGGGATGAGACGCTCTTTCGGCGCCATGGCGTCCCCATTGCGATCAACACCGGCGATGCGACCTTCGTCTTCTGCCTCTCGCTGCTCCTGGACAACGTCGAACAGCTGGGCGTGCGCAAGGCGATGCGGATTCTCAAGGATTTCGAACGGCTCAGCCGCGAATCCGTTGAAGGCCAGGCGATCGAGCTCGACTGGATCCGCAATGCGCGCTTCGATCTCGAGAGCGAAGACTACCTGCGCATGGCCTACAAAAAGACCTGCTGGTACACGATGATCGCGCCTTTGCGCTTGGGCGTGGTCGCAGGCTCCGGCCCCGCCTTTGTCGCCGATCTGGAAGAGGCGCTGATCGACGTGATGGAGCTGGGCTATCTCGCGGGCATTGGCTTTCAGGTGCAGGATGACCTTTTGAACCTCACCGCCGACGAGGTGCTCTATGGCAAGGAGATCAGCGGCGACCTCTACGAAGGCAAGCGGACGATCATGCTGCTGCATTTCCTGCGGACGGCGCCGAAGCGCCAGCGCAGCCGCGCCATAAAGCTGCTGACCCAAGCGCGCGCCGAGAAGGAGCCAGACGAGGTGCGCTGGCTGTTGCAGGCGATGCACGAGGCAGGCTCGATCGACCATGGGCGTGAATTGGCGCAGGATTTCATCACCCGCGCTCTGAAGTTCGAAGCGGAGGGGCTGAGTTTCATGGCTGAGACCCGCCACCGCCAATTCCTGCGCGAAGTGCTGAAATACGTGATTGCAAGACTGAAGTAAGAGGGACCGATATGCCACATGACCACGGCCAGGGGAGCACGCCATCCAGCCCCTTCGAGGAGCTGATGAAGCTGCAAAGCGCGTTTCAGCAGAGCCTCAGCCAGGCGACGATGCAGTATCTGCGGCAATTGCAGGGCATCGTCGGGCCGGTCACGCCCGGCACCGTCGTGCAGCAGGTGGAGGGCGCGGGCGTGGCGCTCACGCTGCGCCCGGGCGGGCAGGCCAAGGCGAGCGTGAACGTGGAGAACCGCCAGCGCGTGCATTCCATGGTTACCCCGATGATCACGCCGCTGGTGTCGGACACCGGGGCCACCTGGTTCGCGCAGACCGCGTTTACACCGCCCACGGCGCTGCTGGCGACCGATGAGGTGATGGACTTCGCGCTGGTGCTAGACGCGCCGAAGGACATGCCCGTGGGTGTCTATCGCGGGGCGGTGCTGATCTATGGCTGCAGCGACGGGGTGGTGCCGCTGGAGGTGACGGTGGCCAAGCAGCCGGCGACCAAGCGCAAGGCGACCCCCGCCGCGGCCAAGCCCAGGGCGGCAACCCGGAAGGCAGCCGCCAAGAAGGTCGCCCGCAAATCCACAAAAGCTACTTGAGGAGACTGCCCATGGCCAGTAGCGCACACATTCGCCTCATCGACCCGCCGGAAGATGCAGGGCGCACCACCGCGAGCCTGTTTTCCTCGCTCGCCAGCCGGCTGATCACGCTGCATTATACCTCCGGTGTCAGTGTGATTGGCTCAACGCTCGCGGGGCTCGCCGAGGCGGGCCGCGAGATTTCCAAGACGGCCGAGGGCGCGCGCATTCGCCGGGCGCTGGAGGCCAGCGCGGTGAAGGACAATGGCGAGCTTCTCTGGAGCGCGCTGCGTGTGACCGGTTGGACCGAAGGGATGCCCGCGGCCCCCGTGCTCGATCACATCCGCAACGATCTGGCGCTGCTCTTGGCCGACGATCTGGCCGAGACCATCGACAACGTGCCGGCACCGCTGGAGAACAAGGTGCATCAGGCCAAGACAGTGCCACCCGCGATCACCTTCATCGACACGCTGATGGGCCTCTGGATCCACTCGCGCGAGATCGTGCAATCGGTCGAGGCGCTGGCGCGCAGTGCGCCCGAGCGCGACACCATCGAGCCCGGGGACGCGGTGCACAGCGGCCCGATCCTGCGGTGACACATTTCGATGTGCTCCGGCCGCCGGTTCTGAGCGATCCGACGGCGGCGGCCTACAAGGACTGGTTTCATCTTAACGTCTTTCTGCCCGACCTGGGGCGCGTTGTGCTGATCAACCTGTCGCTGCACGGGCCCCCCTGGGATGCGCGTGCCCGGGCGGTGGGTGTGGCGCTGGCGAGCGGGGCGCAGGGCGACTGGATCGGCGGGATCGAGATCGCCTCTTTCGCCGAAAGCACGGTGGACACGCAGGCCATGTTCCTCAGCACCCTGTCCATGGCGGTGACCCGTGACGGCACGGCGTTGCACGCCAAGGTCGCGCGGCCCGACGATGGGTTCGAAGCGGATCTGATTGCGCGCCCGGTGCTCTCGGCCGGCGCGCTGGACCTCACCGCGCAATTCGGCAGCGGCTGGATCGGGTGGAGCGCGGTGCCGGCGCTGTCCCTCTCGGGCAGGCTCAGGCTCGACGGTGAGGAGGTGTCGCTGGAGAACGCCCGCGGCTACCACGACCACAACTGGGGGCGCTGGTTCTGGGGCGAGGATGTCGCCTGGGAATGGGGGGCCTGGGTCTTGAGCGACAACATCACGGTCGTGGCCGCGCGCGGCACCGACAAGGCGCATTTTGACCGCCGGCCACCGCATGTGTTTCTGGTGCATGGCAGCAAGGTCCACGGGTTTCTGCCCGGTCAGATCAGCCTCAGCTATGAGGCGGCGCCCACCCGCGCGGCGCGGCGCCTGCCCGGCGCGCTGGCGGCTATCCACCCGGACCGGCGCGCGCCGGATCTGCCGACACGTGTCACCTTGCAGGCCGACAGCCGGATCGCCCGGTTCGAGCTGGTGTTCGAGGCCGAGACGGCAGCGCAACTCCTGCTCTCCGATCCGATGCGGCCGGGCTCGGGTTTCATCAACGAGCTGGCGGGGCGCTGTCACCTCGTCGCCAGTCTTGACCAGAAGGTGCTGCGGGCCGAGGGTTCGGGCGTGTTTGAATATGTCGAGTAAGCCCCGCCACCTGCGCGACTGGATCGTGGCGCTTTACGCAGCCCTTGAAAAAGCGGAACCCCACCGCGCCGAGGCGATCCGCAAGCTTGCCGGCGCGCAGACGTCGCGCATGGTGCTGGATGAGGACCGGGTCACCGTGCGCTTTGTGGCCGACGCGTTGCAGGTGCGGCGGATGCGGGCGGGCACGGCGCAGCTGAAGAGCCCGAACGGCACCACCGACCGGCAGGCCGTGACCGCGCTGCTGCTGGGGTATATGGAGATTTCGGAGGCAATCTCGCAGGATCACATCCGGCTGCGCGGCACGGCGGATGAGGTCATGGCGATCTGTGCGATCATCGAGGTGCTGGTGGATGCGAGCACCCGGGTGCCCGCGCTGCAACAGCTCGCGGCGGAGTTTCTGGAGACAACCGGGCGCGAGACGCTGCGGGCCCGTCGCCGCGCGCGGGTGGCGCAGCTGCGCGCGCTTGCAGAGAAGGAGCGTGGGCTTCTCGCGCGGGAAGGGTTGCTGCGGGCGGGCGGCTGAGCGCGGTCAGAAGCCCTGCATCACCATATCGACAGCCCGGGTGATGGCCGCGTGCTCGGCCTCGAGGGTGGCGACCGGTGTCCGCAGCAGCGTGCAGGGCACGGCGGCCATGAATTGCGTGACGAGGATCACGCTCTGCCCCTCGATCTCGAACATCGGGTTCAGCCATTGGGCGGGCTGCGGCGCGCTGTCCCGCGGCATCAGCGGCGCCACCACGCGCGTGTTCAAGGCTGAGAGAAGATCGCTTTGTAAATCAATGATATAGCCCGTTCCCTCCGGGTTTGGATAGACATCATGGCGGGCCATCTAGAAGTTCCGATGCCGGTCCAGCGGCAGCCCGTGGGTCTCGACATAGCTGTTGGAGCTTTCGAGCGCGCCCCGGTTCTCGGCCTGCCAGGCAGCGGTGCGGGCCTCAGCCACGGCCGCCCTCACACCCCGTTCCGCCGCGCGCGACAGGTTCACCTTGAGCGCCCGCGCCTCTTGCAGCAGCGTGGCGTCCAGGGAGAGGTTGGTCGATTTCCGGCTTGTCGCGGGCATATGCGCATAGATATGCGCATATTTTACGCACGTCAAGGGGCCGATGTCCGATACGAAAAGAGGCGCCGAACCCGGCGCCTCTCTCCAGCTGTGGTATGTGCCCCGTCGCTTAGGCGATCAGGTCCTCCTCGAAGAGGATCACCAGTTCGGGTGCCTCGCCATCGGAGTCGAAGCTGTGCGCGGCACGTGCCCCTGTCCCCGTGATCCGGAACCCGAGTTCACCATCGAGCACACCGTCGGCGCCAATTGCTGCCTCGATGAGGTCCGCAATATCGGGCGTCCGGTAGGTCTGACCGTCGGTCCAGGGCTCGACATCGTTCCAGTCGAAGTCTTCGGCCAGGTAGGTCCGGTCATCGGGCGTCGACGCCGCCGAGTAGGTGGCCGCGGATTCGGTGGCCTCGATCTCGATGGTGAAGGACGCAGGCCCGGTCTCCGTGCCATTGGCTTCGAACTGGAAGTAGGCCTCGGCGATCACCTTATCGGCAGGGATGTCGATATTGGTGAACCGCATGCCGACCGACTGGCTCTGGGCTCCGTTCAGGCCGAACTCCAGATCCGCGCTGCCGGCACCGCCGAACTCTTCCCAATCATCCGACGAGGCGCTGATGGACGCGATGATCTGATCGCCCGGATCCACTGGATCGCCCGGATCGCCTTCGACGAAGGCGGAGTTGGACGCGCCGGCCCCCGGCTGGCCACCCTGGTAGAGCTCCAGGTAGTCCACATGGAACCCTTGCGAGCGCCCTGCGACCTCGATGGTGTAGAGCCCACCTTCGGTGATTTCGATCTGCGCCGGGAAGTTGCCCGGCAGACCGTCGACGCCGTTGGCGTTGCCCCAAGTCCCGTTGTTCGGACCACCGAAGACCTTGATGAAGCCCTGACTTGTCGGTTCCGCTTCGTCAGTGGTTTCGGTCAGGTACTCCTCGATGGTCTCGCTGGTGCCGAACTTCTTGAAGTTGAGCCACAGATCGTTCTGCTGATCTCCGGCCGCAACCCCGTCCCGTGAGACGCGGAAGTTGAAGGTATAGACACCCACCGCTTCCTCCGGGATGAAGATGGTGTACTCCAGCGTCGCCGCATTCGAGACCCCGGTGATGGCGGTACTCGTGTTCGACCCGAAGAGATAGTAGCCATCCCCCTGGAACCCGGACTGACGCCCTAGGCCATCCGGCGCATCGAGATAGGTCCACAAACCGCCCGGGGTGGTCCCGCCATTGGCGTTCTCATCCTCGATCTGGATCTTGAAGCGGGTGTTGTTGATGATCTCGAAGTAGCCGTCGATCGGGATCACCGGATCACCCGTCACCGGCCCGCCCTGGTTGGTCAACACGATCGGAGCCGTCAGATCGCTGATCGGCAGGTCGTTGTTCGACGTGTCGATCACGCTGGCGACGAAGGCGATCTGTGCCACATCGTCACCCGGGAAGGTGCCATCCGCATTGTTGTTGGCGACCGCGTCGTCGTAGTCGAACAGGCCGGTGGCGTCGAAGGTGCCATCGGGGCCGATCACCACATCGACGGACTGGCTGTCGAAGTTGTTGTTCGCCTTGAAGTCATAGCGATCCAACCGGTCCTCGACGAGCTGCGCAATCCCGTTGGCGGTGTTCTCCACCGGGTTGAAGCCCTTCGTCATGGTGATCCGCACCGTGTCGCCCACATCACCGGTGACGATGATGGTGGGTTGCGTCACGCCGTAGGTGCCCGTGCCGCCGGCCGCCACGCCATTGACCTCGAGGGTCGGCGTCGTGGCTTTGGTCAGGCCCTGATCGGCGAGCGCTTGCGAGCCCGAGGCGCTGCCATCGCTGCCGAGTTGGCCCGAGGCGGTGGTGCCGTCATCGAAGAGCACGGTGAACCGCGATCCGATGAGCTCGTGTCCCGAGATGCCGCCCACGTCCCAGCTGTCGGTGGCACCCGCATCCACACCGGACTTCAGCAGCCCCGCGATGGAGTTGGGATCCATGTCGCCGGAGAAGCCGACCGTCTCACCGGTGTCGAAGTCGGTGAACTTGACGATCGCCCCCTTGAAGCCGCCGTTCGATGGCTGGCCGGTGCCCGTGGTGTTGGCCAGCGGGTCCTGACCGGGCAGGAAGTAGCCGCCGGTGCCACCGCTGATGTAGGCACCGGTGCCGCCTGCGGAGTTGACCGCCCAGGGCTTGGCCACGTTGTCGCCGCCGGCCCCATCGGGATCGAAGACCGCATCCTGGTAGACCGCATCGCTGACATCGATGAACACGGCGGAGATCTTCTTGCCACCGGTATTGGTGACTTGGAAGGAGTTCGCGCCGAAGTTCGAGCCGTCGATGTCACTGACGCCGGCCATGATGTCGAGCACCGCCGAACCGGTCACGCCGTCCGCGTAGGTCGCGTTGGTGATCAGGTCGGTTTCGCCGGCAAAGACCTCCAGCGCGTTGGTGCCGTCGTTGCCGACCGGGTCACCTTCCACCGGACCGCCCTCGTTGGCGAGGTAGATCGGCTTGGTGACCGGGCTCACCGGCAGGTTGCCTTGCGACGGATCCACGACGACGGCGACGAACCCGATCTCGGCCACATCGTCACCTGCGAAGGTACCGTTGTAGGCGAGGTTGTCGTCATAGTCGAAGAGACCGGTCGCATCGAAGGTCCCGTCGGGGCCGATGGTCACATCGACGGATTGGGCGTCGAAGGCGTTGGAGGCTTTGAAGTCGTAGCGCTCCAGACGGTCCTCGACCAGCGCGTCGATGCCGTTCGCGGTGTTGCCGACCGGGTCGAAGCCCTTGGTCATGGTGATGCGGACGATGGCGCCCGGATCGCCGGTGACCAGGATGGTCGGCTGCTCGCCACCATAGGTGCCGACCTCGCCTGCGGCAAAGCCGTTGACCACCAGTGTCGGCGCGTCGGAGGCGAAGCCCGCTTCCGAGGCCACACCCTGCGAGCCGGCTGCACTGCCGTCGCTGGCGAGCTGACCGGTGGCCGTGGTGCCGTCATCGAAGAGGATCGTGAAGGTCGACCCGATGATCTCGTGCCCCGAGATGCCGCCCGCGTCCCAGCCGTTGATGGCGTTGGTGTCAACACCGTTGCTGCCGCCCTTGTCCAGCCCGGCGAGGGAGTTGGGATCCATGTCGCCGGAGAAGCCGACCGTCTCACCGTTATTGAAGTTGGTGAACTTGACGATCGCTCCCTTGAAGCCGCCGTTCGACGCCTGACCGGTGCCTGTGGTGTTGGCCAGCGGGTCCTGACCGGGCAGGAAGTAGCCGCCCGTGCCGCCGGTGATGGAGGCTCCGGTCTCGGCACCGCCGGAGTTGATCCCCCAAGGCTTGAACGCATTGTCGCCGCCCGCCCCGTCAGGGTCGAAGACACTGTCGGGATAGAGCGCTGTGCTCACGTCGATGAACACGGCTGCGATGTTCTTGTCACCGGTGTTGGTCAGCTGGAAGGAGTTCTGGCCGAAGTTCGAGCTTTGGATGTTGTTGTTGCCCGTCATCACTTCGAGCACCGCCGAGCCCACTTCATCGGTCCCGTAGGAGTTGCCGGTGAAGAGGTCGTCCTCCCCATCGAAGACCGCAAGGGCATTCGACGGATCGACCGAGCCGCCATCCGTGGCCGTGACCTTGAAGCTGTCGAGCTGCGCGTTGAACGAGCTGCTCGATCCGGCATGCACATGGGTGAAGCCGGTGCCGACACCGACGGTTTCATCCGCCAGTGCGGCCGCCAGTGCTCCGGTCACGTTGAGCGAGCCGAAGCTGACCCCCGAGGCGCCCGCAATCGGGTCGCCATTGGTGTCGAGGAAGGTCGCCACCGCCGTGATCGTCGCGGCCGTCGCGCTGGTGGAGTTCACCGTCAGCGTGATGTCGACCGCCGAGAAGTCCGCGGTGCCGGTGAGCACGGCCGGCAACGGCTGGTTGCCGCCTGTGGCCTTCGCCTCGACATCGTCGGTCCGCGAAGAGAACTCGACCGTGTTGCCGAAGACGAATTTCACGAAGTCCGTGCTGTCGACACCCACGTGGATCCCGATCTGGTCGAAGCTGACCGCCGGTGTGGTCTCGAACGGGTTGATCACCCGCGCTTCGACCGTGAAGTCGGCGTTCTTCACGCCCAGCTGGAAGTCATCTTCGGGCGTATTGGTGCCTCCGGTGTCCCCCGTGGTCGTGGCTGTGGTCAGCAGGCCGCCCGCGACGCTGGTCGCGCCGGTGTCCTCGTCGAAGTCCTTGAGGGCCGACGAGCCTGCCAGACCCGCCTGCAACAGACCGGTGAAGCCGTTCTGATAGGGCGTGCCGTTCACGTCGAAGGTGAGCTCGATGCTTTCCCCATCGGCGAGCAACGTGCCGTTGTCCGCGTCATAGGCAAAGCTGTCCGCCTCGTTGAGGATCCCGTCGCCATCGACATCGTCATCGAGCGAGTTGATCACCAGGTCGCCGTCGAGGTCTTGCGAGGGCGCCACCGGACCGAAGGTGTTGTCGGCCGCGTCCACATTCAGTGGCAGTGTCGCCTGCACGGTTTCGGTGCCGTCCGTGGCTTCGATCACCACGCTGAAGAGGCCGATCTCGGTCGGTGTCCCAACCAGATTGCCATTCGCGTCGACCTCGGTAATGCCCGCAGGCGCTCCGCTGATCAGCGTGTAGGTGAGCGTGTCGCCGATGTCCTGATCTGAGAACAGCCCCACGATGGAGAGCGACAGCGGCGCGTCGATGATGGCCGGTTGTGCCTCCGGTGCCGGGTCGGCCACGGGCGCGTCATTGGCGTCGGTGACCGTGATCTGCAGATCGGTGGTCGTCTGAGACGTGCCATCGTTTGCCGTGACCGACACCTCGTAGACACCGTCCTGATCGGCATCGCCGGGGGTCTCGAAGTCCGGCGCTGTCAGGAAGGTGACCACTCCGGTGATGGGATCGACCGCGAAGAGCGCCTCATCCGCACCGGTGCCCGCAAGCGCGTAGGTGACCGACAGACCATCCGGGTCCACCGCCGCGACAGTCGCGGCTGCGGTGTCGTTCTCGGCCGCATCCACTTCGGTTGGGCTGCTGAACTCCGGTGCTTCCTCGACATTGGCAACGGTGATGACAAGCGCCTGCTCGGAGGCGACGTCGCCATCGCTGGCCGAGACCACCACGTCATAGACGTTGTCCTGATCCGCATCGCCGGGCGCCTCGAAGTCGGGCGCCGTCACGAAGGAGACCTCCCCCGTCACCGGGTCGATGGTGAAGAGCGCCGCATCCGCACCGCCGACGATGGCGTAGGTGACCTCCGAGCCTTCCAGATCGGTGGCGTCCACATCCGCTGCGAGCAGCGTGCCCTCATCCACGGTCGCCTCGGCGGGCGTGCTGATCGCCGGCGGCGTGTTCTCGATCGGGTCGAAGCGCACCGCGTCGATCCGCAACACCTCGCCACCCTGGGCCTGGCCCTCGATGATCAGCTTGGCGCCCGCCGGGATGTTGACCGTCGGGAAGACCGCAGAGGTGATGTTCGCCGCCTGCGTGCCATTGCCCTGGCCCGGAAGCTCGACAGCCGTCTTGTTCATGACGAAAGAGCCGATATCGACCGGATCGCTGCCGTCGCCGAGATCCATCTTGATGGTGACCGTCGCCGCGCCGTCGCTTTCATCGAAGTGGATGACCGCGATGTCGTAGAAGCCCGGCACCACGCCTGCGGCGTCCAGATCGGTGGAGATGAAGCCATCGCCTCCCACCGGCACCCGGATCACCTGCTGCCCGGAGGCCGGGCCGGCGAAGCTGCGGAAGAACCCCTCGAAGGCCTCGTTCGGATCGGTGAAGGCGGTGAAGTCTTCCGCCTCGATCAGAACCGCTTCGCGCGGCGGGCCGCTGGCCACATCCATGGTGAAGCTGGTCGAGGCGGACAGGGTGCCGGGATCGCCCACAGGGCCGTCATAGGCCGTGATGGTGATCTCGAAGTCGCCACTTTCCGTCGGCGTGCCAGAGATTTCGCCGGTAGCCGCGTCGATCGTGACACCCTCCGGCAGCCCTTCGGCCGCGTAGGTGAGAACGGTGCCCACATCGACATCTTCGAAGAGCCCGTCCGGCAGCGCCAGCACGATCTCACTGTTGATGATCGCCTCGACATCTTCATAGACACCTGTGACCACGGGCGCGTCGTTCACGTTCTCGACCGTGAGCGTGAAGGTCCCCGTGGTGGAGTTGCCCTCCGGATCGGTGGCCGTGACCGCAATGTCGTACTCGCCCACATCGTCATTGGTCGGCGTGCCGGTCAGCAGGCCATCCTCCTCGGTCACGAAGGCCGGCAGGTTGACGAAGCTGAAGGTCAGATCCTCGAATGGCGTGTCGGTGTCGAAGAACGGCAGGTCGATCTCGAACTGCGCATCCTGGGTGACCACCTGATCGGCGATTTCGCCACCGAAGATCTCTGGCGCATTGGTGTCGCCCGGATCGGTGATCAGCACTTCGACCAGCTTCACATTGGAGAACTGGACGGCCGACGTGCCGTTTGCGTCATCGTCGTTGATGAAGGCCAGCGTCTGGAACGACTGCCCGGCGTAATCCGCCAGAGAGAGCTCATAGGCGGTCGGCTGACCGACGGTGCCGTACTGGCCGTTGTAGTCCTGCTTGGACCAGGTCGCGAAGTTCTGGCTGCCGAAGAGCTGGAACAGCACGTCGTTGGCGCTCCGGAACGAATTGTCGTTCTCCAGACCGATGCCGACGATCTCGCCGCTGTCGTTCAAGATGGTCATCTCGAAGCGCAGCACCGTGTTCTCGGTGACCTCGTAGGGGCCATCGGTGATCGCGGTCTTCTTCCAGACGTTGCCATCCAGCGTCAGGCTGTCGCCTGCGGGCGAGATCTCGAAGCCGGCGCCCGGCTTGGAGTCCTGCCGGTCGTAGGATTCGATCGGGTTGTCGTTGAAGTTGATGTCCTTCTCGATGTCCCCCCCACCCGGCGGCAGCACCGTGATATCCACGGTGGTGACCGACGAGGCGCCAGACGGATCCTCGATGGTGTATTCGAAGCTCGCCGGTCCGTCGTAATCCGCGTCGGCCTCGAAGGTGATGAGACCGTTCTGTAGCGTGACCGTGCCGTTCACGGCGTTGCCCACGGCCGTGATGGTCAGCAGGTCGCCATCCGGGTCGCTGTCATTGGCCAGAAGCTCGCTGGCCGCGATCACCAGGGCCGCGTCGGACTCCATCACAAGATCGTCTTCCGCAGCAACAGGGGCGCTGTTCACATCCGACGGCGTGACGATCTCGATGTTGGAATAGATCGATGTGCCCGCCGTGGGGTTGGCGTCCTGGTCATTGATGAACACCATGTTCGAGAACTGCATGCCGACATAGGCATCCAGCGCGATCTCGATGGTCACATCGGTGCCCAGAACGCTTTCGTCGTAGACGCGATAGGTCTGGTTCCAGTCACCGACCCTTTGCGTGCCGCCGAGCTGGAAGAACGCGGTGCCCGGGTTGCGGAAGTCCTCGTCGTTGTCGAAGCCGATTGCCATCAGTTCCGGGATGTCCGGCGAGTTCACCGTGAACCGCAGAACCATGCCCTCGGTGATGGTCAGACCGCTCTCGGCCAGCAGGCTCAGCGTCTGTGGCCCCATCGTGGTCAGACCGCCGTCGAGGGCGACCTTCTTCCAGGCGTTGCCCTGCAGGGTCACCACCTGGGTCTCCTCATCCACGATCATGTCGCCTTCGACCGCATCCTGCGAGCCGTAGCTGCTGACATCGTCGTTGGCGATCACCACAGGCGTGGCGTTGGTGCCCGCGTCCGCGCTGATCTCGATGGAGACCGTCTGCGTGGTCTCGCCACCGAAGGCGTCGGCGATCCGATACTCGAAGCTCGCCGGGCCGGTGTAGCCCGCATCCGGCGTGAAGGTCACGATCCCTGAACCCGCGTCATAGGACACGGTGCCCGACACGCCGCTGTCCGGCACGATGCTGAAGCTCAGCGCGTCGCCGTCGGCGTCGCTGTCGTTCGACATCAGCTCGGTCCGGGTGAAGGTGACGGCCTTGTCCGGCATGCCGGTCTTGCTGTCGGCCCCCGCAACCGGGTCGGCGTTGTCCTCGTCGATGTCGCCGTCCTGATCGTTGTCCTTGCCGTCGTTGATCTCGGGCGCGCCCTCGTAGACGGTCGGGTCCGTATCGTCATCGTCGGTGCCTAGGCTGGCCAGCACATAGCCGTCCGGCTGGTCATAGGCCTCGATCTGATCGGTCGGGGTGCCGACACCGTCCTCATCCGCATCGCGGGACCAGATGAACGGTCCGGGGATGTCGTTGACGGTCAGCTCGAAGGTGGTGGAGACAGGCGGATTCGTCCCGTCGTCCGCCGTGACCTTGACGGTGATGCTGCCATCGCCATCGGCGGGCGTGCCGAGGAAGCGGCCCGTGTCCGGATCGAAGCTCAGCCACGCCGGCAGCGGGCTGTCATCGTCCAGCGTCGCGGAAAGCGTCAGGTTCGCGACACCGTTGTCGTCCTTGAAGACATCCAGGGGCAGCGTGAAGTCGAGCTCGCTCGCCTCCGTCGCGACCTGGTCCGTGACCCCCGCATCCACTTCCGGCGCATTGTCCGGTGCCGAGATTTCCAGGTAGTCCCACTCGCCGGTGAAGCTGTTCCCGGTGCCACCGGCCCATTCCGTGACGGACACACCATAGGTCACGCCGCCTGTTCCTCCGGTCAATGGGTTTTGACCATTGAGCGAGGACAGAAGCGACCCGGTGATGACCTTCTCATCGGTGCTCACCGTCTGAAGTTCATTGCCGGCACTATCGAGCAACGTCACATAGCCTGTGAGCGTTGGAAGACCTTCCAAACCCACCGTGGTGCTCGATTTGTTGACATCGAAGCGGAACACCAGATCCGCCGCCGCTTCGGTGGCGTCGACCGGATAGGTCACCGGGACCAGTTGGTTGCCCGAGGTCAGCGAACCTTGCGATGCGAACTCGACGGTCACGCCGCCGTCTCGCACACCATAGACCAGTTTGACCCAGTCGTCGGTGCCGCCCGCGCCAATCGTGATGCCAAGCGACGCAAACTGCAATCCGGTCTGACCGCTTGTGATGGTCGGCCAGGGGTTGGCCGCCTTTGCCTCAACCGAGAAGAGGTCAACGCCGGTGACATCCGCACCGCGGACATAGTTGTCCTTGACCTGGTTACTCTGATTGGTCGGTGTCCCGCTGCCAAAGGTATCCGTCTCGGTCGCCACGATTTTCAGCGCGCCGTCCTTGATTTCGGCGCCTTCGATCAGATTACCACCGCCGTCAAAAACCGGCTCCGTGGTCCGGTCACCGTAAGGATCGGTCTCGCTCGTGCCCGGCGGAACAAAGCCGACGGTGTTGACCAGAATGCCGGTGAAACCCCCATCTGCGTCAAAGACATCCGTGGTATCGACATCAAAGTCCTGACGGAACGAGCCGCCGACACCCAGCACATTGCCCAACCCGTTGTCGCCATCATAGGCCAGCGGATCGACATAGTTGATCACGCCGTCGCCATCGATATCCGCCGGATCGAAGTCCTCGTCATCGTCGATGGTGACCGTCGCGGACCCCTGTCCGAGGCTGGCGGACTCGCCGCCTGCCGCGTCCACATCGGTGATCGTGACCGTGAAGTCCTTCACCTCAGTATCCGCGTCATTGTCGATGAGGGTGACCGGCACTGTCGCCGTGGTCTGACCGGCCAGAATGGTCACGGTGTTGGAGGCAGGCACCTCATAGTCGACACCCGCAACGCCTGTGCCATCGGCAAGGGCGAAGGTGATGGTGACATCCGACGTGGTATCGCCCTCGCGGGTGAAGACCACATTCGCAACACCGCCGTCTTCCTCGGCCTCGAGATCCGCGACCGAGATCGTCACATCCGTTGTCGGCACATCGACAACGGCCTCCCGCAGGATGAACCCACTGAACTTGGCGTTGTCGGCGGAGGGATCGCCGGCAATTGTCAGGGTTCCGGTTCCGTTGCCCTCGTCGGCAATGGTCACCATGACTTCGATGTCCGAGGCCACGTCCATACCGGCTGTGGCCAGCAGGTTCAGATCGTCCGCGACCTGAACACCGTTCACCGTGATGTCGAAGATCCGGCTGTTGCCATTGGTCAGCAGCGGGTTGAAGATTTCCGCAAGCTTGATGGTCAGGAAGTACTCGCCCGCCGGGATCCCATCGCGCGTGAACGTCAGATCAGGTGCAGTCCCCGACCCGCCCCAGCGTTCGGTGATATAGACGGTGTCATCGGCATTGCCGATCCCATCGCCCGTATAGTCACCATTGGCCGGAAGGTTCGCCCCGGCGTCTGCCGAGGTATTGGCTTCGGGGTTCCAGTTCGACGCGGCATCGGCTTCATACTGAACACCGCTCTCGTCGGTGAAGGCGCCGCCGCCGGCATTAACGGCAAAAACCACGTCGCCGGGTGTCGCCGCGATGGGCGAGACCGCTTCGCGGATCACGATGGCGCTGACCTTCGCACGGTCGAGTTCCGTGACGAACGACAGATCAATGGTGCCATTGGCACCCGGCGTGACCGGGTCCGGCACCTCGATGATGACCGGCGCATTGATGTTACCGCTCTGCAGCAGCGGGTTGATGTCGTCGAGCACGCTGCCAGCGGCAGGCGCCTGACCCTCGATCACCACATCGAAGACCCGCGCGTTCGGGTCGGTCGTGAAGATTTCGGCAAAGTAGAGATCGATGAAGTAGCTCTTGGTCGGATCGATGCCGTCAAAGGTGAGGTTTGCATCGAAGAAGCCCGGCGTGCTGTCGCCGGCGGGGCCGGAGTTCACCTCGGTCTGGTAGATGGTCCCAGTGAAATCGGGCTGGATGCCGTTCGCGCCGCCGCCGTTGCCGACATCGTCATAGAGCTGGCCACCGGTGAAGGGTGCGCCGTTGGTCGCATTGTCCCCGGCTTCGAAGTCGATACCGTCCTGGGTCAGAGCCGGTCCGCCCGCGTTGACGGCATAGACAACATTGCCGCGCACCAGCGCGAGCGGTCCGTCATCCTCGACCACGCTGCCATTGCCGCTCTCGGATCCGCTGACGATTTCCACCGTCTCGGTGCCGATGGCATCCACAGCCGATGTGAGCGTCACGGTCACCGGTTCGGCCCCGTCGTCCACATCGTCGTTGTCCACCAGCACGGTCAGCGTGCCGACGCCGCCCACGAAGGTGACATCCTGCGTCAGCCCGGTGTCGATGGCGGTGTCATAGGTCACGGTCAGCGTGCCGTCGAAGCCGTCGCTTGCGGTCAGCTCGAAGCCCAGCACGGTGACGCCGAAGTCGCCGTTCTCGACCACATTGCCCGCATCGGCAATCGACAAGGTCACATCCGCCGGCCGGTCGGCCAGCACGAAGTCCAGCGTGACCGTGGTCGGCAGATCCGCCCCCTGGTTCAGCCAGATCGTGTAGCTGCCCGCCTCCAGCGGCAGGCCGAAGCCAGGGAAGTTGAAGCCCTGAACATCGCCCCCCTGGGACATCAGGTTCAGGATATCGTCGCCATCCGTGTAGATCGCGCCGCCCAGCAGATCGCCAAAGCCCGCACCCGTCACCGGATCGGTTGTGATCTGCGTGCCTTCCTGCAGCCCCACGAAGCCTGCGGTATCTGTCGGCTCCTGGTTCTGGAAGCCGGTCACCAGGATCGACGTCAGCACCTGGCCTTCCGGCACCTCGAAGGTGAAGTAGTCACGGTCACGACCCAGCGGGCCATCATCATCGCCCACCTGCTCGGCCACGACGATGTTGCTGCCGTTCGCCAGGGCGCCCACATCCGTCGGCGCAAGGCCGTCGTCGGAGAAGTCGACATAGAGCGTCCCGTTCACCGCGTCCGGGCCTTCGGGATCGGCGACCTGCGGCGAGGTCACGTTCACGAAGTCCCACGTGGCCGGGAAGCTGTCGGCCGCGGCCTCCGCACCGCCGAAGTCGGTCGAGGTCACACCCACAACGGAGGTGCCGTTGGTGATCGCCGTCAGCAGCGCCGCCGGGATCGGCTGGGCCTCGGCTGTCGCAAACCCGGGTGTCGGCACTGGACGGACTCCCCCCAGGATCGCGCCAGAACCATCGAGGTAGGTCACGAATTGCGCAATCGTGCCAGCCGCCTTGTCGATGATCAGCGCCAGTTCGACGCGGGCCACATCCGCATTCGCGAAGGGTGCCGCGGCCGCCGCGCTCACCGCGGTCAGCTTGACCGGCTGGTCGACGGAGGTTTGCGACCACATCTGCGTCTGCGTGCCGCCGCCGCCGCCATAGACGACTTTCATGAACTGATCGGCGTTCTGGTTCGTCGCCGGATCGCCGGTCGCGATGATGATCCCCTGCTGCTTGTAGTTCGGGATCGTATCGCCCGTCGCACCGATCGACGTCAGGTAGGCCGCCGTGAAGGGGTTGTCGAAGGCCGTCGAGATGATGATGTCGTTCACCCCCGCATCCGACAGATCGACTGCCTTGACCAGATCGTTCTTCGAGGCATCGGTCGGCACATTCGACAGATCGCCATGCGAGGTGTTCACGACCAGCTTGCCGCCGACGATCGAGATCTTCTCGGCCTCCAGCGCGGTGGCCCCACCAAGAACGGTGTCGAAACCACCCTCGACCAGCGGATCGCCCGCCGTCTCGAAGTCAAGCGCCAGCAGCGTTCCGCCCTCGGGCAGATCGGTGCTCGGATCGCTCGCCGCGATGGTCACTGTGGCGCTGCCACCGGTCGCCGAAATCACCGCATCGTTCGAAGTGTTCGACACCGACGTGATGCTGACGGTGAGGCTCTCGGCGGCCTCTTCGTCTTCGTCATCGACAATCGGCAGTGTGACCGTCGCCGAGGTCTGACCCGCGAGAATGGTCACCGTCGCCGGCGTGGCCGTGCCGTAGTCGCTGGCATCGGTATCCACATCCGTAAGCGCATACTCAACCGTCACGTCCTCGCTCAGATCGCCGATCCGGCTGAAGGTGATGGTTGCATCCTCACCTTCCGCGGTCGACACATCAGCCACGGAGATCGTGGGCGGCAGATCCGACGGGATCGCATCATAGACCACAATCGCGTTGAACCCGGGCTCTCCGGTGTCGGCATTCACGTCGATGACGATCTGACCGTTGGTCACCACCACGTTCTTGGTGATCTTGACCGCGGTATCGGCCGCACCCGCCTCGGTGAAGGCATCGAAGTCCATCGCGAACTCTTCACCATTGATGGTGTAGTCGCCCTGGCGGTTGCCCGCGGTGGAGTGGAAGAGCTCGGCAAACCACAGCTCGACCACATAGATCCCGTTTTCAATCGGGTATGTCGCCGTGAACGAGCCCGAGGCCGCGTCGCGATAGGTGTGCAGGGCCGAGCCGTCCAGCGCGGGGTTCGAGCCGGTCGGACCGAACTTGCCGTCGATGTTGCTGCCGGTCTTGGTGGTCGGCGTGTAATAGCTCGGATCATCCGCCTCCAGATTGATCCCGTTGATGATCGTATCACCGGTGATCGCACCGCCGTAGGTGTTCTTGTCGGTCCCCTCCAGCGAAGTGTCGATGGTGTTGGCGGTCGGGCCGACGTTGATGGCCAGCGCCACATCCCCTGCAATCAGATTGTCGAGGTTCGGCTCGACGAAGAAGACCCCATCCGCCGCAGCAGTTGTGTTGCCCGCTGCATCGCCATAGGCGCCCGCGGCGATGCTGATCTGCCCCTGTCCGAGCGGCCAGGCGTTGGTATCGGTGGGCGGCTGCAGCTCATAGGTGAGCGTCGCCGTCTTGCCGTCCGGTGAAATATCGACCGTGGGGGCCGCAACCGAGGAGGGCACGATGCCGCTGAACACCAGCTCGGAGCCGTCGAGGCCCGCGAAATCGGCGGCCTCGAACCCGGCGTTGTCGGTCAGCGTGACAATCGCGTCGCGCGGACCGTCCTGAACGCTCGGCGGGTTCTCGACGAAGATCTCCGCGATCTCGGGCGCGGTCTCATCGGCGGGCGGCTCGAAGCTGCCGCCAACGGCCCAGACCACGAGGCCCGAGAGCTTCGCCTGATCGACCTCCTTGTTGAACTCGATCTCCAGCACCCCGTCGGTGACCGTCACCTGATAGGTCTTGATCACCTGGGTGCCGGAGGCGCCCGCGTCGTCGATGATGTCGTAATTGTCTTCGACCTGGTCGCCTTCGATGAACACATCGAACTCGCGTTTGCCTGCCGGGTCACCATTGTTTGCGGTCAGGTCGTGGAAGATCTCCGCATAGATCAGATCGACCAGGTAGTTGCCGTTCGGCACGTCGATCGCATAGCCCCAATTGGCCTCCGAAGCCGACGACCGCTCGTTCTTGAGCACATCGTCAAGCTCGGTCCCCGGGAAGTCGAAGGCGTTCGACGCACCGCTGGAATAGGCCTTGTAGTCGCCCGTGACGGTAAAGCCCGTCTTCGGTGCGCCGGGACCGTCCGAGACGAAGTTGACGGTCTGCTCGCGCAGGGTCTGGCCTGGCACGTCGTCGCCACCTGCGTTGATCGCGATCACCGGGGTCAGCGGATCCTTGGTCACAAGACGGACTCCCCCCGCGACCGACTCAAACTCGAAGATGTCGTTGCCATCCTCCGCCTGGAAATCCGCGAAATCGGGCCCGTCAAAGGTGATGCGGGTGTCCCCGTCAATCACCACAACCGCCGAGCCGACCTCGAAGCCCACGGTGATGTCATTCACCGTGACACCGTTGATGATTACCTCATCGTCGGTTGTGAAATCGGTGATGGTGTCGCCGTTCAGTTGGGCCTTGGTGCCCTGGATGCTGTCGGCACCCGCGCCGGTGGTGATGGTATTGGCCCCTTCACCCACCTTGAAAACGTTGTCATTGTCGTTGCCGGTCACATTGTAATCGGCAGACGACTGGGTGCCGTCGAAATCTTCGACCGTGTCGTCCAGCGGCGCCAGATCAGTCTCTGTGCCGTCGTAAATGATGACATCCGCACCGTCGGTGCCTTGCTGTCCGACGCTGGCCGCGTCATTGGCCGCCAGCTCGTTGGGCAGGCTTTCGATCTTCAGGCCAAAGAAATCCACATCGGTCAGATCGCCACCCGGCACGTCTTCGGCCAGGAAGCCCACCGCCGCACCGGAGGTCAGCACCGGGCCGCCCGTCGACTGCACGGTATGATCGCCGTTCAGCACGTCTTGCAGCACGCCCGCCGGCAGATTGTAGCCTGCCCCCCCATTCAGCGGGATCGGGATGAAATCGCCTTCGGTGCCGAAACGATAGCCCACCTCGACCGCGTAATTGTTGCCCTGGTCGATCATAATCTGCAGGTCGACCACTTCATTGTTGCCGTCATTCAGCCCGGGGACCAGAACGGTGGCGAGCTTGGTGTAATTCGCATCGCCGATCTCGACGCCCACCTCGAAACCGACACCGCCTTCAACGCCGCCGTAAACCGCGCGCAGGAAGTTGAACTGCGTTCCGTCGCCGAACATGATGCCCGAGAGCTGGCCCTCCAGCGGGCTGTTGACCCGCGAGGGGATCCAGTTCGCCGTCGACATGGTCAGCGCGATGCGATCCACCTCCGGATCGGGGCGGAAACCGGTCTGCATGACGTCGCGCGCATCGTTGTCCGACCCCACGACCGAGCCATCCACAACCGTCTTGATCTTCAGGATCGGCGCGTTGCCGCCCGGCAGGATGTTCTGACCGTTGTCGAACAAACCGTCCTGCAGCTGGTCGCCGCTGAAGCCTTCCTCAACCGAGCGGGCATCCTGGTTCGGCGTCACACCGTCCAGTGCTGCGCCCAGAAGTCCGGTGCCCGACAGCGAAATCGGGAAATTGGTGTTCTGCGGGTTGAAGTCGATCTCGATCGTTTCGCCCGCGGACAGCTGATAGCCGTTCTCGGGGCTGTACTCGAAGGGATCGTCGATATCCTTCACGCCGTCGAGGTCATTGTCTTCCTCATCGACGATATCCGCGCCCGCCAGTGGCAGGCCAACGCCTTCAGGCTGAAAGACTTCGATCAGGGGCCCGTTCTGGTTGAACGTCGCGACCCAGATCGAGCCTGTAAAGGCGAAATTCAGGCCTTTTTGACCCACATCGTCGCCGAGAGTCGCAATGCCGAGCGGGCCGCCGCCCGCCTGCAGCGTGGTGCGATCCGCGGCTTGGGTGAAGGTGCCGCTGTCATTGGTCTGCACCACACCGTTCTCGTCGCGCCCGATCACGTAGATCTGGCCCTGGTTCAGCGATGTGGCGAGCAGCGCGCCCGACATCTTGGTGTTGCCATCGTCCAGAATGGTCGAGGTGTACTCCGCCAGGCCGTTGACCGAGCCCTTGCCGAAGTCGAGCGAGCCGTCTTCCGACCCCGCCTCGAGGTAGTTTCCCTCGATCGGGTTCGGCGCCGAGACGATATCGGCGATATCCGCCGGCAGACCCGAGGTGCCGATGTACTGGCCGCCGACCGGCAGACCGGTCGTGGTGCCCTCGGGGCGGATCTCGGCGGATCCATCGGGCATCAGGTAGATATCGTAGGCAACCCCAGGGGTCATGGCGATGACCTTCTTGGTCAGATCGCCCGGATCCGCCCCGTAGATGCGCTGGCCGGACTGGTTGAACACATCCGGATAGTCGGTGTTGTTGTTTTCGACCTCGGTCAGCCAGGCGATGACCTCGTCATAGTCGCTGTCGCCACCATTGCCGAAGCTGTCCTCGTTCGACACCATGAGGAACGCATTGTCCGTGCCCGCTTCGGGCGAGAACAGCAGACCCGCGCGCGAGCCTTCCGCCCGCGTCGGGTTCGGATGCCCGCCATAGACCAGCTGCAAGGTGCCCTGCCCGTCGCCGTAATCCCAGTCGTAGAGCTGCGGCCCGCCCTTGCCGGCAGACAGCTCGCGCCCGTCCAGGTCGTCCGAACGGGTCGCCTCATGCAGCGAATCGTTGTTCGACGGGTTGAACGCCTCGACGTTGATATCGTCGTTCACATTTCCGTCGCCGTTGTTCAGATTGAGCGCAATATAGAGACTATCAAGGAAGTTAGGCTCACCAATCGGGCGGCCACCCCAGATGTTGTTCGCCCCGTTGTCATAGGTAAAGACGCGGCCGTCGTCGGTGACTTCCACGTCATAAGCGTTCCGATAGCCCGCCGAATAGATCTGAACCGGGCTGTCCGCGGTCAGCTTGGCCGAGTTCAGACCGTCGTTGCCGCCGAAGGGGTCATTGTTATCGTCCGTGCCCGGGCGCGTCGGGTCATCCAGAGTCGGCAGGTCATAGGCAACCATCCGGCCCGTGATCGGGTCCTCAAACGGCGTCAGCGCGTTGATTGCATCCAGATCCACCTCCAGCAGCGCACCGCTGTAGGGCTGCTCCTGCTGGCCGGCAAAGTTGTTCGACGGCGCGCCCGTGTTCGCGTTACCACCGCTCGACACGATCATCCGTTCGCTGATCAGCTTGCCGGTGGTCTCGTCAATCTCCTGAATGACCTCCAGACCGTTCGTGGCGTGGTTCTCCTCCGACCGCGCCAGACCGCGCACGATATCCACCGCGTCCCAGCTGTTCGGGCCGGTCTGCGTCAGTTTGGTGATCACACCGGAGTTGGTGTCGAGCCCCGCGTCATTGCCCGACCCCCCTGCCCCGATCCGGTTGTCGGAGGAGGTGACATACATCGTCACCATCGGCGTCCCGTCCGGCAGCGTCATCGGATCGCCGTTCGCATCATATTGTGCGGTCACGTCGATACCGGTCACCTGCCGCTGGTTCTGCGGCGCGCTGGTGCCATTGTCGTTGAAGTTCGGAATGTTCTTGATGTCCGGCACGAGCACCGCGTCGGTCACATAGAACTGCGCGGTGTTGTCGGCGTCATTCGGATCCGGATCGCCGAAGGCGACGGTCAGAACCTTCACATCGCCGTCGACTTCTGTGACATAGAGCCGCCCGTCGGGCCCCCAGACCAGAGCGGTCGGCTGCGACAGTCCGACGACTCCATTGAGATCAAGTGTGCTTGCAGAAAAAGTGTTCGTTACGGCCACGGGTCCGTCCTCCAGATGAATACCTGCACGCCCGCGCGCATTGCATCGAGCAAAATTCAAGTGTCTGGAAAACGTGCGACAAAAAACTACCTATAGTTGAAAGAAGCTCTCAACCAGCAGCACGCTACCCGTTACCAAACCTGCGCACGGAAGTGCCTTCCTATGAAATTGCCCGCATCGTGAAGGGATCGGTGACCGTCACGCAAGCGAAATTTGGCTGATTTCCGCCGATATTATGGCGATCTCGCCAAACTCATCCAGAGGTAGTGAAATCTTCCCGCATTGGTGACCGAGGCCCGGAAAGCGGTCTACCAAAGGTGGCAAACTGACTTTCTATGCAGACCAAAACCGTGCACAATTATTGTGCAGTTAAGCATAATCACTACGTTTTTCACGTGTCTGCGCATACACAAGAGACTCACTTTCCAGTGAGTCGCTGGTTGGCGTCACCCCTGACCCGGCCTCGCAAGACCCTCGGCGCACGCTCGCCTCCGCGCATCGGCCGAGCGAAATCGCGGTGCCTCAATCGCCAAACAGGCGGATGTCCGCGGGATCTGACGGCCCGCCGCACCAGGAGTGCCCGTTGCACGCGTTAACAATCTGTTAACACAATTTTAACGAGAGTGAGATTTTCTCACGATACATCGCTTCAGGACCGCAAGGCGCGTTGATCCCACATCTCCCGGCGGGCGGCCTTACCCCGCTTGTGGCGCAATCAACATGGCCCCCGGAAAACGCGCGGCGGGTGGGAAAAACCTGTTTCTTCGCCGCCGGTCGCCTGCTACCACCGTCCCAGCGCGGGTCGCGGGCCCGGTCGCGCGCGCTGGTCAAACCAGAGAACCGCACCCACGGGACATTTGGATGTCACAGCTTCCTCCCTCAAAGCCGGCAGACCTCAAGGTGGCGATCGTTCACTATTGGCTGGTCGGCATGCGGGGCGGCGAGAAGGTGCTCGAAGCGCTGTGCGAGATGTTCCCGCGGGCCACCATCTATACGCACGTTTGTGATCCCGCGAAGATCAGCGCGCCGCTGCGCCGGCACCGGATCGAGCTCACGCGCATCGGCCGGCTGCCCTTTGCCACCCGGCTCTACCAGTCCTATCTGCCGCTGATGCCCCGCGCGCTGGAAGAGCTCGACCTCTCGGGCTACGATCTTGTCCTGTCCAGCGAGGCGGGCCCCGCCAAGGGCGTGATCGCGCCGCCGGGCGTGCCGCACCTGTGCTATTGCCACTCGCCCATGCGCTATATCTGGGATCAGTATCACGTCTACCGGGCAGGCGCGGGCGTGCTCACCCGGGCGGCGATGCCGCTGCTCGCCCACCGGATGCGGATCTGGGATGTCACCTCGGCCGCGCGGGTGGACGATTTCATCGCGAACTCGGCCCATGTCGCCAAACGGATCGAGAAGTACTGGCGCCGCCCCGCCACCGTGGTGCATCCACCGGTGGATCTGCCGGAACCCTTCGCGCCGAAAGACCCGGAAGCCTTCTATCTGCTGGCCGGCGAACTTGCGAGCTACAAGCGCCCCGAACTTGCCGTCGCGGCCTTCACCCGGATGGGCAAGCCGCTTGTCGTGGCCGGCGGCCCGGCCAGCGCCGAGCGCCACCTGCGCAAGATCGCTGGGCCGACCATCAGCTTCCGCGGGCGCGTCGACGATGCCACCTTTCGCGACCTCATGGCCCGCTGCAAGGCACTGATCTTTCCCGGCGAGGAAGATTTCGGCATGATCCCGGTTGAGGTCATGGGTGCAGGCCGCCCGGTGATCGCGCTCGGCCGTGGCGGGGCGCTCGAGACCGGGGTGCCGGGGGAAACAGGCCTCTTCTTCGACGCGCCGACGGTGGAGTCCCTGGTCGCAGCCGTCACGCAGTTCGAGGCGCAGGGGCTCGACCGGCTCGATCCGGCGGCGCTGCGGGCCCATGCCGCCCAATTCGACAGGGCCGCATTTCAGCGTGGGATCGCAGCCCGGCTGGAGAGGTTCGGCCTCTCCTGGGCGCCCCCTGCCCGCGCCTCATGACCCGCACCGCCGGACCTCTGCAGGGCCTGCTCCGCCAGGGGTTTGTCGCGCTGCTGATCAAGGTGGCGGCGGCCGGTCTGTCGTTCCTGATGTTTCTCGCGCTCGCCCGCGCCCTGCCGCCCGAGGCCTTCGGGGAGTTCGGCTTCGCCTTTTCGCTGGCGGTGCTTCTCTCTGTCGCGGGTAGTTTCGGCCAGCGGGCGCTGGCGCTGAAATACGCCTCGATCTACGTGGGCGAGGACAATCACGCAGCACTCGCCGGGCTGCTGCGCTTCGGCTACGGGCATATTCTGGCCGCCGGTGCCGCGATCTGTGCGGGGCTCGCGCTGGTCAGTACCAGCCTGGGCATGCCCTATCTCGCCATGGTTGGCCCGCTCGCGCTCGCGCTCTCCATCGCCGAATACCAGGCCCATGTGTTGCGCGCCTATGGCACCATGTCGCTTGCCCTGGCACCGCGCGACGTGCTCTGGCGGCTGATCGTGATCGCCGCTGCGCTCGCAACCGGCGCGGGCCTGATGCAGATGACCACGGCCTTCAGCGCTCTGACCGTGCTGGCGCTGAGCCTGCTCGGGCTCTCCGCCGGGCAGATGCTGCTGCACGCGCCCGCGCGCGGGCTGCTGAGCCGCTCGGCTCCTGCCGCACCAGAGCTTCGGACCGAGTGGCGCCACGCCGCGCTCGGGCTCTGGGGCACCTCGGTGATCCAGAGCGCGGGGCCCAACCTCGCCGTCGTGCTGCTGGGCCTGATCCTCTCTCCCGCAGAAACAGGCCCATTTTTCAGCGCGTTACGGGTGGCCATGGTGCTGTCGCTCTTCCTGATGGCGGCGAATATGGCCGCGGCCTCCGCCATCGCCCGCAGCCACGCCGCGGGTGATAACGCATTGCTGCAATCGATCTGCGCCTCGGTCGCTCGCTATGTCTCCTGGCCCACGGCGGCCGGTTTCGCCGTCTTTGCGCTCTTCGGCCGCCAGATCCTCGAGCTCTTCGGGCCGGGCTTCGACAGCGCCTTCGCGCCGCTCCTGATCCTCGGCGCGGGCTACCTCGCGAGCGCACTCATGGGCCCCACTGTGCAGATCATGGAAACAACGGGGCACGAGCGGCGCTACCTGCGGTACCTCACCGTGACCACCTGCGCCGCGCTGGCGCTCCTGCCCGCCGCGATCCTGCTGGCCGGCACCCTGGGCGCCGCGCTGATGGTCAGCGCCAACATGGTGATCCCCCGCGCGCTTTGCTACCGGTTCATCCTGCAGACCCACCGGATCGCCCCGGGCCTCCTGCCGCGCCGCCGGGGAGCCGCCGATCATGACTGAACGCTCCAGCCGCGTCAATTTCCTCTTCCTCGGTGGCGACAAATGCGGCTCCACCTGGCTCGACTTCATCCTGCGCCAGCACCCCGAAGTCTGCCTCGCCCCCAGCAAAGAGCTCTTCTTCTTCGACCGCTTCTTCGAGCGTGGCCTCGCCTGGTACGACCGCCAGTTCCCGGAAACCAAAACCGCCGTCCGCACCGGCGAGATTTGCCACGACTATCTCTATTCCGACGCAGCACTCGCCCGGATCGGCGCGGCCCTGCCCGCCGACGCCCGCTGCCTGATCGTCCTGCGCCACCCGGTCGAGCGCACGCTCTCGCACTACCGCTACCTGCTCAAGATCGGCACCACCCGCGCGCCGCTGGCCGACGCGCTCCGGCAGCACCCCGGACTGCTCGACCACTCGCTCTACGCCCCGCGGTTGGCGGCCGCGCGTCGCGCAATCGGCAACGCCCGACTGTGCGTCCTCTTCTATGACGATCTCGCCCGGGACCCGGCGGGCTTCGGGCGCCGGGTCAGCGACGCGCTCGGCCTGCGCTACCTGCCCGAGCTGCCCTATGACACCCGCGTGCTGGGGGCTGCCGGGTCGCGGGCCCCGGGGCTGACCCGTGTGCTGCGCAACGCCGGCTGGGGCCTGCGCCGCCGCGGGGCGCAACGCCTTGTCAGCACAGTGAAATCCAGTGCGCTGGTGCAGCGCCTGCTCTTTACCGAAACTGCCCGCAGCGCCGTTGACCGCACCGCCCTCACCCCCTATCTGGAGCGCTTCCGCGCCGATCACGCCGCGCTCTCCGCCATGCTCGAGACCCCGCCTGCCTGGACGTTCGATCCGCCATGACCCTGCTGCTTGCCGCCGTCATGTACAGCCCCAACATCGGCGACGGGGTGATCGCCGAATGTATCCGCGCCGCTGCCCCCGCCGATATCGAATTCCTCGATCTGGCCGGGCGCACCGGCTATGCGGAGGCCGAGGCGCCCCTGCGCCGGCGCCTGCTGGCCGGGCTCAGCCGCCTGCCCGCACCGCTGGCCGACCGCATTGCGGAACAGCTTGTGACGGCCCAGATCCGGCGGCGGCTCGACCCGCTTCTGCCCCAGGCGCTCGCCCGAACCGACGCACTCCTGATCGGCGGCGGCCAGCTGCTCGCCGATGCCAATCTGAACTTCCCGCTGAAACTGCACCGCCTGATCTGCGCGGCGGACGACCGGCCCATCGGCCTGCATGCCGTCGGCGTTGCGGCCGGCTGGTCACCGCGCGCCGCAGCGCTCTTTCGCGATCTTCTGAGCCATAGCAATCTGCGCTTTCTCTCGGTGCGCGATGCGGCGTCCAAGCACAATCTCGAAGCGCATCTCGCAGCCCTGGGGCTCAACCATCTGGACCCGCCTCTGGTTTTCCCCGACCCCGGCGTGCTCTGCGCGCCGCTGCTGGGCGACGGCCCGCGCGCGCCCGTGGCCCCCCCGGCGCGCCATATCGGGCTGGGCGTGACCCATCCCACAGCCCTGCGCCTGCACGGCGGGGCCGCGGGCGGCGGGCACTGGCCAGCGTGGTACGCGCGCCTGGCGCGCCGCGCCGTGGCGCGGGGGCTGACAGTAACGCTGTTCACCAATGGCGCCTTCGAAGACGAAGCCTGCCTTGATGAGACAATCCGGCATCTTGCCGACATCGACCCGCACGCGCTGCGCCGGGCACCCCGCCCGGACCGGCCCGCCGCGCTTCTGCACCTCATCTCGGGCCTCGATGCGGTGATCTCGCACCGGCTGCACGCAAGCATCGTCGCCTATAGCGCCGGCGTACCGCCCATCGGCCTGCCCTGGGACCGCAAACTCGAAGGGTTTTTCGATCTGATCGGGCGGCCCGACGCGCTCTTGCGCCAGCCGCAGCCCGAGCCGGACGAGATCCTCGCGCGGCTGGGCGCGCCGCCGCTCGATCCGGAGCATCACGCCGCGGTGCTGGACGAGGCGCGCCGCGGGATCACCAAAGCCGTCCACGCGCTGCACCCATAGTCACGCGGCGTGCTTTGATCCCACGGTCGCCCGGGATGGGCAGAACGGTGGCCAGTTGAGCCGATTGAAAGGTCATGCCCCGGGCTTTAACTGCCGGTCTTCCGCAGGACGACGCCGAAGGTCTTGAAGATGATCTTGAGATCGAGGCCCGCGCTGACCCGCCGGGCATAGTCGACATCCATCTCCACCCGTTCGTCGTAGGTGCAGCTGCCCCGCCCGGTCACCTGCCAGAGCCCGGTCAGCCCCGGGCGCATCATCTTGTAAGCCCAGGCCCTGTCTGCATAATTCGCCAGCTCATCGCGCGGCACGGGCCGCGGCCCCACGAGGCTCATATCCCCCCGCAGCACATTCCAGAGTTGCGGCAACTCGTCGAGGCTCGTCTTGCGCAGCAGCGCGCCCAACCGCGTGACCCGCGGATCGTTCTGCAGCTTGAAGGTCTCGGCCCACTCCTGTGCCAGTTGGGCGTCCTCATGCAGGTGATGCTGCAGCACATGCTCTGCATCCGGCACCATCGTGCGCAGCTTCCAGCAGGTGAATGTCCGCCCCGCCCGGCCGATCCGCCTGTGTCCGAAAAAGCCCGGGGATCCGTCCAGACGGATGAGTATCCAAAGCAATGAAACGAGCGGCACCGTCACCGGCGCGGACATCAGGACAAGCACGATATCCAGACCACGTTTGGCGCGCCCGGTATATTCCGGCGCTCCGAACAGGGCCGTTGGACGCGCGAAGTCGAGATCAGCCCCATGATGACTCATTACCGTTACCCAAACTGCGATTCCAAATGCTTGAGAACGTTAACAAGGCGTTAACCAGACACAAACTCGAATCGAAAAAAACGTTAATAAATCTCGCAAAAACGGGATTTCTGCGTAGTATTTGAGTCTACAATAGAAAACTCCTCTAGTAATAGTGGAAAATGCCGAGAAATTCTACCATCACGAGAACAGCCTAGAGAGGATCAATGCATGCATTGTTCAACTATCGCGATGATTCATCATAAATTCGTTGTTTCTTGGTATTGGACCCGGTTCGACGTATGATACGGGCGTAGAGTGCGATGTGCCGAGCGCGCCGCAAGGCCCTCGGAAAACGGGTTAGAGGTCTGGCCGGATGAACACGCAGAACAGAGCCGTTTTGGCCAGCAACGGTTCCGAAGACGGTGCCGCACAGTTGGCCGGTTTCGCGACGACCATTTGGCGCGGGAAATGGCGGGTTGCTGCCGTGGCGCTTCTCGCGGTTCTGCTCAGCGCGATCTATGCCGTGGGTCTGGCCACACCGGTCTTCAAATCCGATGTGGTTCTGGTGCTGGAAACCCGCGAAGAGCAGGTCGTTGACCTCGAAGGTGTGATCAGCGGGCTGTCGTCCGACGCGTCCGTGGTGCAGACCGAGGTCGAGGTCCTGCGCAGCCGCGGGCTGGCACAGAAGGTCGTCGACACGCTCGATCTGACCGCAGATCCCGAATACAACCCCGTCCTGCGTCCCCCCTCGCCCATCGACCAGCTGCGCGGCATGATCGTCGCGCAGATGCCGGCCCTAGCGCCCCCTGCCGCCGTCACGCAGCCCTCGGAGGCGCAGACCAACGCCGCTGTCGTGACCGAGCTTCTGGATCATGTGACCGTCCAGAACGTCAGCGACAGCCTCGTATTCCAGCTGACGGTCGCGAGCACCTCGCCCGACAAGGCCGCGCGCATCGCCAATGCCTTCGCCGAGGCCTATGTGCTCGATCAGCTCCAGGTCAAATACGATGCGACGCGGCAGGCCACCGTCTGGCTGACCGAGCGGGTGTCCGAGCTTAAGCTGGAGCTGGAAAGAAGCGAGGCGGAGGTGAAGAGCTTCCAGTCCTCGACCGATCTCATCGATGCGGAGACCCTGGCCCTGCTGGACCGCCAGATGAAGGAAATCCGCGACCGTCTGGAGACCGCCCGCACCGATCTCGCCGCCGCCCGCGCCTTCGAGGCCGAGCTTGCCGCACTGGACGGGCCGCGCGCCATTCTGGCCCTCACGGGCGACGCGCTGCTGCGCCGTCTGCTGCCCGGAGAAGACGCCCCGCTGACCGAGAGCCAGCGCAGCGCCGCCGAGGCGCGGATTGCGCAGATGCAGGACCGCGCGAGCCTCGAAGCCGAGCGCGCGGCCAACCGTGTGATCGCGCTCGACGCGTCGGTCCAGGACCTCGAGAGCCGGATCAGCGCCCAGTCGCGGGATCTCATCGCGCTCGAACAGCTCTCGCGCGAGGCCGAGGCCAGCCGCCTGCTCTATGAATACTTTCTCAACCGGCTCAAGGAAACCTCGGCCCAACAGGGCATCCAGCAGGCCGACAGCCGCATCCTCTCGCCCGCCGTGGCCCCGATCGAGGCCGCCCTGCCCCGGGTCCCGCTCATCTTGGCCGCCGCCGCGCTGGCCGGCGCGCTCATCGGCATCGGACTCGAGCTGCGCCGCGTCGCCGCAACCGGGTTCGGCTTCCGCACCGCGCAGGATCTCGAGAAAACCACCGGCAAGCCGGTCTTCGGCGAAATCCCGATCATTCGCGTCCGCGACCGCAAGGCCTATTTCAACTACGTGTCGAACAAACCCGTCTCGGCGCTCGCCGAAGCCCTGCGCAACCTGCGCACCTCTGTGGTGATGTCGAGCCCGGACCGCCCGCCGCGGGTGATCATGGTCGCCTCGGCGCTCGGCGGCGAAGGCAAGACGGCGGTGAGCCTCTCGCTCGCCAAACAGCTCGCCGATCTCGGCAAGAAAGTCCTGCTCATCGAAGCCGACAGCCGCCAGGGCAGTCTGATGGAGTACCTCAACATCCGCCACAAGGGGCCCACGCTGTCGGATGCCCTGCAGGCCGACGCGGAGTGGCAGAGCATCACGCTGCACGACATCGCGCCCGGCCTCGATGTGATCCCCGGCGGCCGGCACAAGAAGAACGCGGCCGATCTCTTCGCCGACACCGCCCTGTCAGAGCTGATCGAGGCCGCAAAGCGCGACTACGACATGATCGTGATCGACACGGCCCCGGTGCTGCTGGTCAGCGACGCCCGCATCATCGCCCGGCTGGCCGACAGCATCCTCTTCGCCGTGCGCTGGGATGCGACCTCGCGCGAACAGGTGCTCGACGGAATCAACAAGTTCGAAAGCCTCGGCCACCGCGTCTCGGGGCTTGTGCTCAGCCAGGTGGATCCGAAAGGCATGCGCCGCTACGGCTATGGCAGCACCTACGGACCCTACGCCGCCTACGGCACCAGCTACTTCCGGAACTGACGCGCCAGCGCGCCGCGCTCAGTCGACGCTGGCCGACAGCAGCGAGGGGAAGAGCTGATCGAGGAAGCGGCTCCACCGCGTGATCGGCTGCTCCGAGACGAACACGATGTCATCGGGCCGCAATTCGAACCGCGTCGCCAGGATCAGGTTCGCCGCATTACGCCCATCGAGCCGCCAGGCATTGACCGAGGCCGCATCCTCACCTGCCCGCAGCACGTAAATCTGGCTGGCGTTGCCGGTCTCGTTGGGAATGCCCCCGGTCGACGAGATCGCATCCGCCAGCACCGCGCGCTGGCCGAAGGGCAGCGCAAAGCGCGACTGCTCATCGAGCTCACCCATCAGGTAGACGTAATCCCGGTCCACCGCGCCCAGCTCCAGCTTCTCCTGGAACACGGCACGGGCCTCCTGCTGCTGGGTCCGGCGCAGCAAAAGCTCGGTCCGCAGCTGGTCGAGCGCGGCCTGCCGCCGCCCCCGCTGCACCTCGGCAAGTGCGATCTGCTCTTCGAAGAACGCCTGCGCGCGGGTATAGTCATAGGCCGCATCCACAAAGATGCTGTCGCCATCCTGCAACTGCACGCGCTGGGTGCGCACCTCGTCCAGCGCCACCTGATAGAGCGTGCCATCGCGATAGAGCCGTACGGTGGTGAATTGCGGCTCCGACGCATTCGCGCCTCCGGCCAGCGTCAGCGCATCATCGAGATAGAGCGGCACGAACTGGATCGGCAGTACACTGGGCGTGTTCACCGCGCCGCCCACATTGACGCGCTGCGAATTGAACTCGAGGATCTCGAGGCTGAAGGCCGGGTCGATCTGGTTCTCGACAAAGCGCTGGAAGAGCTCCGTCTCCGCCGCCTCCAGGGTCTGGCCGGCGATCACGACGCGGCCGACGTTGGCGATGGCGATCGCGCCGTCGTCCTGCACGGTATAGCGCTGCTGCGTGCCGGCCGCGCCGTCATCATCGACGCTGGGGCTGCTCAGCTGCGGGGACGACAGCGCCACGATGTCGCCCACGCCGATGAGATAGGGCCGCTGCGGCTGCGGATCTGGCAGCAACGTGGGGATGCTGTCCGGGCGCAGCTGCTCGGAGACAGGCTGCGCAGGCGGCGCGCCAGCCCCGGTGGGAGTGCTTCCGGCGCTGATCGACTGGCTGTAGACCGCGGGCAGCGGGCGCGGGGTGTAGGGCGCGGCATTGGCCGCGGTGACGCTGCTGACCGTCATCGGGACAACGTCGACCTCCAGCCCCGCAACAGAGCGCTCAGACACCTGCGGGGTCACATAGGCCACGCCACAGGCTGTCAAAAACCCGGTACAGATCAAGGGTGCGAGAAATTTCATTACCTGCTGCCTCTGTCGCGCATTCTTTTCTTTCCTCTTAGGCTGCAGTCTTATTCGGAAAAAGCTTCAAATTTTTTAATTGTCGCGCCTGTTGTCTATTGATCACGGACCGGCGCACCGGTCGTGACGAAATCCAAAGCGCCCGCAGAGACATGCGCGGCGGTCAGGATGCCGGTGGCATAGGCTCCGGTGTCAATGGCGATGCGGCCCTGCGCGCGGGTCGCCTCTCGCACGATCACATGGCCATGGACCACCCATTGGCCATCGCTGCGCATGGTGTGCTCGAAGTCACGGTGCCCCCAGCAGAGGTGGTTCGGGTCCTGCGCGTCCATGGGCCGCGCGGGGTCGGCGCCGGCATGCACCACATGCACATTGCCGCTGGACCAGATGAACGGCAGGCTTTGAAGCCAAGTCACCATCGCAGGCCCCATTGCTTGGTCGAGCGCATCGCGCGCGTCACGGTACGCCGCCTCCGACTGCACACCGGTACTCAGCGAGATCCCGAAGCTTTCTAGCGTTTGCAGCCCGCCGCTTCGCATCCAGGCTGGGCCGACACCTTCAGGATCATGCAGGAAATCGAGCAGAAGCTGCTCGTGATTGCCCTTGATCACATGGACCTTCTGATCATCGCGGCTGGACAGATCGAACACCCGTTCGAGCACCGCACGGCTGTCCGGGCCACGATCGATGAGATCACCGACGAAGACCACCGGGTCCATGATCAGCCGCGTCAGCATCTGGTCGAGCAGGTCGCGGCGGCCGTGGATATCGCCCACGACCCAGAAGGGCGCATCCGGCCGGAGCGGCGCAAACCCCTCCTGCCGCGCCACAGGGCGCAGCCCGACCCGCTGCATCTGTCGTTCGATGAAGTGATATGGCACCGGCAGACTCATGCGGCTATCCGCGCATCGACCGGGTGAAGTAATCCGTCAGCGGCTTGGTCAGGTAGTCGAGCGGCGAGCGTTCGTTGGTCTTGATGAACACCTCCACCGGCATCCCCGGGATCAGCGTGTTGTTCCCCAGCTTCTCCAGCTCGCCCTCGGCCGGCAGCACCTCGACCGCATAGTAGGGCTGGCCGGTTACCTCATCGGTAAAGGCATCGGCCGAGAAATCGACAACCGACCCGATCAGCTCGGGCGTGGTGCGCGCCTCGAAGGCGGTGAAGCGCAGCCCCGCCTCCTGCCCGCGGTAGATCTGATCCACATTCGTGGGGTCGATCCGCGCCTCGATCACCATCGGCTGGTCCTGCGGCACCACATACATCATCGGCGCGCCCGCCTGCACGACCGACTGCAAGGCAAAGACCTCGCTGCCGTAAATCACGCCGTTCACAGGGGATTTCACGCTCAGCCGCGACAGCCGCTCGTTGAGGCCGAGCAGCCGCTCGGTCAGCTCGATCTCGCGAAAGTCGAGCTCGCGCAGCTCGGTGATCGCCTCTTCGCGCCGCGTCGTCTTGAGCTTGATGAGCTCGATGTTCACCTCTGCGACCGACCCGCGCAGCTGCGCCGAAGACGCCCGCAGCCCGCCGATCTCGCCCTGCAACCGCGCCTCTTCGCGCCGCAGCGTCGAGACGCGCGTGGCCTGGGTGAGCCCCTTCTCCAGCAGGCTCATCTGGTCGCGCAGCTCCTCGGCGATCAGCACCTGCTGCGTGTTCAGCGCCTCGAGCTGCGCCGCAATCCCCTCGATCTCATGCTCGTACTGGCTGCGGCGCTCGACCAGCTGCTCGCTCTCGCGTGCCATGGACACCCGCCGCGCCTCGAAGAGCTGCCGCTGCCCGCGCACCGCCTCGGCGACGTCCTCGGCCTCCTGCGCCAGCAGCGCCTCCGGGAAGGTCACCTCCGCCGCATCGTCCCGCTCTGCTTCCAGCCGCGCCTTGCGGGCGGCAATGTCATTGAGCTGGCCGCGCACGATCGCCACCTCGGAGTTCAGGAGCGTCGCGTCGAACTGCACCAGCACCTGCCCGGCCTCGACCACATCGCCGTTGCGCGCCAGGATCGCGCCGACGACACCGCCATCGGGGTGCTGAATGACCTGCCGCTTGGTCTCCACCTCCAGCTTGCCGGAGGAAATCACCGCCCCCGCCAGCTGGGCGGTCACACTCCAATAGCCCAGGCCGCCCACCAGGATCACCAGCGCCACAGCGCCCACGATCATCGGAAAACGGGCCCGCCAGGGCGGCGGCGGCGGCGGAGGGGCTGCCATCATCATGACACCGCTCCCACGGGCTGAATCACCCGCTTGATCTGATCCGCATTCTTCAACTGCTTGCGCAGGATCTCATCCCGCGGCCCGGCATCCACAATCGTACCCTTGTCCATCACCACCAACTCGTCACACTCCGAAATCGCCATCGGCCGGTGCGTCATGATGATCACCGACTTGCCTTCTTCCTTCAGCTGCCGCACCGCCTCGTTCAAAGCGTTCGACCCCTCCACATCCAGCGCCGAGTTGGGCTCGTCGAGCACCAGAAGCACCGGCGACCCGAAAACCGCGCGCGCCAGCGCCACCCGCTGCCGCTGACCGCCCGACAGGATGTTGTCATTGCCATCCACATAGGTGTTGTAGCCATCGGGCAGCTGAATGATCATCTCATGCGCATTGGCCTTCTTCGCGGCCTCCACCACACGCGCATCATCGGGCTGCACCGCCATGCGCGCGATGTTCTCCGCAATCGTGCCCGGCAGCAGCGAGACCTGCTGCGGCAGATAGCCGATGTAATCGCCCAGCCGGTCCGGATCGTAGTGACCCAGCTCGACACCACCCAGACGCACCTCGCCAGCGGCGGGCTTCCATAGACCCATAATCGCCCGTGCTAGGGTCGATTTTCCCGATCCGCTCTTGCCAATGAGCCCGATGGCCGAGCCGGGTTTGACCTGGAAGGTCACGTTCTTCAGCGTCGCCAGCTGCCCGCCCGGTGGGATCAGCGTGAGGTTGCGCGTGCTCAGGCTCGCCTCCGGCTCGGGCAGGTTCACATAGCGCCCCGGCTGCGGGATCTCCGACAGCAGATCTCCCAGCGCGTGCCAGGCCAGACGCGCACGCTGCAACATCGGCCATTGGCCCAGCGATTGTTCGATCGGCTGCAGCGCCCGGCCCAGCAGGATGGTGCCGGCGATCATCGCACCCGCGGTCATCTCGCCCTGCAACACGTAATAGGCACCAACCGCCAGCATGGCCGACTGCAGGAACAGCCGGAACGACTTGGTCACGGCGGTGAAACTGCCGGTCCAGTCGTTCGAGGAGATCTTCTCGCGCAGCGCCTCGTTGCGCTGCATCAGCCAGCGGTCGGTCACCGCCCCCCGCATGCCCTGCGCCTGCACCACCTCATGGGCGATCTGCGCCTGATCGGCGAAGGCCTGCGCCCCGTTCGAGGCCCCCTGCGCGCGGGCCACCTTCTTGTGGGTCATGATCTGGTTGACCAGCGCCAGGACGATCAGGACAAGCGCGCCGGCAACCGCAAGCCAGCCCAGCATCGGATGGAAGATGAAGATCGCCGCAACGAAGAAGGGCGACCAGGGCATGTCCATCAGCGCCAGGAACACCGGCGAGCTGAAGACCGACTGGATCGCCTCGATGTCGCGCAACCCGGTGATCTCGGAGGGGCGCCGCTTGCCCGACAGCTCCAGCGTCGCGCCAAAGATGCGGCGGTCGAGCAGCGCCTGGAACCGCGCGCCAAAGCGCGCCACGATCCGGCCCCGCGCATACTCCAGCATCGCCATCAGCCCATAGAGAAAGCCCACAAGCACGAAGAGCGCCACCAGCGTCTCTTCCGAGCCCGAGCCCAGCACCCTGTCATAGACCTGCAACATGAACAGCGGGCCCGTCAGCATCAGCAGGTTCACGAAGATGCTGAAGACAAAACTGATTACGATGAAATTGGTCCCGGCATTCCGGGCCTTGGCCAGTTCGCTGACCTGAGAATTTTCAATGCTCGCCACTCTATTACCCTTGTACCGGCGGACCTGCGGACCGCACGACCCTCAAACGAAAAACACCCTGCACGTCAATGGGGGGACGGTGCAGAATGCGCCAGGGCAAATCAAGCGTTGTGGTTGTAAACATTTGAAATTGCTTAAGGAAATTCTATCTATACGAGAGATTTACAATCTTGGGTGCAGCCACGCCCTGCATCTCCCCCATCGGTAGCATCGCATCCTGGCCCGCCCTACCGCCTGTGCTGAAATCTTCAGCACCCGGCTGCAGAACGATTCGCCCTGCCCGACCGCGGGCCGCCAAGAGGCCGCCGCGCCGCGCTAGCCACGGCGCGATGTGGCTCTGACGTGCGGTTTAGAGCCACATCTGGCTGTTGCGCGGCCCTAGCCCTTCTCGAAAAGATATTGCAGATGTTCCATCGCCCGCTCGACCAGCGCCGAATCGACCCCCCTGCCCTTCAGGCGGATCACGTAGCCCTGGCTGTCGGTGCCCGATTGCAGCGTCACGCCGCTCGACAGGTGCAGCGTGTCACGCCCGGACCAGCCCAGCTTGGGCGGCTGCTTCTTCGGCCTGCCGCCGCGCGTGCCGGAGGTGCCGGTCAGCTCAAAGGCTTCGATCACCGGCAGCATGCAGGCCCATTCCGCCTCCGCACTTGCCGGCTCGGTTTTGGCCAGCGCATCGCGCAGCTCGGGCTCGGCGCCGTTGCGCAGCGCCGTGGAAAGCCGCAGCCCGTCGCGCTCCTTGAGGTTCTCGGGGAACTCAAGCAGGTCTCCCAGCTCCTCGAAGATCAGCGAGAACGACCGGATCTTCGAGCGCTTGGCCTTGCTCGCCACGTTGAAAAGCTGGGCCACCGCCTCCTCCGTGTTCGCAAAGGCGCCCTGCTGGGCCGCGACAACGGCGATGCGCCCCCGCTCGTAATGCGACAGCGACGCCCGCACCTCGTTTTCCTCGACCATCGCGGCAAAGCTGCCGCCCAGCACCTCTGGGTCGCGCACCAGGGCCTTGATGCTCTTGTATTTCGCGTCGCCGGTCAGGGCGAGCAGCTCGCGCACGGCCCAGAGCCGCCGGTATCCCGACAGCAGCCCATAGGGCTGGTCCCCCTCGGTGCGGCGGAACACCTCGATCGGCAGCCGCAGCCCATGCGCCGCGATGGAGGCCTTCAGTTCGGACATCTCGTCCGGGTCGATCACCGTGCGGTCGCGCACCATCGCATCGGCCAGAATGTCGTCGAGCGGGATCATCTCGATCAGCCGCCCCTCCCCCTTGGCCGCGTCGAGCGCTGCGGCATCGGCGCGCTGCTGCTCCTGTTCGGCGCGGGTTGCGGCGTCAACGACGGGCTGCGCCGCGGCGGCCTCGGCAGAAACCTGTGAAATTGGCGCTAACGCAGCGTTCGGTCGGGCCGGGGTTTCGCGGCGAAACTCCTCTTCGATCCGGCTCAGGTCATCCGCACTGGGCGCCGAGATTTTCCTACGTTTGGCCATGTTTCACCTCCTGCGCATCGCGCCACCAGGCCCCGATAATCAGCTCTTTCACCTCCGCCCAGGTGCGGTCGAAGGTCTCGCGCCCGCGGACATAGGTCTCGCGGTTGAAGTCGCGGTAATCGGCCTCATAGATGCCGTTCACCTGCTCGCCCGCCTGCCCGACCATCGCCGTCACATCCTGCCGGAAGGTGGTCATCAGGTCCCCGAAATAGGCCTGGATCACATTCGCCAGATCGGTCTGCTGGGCCGCGTCAAAGCGCGTCACCAGGGTCCGCACGGCGTCCCATTCGAACTTCACATCCTCCAGCCCCAGCCTGCGCCGCTGGCTGTTCTCGCCCTCTTCGATGCTCGCGAAGGTCGAGTAGAGCATATCGAAGAATCGCCCCGTCGAATCGAACTCCAGGAAGGAGGCCCCCAGCGGCACGATCAGGATATCCGCCGCCGCCAGAGCGTTGATCGTGAGGTAGCCAAGCGCCGGCGGCGTGTCGAGGAAGATCAGGTCGTACTGCTCCAGCAGGCCCCCGTCCTCAAGGCCGTTGGTGAGCGCATCCCAGAGCGGCCAGCTGCGGCTCTGCATCCGCCAGACAGGCACCTGGAACTCGGCCCAGTAGAGGTTGAGCTGGGCGCCGATGAGGTCGATATTGGGCCAGTGGGTCTTCTGGATGAGGTTTCGCGGCGAAACCTCCAGCGCCTCGGTCAAGGTTTCGTCGAGCGGAATGGGCGCATCACCCCGGGCGGTCCTGACCTGATTTTCGCCGCCCAGATGCCGTGCAAAATCACGGGCGAGGATGGGGAAGCAGGTCTGCCATTCGTCCGGAACCTGGCCGCCCATGATGCTGGTGAGCGAGCCCTGGCTGTCGAGGTCGATCACCAGCACCTTGTAGCCGTCGAGGGCGGCGGACATGGCGAGATGCGCGCAGGTCGAGGTCTTGCCGACGCCGCCCTTGAAATTCGCGACCGCCAGGACCTTCGCCGCCAAGCCCTCGGGGCGATAGGGGCGGTATTCGCGATGGGCGGCCCCCTCGGTGGCGAAGTGATCGCGCAGCTGGATGATCTCTTCCAGCGAGAACCACTTGGAATTGCCCTCGCCAACGCCCTGCGGCAGCTCGGGCTGGGCCTTCAGCACGCGCCGGAAATGCGCCGGCGCGACCGGGATCAGGTAGCGGCAGATCTCCCAGGTGGAGAACTTGCGCAGGCGCTTCTGCCCATCGGGCGCATGCCCGCCCTTGGCAAGCTCCTCGCGCCCGCGCGCGGCAAAGGCCGCGGCTTTCGCGAATCGCGCGGTATGGATAGGCTCGGCCAAACGCGCGGCGGCCTTGGCGGGATCGAGTCCCATGTACGGGGGCAGGGACGCTTTATCGCTCGATGTCATGGTAAACTGCCGATGTGAGTGTTTTTGTGGTTCTTGGGCGAAACTATCACACATGATGTGCCAAAAGGGAATCATGATCCTCAAGAATCCTTGGAAAACACCAGCGCGATGTTTGGGAACTTTAGACTCTTTGGAATCTTTGCCCGAAAAAACGTAAATGACTTCAATAGTCTAAGACCGTTCTGGCGCCAGGATACAGGACGAAAGGCACCCGAATACGGGATCAGGGGTGCCAGCACGCGGGCGGACAGGTACCGATTCGCGGGATGCAGAGCCGAAATCCCATGTTAGAGACCAATCGCGCCAGGCAGGAGGTGGAACCATCCCGTATTCGGGTCCCTTTCGCGCGAGAACCCCGGCCGCGCCACGGCTGGTACGCACCCTGTAAAGGCATCCGAAGGCGGATTGAGCGCGGGTGCCTTTCGCGGTAGACTGCACCAAAGGAGCCCGAAGAGGCCGACCCGCACAGAGGCGCAGAGCAATGGATGAGATCCCCCGAGAGAAGCTGACGGGCGCCTTGCGCCGTGGCTCGGTCAAGAAGCATGTGGCGGCGATCCATGTCTCGGGCAAGCTGACACTGCTGCAGCGCAAGCTGAGCAATGTGCTGCTGCTGAACGCTTATGACACGCTGACCCAGGCGCGGTCGTTTCAGATGGATGCGCGCACGCTCTGCCTGATGGTGGGCTACAACTCCAATGACTTCGAGACGCTGAAAGCCTCGCTGCGCGGGCTGGCCGAGACCGTGGCGGAGTGGGACATGCTGGACGAAGCGGGCCAGCAGGAGTGGGGTGTGTCGAGCCTGTTGAGCTATGCCAAGCTCAAGGGCGGGGTGTGCGAATATGCCTATTCCCCGGCGCTGGCCGAGAAACTGGCCGACCCCAAGGTCTTTGCGCTGATCAATCTGAACATCCAGCGCCGCTTCACCAGCGGGCACGCGCTGGCGCTCTACGAGAACTGCTATCGCTTCCACCGCACGGGGAGCACCGGCTGGTGGCCGCTGGAGACTTTTCGGCGGCTGATGGGCGTGGACGACAGCAGCTATTACGAGATCTACAAGCATCTGAACGCGAAGATCATCAAGCCGGCGGTGGCCGAGGTGAACCGCGCGAGCAATATCGTGATCGCGCCGGAGACGCGCAAGCGGGGCAGGGCGGTCACCGACATCCGCTTTGCGATCAAGCCGAACCCGCAGCTTGCGATCCTCGATCTGGACGACGGGGCCGGGCACCGGCGCGCGCCGGTCTATGACCGGCTGCGGGCGATGGGGGTCAGCGACCGGCTGGCGCGGCAATGGATGACACAGCATGGCGAGGCGCAGATTGCCGGCAAGCTGGACTATGTGGACGCCCAGTCGGACGTGAAGAGCCCCGCGCGCTATCTGGCCGCTGCGCTGCGCGACGGCTATGGCGGGGCAGGGGAGGGGCCAGAGAGGCCCTCCGAGGCGCTGAGCGGCCCTGTGAGCGCCCGTGCGGCCCGTCTGGGGCGGGTGCAGGCGCTGGTGGCGCAGCGCACGCCCACGCAGCGCGACGCGGACAAGCGCCTGTTCCTCACCAGCCTCGACAGCGCCGCGGCCCGCGCGGATTTCGAGCGGCACGGCTGGATGTCGGCCCTGAACGCCAAGGCGATCCTTGCCTTCTGGGAAGATCTCTACCCCGGCGCCTTCGACGGGGTATCGGATGGGGCGCCACAGCGGCCGGGGTGATGGTTCGGGGCGGCGCGGGTCAGGCCGGGCTGCGGCACAGGACTGGTCTGAACCGCCTGTGTTGAAACCCGCCGCTTGCCGCCATGCTGAATACCATATGTTGTTTTGACCGCCCCCCCCCCCGGGATCGCGCATTTGGTGCCGAATTTCGGCCTTGGCGGAATTTTTTCAGCACAGTCAGACCGAATCAGACGCTGGCAACGTTGGGCGGAGCATTTCGGATTCCATGTGGTCGTCCAGCCATCGGCAGCAACGGTGTTGAGGACACAGAGCGAACTCCAGCGAGATAAGGGTTCCTTAAGCATCCGAGAGGTATCTTGGATCATGTTTCCTTTCGACTTTGTGTCATTCGCTATACTGTCCGGTATCGGTTTTCTCGGGGCATCTCTTGCACCGGTCATCCGCCTCTTGCAGATCACGCGATCGCGGCACCTGCGTCGCGCGTGGTTTTGGCTGGCAATGATGATTGTCGGGTTCGTTTTCGGATATCTTGCGTTGATCAACCTGCTGCCTCACGACACGAACCAAATACTTGTGAAGCTGATCTGCGTCGTTCTGATCATGGGTGGGGTCTTCGTGTTTTCTGTCGCAGTCCTTGCCTTGCAGACAGCCAAGGACGTCGAACGTCTGGTTCATCTTGAAAAGGTGGTCATCATCGATCCGCTGACCGGCGTTTACAATCGGCGTTTCTTCGACGAACAGCTTGATCGGGAGATCGGCCTTGCGGAACGGGCCGGCACGGACCTGAGCCTCTTGATGATCGACATCGATCATTTCAAGTCGGTCAATGACACCCATGGCCACGCTGCGGGAGATCGCGTGCTTGCAGTTATCGCTGCCGTGTTGAACGACAGCATCCGGGGGTCAGACGTACTGACGCGCTACGGCGGCGAAGAATTCGCTGTCATTGCACCGGCGACAAACGCCGAGGCGGCTGCTCTGCTGTCGGAGAGGTTGTGCCATATGGTTTCGCGGAAACAAGTGGAGTGTCCGGGCGGCGCCAAGATCGCCGTGACTGTCAGTATTGGCTTCGCAACCATGTCAGGCGGAGACGCTGCAGAGACGCTCTTCCTGCGCGCCGACGCCGCGGTTTACAAGGCAAAGCGAAGTGGGCGTAACCGCGCCGTATCCGGCGACCCGGTCGACCGAACGTCAACACTGAAGGCCAGCGTTGCCTAGGATCAGTTGTCGCCGCAGAAACCTGGGGCGGTCTTGTTTCCGCAATCAAGTGACTTGCCATGCTGCGCGCCGCAGTGGCGGCACTGTCCCGCAAACCGGGCATCGCGCGTGCGGTCTGTCGGGTGACGGCGGTTCTTCTGGCGCGCGCCGCCTGGCTCGTTCTCAGTAGCCGAGGTAGAAGCGGTAGTAGAGCACCAGAAGCGCGGTCATCGGCCAGGAGGCGAGGATCAGCAGGCGGTTGGTGTGGGCGGCATTCACCGAGGAGATCATCGGCACGTAGAAGAAGTAGTAGCGCGCGTTCTGGAAGGCGTGGGTGAGGGATGTGAAGAACAGGATGGTGAGGAAGCCTGCGCGGAATTCGGGCTGGCGCAGGGCGTCGACGTAGAAGCGCAGTGTGAAGAGCTGCCAGCCGAAGGTCGCAAACAGCAGGAACGCGGTATAGGTGAAGCCGAACATGAAATCGAGCGGCGGTTGCAGCGACATGGTCATCGAGGAGGTGAAGACGATCAGCGTCTCGAGGTGGCTGAACTCCGGGTTCACCACCTCGCGCGTCCAGTTGTAGACCGCAAGGCGCGGGATGTAGGGGAAGAGCAGCTCGATGTTGAGGTCGATCCAGACGATCACCGCCACAGCGAGGAAGATGAAGACCGTGTGCGGCCGAAACGTGCGGAACAGGAAGACGCCGACGCGGTAGACCACGAGGATGAGGCCGTTGCGCTCGTCGAGGCCGAGCGACAGGGCGAGGAGGGCGGCCAGCACCAGCATCTCCTTCTTCCAGCCAAGGCGCGTGGAGATGAGGGCGAGCGGGAAGAAGATGAACTCGATCCGGATCTTGGTGGCGAGATAGGCCGAGACGGGCAGGGCGAGGTAGGTGACGACGACGCGGTGTTCGACCAGCCGCAGCAGGATCAACGCGACAAGGAGCAGGCTGGAGGCGGCGGCCATACTGACGCGCAGGGCGATCTGGTTGGCCGGGCCGAAGACCGGCTCACCCCCCATCAGCAGCCGGTTGAACTGGTCCCAGCCGCGGATCGCATCGCCGAGCCCCTGCACTTCGGGCGGGAAGAAAGTAAGACATATCAATATGTTGCCTGCGAAGACCAGGGCTGCCTCGCGCAGCTGCCGCGGCGCTGCGGGGTCGTGGGGCAGGGCAGGGGCGGTCATGGCTGGTCGGGCTCGGTCATGCGGACCGGGCTAGCACGGGAGGCGACGGCGGGTCACCTCCCGCGTGGGGCAGGGGGGCCGGTTTCTGCGCGGCTGCGGCTTTTGCGCCGCTCAAGCCTTTCGGCTTTGGGTTGGGTCGCCTTTCGCTGCCGCTCGCCTGCGGCTCAAGGTCAACAGCCCTGTATCCCGAAAAAGCCACCCCCTCGTCGTATGAGTTTGTTTCCTTGGTAGAACCGAGCCATCGCCCGGCGCGGCATTTAGGGCGGGCGATGGCGGGGAGGCATCGGAACCCACGCTGGTCGCCAGGCGCTTCAATCCGGATATGCGGGCGTTGCAGGAAAGGCGCATTTCCGCTGGCACGCGTGCGAAATTCGCCATCACAGCTGTCATGCGGAAATGGATGATCCTGGCAAACGCCTTGTTCAAGGCCGACAGGACGTGGGAACCGCGACCGTTACCACACGCAATTCGATCCTTCGCCGCACAGGTCATGTACTCGAAAGATGCGGGACTTTGCTGCCGTTTGCGTTTGAAAGATCAATGTCCGTTCAGCAAACGTCCACACCTGCTGAAGACATCTGCTTTTCAGCCCGTTCCGTCGGCGCGGCTGCGAGCGTCCCCTCTTTCACGACGGTGACGTCATAGCCTCGGTTTCTGGCCGCCAGCGCCGTCTTTTGCACACAGTAATTCATGTCCAAACCAACAAGACGCAGCCTGCCGACGTCGAAACTCTTTAAGAGAGCATCCAGTTCGCCCGTTTCGAATGCGTCCTGCACGCGCTTAATGAGCACATGGTCGGGTAGTGACGTGAAAACCTCGGCAATTTCGGTCCCGTCGCTGCCCTCTATCGCCTGCCCTTTCATCGAGAGTTTTGCCACTGCCTTGGTTGAAGGGATCGACCACTCCTGACGCACGGCGATGACGGGATGGCCTTGCGCTCGCGCAGCTTCTACTTCCGAAAGAATGACTCCTGCGGCGGCTTCTTTTGCGGCGTTCAAGTAAGGACCGCGGTCCCAGAATACCGACTGTAGATCAATCAGCAGAAGTGCTGATCCATTCCGGTCCGATATCGTTTCTCCAACACTGACCGCGCCAATGCGTCTTATACCGTTGCCGAGCCAGAGTATGAGCAGCAAGACCGCGGTGGTCAAGATAACACCGAAAGTCATTCGCTCTCTCCTGCTTGGGTTTTCAGTCTGTCCGCCACTGTGAGCACGACCTCAAGCGCGGTGGAAATATTTTCACCGCTTAGGTTCGCACCAACCCTCTCCATAAGCTTCATTTCGTTCGAAATGATCTCTTCGATGAGGGTGCGGCCGTGATCGGTCAACGCCAGGACAGGAGACCGCTTGTGGCGAGGATTTGGGCGTTGCTCGACCAGACCTGAGGCCAGCGTCTCATTGCACATGATCTGAACGTATTGTCGCTTGATCTCGAGCCTTGCCGCAATCTCTGGGACAGTCTGCTCTCCGTATTTGTCCAGCATCTCCAGAACGGCGCGCATCCGGACTGTCAGGTTGGTTCCGACCAAACCCGCTTCAACGCAGGCTTCTGCGGCCTGCATCAAGGGGCGTGACATCCAAATCAGTTGGTGAAGTTGTTCTGCTTTCATAATGACATTATACATGTCATTTTGACAAGTACAATGTCACCTCTAAAGAAAGCTGACATTAACGCATCGTGCAGCATCCGGTAGGTCTGGGCTCTTTCGTTGAATCCGACGCATACGGTTTGAATGGCCGCTGTCTTGATGTCCGCACTTTTCCTCAGAGAAGCGCTTGACGAACAATGGATACTCTAGGCGGCGCGGGGGGTCGCGGTGGAGGTCTCCCAGTTGAGGCCCGGGCGGTAGCGCGCCTCGACCCGGCCCTCCTTCAGGGTGAAGAGGTGGAGCCAGCCGTTGTCGAAGAGCGCGCGCACCTCCGGGTGGCGTTCCAGCACATCGGCGATGGCGGCGCGGGGCGCTTCGATCAGCACCGAGAGCCGCAGGGGGTCATGGCGGAGGGTTTCGCCATCGTGCACCGCCTGCCAGGGCAGCCCCGGGCGCAGGCGGCCGTTGTTGCCCTCGATCACGCCGATGCCGCCGACCACGTTATGGATCAGCTTGTTGCCGCCGCCGAAGACCTGGGGTGCCACGGCCGAGCCGTAGTACTGCAGGCTGATCCAGCTGGCCACGACCACCGGGGCGGTCAGGATCAGCTCGAGCGTGCCAAAGCCGTCATCGGCCCGCCAGTCGTAGCTGTGCAGGAAGGCGCGGCCGCCCAGGTCCTTGCCGGCAGTGGCGCTGCGCGGGGCGGCGATGAAGGCGGCACATCCGGCAAGCCCCCATTCGGGCCGCACCTCGGCCCAGTTGAGCGCCCGCGCAGCCACGGTGTCGGCGGTGGCGCCGGGCAGGGTGCCTGCACGTTCCGCCCGCGCGATCCGACCCGCCCGGGCCAGCCAGTCGCGCAGCTTGCGCAGCGCGCCGGTCCCGTGCTCGACGTCGTAGAGCGTGATCTCATCGGTGGTGGTGTCGTGCAGACCGGCGACGAACTGCGTGTCCGCGGGCACTGTCACGCCGCGCGCGGCGAGCCCTGCGCGGGCCTCGGGATCGTTGAGCAGGGTGGCCAGCAGGCGGGCTGAGACCTCACCGGTGTAACCGCCGCAGGCGCCGCAGTGATACGCGCTCTCATGCGGGTTGTTGGCCACCTGTCCGCCGTGGCCCAGCAGCAGCACGATGCGGCCGTGCCCCTCGGTCAGGCTCATTGCCTTCAGGACGGCAGCGGCGGTGTCCGCCTTGGCCTCGGCCGAGAGCCCGCCGGCCACCTGCGGGGCAGGGCCAACCGCTGCCTTGGTGCCGCCGAGCCCGAGCGCGTCCCGCACCAGCTTGCCCGCATAGAAGGGGCCCGCGGCTTCGACAAAGGCGAAGGAGGAGACGGCGGCCTGCCGGAACCGACCCCAGGCCCGGATCGCGCGGGCGGCAATCCGAATATGCTGTTCGGTGGTCTCATCGCCGTGGCTTGCGGTCATAAGGGCAGGGGTCAGAAGCACCGGCAGATGCGCCTCGGCCACATCCGAACCCTGCGCCCGGTGCGACAGCGGCAACCCGAAGAAGCCGGCAAAGCCGATGGTCTCGATCGACGGATCGAGGCTTTCCAGGGCCCGGCGGAAGACTTCGGACCGCACGTCGATGCAGAAGGCCGCCTGCAGAAATGGCCGGTCGCCGCGGGGGGTCGGGCCATCGAGCGCTGCCGTGAGCTGGCGTTGATGCGCCCGCTCGGCGGCCTCCTGAAGGATGGCCAGCGCGACCTCCGTTTCAGAGGGCGCAACGGGGGCGGCGTGGCGTTGGACGGTCTCGGCCCAGGCCTCGGCGAGCCTCGGTACATGGGCGAGCAGCGCCTCCTCCCAGATCAGCCGGATCGCCAGCAGATCGGAGATTGTCTGATCCGTTCCTCCGGCCAGCTCGGCCTGCCAGAGCAGCCAGCGGCCATGTTGCGCCCATCCGCCGAGATCCATGTAGAGGCGGTGGAAGGCCGTCTCGGCCGCGGCGTCGGTGAGCCCGAGCGCCTCGGAGGCCCGCAGGATCGCCCGCTCGGCCGTATCGGGCGCGTCGAGCACATGGGCGCAGAAGCCCGTGAGCCCCGCAATCTCGGGCGTGAGGTCATGACCGGCCCAGGCCCGCCAGGCCGCAAAGGCGCTTTTGGCCGGCGCGGGCGCCCAGAGCGCCTGGCCGCGGTCGAACTGGGCTGCGGCCCAGAGACCCACGGTTTTCTCGATGATCGACGGCCAGTCGGTGCCCGTGGCGCGCGCGGCAAGGTCGGCCACGGTGGGCAGCGGATCGGCGCCCGCGGCTGCGTGCGGCGCCTCGGCCATGGCTTTCAGCGCGGCCACATCCGCCGGTTTGGCTGCGGCGGGCGCGGCGGCGAGCGCCGCGGCCAGATCGCTGTCGGTGATCTGCCCGCGGGCGATCATCTGCGCATAGGCGGCCCTGCTCTGCGTTGTCGGTGCGCCCGCGACGCGGGTCAGCCGGGCCGAGGCGGTTGCGAGGTCTTCTCCGGTCTGACCGAGGAAGGGGTTGACGGCCACGGTTGCCTCGAGCGGGAAGGCCGGGGGGATTGCACGTGCGGCGGCCTCGGCGGCCTTGAGGATCCGGGAGCTGTGGTCGGGGGCGATCTGGGCGTGGTTCAGGAACATGTCGGTCTCCATGAGGTCAGCGGGATGCGGGGCTGCGGAAGCCGCCGATGGCGCGGTCGAGAAGCGCGTTGAGATAGAGGCCGTTGGCAAGGTGCACCCGCAGCCCGGCGGTGGCCGGGTGGTGCGACCAGAGCGGGAAGAGCGCCTGTGCCAGCGCCACCGCACCGAACGACACCAGAGCCAGCAGGATCAGCGCCCATTCGAGCGGGCCGGGCACCGGGGCGCCGGGCAGCCCGGGGCCCCAGAGGGCTTCGGCCACGGCCTGGAAGGAGAAATACGCGACCGCGGCGGCGAACGAGGCGAGCCCGGTTCGCTTGGTCAGATCGGCGGGTGCGCTGTCGGCCAGCCCCTGCGCCACTAGATAGGCGACGCCGAAGATCAGGATCGCCCCGAGGGCGAGGGCCTGTGCGGTTTTCGGCCCGAGCAGGGCGGTGAAGAGCATCGCAATTGCCGCGTAGAGCGCCAGCGCGAGGGCGAAGGATTTCAGCACGGCGGCGAGGCGCGGCACGGCGACCGCCCCGGGCCGGCGGATTGCGGCGACTGCGGCGACCGCACCGCCCGAGGACAGGAAGGCGTGTGCCTTGTAGAGCGCGTGGGCGACGATGTGCAGCAGCGCCAGTGCCCAGAGCCCGAGGCCGCATTGCAGCAGCATGAAGCCCATTTGCGACACGGTCGACCAGGCGAGCGAGGTTTTGATGGCGCTCTGGGTCAGCATCACCGTCGCCCCGAAGAGCGCGGTCAGCCCGCCGATCATCACGAGGGCGGCCATGGCGCCCGGGCTGAGCTGCACGAGGCCCGCGGCTGCGATCAGCAGAACGCCGCCCGAATTGATGATGCCGGCGTGCAGCAGGGCGGAGACGGGCGTGGGCGCCTCCATCACCTCGGTGAGCCAGCCGTGCAGCGGGACGCAGGCGGTCTTGAGGACCGCTGCAGTGACGATGAGGGCGACGCCCAGGTGACCGACGGCGCCGAGACCGGTCTCCGTGGCGGTGGCGGTGAGCGCGGCGAGATCGGCGGTGCCGAAGGCCGAGACGAGGCATGCAGCGGCCAGCAGCAGGGCGGCGTCGCCGCCGTGCCAGACGAGGGCGAATTTCGCCGCTGCGCGCCGCGCCTCGGGCCGCTCGGGGTAGAAAAGCAGGAGCCGCTTGAGCCCCAGCCCGGCGGCGAGGGTGGCGCCCGCCAGCAGCCAGAGGTTGCCCGATTGCACGAAGAGCAGCACCGCGGCGAGCGTGGCCAGCATCAACCCGTGGAAGCTGCCCTCGCGCGCTTCGCCATCGAGGTACGTGCGGCTGTAGCGCATCACGATCCATCCGATGAAGGACACCAGCAGCGCCAGGGTGAGGCTGACCAGATCGATGCGCAGGCCGAGCATGCTGGTGGGCGCTGAGCCAGCGATGAGAAACTGCACGAGGCCGAGGGCCGTCAGGGCGAGGGCGGCCAGCGCGGCGTATTCGGACCATCGTGGCAGCGCGCCGGGGCGACGGCCGGGCCGGGTGGCGGCCAGCGCGGCAGCAAGCAGGAGCACGCAGGGGGCGAGCAGGGCAGGGGCGGCGAGCAGGGTCATGGGCAGATCTCCGAAAGCTGGCGGGTGATCTGCGATGTAGCCTCTGGCGTACATCAAGAAAATTTCATATTTTCTCGCAAAACGTTCTGTTTGGTAGAATTATGTCGACGCTCAACCTGCATCACCTGCGCCTGTTCCGGGCAGTCGCCCGCGACGGGACGCTGACCGGCGCTGCGCAGGGGCTGAATATCTCGCAGTCCGCGGTCTCGACGCAGATCAAGGCGCTGGAAGGGGCGTTGGGGCAGGATCTGTTCCTGCGCAGCGGGCGCAGCCTGATCCTGACCGAGGCCGGGCGCATCGCGCTCGACCATGCCGAGGAGATTTTTCGCGCGGCGGAGGACCTCTCGGCGACGCTGAAGACGGCCAGCGCGCCGCGTCAGGCCCTGCGGATCGGTGCTCTGGCGACGCTGTCGCGCAACTTCCAGATCGCCTTTCTGACGCCGATTGTCGGGCGGGACGACGTCGAGGTGGTGCTGCGGTCCGGGTCGCAGGAAACGCTGCTCAGAGGGCTGGAGGCGCTGTCGCTCGATGTGGTTCTGACCAATCTGGTCCCAGCGCGGGACGCCTCGAGCCCCTATCTGGTGCAGCGCCTCGATGAGCAGCCGGTGAGCCTGATCGGATCGCCCGCCCGGCTGCCGGGGCCGGAGGGGTCAATCGAAGAGGTGCTGAGGACGCATCCGCTGGTGCTGCCGACGCCGGAGACCTCGCTGCGGGCGGGGTTCGATGCGCTGGCGGACCGGCTGGGGATCGTGCCGCGCATAGCCGCCGAGGCCGACGACATGGCGATGCTGCGGCTTCTGGCGCGCGAGGACGCAGGCGTCGCGGTCATTCCGCCCATCGTCGTGAAGGATGAGCTCGATGCCGGCACGCTGGTGGAATTCGCGCGTCTCGACGGTATCACCGAGGTCTTCTGCGCGGTGACGATCCGGCGGCGGTTCCCGAACCCGCTGCTTGCGGAGGTGCTGGGCAAGCGCGCAGAGGCGGGCCCCGGGGCGGCCTGACGCTGGTCTGTTCGGTCCTGCAGAGCTCTGGATGCCTGATCAGCTTGCGTTGCGTGGAACGGCGTTGCTGCGTGCGCTGATGTGCGGCCATGCCGAAGTAACCTGCATCCTTCTTTGGGAACGCATCATCGGCCCAGAAATTGCGTTTGATCTCGCGATGAATGGTCGATTTGTGGCGTTTTAGAACCCGCGCCATTTCCGCGACAGGGACCTTTGCAAGCCACCAGTCTTCGATCCTACAGCGCTCTTGAAGTGAAAGTTGCGTGTAAACGGCTCCCATGCGATATTACTCCTATTAGATAACTCGTTGTTTTCTAATAGGAGTCGCACTTCAAAGTAGCGCGCACCCGCGCACCCGCTGTGAACTCACGGTGAAGTGCAATTTCTGATATGTCTTTTTATTCCAATCGGTTCTGGATCTCCATCAGCTTGGC
>NZ_JALIEB010000022.1 GCF_025755255.1 Roseobacter sinensis | reverse complement strand
GGAGCGGGCTTGAGCCCGCGCCGCCCGGCGCCCCACGCACCGCTCCGCTGCCAAGGACAATAAGACTGACGCATAAAGGCGTAGCACATGCTGACCTACACCATCCGCCGGCTGGTTCTGTCGATCCCCACCTTGCTGTTCATCAGCATCGTCATCTTCCTGCTTCTGCAATTGGCGCCTGGCGATCCGATGGCGCAGGTGCCGCTCACCGTTCCCCCCGAAGTCAAACAGAAGATGCGCGACGCCCTCGGCCTGGGCGCGCCGATCCATGTGCAATACTGGAAATGGCTGGTTCAGTTCTTCTGGATCGAACCGCAGGTCTTCATCGACTGGCTGACGCGCGACAGCTTCCTCTTCGGCTGGCTGCCCGACACCAACCTCTACAATGGGCAGCTGCGGGTGATCTCCTGGCAGACCCGCTCACCGGTGATGGACATCGTCGTCCAGCGCCTCCCCCAGACGCTCTGGGTCGTGGGCATGTCCTACATCGTCGGCATTCTCATCGCCCTGCCCATTGGCATCTACTCCGCCTACAAACAATACTCGCTCTTCGATCAGGCAGGCACCTTCGTCAGCATGATCGGCTTCTCGATCCCGCCCTTCTTCTCCGGCGTGCTCGTGATCGTGATCTTCTCGGTCAACCTGGGCTGGTTCCCCTCGATCTACGACACCACCCACACTGTCCCCTTCAGTGATTGGCTGTTTGGCGAAGTTCCATTCGCCGGGTTCTGGAGCGCTTTCAAAGTACAACTGAACCAAATGATCCTCCCCGTCATGGTGCTTGCCCTGCAAACCACCGCACAGATCAGTCGCTTCATGCGCGCCTCCATGCTCGACAACCTCAACCAGGACTATGTGCGCACGGCGCGCGCCAAGGGGCTGAAGGAGAGCGTCGTGGTCCTCGTTCACGTGCTGCGCAACTCGATGATCCCGATCATCACCGTGATCGCCCTCGGCGTGCCCTCGATCTTCGGCGGCGCCATCATCACCGAAACACTCTTCAAGGTGAACGGCATCGGGCAGCTGCTGCTCACCGCCCTCTTCGCCAACGACCTGCCGATGGTGATGACGCTCACCTTCATCTTTGCGATCCTGATCGTGCTCTTCAACCTGATCGCCGACGTGCTCTACGGCGTGCTCGACCCGAGGATCCGCTATGACTGATCAACGCGTGAACGCCGAGGCTGAGCTCGAGCTCTACGGCGCGCTGAAAGACAAGGAGCCGCCCAAAGCGCCGCGCAGCCAGTGGCGCGACGTCTGGGACCAGTTCCGCAAGCACAAGGGCGCGCTGATCGGTGGGGGCTTTCTGCTCTTCATCACGCTCGCCGTCCTGATCGGGCCGCTGATCTGGCAGGTCGACGCCAAGCAGCTCGACATCCGCAACAAGGACATGCGCCCGCTCTACACACTGCTCTGGGACAGCACGGCGCGGGTCAGCTGGGAAAAGCCGCTGGGCTCCGACAACCTCGGCCGCGACATCCTCGCCACGCTGATCGCCGGCGGTCGGGCCTCCATGGCGGTGGGCTGGACCGCAATGGTCCTCGCGCTGCTGATCGGCACTGCGATCGGCGTCTGCGCAGGCTACTTCAAGCGGCTCGACGGGCCGCTGATGCGTCTGACCGACCTCTTCCTGTCGCTGCCGATCCTGCCGCTTCTGCTCGTGGCAGTGACGCTCTTCCGACAGCCGCTCAGGGCCAACTTCGGTCCAGAGACGGGTATGTTCATCCTCATTGTCGGCGTCATCGGCATCACCTCCTGGATGCAGACAGCACGCATCGTCCGCGGAGAGATCCTCGCACTGAAGGAACGCGAGTTCATCCTCGCCGCCCGATCCATTGGCACCACACCGTTCAAGATCATCCGGCGGCACCTTCTGCCGAACGTGGTGTCCCCGATCATGGTGTCCGCCACCTTGGGTCTTGCCACCGCCATCATAACCGAAAGCGCGCTCAGCTTCCTCGGCGTGGGCTTCCCGTCCGACTTCCCCACCTGGGGCAAACTGCTCTCAGACGCGGTGCCGCGCATGGAAGAGTTCCCAGAACGCGTGATGCTGCCGGGCATCCTGATCTCCCTCACGGTGCTCTCAGTGAACTATCTGGGCGATGGTCTGAGAGATGCGTTGGATCCCCGGATCCGCGGCCGCTAGACCGCGAACCCGAGTGGCATGAGTGCATTTGACAGCAAACCTGCGGCGTCGCCCCGTCTCAATTCTGGACGCAAAGCACGGGACGGCGGGCGGGGCGCATTTGGCGTCAGCCCAAACAGCGCCGTCCCGCCGCCCAGACCCCCGAACGCATTCGGGACTCCGCCAAAATCCTTTGGGTTTTCGCCCTGTGCCGCTGGTCGACTTTTCGGAGAAAAGTCGACTTACTCCACGCTTTTCCTTAACTGCCGCACCAGCCACCACACCAGCAGCACAACGGGTACCGTCACCAGCGCAGTCAGCATCCCCTTGCTCAGCCCCGTCGCCTCCGTCAGCGGATAAAGCAGATACCCCACCAGCGACACCGCATAGTAGCTGATCGCCACAACCGATAACCCCTCGACCGTGCGCTGCAGCCGCAGCTGCAAATCCGAGCGCTTGTCCATGCTCTCCAGCAGCGACTGGTTCTGCGCCGAGCGCTCCACATCGACCCGCGTCCGCAGAAGGTTGGACGCCCGGATCGACCGGCTCGACATCGCCTCCAGCCGCGCCTCGGCCGAATGCACGGTGCGCATCGCAGGCGCGTAGCGCCGCATCATGAACTCGCCAAAATGCTGCCGGCCCAGGAAGCGTTCCTCCCGCAGCGCCCCGATCCGTTCGTTCACCAGCGCTTCATAGGCGCCGGTGGCCCCAAACCGGAAGGAGGATCGCGCCGAAAGCGTCTCGAGCTCTGCCGAGATCGCCAGCAGATCATGCAGCGTCTCTTCAGCGGACGCGCGCTCGTCGCTCATCTTGCCCATCAGCCCGGTCAGCTTGGTGTCCAGCGCGTTGAGCTGCGGCTGCAGCGAGCGCACCCGCGCAAACCCCAGCATCGACATGGTCTTGTAGGTCTCGATCTCGCAGAGCCGCTGCACGATCCGCCCGATCCGCCGCGCACCCGTCGCCTCATCTGCAAAGACCGCAAAACGCAGATGCCCATTCAGATCGATCCGGAAGTCGCCCGCGACGACTGCCGCATCATCCAGCACGGAAGACACCGCGAGGCTCTCGGAGACGAACCAATCCTTCAACCGCGCGTTGATCTCTTCCGCCGCCGCCGGCTTCGGCACCACATTGAGCAGGATCGACGTCATCCGCTGCCCCGGCGCGTCCTCCAGCCAATCCGCCGGGAAGACCTCGAACTCCGTCGGATCGAACGCCCGCGTCACACCGTTCTCCGAAAAGGCGGTGTAGGTCACGAACTCGGTGTGCTGCTCCCACTTCAGCCAGTACTTCCCGATCTGCCCGTAGTAATGCGTGGCCCCCGGCTGCGGGTGCGGCGCGCCGTGCCGATCCAGCAGCGCCACCAGATGCGCCATATCCCGTTCCCGGTCCCGGCTCACCGCATCGTTCGGCTGCTTGATCGCCACATAGGCCACAGATGAGGGCGGCGTCAGAGAGGGAAACGGCCGCGCGTGCAGCTCGTTGGCCAGCTTGTAGCGCAGGGGATGGTCGCTGATGGGGGACATGACACTGCTCCGGTTTTATCAGAGGAATAATGCGCAAGCCTGTGATGTCAAATAATTTCTCAATACTTATCAACAAGTTAAGTGGATACAATGGCATACTGACCAAGGCTTTGGCAACAGACGCTGCCGCAGCCGCCGGCAGGTGGGGTGGGCCTTGGGCCACCCGGGCAAAACAACGCCGCCCCGAGGGGCGGCGTGTCTGCTCACGGACCAGGGCGACCCCCCTAGTCGATCATCGGCAAGAGCTTGTCCAGAGACGCTTTCGCATCGCCATAGAACATCCGCGTATTCTCCTTGAAGAACAGCGGGTTCTCGATGCCCGAATACCCCGTGCCCTGCCCGCGCTTGCTGACGAAGACCTGCTTGGCCTTCCAGCACTCCAGCACGGGCATGCCCGCGATGGGCGAGTTCGGATCGTCTTGGGCGGCCGGGTTCACGATGTCATTGGACCCGATGACAATCGCAACGTCGGTATCGGGGAAGTCCTCGTTGATCTCGTCCATCTCCATCACGATGTCATAAGGCACCTTCGCCTCTGCGAGCAGCACGTTCATGTGCCCCGGCAGACGCCCGGCCACCGGGTGGATCGCAAAGCGGACCGTCTTGCCCGCCGCGCGCAGCTTGCGCACCAGATCCGAGACCGCGCCCTGCGCCTGCGCCACCGCCATCCCGTAGCCGGGGATGATGATCACGCTGTCCGCCTCATTGAGCGCCGCGGCGACGCCGTCGGCTTCAATCGCCACCTGCTCGCCTTCCACGGCCATCTGCTCGCCCGCCGGGCCGCCAAATCCACCCAGGATGACCGAGATGAACGATCGGTTCATCGCCTTGCACATGATGTAGCTGAGGATCGCACCGGAGGAGCCAACCAGCGCGCCGACGACGATCAGCAGGTCATTGCCAAGCGAGAAGCCGATGGCCGCCGCCGCCCAGCCGGAATAGCTGTTCAGCATGGAGACGACCACCGGCATATCCGCGCCGCCAATCCCCATGATCAGGTGATAGCCGATGAAGAGCGCCAGAAGGGTCAACAGCACCAGCGTCCAGCTGCCCGATCCGCCGAGATACATGATGGCGAAGATCAGCGACAGCGCCGCGGCCGCTGCGTTCAGAAGATGCCCGCCCGGCAGCTTCTTGGCAGAGGTGTCGACCTTGCCCGCGAGCTTGCCATAGGCGATCACCGATCCGGTGAAGGTCACGGCCCCGATCCAGATACCGAGCACCAGTTCGACCTTCAGGATGTTGACCTCGACGTTGGTCTTCTTGGCGATGAGTTGACCGAAGGACGACAGCCCATCATAGACCTCCTTCGGCAGACCGACGGCGGTGTAGCCATCTTCGGCAACCGCGCCCAGCACCCCGCCATTCTCCATAAAGAGATCGCTGAGGTTGTTGATCATGATGTCGGCGTTGAATCCTACGAAGACCGCGGCCAGACCAACGAGGCTGTGCATGATCGCCACCAGCTCCGGCATCTGAGTCATCTGCACCTTGGTGGCGAGCTGATAGCCCACCGCGGCGCCCATCGCGATCAGGATGATCGACACCACGCCCAGGCCCTGTCCGGGCCCGATCAGCGTCGCCAGCACCGCAATCGCCATGCCCACGATGCCGTACCAGACAGCCCGTTTCGCGCTTTCCTGCCCCGAAAGCCCGCCAAGGCTGAGGATGAAGAGCACTGCCGCGACCGCATAGGCCGCAATCGTAAATCCGAATTCCATTGCCCCTACCCCTTACGATTTCTGGAACATGGCGAGCATGCGCCGGGTGACGAGGAAGCCACCGAAGATATTGATCGCCGCCATGAAGACCGAGATCGCCGCGAGGAAGGTGATCAGCAACGAGTTGGACCCGATCTGGATGAGCGCGCCGAGAATGATGATCGAGGAGATCGCATTGGTGACAGCCATCAGGGGTGTATGCAGCGAATGCGCCACGCCCCAGATGACCTGGAAGCCGATGAAGACGGAGAGGACGAAGACGATAAAGTGCTGCATGAAGCTCGCGGGTGCGACCAGCCCCACAGCCAGTACCAGTGCGCCGCCGATGGCCAGAAGGCCCACCTGGTTGCGCGTCTGCGTCTTGAAGGCTTCCAGTTCCCGTGCCTTCTTCTCCTCCGGCGTCAGTTCCTTCGGCGCTTCCTTCTTGGGCGCTGCCGCGATGGCGGCGACCTTGGGCGGTGGCGGCGGGAAGGTAACCTCTTTGGCGTGCGCAATCGTCGCCCCGCGGATCACGTCATCTTCCATATTGTGGTTGATGACCCCGTCCTTCTCCGGCGTGAGATCGGCCAGCAGATGCCGAATGTTCGTGGCGTAGAGGCTCGAGGCCTGGGTGCCCATGCGGCTCGGGAAATCGGTGTAGCCGATGATCGTGACACCGTTCTCGGTCACGATCTTCTCATCCGCAACGGTCAGCTTGCAGTTGCCACCCTTCTCCGCCGCCAGGTCCACGATCACCGATCCCGGCTTCATGGACTTCACCATGTCCTCGGTCCACAGCTCTGGTGCTTCGCGGTTGGGGATCAGCGCGGTGGTGATCACGATGTCCATATCGGGCGCCAACTCGCGGAACTTCGCGAGCTGCGCCTCGCGGAATTCCGGAGACGACACAGAGGCATAGCCGCCCGAGGCAGAGCCGTCCTGCTGTTCTTCCTCGAAGTCGAGATAGACGAACTCTGCCCCCATGGATTCGACCTGCTCCGCCACTTCGGGCCGCACGTCGAAGGCATAGGTGATGGCGCCGAGGCTTGTGGAGGTGCCGATGGCCGCGAGGCCCGCCACACCCGCACCAACGACGAGAACCTTCGCAGGCGGCACCTTGCCCGCCGCGGTGATCTGTCCGGTGAAGAAGCGCCCGAAGTTGTTGCCCGCCTCGATCACCGCGCGGTAGCCCGCGATATTGGCCATGGACGACAGCGCGTCCATTTTCTGAGCGCGGGAGATCCGGGGGATCATCTCCATTGCAATGACGGTGGCGCCCTTTTTCGCGGCGGCCTGCATCTTGGCCTCATCGGCCACGGGGCTGAAGAAAGAGATGAGTGTCTGCCCGTCGCGCAGCCGTTTCATCTCGGCCTCGTCGGGCACGCGCACCTTGGCCACCACATCGGCCGTTTTCCAGAGCGCTGCGGCGGTCTTGGCGATTTCGACGCCTGCCGCCTTGTAATCTGCGTCGGCAAAGCCTGCCTTTTCGCCGGCGCCTGCTTCGATAATGCACTCATGACCCAGCTTTTGCAGCTGTGCCGCACTTTCGGGTGTCATTGCAACGCGTGCTTCACCTTCGAAAGTTTCTTTTGGTGTTCCGATCTTCAACTGAAACTCCCCCGTTTGATGCGTTTTTGCCCAAAATGGCGCAAAGACTCGCCTTGTCCACTACCCCGCAGGCTCGGAAGGTACAAGCACCTGCCCCACAGCGTCGCGCAACAAATGCAAAGAACCTAGACCCAGCGGCGCACTTTTTGCTCATATCTGGCATAGTCCGCCCGGAAGATGCGCCGCATCCGGTTTTCCTCGGGCACGATGAAGCGCCGCTCGAGCACCCAGACGAGGATGGGCACAAGGGCGAGCGCGAGCACCGCGTCCCACCACAGGCACAAGCCCGCGAGGATCAGCACGTCGGCCAGATAGATCGGGTTGCGCGTGCGCTTGAAGATGCCGGATTGTATGAGATTGACGGGTTCCTGATGCGGGATGATGGTCGTTCGATGCTTGCGGAATTCCATGACCGCGAGCCCGGTCAGAATGATCCCACCCCCGATCAGGATACCTGCGAGAAAAGACGTGACAGGATGGGCGAGGCTCAGCCCGAAGGACAGGGTCTGCGCCTGCAGCCAGGCCAGCACTGCGAAACCGATCAGCCAGATCGGCGGCAGGTCGAGCCATTTCAAGACGTGCGCTCCGCCGTCTTGGGCTCCCAGAGCTCGATCGGATTGCCTTCCGGATCGTATAGCCGGGCAAACCGTCCGTTCGGCAACTCCTCGGGGTCCATCTCCACTGCGATGCCCGCAGATCGCAGCTGCTCGGCCATTGCATCGAGGTCGTCCACCCGGAAGTTCAGCATCCACTGCTTCTCGACGTTGCCGAAATACGCCGTGCCGGCGGCAAAGGGCGCAAAGACGGTGGGACCCGCATCTTGTGTCCAGACCTGCGTCTCATAATCCTGCGGCACTTCCGAGATACCGAGGTGCTGCGCATACCAGGCCGCCAGGCCCTTCGGATCCGTCGCGCGAAAGAAAAAACCGCCGAACCCTCGCACGCGTTGCATCGCTCACCCTCCTGATGGACGTCCACAAGGCTATGCCGGGCAGTGCGTCGAGACAAGCCGCCCTTGTGCGTGCGCACCGCACCGCTAGTCTTGCTGCAAGGCAACAGGGAGGGCAGGACATGAGCCTTGACGGCAAGCACGCGCTGGTCACGGGCGGCGGCAGCGGCATCGGGCTTGCGATTGCGCGCGCACTGGTCGCGCAGGGCGCGCGGGTGACCATTACGGGCCGGCGGCAGGCGACGCTCGATGCCGCTGCGGGCGATGGTCTCTTCGGTCTGGTGATGGATGTTCGCAACGAAGACGATGTCGTTGAGCGCACGGCCGAGGCGGTCGCGGCGCGCGGCCCGATCCAGATTTGCGTGGCCAACGCCGGCATCGCGGAAGGCCGCGCCCTGCACAAGACCGATCTGGACTTCTGGCGCAACATGATGGCCACCAACCTCGACGGCGCCTTCCTGACCATCCGCGAGGCACTCGCATCCATGCGCCAGACCGACTGGGGCCGCGTGATCGCCGTTTCGTCGATTGCGGGGCTACGCGGGTTACAGGGGGCGGCCTGCTACACCGCATCGAAACACGGGCTGGTCGGGCTGATCCGCGCGCTCAGCGAGGACTATCTCGGCAAGCCCATCACCTTCAACGCCCTCTGCCCGGCTTATGTGGATACGGACATCGTGGTGCGGAACACCGCTTCGATCTCCGAGCGCGCGGGGGTCAGCGCAGAGAAGGCGCGCGCGATGATGGTCTCGGCCAATCGGCACCGCCGGTTGATCGCGCCGGAAGAAGTCGCCGCAGCCGCGCTTTGGCTGGCCTCCGATGGCTCGGAGAGCGTGAACGGCCAGGCCATCGAAATCGCGGGCGGGCAAATGTAGCGCAAAGCGGCGGCCTGAAAGCCCACCGCACCTGCCTGTTCCGGCGTTGGTGTTGGCAGGTCGGGTGGGCTTTCAGGCCACCCTTGGGCGCGGTTTCGGATTCAGCTTTCCTTAACCATGCCGTGGCTAGCCTCAGCCTATGGGAAATCAGATCCGCTCCAAAACGCCTGGCGCCACCTTTTTCTTCACCGCCCGCCTCGCCGATCCGCGCAGCAGCCTGCTGACCGATGAGGTCGACCTTTTGCGTCGCGCGATGCGCGAGACCGTCAGCCGCTACCCCTTCAGCATCGACGACATCGTCGTCCTGCCCGCCGCGATTCACACCATCTGGACCCTGCCGGAGGACGACGCCGACTTCAGCACGCGCTGGAGCTATCTGAAAAGCCGCTTCTCCCGTGCTCTTCCGCCCCCCGAGAGCCGGACCGCCACGGAAATCCTGCGCAAGGAGAAAGGCATCTGGCAACGCCGGTTCTGGGAACATCGCATCCGATCAGCCCACGATTTGATGTTGCACCGCCGGTTGATCCATACCGCACCCGTGGAAGCGGGGCTGGTGGAGCGACCGACCGATTGGAGTTGGACATCGCTGCATCGCGACCTCGCGACGGCGCATATGGCTCACTCCCCGGCCCGTGCACCGAAGTTCAGTGAAATGGGTCTGAAAACCGCTCCACCCGAAAAGGTCTAGGCCACCTGGGCGGGCGTGAGCCGGCGCCCTGCCGCCCAGGCCTGTGCAGCCTCGCCGAAAGCTGCGAACAGCGGGCGAGACACCGGATCTTTCGCCGCCTCATACTCCGGATGCCATTGCACCGCGAGTGTGAAACCAGGCGCGTCCTTGATAAACATTGCCTCTGGCGTGCCATCGGATGCCACACCATCGATCACCACGCGCTGGCCAGGCACCTTGATCCCCTGACCATGCAGCGTGTTGGTCACCACCTCCTGCGCGCCCATCAGACGGTGAAACACGCCGCCTTCCGTGAAAGAGACCGTGTGGCGGTTCTCGAACTTCTCCTTCAGCGTCCCGTCAGGCGGCATCCGGTGGTTCATCCGCCCCGGCAGATCCCGGATTTCCGGATGTAGCGACCCGCCCATCGCCACATTGACCTCCTGGAACCCGCGGCAGATACCCAGGAACGGCTGGCCGCGCTCCACGCAGGCCCGCACCAGCGGCAGCGCAATCGCATCGCGTGCGCGGTCGAACTCGCCATGCGCTTCAGTGGCCTCTTCGCCGTACTCCTCAGGGTGCACATTGGGCCGCCCGCCGGTCAGCAGAAAGCCATCACAGGCCTCCAGCAGATCATTGATCGACACGTAGTCCGGATTGGAGGGCACGATCATCGGGACGCAGCCGGCAACCGCCGCGATCGCATCCGAGTTCATGGTGCCCCCTGCATGTACGGGGTACTCGTCATTGATCAAATAGTGGTTGCAGATGATGCCAATGACCGGCCGCGCCATGGAAAACCCTCGTGTTATCAGTCCCGGGACCATACCCTTGCACGCGGCCGGTTAACAGTCCATGACCGCGCAAAGACCTGTGCGCAATTGCAAAGTGCCTCAGCTTTCAGCAACAAGCCCCGCGGCTTCGATCCCGGCAACGCCCGCAACTGCGTCATTGTCCGAGGTATCGCCCGTCACGCCGACGGCACCGACGATCGCACCCTTGCGGTCACGCAGCAAGATGCCCCCGGGCACGGGAATCACATTGCCGCCGTAGGCTCCGTTCACGCAGGTCATGAAATAGCCCTGGCTTTCGGCACGCGCCATCTGCGCCGAACCAGGAATGCCCAGCATCACCGATCCATAGGCCTTGCCAAAGGCAATCGCAAAGCGCCCAGGCGCTGCACCGTCTTCGCGCTCGAAGGCCTGCACATTGCCGCCCGCATCCAGCACAACCACGGACAGCGGTTTCAGCTCCATCTCGCGCCCCTTCTCGAAGGTCTTGCGAATGATCGTCCGGGCTCGTCTCAAACTGATGGTCATCTCATCTCCTTGCTTCTTCTGGCTATAAATATCCTCGGGGGAGCGCCGCAAGGCGCGGGGGCAGACAGCCCCCAGGCGACAGCGGCCTCACGTGCTGGCTTTCAACTCCAGGCGTCGCGCGTGCAGCACCGGCTCGGTGTATCCCGAAGGTTGGACACGGCCCTTGAAAACCAGATCGCAGGCCGCCTGGAAGGCGATGCCGTCAAATCCCGGAGCCATCGGCTGGTAGAGCGGATCGTCCGCGTTCTGTGCGTCCACCACCTCGGCCATCTTGCGCATCACCGCCATGACCTGCTGCGCATCAACCACGCCGTGGTGCAACCAATTGGCAATATGCTGGGCGGAAATCCGGCAGGTCGCGCGATCTTCCATCAGACCCACGTTGTTGATGTCCGGCACTTTCGAGCAGCCGACCCCCTGATCGACCCAGCGCACGACGTAGCCCAGGATGCCTTGGGCGTTGTTTTCCACCTCGCGGATGATCTGATCCTCGCTCCACTTGCGGTACTCCGCCAGCGGGATGTTCAGCACCGTATCGACATAGGCGCGCCGCCCGCCCTTGCGCAGCTTCTCCTGCACCGCAAAGACATCCACCTTGTGATAATGCAGCGCATGGAGCGTTGCCGCCGTGGGGCTGGGCACCCAGGCGCAGTTTGCACCCGACTTGGGATGCTCGATCTTCTGCTCGAGCATCGCCGCCATCATGTCGGGCATCGCCCACATGCCCTTGCCGATCTGCGCCTTCCCGCTCAAGCCGCACTCCAGCCCGATGTCCACATTCTGGTTCTCGTAGGCCCCGATCCAGGCCTTGCGCTTGATGAAATCCTTGCGGCTGAAGGGTCCCGCCTCCATGGAGGTGTGAATCTCGTCACCGGTCCGGTCGAGAAACCCGGTGTTGATGAAGGCCACACGCCTCTGCGCGGCCCGAATGCATTCCTTCAGGTTGACCGAGGTGCGCCGCTCCTCATCCATGATACCCAGTTTCACGGTGTCCTGCGGCAGGCCGAGGATCTCTTCCACACGGGTAAAGGTGCGATCGGCAAAGGCCACTTCCTCGGGCCCGTGCATCTTTGGCTTCACCACATAGACCGAGCCGGTCAGCGAATTGCCCCCCTCGCGCTGGAGATCATGCATGGCGATGAGCGTGGTGATCATCGCATCCATCACCCCTTCGAAAATCTCATTGCCATCCTTGTCGAGGATCGCGGGGTTGGTCATCAGATGCCCCACATTCCGCACCAGCATCAGCGCCCGGCCCTTCAGGGTGAGCTTGGTACCATCAGGCGCGATCAGCTCCCGGTCGGGATTGAGCGCGCGGGTGATCTGCGCGCCACCCTTCTCGAAGGTCTCCTGCAGATCCCCCCTCATCAGCCCGAGCCAGTTGGCATAGGCCACGACCTTGTCCTCAGCATCGACGCAGGCCACCGAATCCTCGCAATCCATGATCGCCGAGACTGCGCTCTCAAGCCGGACATCCGCGAGCCCCGCCTGATCGCGGCTGCCGATCGCATGGGTGCGGTCAAAGACCAGTTCCACATGCAGCCCGTTGTTGCGCAGCATCACGCTGTCGGGCGCCTTCGGATGGCCGGTGTAGCCGACGAACTTCTCCGGCTCGACGAGGAACTGGTCATCGACGAGCAGCGCGCCCTTGTGCACATAGTATCGCTTCGCATCCGCGTGAGAGGTGCGCGTGATCGGAAAGGCCTCATCGAGAAACACCCGTGCGCGTGCCACCACCCGCGCGCCGCGCCCTTGATCATAGCCCCCACCCGGTGGTGCGCTGCCCATGGCGTCGGTACCGTAGAATCCGTCATAAAGACTTCCCCAACGCGCGTTGGCCGCGTTCAGCGCGTAGCGCGCATTGGTGATCGGCACGACCAGCTGCGGCCCCGGCACGCTTGCAATCTCCGGGTCCACATTGGCGGTGTCGATTTCGAAATCATCGCCTTCCTCGACCAGATAGCCGATCTCGCGCAGGAAAGCACAGTAGGCGTCATGATCATGCGCCTGCCCGCGCCGTTCCAGATGCCAGGCATCGATTTGCGCCTGCAAGTCCTCGCGGCGCGCCAGCAGATCCCGGTTTTCCTGGGCCGTCTCGTGAACCAGATCGGAAAATCCCTGCCAGAACGCCTCGGGCGACACACCGGTTCCCGGCAGCGCCTGTTTGTCTATGAAGCTGGCAAGAGTGTCCGCGGCTTGCAGGTCGTTTTTTTGCTGATAACCGGCCATGAAAAGCGCTCCTCGTACTCTGCGGTCAGGCGTGTGACCGAAGGTGTAGGAGGAAAGTTTCCGATAGGCAACAAAGTTGGTAATTTGATCTTACCAATCATGCGGTGTCGCCGCCGCGCCGTTGGCGGCGACACCGCTCCGAGCAATAGCGCACCTCTGCCCAGACCTTTTCCCATTTCTTGCGCCACGCGAAGGGACGCCCGCAGACCACACAGGTTTTCTGCGGCAGGTCACCCTTGCGCCGCATGGTCTTAGCCGTCCGACATCACGGCCGTGCCGTTCTGCAACTCGATCTCACTGACCTGCGGGCCATCGACGTCGGTGACATAGGCAATGCCCAGTCCAATCGCGACACCCACCGCCAAAGCAAAGCAGATGCCGATGATCGACGGCCAATGACGGTCGGTTTGACGTTCGATGTTTGTGTCAGGTGCTGACATGGTCATTCCTTTCATTTAGGGCGATTAAGCCGGGTTGCGACCCGGCAGTTGCGTCTTTAACGTCCCGACCATCTCTCCGGTTCCATAACCCAGGCAGGTGACCCGATGCGCGACGCGGCCCCGACGACGATTTATCTGAAAGATTACAAGCCCTTCGGTTTCGAGGTCACCTCCGTGGCGCTGACCTTCGATCTGCATCCGAACGCGACAAGGGTGAAGAGCCGGATTGCGTTTGCGCCCAAACCCGACGCGGGCGGAAAGATCTTTCTGCACGGCGAAAACCTGACCCTGGTCTCGGCGCGGATCGACGGCGAACCAGTGCAGCCCGAGATCACCACCGAGGGTCTGACCTGCCCCGTGCCCGACGCGCCCTTCGTCTGGGAGGCGGAGGTCGAGATCGACCCGGCGAACAACACCGCGCTTGAAGGGCTTTACATGTCGAACGGCATGTATTGCACCCAATGCGAGGCGGAAGGCTTTCGCAAGATCACCTACTATCCCGACCGCCCCGATGTGATGAGTGTCTTCACCGTCACCATCAACGGGCCGCACCCGGTGCTGCTGTCAAACGGCAACCCGGTCGATGCCTCGGACGGCCACGCCGAATGGCACGACCCCTGGCCCAAACCGGCTTATCTCTTTGCGCTCGTCGCGGGTGATCTGGTGGCGCATTCCGACCGCTTCACCACCCGCTCGGGCCGCGCGGTGGATCTGAACCTCTACGTCCGCCCGGGCGACGAGGGCAAATGCGCTTTCGGCATGCAGGCGCTGAAAGACTCGATGAGGTGGGACGAGGACGTCTATGGCCGCGAATACGACCTCGATGTCTTCAATATCGTGGCCGTCGACGACTTCAACATGGGGGCCATGGAAAACAAGGGCTTGAACATTTTCAACTCTTCGGCCGTGCTCGCATCCCCTGAAACCGCCACGGATAACAATTTTGAGCGGATCGAGGCGATTATCGCTCATGAGTACTTCCACAACTGGACCGGTAACCGCATCACCTGCCGCGACTGGTTCCAACTCTGCCTGAAAGAGGGGCTGACGGTCTTCCGCGACAGTCAGTTCACCTCCGACATGCGCTCGGCCCCGGTGAAACGCATCTCGGATGTGATTGATCTGCGCGCGCGCCAGTTCCCGGAGGATCAGGGGCCGCTGGCCCACCCCGTGCGCCCCGAAAGCTTTCAGGAAATCAACAACTTCTATACCGCCACGGTCTACGAGAAAGGGGCGGAGGTCATCGGTATGCTACGCCGTCTCGTGGGTGCGCAAGGCTATGACAAGGCGCTCAGCCTCTATTTCGACCGGCACGACGGGCAGGCCTGCACGATCGAGGACTGGCTCAAGGTCTTCGAAGACGCCACGGGCCGCGATCTGGCGCAGTTCAAGCGCTGGTACAGCCAAGCTGGCACCCCGACTGTGACCGTGAGAGATGCCTGGTATTCAGGCACTTATATCCTGACCTTCACGCAAGACTTGAAGCCCTCCGCCACCACGCCCGACCCGCAGCCCCAAGTCATCCCGATCGTCACCGGCCTCTTGTCGCGAAGCGGCGAAGAGCTGGTGCCGAGCCAGGTGTTGGAGCTGACCGAGACCTCGCAGTCCTTCACCTTCGAGGGTCTGCCCGAGCGGCCCATTCCGTCGGTGCTGCGCGGCTTCTCCGCACCGGTCGTGCTGCACCGCGAAATGCCCGAGGAGCATCAGGCGTTCCTGCTCGCCCATGACACCGACCCGTTCAACCGCTGGGAGGCCGGGCGCGAGCTCGCCCGCGCCAGCCTGCTGGCCATGATACGCGACGGCGCAAAGCCTGACCAACGCTATCTCGACGGGATGCACGCGGTCATGGCGGAGGACGGGCTCGACCCCGCCTATCGCGCACTGATGCTGGGCCTGCCCGCACAGTCCGATCTTGCCCGCACCCTGCACGACATGGGCGAAGTGCCCGACCCGGCCGCGATCTGGACCGCCAGCGAGACACTGCGCGACGCACTCGCAGAGCGCCTCTCAGACGTCCTGCCCGGACTGCATGAGGCGCATCAGGTCCGCGAAGACTACCAACCCAACGCCGAGCAGTCGGGGCGGCGCAGCTTGGCCAACGCGACGCTCTCGCTGCTTGCACGGCTCGAGGGCCCCGCTCGGGCGCAGGCTCAGTACGACGCGGCGGACAACATGACCCAGCAGCTCGCTGCCCTTGCCGTGCTGCTGCGGGAGAAGGCGGGCGACAATGCTCTGCATGCCTTTGAAAATCAATGGTCGCATGATCGCCTGGTCATGGACAAATGGTTCGGGCTTCAGGTGATGCAGGCCGCGCCAGACGCGGTGGCGGCCACGGCGCAGAAGCTCACGGAACACGCTGATTTCAACTGGAAGAACCCCAACCGCTTCCGGTCGGTTCTGGGCGCGATGGCATCGCATCACGCCGGGTTCCACCACGACAGCGGGGCGGCCTATACCCTGCTCGCCGACTGGCTGATCAAGCTCGATCCGGTGAACCCGCAGACCACGGCGCGCATGTGCGCGGTCTTCCAGACCTGGAAGCGCTACGACGAGGGCCGTCAAGCCATGATCGCCGCGGAGCTCGACCGCATCCTCGCACTGCCGGAGCTGTCGCGCGACACCACAGAAATGCTGACCCGTATTCGAGGAACCTGACTTATGAAACCCGTTCTGCTCATCACCGGCGGCTCTGCCGGGATCGGGGCGGCCTGCGCCCGCATCGCCGCCGCGAAAGGCTATGATCTGGCGCTGAACTACCGCTCGGACACCGTGGGCGCCGAAGCAGTGGCGGCCGAGTGCCACGCCGCAGGCGCTAAGGTGATCCTCTGCCAAGGGGATGTGGCCGATCCCGACGCCATTGCCGAGGTCTTTGCCAAGATCGACGCCGACTTCGGCCGCCTCGATGCGCTGATCAACAACGCGGGCGTGGTCGACCAGACCGCGAAGTTGACGGATATGGATCACGCGCGCCTGCGGCGGATGTTCGACATCAACGTGATCGGTGCGATGCTGGTGGCCAAGGAGGCGGTGCTCCGCATGCAGGCGCAAGGCGACGGCGGTGTGATCGTGAATATCTCCTCCGCCGCCGCGCGGCTCGGCTCGGGCAACCAATATGTGGACTACGCCGCTTCCAAAGCAGCAATTGACTGCTTTACCAAAGGCTTGTCGGATGAAGTTGCGGGGGACAACATCCGCGTCATGGCCATCCGCCCCGGTCTGATCGAGACCGAGTTGCACGCCAAGGGCGGTGAGCCCGGCCGGGCCGACCGGCTCGCCCACATGGTGCCGATGAAGCGCAAGGGCTCCGCCGAAGAGGTCGCCCGGCCCATCGTCTGGCTGCTCTCCGAAGACGCCAGCTATGTAACCGGCTCGACGCTGGACGTGACGGGTGGCCGCTGAGCCGTTTACCTATCATCGTCAGGGTCGCAGCCGCATCACGCTCTGCAGCCTTCTTGCAGTCTGGGCCGCCCTGCTCCTTGCGATCATCGCCGTCGATGCCGCGCCCTGGCTCATGGCGATCATCGCGCTTTTCACCCTGCCCGCCGTTTGGGAGCTGCTCACCAACCCCGCCGCGGGCTTGCGGATGGATGCGCGCGGGATCACCTGGTTCAGCGGCAAACGTGAGGTGGATGTGAGCTGGAACGAGGTCGATCATATCCGCCTCGACACCCGGCTCGACTTTTCGGTGCGCGCAACGGCCGTATTGCGGGGCGGGCGCAAGCTGCGTCTGCCCTACGAAGCCACCCCGCCGCATCAGGCGTTCGAAGCCGCGCTGCAGGATCTCGGGGTCCGGACCGAACGGCATCACTTCTCGCTGGTCGGGTGAACTAGCGGTCTTCGCCGTGAGTGCGCGGCAGACGCGTGCGGGCAGGTTTCACCGGTTCCTGCGGTGCCGCGCAGTAGGGCTGCGCGCTGACCCACGCGGCGATGTCGCGCTGTTTCGAGGGCACCCGCATGGGCCCCCAATCCGCCGCCACACCGCGCCATCTCGTGTCACGGGCCGCGATCACGCCGTCGCGGGGCACGGTCACGGCCATGATCCGGATCGCACAGCTGAGGTTGTCACCACCGTCCTTCAGCGCCTCACCGCTGCCGGCCCGGCACTCGTAGCCGCGCGCCGTCGCCGGCGCGATCTGCAACAGGCCATACCACTTCCCCCCACCGCCGACGGCCCAGGGCTTGTAGGTGCTTTCGTGTTTGGCAAGCGCCGACATGAAGCCGACCCAGAAGGCCTCCCGCCCGGCTGTGCCCGCCTCCGCGTAATAAGGGCACCACCTCGCGATATCGGCCGGCACCGTCTCGACCAGCACGCGCCCGTGTTGTCTGAGCGCGCGCAAAGCCGCGGCGTTCCAGAGCCTCGCATTCTCCATGTGGCTCCAGCGCATGAGCGGAAGCTGTTTGGGCGGCTCCGTATCGGCGTCCGACTCCGCTGCAAGCGGTGCCGGGGCAGAGAGCACGAGACCCAAGATCAAGGTCAGGATCAATCTCATCCCGCCTCTATGCGACGACTCAGCCCCCTCGCGCAAGCGGCCTCGGCGGGCCCTGGCGCATGCAACTTCAACCCTCGCGGGAAACTTCGCTCAGATCGTAACAGATTTATCACCAACTGCGGCGGATTGTCTTAGGACAACGCAAGAATCAACGAGATATCTTCGTACGGCTGCCACGTTTCGGCCGTAAAAGAAAGACAGCTTGCTGTCAGTCGCCAGTTGAGGGTCGTCTATGTCGCTCCCGTTTTTTTGCACCATGCCACATCTGGCCGCTCGCCGTCGGGCCGGTCCACATCGGACCACGCCCGCGCGTCCTGCCCAGACCGATCCGACGATCCAAGACGGAAAGGACCCATCATGAGCAACATTCCCGCCGATGCCACCCATTGGGACAGTGGCGACTGGATCGACTGGCACCGCAAGGCGGCAGCGCCAGTCCGAGAAGTGGCCCCTTGCGCCGCGGCCTCCGCTGACCCGCGCGCGCGACTGCACACGCTGCACACCCGGATGCTGCAATGCGCGCGGTCCTATTTCGAGATGACCGGTCTGCATCTGCCGATCTACGACGGCATCGCGCGCATTGAGGCGGCCCTGGCCTTCGATCTGCCGACCACCGACCCGGTTCTTGGCGAGGGCGATCTCGATGCCGCGCAGATCATCGCGCTGCCACCCTATGCGGGCCACGAGATCGTGACCGTCGATCTGTCGCAGCCCTTCTGCTGCGTGATCGCCGTGCGGATCAAACCCGACTTCACCAGCGACGCGCGCATGATGCCACGCAAGCGGTTGCCGGATCAGACGGAAGGCTCGGTCGAGATCAGCTGGCGCGATATGCCCAAGGCGCGCTGACGCCCTTTGCGCCAGGGCTTGCAGCAGGCCCGGCGCTGCCCTAAACCCTCGCACACGCCGACCTGCCTGACGAGGGACCCCGATGCTGGATCTGACCTACGACACCTCCACACCCAAAGTGATTGCGGGCGCCAAGCATGACTGGGAATTGGTAATCGGCATGGAGGTGCACGCGCAGGTTACCTCAAAGGCCAAGCTTTTCTCCGCCGCCTCCACCAAATTCGGGGCCGAGCCTAACAACAACGTATCGTTCGTGGATGCGGCCATGCCGGGCATGTTGCCCACGATCAATGAGTTCTGCGTCGAGCAGGCAGTGCGCACCGGGCTGGGGCTGAAGGCCGAGATCAACCTGACCTCCGCTTTCGACCGCAAGAATTACTTCTACCCCGACCTGCCGCAGGGCTATCAGATTTCCCAGCTCTACCACCCCATCGTCGGCGAGGGTGAAGTGCTGGTCGAGATGGGTGACGGGACGGCCCGCCTGGTGCGCGTCGAGCGCATCCACCTCGAACAGGACGCCGGCAAGTCGATCCACGACATGGACCCGCATATGTCCTTCGTGGATCTCAACCGCACCGGCGTGGCGCTGATGGAGATCGTCAGCCGCCCCGACATTCGCGGGCCCGAGGAAGCAGCCGCCTACGTCGCCAAGCTGCGCCAGATCCTGCGGTACCTTGGCACCTGTGACGGCAACATGCAGAACGGCAACCTGCGCGCGGATGTAAACGTCTCGATCTGCCGCCCCGGCGACTACGAGAAGTACCAGGCGACGCAGGACTTCAGACACCTCGGCACCCGCTGCGAGATCAAGAACATGAACTCCCTGCGGTTCATCCAACAAGCCATCGAAGTGGAAGCGCGCCGCCAGATCGCGATTGTCGAAGGCGGCGGCACGGTCGATCAGGAAACGCGGCTCTACGATCCGGACCGCAACGAGACCCGCTCGATGCGCTCCAAGGAAGAGGCGCATGATTACCGCTATTTCCCCGATCCGGACCTCTTACCGCTGACCATCGAGCAGTCTTGGGTCGATGACATCGCGGCCAATCTGCCGGAACTGCCGGATGCCAAGAAGGCACGCTTCATCGGCGATTTCGGGCTCAGCGATTATGACGCAAGTGTCCTGACGGCCGATCTGGATTCGGCGGCTTACTTCGAGGCGGTGGCCAAGGGCCGTGACGGCAAGATGGCCGCGAACTGGGTGATCAACGAGCTCTTCGGGCGTCTGAAGAAAGACGACACCGACATCACCGAAAGCCCGGTGAGCCCCGCGCAACTCGGCGGCGTGATCGACCTCATCGCCTCTGACGCGATCTCGGGCAAGATCGCCAAGGAGCTCTTCGAGATCGTCTACACCGAAGGCGGCGACCCGGCCGAGATCGTCGAGGCGCGCGGCATGAAGCAGGTGACGGACACCGGCGCCATCGAAGCCGCTGTCGATGAAATCATCGCCGCCAACCCCGACCAGGTCGCCAAGGCGCAACAGAACCCCAAGCTCGCGGGCTGGTTCGTGGGTCAGGTGATGAAGGCGACCGGCGGCAAGGCCAACCCCAAGGCGGTGAACCAGCTGGTCGCGCAGAAGCTGAAGGGGTAAAGGCGCACCGCCGCACCGCGCGGCGCGATATCAACCGACCACCGACGCTGCTTTGCCGACCCCGGTGGCCTTGGTATAGAGGACGTCATCAGTTTGGAGATCGGCGCATGCCACAGTACCAGTACCGGGTGATCCCCGCCCCCAATCGGGGCGTGAAGGCCAAGGGGATCAAGACACCCGAGGATCGGTTTTCCCACGCACTGGAAGAGGTCATGAACCGGATGGCCGCTGACGGCTGGGAGTATCAGCGCGCCGAAGCTCTGCCCTCGATCGAGCGGTCCGGGCTTGCCTCGACGACGACCAACTGGCGCAACGTGCTGGTCTTCCGCAAGGCACTGGAGGAAGAGGTGCAGGCGCCCGCATTGGTCGTCACACCGGCTGCGGCAGAACCGCACAGCGCGGATGAGATCACGACACCGCGGACACCCGACGAGGACGCCGCGCGGAGCGCCGGCGCGAGCCGGATGCTCACCGACAACGGCGTGGAAGAGCCGAGCGACGTGGCCGGCATGACGGATTCGCTTAAAAAACTGGCAGCGAGCCGAAAGTCCGAGACATCATAGACTTAGCGGCGCGGCGCTCAGCCGTCCACATCCAGCGCAAGCGCATGAATTTCCGAGATCAGCTCGGGGCCCAAAGCGGCGTGAATGGCACGATGCCGCGCGACCCGGTTCATATCCTTGAACTCCTCAGCCCGGATCGCCACGTTAAAGTGGCTTTCACCGCCCTCCTGGTATCCCGCATGACCGCGATGGCTTTCGCTGTCATCCACCACCTGCAATTCGCGTGGCGAAAACGCCGCCCGCAACCGGTCCTCAATCTGCTGACGTCTAGACATTTTTTTGCCGATGCCTCTTCCTTCTTTCAACGTGCAGTTTAAACTAAGCCGCCTCGACTCGTATAGGTGCCAATATGTCCAAACCTGATCCTTTCGGCTTCGATATGTCCGTGTCTTCCTCGAAGAAGAAGAACCCGCGCGGACGGCGTGGCATGTCGGGGGCGTCGGAGACGTCGACGCGGATCTGCGACAAGGACGGATGCGACGAGCCGGGCAAGTATCGCGCGCCGAAAGCGCCGGATGTCCTCGACGACTACTATTGGTTCTGTCAGACGCATGTGCGGGAATACAACCTGAAGTGGAATTTTTTCGATGGGACCACCGAGGCCGAGATGAACGCGCAGATGTCGAAAGACAAGGTCTGGGAGCGCGCGACCAAACCCCTCGGCGACCCGGAGGCGCGCGCCTGGGCCCGGCTTGGCATCGAGGATCCGCATCAGGTCCTCGGCGCCAATGCGACGCAGAACCCCGGCCGTAACGCAGGCTCGGGGCGCCGTCTTCCGCCGACCGAGCGCCGCGCGCTGGAGATTCTCGAAGCCAAGGACACTTGGACGAAGCCCGAGGTGCGCAAGGCCTACAAGGCGCTGATCAAGGTGCTGCACCCGGACATGAACGGCGGTGACCGCAGCCAGGAGGAGCAGCTGCAAGAGGTCGTCTGGGCCTGGGACCAGATCAAGGGTAGCCGCAATTTCAAGGACTGATGGCGCTATCGCTTCTGTGCAACTGGACCGCCCCTTTCCCTTGCACCTGATCCATATATGTTGCACCAGAGGGGCCGGGCCGACCGTGGGCCCGGTTTTCGTATTATTGCAGAGGGGTGACACCTCATGGCCGACGGCGCATTGGACATCAACATGAAGCCTACCGAAGAGGTCCACGTCCGCGACGTCTTCGGCATCGACACGGATATGGTCGTCAAAGGCTTTGCAGACCGCAGCGACCGTGTGCCCGAGCTCGACACCACCTACAAGTTCGACCCCGACACCACACTGGCGATCCTCGCCGGGTTCCAGCACAATCGCCGCGTGATGATTCAGGGCTATCACGGCACCGGCAAATCGACCCACATCGAACAGGTGGCGGCGAGATTGAACTGGCCGGCGGTGCGCGTGAACCTGGACAGTCACATCAGCCGGATCGATCTGATCGGCAAGGATGCGATCAAGTTGAAGGACGGCAAGCAAGTCACTGATTTTCAAGAGGGTATCTTGCCCTGGGCGCTGCGCAATCCAACCGCGATCGTCTTTGACGAGTACGATGCCGGCCGGGCCGACGTGATGTTCGTGATCCAGCGCGTGCTGGAGGTCGACGGCAAGCTCACCCTGCTCGATCAGAACGAGGTGATCACGCCGCACCCCTACTTCCGTATCTTCGCGACGGCCAACACAGTCGGTCTCGGCGATACCACCGGGCTCTATCACGGCACGCAGCAGATCAACCAGGGCCAGATGGACCGCTGGTCGCTCGTGGCCACGCTGAACTACCTCAGCATCGACGCGGAGACTGCCATCGTGCTGTCCAAGAACCCGCATTACAACACGGAGCGCGGCCGCAAGATCGTCAAACAGATGGTCACCGTCGCGGACCTCACCCGGACAGCCTTCATGAACGGCGATCTGTCGACCGTGATGTCCCCCCGGACGGTCATCGCCTGGGCGCAGAACGCCGAGATCTTCCGCAATGTCGGCTACGCCTTCCGCCTGAGCTTCCTCAACAAGTGCGACGAGTTGGAACGGCAGACCGTGGCGGAGTTCTACCAGCGGCTCTTCGACGAGGAACTGCCCGAGAGTGCTGCCAGCGTCAGCCTCGGCTGATCGGCGTGCGGAGGATGTCGCCATGCATCTGGGGCTGATCGGAGGGATCGGGCCTGCCGCTACCGTTGCCTACTACCAGCGGCTCACGGCACGCCTGCGCGAGATGGGGCATGCGCTTGATCTGACCATCGTGAACGCGGATGCCGGCACACTGGTCCGAAACAACCGCACCGACGCGCGGCAGGCGCAGGCGGAGATCTACGCCGAGCTGATCGGCCGGCTCAAGGCCGCCGGCGCGGATTGCGCTGCGATCACCTCGCTGGGCGGCCACTTTTGTTATGCGGAGACCGAGGCGATATCTCCCCTGCCTCTGATCAGCGCCGTAGCCCCGCTCGATGTCTATTTCGTGGCGCAAGGGCTTGGCACCCTTGGGCTTTTGGGGACAGATGTGGTGATGCGCACCCAGCTCTACGGGCAGCTGACGCGAACCACCGCCGTCGCTCCGCAGGAAAACCGCGAGGAGATTGGGCGCGCCTACATCGATATGGCCCTGCGCGGCCATTGCACCGACGATGACCGCACGCTGTTCTTCGAAGCGGGACGCCGCATGGTCGCGGATCAGGGGGCCGAGGCGATCATTCTGGCGGGCACGGACCTCAACCTTGCATTTGACGGGCACGACCCGGGGTATAAAGTGATCGATGCGTTGGATGTGCACGTCGCGCTGCTGGCTGATCTGGCCGCCGGGCGCATCACTCTCGACGCCGCGATGAAAGGCAGCTCATGAGCAAACCCTCCGACAACCCGGCAGACGCCTTCAAGAAAGCGCTCGGCGAGGCCACGAAGGTCATGGCCAATGACCCCGAGCTGTCGGTGTCCTACTCGGTAGACCCGGCGGGCATGTCTGGCGACTCGATGCGCCTGCCACAGGTGAGCCGCCGCATGACGCGCGACGAGGTGATGCTGGCGCGCGGGACAGCGGATGCGTTGGCGCTGAACCGCCGCTATCACAACGGCCAGACTCACGCAAAGTACCAGCCGCAGGGCGATATGGCGCGCGATCTCTACGAGGCGATGGAGACGGCCCGCTGCGAAGCCATGGGTGCGCGCGACATGCCGGGCACTGCGGGCAACATCGATGCCAAGATCGCTCATGAGGCGATGCGCAAGGGCTATGATCAGGTGACGCAGGCTGCCGATGCGCCGCTTGCGACAGCGGCGGGCTATCTGATCCGTCATCTGGCGACGGGCCGTGATCTGCCCGCCGGGGCGCAGAATGTGATGGAGCTGTGGCAGGGCTTCATCGAGGAGCAATGCGGCGGCACGCTGGACAATCTTGACGACGTGCTCTCCGATCAGCAGGCCTTTGCCAAGCTCGCACGCCAGCTGATCTCCGATCTCGGCTACGGCGATCAGCTGGGCGACGACCCCGACCAGATCGATGAGGACCAGGAGGACGAGGCCGAAGACGGATCGGAGGATGACGCCGAACCCGATAGCACCGGGCAGGACGATCAGGACGAGGAAGAAGCCGAAGGTTCGCCCGAGCAGTCTCAGGAAGAACAGCAGGACGCGAGCCAGGCCCAGGTTTCCATGGACGACATGGCCGATCAGGAGATGGGCGACGAGGCCGAGATGCCCGAGGGCGATGCGCCGATGGAGCCGCCGCCCCCACCGCCCGCCTCTGACGCCGATCCGAATTACCTCGTCTATATGAGCGACCATGACGAGGAGATCGGCGCCGAGGAACTGGCCGAGCCCATCGAACTCGAACGCCTGCGGGCCTATCTCGACCAACAGCTGGAGCCGCTGAAAGGGGCGGTGAGCCGCTTGGCGAACAAGCTGCAGCGACGCTTGCAGGCGCAGCAGAACCGCTCGTGGGAGTTCGATCTGGAAGAGGGCATGCTGGACGCGGGCCGCCTGGCACGGGTCGTGGCCAATCCCACAACGCCGCTGTCGTTCAAGGTCGAGAAAGACACCGAGTTCCGCGACACCGTGGTGACCCTGCTGCTCGACAATTCCGGCTCGATGCGCGGGCGGCCGATTTCCATTGCGGCGATCTGTGCCGATGTGCTGGCGCGCACGCTCGAGCGCTGCAACGTAAAGGTCGAGATCCTCGGCTTCACCACCCGCGCGTGGAAGGGCGGGCAGGCGCGGGAGGCCTGGCTGAACGATGGGCGCCCGCAGCAGCCCGGGCGGCTCAACGATCTGCGGCACATCATTTATAAATCCGCCGATGCCCCCTGGCGGCGGACCCGGCCCAATCTGGGGCTGATGATGAAGGAAGGCCTGCTGAAAGAGAACATCGACGGCGAGGCGCTGGAATGGGCGCACCGGCGCATGCTGATGCGCGGTGAGGCGCGCAAGATCCTGATGGTGATTTCGGACGGCGCCCCGGTCGACGACAGCACGTTGTCGGTGAACCCGGCGAACTATCTCGAGAAGCACCTGCGTGACGTGATCGCGATGGTCGAGAAGCGCCGCGCCGTGGAGTTGCTGGCCATCGGCATCGGCCATGATGTCACGCGGTACTATGATCGCGCGGTCACGATCACGGATGTGGATCAGCTCGCAGGGGCAATGACCGAACAGCTTGCGGCCCTCTTCGACAGCGACCCGCGGGCCCGGGCGCGCGTCATGGGCATGAAGCGGGCCAGCTGAGACCGCCTTCGGCGAGAGTATTTTTGGACGGGTGAAGGAGCGCGCATGTTTCAATCCTTTGAGGTGACGGCGCGGCCGGAGCAGGGGCCGCCCCGGCTGAAGGCTTTGCGCGGGGTGATGCAGGCGGAGGGGCTGGACGGGTTTCTCGTGCCGCGTGCCGATGCGCATCAGGGCGAATACGTGGCGCCTCGGGACGAGCGGCTCGCGTGGCTGACCGGCTTCACCGGCTCTGCGGGCTTCTGCGCCGTCTTGACGGAGGTCGCAGGGGTGTTCATCGACGGCCGCTATCGCACGCAGGTCAAAGCGCAGGTGGCCGATGTCTACACACCCGTGCCCTGGCCGGATGTCACCCTCGGCGCCTGGCTGCAGGAGCAGTTGCCAGACGGCGGCGTTGTCGGCTTCGATCCCTGGCTGCACAGCGCGGGGCAGATTGCCGCGCTGCGCGATACGCTTGAGGGCAGCGGGATCGAGATGCGAGTCCACGACAACCTGGTCGACCGCATCTGGGAGGATCAGCCACAGCCGCCTCTGGGCATGGTGAAGGAGCACGCTCTTGAATTTGCGGGCGAAACCCATGACGACAAGCGCGCGCGGCTTGCAGAGGCCCTGCGGGAGGACGGCCATGCAGCCGCTCTCATCACCCTGCCCGACTCGCTCTGCTGGCTGCTGAACATCCGCGGTTCGGACATTCCGCGCAATCCGGTCGCGCATGGCTTTTGCATTCTGCACGACAGCGGCACGGTGGACCTCTTCATGACCGAGGACAAGCTCATCGAGGTGCGCGATCATCTGGGCGAAGCCGTCACCGTGCACCCACCCGACGCGCTGATCGCGGCCTTGGGCGCGCTGCGCGGCAAGGTGCGCGTGGATCGCGCCACCGTGCCTTACGTGCTCGCGGAACTACTCGGCGAGCAGGCAGCATTCGACGGCGACCCTTGCGCCCTGCCGAAGGCGCGCAAGAACGCCGCCGAGATCGACGGCACGGCTGCGGTGCATCTGCGCGACGGCGCCGCGGTGGTGGAACTTCTGGCCTGGCTCGATGCGCAGCCCCCCGGCAGCCTGTGCGAAACCGACGTGGTGACCAAGCTTGAGGGTCTGCGGCGCAACGACAATGCGCTTCAGGATATCAGCTTTGAGACCATCGCGGGCACCGGTCCGAACGGCGCGATCATGCACTACCGCGTCACCGAGGAGACAGACAGCCCGCTGGAAGACGGCCAGCTGATCGTGCTGGACAGTGGCGGGCAGTACCTCGACGGCACCACGGACATCACCCGGACCATTGCCATCGGCGCACCGCCGGCCGAGGCCTGCGCGGCGTTTACCCGGGTTCTGCAAGGGATGATCGCCATGAGCCGCCTGCGCTGGCCCGTCGGGCTGGCCGGTCGCGACATCGAAGCCGTGGGACGCGTGCCGCTGTGGCTCGCAGGGCAGGATTTCGACCATGGGCTCGGCCACGGTGTGGGTGCCTATCTCAGCGTGCACGAAGGCCCGCAGCGGCTGGCGCGCACCAGCCATGTGCCGATCGAACCGGGGATGATCCTGTCGAATGAGCCGGGCTACTACCGCGAAGGCGCCTTCGGCATCCGCATCGAAAACCTCATCGTCGCCCAAGAGGCCGCGCACAAGCCCGGCGCGGACGCGCACCGCAAGATGCTGGACTGGCGGACCCTGACCTTCGTGCCGATAGACCGGCGATTGATCGTGGCCGACATGCTGACAAAGGTCGAACGCGACTGGCTCAACAGCTACCACGCGGAGGTTGCGGAAAAGATCGGCCCGCGCCTATCGTCCGGCGCGAAAACATGGTTGGATGCCGCGACCGCGCCACTCTGATCCGGCGCGGCTGTCATCGTTCTGTCACGGGCGATGCGGATAGAGGCACTTGAGGGGGACGCAGTCATGGCCGATCACATCAAAATCCGGAAAGCGGAAGGCACATGGAGCGTGCGCGCAGGCGGCGCCGTGTTGGGCGAGAGTTCCGAGGCGCTGGAGTTGCAGGAGGGCAGCTATCCCGCGGTGATCTACTTCCCGCGCGGGGATATCGCCATGGCCTTCCTCGACCGCACAAAGAAATCGACGCACTGCCCCCACAAGGGGGATGCCAGCTATTTCTCGGTGGTGACCAAGAGCACGACGCTGAGCGATGTGGCGTGGTCCTACGAGGCCCCCAAGGAGGCCGTTGCACGCATCAAGGACCATCTGGCATTCTACACCGACGGCGATGTGACGGTTGAGCGGATCTGATCAGGAGTGCTCTTCCGCGGCCGTGGCCGCAAGAGCGCGGTTGTAGACCTTCAGCGCGTCCACGTGGAACAGTGCGCCCTGCAGTTCGGGCGGGGCGGCATCCGCGCTGAGCGTCACCACCGGAATGAAGCGCACACCCGTTTCGAACATCGGCATCGCCGACTCCAGCGTTGCGTTGCTGTCGACATAGACGCCCTCCCCGATCATCTCCCAGCAGGCCTCTTCCGAAGCGGCGCGGGGATGATCCATGGGCCGCATCACGGGGCCGACGCGGAACATCGCCAGCAGATAGGCCTGGGGCCCGGCGGCAAGGTGAATGCCGCGGCGCTCCAGCTGGCTGAGGAAGAAGCTGCGGTCCACCAGCCGTGACGACAAGGCCGTGGACATGGAGACGGCCACCATCACCGCGAGGCCCGTCTGCCAGTCGCCGGTGAGCTCGAAGACGATGAGTGTGGTCGAGATCGGCGCCCCGAGGACGGCCGCGGCCACGGCACCTGTGCCCGCGAGCGCATAGAGCGAGATGGAGCCCGAGACCTCCGGAAAGATGCTCGTCGCGATGAGCCCAAAGCTGAGCCCGGTGAGCGCGCCTACCATGAGCGAGGGCGAGAACACACCGCCGCCCATACGCCCCGCCATGGTGATGGCCACCGCGATTGTCTTGATCACGGCGAAAACAACCGCCTCATGCAGCAAGAGCTGCCCATCCATGGCGAGGAAGGTCGTCTCGTACCCGACCCCGATGATATGCGGATACCAGATCGCGATCCCGCCCAGCATGGCGCCGGCGATGGCCGGGCGCAACCAGCGGGGAATGCCGGTTTTCTCCTGCACCTTGCTGGCGACATCATCGGCCCAAAAGATCCCTTTCATGAAGGCGACGGCGACCAGACCGCAGACGAGGCCGAGGATCAGATAGGCGGGCATCTCCTGATAGAACTGCACCTCGTTCACGGTGGTCAGGCTGAACTCCGTCACGCCGCCGAACTCCAGCCGGTTGATCACCGTGCCCGCCGCACTGGCGATCACGATGGGGGCGAAGGCGTGCACCGCGAAGTGGCGCAGCACCACTTCCAGCGCAAAGAGCGCACCGGCAATGGGCGCATTGAAGCTGGCCGAGACAGCCGCGGCGACCGCACAGCCGAGAAGGTCGCGGCCGGTGATCCCGTCGGCATGGATGCGGCGGTTGACCCAGGTGGAGATCACCGCCGCCAAGTGTACCACCGGCCCCTCACGCCCAGTCGACCCCCCGGTGCCCAGCGTGATCATCGAGGCGAGCGCCGAGGCGAGCCCGGCCCGCGTCTCCACCCGCCCATCGTGCATGGCCGCCCCATGGATCACATCCGCCACCGAGCGGGCGCGCGCGTCCTTGGTGAAGATGTGCAGGATGATGCCCACCACCAACCCGCCGCAGATCGGGATGATCAGCACCAGATACCACGGCAGCGATTCGGCGAAACTGTGCAGCAGCCGCACGTCTTCGGTCCCGTAGAGGTAGGTTTGCAAGGCATTCACGCCTTTGCGAAAAAACAGCGCAGCAAAGCCTGCGGCAATCCCCACCAGAAGCGCAATAAACCAGAACTGGATTTGGTTCGGCCCGCGGCGGCGCAAGAGGCGCAGCCCATCCCGGCAGGAGGCCAGCGCGACATCGAGCTGCTGGGAAAGGACGGATCGCGGCGGGCTGGACATGCGTGTTACTCTGGCTGCTCCCTCTCTAGGGCAAGCGTGACACGGGGGAAAGCCTTTTACCCCTCTCTACCCGGCCAGCAGCGCCCGGGCCGCGCCTCGCGCCTCTTCCGTAATCGTATCGCCCGACAACATGCGGGCGATTTCGTCCACCCGTTCCGGTGCGGGCAAGGGCGTGACCGTCGAGGTCGTCATGCCGTCGGCCACCTGTTTCTCGACCCGCCAGTGATGCGCGCCCAAGGCGGCGACCTGCGGCGAATGGGTCACCACGAGCACCTGCCCGCCCTCGGCCAACGCCGCCAGACGCCGCCCCACGGCATCGGCCGTTGCTCCCCCCACGCCGCGATCGATCTCGTCAAAGATCATCGTGAGCCCCGACTGCCCCTTGGTCAGGCACACCTTGAGCGCCAGAAGAAAGCGGCTGAGCTCGCCGCCGGATGCGATCTTGTTCAGCGGGCCTGCCGGCGCACCGGGGTTCGTGGCCACGGTGAACGCCACACTGTCTGCACCTTCAGGCCCGGGCGTATCGGGGGTGATCTGGGTCTCAAACACCGCGCGCTCCATCTTGAGCGGGGCGAGTTCCGCACTGACGGCTGTGTCGAGCGCTCGGGCGGCGGTCTGCCGTGCCGCGCTCAAATCCGCGGCTGCACTCTCATAAGCCTCTTCGGCCGCGCGCACGTCCTTTTGCAACGCCGCCACATCCGCATCGCCCGCATCGAGTGCTGCGAGCTTGTCGCGCAGGGTGTCGGCAAAACGCGCCAGATCGTCCGGCAGCACATCGTGTTTCCGCGCCTGCGCCCGGATCGCAAAGAGCCGCTCTTCGGTGGTTTCGAGATCGGTCGGGTCGAACGACAGCCCTTCGATGGCAGAGCCCAGCCCAGCCGTGGCCTCGTCGAGCTCGACCATGGCGCGGGCAAGTGCGGCCATCGGTGCCTCCAGAGCCCCTTCGGCGCGCGGGGCTGCGCCGTCGAGCCAGCGCAGCGCCTCTCCGAGTGCTGCCTCCGCCCCCTGATGCCCCAGGAGGTCATGCGCCCGCACCACATCGCTGCGGATCCGCTCGGCGCCCTGCATCGTACGCCGTCGGGCATCGAGCGTGGCCTCCTCACCCGGTTCCGGCGCCAGTGCATCCAGTTCGGCAACCGCATGGCGCAGGAAATCTTCTTCCTCGCGGATCGCGGCCACCGCCGCTTCGGCCGCTTCCAGCGCCGTCGCCGCCTGCGCCTTGGCGGACCAGGCCGCCCGGCATGCGGCGCGGGTCGCGTCCAGACCCCCGAATGCATCGAGGATCGCGCGATGCCCACGCGGGTTCAACAGGCCGCGGTCGTCGTGCTGACCGTGCAGTTCCACCAGGGTCTCCGACAGTTGGCGCAGCACTTCGCCCGAGCAGCGCCGATCATTCACCCATGCGGTCTTGCGCCCATCGGCGGTGTTGATCCGCCGCAGGATCAGCTCGTCATCGGCCGGCAGCCCCGCCTCCTCAAGAACCGCCCGCGCGGGATGATCCAAGGGCAGATCGAACCAGGCGGTCACCTCGCCCTGCGCCGCACCCTGCCGCACCAGATCGGCCCGCCCGCGCCAGCCGAGCACGAACCCCAGTGAATCGAGCAGAATGGACTTGCCCGCGCCTGTCTCGCCGGTCAGCACGTTGAGACCCGGCTCGAAGCGCAGCTCCAACCGGTCGATGATCAGCATGTCGGTGATGTCAAGCCCGCGCAGCATATGCCCTGCCCGTCATGCGTTGGGGCTCAGAGCCATTCGCCCTTCACCGTCTGGCGATAGACCTGGCGCAGCCAGCTGTCGCCCGCCGCCTCCAGCGTCAGCCCCTGGCCCGTGAGCAGCGCGAAGCTGTCTTCGTACCAATCTGTCGATCGGTAGTTGAAACCCAGGATCGCGCCCGCCGTCTGCGCCTCCTGCGTGAGACCAAGCGACAGATAGGCCTCGACCAACCGGTGCAGCGCCTCCGGTGTGTGCGTGGTGGTCTGGAAGTCCTCCACCACGACGCGGAAGCGGTTGATCGCCGCTGTGTAATGGTTGCGGCGCAGGTAGTAGCGCCCGATCTCCATTTCCTTGCCCGCGAGATGATCGAAGGCGAGGTCGAACTTCAGGATTGCCGAGCGCGCGTAGTCGCTCTCGGGATAGCGTTCGATCACTTCGCGCAGCGCCTGCAAGGCCTGGAACGTAAGACCCTGGTCGCGGCCCACCTCGTCGATCTGGTCGTAGTAGCTCAACGCCAGCAGATACTGCGCATAGGCCGCGTCGTCGTCTTCGGGGTAGAAGTCTATGAATCGTTGCGCCGCAGAGCGGCTGTTGGGGTAGTCCTGATCACGATGGTACGAGAAGGCCTGCATGATCAGCGCCCGCCGCGCCCAGTCGGAATACGGATAGAGCCGTTCGATCTCGGAAAAGAAGAAGGCCGCATCGTCGGGGCGGCTGCGGTTCAACTCGAATTCGCCGCGTTCGAAGATCTGCTCCGCCGAGTAGCTTTCGAGCGGAATTTCCTCGGGGTTGAAGAAGTTGCGGGCCCCGCCACCGTCTCTGCCGCCGCATCCGGCGAGCAGTGCGGCCACCAGCACTGCTGTCATCACCCGCTTTCGCGACCCAAGCCTACTCATGCCCTGTCACCTTCGTCCCAAACCCCGGCGCGGCTCTGCCGCGCGTACTTGTGAGGTCCTAGCACAGAATTTTGGCGTGCAAAACGCCCATTGCGCGCTTTGTGAACGCAAGTGCCAACTCTGTGCCGAGGGGGGTGGATCGGGGAAACGCGCATGCGGCCCAAGCGCTTTACGCGACCGCCGGAATCTCGTCCCAGATGAGACCATAGCCGGGAAGCCGGCTCGCCGTGCTCCTGTCGCAGACCACCATGCGCACCGCACCGGGCGTTGCGAAGAGACTGCGCAGCAAGGTGTTTGTCAGCGAGTGGCCCGCACGTACGCCAGTGTAGTGACCGATCAGCGGGGCACCGGCCAGCGCCAGATCGCCCAGAGCGTCGAGCATCTTGTGCCGCACCGGTTCGTCCGCGTGGCGCAGGCCGCCCGGGCTCAGCACACGGTCGCCATCGAAGACCACGGCGTTTTCACCCGATGCTCCACCAAGGGCGAGGCCATTTGCCCGCATCGCATCCACATCGGCCTGACGGCAGAAGGTGCGGCTATCGCAGAGCTCGCGCGCGAAGCTGCCATTGTTCATGATCAGCGACTTTTTCTGGTGGCCGATCGCTTCGTCTTCGAAATCGATTTCGAAGTCGATCCGCAGCGTATCAGCGGGTGCCAGGGTGGCAGAGGCCTGACCGTCACTGACGGTCACTTCTTTCAAGACCTCGAACGCGCGCACGGGCGCTGGCAACGTCCGAAGACCGCGCTGCATGATACCACGCACAAACGGCGCGGCCGAGCCATCGAGGATCGGGACTTCCGGCCCGTCGATTTCAACCAGAGCGTTGTGCACGCCGCAGCCCGCGAGCGCCGCCATGATGTGCTCAACGGTCGACACCTGCAAGCCAGCCTGATTTTCGATCTTGGTGCACAGGGGCGAGCGCAGTACGGCGTCCCAGCGTGCCGGAATCAGCCGATCGCCAACAGCCACGTCGGTGCGGGAAAACCATATGCCATGCTCAGCCGTTGCCGGACGGATGGTCACCGTCGCCTTGCGGCCCGTATGAAGGCCGCAACCAGCAAAGCTGATCGGAGATTTTACAGTCGTCTGCACAGTTGCCCCACGCTACCTCTAAGCCATTCGGCCTTTCTTGATCTTGACACCGTACCTATGTTTTGGCCCCGAGTGGCTCAACTCAATCTTTGCAACGGACTGAAACACTACTGTTACATTTGAGCACAAACACGCCTGTAGCGCACTAAACACCTGTTTTCAAAAGAAAATGGGCTGCAAATATACAGCCCATTTTCATCAATTCGTGAAGGGATCAATTCGCCTGACGGCGCAGGAAGGCGGGGATCTCGATGCGCTCCTGGTCCGGATCGACCTGCTCCTGCGGCATTTGGCTCGGCGCTGCGGCGCGCTGTTGCACCGGCGGTTGTTGCCGCGGCGCAGCCGGTGCACCCGGCTCCGCATGGCCGGTCATCCGGTTGATCAGGGAGTTGATTCCGAAGCGCGGCCGCTCCGCCTGCGACGCACTCGGCGCCTCTGCCGGACGGGGTGCCGGCTGCGGTGCGGCCTTCTGCGCCGCCGCCCGCAACCGCGCCATGGCCTCCGGCGAGGGCGTGCCGGGGGTCGGCGCGCGCGGGGCCACGAAGCTCTCCGGCTCGGCGGGCGCATCGACACGCGTGGGTTCGAATGCGGCGACTTGAGGCTGGTAGGCCGGCGCCGGAAGGTCGTCCTCGACTTCCTCAATTGCGGTCGGCGTGAACTCGGGCTCCGCCGGGACGCCGCGGTCGTCGTCCATATCGCCGAAGAGCGACGGCTCTTCGACCGCCTCCGCCACAACGCTCTCCCGCGGCTCAGGCACTTCCGTGGCCGCGGCGATGGGCTGGTCTTCCTCTTCTTCCGCCGAGACGGCCGGCTTCAGCGGCTGCGACAGCGACCGGCGTGGAACGGGAATTTCGGTATTCACCTCACCCGCGTCGATGCCCGTTGCGACAACGCTCACCCGCATGATGCCGCCCATATCGGTGTCCAGCGTCGAGCCGACGATGATGTTGGCGTCCGGATCAACCTCTTCGCGGATGCGATTGGCGGCTTCGTCCAACTCGAAGAGCGTGAGGTCATGCCCGCCGGTGATGTTGATCAGCACGCCCTTCGCGCCGCGCAGGCTGATTTCGTCGAGCAGCGGGTTGGCGATGGCCTTCTCAGCCGCCTGGATCGCGCGGTCTTCGCCATCGGATTCGCCGGTGCCCATCATCGCCTTGCCCATCTCGTCCATGACAGCGCGCACATCGGCAAAGTCGAGGTTGATCAGGCCGGGCCGCACCATCAGGTCGGTCACGCCCTTAACACCTTGATAAAGCACATCATCGGCCATCGAGAAGGCTTCGGTGAAGGTTGTCTTCTCATTCGCGAGGCGGAAGAGGTTCTGGTTCGGGATGATGATCAGCGTGTCGACCACCTTCTGCAGCGCGTCAACACCGTCTTCGGCCTGGCGCATGCGCTTGGCGCCTTCGAACTGGAAGGGTTTTGTCACCACACCGACGGTCAGCACACCCAACTCGCGCGCGGCTTGCGCGATGATCGGCGCCGCGCCCGTCCCGGTGCCGCCGCCCATCCCGGCGGTGATGAAACACATATGCGCGCCAGCGAGGTGATCAACGATCTGCTCGATACTCTCCTCTGCAGCGGCGGCCCCCACGCTCGCACGCGCCCCTGCACCGAGGCCTTCGGTCACCTTGATGCCCAGCTGCACCCGGTTGTCCGACTTGGCCTGTTGCAACGCCTGCGCGTCGGTGTTGGCCACGACGAACTCCACCCCGTCGAGTTCCTTCTCGATCATGTTGTTGACCGCATTGCCGCCCGCACCGCCGACACCGAAAACGGTGATGCGGGGTCTGAGGTCGTGTTGTCCGGGCATGGAGAGAGTGAGGGTCATGAGATATCCGCCTGTGCTGCTTCCCCGCATTCGCGGGCGTTTTTGGGTGCCTATTCCCGCTCAACCCTACCTGTTGAGCGTCGTAGCGTCACGCAAAAAACACAGATTTGCCACAAAATATGGACCAAAACGGCCTCCATACCCCTGATGACGGGGGGTATTGGCAAGATGTCGCGCAAATGCGCTGTGGCACCACTAGAAAGCGCGCAACGGAATCGGCCGCGGGCCTGGCCCACGCCGCGCGAGTCGCGCTGTTTTTCAATGTCACGGACGACTGCTCGACCGCCTTGGGCCTCTTTCGGGCCTTATGTCGTTGCTACCATATCTGCGTGGATCGGTCACTGCAATTCTGCTCACCAATTGTCCCTGAACCAGCGCACCGCGCGCTTGAGAGAGCGGGTCGGATAGCGATCTGCCGGGATGTCGAAGTCCCACCACTCGTCCTGCGGATGGGCGGCGAAGAGCGTGAGCCCCACCACCGAGGCAAAGCTGGGGCCGGTCGCGACCTGCGGCAGGCCGTGCACCCGGAGTGGCCGCCCCAGGCGGACCTGCTGGCCGAGGATCTTGCTCGCCAGACCGTCGAGCCCGGGGATCTGGCTGCCGCCACCGGTCAGCACGATCTGCTGGCTCGGCAGATGGTCGAACCCGGCGGCATCGAGACGGGCGCGCACCTCCTCGAGGATTTCTTCCACGCGGGGGCGCATGATGCCGATGACCTCGGCCCGGCTGGCCGTGCGGCGGTCGTGCTCGAAGTCTCCCGTATCACCGCCGATCTCGATCATTTCGCGGTCGTCCATCCCCGTGGCATGGACGCCGCCGTGCATGGTCTTGATCCGTTCTGCCATGGCCATGGGCACCTGCAGACCCATCGAGATATCCCCGGTGATATGATCGCCGCCCATGCGGACTGAATCCGCGTAGATCATGTGTTTCTTGATGAAAATCGACACGCCCGTGGCGCCGCCGCCGAGGTCGATGCAGGCGGCCCCCAGCTCCTGTTCGTCCTCGACCAGCGCCGCGATGCCGCTGACATAAGCCGAGGAGGCGATGCCAGCGAGCTCCAGATCGCAGCGCTTGATGCAATGCGCCAAATGCTGGATCGCCGCGCCATCGACGGTGAGCATGTGCATGTCGACGGACAGCGCATTGCCAAGCTGGCCGCGGGGGTCGCTGAGCCCGGACCGGTGATCAAGCGCGAAGTTCACGGGTTGCGCATGCAGCACCTCGCGGCCGGGCCCATAGTCCGGCACGTCGCAGGCCGCCAGCACACGGGCCACGTCCTGCTCGTCCACCGCCTCTCCCTCCAGCGGGATCTGCGCATCGAGCCCGTAGGAGCGCGGATCAGCACCCGCGAGACAGGCAATCACGTGGTCGACCCGGATACCCGCCATCTTCTGCGCCGCCTGAAGCGCGGTGCGGATCGCCCGTTCGGTCTCCTGCATCGCGCAAATCTCGCCGAAGCGCACTCCGCGGGAGCGCGTTGTGGCCGCGCCAATAACCCGGAACTGCGACTGGCCCGCAAGCGAGCCGATCTCGCCTTCCTCGCCAAGATCGCCAAGGCCGTCAAACCGCAGCACAAGACAGGAGATCTTGGAGCTGCCAACATCCAGAATAGCCACCACCCCGCGCTGCATGGCCGCTTTGCGCATGTTCCGCATTTGGCGCTGGCTCTCGTACAAATCCATAGTCTACTGCCCTGACGTATTCTTGATTTCCCACCACAGCGCGGCGGCCTGTTCGCTCATCTGCACCGTCGGACGCGCCCCGAGCCGCAGATCGACCCGCAGCAAATCGCGGGCCAGCATGTCCTGCGCCGCATCGAGCGCGATCACACGGTCCAGCGCCTCGACGGCGCCCTCTTCGGGCAGCAGGATGCGCTGGTTGCGGTCGAGCACCACATCCCAGCGCCGCTCGCCCATGCGCACGATGCCGCGCAAACGGCTGCCGAGCGGGGCGGCGGCGCGGTAGAGAGCGAGCGCCTCCTCGACCTCCGCCTCGGCCCCTTTGCCCGCGAGGAGCGGTAAGTCAGCCCGCTCCATCCGCTTGTCCAATTGCGCCAGATGCGTGCCGGTGATGTCGATCAGGGTCAGGCCCGCCGCGCTGCGCCAGATTGCAACCGGCGTGCGCGGCGTGACATCGACCTGCAGAACGCCACCGGGGCGAATGCGCACGCCAACGGATTTGACCGGCGGCAAGGCGGCGACGGTGTCGCGGATGGTGGTGAGGTCGAGATCGAAGGAGCTGACGGGGAAGTCCAGCGGCACAACCTCCCGGATGGCCGCTGCAAGGGCATCATCACCGCCGTCGATGGCCATCAGCTGAACCATGAACTCCGGACGGGTCTCGAAGCTGGCGCGCGCCTCGGCCACCGCATCGCGGATGGCCTGGCGGTTGGCCTCCTCAGAGAGCCACCAGGTCGCCGTCCCGACGATCAGCGCCAGGGGCACGCCTGCGCGCAGAAACAGCAGGAACGCGGGCGTCAGCATCAACCGCTGCATCCGCCAGGCCCAGCGGGAGGGCGCCGGATCGCACGACCCCGGCCGGCGCCGCTTCAACGGTGACATGACGCGTCCTCCACCATCCAGGCGCAGAGTTGCCCGAAGCTCATGCCGCAGGCCTGGGCCTGTTCCGGGGTCAGCGAGGTTTCCGTCATGCCGGGCTGGGTGTTGGTCTCCAGCAGGATCAGCCCATCTGCCCCGCGCGTCTCGTCCCAGCGGAAATCGGTGCGGCTCACCCCGCGGCAGCCGAGCACGGTGTGGGCGCGCAGCGCGTAGTCCATGCACAGATCGAAGATCTCGGGCGGCAACTCCGCAGGCACCACATGGCGCGACCCGCCCGGCTTGTATTTGGCATCGTAATCATACCAGCTATCGGTGAGGATATCCGTCACCGTGAGCGCGCGGTCGCCGAGCACGGTTGTCGTCAGCTCACGCCCGGGCGCGAAGGCTTCGACCATGACCTGCTCAGGCATGTCGGCGGAGAGTTTCGGCGGCCCGTTCGCGCCCTCGTGCACGAGGTAGACCCCGACCGAAGACCCTTCGTTGTTGGGCTTGACCACATAGGGCGGCGCCATGACGTGGCGCGCGCGCACGTCAGCCGAGGAGGCGATGATGCTGTCAAGCGTCGGCAGACCGACGGAGGCAAAGGCCGCCTTGCTGCGCTGCTTGTCCATCGCCAGAGCCGAAGCCAGAACGCCCGAGTGCGAGTATGGCAGGCCCATCCACTCGAGCAGGCCCTGAACGCAGCCGTCCTCGCCCCAGCGGCCGTGCAGGCAGTTCAGGATGGCATCGGGCTTGAGATCGGTCAGCGCAGCGCAGAGGTCGCGGCCGGCGTCGACCTCGGTCACCTCAAATCCTTCTCCCCGCAGGGCGGCGGCGCAGGCTGTCCCGCTTGACAGCGACACTTCGCGCTCCGCCGAAGGGCCGCCCATCAATACCGCCACACGTTGGGGTGTCCTGCTCGACTGACCCACGCTCGTGCCTCTTTGCCGGGCCTTTCGCGCCCTTGATTTTGCCTCATGAGTCCGGCTTTTGCGCCGGTTCACCGCTTTCTTTTGCCCGCAGTCTGATGGGATCGTGGTTAACGCATCGTTAATCCACGCGGCCCACGTCGCCCACGCGCATGATTTCCCATTCTAGCGTGATCCCGCTTTGGGCGTAAACCTTTTTTCGGACCGCCTCGCCCAGACCTTCGAGGTCTGCCGCCGTTGCGTCTCCCGTGTTGATCAGGAAGTTGGGATGTTTCTCGCTCATCTGCGCGCCGCCCTGCCGCGCGCCGCGCAGGCCCGCGTCGTCGATCACCTTCCAGGCCTTGAGGTCATGGACATCGTCGGCGCGACCGGTGGAGGAAAACCCCGCGGGATTGCGGAAGGTCGAGCCGGCACTTCGGTCCCCGGTGGGCTGGGTGGCGTCGCGCTTGGCAAGCTGGTCTTCCATACGGGTATGCAGCGCAGCCGGATTGCCTTGCGGTGCCTCCAAGGTCGCGGAGGTCAACACCCAGCCTTCGGGCAAATCGCTGTGTCGGTACGCAAACCGCAGATCGTCAGGCGAGAGCGTGACACTCTCGCCTGCCCGCGTCACAGCCTGCGCCTCGACCAGGACATCGGCCGTGTAGCTGCCATAGCAGCCGGCGTTCATGCGCACAGCGCCACCGATACTGCCGGGGATCGTGCGCAGGAAAGTCAGATCGAGCCCCGCATCCGCCGCCTTCTTCGCCACATGGGCGTCCAGCGCCGCAGCGCCGGCGGTCACGCGATTGCCCTCGACCTCGATCCTGTTGAAGCCGCGCCCCAGCCGGATCACCACGGCGCGCAGCCCGCCGTCGCGCACGATCAGGTTGGAGCCAACGCCCATGGGGAACACCGCCACATCCGCCGGCAAAGTGGCCAAGAAAGCGCGCAGATCATCCAGATCAGCGGGTTGAAAGAGCCAATCCGCCGGGCCACCCACGCGCAGCCACGTAAGCTCACTCAGGGGACGGTTCGGCGTCAGGCGGCCGCGAACGTGGGGCATCTCGGTCATGCGCGCAGGCTAGCGCAGCGTGCGGCGTTTGATCCAGCGCCCCAGATAGATCACCGGCCAGCGCAACACCGATACCCCCGCGGCCATCACCAGGATGCCGATCCAGGGACCATGCTGCCAGGTGACGAAACCAACGATTGGGATACCGACGGCGATCAGGACATAGGCGCTGCGCCAGTGATGGTCCTTGCTCGGGGTCATCGCAAGCACATTGGCCACCAGGGCCCAGAGCGCTGCCAGGGTAAGAGACGGGGTCATTTCGGGATCTCCGGTCTTTGACCGCGCGCGCGGGCAGCGAGATAGCGCAACGGGTTACGGTACATGGATACAAAAGCGAAGAGCGCCAGGGCAGCGGCCCACCAGCTGAAGCTGGTCCCGACCCAGAAAATCAAGACGGGCGCCGCGATCAGCAAGGCGACCCCTGGCACATACTGGTGCCGCATCGGCAGCATCGCCACGACCGCCGAGGCAAAGACCCAGGCGATGCAAGCCCAAAGCAGCATCATTCTTGTCCTCCCCGGTTGCGACCTCGTCCAAAGACCGCGCCGCCTCCAAATCCCAATATGGCGGGCAGGATACAGAACCAGAGGACAATGGCCGCCGTTACGTTTTCCCAATCGCGGTGAAACGCAACAAGTGCTTCAAGCGCCAAGTATGCGGCGCCAATCAGTCCGAGCACGAGCGCCAGCAGTCCGAAGGTGCTGAAATGATGGCTGGTCAAGAGGCCCGCCCAGACACAGAGGGACACGCCCACGCCGATGATAGCCAGTTCGATCATGAAGCGCGTCACGCGGCCCCCTTGCGCAGGCGATCCGGCAGACCGTTGGCCCAGGTGCTGATGGTCCCTGCCCCGAGGCAGACGACCATGTCGCCAGGGCTGGCCTGTTCGCGCACGAGGCGTTCAAGGTCATCCTCGCCCACCACAGCACGGGCGTGGCGATGGCCGTGGCGGATGAGACCTGCGACCAGATCATCACGGCTTGCCCCCTCGATGGGGTCTTCGCCGGCCGCATAAACCTCGGCGATGCCGACGACATCAGCGTCGTTGAAGCAGGCGCAGAAATCGTCGAAGAGGCTGGAGAGGCGCGTGTAGCGGTGGGGCTGGTGCACGGCGATCACACGGCCCTCGGTGGCCTGCCGCGCAGCTTTCAGCACGGCCGCAATCTCCACCGGGTGGTGGCCATAATCGTCAATAATCGTCACGCCATCAACGTCGCCGACCCGCGTAAACCGACGGTTAACGCCCCCAAACTTGGCTAACGCGGCGCGGATCTGCTCGCCTTTCATGCCCAGATGCCGCGCCACGGCCACGGCCGAGAGCGCGTTCGAGACGTTGTGATCGCCCGGCATCGGCAACGAGCACTCCTCGATCACGATGCCTTCTGCCTGAAGGGCTATGTCGAAATGCGCAACACCGGCCTCGTACCTCAGGTTCACCGCACGGACATCGGCCTGCGCGTTGAACCCATAGGTGATCACGCGGCGGTCGGTGATCTTGCCGACCAGCGCTTGCACCTCCGGGTGATCGGTGCAGCAGACGGCCACGCCGTAGAACGGGATGTTGGAGACGAAATCCAGAAAGCCCTGCCGCAGCGTGTCGAAATCCCCCCAGTGCTCCATATGCTCGGGGTCGATGTTGGTCACGATTGCAATGGTGGCGGGCAGCCGGTTGAAGGTGCCGTCGCTCTCGTCGGCTTCCACCACCATCCACTCGCCCTCACCCGCCCGTGCGTTGGAGCCGTAGGCGTGGATGATGCCGCCGTTCACCACTGTCGGGTCGAAATCGCCCGCGTCCAGCAGCGTGGCCACCATCGTGGTGGTGGTCGTTTTGCCGTGCGTGCCGGCCACCGCGATGTTGGACTTCAGACGCATCAGCTCGGCCAGCATCTCGGCGCGGCGCACGATGGGCAGCCCCTGGGCACGCGCCGCGTCGAGCTCGGCATTTCCCCGCTTGATCGCAGAGGAGATGACCACAACCTCGGCGTTGGAGATGTTCTCGGCGCTCTGGCCTTCGAAGACATGCGCGCCCAGTTCTTCGAGCCGGCGTGTAATCGGCGTGGATTTCAGGTCGGAGCCCTGCACCGTGTAGCCGTGATTGAGCAGCACCTCGGCAATGCCCGACATGCCGATGCCGCCGATGCCGACGAAATGGATGGGCCCGACGTCGCCGGGCAGTTTCGTTGCTGCGCTCATGTCTCCTGCCTTTTCGCTGCCAGGTGCTCGACCATCGCGACCAGAGCCTCGGTCGCATCCGGTTTGCCAAATTTCGCGGCTGAACGCGCCATCTGCATCGCCCCGTCGGGATTGTCCAGCACCGAAAGGATCTGTTCCGCCACGGCAGTCACCTCCAACCGGCTTTCGGGGATCATGATGGCCCCCCCGGCCTCGACCAGCCCGCGGGCATTGGCGGTCTGATGATCGCCTGTAGCGCCGGCGAAGGGGATCAAGATCGATGGGCGGCCGATCACGGTAAGATCCGCGACGGAGGAGGCGCCCGCCCGGCTGATCACCAACTGAGCCTCCGTCATGCGGCGGGGGATGTCATGGAAAAAGGGCTGCACCTCGGCCTGGATGCCATTGTCCTTGTAGAAGGCCGCGACCCGCTCCCCATCCTCCTCGCGCGCCTGATGGCTGACCCGGATGTTCCTGAGCAGGTTCATGGGCAAAGCGGCAATGGCCGGCGGGATCACATCGCTGAGGATGCGCGCGCCCTGGCTACCACCGATGACCAGCAGCTCCATCGGGTAATCCCCCGGGGAGATGTAGCCGGCTTCGGTTCGGTCGAGGATGGCGCGGCGCACGGGGTTGCCGGTGTGATAGCCCTCAACCCCCTCGGGCAGATCCGTGGGCCAGGTGCCGCAGGCCACGGCATCGACCCGCGTCGCAAAGACCTGATTGACCCGACCGAGGATGCCGTTTTGCTCGTGGATCATGCACGGCAGTTTCATCAGATGGGCCGCAGCCAGCGCCGGGATCGTCGGATAGCCGCCGAAGCCCACAACAACATCCGGCCGGTCACGCCGCATGTTCCACAGCGCGCCCATCACGCCCCCGGCGATTTGGAAGGGTACAGCAAGTTTGGCCAAAAGGTTGCCGCGCGCGAAAGTGCCGCTGTTAATCTGGGTGATCTCGGTGCTGTGGGGGAAGCCGCCGGTGTAGCGGGCGCCGCGCGCATCGGTGCTGAGCTTCACGCGCCAGCCACGGTGCAGCATCGCCTCGGCCAGCGCCTGTGCGGGGAACATATGCCCGCCGGTGCCGCCAGCGGCAATCAGCAGCAACGGCTCAGCGTTCATCGGGCGCGGCCCCGCACGAGCAGATCGCTGATTTCGCCTTGCGGCCGCGTCCGCGTGAAGGCCAGCAGCATGCCCACCGCCAGCCCGCTCGCGATCACGGAAGACCCGCCGTAGCTGACGAAGGGCAGTGTCATGCCTTTCGCGGGCAGCAGCCGCACTGCCACGCCCATGTTGATCATCGCCTGCACGCCGAGCGTACAGGCCAGCCCCGTGCCCGCGAGGCGGATGAAGGGATCACGCTCGCGCAAAAGCCGCATGAGCGAGCGCAGGACGACGGTGGCGTAGAGCGCGATGATGACCAGAACCAGGATCAGCCCGTATTCCTCGGCCGCCACCGCGATGATGAAATCCGTGTGCGCATCAGGCAGCGACCACTTCACCTGCCCCTCGCCCACCCCCACGCCGAACAACCCGCCTTCCTGGATCGCATTGGTCGCATAGCCAAGCTGGGTGCGCGGGTCGATATCGGGGCTCAGGAAGCCGTCGATCCGCCGGGCGAAATGCTCGGAGTTGGAATAGGCGACGGTACCACACACGACCGCCAGCAGTGCCATGCCGACCAGCAGCAGCATCGGCGCACCGGCGACGAAATACATGACCGACCAGGAGAAGAGCACAAGACAGGCCTGCCCGAAGTCCGGCTGCAGGATCAGCAGCGCCACGATGACCAGACAGAGCGCGAAGGACCAGCTGCGCCCCGGCGGCCCATTGAGGTCCATCGCGGCCGCCATCATCCAGGCGCCGACGATGACGAAGCCGGGTTTCAGAAACTCCGAGGGCTGGATCGCGGCAAAGCCCAGACCGTACCAGCGCACCGCCCCCTTGCCGAAATCGGTGCCGAAAAAGGGCAGCAACGCCAGTGCAACGAAAGCCACCAGAAAGCCCAGCACAGCGAGCCGCCTGACCAACACAGGTGACATCATTGAGGTGACGATCATCGCAATCAGAGCAATGCCGCCGAAGGCCGCCTGTCGCTGCACGTAGTGAAAGGGCTCGAACCCGTTCTTGGCCGCCAGCGGCGGTGATGCGGCCAGCCCCAGCAGAAGCCCGACCGCAAAGAGCATGAGAATGCAGGACATCGTCCATTTGTCGATGGTGCGCCACCATTTGGGCAGGATCGGCTCGCCATCGCGAACCGGGACTGCGCCATAGACCATTTCCGTCATGGGGTCTGCCTTGAACCGTTACACTGCCTCGATGCGCCCTGTTGGTCAGGGTCTGCTGGGCGCATCCTAACGCCATTTCGCCCGCAGCGCTAGCCTATTGGCTTGCCATCGCGCGCATTTCACGCCAGGTGGCAGCGATGCAGGTGGACACGGCAATCATAGGCGCAGGTGCGGCGGGCATGATGTGCGCCGCCCATGCCGCGGGCCGCATCCTGATCGTGGATCACGCCAAGGCCCCCGGCGAGAAGATCCGCATCTCGGGTGGCGGGCGCTGCAATTTCACCAACCTGCACTGCGCGCCCCACGCGTTTCTGTCCGGCAACCCGCATTTCGCCAAATCGGCGCTCGCCCGCTACAGCCAGTGGGACTTCATCGAGCTCGTTGAGCGGCATCGGATCGCCTGGCACGAAAAGACACTCGGCCAGCTGTTCTGCGATGGCTCTGCGAAAGAGATCATCGCCATGCTGCGGACGCTGATGCAGCAGAACGGAGTCGAGCTGCATTTGCAAACCACTGCGCATGGTTTTGCAAAGTCGCCCGACGGGTTCCGCTTCACGCTGACAAAAGACGGTGCCACGCAAGAGGTGCTGGCCCGCACCCTCGTCATGGCCACGGGCGGGAAGTCCATTCCGAAGATGGGCGCGACCGGGCTGGCCTATGAGGTCGCCACCCAATTCGGGCTGACGGTGACCGAGACGCGCCCTGCGCTCGTGCCTTTCACCTTCCCGCAGAAGCGTTTCGCTGGGCTGGCCGGGGTCGCCACCCCCGCGCGGGTCACCACCGGCGCGCAGAGCTTCGAAGAAGCCCTCCTCTTCACGCATCGCGGGCTTTCCGGCCCTGCTGTGCTTCAGGCCTCATCCTATTGGCGCGAAGGCGACGAGATCGCAATCGATCTGAGCCCAACCGCCGATCTGCTACGCCTGCTCAAGACCCGGCGCGCGACCGCGGGAAAGCGCAATCTCACGACCGAACTGGCCGCGCATCTGCCAGCGCGCCTTGTCGAGCATCTGGCCGCCGATCTAGAGCTCTCAGGCAATCTCGCGGACCAGCCGGACCGGCGGCTGGGCGAGATCTGCGCGCATCTGGCCAACTGGCGGCTGAAACCCAGCGGCACCGAGGGCTACCGCACCGCCGAGGTCACCCTCGGCGGCATTGAGACCGACGCGCTCTCGGCCAAGACGATGGAAACCAAGACCATCCCCGGCCTCTTCTTCATCGGCGAAGCGGTGGATGTGACCGGCTGGCTCGGCGGCTACAACTTCCAATGGGCCTGGTCCTCGGCCATGGCCGCGGCCCGATCTTTGAGCACATAGGCCCTTCACCCGTCGGCAAATACTCCCGCCGGAGGCTGGCCCAACGGCCCTGCCGCAGCAAAGTCATACATAGCGCGCAACCTCGGCCATGAAATCCTCACCGCGCTGCTCGAAGTTGTCGTACTGGTCGAAGCTCGCTGCTGCGGGCGCCAGCAGCACCACGTCCCCCGGCTCTGCCTCGGCCACTGCCTGCGCGACGGCCTGCGCCATCGTCGTGCAGACCTCCGCCTCGACCGACAGCTTCAGTGCAAAGCCCGCTGCCTCGCGCCCGATCACGTAGGCCTTGCGCACCGATGCGACCGCGCCAAGCTCAGCCAGCCCGCCTTCCTTCTCCAATCCGCCGCAGATCCAGCGGATGTTCTCGAAAGCCGAGAGCGCCTTGGCCGCCGCATCGACATTGGTGGCCTTGCTGTCGTTCACAAAGCGCACGCCGTCCTTCTCGCCCACCAGCTGGCTGCGATGCGGTAGGCCTGCAAAGCTGTGGAACGCCCGCTCGATGACCTTCGGCGCGAGGCCCAGCGACCGGCACGTGGCATAGGCCGCGCAGGCGTTCTGGTGGTTATGCGATCCGGGCAACCCCGGCACGGCGCGCAAATCGACCGAGGCCGTCTGCTTGCCCTTGCGGTATTCGGACAGGAACCCCTTGCGCGCAAAGACCTGCCAGCCGGGCCCGGTAAGCTTTTCTGCAACGGAGATGCGGATCACCCGTTCGTCGGCGCGGCCTTCGCAAAGCTGCCCGGCCAGATAGCGCCCCTCGGGCTCGTCCACGCCAACGATGGCGCGATCGGGCCCGCCTTCAGCAAAGAGGCGCCGCTTGGCCGCGAAATAGCCCCCCATCCCCCCGTGGCGATCCAGATGATCCGGCGAAAGATTGGTGAAAACGGCGACGTCCGGTGTCAGGCTTCGGGCAAGTTCGGTCTGGTAGCTGGAGAGCTCCAGCACCACCACCTCGCCATCCACCGGCGGGTCCAGATCGAGCACGCCGCGCCCGATGTTGCCCGCCAACTGGCACGGGCGACCGACCTCCGTGAGAATGTGATGGATCAGTGCGGAGGTGGTCGACTTGCCGTTCGAACCGGTGACGGCAACGACGCGCGGGGCGACGTCGAACTTGTTCCAGTCATTCGTGGCAAAGGACTGAAAGAAGAGGCCGATATCGTTGTCGACCGGCACGCCCGCCTCCAGGGCGGCGGCCACGACCAGGTTCGGCGCGGGGTAGAGATGCGGGATACCGGGGCTCACGATCAGCCGGGCGATATCCTCGAAATCGCGCGCTGTCTTGAAGGGGCGGCAGACAAAGCCCTCGTCCTCGGCGCGGGCTCGGGCGTCAGGGTTGTCATCCCAGCAGATCGGGACAGCCCCCCCGGCGGCAAGGGCCCGCGTGGCGCTGAGACCGGAGCGGCCGAGGCCCAGAACGGCGACCTTGTGCGATTGCAAACCTCTGACCGGAATCACGGGGCTCTCCTTGACTGGTCCCGCGACACTGCCGCCCGGAGCCTCCAGGGGCAAGGCGGTTAACGCAGCGGTCTGGGGATGCGCGCGGCATTTGCGGCGACTCGGCAACGGACGCCATAATGAACAGGGGATTTGGCGCGAAATGCGACGTCGCTATCACGTCAGTATTTTGCCGGTATCGCGTCGGTGTGGGAGTCGGTTTCGGGTGGAGTTAACAGGGGCGCGGTGGGGGCGTTACCTCGATCTTTGACAAGTTGTCTGGCATGCTCTTTCGCCTCATCCAGCAAGTCACGGAGTGTGAAGTTCAACGGTGATCTCAGATGCGGCTCGCCGACGATCATGTTCCGCCAGCGTGGGTGGGGCAACCGAGAATGCAAAATCCTCCAAGGCCCGTGCCAACGGAGCAAGCGTTTCGCCCGTTCCGCCAAGGCCGTGCAGAGGCAGGATTGGAGGTTTCTTGACAGCACCGGGTGTCATGCTGTTTCGCTTTCGATGCCTGGACTGACTGCGACCGATGCCTCGACAATCAACAAGCTCACATCGCCGCAGTTGATCTCTGCAATGGTGCCGTGAGGCAGAACCAGCATCGGATCGGTATGGTAGGAATCCATCCCTGTGATCAGCGGCATCGTGTCGGCGCCGTACTCGGCCAATACATTGGCGATCGCTGCGCCGTAATCATCCTGCCGCTCGGCCGGAACGCCGCCCGGGCGACCGACAATCATTCCGGCTATCCTGTTGAGGATGCCTTGCGCGCCGAAGTTGCGCATCCACCGCATCACCAAGAAAAGTGACGGAGCTTCTTCGGATGTCTCGTAGAACAGGATGGCGCCGTCCCAGTATCGGAGTGATGGCCAAAGGTCGGTGCCCTTCAGCATCTCCAGAGCTTCCGCACACCCTCCGATCAGATGGCCTTGGATCTCGCCAGAGCCTTGCCAAAGCTTTGGCGAACGTGGGGGGCTGCAAGCGTCGCATTTGGTCCTGATTGCCTGGAACCGACCAGTCGAGCAGCTCGTCGGTCCAACCTTCGGTATTGCGTGGCAACTCACCTGGAGGCGCTGCCGAGAAAAGCACCCGTCGAATGGCCTGTTTTTTGAAATCGTGCATGCCGCCGTTCTCGGCGAAACTGGCCATGACAGTCGGGCCATAGAAGCTCGACAGACCCGCTTTAAGGCAGGCGAAATGCATAACCGTCGCGTCGGAGTATCCAAGAAAAACCTTTGGGTTCTCAGTTATGACGCCAATGTCGAGATGAGGCCTCAGACGAATGGCGTCGTCGCCGCCAATTGATGTGACGATGGCGGCGATTTCTTGATCCGCGAAAGTCTGCATCAGATCGGAGGCGCGCGCTTCGGGATTTTGGTCTAGCCAATCCGCTGGCTTTTTCGCATGCGGCATGACGACCGGTTTCAGCCCGAACTCGTCTACAAGACATCGCAGGCCTGCTTCGAACCGCTGCGGAAAACAGGCGGATCCGCCCCAGGAAGGCGTTACGATGGCGACCCGGTCGCCCGGCCTCAGAACACCCGGCTTGGCGAGCGGCCTTTGCCATGAACTGAATGAATTGCAGGTCATGGGTCTATACTCTGCAAATCCTTTCCGCGAGGTCGTGAAATGGTTCCCAGTCTTCCAAAACACTCCAGGCGTAGTCCTTGACCGCCGGCAGATGTTGTTCGGGCGGCGCAAGTTCCACGGTTTCGATGGATCTGCGTGGGATCGGCCACGCCTTTGACAGCGGTTTGAAATCAAATTCCGCTAAGGCACGCCTAAGGGCGATTGAGCGTGGTTCGGCATGACCGAGACAAAGCTGGGCATACAGCGCAGCAAGATGCACATGGACAGACTGGATGCTGCGGCGATCATTTCCCCGACTGTGCTGAAGCACGTAGGCATCCGTCAGAAGCTGGTGGGCGGGCCAATAGCGATGGTCCGAGTAATGCATCGCAAGTGCCTGCCCGAACCTCGCCCAGCACCCGGCCGAGACCGTAAGATAGTCATGCAGGGGGCCGTCGATTGCGGCAAAGCGGCCTGCACAGCCTTCGCAAACGGTGGCTGCATCCATCTGACGACGCCGTCTTCGATAGCGAGACCTGTTCCAAGGCTCCGGGTCCAACCCGGCTTGCACCGTCTGTTGGTGTTTCGTTCGCTCAAGGAACCGGGGAGTGTAGAAAACCTTCATCAGATGCTCCGTGACATGCGATAGCCAGGTACGATTGCCTTATCGCCCGAGCCGACCATGACCCGCTCCTCGGTCCGCCACCCGGCAGCGCGGTAAAGCCGCTCACCTGCGACCGTCGCCAGAAGCCGCGCCTGGCGGAACCCGGCAAACCGCGCCGCAGCCAGAGCCGTCGACAGAACCAGAGAGCCAAGTCCTTTCCGGGCGAAATCGGGATGCGTATACATCGCGCGAATGCTGGCGGCGTCGCATTTGGGGTCCAGGAATGGTGCTTCACCCGTGTCATGCCCATCAGGGCTGAACAAGGCTGCACGACGCGACCACCCACCGCTTGCCGCAATCCAGCCGTTTACCGTCGCCACGTAGTAGGTTCCGTCTTCGATCAACGCCGGGTCATAAGGCGTGATCTGTCGCATCTCATGGCGTTGCTCGGGTGTCATGAGCGGATCAAGAAGCGTCGACATTGCCTGCTCCTTCATCTCTTCGAGTGCCGGACGATCCGCCAAAGTAGCGCGGCGGATTTCGATGACCGGCGTATCGGTTATCGCTTTCTGGTAAGTCATGTTTCTGTTTCCGGTTGTTGCCCCGCCGATGGATTCGACGGGGCGAGCGCGGTCGCGGTCACCAGACACGCTGTGTCTTGAAAGTTGCGTCTCTGATCTCGATTTCACGGAAGGACCCGGAGGCGTTGCCGCCGGCATCGAATTCGACGTTGGAGACGCCGACATAGTCAATCTCGCCGCCCTCCGAGAGAATGCGGAGGCCTTCCGCCAGCTCGCCGACACCAATTGGCGTGCCGGGCGCATTTGCAACACGTGCCAGGTGTTCGGCGATGTCGCCCCGGTCTGCGGAACCGGCGGATTGCATGGCCAGCGCGATCAGGGCTGCCGCGTCGTAGCTTTCACCGCGGAATGGGCCGATGCCGGTGATCCCCGCCTCTGCGGCCAATCCGTCGAACACCGAAGCCGCGTCGCTCTCCGACCCGGGCACCGAGCCGAAGGAGCCTTCGAGTTGACCACCAAGATCGGCAAGGAGCGTGTCCCCAATCATGCCATCCGGCAGGATGAAGCGCTCGAACGCACCAAGATCAAGCGCGGTCTGGATGATTTGCCGCCCGCCCTGGTCAACGTAGCCGATCACGAGCAGCTCGGACGTGCCCGATGACGCAAGCGTGGACACTTCGGCCGTGTAGTCGGCCTTGCCGTCTTCGTGGGCCACCATGACGCTCACGGCGCCACCAAGGGCTTCGAAAGCGTTCGAAAAGGCATCGGCTAGGCCCTTGCCGTAGTCGTTGTTCGTATAGGTCACGGCAACCTCTTCAATCCCCCTTGCAATGGTGAGTTCCGCGAGCACTTCGCCTTGGCGCGCGTCGGAGGGAGCGGTCCGGAAGAACAGCCCGCGATCATCCATATCGCTCAAACCAGGACTCGTCGCGGACGGCGACAACGCCAGCACACCGTTCGGGACGGCGACGTTGGTCACAACCGACGCGGTGGCTCCCGAGCAAGCCGCACCGAGAACAGCGGCGACACCGTCGCTGATGAGCCGTTCTGCAGCCGTGGTCGCGGCGGTGGCATCGGTACAGGTGCTATCGCCCCGTATCGCCTCGATGTTCCGGCCACCTAGAAATAGACCCGAGGCGTTGATTTCCGCAAAGGCAAGCTCTGCAGAGGCCGCCATGTCGGGCGTCAGCGATTCGACCGGGCCAGTGAAGCCCATCAGGATACCTATCTTCACAGTATCGCCTTGGCCCTCGGCCCATGCAGCGCCAGATGCGAGCGAAAGTGCGGTTGTCGTGGCAAGAATGTTTTTCAGCATTTCAATTCCTTTGGTTTTGATTGATCGGGGTCTCATTTTGAGACCGAATTTCGCATTCCGGGCCAAAGCCTGCCCCGTGCCAGTTCGCGACGAACCGCCCCCGCATTTGTTCCTCGATGGGTCGCGCTTGCGGCTCGCCACCAGCAGCGTCTATACCCAACACGGACAGCGAGGCTTGAAAGGCACCTGAGCGTTTCCTGAGCAATGCGTTGTCGTTTCTGATATTTTCGGAATTGAAATGAGTTTTGGCCCGTTCGGGCGTCGGTAATGCACGATGATTTACGCTTTCGAAGACTTCACGATCGATACTGATCGTTTCCAGCTTGCCGGACCCGACGGGCTGATTGACGCGGAGCCGCAAGCACTGGAGTTCTTGATCCACATGATCCGGAATCGGGGCCAACTGGTCTCGAAGGACGCGCTGCATGAAACCTTCTGGCCCGACCGAGTTGTATCTGACGCCGCACTCTCCACGCTTGTAAGGTCTGCAAGACGACTTGTGAGCGACTCGGGTGAAGCGCAGCGCATCATCGCCACGCGTCACGGTCGCGGCTTCATCTTCCGTGCCGATGTTCGTGAGATCGCCGGTCCCGAGATCGTTAGTGAGGCAATGCGCGGCACCTCAAGTCAGGTGAAGCCGAGAGTCGAAGGCGCCCCGGCGATCATGGTGCTGCCCTTCGAAATCGTTGGCGAAATATCTGATGCAAGCGGCCTCGGCGAAGGGGTCACCGAAGAAGTCATGGCCGCTCTCGCCCGTACGCGATGGTTCCCTTTGATCGCCCGGAACCGCGTGCGGACGTTTCTCGAGCTGCCTGCTGACGCACGCCATCCTTTCAGGGGTCTCGGGGCCACATATCTAATCGAAGGCGGTGTTTTTCGGGATGGAGACAGTATTCGGCTTCATCTTCAACTGACCGACACGGAACCGGCGGTTCATATCCATGTTTCAAGGCACGACCTGACGTATCGGGGATTGTTCGCGCTCCTCGATGAGATCGCGACCATCGTATCGGCAACGATCCAGCCCGAGCTTTTGGATGCCGAAAGGTCTAAGGCCGAGAGCCGGGACCTTAGCGACCTTAGTGCGTGGCAGGAATTCGTCCTTGGGCAACATCTGATCTCTTCGCCCGACCGCACTGCAAACGAGAACGCGCGGAAACACTTCGAGCGTGCATTGGCACTAGAGCCTGGGTCGGGACGAATCCATGCGGGCCTCGCGATGACACATCTGTGGGACTACAAATACGATTGGTCTGATAGTGCGGAACTGTCGCTCGGTGCTGCGGCCAGAGACGCCGAACGCGCGCTCACACTCGCGGCTGACGACAGTTGGGCTTGGTCAATTCTGGCCATATGTAAGCTGACCTTGCGGCGCTTCGATGCCGCAATGGCCGACTCCGAGCGTGCCATCGAAGTCGATCCTGCTTCTGCCATGGCCTATGGCTGCCATTCGTGGGTTCTGGCCTATTCAGGTCGCTACAAGGACGCGCTGGTTGCGTTCAATCATGCGATGGATCTCAGCCCGAATGATCGTCGCCGTGGGCTCTGGTTGACCGGGCGCGGTGTGGCTCAATTCGGGCTGGGCGATTTCGAAGGAGCCCTCGCCTCGGCGCGCGACCTCATCGCGCTCAGTCCCGATCATCCCTCGGGACACAGACTGAAATGCGCGTCTCTGGCCAGCCTTGGCCGAAATGTGGAAGCCAGGCGAGCGGCGCACACTCTTTTGAAGCTGCTTCCGGACCATGATGTGGATGAGGCAATTTCCCGCCAGCCGTTTAAATCCGGACTGGGCTCAGCCTATGCTGCCGCCCTCAAAAAGGCCGGTCTCAAAGGCGCGGGCGATCGAGAGCCGCTCTTGCCGTCAGCTTCCGCACGAAAGTCCTCTGTCAATGCCTACCCAATCGATTACACGAAGACCAAAGACGGCGTGCGTATCGCCTGGTCGCGGATCGGCTCCGGTCCGCCGCTCTTGGCGTCGGTCAGATGGCTCGGAAACCTCGCCCTCGATCACGAAAACCCACTGTCCAGCGACATCGTCCGGCGGCTCGCGGAGCGCTTCACGCTGGTTCAGTTCGATCATCGCGGCATGGGACAATCTCAACGCGATATCGACGGCTTGAACCTGCGGGATTTGGCTGTGGACATCGAGGCCGTCGTCCAAGCGGCGGGACTGGACCGTTTTGCGCTGTTCACGATGGCCCACGGTGGAGCGATAGCGTTCGAGTACATGCGCCGAAATCCGAACCGCGTGTCGCGGTTCGCGCTGTTTGGTGGCTGCACCACCGGATGGCGTCACCCGGAGTGGGGCGAAATCACCGGGAAGACGGAAGCAATCATGGCGGTGGCGCGCCTGGGCTGGGACGCCGAGGAACCGACGTTTCGACGCCTGACGGTCCAGGCCGTTGTCGGAGACCCACCCTCCGAGATCTCCGCCTGGCTGGACGATTACCTTCGACAATCCATCAACGCACGAACGTCCGTTCAGATCATCGAAGCGATCGCAGACTTTGACTACCAGGACACCCTTCGCAAACTGGCCATCCCGGCGCTTGTTCTGCACGCCAGGGACGATCACGCCGTCCCTATCGAGCACGGGCAGGCTGTTGCCAAGACAATTCCCGGAGCGATTTTCCGAGAGATTCCATCGCGAAACAACGCGTTTTCGCAGATCGATCCGGACTGGGAGTCCACTTTGCAAGAAACGGTGTGTTTCCTTTGCGACCGATAACGGCCATTCATCGTTTACAACCTTGCAGCAATGCAGCTTCACCAAACCGGACCTTCGCTGCGAGAGCGCGATTTGGATACTGGTTCAGTATGGGCGATCCCGGCAGTAAGGCTGCTCAAGTCGAGCATGCGGAGATCTAGACAGCGACCTTAGCCAATAGGTTCTGTCGTCATGTAGCGAAAACAAGGTCCCGACTTAGGAGAGAATGCTTACGGCGGTTTCAGTCTCGCCTTCCTTTCGAAAGCTGCCACGCCGGCCCCTAACAGAACCAGTGGTAGCGCAAGCAGAAAGCTCGTGCCAAGCGGTAGGTTGAAGATCAGCAAATCTGCGAGAACCGGCCAAAGAAGGGCGACATACTCAAACGGTGCAAGCCGGGACGCCTCGGCGTAGCTGAATGAAAGGGTCATGGCGATATGTGCGAACCCGCCGAAGAGGCCCGCGAGGACCAACAACATCAGCGTTTGCGCATCAGGGAACGCCCAGCCCCATGGCAGCGTCACGATTCCTCCGGCCATAGACGCTACCACGAAGTAAAACACGATGGCCCCGGGGCTTTCGGTCCGGGTCAAGCTGCGGACCATGATCAGCGCAAAAGCGGTAAGCAGCGCCGTCAGAAGCCCAAGACCGATCCCAAGCAACCGTTGCGCATCAACGGTGCCTCCGCCAATGTCAGGCCAGACAAGGACGAGCACCCCGGCCAGCCCGAAGGCGAGCCCGAGCACGCGCCATTTCGTGAGCCGTTCGGACAGGACCACCACTGCGGAGATCGATGTCAGCACTGGCACGAGTTGGGCGAGCAGGACCGCCTCGGCCAAAGGCAGCAGTGCCACCGAGGCGAACGACGTAAACATCGCCGCCGCCCCGAAGAACGACCGCACAAGATGGCCGAAGGGGCGTTTGGTACGAAGACCGGAAGGGAACTCATGCCGCACCATCAGAAAGATCACCAATGGTATCAGGGCAAAGAACGACCGGAAGAACACGATCTGACCAAGCGGTGCAGCATCGCTCAGAGCTTTCACGCAGACGACCATGCCGGTGAACAAGACACCCGAAAGAATGCGCAGTGCGATCCCGAGCGATGGATTGTCAGGCAGCGTCACGTCTTTGCATCCTGCTCGGCAAGCGCATCGCGCAGTGCATCGCCAGCCAGATTGATAGCCAGAACCGAGACTACGACACACAGTCCGGGCCAGATCATCTGCAATGGAGTGGAGCGCATGTGAATCCGGGCATCCAGCAGCATCGTCCCCCATTCCGGCATCGGGGGCTGAACGCCGAAGCCCAGAAAACCAAGCGTGGATATCCCCAGGATTGCGCGGGCAAGCATTCCGGTCCAGACGACGGTCAGCGATGGCAACAGCGACGGCAGATAATGCCAGCGCGCAATGGTAAGCGGCGAAAGTCCCGCAAGCCGTGCTTGCACAACGTACCCCTTGTTGCTAACCGACAGACCAATGCCGCGGGCCACGCGGGCATAACGCATCCAACCTGTCACGGTGAGAGCGAAGATCAACGAGCCGGTACTCGCGCCCAAGACGCCCGCAATCACCACAGCGGCGATAAGCTCTGGAAATGCTAGGAACGTGTCCGTCGTACGCATGGCAATCCAGTCGGCTATCCGCCCACCCTGGGCCGCAATCAGGCCAATAGTGGTGCCGATAATCAACCCCAGCAGAGACACCACAAAGGCCAACCCAAGTGACCAGCGCGCGCCGTGCAGAAGCCGCGAGAGGATGTCACGGCCAAGGGCATCTGTCCCGAGCACCCATTCGCCACCTGGCGGGCTAAGCCTATTGGGAATATTAATCGCTGTTGGGTCGTGAGGCGCGAGCATCGGGCCGAATACCGCAAGCAGCGCGCACACTGTGACTAGAACATAGACGCTACGCATCGCGCTCACTCACTCTGGGATCAAGGCTGCGATAGATCAGGTCGATGGCAAGGTTCACCACCACGAAGATGACAGCGGCGAGTATGACGACTGCCTGCACCTTCGGGAAATCGCGCGCAAAGATGGCGCTGACCAGAAAACTTCCGAGACCGGGACGCGCAAAGATCACCTCGACCACGACAAGGCCTTCCAGCAAGAAGGCGAGTTCCAGGCCGAGCACCGTGACGACGGGCACAGCGGCGTGGGGGGCGACATGGTCGCGGGCAATATCGCGCCGGGCGACCCCGCGTCTGATGAAGGCTGGAAGGAACGGCTGACCGCGTGCTTCAAGAATGCCCGAGCGGATAATGCGTGTGAGGGATGCGGCCACGCCGAAACCCAGCGTCAGCGCAGGCAGAATGCTGTGCGTGGCGGTCTCGGCCCCCATGGCGGGCAGCCAGCCCAGTTGCACCGCGAAGAGCAGGATCAACAGCAGCCCCAGCCAGAACGCCGGGATGGCAACCCCGACCGAGGCCAGGGCAACGGTCCCGCGATCCAGCCAACTGCCCGGTTTGCGCGTGGCGATCAGGGCAAGTGGCACCGAAACAGCTAAGCCGAGTGCCAAGCTGACTAGCGCAAGCGGAAACGTGTAGGACATTGCAGTCACAAGATCGGGCCAGACATCTCGCCCGTTGACCGAGGATTGGCCAAAATCACCCTTCAAAAGCGGAACGAGCCAAGCCCAAAAAGCTGTCCAGAATCCATCGTCAAATCCGGCCTCGGCGCGGATGAAATCCAAGACTTCTTTGGACACGTTCTGACCATAGCGCGCTTCAGCAATCGCCAGAGCAGGATCGCCCGGCGCGTGCCACAATAGAGCGAAGGTCGCCAAAGCCGCCCCGGTCAGAACGACCAAGGCGCGCAGCAAAAGCCCGGCAAAAATGCCAATCACGCCACACGCTCCAATGCGCCAAGGGCAAAGGCGGCATCGCGGAGCGTTTTTCCGTATTCTGTCTGGGGCGCTTTGACAAAGGCTTGCGCCGACGCGAATTCTTCGATCCGACCCGCCCGCAGCACAGCAATTTCATCGGCGAAGGCGGCTGCATACCCAAGATCATGGGTCACGATCAGCGCAGCGAACCCTTCCCGTTCCTGCATATCGGCGATCAAACGAGCGGTGTGTTTTTGCGTGACGGCATCAAGGGCCGAGAGTGGTTCATCAAACAGGACCAATGGCGGGGCCGCGATAAGAGCGCGAAGAATACCCATGCGTTGCGCCTGCCCGATTGACACTTGATCGGGGCGCCTGTCCAGAAGATCGAGGTGCACTTCAAGGGCTCGGCAAAGCTTTTCCAACCGGCTTGCGTCCACTGGAAGTTTCCCAGCCACAACAGGTTCCATTACGGAGCGCCGAAGCGACAGGCGCGGATTAAAGGCTGCACGCGGCTCCTGCATGACCAGCGCGGGGCGGCACTGAGAGACCAGTATCCTATTCCAAGACACGCGACCCGCGGAACACCGGACTAGCCCAAGGATTGCATTGATGAGGGTGGACTTACCCTGCGCCGCTTTCCCCCACCACGGCCAGAGTACGCCCCTGCGCGAGAGAGAAAGAGACGTCTTGGAGCGTTGTTGATACGCCGCGTCTGACCGAGATGTTGTCGACTGTCAGCATGGCAGTTCCAACCAATTCCGATGCGCGCAAAGGGCCTTTGCCGCCTGTGTTTCGGGTGCAGAGAGGAATTTTGAAGTTGGCGCATCCTCCACAATACGTCCGGCCTCCATCACCATCAGTCTTGATACGCGGCGCGCGGCGAGGCCCAGATCATGGGTAATCAGCAGGAGCGCTGTTTGGCGGTCTTTCAGATAGTCTTCAAGCAAGTCCATAGTCCCTGCAGCCACCACCGGGTCTAGCGCGGAGGTGGGTTCGTCCATGACCAGCAAGTCAGGTGTCCCGATCAAAGCCATCGCAATGACGAACCGTTGCTGCATCCCCCGGCTCCAGCCCCACGGGCGTTTGCGCAAGTCGCCACGCTCGATCTGAAGGGCCTTGAACAGCATCTCGCGGCGCGCATGGTCCGGGGCGACACCCAAAGCCTTCTCTGCCTCACGCCAATGAAACGCCATCGATCTCAACGGGTCGAGCGCTTCATCCGGGCTTTGCGGCACATGGGCCACGCTGGCCCCTCGCGCGCGCAGAGTGTCGACCAGCTCATGCCCAAGGGTCGACTTGCCGGAGCCCGAAGCGCCGACAAGCCCGACGCGTTCGCCGGGCTTGAAGTCCAAATTCGTGGGATAGAGGATCGTGTGGCCTGAGAGTTCGGCGCTCAGACCATAGGCTTGTATTGTCATTCCGCGAAGCGTGTCTCGTGCGTTATCCAATAGGTCTCGGTCGGGTGGACCTGACAACCGGTCAGATCGGCACGCGCCACAACGGCTTGGCTCACGTGGAACACGGGGATAAGCGGAACATCGTTGGCGATGATCTGCTGCACCTCATTGTAGATGCGCTCACGCTCGGCCTGCTCGAATGTGGTCTGGCCTTCGATCAGAAGGGCGTCCAACGCCGGATTGGCGTAGTTCCCCACATTGGAACCACCGTCACTGGCCAACAGGAAACCCAGGATCGAGCCGGGGCCGCCTTGTGGCAGCATCACCCAGGCTTGCAGAAACATGTCGCCGTCGCCGGCTTTGAGCGCATCGTTGCTTGCGCCGTACTCACCCACGCGCACGGACGCCGAAATGCCGATCTGTCGCAGGAAGGCCAGCGTGATCTCTGCTGTTGGCGGCAGCGCGGCCCGTGAGGAATAGGTCAGGATTTCGATCTCAAGCGGTTCGCCATCGAGCATCCAGAGACCGCCTTGTTTGACCGCTCCGGCCTCAGCCAGAAGCTCCTCCGCCCGCGCAGGATCATAGGTCGGCGCGATGTCTGCGGCCCAGCTTTTGCCCGCCGGATAGATCGTTCCCGCAGGCACACCGCCAACGCCGGATAGAACAGCCTCAACAATGCCGTCGCGATCAATCGCCAAGGACACGGCCTGACGAATGAGCGGGTTTGCAAGTGGGCCAGATGCGGTGTTCATCGAATAGAAATAGAGCCGCGCCGTTGGAGCCGTGAAGCCCTGCGCGCCCGTTTCCTGAATGCGTGCAAAATCAGTCTCGAGGTAGTTGATCACCATATCGACATCACCTGCCTCAAAGGCGAGAGAGGCTGTAGCCGGATCAGGTGAGGCGACAACCCGCACTTCGTCAAAGCCGGGTTCGCCCAATCGATAGTCGGCGTTTGCCTCAACGCGATACAGCTGCTCCGGCACAGCCTCGCGGAAGATGTATGGACCGGTTGCGTTAATTGGGAAAGCTTCCGAAGACGCGCCGAGAATGGCAACACCTGGATCGGACAGGCTGCACTGGAATGCGGCATTCGGGCTGTTGGTCTCAAAAACCACAACACGCTCACCATCCGCGGACATGCCCGCCAGATCAAGCACACCGGCGATGCGTTTGTTAAACGCTGGGTCCGCTTCATCCGAGATCGGCGCAATCGCATCAACGACCGCCTGTGCCGTCACGGGAGAGCCATCATGGAACGTCAAACCGTCGCGCAAGGTCACACGCCAGGTCGTCGGAGCGGTTTGCTCAATGCTCTCTGCCAAACGTGGTTAAAGGTTCAGGTCGTAGTCGATGCCCATGAGCGTTTCTGTGACGCCGGTCTGGTTTGACATCCAGCCGTTGTAGCCTGCACGCGGGTCAGGCACCTCGGCCGTGGGGCCGAATGTGACCGAAATGGTGAGCGTGTCGTCCTGCGCCATGGCAGGCAAGGTGGTGCCAAGCGCGATCAAACCGGCAGCGGTCATACGGGTGAGAAATGACATAAAGTTCCCTTCAGATATTCGTTGACAGGTTGTTAGGGATTGAGAAACCGTCGCGCGCGAGGGTACGGGCTTCAGCTTGTGACAAAACTGCCAGCGCTTCTTCAGGGCTGAGCCCTTTCGCACAGGCACGCTTCCAGAGGCGTCGCGCTGACGTAGGCGACCACGGCAGCGTTGCTTGTGATAGCCAATTTCGCAGCGGCGCTGGCAAAGCATCGTAGCTGCGCATCGGATCGGCCGCGCGACGCTTACGATTTAGGGAGGTCGATCCAAGGTTGCGGGTCAAATGTCGTCCTCCGGACTGTCTACCGCATCCAACACGAGAACGAGGCGGGTCTCTCCCGTTCCTTCAATTGGTGGCGAGCGATGGAGTAGACCTGAGGCCGGTTTTTCGGGCCAAAGCGTACCGCGCAAAAGGATCGGTGCACCCTTTGCAACCGAGAAGACACGCGCAGGGTCCTGGCCGTCGGTTGAAATCCCGTATTGGGTGCCTTGGCCACGATAGGTGCACACAAGTCGCGCCGTGATCGCGTCGATATGGAACTTGCGGCACGCGTTTGTCGTGACGGCCTGAAGTCGCAAGCGGAGATAGGGTGCCTTCATCAACCCGGTGAAGATCTCAGCTATAGCGCTAACGTCACCGACGAGTTGATCGCGTTCGTCGCAATCTGGTGTTTCTGCCACATCGCAAAGCGCTGTCACCGCAGACGGCACCGCATCCGGTCGCAAGACGATCCGTCCCTTTGGCAATAGGGATGGATCGAGAGTGTCGATCCATTTCTGAAAAGTGGGCTCGGGTTGCCTGCGCCAGATCGCAGCTGCGCAACCGGGTTGCAGAAATGTCTTCAGATCTTCGGGCTTATCAGCGACGGCAACGCCGACCGCAGCGTTCCTGACGAGGGCACGCGCGAGCGTCATGCCGCTTCCTCCTGCCGCCGCCATGCTGGAAATGGATCGGGATAGTCCGGCAAATCATCCGGCCCGCTTGTCGCGGTTGCAGCAACCAAACACCCATCAAGCCGCGCCTTTAGCGTCGGCCAGTCAATGCCCGCACCGATAAAGACAATTTCCTGCCGCCGGTCACCCCATGGCTCTCGCCAGTGCTGCTGCATGTAGTTCCGTGCGCTTTCATGATCGGGCCAACTCTCTTTCGGCACAGAGGCCCACCATGTTCCGAGTGGCTTGACACTCGACAAGGCTCCGGCAAGCGAGAACTCGGCCACCCAACCGGGTCGGGTTGAAATCCAGAAATGCCCCTTGGCGCGGATCACGCCAGGCAGATCACCGTTCAGAACGCTCAGGATCTTCTCTGGAATGAACGGCAGCCGCGCGCGGTAGACGAAAGAAGCGACACCATATTCTTCGGTTTCAGGGGTGTGATCGGCAAAGCCATAAAGCTCCTTGGCCCACATTGGGTGCTCATGCGCCTTCTCGAAGTCAAACATGCCGGTATCGAGGATCGCTTCGGCGGTGACATCGGAATGATCCGTTTCGATGATCTTGGCATCGGCGTTCAAACTGCGGATGATTTTGCGTGCAGCGTCCGTGCGCTCTGGCCCTGCATCCGTAACCTTGTTCAGGATGATCACATCGGCAAATTCGATCTGCTCAACGAGCAGATTGACCAGCGTCCGATCATCTTCTTCGCCCAGCGTCTCGCCGCGATCCTTTAGGAAATCATGGCTGGAGAAGTCGTTCAGCAGGTTCACGGCATCGACCACTGTCACCATCGTGTCGAGCCGGGACACATCCGACAGGCTGTCACCAAACTCATCGCGGAAATCAAATGTGGCCGCGACCGGCAATGGCTCGGAAATCCCGGTCGACTCAATCAGCAGGTAATCGAACCGCCCTTCAGCAGCGAGCCTTCGCACCTCGTCCAACAAATCGTCGCGCAAGGTGCAGCAGATGCAGCCGTTCGACATCTCCACGAGTGTCTCATCGGTCCGGCTGAGTTCCGTGTCCGCGCGCACCAGATCCGCGTCGATGTTCACCTCCGACATATCGTTGACGATGACCGCTACGCGACGCCCTTCGCGGTTGTTCAACACCCGGTTCAACAGCGTCGTTTTGCCCGCGCCAAGAAAACCTGAAAGTACAGTGACGGGGAGGCGCGTGTCTGACATGTCTGATCTCCTGCAAGGACGGCAACAATCATGCAACCTACTCAGTTACTAGACGAATGCAACATTCATTGTTACATAGGCTGCCAGTTTGAAGGAACGCAGCCCATGAAGCGAAACAGCCGTCTGTCCCTCGCCCTGCACACTCTCAGCCATATGGCGGGTGAGCCGGGCCGTGTGCGCACTTCTGCCGACATTGCCGATCATGCAGGGACCAACCCGGTCGTTGTTCGGCGTGTTCTTGGAAAACTCCGTGAGGCGGGTCTTCTGACGTCGGAAAAGGGGCACGCGGGCGGCTGGCAGCTAGCCAAGGCTGCCGACAGCATCACACTTGCGGACGTCTATCTGGCCTTGGACGAGAGGCTTGTGGCAGGAAGCGGCGGCGACGCGGAATCGTCGCATTGCAGCGTCGAAACCGGCCTGCAATCACGCGTCGCAGAAGTCCTTGATGACATCGAGGAAAGCCTTGTGGAGCGACTGCGCGAGACGAAAATTACGGATGTGCATCCAAGCTCCTGTAGCTATTGCGGAAGCTGAACACGCGCAGGCAAGCATCATCACGGCCCGCCCTGCCAATCCGATATTGTCATAATGAATTCCGACACGCCCAAAAATTAGCCTAGCGCATGGTAGGTTGCCGCGACAACACAGGGTTGTCGTTTTGGGCGGGCATGGCCGATTGGAGGATCAGTCATGGAAACTACACCAAACCTGCCAGCCATTCGCGCCCTTCGCCCCGCATGGAACAAAGGACGCATCGTTGGCCAAAAACGACCGTTGAAACCAAAACACGTCTGGGCAATCCGGGTTCGACTTGAACTAGGGTCAGGACTCATAACCAATAGATGACTGTTGCTGCGAGAGCGATTGCGGAGAGGAAGACCTTCGGACATCG
>NZ_JALIEB010000021.1 GCF_025755255.1 Roseobacter sinensis | reverse complement strand
AACCTCAGACGCAAGAAGAAGGAAGTTCAGAAAACACGCATTGACAGATTAGAGAACAGAATCGGCGGGAACCGGACATTCGCTGCGCACGCAAAGTCGCGAGGTTTTCAAACCTGCCGATCCGGGACGTTTCCGACGTTTGGGATCGTCAAACCGAGGGCCGCCCTCGAGACGCCGCAGGTGTGCGAGCGGCGCTCTATTCTCCTCAAGTTTGTGCCGCAGTAATCCGGTCAAACCCCAGGGCCGCGAGAGCTAACAGGACAACGCCAGCCGACAGCACAGCGAGGACACCCCATCCCAAGTTTGCAATCACGAAGCCGGCCGTAAAAGTGCAGATCGTTGAGACGAGCGCGATGATCGTGTCGTTTGCCCCCTGAACCACCGCCTTTTGAGTTTCGATCACGGCTGCGTCCAACATGGTCGTCGCCCCGATGAAGCCGAAATTCCAGCCGATGCCCAAGACGATCAATGAGCCATAGAAGTGTATGGTAGAGGTGCCGAGTGCCGCAGCACCCGCTGCGAGGCCGGTGATCAGAAGTCCAGAGATCGCGATCGTCTGCGCCCCAAATCGCTTTATCAGAAAACCCGTGATGAAGCTCGGCGCAAACATCGCGACGATGTGCCAACGCACGACATCGCTCGCACTTGCCTCACTGAATCCGCATCCCACCATCGCGATGGGTGTGGGAACCATCAGAAGAACCATGACGCCTTGCGACACCGCTGCAATGGCCACAGCACGCCTTATGGGACGGTGCCGAAGCGCGCCCAGTGCTGCAAAACTCTTGGAAAACAGGCTGTCAGCGTCTCGATTGGGTGGCGGCATCCGGACGCCGGCAAGAGGAAGAAGCCCGAGCAGCGCAATCAACGCCGTTGCGGCATAGGCTCCGGCGAAGGGTACCGGCGCAAGCGCGTCCTTTGCGACAACGAAGATTTGCGGCCCGACGACGGCGGCGATCAGAAGGGAGCTTAGCATGAGAGAAATCGCGACAGGTCGCCAATTGATGTCGATCACCTCTCCGGCGGCGAAGCGAAAATACTGGAATGACGACCAGCCGGCCCCCATCAAGAAATGCGCAGCGCACAGCAGTACGAAACTTTGAGAATAAAGGGCTTGCGCGGCCAGAATACCTCCAGCAAAGGTCATCACCCCACCGAGAACAAATCCCGCCCGACGACCGAACCGCCCCATGACAAGAGAAAGTGGTGCTGCGGCGAGCATTCCAGCCAGCGTCTGAACAGAGGACGGCAGCGTCGCCAACGTTGCGGTCGGTGCCAACGTCAACCCTGCCAGGCCGCCCAGAATCAGCTGGATCGGGAACGCCGCGCCCAAGATGGTGTTGGCTAGTATGAGGCCTGTGAAATCGCGATTGCGAAACATGGTGACTAGTGACATCGGAGAGAGGCCTTCGCGTATTGGTCTTCTCGAAGACATGTAGCGCGACAAACGCTGTCTCCACAGGTGCAATCACGACGACGCTCATTTGACGAGCACCGGAAATCCAATCTGACACTCTTGCAGGGCGCAGGGCCGATCACTTTGATCTAAGCGCGGAACCTGTCTTGACAAAAAGTGCGACCGAAGACGCTTCGGGCGGGCTTCGATGGCAAAGTGGGCGCTCAGCTGAGACGTTTTTCGAGATAGTAGAAGGCGTCATGACCTTCATAGTTCGGTAAAGAGCCGAAGACTCTGTATCCGAGTTTTTCACAGAGATGCCGGGCTCTCTCGTTTCTGGTTTCAAGGTCAAGCCGGATACCCCTTCATATTTGCGTGATCCTCTGCAGCTTGCCCAAGGCTGCGTGTCTAGACGCCAACGCCCAGCAGGAGGTTGTCGTCGATCCGTGTGAAATAGCTCGGCTTGCGTTCCGGCGCTTTGGTCTGAGGATTTTGCCAGATGTAGTCCACCCACCCTTGGTCATCGGTTTGCACTGTCTCGACGAAGCTGCGGGCAAACTCATGCCCTTCCACGTCGCGCAGACCGATGAGGGTCCGACCTAACAGCGCATCGTTCGCGCCATGCGCCACCGTATTGCCCTCGGTGTCGAATACGAAGACATAGAGATCGCGATCGTGGAACTCACCGGTCGAACTGTCGGACAGAGCCGCGATCAGACTGTCGAGACGATTGGCGTCGTAGAGCGCTGCAGCGCGTTTGGCCATAGCCTGTGGTTCTACCTTTGTGCCCTCCTGCCCAGCCATGGCCGCAAGTGGAAGGAAGAGCATCGCACGGGCGAGCCAGACTTTCTTGAACATTGGAAATACCTCCATGGACCTCGGGGACGTGCGAGACGCTATGGTGCAAGGCGTCGAGCTCCGGCGAGAGCGTCCGGGAAAACACGGCAATTTCGCTTCAGGTAAGGCTGCATATCGCCCGCCACTACCGGGGACCGTTGTCGCGAGGAATGCCAGTAAGGGGCGTGCAAAATACCTGAGGTGAACCGCTGCGATTGGGCCGACCCAAGCCAACGGGCCGTTTGCTAATCGAGTTTGCAAAGAGCAAATGACCCGGTGATCGACGGCCCGACCTCTTCGCGCGATAAGTTCGACGCCTGCGAGGATCGCCAGTGTTGCGGCCCACTGCTCGAGATTGGTACCGGCGCAGCGCTAGCCGCCGGCAGCCCGACGGAGTTGTTTTGGTGTCCAGTGCGCCTCAGGCCAAGCCTGGAAGCCGGGATCCGTCGCTCATCGACCCTGTTTGAGCGCGGGCCAAAGCCGCGATCGCTCCCGACGTCGCTGAGGCGCTCGCCCGGCCCGTCAAAGGCACCGCTTGTCGACTGCAAACGACTGCGGCTTTCATCGATCTGATGGGCGGACCAAGCCACTGCTTCGTCGAGGCGACATCACGATCCGCTCGGACGCAGCGCGTTTTTCGGCGGAGCCTCGATGGATGAACGAGCACTCTGTCTTTGCATTTTCCGCAAGACTCATGCCCGTGTGATCTGCTGGAAAGCCGGTTGCTCCCGATCGCTGCCTCAGATCATTCTCCGCAAGCTTTTCGAAACGCAAAGCATGCCAATCGGTGGAGAGAAAACAGGCTGGCTCTAGAACCCGTCCGGGTCCAGAAAGTCGGCGATTTTCTTGAGCTTTGCCTTGACCAACGCGAGATCCTCGCGCCCGATCTCTGCTGCGAGTTGATCCTCCAGATCCTCAAAGTAGCTGACGGTGTCTTCAACGACGGCCCGGCCCTGCGCGGTGAACTGAATGATCGATGCACGACCGTCATTGGGGTCAGGAATTCGTTCGACAAGGCCTTTCTGCTCGACCTCCTGAACCAATTTGCTGGCGGCCTGCTTCGATGTGCCCAGTCGCCGCGCGAGCGTGGTGATGCGGTTTCCGGTGGTTTCAAGCTGGATCAGAACGGCCTTTTGCGCCGGCGTGACGTCAAAGTCGACAGTCTGGTGCGCAAGTAGGCCTCGATCAATGCTCAGCATAAGCCGTGCGACCTGCCGTCCGAGCGCATCTGCGCGCTTCTGATCAATGGGGCTTTGAGGCATAGTCATCACAATTTAGTCAACTAGATTGACTAAAAATAAGCAGCCGGTATAGTCAACTTCATTGATAGTACGGATGCCTTGTCTCAGGCAACCGTTGATGTCGACTGCTGTGCTGGGACAGGCGCGGTCTTCTTCAAGACGCGTCAGATCGGGTCTGCGTCCAGCATTTGGGTGACGAGTCAAAGCCGCCAAGCGAATGCACGGGGGCGAAACATTTAGAAAGCAAAGAGTATGAACACGAGTATTATTAGACAGAATGTCGCGACGCAGGATACCGAGAGCGCAATTCACGCATATGACTGGGCCCTGCCGATCTGGGGATGGCCGCAAGCCGAAACCGACAGCGACGTGCCGGAGATCGCTGATCCGATTGACTTCGGATCGAGTTTTGACAGCTCCGAGGACGGCCATGTCGCCCACTTGGACGCCGTGCACGAGACACACTCCGAAGCAAACACGCGGTCCGATGACGCGGACAATGGATGGCCGCTTCTGACGACAAGCGCATCAAGAGACCGGGTCGAGCCGACCCTGCATGCCGTCAGGATCTTTGGCGACGACCCGGTGTCGGCGTCTGCCAGTGGTAGCACATGGGCGCCGCAAGTATCTGTGCTGCAGCAAACACCGATCACGCAATCGCGCAATGGCGGCATTTTTGGATTGGACGGCGACAGCCATGTGGTCGGAACAGAGTGGGACGACGTTTTCTACGAAGCGAAGTACTACGCCGACGAAAATATGCCGGATGGCTGGGCGACGCAGCGTCAGACATTTCAGGGCCGGGATGGAGACGATATCTTCTACACCGTCGATGGACTTGGATATCGGGGTCAAAACACCGACTTCGGCTTGGACATCTTTAACGGCGGCCGAGGGACGGACACGGTCAGTTACATCCGGGCCTATACCGGTGCCGCCATCAATCTCGAAGAGGGGATCGGCTACCGGTTTGGTCAGAACTGGACTCATCCAAACAAGGACTTGGTTGAGCGTGACTCGCTGGTTTCGATCGAGAACGCGACCGGCTCGCAGCACGCCGACCGCATCCGCGGCGACTGGAAAGACAATGTTCTGCACGGGCTTGATGGCGACGATGTGATGTGGGGTGGCCTTGGCGACGACACCATGCACGGTGGGTCCGGCGATGACGCCATGCGCGGCGAAGATCACGACGATCTGATGTTCGGCGATGAGGGCAATGACAGCCTCTGGGGCAGTGTCGGCGATGATACGATCCATGGTGGCGAGGGCGATGATGACATCAGCGGCGGTGCGGGCGATGACAGCATCTTGGGCGATGCCGGAGATGATGAGCTCTACGGGCATGACGGGGCGGACACCATCCGTGCCGGCGAGGGCGACGACACCATTCGCGGCGGCAGCGGAGATGATGAGCTTCACGGCAATGGCGGCGAGAATGATATCCGCGGTGGCAGGGGCTTTGATCAGATCACCCTTGGCAGCGGCGGTTCGGCCTGGGGCGAACAGGGCGACGACCTGATCCATGGCAGCAACGCGCGCGACTTCATCTCGGGGGGCGATCACGACGACGACCTCTTCGGATGGGGCGGCAACGACGAGATGTCCGGCGGCGCAGGCGACGACCACATCGATGGCGGTGCGGGCTTTGACACGGCCAGCTATATGGATGCGAGCGGCGCGGTCTCTGTCTTCCTGTCCTTTGACGGCGGCTTTGCCTCTGGAGGTGCCGGGAACGATCAGCTCTTCAGCATCGAGTCCGTCGTCGGAAGTGCCTTTGGTGATGTCATCTCGGGCAACGATGCTCTGAACACGCTGCTGGGCGGATCAGGCAATGACATCATTGCCGGTAATGGCGGAACGGACATCATCTATGGCCAGGCGGGCGATGACGATCTGCGCGGCGGAACCGGTGGCGACATCATGTTCGGCGGAGACGGGCGCGATCAGGCCAATGGCGGGTCCGGCGACGACGACATTTCCGGAGGCGCGGGCAATGACGCGATCCGCGGTGGCGACGGGCTGGATGACCTGACCGGCGGTGAGGGCTCCGACTCCTTCGTCTTCGTCGGCGGCGATACCGGGGCGGACACGATCACCGATTTCGAGCTGGGCATCGACCGTATCGTCTTTGACGACTTTCTCGCAAACCCCCCGGGCCTTGGCGAGAGCTACCAGGGTGAGGTCTACGCCTTCTTCGCCGACCAGCCGGGGGACAGCACGCTCATGGCGCGCACGACCGACGGCTGGCTTCATGTCGCGACCTTTGAAGGGATCGGTGCCAACGCACTGTCCGATGCCATCGCCGACCGCAGCCTGTTCATCGGATCTGTCGAAGTGGTTGGGGAGGGGCCTGGCGGTTGGGCGCCGGTCGAGGGTGATCCGCTGCCGCTCTCTCCGGGCGATGAGCTGCTCTTCGGCTGAGAAGGAGATCGCCTTTGAAGATGGATGCCGCCATAGGCGGCATCCACCGGGCCTTCGGGTTTGTCGACCTTGATGACGCCTGACATGCCTCCGGGATCATGTGCGATCTTTTCCAGCAATTGTGGTTGTAGCGCTGATCTCTGGTGGCGCGGCACAGCATCGAAGGTCAATGGTACAAAGACCGGAAACCGCGGCAACCGGGCAGGGGCCCGTCGAGGACCTGTTCGGCTCGGGAGCGGTTGATTTTGATCCGTAGGTCCGCATCAGCCCGAGGCTTCGCACCTCGGCAAGGGTCTCCAAGGCCCGCGGAGCCCGAGACCGGGCCAAACCCGACGCCCGTCCGTTTGAAACTGAGGCGGCTTTGCTCGTGCGTCCATCGCGGCAGAAAATCTTGTCCGCGTGCATCCACACAGGGCCGGGATGACCCGATATCGACGTCCTGGACATCGCGTCGGGGTCTGCCAGCGGGGTCGACGTGCAAACCATGATATCATACCTCACAGAGTTGATAACCGCTTAGGCCGCAAGTGATTTCGTCGCGACTGAACGGGGGGTCGCCCGGCACCGCCCGCGGGCGGTCATTCGGCCGCCTGGAGGGCGGGAGCCTTGCCGAAACCATGGAGAGGGCGACGCGGCCACTACACCTCTGTCGCTGCCCCTGGGCGAGCCACTGGTGGTTGCGAGCGTCGGCGTTTGACCCCACCGACGAAAAGCCGCTTCGGGACAGCGGACCATTTGTTCCGTCGACTTCGAGCGGTAGTCGCAGACCCAAGAGAAGTGGCCGTGTCCAAAGCGAGGGCCGCCAAAGCTGCAGTGCCTGAGGCGTAGGCGGAGAGCCCTTGCGATCCCTGCAGCGGTGTGCGCACGGGCTGATCCCCGTCTCTAAGATTGCTGAGGCGCGGCGCAGGGATCACCCGAAGTGTCTCTGACACACTGATCCCGAGGCTTTTGTCGGTCGCAGCCTAAGAACAGGGCACAGCGCAAGGCGGCGGCGCGATGTCCTCTGGGGTTAATATCCTTCGGGGTTCCCGGGGACGATCTTCGTGATCGTGCCCGCGGCCTCACCATCCGGGCCGGTGTAGGTGAACACCCCGGCCTCATGACCGATCTTCCAGTCGCCGGCCGGGCCGCCCTGCCACGCGACGTGATAGCCGTCCGTGTAAACCGTCATATCTCCGACCAATGCGCCCTCGCCCGGTAGCGTCATGTGAGCCGTCTTTTCGGTTTCATAAAAGATGACCGCATCCGATGCGGCCCCGATGTCGACGTAATGCGTGTTTCCAATCATGAGGACTGCAAGAATCGTATCCGTCAGAGTGTCCATTCCGGTCTCCTATCTTTGGTTTAAAGCGTGATGTCATAGTGCTTCCGCCAGGCGGAGTGATGATCGAAGTCCGTGTCTTGTGACCAGGCCAGCATGAGATGCACGGTGCTGTCCGGTGCAAGCGACAGTCTCGGCTGATCGCGGAAGGTCACAGGATAGGAAAACCTCAGGATCGATCCCCCCTGCGTGTGGGTGATCTCGGTGTCCGTGAGAGCAGAAGACAAGCCGAGCGTTTCGACCTGTGCATGCGTCGGGACGACGGCAATGCGGTCTTCGACACGCTCAACGCCCTTCGCCAGAGCAGCCATGACGAAACGTGTGCCTTTGAGCGTTTTGTCAGCGTTGAACCCGACGGCAAGCCAACCTTTGGTGGGCGCACGAAGCGCGCAGGTCAGCCTTTCGTGCGTGTGGTGCCAGTCGAAGGAGACATCCCCGTCTATGATTTGCCCCGCTGCACGTGCTGCGCCGGCCCATGGCAGAAGGGGAAGCGCACAAATGGACTTCAACATCGTTCTCTTCAGCATAAGTGCATCACTACATTTAGTCAACTATATTGACTATATGACAATCAAGGCCATATTGTCAACATGCTTGACCAATCGGCTTCCGGTCTGACCGATCTTGTGTCAGAATGCAGTGATCGGCCCGCTGCCGCGTCTTTCAGTCTGCCTGTTCACGCCCACGGCAAGGCGCGCACCGATGGCACGCGCATCTGAGCGTAGCACGCGTGCATTTGCAGCCCGACGTTGCCGCAGCTTACGTCCACACACGCAGCACGAACATCGCGGCGTCCTAGTTGGATTTGACCAAGACGGTCTTTGGGCGACACAGGCGATAGGATCTAGAGCCACCCATTCGTTGCACCTGCAAGCGACACTTGCGACCGGAACCACGCAAAAGCTGCACGCATGCGGCATGGCCTGTGATCCAGATAGCGCAACCGCCCATCGCCTTGGCTGCCCTGCAAATCCAATCGCGATATCGGCCCACAGCCCACTGTCTGCTCTCGGCTTCAGATGGCCGAGCATTTACCTCATGCTGTTGACATCAGACCTTCGCGCCCCCTGACAGTCCAGGGTTGAGGATCCTGATGTCCAAAAAGTGCCGCGAATGCGATGCAAATCAAAGGCCGGTAAATCCGACCTTTACCGATCGCATTTAAGTCATGGTCCTATCACCTTGGGATTGGCGTGTTTTTTAACGATGTTGAAGCGGATTTGGGGTCAAATACTGGTGTTGAGCGGAGCATCGGGCTTCGCGGACTTGCGCTCGAACCGGTTTGCCCCGGACGCAGCCAAGCGATATCGGCGCGACCAGATCATCGCCACCCTCGATCAAACCCAACTCCTGCTGTTGGGCAATACCTTGTTTGCACCAATACTCGCCTTTCAGGCGCTGCCTTCGGGCTCATTGCCACTTCTGATCGGCTGGACCTTGGTGATGGTCTTTGGGTCGTGGGCGCTCTTCTTCTGGACGAGACCACTCTATCGGTGCACGGGCGAGGTGGCCGACCTTACGCGCATGAAGCAGCGGGCGTTCATCGACGGCTCTTTTTGGTGGATGGGTATGGCGTGCGTCTACCCGCACGCGACGGGCGATGCGAAAGCCCTTGTGGCCATCATTGTGACCGGCGCTGTCGCTCTGGGCACGTTCGGCTATTCCCGATCTCCGGGACCGGGCATGATCTATCTCGCCATGACGTGCCTGGGCAGCGGTGCCGTTGCGCTTGTGACCGGTCTGACCGTCGGTACGCCGTCGGATATTCTGGTGCCATTTCTGTCTATCTTTGCCTTCGTGGCCCTCTCAAAGTCAGTTCTCGATCGAGGACGCGCAATTCTCCAATCCTTTGAGAATGTGGAAAAACTCAGCGAGAAGAGCGAAGTGGTCGAGCTTCTGCTCAAGGACTACGAAGCGCAGGCGACGGAGTGGATCTGGCAGGCGGATGCAGCGGGGCGTTTGACCGCGGCTCCAGACCTGATCGTCCAGCTTTTGGGCGGGACCGACGCAACTCAGGATGATCAACCGCTGTTGTACCGCGTTGGTGAGAAGATAAGCCCCGAAAGCAGAGCCGACTTTGATCGCATGACAGAAGCTGTCCGCAATCGGGAGGAGTTCTATGACATCGTTCTCGCTTTTCCTGATCGCGAACTCGATGGCCTGCGCTGGGTTGTCGTCAAAGGCAGACCCCAGTTCGACAACGAAGTTTTTCAGGGCTTTCGCGGGATTGTGGCTGACACGACGCAAGCGGTCGAGGCTGAACGGCAGGTGCAGTATCTTGCCGCCTTTGATAATCTGACCGGTTTGCTGAACCGCAATTCCATCCAAAAACGGCTGGGCGACCTTGATCATCAGAAAGACAGGGTTACGGCGTTTCTGATCGATCTCGATGGTTTCAAACAGATAAATGACAGCTACGGTCACGACATCGGAGATGCGCTCTTGCGAGCAGCCTCAGACCGCCTGCAGGCGCTTGCCACCGATGGCGCTTGGGCTGCCCGCCTCGCGGGGGACGAATTCCTGGTTGTCGTTCCCGATACTCAGACGACCTGCTCGAAGAGCCGGCTGATGTTCGGGCACGAGATCTGTGACCGTTTGTCGGAACCGTTCCAGCTCGCAGATTTTGAGTTGCAGATTTCAGCGTCTGTCGGGATGGCGCGATTTCCATCCGACACGGACAAGGGGCAGGACCTTCTCTCGCTTTGCGATCTGGCGCTCTATGACGCAAAGGACGGCGGGCGGGATCGCGCACACGCGTTCGATCAAGCCATGCTTGATCAGCTCAATCGACGCATTGCAGTCATTGAGCGGTTGAAGGCCGCGGTCCGCGACCAAAAGATCCAGCTTCATTATCAACCTCAACATCGGCTCTCCGACGGCTGTCTGATCGGGTTCGAAGCCCTTGCCCGCTGGAATGACGAAGACCTAGGAACAGTTGGTCCTGACGTCTTCATTCCCATCGCTGAACAGACCGGGCTGATCGTGGATCTAGGTGAACAGATCTTGCGAAACGCCTGCACTGATGCACACGGTTGGTTCAAGATGCTGGGCTCGGAGGCGCCAGTCGTTTCCGTCAACATCTCACCCGTGCAATTCGCCCGTACGGATGTCTCACGATCTATCGCAAATGTCCTCGCGGAGACCGGTCTGCCAGCGCAGCTTCTGGAGATCGAGGTCACGGAGGGGGTTCTGATCTCTGAAAAGAGCCGGGTGGCGACCACGCTGACAGAGCTATCGACCATGGGCGTCTCCATCGCCCTGGACGACTTTGGCACGGGCTATTCTTCTCTCAGCTACCTCAAGGCGCTTCCGCTGAACCGGTTGAAGATTGACAGAAGTTTCATTAGCGATCTGGCCAAGGATACCGAAAGCCCAATCGTCAGTACCGTCATCCAGCTCGGTCATAACCTGAACTTGCAGGTCATCGCAGAAGGTGTCGAAACCGACACTCAGGTCGATCGGCTGATCGAAAGTGGATGTGACGAGGGCCAGGGCTACTACTACGGACGTCCGATGCCGCTTGCAGAGGTGAACACCTATGTGGCCGGTTGCGCCGCAACGAGTAGGGCGGGCAAAACCGGTTGATGCCCGCAAAGGTCACTGAACTGGGGTTCGGAATTGTGCTGGGGTCAGCGGCTCCTTCAGTTGCCGGGGGATTGTCGGCAGAGGTGCTGGGGCAACATCCGTGCTGCGACCGCGCGACGCGCAAGCCGGGCTCAGCCCGCGAGCATTTCCCCTCCCTCGGTCGCAGCGCAGTGTCTCGTCCTCGAAGAACAAGCCGCATCGACGCGACCCAAAACTGCCATTCATGGTCTTGTGGAAAGAGAGCCTCTTATCCGGTCGAAGTTAACCGGGTCGGAGAGGTTCTGAGAAAGCTTTCGAAGCGAGACGCAGGCATCGGAGCGGCAATATAGAAGCCCTGGAGTTGATGGCACCCGAGATCGGCAAGGCAAAGAGCCTGATTTTGGGTTTCGACCCCTTCCGCGATGCCAGCTATGTTCATGGCTTCTGCCATATGGATGACATGGCTCACAAGGCGGCGGCACTTCAAATCGCTCAAGACACTTGCCACGAGAGAGCGATCAATCTTCAAGAAGTCGGGTTCGACTTGGAGCAACGCTGTAATCGACGCGTGACCGGTACCGAAGTCATCAATCTCCAGTGAGACACCGATCTCGCGCAAGCGATCGAGGTTGTGTTTGATGATTTCGCTCATCTTCCCGTCGAACGTCACCGTCTCGACCAACTCGAAGGACAATTGGGTTCGCCTATCCAACCAAAGCGTACGAACGTCATCTACAATGGAGCTGTCGGTCAGGCGATCCGAACAGACATTGATGGAAAGGCGGGGCAGGACGTGACCATCCTCGGCCATCTGTTGGGCGAACTTCAATGCCTTTCGGAGAACAATGCTGTCGATCTGCGGCATGAGTCCCAGGGCGTCCGCTGTTGGCATGAATCTGTCCGGTGCCAAAACGCCGCGCTGCCGGCAATGCCAGCGCATCAAAGCCTCAGCACCCGCAAGACGACCTGACACCGCGTCGATTTGTGGCTGAAACCACGTTTCGATCTCATTGTTCTGAACGCCCAACTGCAGGTCTCTGGCAAGTGCCTTCTCTTCGGTCACCCTGTTGTGGAGCTCCGGTGTGAAAAGTTCTGCGCGATTTCGACCCAGCGCCTTTGCTTCGTAAAGCGCCAGATCCGCCTTCGACAGCAAGTGCTGCACGCTGTCCTCCGACGTCCCTCCGAGAGCAATGCCGAAGCTGGCGCCCGGATCGACAGATGCCTCTCCCAGTGAGATCTTTTGACGAATGTCTCGTATCGCTCGGTTCGCTTGGTCTAACAGGCCACCCGGATCGGGGGTGTCGACGAGAACGATGAATTCGTCACCCCCCATCCTCCCGATGATCGCCGGGGGTGGGAAGCAGGATCGCAGCCGTTTGGCAACCACGCGAAGAACCGCGTCTCCGGCCGCATGTCCAAGCGTGTCGTTTATTTGCTTGAAGCGGTCCAGATCCATGTGAAGGACGTGCGTCGAACGTCCCGTTTCGCCAGCCCGCCGTCCGAGTTCATCCTCGATAAACCGGCGGTTTTTCAATCCTGTCAGCGTGTCTTCATATGCCATCCGCTAAATGGTGCGTTTGGCATTGAGAAGATCGGAGTTGCGTTCCTTCAGCTCTGCGTTCGATTGCTCCAGTTGTTGGCGGGCCAAGACTTCAGCGGTGACATCGGAACCGGTGCCACGGTATCCCAAAAAAGTGCCATCTTCGGAAAAGACCGGCTGACCTGATGTGCGCACCCAGAAGGTTGACCCGTCCGCCGGTCGTTTTGCCTGGTATAAAAAATCGCGGAAAGGCCGACGCGCTTGAAGATCCGCAATATGCGCCTTCCACAGGTCCTCTTCAAAGGAGCCTTTCGGGACCTCAGCGCGACTGATGCCCAGAAAGGTTTCCGCAGGGACACCGACAACCTCACTGAGGCGATCGGAAAAGAAGGTAAACCGATGCTCCGCATCGGTTTCCCAAAACCAATCGGACGCGATCTCCGCGAAATCGTGAAGCAGTCGATTGTCCATGCCTGAGCTCTCCGCACCAGAGGTCACTATAGCCAATCACCCTTGACAAATTCTGACCAGATCAGCGGGCGCTATGGTCAAAAGCAGCGGCTGATCATCCGCATCTTGCTCTGTTTGACCTTATGGCACACGCATCCCTCGTTTTACTCGCAGCGAAGTTGCGAAGCGCGCCTCACAAGTCGCCGGACGGCGCAGTCGTCCCCATGTGGCCTTGGAGGTCAGCTTTTGGGTCGACCCAAATTGAGGCGCGAAATCAGAAGTCCCGCGATCACAAGAATGCAGCCGCCAACTGTAAAAGGTGCACGGACGGAGAACAATGTGACCAGCACGGCGCCCGCAAATGGTGCGGTCAGCAGTGCCATGGTGTTTGCGGCCTCGCTCAACGCAGTTACGGAACCCATTCTGTCTGGCGGCACGGTGTTCTGGAGGACGATACGGATCGGGACCATCGTCATAGCGGTTGTCAGCCCCAAAGTTAGAAAGATCAGAATGAAGAATTGGATGCCCCGGGAAGCTGCCAAAAGATCGGAGATGCCCAAGACGAGCAGCATTGCGCCACCGGAGAAGGTGCCGATAGCGATCCACCTTTGCGGCTGTCTCAACTCAGGCAAGATCGAAAAGACAATCGATCCGATGACACCCCCGGCGCCGACAGCAGCGAGCGCGTAGCCCAAATGCTGTTGCTCAAACCCAAGACTTTGCGTGAGTGGCGCGATGAAAGTGTCGTAGATGAACATCGCAAAGTACATAGCTGCCATCATCAGCAGGACTGTTCTCACGGTCGCTTGCGATCGGACGTACGTCAGCCCGTCTTGGACGTCACTCCACAGACCATTCTCACCAACTTTCGTTGACCTCTCAGACCTCTCGACCTCCTTCAACCGGGCACACAGCAGTGCCGCGGAAAGGGAAATCGCTGCATTGATGACAAAAATGATCGACGGGGCAAACCAGATCAAGAACGTGCCCCCGGCGCTCGGTGCAACGATCTTCGAAGCCTGATTGATGCCATGGCTCAAACCGTTTGCAGACGTGCGGTTTTCCGAAGTGGTCAGTGCTTGGATCGCCGCCTGCTTGGCTGGACCAAAGAAGCTGTCCACCGAACTTCTGACCGCGACGAGGAAAACAAGCACCACCCAGTCCGCGGCGAAGAGCAGAGCACCGGTAGCAAGTGCACGTCCCACATTGCTCCAAATCAAAACGCTGCGAACCGACAACCGATCAACAAGAGCCCCTGCAAACGGCCCGATGATCAGATACGGTGCTCCCATACCCACGGCGAGAAATGCATAGGCATAGTTTGGGGCGTCCCAGACAAATGCCAGTAGTGTGCCGATGGCGACAAAGTCCAACCAATCCGCGAAGTCCGCGGGAAGTTGTGCCAACAGGAGCTTTTGCAGGTCTTCGGACTTCAGGGCCGCTGGGATCATAGCGCGAAGGTGCACGCAAACCGAGAAACATACAAATGCCGGCACTCGCGGCGATGCATAAATCCGGAAAGCTTTTATCCCCAATACTTTAGGGGGCCTATCGTCCATAGCCTAGCTTCGAGATCCACCCCTCAAGGACCAGCCCAAAGCGGTCAGCCGATCACGTATTGAGATGCAGCCGTTGCAGTCCGTATCGCTGCCATTCGCATAAGGAAAGGGAAGTCGCAGTTCGTGAACTTGCAAGGCGCGGATAAACCGGCCGCACCTTCTGAAAAGAAGTCCAAATCCGTTTGGTGGTGATGAGTTGTGTGAACAATCACTTCTCGGAAATTCTTGTGTCGTCCAACCTCAGGATCGATACTGGCCGCGTAAGCCAAGACTTCGGAGGAGTTGTGATATGATCAGACTACTGCCTGGCATTGTCTTTGCGTGTGCTGGACTGCCTGTCGCCGCACAGCAAAGCTCTGATGACTGTTCAGAACTGCGCAATGTCGTTATGTCTGCTGCGCACGTTACATCTGCGCGTGTCATTTCGGCCTCTGAGACCCTTCCGGCTTATTGCGAAGTCCGGGCGACAGCTCTGCCCGCCATTTCTATCGAAGTTCGCCTGCCAGTCGAGGACTGGAATGGCAACTACTACCAAGCTGGCTGCGGTGGGTTTTGCGGCATTCTCGGACGCGCCGATGCAGGCTCAAGCTGGATCAATGCAATGAGGCCGGGGCTTGAGCGCGGCTACGCGACCGCGACATCCGACAGCGGTCACCACGCGTTGTCCGTGGTGGATGCCGGATGGGCTTACAACAATCCGCATGCCGAACGGGACTGGGGGTGGCGCTCTATCGGTGAGACAAACCGTGTGGCCAATACGCTGATAGAAGCCTTTTACGGCCGCGCCTCGGAACAGGCGATTTTCCAGGGATGCTCAACCGGAGGGCGCATGGCCCATGTCGCCTCACTTCGCTATCCGGAGATGTTTGACGGCATAATCTCAGGCGCGCCAGCCATGGATTATCCCGGTCTTGTGGCCACCAAGATGTCGTGGAACGTTCAAGCGAACACAGCGGCAGATGGCTCGCAGATTCTGGGGCCTGATGAAGCGAGCGTCATTGGACAAGCAGTGATGGATCAATGCGATGCTGTTGACGGCGTTGAAGACGGCGCGATTGCTGATCCGCGTCAATGTCGCATCAGCTATGAGGGTCTTGGACTGACAAACCAGCAACTCGACACGCTTGGTAAATGGCGCACAGGGCCGCGGAATGCGGCTGGTGAGCAGCTTTACCCCGGAGGTGTCCCTGAAGGATCTGAGACCTTCTGGTGGTTGTGGCTGACCGGGAATGCAGAAGGGAACGGAAAGCTTGTGCCGGCGTTTGCGAGCGGTTTCGGAAGGTACATGGCGTTCGACGAAGACCCCGGCCCGAACTGGACACCCATGGACTTTGATTTCGAAACCGACCCGTCGCGTATGCGGGCCTCATCTGAAGCCTATAACGGTGACAATCCGGATATCTCGGCGTTTCGCCAAGCCGGCGGAAAGATGATCGTTTTTCATGGCTGGGCCGATGCGATCGTGACGCCATATAAGACAGTGGAGTGGTACGAACAGGCCTCTGAAGCTGCGGGTGGGGAAGACGTGCTGAAGGAAAACGTGGCGCTTTTCATGGTCCCCGGTTTGGATCACTGTGGAATCCTGCCTGGACTGGGGGGTATTAATGCGGCCTCGCTGGATCCTCTCACACCCCTCGAAGCGTGGCTAAACGACGGGCTCGTGCCTCAGTCGATTATGGCGCAGTAGGCACGACAGTCTCGCAGGGTTGCCGACCGATTGCGAGGCTGTTTTGCGGAGCCATCGCAGCGCGCAGAACACTTTTTTTGGCGCTCCTCCGGGCATGTGTTGCGTCGACCTACCTTATGCATCGTAGGCCCTGCAGGCGGGGGCCTTGATTCTTGAGGCTGTGCCGGGAAGTGAGCTTTCTGAGAGGATGTGCGGCTCGTTGACACGAACCCGCTCAAGCCGTCCCGGGGGGCTCACGTCGCTCCACATGTTTGGGTGATTGGCGTTCTGCGGCAGCAATCACGGCCCCGCCCAGCACGAGCGGTAAGTTGGTCGATATGGGTAGTCCAAAAATCAACAACTCCGCGAGGACTGGCCGAAGAAGCGCAATGTACTCGAATGCGACCAACCGCGAGGCTTCGGCGTATCGGAAGCAGAGTGTCATTGCGATATGCGCGAGAGCGATAGCCGACCCGAGCAACGCAAGCGGTAAGGTATAGGACATGACCGCCACACGGTCTGGCTGGACGTCGCGACCCGGTAGGGAGGATTGCCCGAAGCCGCCCCGGCAAATAGGGCCGAACCAATTGAGGGATGCAGGGCAGAACTTGGCTTCTGGGCGGACCCGTTTGATCACCTGCGCTGGAAACCGGGCCAGCGCTAGGGCGAGGGCAGGATCACCGGGCGCCTGCCAAGGCAGCGTAAGAGCTGCGACGGGTGTGCCGAACACAACCAAAGCCGCCCGCAGACGAAAGCTGAGGGCGATCTGCACCAAGCGACACGCTCCAGTCCCCAAGCGCCAGGGTGGCGTCTCGCAGGGTGCGGCCATAGTCAGTTTGCGGAGGCAAAGGCAAAGTCCTTTGCGGGCTCCATCTCTTCGATCTGACTTGTCCGCAGAACCGCGATGTCATCGGCCTCGGTAGCGGCGTAACCAAGTTCGCGCTTTATGACCAGCGCGGCGAAACCCGCCTCGGCTTGCACGTCGGCAATGAGGTGCGCGGTCTGCCTTTGCGTGACGGCGTCGAATGCAGAGGAAGGTTTTTCAAATAGCACAACCGGCGGACCAGCGATAAGACACGTAGAATTCCAGCGCTTTGTGCTTGCCCAATAGAAACCTTGAAGGGACTGCGATCGAGGACCTCCGGTGCAAGTTCGAGACCTCGGCATAGTCGCTCCAACACCGACCGGCGCCAGGTCAGGGCGCCCGTCTGGCACCTTGCGTTGTGTGGATCGCTGTTGCCTCAGAACACGGCAGGCGCGGCGCTCTGATACATTCCGTTCAACGCACACACGATCGATGCAGGCGGGGCGGCGGGCGGGCCTCAGACATTTCCCTTCGCAGTTTCGGCAAGGATCAACTTGCCCAGCCTCCGGTCGCAAACGGCTTTGCTTGACCGCTCGTTCTCTTTCCGAAGGCGTTTCAGTTCTTTCAATTGATCCTTGCCGGCTGGGCCGCATCTCTTCTTCCAGCGATAAAACGTCTGTTCCATCACGCCGGTCTTCCGGATCCGATCCAGACGCGGCATACCTTGCCCAATCAGAACCTCGACCTGCCGGACCTTCGTGCTCACTTGCTCCGACTTCGTTCGCTTGTTGACCATCTCTTTCCTCCGTTTTCCTACACATGGCGGAGGACCACTTCACTGGAGGGAGAATCAACATGGTGCGCGGACGCAGGCCTATGTGCTGTATTCCGCGTCTCTGAGCGGCCTTTCGTGCATGCCAGTCACCATCCACGATGGCGGGCGCTTGAGTGACACTCTAAAGTGTCGCCAAACCGGCGCCAGAGGCCGGCGAGATGACAAGTGACAGAGGTTCATGACTGCCGATAGCCCACCGCTTTCGATCTGTGCCGTTGTGCCCGCGCACAACGCGGACTCCTACATGGAAAGCTGCCTCTGCGGGCTCTTCGCAGCGGGCTTCGCTGCGCCTGATATTGTCGTCGCCGACGATGGATCGCGAGACAACACGGTTGAGATCGTCAGGCAGCACGGCCTTGAGCCGATGATCCTCGAGCGGAATTTGGGGGCTGCGGGTGCGCGGAACCGCGCCGCTGCAATTGCAGACGCCGATATCATCCTGTTCGTGGATGCGGATGTAATTGTCCGGCCAGATGTGCGTGAGCGGGTTCTAGCCTGGTTTTCGCGCCCGGATGCGCCGGCGGCCGTGTTCGGATCCTATGACGATACACCGACCCGGCCCGAGACGGTGAGCCGGCTGCGCAACCTGCTGCATCACCACGTGCATCACGAAAACGCCGGTCCTGCCTCCACGTTCTGGACCGGTCTCGGCGCCATTCGGCGGGAGGTGTTCGAGAGTATCGGTGGCTTCGATGCCAGCGTTGCCATGATGGAAGACATCGAGTTGGGCATGCGCCTGCACCAGGCCGGATACCAGATCGAACTCGACCCGAGCATCCAGGGCACGCACCAGAAGTACTGGTCGGTCCGGGGCATGATACGCACGGATTTGTGGCATCGGGCCGTGCCTTGGACGCGACTGATGTCCAGTGCGGCCGGGCGGCAGGCGCCGGAGAGCCTGAATGTCTCGTCGGGCGCCAAGCTCTCGGTCGGTCTGGTCGGCTTCTGCCTGCTTTGCCTTGCAGCGCTTCCGGTTGTCGGCGCCGCCGGCCCCCTGGCTGCCTGCGGGTCGATCGGGGCGCTGGCGATGACCAACCGGTCCTTTCTGGCGCTGGTCACGCGGCTTGACGGGCCGCGCGGGGCGGTTGCGGCGCTCGGCGTTTTGTGGCTGCACTATTTCTGTGCCGGCGCGGGGTATGCGCTCGTCAAGCTGAGGCTGGTCTGACCGGCTGCGCTACTCCGCCGCGTAGCGCTTCTGATCTTCGGCCTCATCCACTTCCATCTCTTCGTGGTAAGAGCGATCGACATTCACCGACCAGATGTCTTCCTGACTTCCAGCGATATTGCGGGCCGCATACATTGCCGTCAGCATGGAGTGGTCCTGGTTGTTGTAGCGGTGCAGGCCGTTGCGCCCTACGGTCTGGAAGTTTTCGAGCCCCCGGATCCAATCGGCCACCACGTCAAGGGCGTCCTTGCTCTGCGGGTCGTAGATTGGATAGGCCTTCCGCTGCCGGATCACGAACCCGCCAACCACATGCTCTTTGCCGGCCAGGTTGATCTGTTCCAGCTCGGCCCCGGCCAGCTTGATCAGGTCCTCGTCGCTCATCGACCACAGACCGTCATCCTCCTGGCAGAAATACTCCATGCCGATCGAGGCTGTATTGGCATCGGGCAGCATCTCGGCCGACCAGGCGCGGAAGTTCTGGATCCGCCCGACCTTTACATCGGGGCTGTGGACGTAAATCCAGTTGTCCGGGAAGGGGTCCGCGTGATCGAGCACCAGCGTGACAATCAGGAAGTCGCGGTAGTTCAGGTTTTTGGCCGCTTCGACGACATGGGGCGGTGCAGGTGGATCCATGGCGAGCACGAGGCTTTGCAGATCCATCGAGTTGATGAATTCATCCCCCTCGACCGTCTCGGTGCCCAAGGGCTGGCCGCTTTCGTCCCAGCGCTCGACATCGACCGCGGTGATGCGGTTGTCCACCCGGTGCAGCTTGGTCACGGCCGCGCGCATATGGACCTCGCCGCCGCGCTCTTCGATAAGCGATGCGGTCTTCTCCCACATCATGCCGGGCCCAAGGCGCGGGTACTGGAACTCCTCAATCAGCGAGGCTGTATCGTTCGCACCGGATATGGCATTCCAGACCGCTTTGGTGAGCGTCAGGTTCTTGATTCGCTGCGCGGCCCAATCGGCTCGGATGTTCTTCGGATTGATGCCCCAGACCTTCTCGGTATAGCTGCGGAAGAAATGCATGTAGAGGCGTCCGCCGAATCGGTTGATCACCCACTCCTCGAAGTTGTCCTCCTTCGGATAGGGGCGCACCTGCCATTTCAGATAGCTGGCGGATATGCGGAACGCTTCGTAGATGCCGATCTTCGCAAGCGTGTCGAACAGGCGCAGAGGATAGTCGAAAAACTGCCCACGATAGAAAATCCGGCTCTTGCGCGGCACGGTGATGAAGTTGTCCTCCAGCACCTCGTGCCACATCTCTTCGACTTCGCGCACCTTGGTGAAAAAGCGATGCCCACCGATGTCGAATCGATAGCCGTTATGGCATTCGGTGCGCGCGATTCCTCCGACCAGGTCGCTCGCTTCGAAGACCACGGGCGTGTGGTCGGGCGCGACTTTCGACAATTCATAGGCCGCCGTCAGTCCAGCAGGCCCGCCTCCAATAACAACAACACGTTCAGACACAGCGATCCCACCATCTAAAATTGCAAACACACTCCGCGGACGGATACCACGGACCGGGCACGTTAACCTAGCGTTAATCATTCTTAACACTGCAGTTGTCGCGCTGAAAACGGTGATTTGGCGGCAATCTGCCAAAAACTGGTCGTTTTCCGCGCGCTGAGCCTTTTTCTGTTGAATCTTTGGTCGTCAAAAGAACTTCTTGCCGACAAATCATCGCGTTTCGTCAGCCTTCACGCTAGTTAAAGAAGGCGACGGAACGTCAACGATTTCCCTGTTTGTACGGTGCCTTGGAAGACATGCGAGTTCTTTTGATCAACGACCATGGACGCGCGTACGGCGGAGCCGAGCTTCAGATGCTCGCCATTCGGGACAGTTTGGAGAGCCGAGGCCATGTTACGCGGCTTTTTTCCTCTGACGCAAAGATGATGCCGGGCTTCCCGTTGGTCGCGGATCGCAGCTGTCACGGGCGCAGCGATATGGCACAGGTCGTTCTGCAAAGCGTCAATCCGACCGCTTGGCGCGCCCTGCGACAGGAGTTGCGTGAAGACTACCCCGACGTTGTGCACATCAGATCGTTTCTGTGGCAGCTTTCACCCCTGATTTTGCCTCTGTTGCGGGATATCCCGGTCCTGCATCAGGCTCCGACCTACAAGGAAATCTGCCCCAATGGCCTGAAGCTTCTGCCTGACAGGACGAACTGCACCCATCTGGCCGGCCCCATCTGCCGTGCCACCGGCTGTGTGTCGCCGCGGACCTACCGGATGGCGCAAGTGCAGTCCTGGCTGTTGAACCGCTGGCGCGCGGTGCTTGATGTGACCACGGTTCTGAGCCGCCGCGCTGCGTCCCGTTTCGTTGAATCCGGCTGGACCGATGTGGAGGTGCTGCCCAACCCGGTGGACGACCGGGCGGCGGTTGCCGCGCTCGCTGATCACCCAACGGTCGCTTACTGCGGGCGATTGTCGCGTGAAAAGGGTGTGGACGTTCTGATCGATGCCTTTGCCCGGGTGCGCCAGCAATCTCCGCAGGCCGAGCTGCTGATCGCCGGCACAGGACCGGAGGAGGTGGCCCTGCGCGCTCGCGCGGCTGACCAGGGCAAAGCGGTGCGCTTTCTGGGGCATCTCGCGCCCGATGACATGGACAGGGCGCTCGCCGGAGCCTGGGTTCAGGCGGTGCCCTCCGTCTGGCATGAGCCTTTCGGCAACGTCACGCTCGAGGCGATGATGCGGGGCACCGCCGTGCTGGGATCGGACGCCGGTGCGATCTCGGATGTGATATTGCATGGCACCACCGGTCTTGTCGCCAGCCCCGGAGATGTGGCTGACTGGCAGGCGAACCTGCAGCGGATGCTGTCCGACAAGGCGCTCTGCATCAAAATGGGTCAGGCGGGTCGGCACCGGGCCGAAACGGAGTACAGCCGGGCGCGCCACACGGATCGGCTGCTGGCGCTTTACGAGAAGGCGAAAACGATCTGCGCGGCTCGGGTCGAGGCGCGCGCAGATCATCACAACAAAGGATACATCAAGTGACATTGCGTATCGGGCTCGTCGGCTGCGGCCGTGTTGCAGGCTTTCATCACGGCCCCATTCTTTCGAGGATATCGGGCGCGCGGGTCACGGCGCTGATTGATCCGGACCCGGATGCGCGGAAGGCGATGGCCCGGCTGCACCCCGGTGCCGTGTCCTACATGTCGGTCGACCGCGCCATCACATTGGGTGAGGTCGACGCGCTGGTGATCTGCACGCCCCCTGCACATCATGCCGACGCCGCGATTGCGGGGCTCGAGGCGGGCCTGCACGTCTATGTGGAGAAGCCGATTGCACTCAGCCTTGAGGATGCCGACCGGATGATCGCGGCGGCGCAGGGCACCGATAAGGTCGCGATGGTGGGGCACAACTTCCGGCTGCATCCGAAGTACCGCGCCGCGCGCAAGGCTTTGGCCGAAGGCACGTTGGGTGGTCTCGTCGCCGTGCGGACGCTCTTTACATCTGAAAAGCGTGTGCTTCCCGGATGGAAGAGCGCAGCCGGGGCAGGCGGCGATGCCATCACCGATCTGGCCATCCATCACTTTGACATCGTGCGCTATCTCGCCGGGGCCGATTTCGCCCCTGCGTCGGTGCGCGCCCAGATCACGCAGCAGGACGAGGGCAGCCTGGCCACCGTCAGCGCCCAGTTGGAGAGCGGACAGCCGGTCACGATCACCGTGGGGCAGCTGACCGGGCAGAACACCCATAAGGTCGAGTTGCTGTGCGATGCGGGACATCTCGAAATCGATCTATACAGCAACGGCGCGCCCCTGCTCTCGCGACCCGCACATGCGTTGAGCCTCGGCGACCGCCTCTCGCAGCGGCTGCAGATGCTTCGCGATGCCGCCGATATCCGCTATAAACCGGACCCATCTTTCGAGGCTGCACTGCGGAGCTTCGTACGTGCGGCGCGCTCAGCCGATGGCCCGGCGCAGAACGAGGTGCCACTGGAGGTCGGACGACGGGCTCTGGCGCTCGCACTCTCGGCCGCCCATGCCACTTCTCAGCCAGCGATATAACACGGGGGACCGCCCAGATGTCCAAAGCCAAGACGAAGACACCCGCCATTACCATGGTCGTCACCACCGGATACAAGGCTGAGGCGGCGCATATGACACTTGCCGCTATCGCGGCCCAAACCATCGCAGAGCAGATCGAGCTGTTGTTCTGGGTACAGCCGGGAACGGACGTGGCACCCGTGCAGCACCTTCTGGACGCGGTCGGATCCTACCGCGTGTTCGATACCGAGCCGATCGACACTGTCGACAGGTGCTGCGCGCGGATGGCGCTTGAGGCCCGCGCGCCCTATGTCGCGACGATCGAGGACCATGCGTTCACCGAACCGGAATGGGCCGAGACGATGATCCGCACCTTCGAGGAGACGGGGGTCGACGGTGTCGGGTCGGGCATGCTCAACGCAAACCCGTCGACCCGGTTGAGCTGGGCGAACTTCATGCTGTCCTACGCTCAATGGGCTGCAGCAAACCCCGAGGGCCCGACGGACTGGATCAGTCACCATAACGGTGCCTTCCGGCTGTCTGCGCTGCAACGGTTGACGCCGGACGAGGTCATTGACGGCAGCAACCGCGAGGGCGATGTTGTCCGGCTGCTGAAAGAGAGCGGCGCGCAGCTCTATTTCCAGCCCGCCTGCCGGATCCGGCATATCAACCCGTCAAGCCTCGATTCGACGACGCGGCTGCGCTCGGACGTCGGGCGCCTTTACGGTGCCAACCGGGCCAAGAGCGAAGGGTGGAGCCCGCTGCGCCGGGCCATGTATCTGGGGCTCGGGCCGGCGATCCCCCTGCTGCGATATGTCCGCATGCGGCACGACATTTTCCGCCAATTGCCCGATGTCACCGAACGGACCCATGGTGTGGCGCTCTTTGCGGGCCTGGTCTTCGATGCGGCGGGGCAGATGATGGGGTACGCGGCGGGTCCCGGCGGCGCCAGGGATCGCCTTGCAGGTTTCGAGATGGACCGCGCGATGCATCTGACCGTGGATGACAAGCTGCGGCTCTATCCTGCCAGCCGCTGATGGATTCGCCGCCGACCCGACAGGGCGTGGCCCCTGCAGTCCATGACCGGCTGCGCGAAGCGAAGACGGCGGTGCACTATCGCGGCATCATCGCGCGCCGGCTCGTGCGGGACTTTCGACAGAGCAGTGCGCTGGTTGCGGACAATCAGGTTGATCTGAGCCAGCTGCAGACGTGGTGCAGCTTCCTGTCCACGCCACGTAGCGGCCACAGCCTGATCGGAGCCTTGATCGACGCGCACCCCGATGCGGTGATCGGCAGCGAATATGGCATCGTGGATCACCTGATCTGGGGGTTCTCCCGCGCCCGTGTCGCAGCCCTTCTGGTGGCGGACAGCAAGCGCATACCGCATAATTTCAGCCGCAGGTTCGGCACGGCGCGAAAGGGCGGATATACCTATGATGTCGCCGGCCAATGGCAGGGGCGGCTGCGCCATCTGAAGGTGCTGGGTGACAAGGATGGCAGCGCGGACACGATGCGCTTCGGGCGCAGACCGCATCTCGCGCCCCGGATCGAGCAGACCATGCAGGCCCCTGTGCGGTTCGTGCACGTCTACCGCAACCCCTTCGATGTGGTCTCGACCATCGTCCGCCGGTCACAGCGCCACGTCGATGGTGCGGTCAGCATCGCGCGGGCCGTCGCAATGCTGGAGGAGCGCACCCGCATCCACCTTGAGATGATCGGCACGCACGGCGCGGAGCGTGTCTTCAGCCTCGCGCATGAGGACCACATTGCCGCGCCACAGCGGGAACTGGGCGCGCTTGTGCGCTGGCTCGGGCTCGACGCGGATCCCGCCTATCTCGATGCCTGCGCCGCTCTCTGCTTCGCCGCGCCCCGCAAGACCCGCGCAGAACTGGGCTGGGACGCCGAGGAGATCGCGCGGGTGCGCCGGTTGATCGAGGCAACACCGTTCTTGCAGCGCTACGCGGGCGACGAGGTCTGATCTTTAGGAGGGCGCGCGCACCCGCCGCAGCACGGCCAGCCCGGCGGCCTTCGTATGGTGATCGATCACAAAAGCTGCCACCCCGACGCCAAGCAGGGCCACGACAAGCGGGGCGGGCGCGATGAGATCCAGCCCGCCGGCCAGCAGCAGAAGGGTGGCGGCGCCAACCAGGGCGACCGAGGGCCGGGTCATGCCCCAAAAGCCGGTGAGATGGTGCAGGTAGATCAGCGCGGCGACGTTCAGCGCGAGCACCGCGAGGCCGAGGGCCAAGGCGCCGCCCAGCACTCCAAGGGGCGGGACCAGCACGAAGGCGCTGCCGATCAGCAACAGCAGCGCGCAGAGCCGCAGGATCGTTGTGCCGAAGAGCTCCCCCCGGGTCAGAAGGTACGGAAAGTGCAACCCTGCACCCGCGGTGACCACATAGCCTGCCGATAGCACCAGCATCGGCCCGTAGGCAGGCTGAAAGGCGCCAAAGATTCCGAGCAACAGCGGCCCGACCACGGCGAGCAGTGTTGCCACGCCAAGCGAGATCACGAAACCCGAGGCGCGGGCCAGATGATACTCGCGAAACGCCGCGGCGTGGTTGCCCGTGGCGAAGTGCCGGCGTCCGCGGGGCACGAATGTGGGCTGCAGGGCTTCGCTGCCCATGCCGCAGAAGACCGCGAGCCGCGCGGCCACGGCATACTCGGCGGTTTCCGCAGCGGTGATCAGCAGGCCGACGAGGATGACGTCGATGATCCGGAGGCCATAGTTGGAGATCTTCTGCACCACAACGACGGCGCCCGTCCAGATGTCACTGGGGCGCAGGTAGACCGGCGGGCGCGTGCGGGCGTGGCGCCCCGCCCATCCGATCAGCAAAATCGGAACCAGTGTCGAGATCACCACGGCAATCGCGACGGCCGGAGCCGCGCCGCCGAGCAGGAACACCAAGGCGAGCAGGACCGCGCGCGAAGCGTTCACGAGGCCATAGCTCATGCTCGCGGTTGCGACCCTGCCGTTTGCCCGGAACCAGGCTTGCAGCGGGGCTGCCGCCGCCATCGGGACCAGAGCGACCGCAAGCAGCGGGATCCATGCGCGCGCCTCCTCCGTTGCCCCGATCATGCCAAGCTGGGGGGCTGCGACCAGCAAGCCGACTGCCAGAGCGAGCGCGAGCAGCACCGAGATGATGGTGGCGCGCAGGGCCAGGCCGCGACCGCGCAGATCGGCAGGGGCCGAAGAAAACCGGGCCACCCTCAGCATGATGTTCCGTTCGAACCCCCAGGCGGCGACCAGGGCCAGAAGCGTCAGGATGTTGAAAGTGAAGGCATAGCCGCCGAGTTCATCTTTCGACAAAAGCCGCGCGAGAAAGTAAAGCGACACAAAGCCGCCTGCCGCCGAGAGGAATGTGGACACAGCGACTGCAACCGCACCGGTGACGTAAGAAGACCTTGCCGCTGACATCAGCGTACGTCAGCCCCGACATCGCATGAGTTGTTCCGCTGCATTCTCTTCAACGGCGCGATCCGATGATCTGCCCGAAGGCCTCGGCCAGTGGCTGTCGCAAGCTCCGCCAGTCGAGCGCCTGAACAAAGTCCCATCCATCCCGCGCTACGGCGTCGGCAAGGGCACCGTCCTGCAGAATCCTGGACAGCGCGTCGGCGAAGCCTTCGGTGCCATTGGCAACGAGCCAGGGTGTCGCCGCCCCCGGGTCGAGCCCCGCCGCGCCTTCCGTGGTGCTGACAATCGGCCGCATCGAGGCCAGCCCTTCGGCAATCCGCAGACGCGTGCCGCTGCTGACCAGAACCGGCACCGCAATGGCCGAGGCGCGCCTGAAGTAGTCGAGCATGTCATCCGGATTCTGTGCGGCGGTGACGTTGTCGATCGCCTCGAGCTTGGCCCGTGTCGCATCGGTCATGCGGCCGGCGACGATCACATTGAGCGGTTGGCCCGCCATCTTGTCGCGCAAGACGGGCATCACCTCGTCGGCGAACCACTCCAGCCCGATGAGGTTGGGCTGCCAGTCATATTTGCCGGGGACAAGTACGGTGCCGGGCTCCGGCGTGCCCTCGCGAACGCCTCGGTACCGGTCGAGGTCGATTGTGCTGGGGACGACCCGCACCGCCGCCATCTCGGCGCCCGCCAGGTCACGCAACTCGTCCAGATCGGTCTGCGCGGTCACGAAGACCATGTCGGACTTTGTCACCGCCAGCCGCTCGACGGCGCGCAGGCGCGGCACTTCGCGGTTGAGCACCAGGCGCCGCAAGCCGGTCTGCTTCTCTCGCGTGCTGTTCAGGAGCCGCCATTCACAATTGTGGGCATCGTAGACAAACGGGGTCGAGGTCTGCCCGATCAGGGCGCTGGCCGAGCTGAGCTCAGAGGCGAGGATCGCATCATAGCTCTGATCCGAGGCGAGGTCTCGGATGGCGCGGCGCAACGTTCCGTTCGTCTTGGAGGTGAGCCAGAGCGGTTCCGGGCCGCGCAGGGTCTCGATCCCTGCGGCACCCCAGCGGCACAGCGCCAGCCAGATGTTTTCGTCGCCGTAGTAGGGTGTCGGAAGATGAACCTCGGCGCAGAGCGCGCTGACCTGCGGCTGATTGCGGCCGACGGTGAGAAGATCAACCTCGAAGTCGGCACTGAGCGCCTGCAGCATGTTGAAGTCCCGGAGCCGCGCTCCGCCGTGCAACGGCCAGGGCATCGCACGGGCCAGAAACAATATGCGCTTTCTTTTCTTGCTGTCGTCGAACATGCGGGGATCTCCTGGGCTACGCGCAGGGCGACTGCGCGGATCTTGGCGCAGGCAGCCGGAGTGGACGCTGGATTTCACCGCAGCCGGACACTAGGCTCGGCGCGATACAGGTTCGGACAGCTGGCGCCATGCACGACATTCGCTCACGAACTCCTCTGCTGACGCCGAAAGGCGTCTTTTTGTGCCTTGTTCTGTCGCTGGTGCTGTGCTGGCCCATCTGGGCATTCTCCAGCCATTTCGTCTTTGCAGACACAGCTTCATATTTTCGCGGCGGGGGTGCAATCTGGAAAACACTGCTCGACCTTCTGCCGGCCTGGGATGGGGCGACATCCACCGGCCCAACGGCCGCTGCCACGCCAGCGCAGGGCACAACGCTCACGACCGATGCGGACGGAAAATCAACCACGGGCCGCTCATTTACCTACTCCGCACTGGCCTACGCGGCGTTTGCCACCGCGGGATACTGGGCACTGCCTGTTTTTCAGGCATTCATCGCATTGCTCTTCGTGTTCGCTCTTGTCGATCATGTCATGGTGCAGCGCCCATATACGCTTATCATCGGATTTGTGCTCGTCGCATCGCTGACGACGCTGCCGTGGTTTTCCGTCTATCTGATGCCGGATGTCTTTGCAGGTGTCATCGTGCTCTACGGCGGACTTCTGCTTGCAAGATACGACGAGCTGACGCCCCGCCAAAGGGTGGCCTTCACGCTGCTCGCTGCGCTGGCAGTGACCTTCCACTATGGCTATCCCCCGCTGATGGCGGGGATCGCAGGGCTCGTCCTGTTCTGGCGTCTCTGTCAGCGCAGGCTGTCCGTGGGGTTCATCGCCGCGGCTTTGGTGCCATTGTTCTTCGCCCCGCTTCTGAACATGGCAGCCAGTTCCGCGGTGTTGGGCAAGGCCAGCGCGACGCCGCAGCGCCTGCCGATTCTGCTTGCTCGCTCATTGGAGGACGGCCCGGCCTATTGGTATCTTCAGGAGGCCTGTCCGGAGGCCGAGCTTGCGCTGTGCGAGCTCTTCGGGCGCGACATCCCGCAACACGTCGGTGAGTTTCTCTGGGACGACGAGGGGATCGAGTCGCTCTCCGCCGAGCAGATGGATCGGGTCCGCGAGGAGGAGTTCGCGGTTCTGGCGCAGGCGTTTCGGGCCTATCCCATAGCGCAGAGCCGATCCTTGCTGAAGAACGCGGCGAAGCAGACAGTCCTGATCGGCACCGGCAATATCGCCGTTGCTGCAGATCTGGATGCGCGGCATCGCCCGATCCGGCCAGCGCCCGATCATCCGGTGCGCCCAGCCCTCGCCGCCTTCGACGACATTGTCTTCTGGGCGACCTGGCTGCTCTGCGTGCCGCTGGTTTTGCTGGCCGCATCTGGACGTCTCACCGGGCAACACGCCATGCTGGTTACCGGCGTTCTCGTGGGCGTGCTGCTCAACGCCGGCATCTTCGGCGGGCTCTCCGCCCCGGTGGAGCGGTATCAGTCGCGGGTCATCTGGGTGCTGCCGGTCCTGTCGGTTCTCTTCGTCAGTCACTGGCGCGCGCGATCCGCAGTGCAGAGCACCACGCCGCCGCGGCAAGAGGTGCCGGGCTGATCGGAACGCGGTGCGACCGTCGTCCGCCACACCACTGGCATCACGAGGCTGAGCTGGCTCGAACCTGCGGGTGCCGCGCGCCGAGACCCAGGATGATCACCGAGAGCAGCGCCACACCCGAGGCCACGAGGATCGCCGTGCGAAAATCATAAAGCTGCGCGATGAGCCCCGCTGCCGGTCCGCCCAAGAGCCCGGTGACCATCAGCGTGTTCCAATACATCGCAGTCGCATAAGCGGGGCGATCCTCCGCGAAGGATTGGACAAAGCTGATGCCGAGGGTCGAGAAGAGACCATAATAGAACCCCTCCAGCGCGGCCCCCAGCAGCATCTGGCCGTAGCTTTGGATCGATGCCAGGTATTGGATCGCCAGCACAGCCAACACTGCGGTGGCCAGAAGCAGCCGCCTGATTCCGATCCGGGCGATGAGCAGCGGTGTCAGAAGGATCGCCAGCACCTCCACGAAGGTCTTGATGCTGAACGCATGCCCGGGCGCGTAGCCGGGCAGGCCGACCTCTTGTACGAAGAACAGCGGCAGCGCGGTGAAAGTGAGGAAATGGGCAACCGACAGGCAGAACACGAAGACAACGGCGATCCAGAGACCGATCCGCCCGACCTGATGCGCTGCACCCGGCTGTGGCGCGGGCCGGGGGTTCAGCGCTGCGTCGCGGGGTGCAACCCACCACCAAAGGCTTAGCCAGATCAGGGCCATGACGGTCGCAAAGGCAAAGACAGCCTCGTGGCCGAACCGGTCCGCGACGAGGAAGGAAGCGGCTGGCCCGACCATCCAGGCGGTGGAGGTCGTCGCGCGCATGTAGGCGTTGAAGCTGGTGCGTGCGATATCGAGCTGGCCTGCGATGATGCCGCCCAGGCTGAACATCGTCGCCATGGCGCTTGCACTGGCCGAGAAACCGAGCACGCCGAAGGTCATAACCGTCCAGAAGGCGGGCGCGAAGGTCAGGGCGGCGGCGGCAACAAGACACCCCGCTGCGGCAATACCGATCAGCGGGAAGGGGCGGGCGCCGTCGTCCATCCATTTCGCGAAGACCCGGTTGATCGCGACCGCCAAAACGGCGACGCAGCCCGCGTAGAGGCTGATCGTCCAGGGCTCGCGGCCCAGGCCGTCGACGATGAAGAACCCCATGTAGGGGACGATCATCGACCCGCAGAGCGTTCCGACAAAGAGCAGGCTGAGAAAGGGCAGGAGATGGGAGCGGACCATGGTGAGAGCACTCATTCGGCGCCGTTCGTCAAATTTTGGCACCCCTTTCGACAGTGACGCCCCTACGGCCGCCGTTCTCCGTTTTGAGCCATCCCGCGCGGCCCGTCCATATCTCGATTTTGAAAGTGCGGTTTCGTCTTTGGGGAGGGTGTGCCGCGCGCCTCAGCTTGGGCCTGTGCCGTAGCGGCTCATCATCATGTCGACACTGGTTTCGACGATCTTGTCCATCTGGGCCGCGGTCACCACAGGCGCGCCGAAAATCACCGGCCAGAACGCCTTGGACTTGATCAGGCCGATGAATTCCACGGCCGCATCCTCCGGATCGGAGATGCTCATCTTGCCATCTTCGCTGGCCGCGCGCAGCATGGCGGCGAAGACGCCGGTCTTGTCGATCTTGCTGTTGGCCTCCTCGGCAAGTTCCGGGTTGCGCAAGGTTTCGCTGATGATCATCCGCGCCATGGCGATCACATCCGCCGCGATCAGAAGACGGCCTTCCGCCCAGGCGAGCTCCACCAGTTGCTCCCGCAACGGTCGCGCAGGGTCATAGCGGATGTCCTGCACGCCAGAAAACCGCGCCGCAAAGGCGTCGATGATTGAGCGAAAGAGGTTCTCCTTGCTCTCGAAGTACTTGTAAACCGTCCGTTTTGACACCTCGGCCCGCGCCGAGACCCGGTCCATGCGCGCATCGGCAAAGCCGTTTTCCTGGAATTCCTCCACGGCGGCTCTAAATATCAAATCGTACTTGGACGCGGGTGGCGCACTGCAGTCAGTCATGCCGCCACCATATGCTGCAAATCACCTTCATCGTCAAACCTGCGTCAAGATGCGCGGTAAACTCGTAAGTTTACATATCGGAGATTCTCGTTTAGGGTGTCTCAGTCCGCTTCGACTTTCGCCTTTCCATGCCAATAGGGAGAACTCTGAATGGCCTTCTCTTTGAAATTGAACGGCACGACCCATGAGGTTGATGCCGAACCTGGAACACCCTTGCTGTGGGTGATCCGAGACGAGCTCAAGATGACCGGTACGAAATTCGGCTGCGGTGTGGCGTCCTGCGGGGCCTGCACGGTTCATTTGGACGGGATGCCGGTGCGCTCCTGCCAGACCTATATTGAAGATGTGGCGGACGCCGAAGTCACCACGATCGAGGCCATGTCGGAGACCGACATCGGCGCGGCCGTGCAGCAGGCCTGGGTCGAGCTCGACGTGGTGCAGTGCGGCTATTGCCAGTCGGGTCAGATCATGTCCGCCGTCGGGCTACTGAGCGAAAACCCCAAGCCCAGCGTCGAGGACATCGACGCGTATATGTACGGCAACGCGTGTCGCTGCGCCACGTATCAACGCATCCGCGCCGGTATCCAGCGCGCAGCCGAGATTCTGGAGGCCTGATATGACACTCGACACAACACGCCGCACATTTCTCAAGGGCGCCGCAGCCACCGGTGCTGTCCTTCTGATCGGTGTCCGTCCGGATGGCGCGCTTGCCGCCGCGGGCGACAGCGCCCAGTTCAACCCTTTCGTCAAGATTGCCTCCGACGGGACCGTCACCGCTATCGTGAAGCACGTGGAATTCGGGCAGGGGCCCGCGACTGGCCTCAGCACGCTCATCGCCGAAGAGATCGGTTTGCGGATGGACCAGATCGCCTATGATTTCGCGCCATCGAACGCGGCGCTTTACAACAACCTCGCCTTTGGCCCGTTCCAGGGCACCGGCGGCTCGACCGCCATGGCCAACTCCTTCCAGCAATACCGCACCGCAGGTGCTGCCGCGCGCGAGATGCTGATCGCGGCCGCGGCACAGGAGTGGGGCGTGGATGCGGCCGAGCTGAGCATCGACGAGGGCGTCATCTCGGGCGCTGGTCAATCCGCACCTCTGGGCGCGTTCGTTGCGAAGGCCGCCACCTTGCCCGCGCCCGAGGCGCCGAGGCTGAAGGATCCGTCGGAGTTCAAGCTGATCGGCAACCCCGACATCCGCCGCCTCGACAGCGCGATCAAGGGCGACGGCAGCGCGATGTTCGCGATGGACCTGCATCTGCCCAACCAGATGGTCGCGATGATAAAACGGCCAGAGCAGCGCGGGGGCCTGGCCACGGGCTTCGACGACAGCGCAGCGCAGGAGGTCAAGGGCTACATCATGTCGGCCGTTCTGCCCAACAATGCTGGCGTGGCGGTCTATGCCGAGACCACTTGGGCCGCGATGCAGGCGCGTGATGCGGTCGAGGTCGAGTGGGACCTCTCTGCCGCCGAGACCCGCAGTTCGGATGAGATCGAGGCCGAGATCCGCGCAGCGCTTGATGCCGAACCGACCTACAACGTGAACAAGTCCGATCAGGCGGCCACGCAAGCGCTGCTCGACGGTGCGGATCAGGTGCTGGAACAGACTTTCTATTTCCCGCTCTTGGCCCATGCGCCGATGGAGCCGCTCAACTGCACCATCGAGGCCACCGAGGATGGCGGGATCCGGCTCCATGACGGCTGCCAGCTGCCCACCGGGCCGCATATGGCGCTGTCGCAGATCTTCGAACTGCCGATGGAGAAGATCGAGATCAAGACGATGCTCGCAGGCGGCTCCTTCGGGCGCCGGGCGACGCCGGATGCGGACTATCAGGTGGAAGCGGCACTGGCCTTCGCGGTCACGGATCGCTCGCGCCCGGTCAAGCTCGTCTGGTCGCGCGAGGATGATCTGCGCAGCGGGTACTATCGCCCGGCGTTTGGCCACAAGGTCAAGGTCGGCCTCGATGCCGAGGGAAAGATCGTCGGTTGGGACCACCGGATCGCCGGTCAGTCGATCATGAAGGGCACCGCCTTCGAGGAAATGATGGTCCAGGACGGTGTCGATCACAGCTCGGTTGAAGGGGCGTCGGACACGCCTTATCAGATCCCCGGCGCTTTTTTCGGTCTGACCGACACGGAGAAGGCGACCAGCACGCTGTGGTGGCGCTCGGTCGGGCACACGCACACAGCCTACGTGATGGAGGTCATGATGGACATGGCCGCCAAGGGGGCGGGCCAAGACCCGGTTGAGTACCGCCTCAGCTATCTGACCGGCGGCGCCGACCAGGATCGGCTGAGGGGCGTGCTTGAGCTCGCTGCAGAGAAGGCTGGCTGGGGCAATGCGCCCGCAGGCCACGCACAGGGCGTCGCGGTGCACAAGTCCTTCGGGTCCTATGTCGCCGAGGTCGTCGAAGTCTCCGGCAGTGCAGAGGAGGGCGTGCGCATCGAGAAGATCACATGCGCTGTCGATTGCGGATTGCCCGTGAACCCGGATGTGATCAAGGCGCAGATGGAGGGCGGGATCGGCTACGGCATCGGTCACGTGATGCGCGACCGGATCACGCTCACCGGCGGCGCGGTCGATCAGTATAACTTCCCCGACTACGAGCCGTTGCGCATCGGCGATATCGCCGCCATCGACGTGCATATCGTGCCCTCCGCGGAAGCGCCCACCGGGGTTGGCGAGCCCGGCACGCCACCGGCCGCGCCGGCACTGGCGAATGCGATTGCCGCGGCGAGCGGCGATCTGCGGGTCTCCAGCCTGCCGATGGACGAAAACGGCGTGGCCTTCGCCTGATCAAACAACCTGCGTCACCGGGGGCCCCGGTGACGCAGCCCTTACCTCTGCGGCTGAAGATCCTTCGTGGCAAGCAAAGCCGCGGCCGCGATCATCAGACCACCGCAAAGCTTGGCGACAAGACCGGATGACGGCCGCCTGAGCATGCGTGCAGTTCGCAGGCCGAGCCATCCCCAGAGAACCAGAATGGCTCCGTCCACCACGAGGTAGGTCAGCCCGAGGATGAGAAGCTGAGGCAGAACGGGCGACCCGGGGTCGATGAACTGCGGAAAGAATGCGCCGAAGAAGACCACCGCGAAGGGGTTCGCCATTGAGGTGATGAAACCTTGGCGAAACAGCCGCCACCGCTGACCGGAGGCGCTGCCGGTCATGCCCCGCGCCGCACCACCGCTGCGGATGAGTTGCAGTCCGATCCAGACCAGATACGCCACCCCCAGCCACTTGATCCAGAGAAACGCAGTCGCTGAGGTTGCAATGACTGCGGCAAGCCCGAACGCCGCCGCCGTCATCTGAACCGCGTTCGCGGTTAGATCGCCCGCAATGGTCATCAGGCTTTTGCGCAGCCCGTGCCGGATGCTGTTCGAGACAATCAGAAGCTGGCTGGTATCGGGTGGCGTGGCAAAGAACACCAGAACGGCCGCAAGATAGATCAGATATGTCTCAAGCGGCACGGCTTCAGGCGCCCTGCGCTGTCTTGAGTGCTGCGCGCAACGTCTCCTCGTTGCCGACCTGATTGGCCAGGATCAGGATCAGCCGCGCGTTGAAGGCAGCACTCTCATCGGCGTTCAGCCCCTCATGGGCCTGCACCAGGGCATCGTAGAACCCATCCGGATTGTCGATATTCGGCGTCAGAACAAGAGCCATGGATCACCTCCCGAGATGTGCGCGGATTGCCGCGATGACCGCTTCGGCGGAATAGACCGGCCAGCGGGCCACGACATGCTGGTCGGGGCGGATGAGATACACTGCGTGATCCGCCACGCCGAGATAGCGCGCCTTGATATCAGCATCGGCCTCCAACTGCAGGCCCGTGACAGCGATGCCATCGAGATCGAAGGCGTCCGGCACGAAAGCGTTGATTCCCAAGAGTTGGAAGCCGTCGCCGATCCCGTCCAGCAGATACCCCTCGCCCCGTGGCGCATCGGGGCAGGGGGCGCCGGGGCGACTGCGGTCCGGGCCGCCCTCCAGCGCATCGGCTCCGAAACCCGGCAGCCGACCGTAGACACAAGGCACGCTGAGCCGTCCGGAGTTCACCAGTGGCCGGGCAAAGGCGTGGTCTGATGCCAGATGCAGCACGGCGTCGCGGAAGGTCCGGCTCACCGCGCTCTTCGGTGTCAGAAAGTCCGTGGCACGGGTGGAGTTGAGAATGTTCTCATCGGCCGCCATGACGCGCTCGCGGTTGTAGCCCTGCATCAGCGTCTCGCCCGCAACGCCGCGGAGGATGAGGTCGAGCCGCCAGGCGAGGTTCTCTGCGTCCTGCACCCCCGAATTCGCCCCGCGTGCGCCGAAGGGCGAGACCTGATGCGCGCTGTCGCCGGCAAAGACAACACGGCCCTGCACAAACGCGTCCATTCGCCGGCACTGGAAGGTGTAGATCGACGTCCAGTCGAGCTTGTAGGCCACATCCGGCCCCAACATCGCGTCGACGCGGGCGCGGACGTTGTCCTCCTTCAACTCTTCCTCGCGGTCGATATCCCAGCCCAGCTGGAAATCGATCCGCCAGATGTCGTCAGGCTGTTTGTGCAGCAGCGCCGAGGCGCCGGATTTGAACCAGGGCTCGAACCAGAACCAGCGCTCGGTCGGGAAATCCGCGGTCATGCGCACATCAGCGATGAGGAAATTGTCCTCGAAGACGCGCCCTTCGAACCCGAGCCCAAGCATGTCGCGGACGGGGGACCGCGCGCCATCGCAGGCGATCAGCCAGTCGGCTTCCATCTGGTAAGGCCCTTCCGGGGTCATGACGTCGAAGCTGACTCCATCCGCACGGGGGTCTACTGCATCAACCCGGTTGCGCCCGCGCAGCTCGATCTGCGCGCCCTCGGCATTGGCGCGCGCGATTGCTTCGGCGAGGAACCTCTCGAAGTCGATCTGGCTGAGGTTGATGAAGGCCGGGTGTCGGTGACCCGCCTCGGGCAGCAGATCGAAAGCATAGATCTCGTCGCGGTCATGGAAGACGCGGCCCCGGCTCCAGACCACGCCCTTGTCCAGCATCTGCTCACCCGCGCCCAGCCGGTGGCAGATCTCCAGCGTGCGCTTGGAAAAGCAGATCGCGCGAGAGCCGGTGCCGACCCCCTCGTGATCGTCGAGCAGCACAACCCGGTGCCCCTTCAATCCTAGATCGAGCGCGGTCACGAGCCCCACAGGCCCGCCGCCGACGACCACCACCGGATGGCGCGCTGGCTCCGCCGCATCCTGATCCGCTGACCGCCGATAGGGGTAGAGCCGGTGCGTCACGGCATAGCGGTCGGTGAGCGGGGCAGTCATCCCTGCAGCGCCTCCCACATCTCCAGATCGCGCTGCGCCGTCCAGATGCGCGGCGTGTCGATGCCGCGCGCCTCGTCATAGGCGCGGGCGACGTTGAAGGGCAGGCAGTGCTCATAGATCGCATAGTCGCTGAATTTCGGGTCGCAAGCCGCGCGCACCGCGTCCCAGGCCTCTTTCAGCGTGCCGCCGCGTGCGGCCACGAGGGCTGCCGGGCGATAGGTGCTCTCCACGAAATCGCGCGTGCTTGCGATGGCTGCATCGACCTGCGCCCGCCCCACCAGCGCCCCACCGCGCCCTGGTGCGATCGCGTCTACGTCATAGGCCGCGATCCGGTCGAGCGTGCCGCCCCAATCGCCGAAGTGTCCGTCGCCGCAGTAGCAGGCCGAGTGATATTCCACGATGTCACCCGTGAACATCACGTTCTGATCGGGCACATGGATGACCGCGTCGCCCGCCGTATGCGCGCGACCCAGGTGGCGAATGTCCACCCGGCGCTTGCCGAGATAAACCGTCATGCTGTCAGAGAAGGTGGTCGTGGGCCACGTGAGGCCGGGAATGCTCTCATGCCCCTCGAAGAGCCGTGGGAAGCGCTGAAACTCGCTGTCCCAATCCTCTTGCCCGCGTTCGGCGACCATCGCGCGGGCCGCATCGCTCATGATGATCTGGTCCGCCTCGTAGGCGGAGGCGCCCAGCACCCGCACCGCGTGGTAATGCGTCAGTACGACATGGCTGATCGGCTTGTCGGTGACAGCGCGCACCTTCTCGATCACCTTCTGCGCCAGCCGCGGCGTCGCCTGCGCCTCGACGATCATCACGCTCTCGTCGCCGATGATCACGCCCGAGTTCGGATCGCCCTCGGCCGTGAAGGCGTAAAGTCCTTCCCCGATCTCGTCGAAGGTGATGGTCTTTTCAGTCAAATCCCCTTGCGAGGCGAAGGCTTTAGCCATGTGTCTGTCCTTTGTACGGGTCCTCAAGCGCAGGCAGCACGGTGCCCATGCAGTCGCCAAATCCGATCTGAAAGCCGTCGCCTTGGGCGGCCCCATGCAGGCCCAGCGTGTCGCCGTCTTCAATGAAACTGCGTGTCTCACCATTCGCCAGCGCCAGGGGCTCTTTCCCACCCCAGCTCAACTCCAGCAGGGACCCGCGATTGCCGCGCTCCGGTCCGGAAATCGTGCCGGAGCCCAGCAGATCGCCCACACGCATGGGGCAGCCGCTGGTGGTGTGATGCGCCAGTTGCTGAGCGGCGGAGTAGTAGAGCTCCCGCGCATTTGTCTGCGCGATGGTCTCGCTGTTTAGGGTCACGCTGAGCGGGATGTCGTAATGCATCGGGCCATCATCCTGCAGATGAGGCAGCAAAGCCACCTCGCGGTGCGGCGCCGCGCAGCGGAACGGTTCAAGAGCGGCCGCCGCCACGATCCACGGCGATATGCTGGTGGCCGTCGCCTTCGACTGGAATGGACCAAGCGGCTGGTATTCCCAGGCCTGAATGTCGCGTGCCGACCAGTCATTCAGCAGCACATAGCCGAATATGTTGGCATCCGCCTGCGCCACGCTGATCGGCCCTTGCGAGGGTACACCGACGATGGCACCCAGCTCCAGCTCGATGTCGAACCGCTCCGAGGGCGCAAAGCGGGGCAGGGCGTGATCAGCTCCCTTGATCTGCCCCCAGGGGCGGCGGATGGCCGTGCCCGAGACCACGACGCTGGACGCGCGCCCATTGTACCCGATGGGAATGTGCAGCCAGTTCGGCGGCAGGGCGTTCTCCGCGCCGCGGAACATGGTGCCCACGTTGGTGGCGTGATGCTTGCCGGCGTAGAAGTCGGTGAATTCCGAGACGAGAAACGGCATGTGAAGCTGCGCCTCGGTCTGCGGCACGAGATGTGGCGCGACCTGTTCGGTCTCCGCCGCGCCTTCGGCCAGAAGGTCGGTCAGCCGCGCGCGCAGCCGCGCCCAGACCTCAGGCCCGAGGTCCATCACCTCGTTCCAGAACGGCAGCTCAAAGCAGGGCACCTCATCGAGCGTGATCAGCCCAGCCTCTTCCACGGCGGCCATGTCGAGGATCATCTCGCCAATCGCGACACCACAGCGCGGCTCATCCCCGCCGACCGAGAAAACGCCGTAGGGCAGGTTGTTGAGCGGAAAGGGCGTCTCGGCGCTGTTGGCGCTGCTCACCCAGCTGCGCATCAGCGGCATGTCATTTCTTTCCGGGCGTGCCGTCGAATTTCCGGTCGATATCGGCCCAGCAGTCGATGTAATCGTCCTGCAGCGGCGCCTCATCAGCGGCAAAGCGCGTCAGATGCTGCGGAAACCGCGTCTCGATCATGAAGGACATCGTGTGGTCGAGCTTGTCCGGCCCGAGGTTCGCGTTCGATGCCTTCTCGAAGGCCTCCCGGTCGGGCCCATGCGGCAGCATCATATTGTGCAGGCTCATCCCGCCCGGAACGAAGCCTTGCGGCTTGGCGTCATATTGGCCGTAAATGTTGCCCATGAACTCCGACATGATGTTCTTGTGATACCAGGGCGGGCGGAAGGTGTCCTCGGCCACCAGCCAGCGCTCGCGGAAGAGCACGAAGTCGATGTTCGCCGTGCCCGGCTGCCCCGACGGCGCGGTCAGCACGGTGAAAATCGACGGGTCCGGATGATCGAAAAGGATCGCCCCCACCGGGCAATAGGTCTTCAGATCGTATTTGCAGGGCGCGTAATTGCCGTGCCAGGCGACGATATCCAGCGGTGAATGCCCGATCTTCGTCTCATGAAACTGCCCGCACCACTTGATGGTCACGCTCGAGGGCGCCTCTCGATCCTCGAACGCGGCCATCGGCGTCTTGAAGTCGCGGGGGTTAGCGAGGCAATTGGCGCCGATGGGCCCGCGGTCCGGCAGGTTGAACTTCTGCCCATAGTTCTCGCAGACAAAGCCGCGCGCCGGCCCGTCGAGCACCTCGACGCGATAGACCAGCCCGCGCGGCAGGATCGCGATCTCCTGCGGTTCGATGTCGATCACGCCCAGCTCGGTGGCAAACCGCAGCTTGCCCTGCTGCGGGATCACCAGCAGCTCGGAATCGGCCGAGTAGAAATAGCTGTCCACCATGCTCTCGGTGACCAGATACACATGGCTCGCCATGCCCACCTGCGTGTTCACATCGCCTGCGGTGGTCATCGTGCGCATGCCGGTAAGCCAGGTGAGGCCCTCACCCGTCGCATCGACCGGGTCCCAGCGATACTGGCCCAGCGAGGTCACATCCTCGACCACATGCGGTGCGGATTTCCAATAGGGCAGGTCGATCCGCTCGAACCGCCCGGTGTGTTTCACCGAAGGCCGGATCCGATAGCACCAGGTCCGCTCGGGCTTCGGCTGAGTGAAGGCGCTGCCCGAGAGCTGTTCGGCATAGAGCCCATAGTTCACCTTCTGCGGCGAATTCATGCCTTGTGGCAGTGCACCAGGCAGGGCTTCGGTCTCGAAATCATTGGCCCAGCCGGACATATAGCCGCGTGGCGCGCCGAGGTCCGCGCCGGTCTGCGCCGCCTCGCGGGGGCGGGTGTGCTCGTTCATCGCTTGTCCTCCACAATCGCTCTTGGCATATTAGTTGAAAATGTAACTAACAAGTCAAAAGATCGCCATGCCGGACGCGGATTTCAACCTGTCGGAATTTCTGCCCTACCTGCTCAATCAGGCGGCGGACCGGCAGAGCATGGCGTTCAGCCCTGCCTATCGCGCGCGATACGGAATGCTGCGCACCGAATGGCGCGTGCTCTTCCACCTCGGTCAGTACGGGGAGATGACGGCCAAGCGCATTTGCGAGATGGCGCAGCTGCACAAGACCAAAGCGAGCCGCGCCGTTGCTGCGCTGGAGGCGAAGCGCTTCCTGCGCCGTCGGGAGGTCGCCGAGGACCGCCGGCACGCGCTGCTTCGCCTGACACCGGCGGGCCGCGCCGCCTACGCGCATCTTTACGATGCTGCCCGCGCCTTTGACATGGAGGTGCAGACGCGTCTGACGGTGGAGGATGCGCGGGTGCTGAAACGCTGCCTGATCAAGCTGGCAGCGTCGGAAGATGCGGGCGGGCCCTGAGGCAAAGGGGGGTCCCCAGGGCCCGACGCCCGCTCAGACCAGCTCGAAGTTGAGCTCGACCGATTCCACCAGTTGCCCATTGCTGTCGAAGCCCTCGGCTTCCAGCGTGTAGGCGCCGATGTCGAGGTCCAGACCTTTCTTGAAGTCCCCCTTGATGTCGCCGAACAGCGCGTAAGGTTCGAACCGTTCGATGCTGGTTGCACCGTCGAAAGTCAGCTTTACGCGGTCAAAATCGAACCCATCGGCCTCGGCGTAGAAGGTGACCATATCGCCGAGGCTGTCCGCGTCGATGGTGTCACCGTCCTTCAGAGCCCGCAGTGTGGCGTTTGTGCCCGCGTCAGCGATGAAGAAGTCCAGATAGCTCTTGGATGCTGGGGGCTCTTCGTTGACGGGCGGCTCGGTCGGTGGTGTGGGCGAGACATCCTCGCTTGGCGTGCCGATCTGGACGCTTAGCGTCGCCGTATCGGTCGCGCCCTCGGCGTCCGCCACCGTGTAGGTGATGGTTTCTATCCGATCGTCTGTTGCCGCCTTGAGCGGGTTGACCTCGATCTTTCCGTCGAGGATCGACACCAGCGAGGTGTTCCCGTCGTAGCTCACATCCGTCAGCGTCAGCGCATCCCCATCCGCATCGCTGTCATTGCCCAGCACATCGACGACAATCGTCTTGTTCTGATCTGTCGACGCGCTGTCATCGGATGCCACCGGCGCTGTGTTCGGGCTGGGCGAGGGCGGCGGTGTTGGGTCGGGCGGCGGGGTCGGGCTGTTGCCCGCATCGCCGATATCGACGGTGAGCGTCGCCGTCGCGGTTGCGCCCTCCGCATCCTCGACGATGTAGCTGATCGTCTCCACACGCGCTTCGGTGACGGCCTTGAGCGGGTTCACCTTGATCTTGTTGTTCTCGATCGACACGATCGAGGTCGACCCTGTATAGGACACCTCCGCCAGCGTCAGCTGCGTGCCATCGGGATCGCTGTCATTGTCCAGCACATCCACGAGAATGGTCTCGTTGTGCCCGGTGCTCGCGCTGTCATCCGTGGCGACGGGGGCCGCATTTTCCACAGGCGTCGGATCAACCGGGCCGGGGTTCACCGGACCGCTGCCACCATTCACCAGCTCGGAGGTCGGGGCGTTGTCGTCTCGGCTGAAGCCGCCTTTCTGAAGATGGATCTCGTCCACCGCGGCCTGACGGGAGCGCGCGGAGAGCGTCAGGCTGAACACACCATCATTGGCGTCGATCATCTGTTGCGTGATCTCGTAGGTCGAAGGGCTCTTCTTCTCATGCACATCGAAGGTCGTGGCCCAGGCGAAGCTGTCGCGCGCGCCGCTGAAGAAGATCTTCTTGAACCCCTGCTCTTCGAATTGCACGAAGAAGTCGTTGTTGCGGTCGCCCGGCTCGCCGGTTTCGGGCCGTGCAGCCCGCAGCGACAGGTAGTAGGTGCCGGACTCGGTGACCTCGAACTTGTACTCTAGCGGGGCCGTTTCGGGCGTTCCGGCATTGGCGCCGCCGAAGAAGTCGTTGCCGGTCCACAGCAAGGCGCCATCACCCTTTGTGCCGCTGAACTGATTGGTCAGCTTCCAGGTGCCATTGGCCGCATTGTCCGGGAAGACGAATGTTCCGTCCTCGGCCTGAATGACCACGCGGCCGTTCTGCATCTTGTAGTAGGCATCCTCCGTGGGCTGCGGATCGATGGGTGGTTGCGGGTCGACCGGCGGTTGCGGATCGACCGGCGGTTGCGGATCGACGGGGGGTTGCGGCTGCGCACCGCTCGGCAGGGTGGGGAACTCCGGCGCATCGGTGTTGCGCACGAGCAGCACCCAATCCTTGCCGCCGTCCTGCGGCGCCCCGCCGATCTGCTGGACGCTACCGCCCGACACCTGACCGTCGGGGATCAGATCGCCGCCGGTGCGCGGGTTGTACCAGAAGACATCGAAGGTCTCGCCGCCGTGGCTGCCGAGGTTCAACTTCACGTCGCCCGCCTCGCCATAGGGCAGGTAGATGACGTAGTACTCCCCGTCCTTGGCGAGCACATAGTCGTCATTGTCCGAGGTCAGGCCATCTGCCTGCTTCATGTCCCAGAAGGGGACGTAGGTGTTGAAGAAATCGGTGGCCGCCGCGGTCCAGGTCCACAGTGCCTTGTGCTGCTTGAAATCATCATAGTTCTGGTCGAGCGAGAAGGCGTTGTCGTCCTTCAGATACCAGTTGCCGCCCGAGCCGCCTGCCGTCAGCACGCCCCAGAAAGCATCGCGCTGGCCCTTGTGGTTGGGGGCGTCGAAGTTGCTGTCTCCGGCTTCGATCTTGCCGTTGCTGCTCGCGTCCTCATCCCAGGTCAGCACCCAGGGGTCGCCTGCGGCATCGGATTTGTCACGGAATTCTTCGATGCGGTCGCGGATGGAATTGCGGTTGGTCTGGAACGACGGCCCGTCGAAGGCCGCATCATCCAGAAGCGGGTTGTAGACTTGGTCGATCTGGTTGGGGAAGCTGTGGATCGTCACCAGATGGTCATAGGCGTCAACGGACTTGAGATACTCCGCCTGGTCGGCCCGCTGCTGGTTGGTATTGGTGTTCTCCTCACCGATGTTCCACTGGATACCATTGTTGTGGCCGAAGCGTGCAACCATCTCGCGGATGTAGACCAGCCGCTCGACGCTGAGCGAGGTGCCGTCGGCATCGGTACCGCCGTCGAGCTGCTGGTCGTTCTCGGTCTCCTGCAGGAGCACGTTCTTGTAGATCCCTTTGGCGTCCATGTGATCGAACAGCACCTCCCACTGCGACAGTTTGGAGACGTCATAGGTCGAGAATTTGTCCTGTTCGCCTGCGCTGATGCCCTTGTCGAACTTTGGCGTGTTCTGGGCCGCGAAGGTCCAGGGCGAGACATCCTGCCCGTCGCCGCCCGACGTGTTGGTGAGCATGTAGATGGTGTTCTGCCCTTGCTCGGCCAAGTAGTTGACAGCGCCAATGATCGCCTTGCCCTTGCCGCCGTCCCATGTGGGATCGCCTGCGTTGAAATCGCCTTGGTGAGTGGCGTAGTCATGCCGGCCGTTCGCCGTATTATCGAAATCCTTGTTCGCCAGGAAGTTTTCAGGGACGCCGGGGCCGCCGCGGATAAAATAGTCCTGGTCACCCTGATGTTGCAGGAAATGCGTGCCCTCGTCCTGCAGGATCATGCCCTTCGCGCGGAAGTCGTCGCCCGTCTTATCCGTCGGCGCGACCGTGAAGCTGCCGCTGTCGCCGTCGATGAAACCGACGGCCTGCCCGGCATTGGGGGCTTCGGCGTATGTCTTGGCGGCGATGTCCTTGCCGGTACGGAAGGTGGCTTCATACTCCCAGTTGCCTTCGGAGGGCGGGTTGAAGTTCACCCGCCAGATGGTTCCGGAGGTGGCGTTGGTGTTCGCCGCATCGCCATCGGCCGCGAAATAGCCGGGCACGGTCACGAGCTGGCCTGTATCTGTGTTCAGAAACGAAACATCGAGGCGATAGTCGCGGAAGGTTTCGGGGCTCTCTGTGAAGGTTTGGGGGGCTTCAAAATCGAGAGTGATCTTGTGCCAGGTTTTCTGTTCGCCGGATAGTTTTGCCATGAATGCCTCGATAAGTATTGGATGCGGACGCGAATGTCGCCGCCCTCAACGGCTAGGAGGCGTGGTGAAAGACGGTCAAGTATTTCTTAGTGCATGCATTAAACGTCAGCGGATTTCCGTCGCCGAGTCCGGAGAAATCGGCATACTTTCGCATACGTTTGTGTGCAGTAATCAATTATTAACCCTTTTTCGGCTTGGGTTCGCCGCCTTTCGCTGCGGCGCAGAAAGTACGGCGGGCGCGCCTGTCGACCCGACACGTCCAGCGCTGCGCAATCCCACGTTGAAGGAATCGCGCAGCGCTATCGCAAAGGTCTAAAGGGACTTGCGGAAAACGATCTTGTCGTCCCCCGCTGCCCAGAAGTCTCTGATCCGCGCCTCTTCTTCATAGCCCACGCGCGCGTAGAACCTGCAGGCCCCAGCAAAGCTTGGGCCGCTCGATGTGTCGACGAGCAGCAGGCGATGCCCCGCGGCGCGCAGCTGCTGCTCGGCGGCCGCTACCAGTGCGGCGCCGTAGCCGCGCCCGTGCCAGTCGGGATGCAGTGCGAGGGCGCGCATGTTCCAGGTCCCCTCTGTCATCTCCTCGGGCAGGCAATAACAGAGCCCCGCCGGCGTACCCCCGCGCATGGCCGTCAGCCAGAGCGCAGGGCTCTGTCCGTCGAGGCTGGGTGCCAGAAGTTCGGGCAGCAGTTCTGCCGGGAAGAGCGCGGTCGCCTGGAGCACGCCTTGCAGGCCGGGGATGTCTCCGGCCTCGGTTGTGCGGATGTCGATATGGGTCATCTGTTCTGTCCTTATCGGTTGTCGAGTTGTGCGCGCACAGCCGTGATACCGGCCCGCGTCGCGCGATAGGGTTGTCCGTGTCGCGACTTGACAAAGCCGCGCTTCTTCAGACGATCGAAGAGCGCCAGCGTGCAGTCGGCCAGGACATGGCCATCGCGGGTGACGCAGAAGACCTCATGAACCTTGCCGCTTGGCAGGCGTTCGAAGTGAATGGCCCCGCCTTGGGCAAGGGCATGCAGCACACGCTGCTCGTGTTTTGAGATGTTCAATGGACTGTCTCGTGAGTTTATGTCAGCAGAACGGGCGCCCGGCTTCGCGCGCGGACGTCCTTTGGCTCAACTCGGTCCAGCGGGCTGGACCCTAGCGCCGGGTCTCTGTGATAGACATAAAATCTCCGTCGCCCCGAACGACAGGACGTAGCCTTTACCTAGTGTGCCTGCTCCGTCTAGGCAAGATGCCTTGCGGCACGTCGCCCCTAGGACGATGCCGCGCGCAGGGCGGTCGCCTTCCGCTCCAGCCATTTTCGCGAAGGCGCGTCGGTACAGAGCGCAATGGCCTTTGCATAGGCCTGCGCGGCCTCTGCCGACCGCCCGAGCCGCGCGAGGCACTGGGCGCGCACGGCATGGGCGGGCTGGTATCGGCTGAACCCGTCGAAGGCGATCTGGTCGAGCAAGGCGAGACCCGCCGCGGGGCCCGCATCCTCGGCGACCACGGCGGCCCGGCTGACCGCGGCCCCGATTGTCGGCGCGGTTTTCATGAGGCCTGCGTAAAGCTGTGACAGCGCGCGCCAGTCGGTCTGGCCGGTGACCGACCGCGCTGCATGGACCGATTGGATCGCCGCTTCGAGTTGAAAGCGGCCCATCGTTCCGTGGCGGGCGGCGCGTCGCAACAGCCGGGCGGAGTGGTCGATCAGCCGCTGATCCCAAAGCGCGGTGTCCTGATCGGGGACGGGCACCAACACGCCATCTGCGAGGCGCGCGGCGCGGCGCGCCTCGATAAAGCCAAGAAGGGCGTTGAGCCCCAGCGCTTCGGCATCGTCCGGAGCCAGATCAGCCAGCACCGTGCTCAGAAAGATCGCCTCATACGAAAGATCGCCCACGCCCTCCATCCAGTCGGCCGCATAGGCGCCATAGATCGCCTCCAGCACCGCGCCCATGCGGGCGGGAAAATGCTCGGCCTCAGGCAGCACAAAGGGGATGCCGGCCACCTTGATCTTGCGCTTGGCCCGGACCAGCCGTTGCGCCATCGCAGCGGGGGAGGTCAGGAAGGCGCGGGCGATCTGCTGAGCCTCAAGCCCCAGCACGGTTTGCAGCATCAACGGCGTGTGCACGCCGGCGTCGATGGCCGGGTGCGCGCAGACGAAGAGCAGCTTGAGCCGCTGGTCGATCTGCGGGTCGGTCTCCGTCGGCGCAGCCATTTCGGGGAGCTCCTCTGTGATCACGAGCCGCTTGTCCTTGCGCGCCGCGTCGATGCGCTTGTTCTTTGCAACCCTCAGCAACCAGGCCTCCGGGCGCTCCGGCACCCCACGCTTCGGCCAGGTCTGCAAGGCGGCGACGAAAGCCTCTGCCAGGGCGTCCTCCGCCGCCATGATGTCGCGTGTGCTGCTGGCGAGCATCGCCAGCAGCTTGCCATAGGCGGCACGCGCCACATCCTCGGCGCGTCGCGCGACGTCGGGCGGGTTCAATCGTCGCCCATGGCCGAGGCGCGGATCTCGACCCGGCCCGTCTTGGCCGCGGGGCACTTCTCGGCCCAGGCCAATGCGGCGTCGAGGTCCGGCACGTCGATGGCGAAAAATCCGCCCAGGGTCTCCTTGGTTTCGGCAAAGGGCCCGTCCTGCACCCGCATCTCGCCATGCTTGCGCGTGATGGTCGTGGCGGTCTCTGCCGGGTGCAGCCAGTCAGTGTCGATGAAGACGCCGGCCTCTTGCAAGGCGCCGATGTAGGCCCCGTAGACTTCCTTCTCGCGCGCCCAGTCCTCGGGTGTCATCTGCGCGGAATCCGCCCGGTCGGAGTAGAGCAAAAATGTGTAACGCATGGGTGTCTCCTGTTGGTTGATGACATTAAGCGGCGGCGCGGCGCAGGTTTTCAAGGCCCTGCTCCATGGTCGGGCCCATCATCCGCTCCATGAAAAGACCAAAGACGCGGAAGACCGGGTTGAAACCCATATCGCTTTCGACCCGCCAGGTGACATGCGTGCCTTTGTCCGCTTGAACCGCGTGGATCGCCTGGGTCGGCTGGTCCATTGCGCCCAGATCAATGGCATAGGTCACTGTGTCGTTGGTCACATCCGCCACGGTCTGCTGGCCCTTGCCTTCCTTGCCATCGAAGCGAAAGCCCGAGCCCACGCCCGTCTCTGGACCGTAAAGGTCGATTTTCAGCTCCGGGTCGCGGGTCTTGTAGGGGTTGAAGCGCTGATAGCCGCTATTCGAGCCGGCTAGGGCCAGCACGCTCTCGGGCGTGGCCTCAAGCAAAGCGGTGCGCTCCACGCGCACATGGCGGGGTAGGGCGAAGGTGACCAGGCTTGTGGCAATAAGGCCGCCAGCGATCCAAAGGGCTGTCGTTGTGAGTGTCATCTCTCTGTTTCCTCGTGTTTTCGGAAGGGCATATCTTGCCGCTTCACCCCCACGACGGATGGGGGGCCAGCCAATCGACATGTGCCACGAATTTTCGTTGAACGGCCTTAGCGGCGCGGCACTGTGATCCGCCCGAGGATGCACTCATGATCCGAGAGCGGTGTGTCGTCGGGCGCCAGGGCCGGTACGATCTGGCCGTCCGATCCGTCAAGCCCACGGTGGCAGAACCAGTCGAGCTTCATCTTGCGGGTCGGGTGCGGCGTGATGTGGCTGGGCCGGGTCGTCGTGCCCTCAGGCGTCAGCGACCAGTCATACCCCTGCTCTTCGGCCAGCGCAAAGAGGGTCTCCCGACGCCAGTCGAAATCGGGTGGCATGTGGTTTCCGGTGTTCAGATCGCCACCGATGAGGACGGGGATGCCGGGCGCGAAGGTGTCAATGTCGGCGAGCAGCCGTGAAAACTCCGCGTGGCGGTGCGCTGCCTGGGCGTTGCTCTCAAGATGGGTTGAGACAACGCAGATCGGCCCTGCCTCGGTCGGTAGCACTGCCGCTACGGCCATCCGTCCGCCGACGCGTGGCTGGTCTGTTTGACCGGCGGCACCGGTGAACCAATGGCCGTCCCGGTCGAGCCGGATCAGCGCGAGCTTCTCGAACGGCGCCGCAGACAGAATGCCGTTGCCGTGCCAACCCTGCGCGTTGAAGTCATCCTTGCAGAAATTCCGCTCGGTCGGCCCGCCAAGGCCCATCTCGTAGAACTCGACGCCATAGGTGTAGTGCATCCCCAACGCCTCGGCCATTGCGGCCACGGTGTTGCGCTGGCCGGTGCGCGCCATGCCGCTGTCCGCTTCGCTGACCAGGGCCACCTGAGCACCCAGCGCTTGCAGCAGCGCGGCGCTCTTCTCAGGGTAAAGGCAGCGCTCAAGGTTCCAAGCGGCGATAGTGACATCGCCTGACAGGGGCGCGTCAGGGCCGGAGCCGCCCACTTCCAGCCCGGTCATGGCTGGTATCTGCCGCATCAGCGCTGCGTGGGCCTCAGGCGTGCGGTCACTGGCGAAGATCGCCGCGCGCTGGCTGTCCGTCACATCCGGCAGCCGGTCAAAGAGTTGGGTCACAGGCGCCGCCCGGCCTCGGCGTCAAAGAAGTGTACGGCTCCGGGTTTCAGGGCCACTTTGGCGGGGCCGGTCTGGGCCGCTTCGTCCTTGCCGACGCTGACGGAGAAGGGCTGTCCACTCAGTCGCCCGTGCAGCAGCCGATGCGCGCCGAGTTCCTCCACGATGTCCACGTCGAAGGGCAGGGCGCCATTTGCATCCAGCGCCACATCCTCGGGGCGGATGCCGATCTGGATCTTGCCGGTCTGGCTGGGGGCACCCGCACCGTTGAGCGACACGCCACCATCGAGCGTGGCCTGCTGGCCATCGCTGGTGCCCGTGAAGATGTTCATTGGTGGGGCGCCCATGAAGCTGGCCACGAAGGTCGATGCGGGCCGGCTGTAGATCTCGCCTGGCGTGCCGATCTGTTCGATCCGGCCTGCGTTCAGTACGATGATCCGGTCCGCGAGAGTCATCGCCTCGACCTGATCGTGCGTCACATACATCGCCGTCACGCCGAGGCGTTGCTGCAACGCGCGGATCTCGATGCGCATCTGGTTGCGCAGCTTGGCGTCGAGGTTCGAGAGCGGCTCGTCAAAGAGGAAAAGCTCGGGCGAGCGCACGATGGCGCGGCCCATCGCAACCCGCTGGCGCTGCCCGCCTGAGAGTTGGCTGGGCCGCCGGTCGAGGTACTCACTGAGGTTCAGCATCTTCGCCGCTTCGGCCACCTTCTGGTTGATCTCGGCCTTGGGCAGCCCGCGGTTCTTCAGCCCATAGCCCATGTTCTTGGCCACGGTCATATGCGGATAGAGCGCGTAGTTCTGGAACACCATCGCGATGTTGCGATTGGCCGGTTCCACGTCGTTCATCACCGCATCACCGATATAGAGCGTGCCATCGGTGATCTCCTCCAGCCCTGCGACCATGCGCAGAAGCGTGGACTTGCCGCAGCCTGAGGGGCCTACCAGCACCACGAGCTCGCCATCGGGGATGTCAACGTGGCAGGGCTCTACCGCCTCGACACCATTGGGATAGACCTTGCGCACCCCGTCCAGTTTTACATTAGCCATCAAGCGTGCTCCTTACTTGTCGGACTCTGTGAGGCCCTTGACGAACCAGCTTTGGAAGAAGACCACCACCAGAACGGGCGGTGTCATGGCAATGATCGCAAGGGCCGCGGCCTCGCCGTATTCAGGCGTGCTGGAGCCATCGGCATAGGCTTGCATGATCTGCCGGATGCCGCGCACCAGCGTGAACAGGCTCTCATCCGTGGTGATCAGCGTAGGCCAGAGATACTGGTTCCAGCCGAAGACGAACATGATGATGAACATCGCGGCGATCATGGTCTGGCTGAGCGGCACCAGGATGTCGATGAAGAACTTCACCGGACCTGCGCCGTCGATCCGCGCCGCTTCGATCAGCTCTTCAGGCACGGACATGAAGAACTGCCGGAAGAAGAAGGTTGCCGTGGCCGAAGCAATCAGCGGCACAATGAGGCCGGTATAGGTGTTGCCGAGGTTCATCCAGGTGATCACCTCGTAGGAGGGCAGGATGCGCACCTCCAACGGCAAGAGCAGCGTGGTGAAGATCATCCAGAAGGCCAGCGTGGCGAATTTCAGCCGGAAGTAGACGATGGCATAGGCCGCCATCATGCCCACGATGATCTTGCCGATCGCAAAGCCGATGCCGAGGATCAGCGAGTTGGCCAGCATGGTCACGCCGTTCACGCTGTCGGTGAAACCGCCGTACTCGAAAAGCGCCGCGTTGTAGTTGTTCGCCATATCGTCAGAGAAGCCGAACTGCAGCCCCTCGCGGTGCAGCGTGATGTCGTCCCAACTGGAGGAGGCGAAGATCATGAAAACCGGCACCAGCATCAGAAGGGCGCCTGCGATCAGGATGGCATGGTCGCCGATCTGGTCCCATTTGATGCGTTTGGCGGGGCGGGTTGCGGATTGAGCCTCGATGCGGCTTTCGGTGAGATCTGCCATCTGCCTGCCTCCTTACGTATAGTGAATGCGGCGTTCCAGGAAGCGGAACTGCACGACTGTGAGGATCAGAACCAGAACCATCAGCACGACGGATTGCGCGGACGAGCCGCCCAGATCGCCACCCCGGAAGCCATCGACAAAGACGCGGTAGACCAGCGTCATCGGGTTGTTGCCCGGCTCGCCCTTCACGATGGTGTCGACGATGCCGAAGGTGTCGAAGAGCGCGTAGGTGATGTTGATGATCAGCAAAAAGAAGCCCGTGGGCGCGAGCAGGGGGAAAGTGATGTCCCAGAACCGGCTGGTGCCCGAGGCATTGTCGATCAGCGCCGCCTCGCGCACGGATTTCGGGATGGCCTGCAGGCCCGACAGGAAGAAGATGAAGTTGACGGGGATCTGCTTCCAGATCGAGACCGTGATCATGGCTGCGGCAGTATCCCAGTAGTTGACGCCGAGGCGGTAGTCATAGCCGAAGTTCGCGAGCACCTGCGTGATGTTCCCGCGGGACTGGTCGAAGAGCATCACGCCCATCAGGCCCGCGACGGGTGGCGCGATGGCATAGACCCACATCAAGAGCGTGCGGTAGGTCTTGGCCCCCCGGATCACCTTGTCGGCCTTTACGGCCAGCAAGAGAGCGATGGCCAGCGAAAAGAAGGTGACCAACGTCGTGAAGATCACCGTGAACCAGAAGCTGGAGAGATATGTGCGCGACGTCGTCAGGCGGCTGTAGTTTTCGAGCCCGACGTAGGTCGACCCGAAGCCGAAGGGATCCTGCAGATAGAAGGAGGATTGGATCGCGTAGCCCGCGGGCCAGTAGAAGAAGATCGCGATGATCACCAGTTGTGGGATCAGCAACAGGATCGGAAAGCCGATCTGCCCAAAAGCGGCGCGTTTCACGGGTTGGCCCCCCTTCCCCGGTCAGTATTGGAACGATGGCCAGGCACGGGCCTGGCCATCGTCTTTCTCGAAGGCTCAGCCCTGCGTCTGCGCAAAGCGCGACAGCAGGTCGTTGGCTTCGGTTTCGATGATCTCGAAGGCCTCGTCGACCGAAGCTTCGCCGGTCAGGATGCGACCGTATTCACGGTTCATCACGTCGCGGATCTGCACGTAGAAGCCCATACGATAGCCACGGGTGTAGTCACCGCCCGGCAGGCTGAGCTGCTGGATCCCAACCTCGGCGGCCGGGAACTCCTTATAGTGGCCTTGCTCGGCGGCCAGCTCATAGGCGGCTGTGGTGATCGGCACATAGCCGGTTTCCTTGTGCCACATCACCTGCGTGTCGGCCGAGGCGAGGAAGTCGAAGAAGGCTGCGGTTGCGGCATTCTCGGCCTCATCGTGACCGGACATGGCAAACAGGGCCGCGCCGCCGATGAAGGTCTGCGTCGGCTCGGTGGTCACGCCTTCCCAATAGGGCAGCATTGTGGCCGAGAAGTTGAACTCGACGCGATCCTGGATGCCGCCGAAGGAACCGGACGAGCCCAGCCACATCGCGACTTCACCGGACTCGAAGGGGTCCTGATTGTCGGACCAGCCGGTGCCGTACCATTCGAAGAGACCCGCCTCTTTCCACTCGGTCAGCGCCTGGAAATGCGCCTTGATCGCCGGGTGGTTGACCATGATCTGAGTGTCAAGCCCGGTATAACCATTGTCGTTCGACGCAAACTGGAGGTTGTGGCGCGAGAAGAAGTTCTCGGTGAAGATCCACGGCAGGTGCGACTGGCTGAGCGGAATGTATCCGGCCTCTTTCAGCGCAGGGCCGGTGACTTCGGCGAACTCTTCCCAGGTTTTCGGAGCCGTCACACCGGCCGCGTCCAGCGCGTCCTGGTTGTAATAGAGAATCGGCGTGGAGGAGTTGAACGGCATCCCGATCATCTTTCCATCCGCATCCGCATAGAAATAGCGCACGCCGGCAATGTAATCGTTGATGTCGAAGTCGAGCTTGTTCTCCTCCAGCAGGTCTTCGACCGGAATGACAGCACCGGCGGCACCGATCACGGTTGCGGCACCGGCGTCGAAGACCTGGATGATGTTGGGCTGCTCGCCGGCGCGGAAGGCGGCGATCCCCGAGGTCAGCGTCTCCTCGTAGGAGCCCTTGAACACGGGCGTGATCTTGTACTCGTCCTGGCTGGCGTTGAAATCCTTCGCCACCTGATTGACGGTCTCCCCCAGCTGGCCGCCCATGGCGTGCCAGAACGTGATTTCTGTTTCGGCAAAGCTCCCCGTGGCCGTCAGGCCAAAAGCTGCTGTTGCAGCGATTTTTATGATTTTCATGTCTTTCTCCCAAAGCCCATGTCAGTTGCGCAAGACGCGCGTTGATGTGTCCTGCGACCCGCCAATGCGGCGCAGCATCTCACGTGCAGCATCCGGCGGAGTATCCTGACGATATCCGCCCGGCGCCTTTGCATCAACGGGGTTGATTCCAAATGTGCACACGTGTTCAGCTATCGGGACTTGGTGACAACCGTGTGACGGTTCTGCTGCCTTGCAGCGACCGTGCATCCGACGACCGGGCATGGCCGATGACGGAGGAGAAGGATCATCTGCGACCGACCGCACGGCGCCCGCGCAGGGTCACCGCGGCGGATGTGGCGCGCGCTGCAGGGGTCTCGCGCACCGCAGTGTCCCGCGCGTTCAACCCTGACAGCTATCTCGATCCGCTCAAGCGCGAACGGGTGCTGAACGTTGCTCTCGACATCGGGTACCGGCCCAATGCGCTTGCGGCCAGCCTGCAGGGCACGCGCACCGGCCTCGTGGCGGTGGTCGCAGGCGATCTCGCCAGCCCCTATGACAGTGAGTTCCTCGCCGCTCTGGTTTCAGCTCTGAACGCGGCGGACAAGTGGCCTCTGGTGCTGGGCGGGCCCCACGCGGTCACCGATCAAGCGATCCTTTCGGTCCTGCGCTACCCGCTCGATGCGCTGATCATCCGGGGTGGCAGTATCAGCCCCGACATCGTCACGACGTGCGAGAAGCTCAACATCCCGATCATCTTTGCCGGTCGCATCGGGAGCAACCCGCGGTCCGACAGTGTTGCCTGTGACAATCGCGCCGGGTCCGCGAAGGCCGTTGATCTGCTCTTGCGCGGGGGACGCCGCCGTTTCGGGTATCTTGGCGGGCCGGCCGATTGGTCCTCTGAGCGGGAGCGCCTCGCCGGTGTCGTCTCGCGCTTGGAGGGCGCCGGGCATCGCCTGCTGACCCACGGCCATGCAGATTATTCGGTCGAAGGCGGCCGTCGCGCGGCGAGGGTCCTTCTGACATCCCATGCACTCGATGCGCTGATCTGTGCAAATGATGCCATGGCGCTTGGCGCGCTCTCCTGCGCACGCCACGATCTCGGCCTGGCTGTGCCGGATGATCTCGCCGTCGTCGGCTTTGACGACATATCCATGGCGCGCTGGCCCGAGTATCGCTTGACCACTTTGCGCAACCCGATCGACTGCACGGTTAGGGAGGTTCTGCGGCTGCTGGAAATGCGTCTGTCGCATCCGCAGCGGCCCGGCGAGCGTGTGATCATTGCACCGACGCTGATCGCCCGCGCCACGCATTGAGCTCCGCATAAGTCTTCGAAGATTTGAACCAATTCCGAGCCGTTTTCCGAGCCGAAATCTTGCCGTCGTTAACGGGTTGTCGGCGCCGATCCCGTACCACTAGCCGTGGCTAAGCCTCGATCGGGGGGCGTCGTAAACATCGGTGGTGGTAACATGAAATCTCTCTTTATCAAGCTCAGTGCAATTCTCCTGTTTCTCGCGGGCTGCGGTGAATACGTGCCGCGCGACCAGTCCCCGCGCATTCTGGCCATGGGCGATTCGATGATGGCTTGGCACGCTGGGACCGATCAGGGCATCGCTGATGGTGTCGAGCAGATGCTTCAGGAGCCTGTGATCGACCGCTCTGTTGTTGGCGCACGCATCATCTACCACCTGCCGATCACCGGCGCGATGGGGCTGAACATCTCGAAGCAGTACGTCCCGGGCAACTGGGAATGGGTGATCATCAATGGTGGCGGCAACGACCTGTGGCTTGGTTGCGGTTGCAGCCGCTGCGACAATCGCATGAACCGCATGATCAGTGCCGATGGTCAGCAGGGTGAAATCGCCCGTATGGTCCGCGACATCCGCCGCGGCGGCGCGCAGGTGATCTACGTTGGCTACCTGCGCAGCCCCGGCGTCGGCTCGATCATCGAGCACTGCCGGGACGAGGGCAACGAGCTTGAGTCCCGGATCAATCTCATGGCCAAGGCCGACCCCGGCGTGCACTTCGTCTCCCTTCAGGATTTGGTGCCCTATGGTGATCGGTCCTTCCACGGCGGAGACCGCATCCACCCGTCGAAGAAAGCCACCGACGCCATCGCGCGCCGGATCGTGCGCATCATCAACGGCTAAGGCCTTCCGGCCTTAAGACGGATCGCGCTTCGCTGCCCCTTGATGGCAAAGTGCGAAGAGCGGTCCCGACCGCATTACGGCAGGATTGAGCATTACGGCAGGATTGAAATGCGCTCTTCGTTGGACCGGGGCAGGCGCGTCTGACCGAGCTGGGCGAGGGTCAGCCCGACTTCCTCCATCGTGAGGTCCCAGAAGCGGGCGAGGCCCGCTTCGCCGCCCGCTGCAATCGCGAACTGCAACGCGCGGCCAAAGAAGACGAAATCGGCGCCCATGGCATAGGCCTTGACTACGTCTTCGCCGGAGCGCAGGCCCGTGTCGTAGAACAGCGGATATGCCGGGCCCACGGCGTCGCGGATGGCCCGCAGCGCAAGGATCGGCGGCGGCGCGGAGTCAAGCTGTCGGCCTCCGTGGGTTGAAACCTGGATCGCATCCACACCTTCGGCCTTCAGGCGCTCGGCATCGCCGACGTGGGCCACCCCTTTCGCGACCAGGGTTCCATCCCACTGATCGCGCAACCGTTTCAGGAAGTCCCAATCCGCCGCCGCCCGGCTTTCCGCCCGATCGAAGGTGAAACCCTCCGTCTTGAAGTTGGCAAGCTCCGGCGCGCCGGCGACCAGGGTCGAGATCGACCAGATCGGGTGCAGGGCGAAGTCGATGAACTGCATCGGTCCGATGCGGAAGGGCATCTTGAAGCCGCGCCGCAGCTCGCGTGGGCGCCGTCCCACTTCGGGCACGTCCAGCGTCATCACCAGCGTCTTGTAGCCGGCGGCCTTGGCCCGCTCCACCAGCTTCGCGGTGCCGCTGCCGTCGCCGCTGAAATACAGTTGGAACCAGGCGTGCCCCTCCGCCGCCTCGATGATCTCCTCCATCGGTGTTGAGGCGACGGTCGAGACGCCATGCGGTACCTGACACTTCGCCGCGATCCGCGCCAGCATCAGATCGGCGCCGGGCCCGGACAGATTGCACATCCCCATCGGGCTGATGCCGAAAGGCGCGTGGCCCGCGTGATCAAAAACCGGAACGCTCAGATCACGCTCTGCCACATTGACGAGGACCCGAGGCTGCAATTCGACTTCGCGCAGGGCGGCGAGGTTGCGCGCTTCGGCCACGCCTTCCCCCGCCGCCCCGTCGATATAGTCGAACACCATCCAAGGGAGCCGACGTCGCGCCTCCCGTCGCGCGTCGGCATAGGAGTGGATGGCCTTCGCCCCTCCCAAGGGTCTCAGGCCTGCACCGCTTTCATGAAGCGGTCGCGGATCACCACCGGATCCATTGTGATCACCGGCATCTTTGCGTTGCCGCTGTCACATTTGACAACCATGATCGTCATCTCACCGCTGTCGAGTGCGTCCTGCAGCACAGCCCCGGTGTCCACGTCCTTGCATTCGACCACCCGCTCACAGCCGCAGGCTTCGGCCACTTTGGCGAGCGAGGTCTTCTTGCCGGTGTAGGTTGGCTGATCCCCGGTCGAGCCATACGAGCCGTTGTCGATGATCATCAGGATGTAGTTGTTCGCCACATTGTTCGCGATGGTCGGTAACGTGCCCATGTTGGTCAGGATCGAGCCGTCACCGTCGATCACCACCACCGGTTTCGGCTGCGCCAACGCCAGCCCGAGGCCGATGGAGCTCGCCAACCCCATGGTCCCCAGCATGTAGAAGTTGCTGGGCTGATCGTCGATGGCATGCAGCTCCTGACTGGGAATGCCGATGTTGCAGACCACAAGCTGGTCGCGCAGGATGGGCGCGATCTCTTTCAGAATCTCGGAACGGATCATTGGTCGCCATAGCCTCCCCAGAAGGACGCATCCGTCAGGATCGCCACAGGTTTGTTGCACATGAAGGTGTAGCTCAGGATTTCCGGCAGCTCCTCGGCGTCGGCTTCCTTGTGGAAGTGGAAGGTCGGGATCAGCAGCTGGTTCAGCAGCGCCTTGGTGTGCACCGCCATCTCGACCTGGCAGGCGACCGGCTCGCGCAGTTCACCACGGTAGGAGATCAGCATCGGCAGCGGCATCCGGTAGAACTGCGTCAGCGTTGCCAGCGTGTTGATGGTCACGCCGATGGCGGTGTTCTGCATGATGATCATCGGCTTCTTGCCACCCATGAAGGCGCCGGCGCAGAGGCCCATCCCCTCGTCCTCCTTGTTGGAGGGGATGTGGTAGATCTCGGGCCGCGCCTCGACCTCGTCGATGACGCCGGCCAGCTGTTTGCACGGCACCGTCGTGACGAACGCGATGCCCGCGGCAACGACGTCATCCACGATCTTGCTACTGATGGACACCTAAATACTCCTTGTGATGAAGCGCCTTCGCATCAGCGCTGTGTGAGCAGTTTCTAACGTATGACATAGACGGAGCAGGGCGCGTGGCGGACCACACGGGAGGAGGTCGAGCCGAGGAAGTAGTCGCTGAGCCCGGGTTTGTGCGACCCCACGATGATGCAGTCCGCCCCGATTTTCTTCGCATATTCGGTCAGCGCCTGTCCGGGCGAGCCGTGCAGCATCACCGGCTCTACGTCCGGAGTGTCCGCGACGCGGGCCGCCAGCTTCTCCCTGGCGGCATCGACCGCTTGCCGCATGATATCCTCCGAGACATAGGCATTGACCGAGCTGTTTGGGCTCTCATGCACGTGAACCGCCTGGATCTCTCCGTCGTCCCCTTTCAGATGCCGCGCCATGGCCAGCGCTTCCTGGCTGATCCCGTGGTCCAGAGCGAGCGAGACGATGATTTTCTTATGCATGGCGATGTCCTTTGCGCATGAGTTGAGTGGGCCTCAAGTCTCGGTCCCGCCGTGGTCCGGGGTCAATATGATTTTCGGGGCCGCCACGCAGCCGGCGCGGATGTCCTGAAACGCTGCGTGTCCTTCCGCCAGCGGACGCTCCTCGATCCAGTCGAGCCGCCCCAGCCGCCCATCGAAGATTGCAGCGGTTGTCTGCGCAAAGTCCTCGGACGTGTAGGTGTAGGTCCCGATGAACGTGATCTCCTGCAAGGTCATGCGCCGGATGTCGAGCCCGCCGGTTGCTTCGCCGAGACCGATGTGTACGATCACCCCGCCGGGGCGCGCGATCATGCTTGCGGTCTCGCGCGTGCCCGCATCGCCCACGCCGTCGATTACGATGTCGGCCGAGCCCTGGCCCGGCATGGCCGGCTCGCCCGGGGCGCAGACCTCGAAGCCCGCCACATCTGCGAGCCGTGCGCGCCGTGTCTCGTTGGGCTCGACCAGCATGATATCCTGCGCGCCCTGCGCAGCCAGCGACAGGGCGGCACCCACGCCGATGGCACCACCCCCGATCACGACGGCCCGGGCGCCGGAGAGATCACCGCCCAGCACCGACCGGCCCAGCCGCACCCCGTGCCAGCCACAGGCGATGGGCTCGGCCAGCGCCGCATGTTTGAGTGGCACAGCCTCCGGCACTGTGATCAGGTTGCGCGACGGCATCGCCACGTAATCGGCGAATGCGCCTTCGCGTGGCGGCATCGAAATGATCTGTCGGCGCTGGCACAGGTTTTCGCGCCCACTGCTGCAATAGTTGCACGCCTGGCAGGCCACCAGCGGGTTGATCGTGACCCGCCGGCCGTCCTGCGGGCCGCCGACAACGACGCCCGCGGCCTCGTGCCCCAGCGTGAGGGGGGCCGGCCGGCGCGGATCATGGCCAAGATAGGCATGCATGTCCGAGCCGCAGATGCCCGAGGCCATGATGCGCACCAGCGCCTCATCCTCCCCGGCCTCGGGCCTTGGGCGGTCCGTATAGGTCAGCTCCTCGACCCCGGTGTAGACAAGCGCCTTCATTTTGCGGTGAACCCCCCGTCCACGAACAGCACTTGCCCGGTGACATAATCGGACGCGGGCGAGCAGAAGAACATCAACGGCCCGTCCAGATCGGCAGGCTCGCCGTTGCGCCCGATGCAGGTCTGATCGGCGTTGCGTTGTGCACGTGCCGCATCGGCAAAGACCGGGCCGGTCAGCTCGGTGCGGAAGAACCCGGGCGCCAGAGCGTTTGCGGTGATACCGTTGCCCGACCAGGCCTCGGCCATGGCGCGGGTCATCTGTTCCACCGCGCCTTTCGACGCGCCGTAGGTGATGCCATTGGCAAAAGCTCTGCGCGATTGCAGCGAGGCGAAGTTGATGATCCGGCCCCAGCCCTTGTCCTTCATGGCCGGGACCAGCTTTTGCGCCAGAAAGAACGGGGCCGCCAGGTTCAGGTTGAGCGTTATGTCCCAGCCGTCGTCGGTGACCTCATCCGCATGCTGACGGGTGTTGATGCCCGCCGCGTTGACGAGAATGTCGATTGGCCCGAAGGGAGCGGTGACCGCGGTCGCGATGCCGCGCAAGGCGGTGCGGTCTGACAAATCCGCCGCAACGGTTGCCGTCTCACCCGCGGTCTCCTGCTGCCAGGCCGAGAGCTGGTCGGCCCGCCGCGCGAGGCCCACGACACGCGCGCCCGCCTCGGCCAGCAGCCGGGCTGCCTGCCGTCCAAGGCCACTGCTGGCCCCGGTCACACAGGCTGTCTTATCGGAGACGTCGAAGAGCGGCGGCATCCTGGATCAGTCCATCGCCGAGAGGTCGAAGTTTTCTTCCGGAAAGTACTTTCGCAGCCGAGCGTCTGCCGTGCGCGCGTGTCCTTCCATACCTTCCAGCCGCGAGATGCGCGCCGTGGCCTCGGCCACCGGCTTGGAGCCTTCGCGCGTTGCGCGCTGCCACGTCACGATCTTCATGTACTTGTGCACGGACAGGCCGCCGGTGTACTTCGCCGATTGCGACGTGGGCAGCACGTGGTTGGTGCCCGACGCCTTGTCGCCGAAGGCCACGGTCGTCTCCTCGCCCAGGAAGAGCGAGCCGTAGCACTGCAGCCGCTCCAGCCACCAGTCCAGGTCCTCGGCCTGTACGGTCAGGTGCTCGGGCGCGTAATCATCCGAGGTTGCTGCCATCTCCTCTCGGTCGGCGCAGAGGATCACTTCGGCATAGTCCCGCCAGGCGGCGCGCGCGTTGTCGCGGTTCAGCTCCGGCAGGTCCTCGATCAGCCCCGGCACGATCTCCATCACCTTCTCGGCCAGCGGACGGTCGTCTGTCACCAGCCAGACGGGCGAGTTGTAACCATGCTCGGCCTGGCCCACGAGGTCGGTCGCCACGATGAACGGGTCCGCGCCCTTGTCGGCGAGGATCAGGCTGTCGGTCGGGCCCGCGATCATGTCGATGCCCACGCGGCCGAAGAGGATCCGCTTGGCCTCCGCCACGAATTGGTTGCCTGGTCCGACGAGGATGTCCGCTTTCGGCAGACCGAAGAGTCCGAAGGTCATCGCCGCCACGCCCTGCACCCCGCCCATCGACAGGATCTTGTCCGCCCCACAGAGGTTCGCCGCATAGATGATCGCCGGGGCGATGCCTTCGCCCGCACGGGGCGGCGAGCAGGCCACGATGTGCTGGCAGCCCGCGACTTTCGCGGTGGTCACTGTCATGATCGCACTGGCGATGTGGCTGTAGCGGCCACCAGGCACATAGCAGCCCGCCGCGCGGCAGGGGATCGCCTTTTGCCCGGCGATCAGCCCGGGGACAACCTCCAGTTCCACGTCGGTCATGGTGGATTTCTGGGTTTCGGCAAAGCGGCGCACATTGTCATGCGCGAACGCAATGTCGTCCTTCAGCTTCTGCGACACCAGCACGGACGCGGCGGCGATCTCCTCCTCCCCAAGGATGACGTTGCCCTGATAGTTGTCGAACTTCTGGGCATACTTCATCGCCGCCGCGTCCCCCCCGGCCTCGATGTCGTTGAGGATGTTTTGCACGGTTTCGCGCACATCGCTCGCATCCGTCATCGCGGTCTTGTCAGCTTTCTTGAGATACTCTCGCGCCATGGCTGGGGTCCTATCTGGTGGTCCGGATCAGTTGTCAGACCGAAGGGCCGCACTTGCCACCTCATCGCGTGGACGCGCTGTGCTGATCACCCCCGGAACGGAGCCCGCTGCTGACCGCGTTGGGCTCTTGTTGCGACAAGTGTGTAAGCGCTTACATCGAGTCGCGCAAGCGCAAAGTTTTGTGTTCTCTTTCAGATATTTGCCGGAGAATGGCGAAAAAATCCGGGCCAAGCCCGCCAAAGGCGGTTATAGATCGCGACATGAGCAGGTCGTCCGCCCCCACCCTTGAAGATGTCGCGCGCCTTGCTGGCGTATCGACGGCCAGTATCTCGCGCGCGCTCAACGACCCAGACAAGGTGGCGAAGCCGACACGCGACAAGATCGAAGCGGCGATCGAGGCGCTGGGTTACACGCCGAATTTCGGCGGACGGGCGCTGGCCAGCAACCGGACGAATACGGTGGGCGCGATCATTCCCAGCATGGCCAACGCGATGTTCGCCAGCGGCGTGCAGGCCTTCCAGGAGGTGTTGTCAGAGGCCGGTGTGAATCTGCTCGTGGCCAGCACCGGCTATGACCCCGACCAGGAGCTGCGGCAAATCAAGGCGCTGATCGCCCATGGAGCAGACGGGCTGATGCTGATCGGCGACGCCCGGCCCGAGGCCACTCGTGACTTCCTTGCCAAGCGCCGCATCCCTTATGTGATCTCGTGGTGCCTGCGCTCTGACGATACGCGCCTCTACGTGGGGTTCGACAATCGTGGCGCGGCTTATGATGCGATGCAGCGTGTGCTGGCGCTTGGTCATCGCCGCGTCGCGATGATCTGCGGGGTGCGCGACGGCAACGACCGGGCGCGCGACCGTTTCGACGGCGTTGCCGCCGCTATCGCGGACTTTGGGCAGGGCGCCGAGCTGCTTCAGGTCGAAGAGGCGACATATCGGATTGAATTCGGCGGCGATGCCTTTGCCCGGATCATGGCCGCGCCTGAGCGCCCCACTGTTGTGATGTGCGGCAACGATGTTCTGGCCGCCGGTGCGCTGAAACGCGCGCGCGAGATGGGCATCGATGTACCCGGCCAGGTGTCGATTGTCGGCTTCGATGACATCGGCCTGGCCTCGGTGGTGACGCCGCAACTGGCCACGGTGAGGGTGCCGCAGATCGAGATGGGTCGCGCTGCCGCCCGGTTGCTGCTCGCCAAGCTGAATGGGCAGGCGTGCAGTGGCCCGGTCGAGTTGCCGACCGAGTTCATGTCCCGCGCATCACTCGCGCCACCCGCGCCCTGACGGTCTGGGCGGCCTCTTCCTTGACCGGGCCGTAGCCGCGAATGTCCATCGGGGCCGTGAGCAACTCGCGCACGGCGGTTTCGGCACCAGCCTCCCAAAGCGAGGGCACCTCGGCGAGCACCTCCTCGAACCAGACGATCAGGGCGCGCTCCAGCCGTCGGTCCGGGTGGTAGCCGAACGGATCTGCCCAGGTGCCACGCAGACCCTTGAGATGTTTGAGCAGGCCGAAGACACGCCCCATCCAGGGTCCGAAACTGCGCTTGATCGGCCGACCCCGCGCGTCCCGGCGCCGCGACAGCGCCGGCGGTGCCAAGTGATAGCGCGGCGTAACGGGCCCCTCGAACGCGTCGTCCAGCCTTGCCAGGAACGCGGGGTCGCGGTGAAGCCGCGCGACCTCATATTCATCCTTGTAGGCCATCAGCTTGAAGAGGGATTTCGCCGCCGCGATCCGAAGCTCTTCGGGCAAGGCAGACAAGGGCTCGAGTGTTGCCTCGAACCGTGCGGCGTAGGAGGCGTCCTGATACTGCGTCAGGAAGTGCCGGCGGCGTGCCGTCACCTGCGCCAACGTCTCCGCCGGTGCGGGCGGGTCGAGGGCCAGCTTATCGGGCGCATCGGCCATCACGCGCCCGCAGGCAAAGGCGCGCGCGTTCTCTTCGGGTTTCACACCGTTGAGCGTCATCGCCTGCAGCAGCGCCTCCAGCCCCACAGGCACCAGGCCGCGCTGCCAGGCGAACCCCAGCAGGATCACATTGGCATAGACCGCATCCCCCATCAGCCGCTCGGCGAGTGCGCCCGCGTCGAAGGCCTGCACATGCGCGGCCCCGACGGCGTCGCGGATCGCCGCCTCACGCGCATCGATCCGGAGCGACGCATCCCGGTTCAGCACCAGATCGCCCGTGGGCATCTCGGCGCGGTTCAGAACGACACGGGTGCCGGGACTGTAGTGCACAGAAGCCTTCGGAGACGAACACACCACCGCATCGCACCCGATCACCGCATCCGCGGCACCTGCGTCGATACGCGGCTGGTGCAGCATCTTGGGGTCATTCGCCAGACGCACATAACCCAGCACGGTGCCGAACTTCTGCGCAAAGCCGGTAAAGTCCAGCACGCTGGCGCCCTTGCCTTCAAGATGGGCCGCCATGGAGATGAGCGCACCGACGGTGATGACGCCGGTGCCGCCGACGCCGGTCACCAGCAGGTTATAGGGCTGATCGAGCGGCGGCTGATCGGGCAGGGGCAAGGTCGCGCTCAAGGCGTCCAGATCCGGTCCGCCGGGCCGCGCGTTGCGTCGCCGCGCGCCCTCCAACGTCACAAAGCTCGGGCAGAATCCGTTGAGGCAGCTGAGATCGCTGTTGCAACTCGACTGGTTGATCCGGCGCTTGCGCCCGAACTCCGTCTCGATCGGCTCCACGCTCAGGCAGTTGCTTTCCACCGAACAGTCGCCGCAGCCTTCGCAGACCAACTCGTTGATCACCACGACCCGCTCGGCGGCGGGCAAGGCACCGCGCTTGCGTTTGCGGCGTTTTTCGGTGGCGCACATCTGCTCGTAAATCAGCACCGAGACGCCCGGGATCTCGCGCAGCTCCCGTTGCAGCCCATCCATCTCCGACCGGTCATGAAAGGTGGTTCCGGCCGGGAAATCATTCATTTGAAACTTTTGAATATCGTCCGACACCAGGACGATCCTGTCCACGCCTTCCGCACGGCAGCTCTGCGCAATGCCCGAGACCGAAACCGGCCCGTCCACGGGCTGGCCTCCTGTCATCGCAACCGCGTCGTTGTAGAGGATCTTGTAGGTGATGTTCGCACCCGCTGCGACCGCCTGCCGGATCGCCAAGGACCCCGAGTGATACCACGTGCCTTCGCCGAGGTTCTGGAAGATATGTTTGCCGCCGTTGAACATCGACTGGGTGATCCACGGCACCCCCTCGCCACCCATCTGCGCATAGCCCACCGTCTCGCGATCCATCCAGGAGGCCATCACGTGGCAGCCGATGCCGCTCGCGGCCTGCGAGCCCTCCGGGACCTTCGTCGAGGTGTTGTGTGGGCAACCCGAGCAGAAGTATGGCGTCCGTGACGCACCTTCGACGCGCAGCACAGGCGGAGCCTTCTGTGTCAGCGCATGCGCCAGTTCCACAAAACCTTCATCCGGGAAAAACCGGGCCAGGCGTCCGGAGATCAATGGCAACAGCAGCCGGGGAGACAGCTCGCCCGTCCAGGGCACCAGCGGGCGCATCTCCTCGTCGTATTTGCCCACCATGCGCTCCGGCTTGCGGCCGGGCCAGTCATAGAAGTGCTCCTTGAACTGGCTCTCGATGATCCCGCGCTTTTCCTCGATCACCATGACCTCGCGCTTGCCCGTCACGAAATCGAGTGCGGCGTGATGTGCGAGGGGCCAGACCATGCCCACCTTGTAGATGTCGATTCCCAAGGTCCGGCAGCGCGCCTCATCGACGCCCAGCAATCGCAGCGCCTCCATCAGATCCAGATGCCCTTTGCCGGTGGTCACAAAACCAAAGCGGGCGTCGGCGATGCCATAGAGCGCACGATCGATCGGGTTCGCCTCGGCAAAGGCCTGCACAGCGTCGAGTTTGGCGCGGATGCGGGTTTCGATCCCCGGCGAGGGCAGATCGGCGAGCCGCACATGCAGCCCGCCGGGCGGCGCCGTGAAGTCGGGCTGCCGGAACACCCGGTCCGGGGCGAGTTCCACCGATTGTCCGCTCTCCACCGTTTCCGAGATCGCCTTGAAACCGACCCAGGTGCCCGAGAAGCGCGAGAGTGCAAAGCCGTATTCGCCGAACGCCTGGTATTCCGCTACGCTGGCGGGGTTCAGCGTCGGCATGAACCACGCCATGAAGGCCACGTCCGACTGGTGCGGCATGGACGATGAAACACAGCCGTGATCGTCCCCGGCCACCACCAGCACACCACCCTTGGGTGAAGATCCGTAGGCATTGCCATGCTTCAGCGCATCCCCAGATCGGTCGACACCAGGCCCCTTGCCGTACCACATTGAAAACACGCCCTCGACCTCGCAGCCCGGATCAAGGCTCGCCTGTTGCGCGCCCAAAATCGCTGTCGCCGCCAGATCCTCGTTCACCGCCGGAAGAAACCGGATGCCTTCGGTGCGCAGCAGATCGCCGTTGCGCCACATCTCCTGATCGACCCCGCCCAGCGGAGAGCCGCGATAGCCCGAGACCAGCCCCGCCGTGCGCCTCCCCGCCATCCGGTCGCGCCGGGCCTGATCCAGCATGATGCGCACCAGCGCCTGCGTCCCGGTGAGAAAGACCCGGCCCTCGGTCGTGGTGTACCGGTCCTGCAGCGCATAACTCTTGTCGATCCGCGGATGCTGGCTCATGACATGTCTCCGGCTGGCTTCGTCGGCATTGTAGCCGTCGACGCTGAAAACCGCTGCCGAACTGTGGCCGAGAGCAGCATTTATAAGCAGAATTTTTCGCAAGTATGCCGTTGAGTGAGAAATCCAATCACGGTCAGATCAGGCGCTCTCGCAAACCTTCCCTTGACAACGGCGGCTCACACTTTTCTCTGGTCGCGACAATTCACGGTAAGGAGAAGGCCCATGCTACGGACTCGCGCTGCTGTTGCGGTTGAGGCGGGTAAGCCGCTTGAGGTGATGGATGTGAACCTTGAGGGGCCGCGCGCGGGCGAGGTTCTGGTGGAGATCAAGGCCACCGGGCTCTGTCATACGGATGAGTTCACGCGCTCGGGCGACGACCC
>NZ_JALIEB010000020.1 GCF_025755255.1 Roseobacter sinensis | reverse complement strand
GCGGATGGAGGCGCTTGGCCTCGATCCAGACACCGCACGCATGATCTTCGATGGCAAGACGATTGCGGAGATCACCGGCGCCGGTGCGCCGCAACACCCCGTTCCGGCGGCGGCAACCCCTGTGACCACTGCGCCGGCCGACACCTCGGCCGATCCGCGCGCCGCCGAGCTGCAGGCGCTCTGGGCGGAAGTGCTGGGCGTGCCGGAGGTTTCGATCCACGAGAGTTTCTACGATCTGGGTGGCGACAGCCTCTCGGCGCTGACGGTCATCATGCGGATGGAGGCGCTTGGCCTCGATCCAGACACCGCACGCATGATCTTCGATGGCAAGACGATTGCGGAGATCACCGGCGCCGGTGCGCCGCAACACCCCGTTCCGGCGGCGGCAACCCCTGTGACCACTGCGCCGGCCGACACCTCGGCCGATCCGCGCGCCGCCGAGCTGCAGGCGCTCTGGGCGGAAGTGCTGGGCGTGCCGGAGGTTTCGATCCACGAGAGTTTCTACGATCTGGGTGGCGACAGCCTCTCGGCGCTGACGGTCATCATGCGGATGGAGGCGCTTGGCCTCGATCCAGACACCGCACGCATGATCTTCGATGGCAAGACGATTGCGGAGATCACCGCTGCGGGAGGAGGCACAGCCGCCCCGCCCCCGGCAGCGGCCCCCCCGGCCGCACCGGTACAGCCAATGCCTGCGCCGGCCGCATCCGCCCCCGAGGCCGGCGGGCTGACCTTCCCGGAAATGATGAATGCAGTCCACGCCACGCGGGGTGTCCTGATCCTCTGGGTCGTGGTCGTGCACTGGCTGCCCGGCGCGCTGGAGCGCATCTCGCAGGAGGCGATCTGGATCTACGATATGCTCTACCCGGCGCTGCGCTACGGCACGCCTGGGTTTGCCATGGTCTTCGGGCTGGGGATCGGGGCGCTGGGGGTCTATCATTATGCCAAGAATCCGGCGCAATTTCTCAAGGGGAACCGCTTCAACACCCGGCTCATCCTGGGAGGTGTCCTCTTCATGGCGCTGTTCCGGCTGCTGAGCCTGCTGACCGGCTCCGGGCTGGACGACGCATACTCGGTGTCCTTCATGTTCTATTCCGCCATCGCCTATTACGCGCTGGCGATGCTGACCATGCCGCTGCTGATGCGCCTGCTTCAGATCGGGCCGGACAGGGTGCTGACGGCCCTAACCATCGGCGCCATCTGCCTGCTGATCCACGAGGGACTGTCGGCAACGATTGCACCTTTGAAGCCCGGTGGTGTGCTGGAATTGGCCAAAATCCTGCTGACCGCGAAATACGGCTATTTCCACATGACATCCTATGTGATGGTCGGTGTCGTCATGGGGCTCCTGCTGCGTCAATTCCACCATCGTCCCCGGATCGCGAAGGACATGCTGCTTTATGGCACCGTGCTGATCATCTTTGGATTTGTCATGCTCTATGAGGTGCGCGCCCTGCCCGGGCTGAGCGATTTCGGGCTCGTGTATCCCTGGCACCTGATGATCTATGCCGGGCTGACCTTGTGGATCATTGCCGCCTTCTGCGCGCTCAACCGCGGTGTGGCGCGACACGGCTCTGTCCTGCGGCTCGGGAACAGCTTTGCCATCGCCAGCGGTATCCTCGCCCTGCCCATCTTCGTGGGCCATGAGGTGGTGATCCCGGCCAAGGCCGTTCTGGTCAACTTGGGCATGTCCGATGCGCTTGGGCTGATTGTGCCGCTCGCCGTCTTCCTGGTTGCGCTCGGGCTGGGCTATCAGCGCCTGATGAAATTCCTGATCCGGTGAAGGGCGCAGCGGCCCCAGCCGCGGCCCCGCATGTCTTAGCGCAGGCGGGGTCCGGGGCCTTGGCGACCTGGTTCCAAAAGTTTCGCCTCAAGTAACGCCCGATCTTGCCGCAAAGCCACCGCCCGCCCGCTCCGAGGTGCTTCAGCGTTCGAGCGCCGGCTCCCAGGCCCCTTGCGAGTATGTGGTGCGCGCCAGGCCCGCCACCGTGTCGCGCCGCAATTGTCCGGTGAAATCATCCAGGGCTGTCTCGCCCGTGGCAGCCCCGATGGCCGGACAGTCGGCCAACGGCACCCCCATGAGCCCGTTGCCCGCGTTCGAATATTCCGTCTGCAACGCGTTGCCGTTTTCCCCGTAGACCAGACGGCCCACATAGCGCGGCGTGAAGGCCTGCGAGAGATCGAGGTTGGCAACAGGCCCTTGCCCGTTTGGCGCATGGATCAGGTTGTCATTGGCAATCAGCTGGAAGTCCGCAGCGCGGGTGGGCTGGAAATCGGAGGGAATATCCGCCGCTGCGCGCAGGTCGATGATCGTCATATTCCGCCAGCGCACCGTGAACTCGGAGCCCAGCCCCTTGTCCGGACGCTTTCGAATGAAGGGTCTCGATGTATTTTCTACGCCAGTAGAGAACCCATTGAACGTGTCGCGCACGTTCACATACTGCGAGAAGGCCAGCCCCTCGAACGGATCGGCCCCACAGACCACGATGCAGTTTTCCATCAACGCATTGCCGATGGCGATCGCCGTCATCGCACTGCAGGCGGTGACGTGATGGTGCTTACTGACCTTGATATCCATCCAGGGCGAGCCGTCGTCCCCGGCGGTCGGCCCGATATAGAGCGCGCCGCCTTCGGTCTTGCACTGGCTGATGTTCATCGCATAGCCCTCGTCGCCGACCGCATTGACCCGCATGCAGATCTGGATGACCGTATCGCCCGCCCAGTTCACACTGGAGAAGAGATCGCTCTGGATCACGGCGCAGTCGCCGCGGTTGTAGTTCGTCCGGTACGGGCCGTGATCCGCATAGATCGGGTGCGCGTAGCTCTTGCCGTCGCCCTTGCGGATCGCAAGCGGGTTCTGGACGATGGTGCAGCCGACTATCGCATGTTCGATGCTGACGCTCTGGAACATGCCAAAATTGGACCAGTTCGTCACTTCTGTGCTCGACATGATCCAGCGCTTGTTGTCGGACGGCTGGATCGGCACGTTGAAGCCGCTGAACCCGCAGTCGTGGATGGTCAGATCCTGCACGCCGATGTCGATGGCGTTGTAGACGCCCTGGGTGCCGGAGCCGGCTTCGGGATTGGACGGATCGTACCCGTCATCGAACTGCAGCCCCCAGACGGAGTATCCCGCCTCATCCCCGTTGCCATAGGTCAGCGGCATGCGTTCGGTGATCAGCGGGTCCCGGCCGAAGCCGCACGGTCCAATCTGCAGCTCTGCCGGACGATTGAGCTGTTGGTAGAGCTCATAGCTGTAGCCCCGCTCCAGAAGCAGCCGGTACCGGCCCGTCGACTGGGTCCAGGCGCTTCTGGCATCGGCCGGGCTGACAAAATACCGCGCACCGCTCGGTCCGATATTCTGCATGCCACTCGGCGCGATCACGATGGTATTCGCACCGGCAAACACGACATCCGGATCCTCGACGGTGATCAGGTAGGGGTCGGAGGTGACGCTGTTGCCGTCACGGTCCGTACAGGTCAGCCGGACCCTGTAGGTGCCGGGTCTTTCGAAGGTATGGGCGCCCACGTGATCGTAGGACACATTGGCATCGTTGCCATGCACAGCCACATACTCGGGCCGCATCCGCTTGTGGACGGAACCGGGGTCGTCATAGGTCCACTTCCAGTGCAGATCCTGCGACGGATTCAGCACCCCAAAGCCATTGACCTCTGCCACGAACATGAACCCCGCAGGCGCCGTGCCGGTTGTGCGGGTGCTGCTGATGATAATGCTGGGCGTGGAGGTCGTCATCGGTTCGACCGTCTTGGCGTCCGACCAGACACTTTCGACATTGGTCGCCCTGTCCTCTTCCGAGCGCCAGACGATGGCCACTTCAACCGCTGCCGTGCCGCTGGACGGAATGCGGATGTGGCGCGGCTTGTTCGTGCGCTTGGCAAAGGGCAGCGTGACCGGTGCGCCGCCGTTCACACGTACCCGGAAGGCTTCGGGCTGATAGCCCAGGGGATATTCGGGCAACTCCGTGATATCCACAATCGCCGTATCCCCCGTCAGGCTTGGTTCAGGGATCAAAGACCACTGAGCCTGCGACAGACCCACAAGACCCTGGATCGGGAAAGGAGCCTGATACTGGGCAACCGCAGCTGTCGAGCTGCCAAGAATGATCGTGACAGCCGTGCCCGAGAGCAAACCAGAGATAAATCCGCGCCGTCCAGACATCACAAGACCTCTACGTTGAAATTGTCCCACTGCAGCATATTGCCGCGATAATGGCCAATCCCGGTATATCCCGGTGTTACAATGGAAGTATTCGTTCTGGAGATAACAACTGTGCCGTTCCAGATCACCTCTATGACAGGTCCGACACAGCGCAGGGCCAGACGGCCCACGCCGGTTGTCATGTCGGATGAGGCTGCCTCTCCGATCAGCGACAGCGAATTGTTCACGATCACATAGAGTTGCAGCACACCCGACGTGAAATTGAGCCGCCCGTAATATCCCGACAAGGTGGATCCGGAGCCGCTGACCCGGGCCGTCAGCCCGCCGGCACCGGAGGTCGGGCCGTAAAACATATCGGCTGAAATCTGCACATCCGCTGCCGTGATCGCATCGAGCATGTAGTAAGTGCCGCCGCCCCGGCTGGTATTGGCCAGCAGCCGGTTGCTGGAGATCACGGGAACCGTGTCAACGGCAGAGACCGCGCTCCATGCGCCGCCGATGTCGGGTGTATGTGCGTCGAGAAGCGTGCCATCGGGGTCCGTGAAGGTATCGGTGACGCCAACCGGAACCGCCGTGACCGACACGCTCGCCGTGAAGGCCTCGGAGCTGCTCCCTCGGCTGTCGATCGCGCGTTCACCGCGCAGCAGCGTGCGACCTGCATCCCCTGGCTGCACCGTATAGCTTTGTGCTGTCGCACCGGATATGGGCGCGCGGTCGTCTGCCGTCTGGGTCGCGGTCTCAAAGCTGTACCACTGGTAGCTCCGGCTCTCGACACCATCCGCACCTTCCGAAATGGCCAGCCCGGGCAAGGCGTCGAGCACCTCGCCAATCGCCGGCACACCCGTAATCGGCGCTGTGGCCAGAATGACGGGGCGGCTGACGTAGTCGGCCAGATCGAGCTGATAGACATCGGTCCAGGGCGCATCCGAACCGGTGAAATCCAGCGAGAACATTCCCGAAACCGCAATCGGGTTGCGGTCGACCTCGATCTCGGCGTCTCCGGTGACGATCAACCGGACCGCGTATTCCACCGGAATGATGGGCGCGGAAAAACTCGCCGTATTGCCATCGCTGTCCGTGACGATCACGGAGTATCCCGCCTGATCGCCCTCGGAGAGAGGTGCGTCGGCCGAGACCGCATCGCCGGTGAAGATAACCTGTACGCTGTCGATCGGGCCCGCTGTCGAGGTGAAATTCGAGGGCGCAACCAGATCCGCGTAATTGGCCATATCCCGCACGGCCTGCTTGTCGTGAAGCCGCGTGCTGGTCAGAGGCTGCAGGGCGCGGAACACGACCTGCGGCTCCGGCACGGGCAGCACCGGGAATTGGCCCGACCCCGAGAAGCCGCACCCAACCGAAATATCGCTCATCAGTACATCACCACAATGCCTGTCGCCGTGGTGTCCGTCGCGTGGATACGCTGCGCCCGAATGGGGAACACGACACCGGCCGCGACAAAAAGGGTGGCCGTGTCGCCATGAATGGTGGTGACCCGCACGGCCCCGCCCCCGGAGACGTTGATGCACCGGCTTGCCATCGGCAGGTCCGTGTCATCGCTTGGCGTGACGGCGATCAGATTGGCGGGGGGGCTCGAGAGGCCCGCTGTGTGACTGTTGAACTTGTCGGTCATGTCTTCGTCCTTCTCGTTTGGTGCGAGTGTGTGTTCCGAACACGCAAAACCAGAGTGCCAGATATGTGAGGGTCTTTTGGCAGCAGCGGGAACTGCGCCGGTGCATGGAATTTCAATGCTCCTGTCGTGGCACTCCGTTTCGGGAGCCCCGTCGCGATCGCCGCTATCTATCCACCAGCAAGTTTAAGAAAAGAGATATGCAGCGCGCGCTGCCCCGCCCACCCGGCGCCTGGCACAGACGATGACCGGGCCGGAAAGGAACGGATTTGCCGGTGCGCGGCCTGACCGTCGCACCGCATCGGTCACGGCTGGCCTGACGCTCAGTCGGACCCGAACAGATCGCGGGTAAAGACTTTCTCCGCCACATCCGCCAGATCCGCCGACTGACGGTTGGTCAGGATGATGTCCGAGACCTCTTTCAGACGGTCAAGATCGTGGATCAGTTCCGAACCGAAGAAATCCACCGCATCGAGCTCGGGCTCGTAGACGACGACCTCGACCCCTTTGGCCTTCAACCGCTTCATGATGCCCTGGATGGAGCTTTGTCTGAAATTGTCGGACCCCGCCTTCATGACCAGCCGGTGCACGCCCACGCATTTCGGATTGCGGGCCAGGATCTGCTCGGCGATGAAATCCTTGCGGGTCCGGTTGGCATCCACGATCGCCTGCATGAGGTTCTGCGGAACCGACTGGTAGTTGGCCAGCAACTGCTTGGTATCCTTTGGCAGGCAATAGCCGCCATAGCCGAACGAGGGGTTGTTGTAATGCTCGCCGATCCGCGGATCCAGCCCGACCCCCTTGATGATATTGCGGCTGTCCATGCCATGGACCAGCGCATAGCTGTCGAGTTCGTTGAAATAGGCCACGCGCATCGCAAGATAGGTGTTGGCAAACAGCTTGATCGCTTCCGCCTCCGACGAGGAGGTAAAGAGCGTCGGGATATCGCGCGCGATCGCGCCCTCCTGCAACAGCGCGGCAAAGCGGCTCGCGCGCTCCGAGACCTCTCCGACGACGATGCGCGACGGATGCAGATTGTCGTAAAGCGCCTTGCCTTCGCGCAGGAACTCGGGGCTGAAGATCACCCGCGAGCCGTCGATGTCGCCATTGAGCGTCTCCGTATAGCCCACCGGGATCGTCGATTTCAGCACGATCGTGGCATCGGAGTTGACTGCCTTCACCTCCCGCACCACAGCCTCGACCGAGGATGTATTGAAGAAGTTGGTTTGCGGGTCGTAATTCGTCGGGGTCGCCACGACCACGAAATCCGCCTCGCGATATGCCGCGGCGCCATCCGTCGTGGCCGAGAGATCAAGCTCTCTGGTCTTGAGGTAGCTGTCGACATCGGGGTCGACGATCGGGCTCTGGCGCGCATTCAGCTGCTGCACCCGCACCGGATCGATATCAACCGCTGTGACCCGGTTCTTCTGGGCCAGCAGGACGGCAATCGACAGCCCCACGTAACCGATGCCGGCGACCGCGATCTTCTGCCCGGTCATGTTGTGTCCATCAGCTGCGGGCATAGGCATCTTCATAGCGCACGATATCGTCTTCCCCCAGATAGCTGCCGGTTTGCACTTCGATCAGAACCATCGGCACCTTCCCGGGGTTTTCCATCCGGTGCACGGCCCCCAGCGGGATGTAGACGCTCTGGTTCTCGGTCACGAGTTTGACCTCGTCATCGACGGTGACCTTCGCGGTGCCCTCCACGACGATCCAATGTTCGGACCGGTGGTGGTGGCTTTGCAGGCTCAGCGATGCGCCCGGGTGCACCACGATCCGTTTCACCTGGAACCGGCCGGCAATCACCAGGCTTTCGAACCAGCCCCACGGCCGGTGATCCACGGGGAACTCCACGGCCTGCTTGGCCTGTCTTTCCTTGAGGGCCGCCACGGCTTCCTTGACGCGCTGGCCGTCGGATTTGCGGGCGACCAGCACCGCATCCGGCATCGCCACGACTGTCATATCCTCCAGTCCGATGCCGACAAGCTCGAGCGATGGCGCCTCGCTGCGCAGCAGGGTGTCGCGACAGTCAATTGCTGTCGCATTCTGCGAACAGACATTGCCCGATGTGTCAGGATCGCTCTCCAGCCAGACCGCCTCCCAGCTGCCCAGATCGGACCAGGCCCCCGGATAGGGCATGACCATCAGGTTTTCGACCCGCTCCATGACGGCGTAGTCGATCGAGATATCCTCAAGCTGCGCCCAAGCGTCCGAGGCCAGCCGGGTGAAGCCCAGATCGCTCTTTGCATCGGCCACGGCCGCACGCACGCCGGCGAGGATCTCGGGCGCATGGGTCTCAAAAGCGGCCAGGATGGTGCGGACCGAGAACAGGAAGATCCCGGCATTCCACAGAAACCCACCCCGCGCCAACATCTCTTCGGCCCGCGCGGCATCGGGCTTTTCCACGAACCCCGCAAGATCCTGCGGCACGGTGGCTTCCGTGCTGGCGCCGGCGGCCAGCTCCAGATAGCCATATCCGGTCTCGGGACGGGTCGGGGTGATGCCGAAGGTGACAATCGCACCCCCTTGGGCGGCGGGCAGGGCCGCGTCGACGGCGGCGCGGAACTGCTCTGCATCCGCAATGACATGATCGGACGGCGCCACCAGCATCACGGCCTCCGGATCCGTCTGCGCCAGCCACACGGCCGCGGACAGGACGGCAGGTGCCGTATTGCGCGCTTCGGGCTCGATCAGGATGGCCTTGGCGGCCTGTTCGACACCGGCCAGCTGCTCGGCGGCGATGAAGCGGAAATCATCCGCCGTGACGATGATCGGCGCTTCATAAGTCGGGCCGGACAGGCGCTGTGCCGAGGCCTGAAACAGGCTCTGCCCTCCGGTCAGCTTGGAAAACTGCTTGGGATAAGACTTGCGGGACAAGGGCCAAAGCCGCGTTCCTGAGCCACCGCACAACAAGATCGGATAAACGCCTGACATTGATTACCCTTCGCTTGGAATCCCTCGCAACACATGCGCTTCAAGCGTGGCAGAAGGCTCAAAACACAGAAATCCCTTACGTCATCCCTGCAAAGGTCCGCAAGAGCTTTGCCACTTGAAGTAGAAGAGTGGCAAGAGTTTCACAAACTTGTAAAAGACTGCGGGTGACTGTGCGGCCACAGCAGTGCTGCCGCGGCCGGGCCGGGTCAGATAATCGGCGGTCCTGCCTCTTTTATCGGCGCCGCAGCACGCCCATTCCGAACAGGCCCACAAGCAACATCAGGCCCGCCGCCGGCAGCGGCACGGCAGCGACCGGACGCAGCGCGGTGAGGCGCAAGGTGCCGTCGGTGACGAAATGATCGCCGGTCAGCGAGATGCCGGTCCCGAAAAGCTCTGCCAGAATGGTGCGGCCGTCCAGGGCAGCGAACTCACCGATACCGGTGACGTTCCGGAACAGGAACTGGATCGTCCCGGTCATATCCGCCTGCGCATCGGCACCCGCAAGACTGCTGCTCAGCTCGCCTGCGCCAAACAGGACAAAGGCGGCCTGGGCCGGATCGGTGAGATCGAAACTGTTGATCTGCAGGATGGAGGCTGGATCATTCGCAAACAGCAGAGCGCCTCCGAAAATGCTGATTGTCGCCGGAGTGGCTTCGGTTACGACCGCTGCCCTTTCATATCCGAACGAGTTCAGATCGAGCAGAGCTGCCTTGGCTGTCGCCGGGACAAACATCATGAGGGCGGCCAAAACCGCATAACCTAAAGAGCGCATTTTAAATCCTAACTGGTTATGTCGAGATCACTCGGCACACGTTAACTATGAGGCCAGAGCATATTTACAGATCGGCCTCCAGACAACAAAGATCGGCGCGCTTTTCAGATAAAGTAGCTGTCGTCGAGTGTCGTGACGCCATTCAGGATCAGCATATCCAACTCAGGGTCGAGAGTGATGTAGAGGCTCTGCCCCATAACGCGAAATGATGCGACCTCGTGATCGCCCAGATCGATAGAATCGATTCCAACCTCGAAGTCGCGAATGGTGCGCGTCTCCCGCACGCCATTGCCGACCGAGCTCGAGAAATCGAAGACATCGGCCCCCGCGCCGCCCGCAAGAACATCCGAACGACCCCCGAAGGAGCGCAGAACCTCATCCGCATCGGTGCCGGTCAGATAATCGTTGCCGTCGGTGCCGAGCACGAGGCTCGGCCCCTGATCGACCGGATCCTCCACCGTGATCTCCACCGTCGCCGTATCGACCCCACCGGACCCGTCGGAGACCTCGTAGGTGAAGGTATCGGTGCCGCTGAATGCGCGCTCGGGGGTATATTCGAACCCGCCCTCCGCCGAGAGGGTGAGCGTGCCGTGCCTGGGTCCTGTCAGGACCTGCCCCAGAAGCGTGTCGCCGTCCACATCGCTGTCATTGGACAGCACCCCTTGCTGGGCCCCCACGACCAGCTTGGTGTCGAAGGCCGTTGAATAGGCGTCGTTGACGGCCTCGGGCGCGGTATTGACCGGACCGTTGTCTTCCTGGATCTCGGAGATGAACAGCTTGCCGCCGTCCCCCTGGCTGACACCCAGCCGCAGGGTGATCTCGTCAGCGGCATAGTTGTAGGTCAGGAACGCATCCTTCCCGTTGGCAAGTCCCGTCACATTGACGGAGGCAAACCGGCCGGTGAGCTCATCCGCCTCGATCAGGGTGGTTGCCCCGCTCAAGGTCGCGGTCAGCTGTGACAGATCGAGTTCCAGTTGCGCCCCGTCGATATCGACGGCCGAGCGGACATCGGTCCCGGCACTGAAGTGACCGCTGCGGAATTCGGTGATGCTGCCCAGCCCGTCGGCATCGGCCACGAAGCGCAGTTCCGATCCGGATGCGAAGCTCAGGCTGGCCTGCTGGGTGCTGTCGCCATCGAAACCGACCTTGGCGTCGCTGCCCTCGATGCTCAGGCTGCTTGTGCTGCCCAGCACGAACCGCGCGCCATCGGTTGCGAGAATGGCCTGGGCATTGTCCGAAATATCGATATCGGCCCGCCCTTCGAAAACACCCGTATTGGCAAAGCGCCCGCCATCGATATCGAGATCGAGCAGATCGCTGTCACGGTACGAGGCGGCCCACAGCTGCCCGGCGCGGTCGATGGTGATCCGGCCGGTCATATCGGCGGTGATCCCGCCGGTGACCTCGAGATGACCCTGCGAGATCGCGAGCCGCCCGCCCTGCCCCAGGTCCAGCCCCTTGAGGGTCGTGGTGCCGGCGTAGTTCACCCAGTTGCCGGCCAAGGCCACGCTGTCGCCCGCAACGCTGCCCGGCAGATCCTCCGTGCTCCAGTTGAGACGGTTGTCCCAGCGCACACCGTCGCCGATCGCATTGGGCACGAACCGCACGACCTCATCGTCGGTCCGGGCCTCTTGGGCAATGCCGAAACTCTTCTGGAAGTATGCAAGGATCATATCGGCATCGACCGCATTGCTGCCGGAGCCATCCGCATTCGCCCGCAGATAATCGGCAAGATCGGAGATCGTCGCATTGGGCTTGTTGAGCACCTGGGCCGCAAATTTCTGGATCGTGGTCTGATCCAGAACCGCCGGGTCGAGCCCTTCGACATTGGTGTTGTTGGGCCCGTTTTTCTTGCGCGCGATATCTCCAAGCCAGTTGTAGATGATCGTATCGTCAAAAACCGGCGCTTCGGCATTGACGCTGGTTTTCAGCGGGCTGTTGGTGTCGGTCTTTTCCGCCTGCTCCGCCGGGTTGTTGGGATCGGCCAGGTGGGTGATGATGTTGTCGACCAGCGTCGGGGTCTGCCCGTAGGCCCCGATACCGAGGGACAAGGCCCCTTCCTTTTCGGCAACCCGCTTGTGGCCTGCGGACACCACGAGGTTATCGGCAATGAGCGAGTAGTTTGCGGTATAGCCCTGATTGTCGAAGTTCCCGCCGAATGTGCTCAGCGCCGCATTGTTGTCGAGGAAGATGTTGTCCTCGATGAATCCTCCTGACCGGATCTGCGCCCCGAAGGAGGCGCCGCGCATATTGATGTTGTTGCTGAAGGTGACGTCGTCATTGGCCGACTGAATATAGACATTGTGGCTGTAGAAGCTGGGGGGCTGGCCCGCATCGGTCGAGACATTGTAATCGTAGCCCTCTTCCCAGCCATTGTGATCCAGAAGGTTGTTGTCGACCAGCACACCGTCGCTCAGCGTGACATAGAGGCCCGAGATGCGGTTCGACACCTGCTCCCAGGTCCCGTCCGCGCTGTTGATCGGCTCGTCCCGCACCACATCGATGACTTCGGAGTTGCGCAGCGTGAACCCATCCATGCTTCTGACGCTGAAAATGCCGCCGGTGACCGAGACATTGTCGAAGATGACGTTTTCACCCCAGAACGCCTTGACCCCTTCCTGGAAATCGAGGTCCTGGATCACGATGTTCTCGTTGCGCGACTGGAACATGTTGGCTTCGGACTGGATCACCGGCCGGTCCCCGGTACCATAAGCCGTGATGACCTGCGGGTGCAGTTCGGATTCCCCGCGCGCGCCCCGCGGGATCAGCCGGCCCACATCCCCATAGTCATAGCCCCGCTCGAACAGCAGCCAGTTGGAATTCGCATCCTCACGAAGCCCATTGATGGAATACCACAGCGCCATGCCGGCATCGGCGGCAAGCGCCTTGCCGGGTGTGCTGCCGTATTCGGGGTTGTCAGCCAGCCACTCTCCCGTGATCTTGCTCACGTCGAGGCCGTTTTCCTGCGCGATCTCGGCCAGGGTCAAGGCGCTTTCATCGCCTGAAATATAGACCTTGCGGTGATTGTCGCCGTGCTCGATGACCAGATCGCCCTGCGCATCGGTCTCCAGCATGTAGAAGTCACCCGTGCCCCAGCCCGAGTCCTGCAGCGGCGGCTCGACGGTGACATTGACAGTCTTCACGGAGGTGCCGCCATTCGCGTAAGCGACCTCGACCTCGAAATCCAGCGCCTCGGTTTCGCTGTTGTTGATCCCGGTCAGAACAAGCGCCAGGGAATTGTCCGGATTGACCGTGACATTGCCGAAATCCGCATTTTCCAGAACCCGTACACCGACAATGTTCTGATCCGGCAAATCCAATGTGGTGACGCGCCCTCCGGTCACAGTCGTTTTCAGCGTTCCGTCCAGCTGCACCGCTTCGATCGTGTTGGAAATGCTGTTTTGCGTTTGATCGCTCATGAAGACCTCAAGTATCTCTGCACGTCTCTATTTCTATTTCTCTGCGCCACGACCCTCGCTCTAGCGAGAGACCATGACAGTTTATCTTCGAGGAACGGCGCAGGCAGGCTGGGCAAAAGCATGGGAAATACATCGGGTGCAGACCCAATGGGCATTTCGCTTGTGATGGTATGTGATAGCCGAGCGCCCTATCGCTCAGTTTAAGTTGGCCCTGACGTATGTATCCCTGCGAAGCGCGTCGTTCTTTCTGGGAGACACACCCGAATCCATCTCCCGATATACGGGTGGCATAGAAAGAAACATTCGGAAACGCAAACGCGCTGCTTTTTCCCGGCAATTTTATGCCAGACCGGGCCGGTCCGCGCATAATCCCGCAAGATGAGGTCTAAAATATTGATCTTATTTTATAAATAATGGTCGCTGCCGTATGTTTTTCGAGAAGGCCGGCATACTCTTGCTGCCCGTTCACACGATGCTGTGCACAGTCTTGGCCTGCCGCGCATGCTCTGCTGCCCAAAAAAACATACTCGAACGTACATAGACCAGCCGCTTTGCGCACAAAGGCGCCGGATCTTCAGTCGTCTCCGTCGTCCTGAACCGGTCCTGTGTCCGATTCTTCTATGACACTCCGCGGATCGATCAGCAGTGCTGCGATCCAACCCGCGACGAACCCGCCCAGATGGGTCTCCCAGGCCAGCAAACCATCCATCAGCCACCACAACACCACGTTCAGCAGCAACAGCAGGCTTGCCCCGCGGACCACCGGCCAAAGCTTCGCGCGCGCGGTGAAGCGATCCACATAGCTCCAGGCCAGAATGCCGCCCGCCAGACCGAACAGCCCACCCGAGGCCCCTACCATCGGGCGCAGCGTGTCCGCCATCAGGCCGAACCCGGCGCCCCCGCCTACAACAGAGAGCACGTAGAGCAGAGTGAACCCTTTCGCGCCCACACGCTGCACCACGATGTTCCCCAGGCTGTAGAGAGTCATCATGTTTACGGCCAGGTGCACCACACCCGCATGCAGAAAGGCGTAAGTGAGGAACATCGCATAGGGTTGGAGCGGGTAGTTCGCCGTCCAGGCGCCCAGAAGACCCGGCCAGAACCCGGCATATTCATAGGCGGTCTGGCGCAGCCGGGGCGCGGGGATCACCCCGGCATCGCCCAGCACCAGAGCGGCTTCGGCAAGGCAGCACAGCACGATGATGCCAACCAGCACACCGCGACCCGGTTTGACATGAAGCTGCGGGAACCGTGAATGCTGAGCGGTCATCTTCTCCTTGCCAGATGGCCAATCTCCGACAGCTGCTGTCGGTCAGGGCCGTAAAGAGAAACTTTTCTGGATGCTGACAAAGAGCTCGCTGGTGTCTTCATCTGGCGTATTGTCCTGACGCGTCGTGGTGAAAACATACCCCGAGGACAGGCTCCAGCCCTGCGCCAGCGTATGATTATAGGTCACGTTGAACCGCACTGTGGATTCGTCGCTCGACGTGCCGTTCAGCACATTCTCATCGACCAGCTGGATGCCGCTGCTCAGCGAGGACAGTTTCGACAGCTCCCGAAAGTAGTTGATCGACAGGCGCGTCGCAACGGATTCAGCGTCAGAGGACGAGGTCGTGGCCGACTGGCTGAGGCTCACGCTGATCGTCGACAGCTTGTCAATGGTCTGGTCGATGTTCAGACCCAGCAGGGGCTGCGTCGAAAACCCTTCCGTCTTTGTGGCGCCCAGGCTCCAGGAGATATCCGTCTGACGCCATTCCAGCGTCCGGCCGAGCCGCACCTGGCGCCGCACCCCATTGTCGGTCTGCGACTGGGACACGCCCAGCGTATAGGTGCCATTGGTCACCGCACGGGTGGCCGAGAGATCCAGCCCCAGGCCGCTGTTGCGGGTGATCCCGCTGTCCTCGATGGTCTCGTTGTCCTCGTAGGAGACGCCAAGCGACAGGTTGGTCAGGCGATCGATCTGGTAGTCGGCGCCAACCCCGATCGTCTGGCGCTCGGTGTCTTCCTGCCCGGGGCCGTCTTCATCGGTCTCCGAAGATGTCGCGAACAACCGCCCCGTCAGCTGCGGCGAAAACCGGAACCGTGCTGTCGCGTTGAACGCGTCTGTCGTGCTGTCGTTGAGGCTGGTGTCATTGGTGTCGGAGAAATCCACCTCGCGGTGGCTGACCCCCAGTTCGAGACTGGCCGGACCGCTGCGCCCCAGCGTCAGCCCGCTGCTCAGGGCGGTTGTCGTGCGGGTCCCGCCGGTATCGATCACCACCTCATTGGTCGTGGGGTCGACGACAAAGGCGCTGTCTTCGAGGTCGATTTCCCGGAAACTGCCGTTGAAGGTGAATTCCGCGTTCTTGCTGGTCCGGACATAGCCGAGGTTCAACGAGGGCGTGTCGATCTCCGTATCGCCGGAATTGTCGAAGTTGTAGGACAGGCCGGCACTTGTGCTGAATGTCAGCTGCTGCGCGCTGGTCAGGCTTTGCAGCGTGACCCCGAGGCGCGTGATCGATTCAAGACCGTCATCCGCACTGTTTGAATCGTCACTGGTGTGCTCCAGCCGTTGTGACAGATCGAAGCGCATCAGCAGGCCCGGATCCGCCAGCACGATGACCGGCCCAAAAAGCGGCGCGCCAACGGCGACGACCGCAACCCCCGCAAGGCCCAGCCTGCGGTGTTTCGAAGAAATCAACGGGTATCGCAACGGCCTGCGCCCTTATTCAAAGAGCCTACGTTCCGGAACGAGGATGACATCACCATCCTGCAAGACGATGTCGCGCTCGAAAGAGCCGCCGTTCGAGATCGCACGGTAGTTGATCTCGAAAACCTGGTGCTCATTGGTGCGCGGGTCGGTCCGCCGCAACTGAATCCGCTTGGAGGCGGCGAAATTCGTCAGACCGCCGCTTTGCGAAAAGGCCTGCAGGAACGTGCTCCCGGCCAGAACCTGGCGCAGCCCGGGTGTGCCGACCTCGCCGGCAAAGTAGACGTTGATGGTCTCTTCCGTCGCGGCCGCGGCAACCTCCGGATCAACCGGCTGCACGGAGCTGACGGTGACAAAAACCGTGGGGGGCGATGCGAAGTTCACCGCGATTCCATCGGCGATGGCCCTTTGCACGTCGGCCACGGTCCGGCCGGCGGCGGTAATGGTGCCTGCAAACGGAAAGTTGATGCTCCCGTCGGGCAGGACCAGCACCGAGCGGTTGAGCAGGGAATCCTCCAGCACCTCAACGGCCAGCGTATCGCCGGGCTGCAGACGGTAGTTGCTCTGCGCGCTGACGGCGACAACTGAAAACAGTAAGGTGAAAAGTGCTGCCAGTAGGGTTTTCATTTGGGGCCTCAATTTGGTGTTGGCTTTTCTCGCGAACGATAACCTGTTCCCGTATCCGGTAGAACGTTAATGTGCTCCGCCGGGTGACACCGTACTGGTATGTTGTCCTTATAACACGGGATTTGGCAAGAACGGGCCGAATCCCGCCCATAATCGCGCGGATTCACAGACGCACGCGCCTCTCGGTCAGTGCTCAAAAGACAGCCTCGATCGCGCGTTCGAGCCGGGCCGATATCGTTTCGGGATCGTGGCGCCGGGCCGCATCCAGCGCCGCCTGGCGCATCTCGCGCACCGCCTCCGCCGGCATCTGCGCCGCCTCCGCGATGGTGCGCGCCAGATCCTCGGCATCACCCGCCCGATAGCAGAACCGCCGCAGAGAGGCCGGCAGCACGTCGCGCAGCGCCGGCAGATCCGGCAGGATCGGCACCGTGCCGAAGGTCAGGGCCAGCATCACAGAGCCCGATGTCAGAATGCTGGAAAACCCGAAGATGCAGAAATCCGCCTCCCCGAAGATCTCGGCGACCCGGGCATCCGGGATGAACCCCGACGAGACCTGCATGGGCACCCCCGGAAGCACTGCGTCCTGCACCCGTTCTGCGCCGCGCCCGGCAATATGCACCCCTTCGAGCGTCGCCGTCTCGGCGGCACGGCGCAGGCCCTCGAGGATCAGATCCAGCCCCTTGTTCTCGCGGAAGAACCCAAAGGCCAGAAATCGCCCCGTCGCGGCAAGCTGCGCCGGATCCGCCGGCGGGGCATACCAGCCGAGGTAGCTGGGATGCGGGATCACGACGATTCTGGCAGGGTCCGCCCCATAGCGCGTTTGGATCAGATCCTGCGCCTGCTGGCTGTGCACATGGATCACGTCGGCCCGGGCGCACAGAAAGGCCCGCCCCGCGTCGAACAGCGCCTGCGTCTGTGGGGCCATTTCGGTATGGGCATCGGCGTTGTGCACCGTCCACACCAGCGTGCCGCCCCGCGCCTGAAACGCCTCGAGCCGAGCGCAGTAAGAGGGGGCCTGCCCGCCGGGCCCCGGGGTCAGGTGAAACTCGTCCCAGTGCAGATGATACACCTGGGCCAGCCCCAGGGTCTGATAGAGCTTGAGCCGTGCGGGCGCCGCAGCCGAGACGCGGCTGGCAAAGGCGCTGTAGAGCAGCGTCTGATAGGGGTTGTCAAAGATCGCCGGTCCGTACAAGACTGATCGACGGCGCGGGTGCAGAGCCTTCCAGCCTGCCGCGCGCAGCAGTTTCTGGCCCTGCTGCCGCCGTGCATGCGCCTGATGCAGAGGGCCGATGTGACCGGCAGCGGAACCCGTCACCCGGCGCACCGCGCAACCGCACTGGATACCTGCCCGGCAGAGCCCGCCCCCCAAGGCCGCTGCACTCTGGCAAACGCATGTGTGTCTGGCGTCATACGGAGGTCTTCCTTGCAGCTTTCACCGGGGTGCGGGCCCGCCTTTCTTGCGTCGCACCACCGGTGGCGTCAACCTTTGGCCAGACGGTGCGCGCAAGCACCCGCGCATGAGGAACAGAAAGCGCTTTTCTCCACCACGGCGGTGCGGCACATATGCGCCTATGACCCGCCCCGCCCTTGCACATTGGAATCCGATCAAGCGCCGGTTCGGCGGGCGGATCGGCCGCCGGTTGCCCTTCTATGCGCCGGTGAACAATTTTGGCGATCTTCTGGGGCCCATGGTCGTCGAAAAAATCCTTGAACGTCAGAATATTGCAGCGCCTCAACGCCTGTCGTTCGAAGCCGCGGAAGGCCACCGGAAACTGCTGTCCGTGGGCTCTGTCCTGCATTACGCCAACGACGGGGATGTGGTTTGGGGCGCGGGGCGCAACGGCAAGATCGACGACACCCTGCACAGGTTCACAACGCTCGACGTGCGCATGGTGCGCGGCCCCAAGACACGCGCCTTCCTCCAGGCGCGCGACCTCGATGTCCCGGAGCTCTATGGTGACCCCGGGCTGCTGGTGCCGACCCTCTTTCCGGAGCAGATGGCCGCCTGGCAGGCCGGGCGCGGCGGCATGACCCTCGTGCCCAACCTGAACGATGCGCCCGCCAGGCACAGCGAGGGCCGGGTGCTGAACCCCCGCGCGCCGGTCTGGCGCGTGCTCAAGGACCTCTATGAAAGCGAGATCGTCGTATCGTCGTCGCTGCACGGTTTCATTCTGGCAGAGGCCTTTGGCGTGAAAGCCCGCCTGCTGCGGTCCACGGCGGAACCCCTGTTCAAATACGAAGATTATCTGCAGGGCACCGGCCGCAGCGACCTGCCCCTCTATGACACGATCGTCGAGGCACTCTCGGCACCGGATCACCCTGCGCCGGTCTTTGATCCGGAGCGGATGATCTCGGCCTGCCCCATCGAGCTGTTCAAACAGTAACGGCCAAGGCCCGCGCCCCCTGCTGCAGCGGCCCGGCCCCGATGACCCACCCGGTCAGCCGTAGCCGTATTCGCTGTCGTCTTCGGTGATGTTCCGGCAATCGTTCAGAACGACGCCCAGAACATTGGTGCACTCGGCGACTTCGCGTTCGCACACGTCGAGGCGCGACAGATGCGTCTGCTCCGAGCGCACGACGATCAGAGCGCAATCGACATTCTCCAGCGTGGCCCGGGTGTCGTCGATCAGCAGCATGGGCGGCAAATCGAAGATCATGATATCCGGTTCGAACTGCGCCTGCAGATCGTCGAGCGCCTTGGGCACCTTGTCGGACAGCAAGAGCTTCGTCGGGTCCTTGACCGGTTTCGAAGACAGCGACATCGCCACATTGTCGCGCAACCTCAGAAGCTGCTCCTGCGGCGGGACCTGCCCGGTCAACACGTCGCACAGATCATGCGCCGGCGTGCATCCGAGCCGGCTGGCAATGCTCGGCATCCGCAGGTCGGCATCCAGAAGCATGGCCCGCGCTTCGGTCTGCCGCGAGAACCCCGCTGCCAGGTTGCAGGAGATCGTCGTCTTGCCGGACCCTGAATCCGGCGAGGTGACGGCGACCCGTTTCCAGCCGTTCTCGCGCATGGTCAGGAAGATCTTGGTGCGCAGAATATCGAAGGAGGCGGCCTCTTTCTGTGCGGTATGGGCAAGGATCGTGTTGCGTTCCAGCAGCTGCGGATCCGGCTCGAAGGGTGTGAGCGCGGCCCAGGCCTGATCGACGGCGCTCGGCTCGGAGCGCGCCAGGCGGGTTCGGGGCGCATGGGGTTTGACGCCGGATTTCACCTCGCCGCGTTCCTGCCGAGCCTTGCTCAGCGCTTTTTGCAGTTTTTCCATAAAAGCTGACTACCCGTGAAGCATTGATGACATCCAAAGGATCCGGCGCAAGAGCAGGGGCCCTACAGCACAAGGTCCTTGAGTTTCTGGAAGACCAGATCGAGCGGCATGTAATAGGTGTCGACCGCCCAGAGGATGATCGGGACGGATATGATGACGAGCCCGGTCGATGACAGCAGCAGGATGTGCCGCCACCGGCGCCGCGCCGGAGGCTCGAAGCTCGGGATCGTGATCAGAGGCGTGATCTGCAGCGCATTTTCAATCTCGGATGGGCGGCGGATGGACTGGTTGATGAACTCCAGCAGGAAGAAAAACGCCCCCGCCAGGGCAAGCCCGATCGCGACCCCCATGCCTGCGATTGCAGACCGGTTAGGGCCCGACGGCCGCCGCGGCACCGAGGCCGGCTCCAGAACCGTGATCCGCTGACCGCGTGCCGACAGCTCGATCCGCTCGCCCGTCCGGGCCTGCGAGAGCCCTTGCACGGCACTGTTGTACAGGCTGCGCGTATTTTCCCGGTCCCGCTCCATATCGTCGAGCGCAATCCGGTTTGCCGGGGTCCGCTCGATCGTATCCTGAAGGCGCCCCAGCTCGGCGGTGATGTCCACGATCTCTTCATCGATCGTTTCGATGCGGGTGTCGATCTCGGCCAGGGACACCTCGAAAGCCTCCACCCGCTGTGTCTCGGCCAGCTCCTCGGGGCTGAGATCCGACGCCGTGTCATTGAGCGCCTGCACGCCGATCTGGGCGGTCAGCGTCTCGATGCGGTTGCGCAGCAGTTTGATCTTCGGGTTCTGCTCGGAATAGACGCCAAGGGCCGACCGCAGCTCGCTTTGCAGCCGGCGCAACTCGGCCTCTTCGGGAGACCGCGCCGGCTGGGCGGCAGCGGGGTTCAGGGCGCCCGCTGTCTGGAAGATCCGTTTGATATTCTCGCGCTGCGCCACCAGCGCATCGCGATCCCGCTCGGCCCGCGACAGCCGTTCCTGCAGAAAGGACTGCCGCTCCAGCCGGAAGTTGAGGTTCTCCGGCAGAGCGTCGGCGTTTTCATTCTTGAACTGCACGATGCGCGCATTGATCTCGTTGAGCTCCGTCGAGAAGTCGGAGACTTCCTTTTGGAAGAAATCGAGCGTGTTTTCGGCGCGCTCGGCCCGGAAGCTGCTGTTTGCGGACAGAATGATGGTCACATATTCATTCACGACCCCGGTGACCTTGTTCGGATTGTCGCCTCTGAAGCCGACGGTCATGAGCGTCGCGCGGTTGCGCCCGCTGGTGCGTTTGATGGACGTCCGCGACCGCATCTGGGCCACCACATCGTCCGGGTTCATCGCCGACTGGTTGGGGAAGATGTTGTTGTTGCGCGCCACATCCAGCAAATTCGCGCGGGTCAGCAGACGCTGCTGGATGACCTCGAGCTGCTCCAGCGGATCGACGTCGATCGTGGAGCGCACCATGCTGTCGGGGATCTGCGGGCTCTCGACCAGCAACTGCGCGCTGGTCGAGAAGGTCGGCGGCAACCGCAGCGCCATCAGCACGCCGATACAGGCCGCCAGAAGGAAGAGCGCAACCATGGCCGGCGAGCGCCGGACCAGAAGCCTGAGGTAGAACTTGAGATCGTTAATCATTCCGCAACCTTGAAAATTGGGTTTTCAAGCACAAGCGTGCTGTCCGGCTGGATCTTCACGAAGATGCCGTCGTCGACCAGCTCGCGCACCTGATCGATCCCGACGATCCGCTTTTCGCTCGCCGCGGCATAGACGAACGCCAGATCGCAGTACTTGTTGATCAGCCGGGGCACCCCCCCGCTCTCTTCGTAGATGCTCTTGATCGCATAGGAGGACATCTCGTTGCCCGTGCCGCCCACATGGATCAGGCGGTGCTGGATATAGGCCTTCGTCTGCTTCAGATCCAGCGGCTGGAGATGGTAGGTCGCCGTCACCCGCTGCGAGAACTGAACCAGATAGGGGCTCGCGATCATGTCCCGCAACTCCGGCTGCCCCACCAGGATCAGCTGCAGCAGCTCGTCCTTGTTGGAGTTGATGTTGGTGAGCATGCGCAGCTCCTCGAGCGCCTCCACCGAGAGGTTCTGGGCCTCGTCGATCACCAGCACCACGTGACGCCCCTTGGCGTATTCATCCAGCACGAATTCCTGGAAGCGCCGGAAGAGGGTGATGTAATCGTCCTGCGCCATCGCTTCGATCGACAGGGCATAGAGCACCCAGCGCAGCAGGTCGCCGCGCCCGCCCTGCGCGTTGGAAATCAGGCCAATGGTGACGTCATCGTCCAGCGTGCTCAGCAGGTGCTGAACCAGCGTGGTTTTGCCCGCGCCGATCTCGCCGGTCACGACCGTCAGGGGCGCGCGCGTCGCCAGCCCGTACTCAAGCACCGAATACGCCCGCTTGTGGCTGTCCGACCAGAACAGGAAGTCCGGATCCGGCAGGAGCGTGAAAGGCCGCTCCGAGAAGCCAAAAAACGATGTGTAAAGCTCTGCCACCATTGAACAAGATGTCCTTTTCTACAGGCTTTTGATCACTGCAACGATACGGACCATATCCTCAAACCGTCTCACTCTTAACTCAACCTTCCAGCGTATCATCGCACATCTAACACGCACCGGAAACAACGCGCGAATCCAAAACCGCACCTCCGGGGCCATCACATCGCGCGCCATACATATGAATTGCGGCACTGATAGGGAACCGCTTGTAGGCTGCTTTCGTGGGTGATGGGCGTCCGATTCGCGCGCCATCTTGATTTTTAGGCAACCATGCCACCCATTCGTTGAATTTCGATCACGGATGTACACGCATAAGTTGATGTTTCACCTAAGCTTCAAGCAAACATCATACAACTTGCGTCAAATTCGAGCAAAATTCACCAAGAAATCGATCTACCGAAGAGACAGCTAGAGTTTTAGTCAATTTTCTTCTAAGTGTAGGGAGGTGTCCAAATGCGGGTGCCCAGTGATGTGAAAGTTGTGCGGCAATTGCGCCAAATGTTTGTGCTTAACCAGGTGACCGACCTCAATATCGGGAGTTGTTATTGATGCCATTTGATACCCATGATGCTCGATTGAAAATCGAGATGGGCCCCTCCGCAACAACCTACGCTCCATCCAGCACGCCAGCCGATCCTCTGTTTTGCTACAAGAACACCGTGAAACGGCTGTTTGATGTCACCCTCGTCCTGATGAGCGCCATCATTGTCGCCCCCGTCATCCTGGTGATGGCGTTTCTCGTGGCTCTGGACGGGCACGCCCCGTTTTACACGCAGTTGCGGGTCGGCCGGAACGGCAAGACCTTCCGGATCGTCAAGATGCGCACGATGGTGCACAACGCGGATGAGGTTTTCGAAGAGCACCTGCGCAAGAACCCCGAGCTGCGGGCCGAATGGGACGCCACGCAGAAACTGAAGAACGACATCCGCATCACGCGCATCGGACGCTTCCTGCGCAAAACATCCCTGGATGAGCTGCCGCAGCTGATCAATGTCCTGACCGGCTCCATGTCCCTGGTCGGGCCGCGGCCGATGATGGTGTCGCAACAGGAGCTCTACCCGGGTCAGAGCTACTACCGCATGCGCCCCGGCGTGACCGGCTTCTGGCAGATCTCCGACCGCAACGACTGCAAGTTCAGCGACCGTGCAAAATACGACGCGAACTACGAGCGGGCGATGTCCCTCAAGACCGATGTGGCGGTTTTGTGGCGGACGGTCTTCGTGGTTCTGCGCGGAACCGGCTACTGAGACACGCCCGGCCGCGACGCCTGGGCCCCTTTCACTAAAAAACACAAAAAATTGTAATCTTCTTCGACGGGATTATAAGCTAGGTTCACCTCTCATGACGGGCTGCGGACTGGAACGACCGCTGCGTCATGATTATGCTCGAGGTGCTTTTCTGTGTACGAGGTTATTTTTCGATGAGTATTAAGTCTGTCTTCACCAAGACGACCGCCATGGTGCTGTTTTGTCTGTTTCTGGCCGCTTGCGAAAGCTCCGAGGAGAAAGCGCAGGGCCACTATGAAACAGGGCTGGAACTCATCGCGGAGGGCGATGACCAGCGGGCCACGCTTGAATTCAGAAACGCCTTGCAGCTGGTCCCGACCATGCTCGAAGCCCGCCGGGAGCTCGCCAAGCTCTACCTCAAGAGCGATGACACCTTCCGCGCCTTCCGTGAATTCCTGCGGGTCGCTGAGCAGGATCCCGAGGATGCCGAAGTCCAGCTCGTCCTTGCCCAGCTGTCCTTCCTGGAAAACCGCTGGGATATTTTCGACCGCCACAGCGGCAAGGCCGTCGAGCTCGACCCCGACAACCCCGAGGTGCAGATCATCGCTCTGGCGGGCCAATATCGGAATGCCGCGATGGAAGAGGATGGCCCGGCCATCCGGTCGATCATCACCACGGCGGAAACGATGCAGGACACCAGCCCGGACAGCGCGATCCTGCGCCAGATCCTGATCGATGGCTACATCCGCGAAAGCCGGCTGGAGGCTGCGCTGACCCAGATTGCGCAGGCGCTCGAGGCCGATCCGGATGACCGGCGGTTCTATACCGTCCAGGCGCAGGTTCAAGGACGTCTGGGCGACATGGATGCGCTGGAAAGCACGCTCTCGACGATGGTCGAGCGGTTCCCCGACGATCCGCAGCTGCGCACCCAGTACCTGCAGTTCCTGGTCTCGCAGGGCAAGACCGATGCCGCCGAGGACTTCCTGCGCGTTCAGGCCGAGAATGCGGCACAGGACGACGCTGCAGATGTGACAACACTTGTGCAGTTCATCCTGCAGGTCCGGGGCAATGAGGCCGCGCTGGCGGAGCTGGACAGCCAGCTGGAACAGAATCCCGACAATCCGATCCTGCAAAGCCTGCGGGCGTCCTTGCAGTTCGACATGGGCGAGCGCGCCGAAGCGGTGGCCCAGATGGAGCGGATCATCGGGACCTTCCCGCAGGACGAGATGACCGATGCCGAGGCCGACGCGCTTGAGCGCATCAAGACCACATTGGCCACGATGCTGATCGCCAATGGCAACGAAGTCGGGGCCCGGCGGACCGTCGAGGAGATCCTGGCCAGGAATGCCAATGCGGCCGGGGCCCTGAAGATGCAGGCCACCTGGATGATCGCCGACGACGACACCGACGGTGCGATCACCGCCCTGCGCACGGCCCTCGCGGAAGAGCCCGAAGACGTGCAGGCCATGACCCTCATGGCCAGCGCCTATCAGCGCGCGGGCAACAACGAGCTGATGATGGATTTCCTGTCACTGGCGGCAGAGGCGTCCAATTACGCATCCCAGCCGTCCCTGCGCTATGCCACCGCCCTGGCACAGAGGGGAAATCTGGACCAGGCCGAAGAGACCCTTCTGCAATCCTTGCGGATTCAGCCCAACAACATGGATGTGCTGATCGCGCTGGGTCAGGTCTATCTCGAACAGGATGACGCCGGCCGGACCACGCAGGTGATCGAAACGCTGCGCCGTCTGGGAAGCGCGGAGGCCGATCGCGCCGCCACGGCACTCGATGTCTCCCAGCGGGTGCGCAACAACGGCATCGACGAAGCGGTGGCATATCTCGAACAGCTGTCGCAGCAGGACGAAACGCTCAAGGTGCCGCTGATCCGCGCGCATCTGCAGGCGAACGAACCGGACAAGGCCATGGCGATCGTGGCGGGCATTCTCGAAGACGACCCGTCCAACGCCTCGATGCGCTATCTCCAGGCGTCCATTCAGATGGCGACGGGTCAGACCGAAGAGGCCCGGGCCGGGCTCACCGGCCTTGTGGAGGACCAGCCCGGCATGGCGCAGGCCTGGATCCAGCTGGTCAATCTCAGCCTTCAGGATCGCCAGTCCGATGCCGAGGTCCTCTCCCTGATCGATACGGCCCTGACCAGTACCGATCAGAACGTCAACCTGCTCTGGATCAAGGCCTCGGTGCTGGAGCGGGGCGGCGATCCCGAAGGGGCCATCGCTATCTATGAGGCACTTTACGAGAGAGATTCCTCCTCCGTCATCATTGCCAACAACCTCGCCAGCCTGCTCTCCACAGTCCGGACCGACGAGGCCAGCCTGCAACGGGCCGTCGCGATCGCACAGCGGCTGAAGGATGCGGATATCCCGGCCCTGCAGGACACATACGGCTGGTTGCTCTACAGGACCGGAAACATCGAGGACTCTGTCCCGTACCTCGAGAAAGCCGCCCAAGGGCTGCCCAATGACGGGCGTGTGCAATACCATCTCGGCATGGCCTATCACGGGGTCGGCCGCACCGAAGAGGCGCTGGCGCAGATGCAGAAGGCCATCGACGTGATCGGGCCGATTGGCGATTCCGAGTTGCTGGAGGAGATCAAGGCACAGGTGCAGGAGATCCAGGCAGGCCCGGCCGACAACTAAAGCAATACACCTGAAATGTGCATCACCTGTCGCTGCTTGATTTCAACGACACCAACGCAACAGGTGATGCACACTGTCTCAGGTCAAAGGCGAAACGCTCTCGGCGGCCAGTCGTGCGCGAACCGCTCTGCCCTCACGCGAAGAGAAAGGCCATATCCTGCACAAATCCGCCGCGATCGAGATAGGTGCGCACCCGCTGGTGGGCTGTCCGGGCGATCTGCGCACATCGCTCCTCATCGGAGAGAGCTGTCCGGATGACCTCTTCGAGGTCTGCGAAATCCCAGCGCACCGGCAGGTAGGTCACCCCGGCCTCGTAAAGCTCGGGCGCGGTCTCGAGATGGCTCATGTCCGGCTTGATCAGCACCGCCCCGGCCTGAAACGCCTCGATGTCACGCCAGCACAGCTCGCCATAGCCGAAGGGGCTGAAACACAGCCGTGCATCAGAGAGCTCTGCCATGAACTCCGCCAGCGACAGCTTGCCCGGGGGTGAGAGGGTCAGATCCGGGATGCGTTCGATGCGCGCCTGGGCGTCCCGGCGCATGGCCGTGTACCATGGTGAGCCTGTCACGCCGAGCCGCGACTGCACATCGATGCTGCGCCCGGACGCCGGCGGCAGGGGATGCTCCAGAAAGCCCGAGACAAAGCGGGGGGCGGTGAAGAAATTGGGGCTGAAGCGCAACCGGTCCAGCAAGGCGGCCGGCACGGTCCAATCCACCGGCTCCCCGGTCTCGACGCCGTAAAGATCGCTGTAGTATTCCGTCAGGTTGGTGTCGCCGCGGAAGGCCCGCAGATACTGCTCGCGGTCCCGAAACAGGGATTTTTTCAGATAGTAGCGGATATAGGGCTCGACCGCCTGACCCAGGCGCAGATCGTTATGGGCGAAGGAATCGAGAAACGAGACCCGGGCCTGCGGCAGACGGGTGCAGAGCCTCTCAAGCGCGCGGGCCAGATCCTCGGCGGGCGTCGTAAACCAGGGCTGGATCAGGACGATATCGGCCTCGGGCCCTGCCCGGCCTTCCAGAAACGCCTGCACGGGCGCACAGCGGATGGTGGCCCCGTAGCGCGCCTGCAGTGCTGCGGCGTGATGCACGAACGGGTAGATCTGTGACCAGCAGATCGCGCTGTCCGTGTAATAGATCAGCACCCGGCATGCGGCATTGCGTGGAAACCCGCGGTTCAACCAGCGGGCCGCCAGGGGCTTGGCCGCCCCGCCGGACATGGCGCGCCCCGCCCGGCGGTCCGCTGCGGACCACGGCGCCATCAGACGGGCCGCGCCCGGAACAACGGCAGGCTGTCATGTGGCATGCGGGCTCCTTACTTGTACTCGATCAGATGCGCCTGACGCCCCAGGGCGCGGTCCAGATGAAACCCGAGGATCCCGAACGCCTCGGGGATTTTGGCCAGTGTCAGGAAAACCGCCTGCAACGGCGCTTCACCGCGCAGGATGAGACGGAGCACCTGCACCGGCCACAAGCCCAGGACCACCAGCCCCCAGGGCGAGATCAGCGCCAGCGCCAGCGCCAGAAGCGGCACGCCCAGCCCCCACAGCAGGGCGCGGCGGGTTTGCGCGGCATTGTGACAGACGGGCGGTCGCCCGTGCAGCGCGCGCCCCTGGGCATAGGCGTGTCCTGCGCGCCGCGTCCGCTTCCACCACTGGCCAAAGCGGGTGATATTGGCATCATGCAGGGTCATCTCGGCCTCCAGCCGCCAGATCGTCCAGCCTGCCAGCCGCAGCCGGACGCAGAGTTCGGGCTCTTCCCCCGCGATCAGCGCCCCGTTGTAGCCGCCCACCTGCTGCACAGCCTCCACCCGCATCAGCGCATCGCCGCCACAGGCCTTGGCCTCGCCCACAGGGGTGTCCCACTCCAGATCGATCAGCCGGTTGTACAGGGTCGCCTGGGGAAAGCGCTCGCGCCGGCGCCCGGCCACAACGGCGACATCCGGGTGGGCGGCCAGAAAGGCCGTGGCTTCCGGCAGCCAACCGGCCTGCACCTCGCAATCGCCATCGACGAATTGCACCAGATCGACGTCGTGATCCCGTGTCAGCCGCGCCAGCCCGGCATTGCGCGCCCGCGCCGCGGTAAAGGGAACATCGGTCTCCAGTTGCACGACCGCGACGCCCAGAGCCTGCGCGGCGGACACGCTGTCATCCGTCGAGCCGGAATCGACATAGACGATCGGCCCCGAGCCCAGCAGCGCGTGCAGGCAGCGCAGCAGCCGTTCCCCCTCGTTACGTCCAATCACCACCGCCCCGACCGCTTGCGGAGCAGGCATCAGGGTTTGCCCTTCGAGGTTTTGGGCGCAAATCGCGTGTACCTGGGGCCGGGGCGTGCAAGCCCGTCTGAGCCGGCAGGCGGCGGTATGGCCTCCGGATCGGCGCGGCTCCGCCCTGCCCTTTTCGGTTGAGGCGATAGAACCGCCTGCTCCTGGTCCTGTGACGGGAGGCGGCCGAGTTCGAGCCGCCCGATCAGCGCGCCCGCCAGCATCATGGTCAGGGGCGACAGGCCGGAGTTCGGAATGAGATCGATCAGGTTGGCCGCAAGCGCCAGACACAGCCCCGAGGTTGCCAACGTCAGGCCAAGCTGGCGCCGTCGGAACGCCAGAAGCAGCGGGCCGATGGTCAGCAGGCCGAATTCACCGAAATACCGCACGAAGCCACCAAGACCGATGCTGATCACCCAGGACCCGTCGGTCACGCTGATGTCATTTCCATCTTCATCGAAGACCCGCGCCCGCCCCCATCCGCCCCAGCCCAGAACGGGCCGCTGCATGGCTTTTTCGAGCAGGATATCCTCGTTCTTCAGGCGGAACTGCAACGAGCCTGCCCGCTCGGGTGAAATGCCGCGCGCGAATTCCACAACCCGGTCCACCGGCACAAGATCCGCGGATCGCAACAGCGGATAGAGCAGGACGATCATGCTGACAGCAGCCGCCACAAGGATCTGCACCCGTACGCCTGTGAAAAGCACGACGGGCAGCAGGGCCACCACGATCATCAGCGCCCCCAGAGACTTGGACAGCGTGATGGTGACCAGGATCAGCAGCGCCGCCAGGAGGTAGCGGATGCTCTCGGGCGGCTTGCTGAGCCGCCAGAGGGCGAAGGCGGCCATGGCCGCACTTGCAAAGACAACCGCGAGTCGCAGACCATGGTCGAGGAAAACAACGGGGCGGAACCCGTCATTGCGGACCTGTTGCAGCCAGCTGCGCACCGATATGCCATAGATCTGATTGCTGAGCTGAGGGGACATCCGCACCTCGTACAGCGCCAGCAGCGCGTACCCCGCCGCGGCAAGGGTCAGGATGACGAGAAAGGTGCGATGCGCATCGGGATGCGCGAGATACTTGCGCGCCAGCAGCAGCGGCAGCACACCCATCACAGCGGTCAAGGCGAAGGACAGCCCGTCATAGGTGCTGAGCCCCGGCAGGCTGCGCGTTGCAAAGGGCAGAGGATCGTCATTGACGAGCGCCGTCAGGAGCGCCCCTCCCACAAGGAGCGCCAGCAGACCCAGGATCAGCTTGCTACTCGGCAGCACCCCCGGCAGGATCTTCCCGGACGCAAGCAGCTCTGCACTGCGCGCCCGCGGCATCTGGCGCAGGATCACGAAGCCCATGGCCAGCGCGGCCAACGCAGGCACGGAGTTCTTGTTCAGCGTCGGAAAGGCCGGCAGATTGATCCCGGTCCGCTCCGGCAGAAACAAAAAGCCCAGCAGAAGCGCCAGAACGGTGGCGCGCACCAGATCGTAGCGGCGGAAGAAGATCATGACCGCAATGGGCCAGACGCAGATGGCCAGCAGCGGCGGGATCATATGCCGGACCGTTTCATCGTGTGCCGCCGGTTCTGCAGCGCCATTCTGACCAGACGTGGCAGCAGGGCCAGGCAGGCGCCATAGCGGGCGGTCAGCCTGCGGGGGTTCTGCAGCAGCCGCCACAACCACTCCGCCGCAATCCGGCGCACCCATTTCGGGGCCCGGACCTGATCTCCCGAAATGAAGTCCAGCCCCGCTCCGATCGACATGAAGCCGGTTTCGGGCAGCTGGTCGGCGGCGCGCGCCGCGAAGATTTCCTGTTTCGGCGCCCCGAGGGCCAGCAGACACAACCGTGCCCCGCTCTCGCGCAATTGCGCAATGCAGCGGTCCGCTTCCGCACCGGTCGGATCGAACCCCATGGCAGGCGACACAGAGGCAACCACCCGCAGGCCCGGATGCGCGGCCTTGAGCGCCTCCGCCGCCCGGTCGAGAGAGGATTGCGTGGCCCCCAGAAGCGCCAGGGGCACATTCTGCGCCGCCGCCAGCGCGACAACGGGCGCGATCAGATCGGAGCCGGGCAAAAGCTCCATCTGCGTGCCCGCCAGCCACGACAGCCAGATGATCGGATTGCCGTCCGCAGTGACATGGCTGTGTCGCTTGTACGCCGCCCGGAAGGCGGGATCCTGCTGGAGCTTGACCACATGGTCCAGATTGAGCGTGGCAATGCAAAATCCCCTCTGCTGCTCGAAGCGGCGTTCGACGTCCTGCAACAGCCCGGACCTGGACAGCGCGTTCACATACACACCATCCGCAGACATATCGCGGCCGCTGTCATGTAGGTTTGACCAGTCAATCATGCGCTATCTCTTGTGCTGATGTGCGATAACATACCTCCCGCACACCCGGAAGGTCACTATCGGCCGCCACCTGAAATATGATTAAAGCGGCAGCAAAAGCCCGCTCTTTTGTCACAACCGCCGCGGGAATACGCGGCCCTGCAAGCCGATGTGGCGCCACCGGCAAAAGCGGTTTCATGCCGGTTTTTTATCATCCTGGTCAGTTGACGTTCACGCAATCTGGGTATGTAGATGGCGGCGCTTTTGCCGGGGCGTTTCCGACGGCCCCGCGCCCTGAATGTCCAGACCATTGACCGGAGCCGACATATGCAGAGTCACACGCAGGCCGATGCGCATACAAGAGCGCTGATGGACAGCTTTGCATCTGTTGTCGGCCCGCTTGTCGCCCCTGGCGAAAGCTATGCGCTGCTGGACTTTCCCGACCACCCGAACGTGGGCGACAGCGCCATCTATACCGGCGAGCTGGAGTTTTTCGACGCCCATGTGGGGCGCCCGGCGGCCTATGTCTGCTCGCTGACCACCTACCGGCGCGACGTCGGGGCCTTCTGCCCCGAGGGGCCGCTTTTCATCCACGGGGGCGGGAACTTCGGCAGCGTCTGGCGCAAGCACCAGCTGTTTCGGCACGCCATCATGGAACACTACCGCGACCGCAAGGTGGTGCAGCTGGCGCAATCGGTCCATTACGCCGGCCACGACGGCGACACCCTCGAAGAGACCAAACGCCTGATCGGCCAGCACCCCGATTTCACCATGCTGGTGCGCGACACCCCCAGCTATGACTTCGTACAGACCCATTTCGACTGCCCGGTGCAGATGTGCCCGGATGCAGCCCACTACATGTGGCATCTGCCGCCCTCCGCCGCCCCCGACCACACCGTGCTGTCGCTGCTGCGGGCGGATAAGGAGAAGACAAACCCCGACATCCGGCCCTATCTGGAGACAGTGGGCCCGGTGGCCGACTGGGAGCCGCAATTCAAGGCGCGCACCCCGACAGACCGGATCGTCGAAAAACTGCTGGCCCCTGCCCTGCCGCGGAATGCGGCTCTCATGCGCCGCCGCGAAGCCATGTACCGGCGCCAGGCCTGGTATCGGGTCCACTATGGCATCCGGCTCCTGTCCGGCGGGGCGTTGATCGTCAGTGACCGGCTGCACGCCCACATCCTGACCGGCCTGATGCGCAAAGAGCATATCTCGCTCGACAATATGTACGGCAAGATCAGGCGCTATATCGACGCCTGGGGGCCTGACGGCCTCGTCACGCAGGTCAGCGACCTGGAGGCGCTCAAGGCGGCTCTGGCAGAGCACACGGGCGCGCAATGATGCCGGGCGCTGCCAGATGATGTCGACACTGTCGGTCTTTCTGAAGGATGGCGGCCTCAAGGCCCTGGCCGTTCGCGGCACGCTGATCTCGGTTCTGAACTTTGGCGGGCAGAACCTGCTGCGGCTGCTGTCCACGCTGGTGCTGACCCGGCTGCTGTTCCCCGAGGCCTTCGGTCTGATGGCCATCGTGGGGGTCTTCACCACCGGGCTGCAGATGTTCTCCGATCTGGGCCTTAAAGCCTCGATCATCCAGAGCAAGCGCGGCGACGATCCCGATTTTCTCAACACCGCCTGGACGATGCAGATCCTGCGCGGCATCGTGCTGTGCCTGGGCTGCGCCGCGCTGGCTTATCCTGTGTCGGTCATCTACGCAGAACCGCTGCTGCTGCCGATCCTGATCACCATGGGCCTGAGCCCGCTGGTCTCGGGCTTCGTCACCACCAACCTGGCCACGGCCCGGCGCAATCTGCACCTGATGCGCCAGACCGTCGTGCAACTGGTCTCGCAGGCCGCCGGCATCCTGCTGATGATCCTGCTGGCCTGGATCTATCAGACGGTCTGGGCTCTGGTCTGGGGCAGTATCTTCTCGGTTGTCCTGCGCGTGGCGCTCTACCAGATTTTCCTGCCGGGCCTGCGCAACCGGCTGCGGTGGGAACCGGCGGCCGTGCGCGAGATTTTCGGCTTCGGCAAATACATCTTCCTCAGCACCGCCGCGACCTTCATCATCACGCAGAGCGACAAGGCCGTTCTGGGGATCTATATCTCCACGGCGCTGCTGGGGATCTACAACATCGGCTCCATGCTGGGCCTCCTGCCCCTGACGCTGATGCGCACCGTCTCGCGCGCCGTCATCTTTCCGCTCTACCGCAAGCGCCCGCCGACCGAGAGCGTCGCAAATCAGCGCCAGATGCTGCGGGCCCGGCGGCTGCTGATCACCGCCCTGCTGCTGAGCGCGGTCCTGCTGGCGGCCCTGTCCCTGCCGCTGGTCGATCTGCTCTATGATGACCGCTACGCTCTGGCGGGCCCGGTCATCCTGCTGATCTGTGTCTCGGCGGTGCCGCAGATCATCCTGGAAAGCTACAGCAGCGCCCTGATGTCCGTGGGGGATTCGCGGCGCATGTTCCTGCATCAGGCCGCAACGGCCATCGTCCAGATCAGCTTCCTGCTGGGAACCATCGGGATACTGGGCATCGCCGCGGCGCCGCTTGCTCCGGGTGCGGCGGCCCTGGCCACCTACCCGCTGCTGGTCCGGTTCATGCGGCCCTATCGCATGCTCGACGCCTGGGCCGATATCGGGTTTTTCGCGGCCGCCATGACCGTGGTCGCTTCCATCTGCTGGATGTATCGCGACGCGCTTGGGCAGCTTCTGATATAGCGCCCTAGGGCACCATCAACATACTGATAATAAAAACTATTCTTCTTCAGAAACCGTGTCGCCCCTGCGGCGCTACTGTATGTCCGACCGCAGGGCCAGCGCGGCCTGAATTGCGTTGTGACCGTCGGGCACCACCCGATCGAACGTATCGAGCAAGGCAAGGCTGCGCTCGGTCTGGCCAAGGGCGGCTTCGACCACCGCCAGGTGATAGAGGATATCGGGATTGGCACTGTTCGTGAGGCGGTTCGCCTCCCGCAGATACTCCACCGCGGCTTCGGTGTCGCCTTGCAGGTGCAGGATCCAGCCCAGGTTGTCGAGCACGCTGCCGTTGCCCGGTTTCAGCTCGTTGGCCCTCTCCGTGAGGCGCAGCGCCTCGTCCAACCGGACCTCGCGCTGCACGAAGAGCCAGGCCAGCTGATTGTACCCGATGAAGACATCCGGATAGAGATCGATGAACCGCCGCAGGGCATCCTCGGCCACGTCCACCTCGTTCAGCGCATCCGCGATGAGACCGATCTTCATCAGGGCCCCGCCGTCCTCGACCACACGCACCGCCGCCCGGTAGTTTTCAAGCGCGACCGCGGTCGCGCCGAGATTGAGGTTCAATTCGCCCAACAGCATCTGAGCGGAGTAAAACGCGGGGGCTGCGGCCGACAGCGGCGCCAGCCGTGTCGAGGCCTGCGCAATGTCGCCCAGACGGATATCTGCAAGCGCCCCGAAATAGCGGGCCTGAAGGCTCGGCGCCTGCGCCAGGATCCGGTCGAACTCCGCCTGGGCCGCGCGATCGTATTCGCGCAGCAGCCAGAGCATCCCCAGGGCGGCGTGCGGCCGGATGTCCGGGGCGCTCAGCGCCTGCCAGTCGTCCGCAGACACACCGGCAAAGAGCACGCCGGGCAGCAGCCCGTCCGCCCGCCGCGCCGCCTCTGCGGCGGCGGCCGCATCCTCAGACGCCATATGCAGCGTCTCGAACCACATCAAAGGGGCCACAAGGCCCGCATCCGCCGAGACCGCCGCACGGGCCGCCTCCGGAACGGGGGCGCCTGTCGCAACGGACAGCGCCGCCTGGACCAGCGCGTAAGAGGGGCTGGCAGTCCCCTGCCCTTCGGTCAGCGCCTCGAGCCCCTGCGCCGCGTCTCCGGCCATCGCCAGCGCCATGGCCCGGCGCAGCGCTGTCTCGGGGGTCCGGGCGGTGTCCTGCGCCAGCGCGGCCACGGCCTCGTCGGCTCTGTTGAGGGTCAGCAGAAGCTCCCCTTTCAGGGCGGTGGCCGTTGGCAGGGTCTCCGCTGTCTGATCGATCACGGACAGGGCCTCGTCGAACCGGTCCTGACCGACCAGCAGCTCAAGCAGGTAGCTCACGGCAATCGGGGCATCGGCACCTGAATCGACACATCGGCGCACCATGGCTTCGGCCTGGTCGGGCCGCTCGGTCGCTGCGAAAACCTGGGCCCGCACAGTCAGCGCAAGGCAGTCGTCAGGAGCGATCTGCAAGGCGGTATCGAGCGCATCAGCCGCGCCCTGGAACCGCTCCGACTGAAACCGCACCACGCCGAGATTGCGGTGAAAGAGCGCTGAGGTGCGCGACAGATCTGCGGCTCTGACAAAGCTTCTTTCCGCGGCGGCACGATCACCCAGATCGGCTTCGATCATGCCCTTGAGGTTATGGCTGTAGGCATAGTCGGGGTTTGCCCGCACCGCATTCTGAACGAAGCGCTGTGCCGCGCGCAGATCTCCGCTCCGGAAGGCCAGCATGGCGTTTGCAAGATGCGGCAGCGGGCCGGCCAGCGCCTCCCCTTCCTCGCCTTCGGCCTGGGCCGCACGGGCGCCAGGCAGTTCGCCCGAGGCCGCCAGCGCCAGAGCATGCAGCCAGACCGACCGGGTGTCGCTAGGGGCGTATCTGCGCAGCTCCGGGGCCAGCGCGCGCCAGCAGAGCACTCAGCCTGCCGAATGCCGCGCGCAAGGCACCCGGTGTCTTCATCCATCCATCGATCCCGGCTGCAAATCATACCTCCGCTGCGTTTCGCATGCGAAAAGAGACGTATCAATACATTGATTCATATGCGATTTTCGGGCTACAGGCCGGAAAACTCCTGTTTTCAGGCATCCGGTGCCTGACGCTGCGCGACCCAGGTGCGCAGATCGTCGAGGAAACGTGCATCCACACCCGTCCCGGCCAGCACCGCCCGTCCGTTGTTGAGCTGCGCCGTGATCCCCGGCGCCACCTCCACGCCAGAGGTCTTTTTCGTAGGCGTACGCTTCTTGAGCTGCCGCTCCAGGGCGGACCGCTCCGCAGCCGCATCCGCCGCCGGGGTCTTGCGTAACATGTCCCGCACACGGGGCCCGAAGGCGGCATCCGCCTCCAGCGCCGCGGCCAGCGCCAGGCCGAGGCGCTCGGGAATGGCCGTCGGGAACCGCAGGGCGGTGCCGAAAGCGTCATGCAGGCGCACAAAGACGCCGATCTTCGATCGTTTCGCAGCGCTGCCATTGGCGAACAGTGTCTGGATCGCCTCGGAGGCAGTGGCGTAGACACCGAGCTTCACCGCCGCACAGACCAGATGCGCGCGTTCATAGTACGACAGGCCGACACGGATCTCGTTCTCCTCGACCATGGCGACATAACTGTCCGATACAGTCTCTAATGTCTTGATCAGAGCAGAAATCGTGGCGAATTCCGGCAGCCCGGTCTCGGCATGCAGCGCCCGCAGCGCCTGCAACCGCCGCCAGCCCGAGATCAGCCCGTATGTCCCGTCGTTAAGGGCGATCACCTCGATGGGGGTTTGCTGGCCGCGCGCCTGGATCGAGGCTTTCAGGGCCGCCATATCATCCGCGGCGACCTCAATCCGGTCACGCACCATGTGATCTTCGCAGACGCGGTCGAGGGGCAGGGCCTGAACCAGACGGCCGTCGCGGCGCGCCCGGTGCATCTCTGCGGCAAGATCTTCAAGCGCGGATTGCGCCGCAGCATCGCCGGCCACCTGCGCAATCGGGGCACGCCCAGGCGCGGCCTCGGCCGGATCCGCACCGGGCCATGGCCGGGTCTCGGACCCCAGGCGCGCAACTGGCGGCTCCTGCGCTCCGCTGCGCTCCGGTACGATCAGCCGTTTGCGTTTCGCCATGCCGCGCCCTTTCTCATTCCGCAGCCGCTTGCGCGGCCAGTTCGTCCCGGCGCCAGATCCCCAGCAACAGGGTCTTGAACGCCGCATAGGTGTCGTCGAAGGTGGCGCGGCCGCGGGCGTAGGTTTCGCGATTGAAATCGCGGTAATCCGCTTCGTAGATCCCGTTCACGCTTTCTCCGGCCTGGCCGATGAGTGCGGTGAAATCCTGCCGGTAGGGGGATAGGGCGCGCCCGAGATAGGATTGGATCAGCCCGGCCATTTCCGCCTGCTGGCTGCCGTCGTATCGCGTGATGATGGCGCGCACCGCATCCCACTCAAAGGCCATTTCGGGCCGCCCCAGGGCGCGGGCGGCGGTATTCTCGCCCTGTTCGATCGAGCTGAAGGTCGCATGCAGCATGTCGAAGAAGCGCCCGGTGGAATCGAACTCCAGAAAACTGGCGCCCAGAGGCACCAGCAGGATATCCGCGGCCGACAGCCCGTTGATCGTCAGATAGCCCAGGGCAGGGGGGGTGTCGATGAAGACCAGATCGTACTGTTCCAGCACACCGTCCTCCGCCAGCGTCTCGGACAAGGCATCCCAAAGCTTCCAGCCCCGGCTCTGCATCCGCCAGACGGGGATCTGGAACTCCGACCAATAGAGGTTCAGCTGGGCGCCGATCAGATCGATGTTCGGCCAATGGGTGGTCTGGATCAGATCCTTGCTCTGCACGCGCAAGGCTTCGGAGAGCGTCTCATCGAGCCCGACAGGCGCCTCGCCCATATCCGCGCGGCGCTGGTTGTCGGCCTGTAGCCGCTGCGCATAGTGCCGCGCGATCAGCGGGAACACTGTCTGCCACTCATCGCTCACCGTGCCCCCGAAGATCGAGGTCATGGACCCCTGGCTGTCGAGATCCAGGATCAGCACCTTGTAGCCGTCGAGGGCGGCGGACATGGCCAGATGCGCGCAGGTCGAGGTCTTGCCGACGCCGCCCTTGAAATTGGCAACGGCCACGATTTTTGCCGGCGCATCCGCAGGGCGATAGGGGATGTAGTCCTTAGCCTTCGATCCTTCCGCACCGAAATGCGCCCGCAGGGTCAGAACCTCGTCCAGACTGAACCATTTCGAGCCGCCTTCGGTCTCGCTGCGGCCCTGCGGAAGGTTGGGGTTCTGACGCAGCACGCGGCGAAAATGGGCCGGGGCCACGGGAATGAGGTACTTTGTGATTTCCCAGGTCGAGAACAGGCGCAGCCGCTTCTGACCGGCCTCGTTCATACCGCGGCGGGCCAGGTCGTCCCGGCCCTGGAGGCAGGCGCGCGCGATTTCGGAAAAGCCATCCGTATCAGTGGGCGCGTCCAGCTGTCGAAGGGCCGCATCAGGCGAGATGTTGAAATAGGGAGGTGCGGTGCCACTGCTCATGACGGCCCCTTATGTTACATGTTTTTCGCAAAGTACCACGAAAGTTGTTACATGCAAATCTTTCCGTCACTTCCTGATATTTTCTAAGCAGAATAGACCATTTGCCGCTGAAATGACGGGGCTTCAAAGCCACCCCGCATCTTATTTTCAGTTAAAGATCGGTTATAATATGTTACGGATCATGGCATCTGTGAAAAATGCTTGTATCAGAGATATTTAAGCGTCTCACATCGGGGCAGGGTGACTCTGATCCCCCGATCCGACGACTCCGATCCCCCGTTCAAGCGACTCCGATCCCCCGATGGCCCGGGTAGACGGCCCCCCTGTGGACAACTACGGTGAGCGTCAATGAAACGACGAATCCCCACAGAGGGATCGCGCGCAGTAGGCACAGTGACGGCAGCGTCAGGACAGGCATATGGTGAGCAGGACAGGGCAGGGGGCCGCGCGCCCCGTGCAGGGCGGTACAGGCGACTTCTTTGTCTGCGATTTCTTCGGTGTCAGCCCCAAGCACGATCTGGCCAGCATGGAGCATCCGATCTTCTCGCTCTCGACCCGGCCCGATCGCCGCATCCTGTCCTACACCCACAACGACATCGAGATGACGATCACGCCCAGCGTGAAGGGTCGGGCGACGATCTTCGACGCGGATATTCTGATCTTCTGTATCTCGCAGCTCATGGCGGCGCTGAACGCCGGCAAGACGGTGTCGCGCCGTCTGACGCTGACGGCACATGATCTGTTGCAGGCCACCCAACGGGAAACCTCCGGCGACAGCTACCGGCGGCTCCGCGATGCCTTCGAGCGGCTGGCGGGCACACGGATCACCACCAATATCAGGACCGGTCCCAAGGAGGATCCGGTCGAGACCACCACCGGGTTCGGTCTGATCGAAAGCTGGGAGATCGTGCGCCGCACCCGGGCAGGGCGCATGGTCAGCGTGTCGGTTACTCTCTCGGAGTGGCTCTATCGGGCGGTGGTGTCGAAATCGGTTCTGACGCTGAGCCGGGAGTATTTCAGCCTGCGCAAGCCGCTTGAACGGCGGCTCTACGAGCTCGCCCGCAAACACTGCGGGCGCCAGCCGGACTGGGTGGTCTCGGTCGAGGTGCTCTTGAAGAAATCGGGCTCGACCAGCCCGCGCCGGGTCTTTCGGGCCATGGTGCGCGAGATTATCCGCGCGGACAATCTGCCGGACTATGTGCTGGAGGAACGGCCCGGAGATCTGATCGCCGTCACGCCGCGTGCGGCGGTGATCGACCCAGGGGAAGCGCCTGTCCTGAGGCCGGAGACGCTGGAGGAGGCGCGCCAGCGCTGCCCCGGACAGGATGTCTACGCGCTCGAGGCGCGCTGGCGGGCGTTCTGGGCACAAACCGGTCGGAGGCCGCTGCGCGCGCCCGACAAGGCCTTTCTCGGCTGGCTGGACCGGCAGACCTGAGCGTCTTGCTTTCCCGCGGTATTCCGAATTTTAGGATTTGCCCGATAGCCAGGGAAAATTCCGGTGTTTCGCGACAATGTGCAGTTGTCGTGCCGGGGCGTTGCGATATCGTCGGCGCGGAATGGATGCTGGGGTTTTCAGGGGGAGGAGACCGTCGGATGACACCCAACGAGAAAAGAATTTCTGTCATCAAGACGCTGCTTCCGGCCCAGAGTGCCACGCTCCTGGATGTCGGCTGCGGCCGGGTGGCACCGGACTACCCCTATCTCGATCATGCAGAGCAGATCACCTGCGTCGACTGGAACCCGCGGATCATCGCGCCGACGCCGGACAAGATCGACGTGCGGGCAGGGGACTTTCTGGAGATGGACTTCGCGCCCGAAAGCTTCGACACTATCCTCTGTGCCGATGTCTTCGAACATGTGGCCCTCGAACAGGAAGCCGGTTTTGTCGCAGGATGCATCCGCTATCTGAAACCCGGCGGGACCATGGTGGTCAGCGTCCCGCACGCAGGCACCTATGCCTGGCTCGACCCGTTCGAGGTCAAGCCGCTGGTGAACCGCATACAGCACCGTCTGGGGATGCACCCTGCGCTTCACAACGGCTTTTGCGATATCCGCAAGGGGCACAAGCACTACAGCACGGCAGACTGCGTGCAGGCCTTCGCCCCGCTGGAGCCCGTGGAGATGCGCCAGTGGGGTTATTTCTACGATCCGCTCTACAGCTGGAGCGATGCGCTCCGGCGCAAGCTGGGTCTTTCCCTCGGGCATGCGCGGATCGCCCGGGCCTGTGCGGCGGAATACGACCGTGCGTATGGCGATCGCGCCTTCAACCTTGCCATCGCGTTTCGCAAGCCGGGCTGACGCGGGCCGGGCGGGGCCGCATCACAGCGCGTAATACGCCCGGTACCAGGACACGAAAGCGGCGATCCCGCTGCGCAGATCGGTCTGCGGGCGGTATCCCGTCAGACTGTGCAGCAGCGTGGCATCGGCCCAGGTTGCGGGCACATCGCCCGGCTGCATGGGCATCATGTTGCGGATCGCCGTCCGGCCCAGAGCTTCCTCGATCGCGTCGACGAAATCCAGCAGCCGCACCTTGTCGGAGTTGCCGATATTGACGACGCGCCAGGGCGCCACGGGGCTCAGGCTGTCGCCCGCGGCAATGTCATCCGGGCTGGCGGGCCGGGCAGGGGGCACATCGATGAGCAGGCGAATACCGCGCACCAGATCGGTGACATAGGTGAAATCGCGATACATGTCGCCGTGGTTGTAGATATCGATGGGCCGGTTTTCCAGAATGGCCGAGACAAACTTGAAATAGGCCATATCGGGCCGCCCCCATGGCCCGTAGACCGTAAAGAAGCGGAACATCGTGGTGGGCAGGTCGTGCAGATGCGCATAGGCATGTCCCATCGCCTCGCCGGCCTTCTTGGTGGCGGCATAGATCGTCATGGGCAGGTCGGCCTTATGTGTTTCCGCATAAGGCAGGGCAGTGTTGGCCCCGTAGACCGAAGAGGTCGAGGCCATCAGCAGATGCCGGACCTGATGGCGCCGTGCCGCTTCCATCACCGTGAAGGTGCCCGTGACATTCGTATCGACATAGGCCCGCGGGTTGTCGAGGCTGTAACGTACCCCGGCCTGGGCCGCGAGATGCACGATGACATCGGGCTCGAAGGCGTCCGCGGCGGCATCGAAGCAGCCGGGGTCTTCCAGCAGCGCTTCCGTGGCCCCGAAATGGGCAGTCTGCAACAGGATCTGATGGCGCCGGCGCTTGAGGGCGACATCGTAGTAGTCGGTCATGCCGTCATAGCCGTGCACGTGAAAGCCCTCTGCCAGCAGCAGCTGAGCCAGATGAAACCCGATGAAGCCCGCGGAGCCGGTGATCAATACCTTGGTCATATGGGTCCTGTCATGTGATCGGCGGCCCGCCCATCAGGCCTGTGCGGACCATAGGCGCTCCTTGCGGTCGCCGACACCGTGATCTCACCTCATGGCCGGGGGCGCGGTGTCCCGACACTTTCCGGTGAATAAATTTACATAATTCACATTACATATCTGCAGTGATATCGAAGGCGCGCGCCCTCAAGGACCGCCCCTAGGACATCCCCCGGTTCATGAAATTCCAGGCATCGGTGATGATGGTGTCCAGCGCGGAGTGTTCTGCGCGCCAGCCCAGCAGCGCATGCGCGCGCGACGGATCGGAGACCAGCGTGGCCGGGTCGCCGGGTCGGCGGTCGCTTTCGACCACGGTGAAGGAGCGGTTGGTGACCCGTTTGGCGGTCTCGATCACCGCACGCACCGAATAGCCCTGCCCGGTGCCGAGGTTGATCGGGGTGAAGGACCCGGCGTCCTCATTCGTCGCCAGCAGCTTCTCAAGTGCTGCCACATGGCCCCGGGCCAGATCGCTCACATGGATGTAGTCGCGGATGCAGCTGCCGTCCTCGGTGGGATAATCGGTGCCGAAGACAGTGATCTGCTCACGCTCCCCGGCGGCGGTCTGCAGCACAAGCGGGATAAGATGGGTCTCAGGGTCATGCCGTTCGCCCGTGCGGGCGCGCGCATCCGCACCTGAAGCGTTGAAATAACGTAGTGCGATGGACTTCAGCCCCGAGGCGGCGGCAGTGTCGCGCAGCATCGCCTCGACCGCGGCCTTGGTCTGGCCATAGGGGTTGATCGGCTGCACCGGCAGATCCTCGTGCAGCAGTTCGGCCTCCGTCTGGTTGCCGTAGACCGCGGCGGTCGAGGAAAACACCAGCCGGGTGACGCCCGCGTCCTGCATCGCCTCCAGCAGCGAGACGGTGGAGGCCACGTTGTTGCGATAAAAGAGCAGGGGTTCGATCACCGACTGGCCGGCTTCGATCAGCGCCGCGAAATGCACCACGCTGCCGATCCGGTGATCGCGCATCGCCTGCGCCAGCCGTGCGCGATCGGCGAGCTCGCCCTCGACCACGTACTCGGAGAAAACCGCATCGCGGTGCCCGGAGGAGAAATTGTCATAGACGACGGGGGAAAACCCCGCCTCCTGCAGCGCCAGCACCGTGTGAGAGCCGATGTAGCCCGCGCCGCCTATCACCAGGACATTCTTGTTCATCACCCTACTCATCGCGGTTTCTGCTGGGGTCTTATGACAACCCGGTCCGGTTGCATCCAGCCCAAAAGCGCGGTCCTTTACAGGTCAGGCGAACCCACCTAGGTAGAGGCCCTTATCGGGGTCAGGCAGTGCAGCGATGATCAAGCGCGTTCAAGCCAATATCCAAAGTGACATGCTCGGGCGGCTTTTGCGGGAAAACCTGCGCCTCCAGGCCACCAACTACGGTATCGCCATCGTGGCCATGGTGGTGATCGCGGTGATGACGGCGCTCACCGCCTGGATCATGAAGGACATCATCGATTCCATGGTCGGCTCCGGCAATCGCGCGGCGGTCTTTTCGGTGGCCGCCGCGGTGGCGGCGATCTTCACCGTGAAGGGCATCGCCTCCTACATCCAGGTCATCGCCCTCAGCCGCGCGGGCAACCGGATCGTCGCCGATCAGCAGCGCAAGCTCTATGACCGGCTCTTGAGACATGGGGTGGCGTTTTTCAACACGCTGGAAAGCTCCAACATCCTGATGCGGGTCACCACCTCGGCGCAGGCGGCACGCGTGGTGATCGACACGCTGATCATGGGCTTCGTGCGGGACCTTTTGACCCTCATCGGCCTCATCATCGTGATGATCTACCAGCAGCCCACCCTGTCGTTCTTCTCGCTGGTCTTCGGGCCGCTGGCGGTGCTGGGCGTGCGCCAGATCCTCAAACGGGTGCAAAGCATCGTCGAGGCGAACATGGCCTCGACTGCCGAGATCATCAAGGTGGTTCAGGAGACCTCCACCGGCATCCGCGTGGTCAAGGCCTTTGCGCTGGAGAAACTGATGGCCGCGCGCATGAACACCGCTGTCAGCACGGTGGAAAACCGCTCCAACGCCATGGCGCGGCTGCAGGGTGCGACCAGCCCGCTGATGGAGACGCTTTCGGGCTTTGCCATTGCTTCCGTTGTGGCGCTGAGCACGGTCAGCATCTTCGGCGATGACGCGACTTCGCCGGGGGAGCTGATGTCCTTCGTGACGGCGCTTCTGATGGCCTATGACCCGGCCAAGCGGCTGGCGCGGATGCGCGTGGTGATCGAGGAAGGGCTGGTGGGCGTGGGGTTGATGTACCAGATCCTCGACACGCCGATTGCGGTCAGCGAGGCGCCCGATGCGACCCCCCTGCCCGACGGGCCGGGCGCGGTGCGCTTTCGCGAGGTGGTCTTTGGCTATGAGGACAAGCCGCCGCTGCTGCGCAGCCTCGATGTGACATTCGCCGCCGGTCAGACCACGGCGCTGGTGGGGCCGTCGGGGGGTGGCAAGTCCACCATAATCAACCTCATTCTGCGGCTCTACGATCCCGGGGAGGGCCGGGTCGAGATCGACGGGTTCGATCTGCGCAACGCCACATTCGCCTCGCTGCGCGACAAGATTGCCTTTGTGGGCCAAGAGACGTTTCTCTTCGACGGCACGCTGAAAGAGAACATCGCCATGGGGCGCGAGAATGCCAGCGATAAGGAGATCATCGCCGCCGCGAAGGCCGCGAACGCCCATGACTTCATTTCGGCCATGCCGCAGGGATATGACACGGATGTGGGCGAGAACGGCGCCAACCTTTCAGGCGGGCAGCGTCAGCGCATCGCCATTGCCCGTGCGATCCTGCGCGACAGCCCGATCCTGATCATGGATGAGGCCACCAGCGCGCTCGATTCCGAATCCGAATACCTGGTGAACGAGGCGCTGCAGAAGCTCTCGGCCGGGCGCACGGCGATCGTGATCGCGCATCGGCTCTCGACCATCCTCAGTGCGGATCGGATCGTGGTGATCAAGGACGGTCAGGTGGTCGAGGAAGGCTCGCAGGCCGAGCTTCTGTCGCAGGGCGGGCTCTTCAAATCGCTCTACGACCGGCAGTTCAACGCGGCGGAGTAGGGTGACGAACTCAGACCTGATCGGTTCAACTGGATCGCCCGGCGGTACCGCCGGGCAGCGCCCGACCCTCTCCCAGGGAGGGCGCTTCACGCCCACCCCAGGGTCGGGCGCTGCCCTCAATTCGACATGTAGATGTCAAAGCGCGCCCTTCACCTGAGCCAATGCCTGCGTTAGCAGCGCCTCCGCCGAAACAGGGTCTTTTGTCTCGATATAGAGCCGCAATTCGGGTGCATTGCCCGAGGGGCGCACATGGATCACATCGCCGTCCGTCAGCACCATGCGCAGCCCGTCTGTCAGATCGAGCCGCGCCTCTTCCTTGCCCAGAGGGGCCAGGAAGGCGGCGCGGGCGGCAGGGTCGGCCTGCCAGGCCTCCAGCAGCGGGCGGCTCTTGCTCTGTTCGACCTCCTGCAACCGGTCCGCGACGGTCACCACCGGCGGCTCCTGCGCCACCCGCGCGGCGATCCCGCCGTCGCGGCTGGCATAGAGCACGGTCAAAAGCGGCAGGGTGCAGTCGCGGGTGACGAGCGGGGCAAGCACCCCGGCAGGCCCCTGCGCCGCGAACCCCAGCAGAAAGCCGCCATTGGCCTCATAGCCCACGACCTTGCCGCCCTCTTCCATCGCGGCGATCACATAAGGCGAGCCGATCCGCGTCAGCCGCACCTCCTTGAAGCCTTTCAGCGTCACCCCGCTGTTGGAGGAAATCGGCGTGGCGATCACTTCGGCGCCCAGCGTCTCGGCGGTGATCTGGCCGAGGATGTCGCCCGGGATCACGCGGCCGGTCTCATCGGCCAGCAGCGGGCGGTCGGAATCGCCATCGGTCGAGACCAGCGCGTGCAGGCGGTGCTCACCCACCCAGGCCGCGATCTGGGCACGCACCTCGGGGTCCACCGCTTCGGTATCGACAGGGATGAAGGTTTCGGACCGGCCCAGTTCGATCACCTCGGCAGCGAGACCGCTCAGGATCGCGGCCAGCGCATCACGGCCCACGGCGCTGTGCGTATAAAGCCCGATCCGCTGACCGGTCAGCGCCTGCGGCCCGAAGGCGTCGACATAGCGCGCGACATAGCGGTCGTTGGCCTCGCTGTCCTGCGCCAGCGGGCCGGGCCCGCCGGTCTCGGGGCTGTCGGTCAGATGCGCCAGGATCGCGGCCTCGTCCGCCTTGCTGATCTCGCCGCTGCGCACGTAGAACTTCAGCCCGTTGCGATCGGCCGGGATGTGGCTGCCGGTGACCATCACCGCGCCGCCGCCTGCTGCCCGCGCAGCCAACGCCAGCGCCGGCGTGGGCAGCGCGCCGCAGTCGATCACATGGGCGCCGGCTGCACGGGCCGCACGGATCACGTCGCGCGCGATGCGCGGCGAGGAGGGGCGCAGATCGCGCCCGATGCAGAGCACATCGCCGGTGTCGCAGGCGGCCAGAAACGCCTGCACATGCGCCGTGATCAGATCCGGCGTCATCGCCGTAACCAGCCCGCGCAGCCCGCTTGTCCCGAATTTCACGGACATGTCTTGCCCTCCGTTTGTGCAAGAAGCCTTTGTTTAGAGACGATCCAGATAGGTGCCATAGTCATTCTTGGCATATTTCTCCGCCTCGCGCTGAAGATCGGCGCGGCTGATCCAGCCAAGCTGGAAGGCAATCTCTTCCGGGCAGCCGATCTGCTGGCCCTGGCGCTGTTCGATGGTGCGCACGAAGTTGCCCGCATCAAGCAGGCTGCCATGGGTGCCTGTATCCAGCCAGGCATAGCCGCGGCCCATGCGCTGCACGGTGAGGCTCTCTTCAGCCAGATACATCTCCAGGAGCGTGGTGATCTCCACCTCGCCGCGCGCCGAGGGTTTCACCCTGCGCGCCTTGGCCGGCGCCGTGCCATCGACGAAATAGAGCCCGGTGACGGCGAAGTTCGAGGGCGGCACCTTGGGCTTTTCGATAAGGCCGCGCACCGTGCCGCCCGCGTCGAAATCCACCACGCCGTAACGCTCCGGGTCGGCCACCTGGTAGCCGAAGACCGTCGCACCCGTGTCTTGGCGATCGGCGCTGGCCATCAGTTCGGGCAGCCCGTGGCCGAAGAAGATGTTGTCGCCCAGCACCAGCGCCGAGGGGGCGCCCTCCAGGAAGTCTTCGGCGAGAATGAAGGCCTGTGCCAGCCCGTCGGGCGAGGGCTGTTCGATATAGGTGAGCGAGATCCCCCATTGCGAGCCGTCCCCCAGCATGCGCTGGAACTGCGCCTGGTCCTGAGGCGTGGTGATCACGGCAATCTCGCGAATATCGGCCAGCATCAGCACCGACAGCGGATAATAGATCATCGGCTTGTCGTAGATCGGCAGGAGCTGTTTGGAGACCCCCAGCGTGATCGGGTAGAGCCGTGTGCCCGAGCCGCCCGCCAGAATGATGCCTTTGCGTTTGGTCATGAGACTGTCCCTTGTTAGGCTCTGTTGAGATCCGTCAGAACGTCGGCAACACCTCTGCGCCAGTCGGGCCGGGCGATCCCGAAGGTCGCCTCGGTGCTGCTGCAGTCCAGCCGCGAGTTCAGGGGCCGTGCGGCAGGGGTGGGATACTCTGATGTCGGGATGTCGGTCACATCGACGGCAAGACCGGCCTGGGCAAAGATGTCGCGTGCAAAATCGGCCCAGCTGACGTCCGGCGTGCCGCTGAAATGATAGGTACCGGCCTTGCCGGGATCCTCTTTCAGAGCCTGTGCGATCGTCCTGCAGGCAGCGGCAATGGCGCGCGCGGGCGTGGGCCCGCCGATCTGGTCGGCCACGATGGTGAGTGTGTCGCGCTCGGCCCCGAGGCGCAGCATGGTTTTCACGAAATTCGCCCCATGGGCCGAGAACACCCAGGAGGTGCGCAGGATCGCGTAGCGCCCCCCTGCCCCGGCCACGCCCCGCTCGCCCCCGAGCTTGCTGTGCCCATAGACGCCCAGAGGGCCGGTGGCATCCCCGGGCTGCCACGGGGCCGTGCCGCTGCCGTCGAAGACGTAGTCGGTGGAGATCTGTACAAACGGCAGATCGCGGGCAGCGGCCGCGGCGGCCATCGCGGTGGGGGCCATCGCGTTCACGATCACCGCGGTGTCGCGGTCGTCCTCGGCCTTGTCCACGCCCGTATAGGCAGCGGCATTGATCACGGCATCCGCGTCACAATCGGCAATCACGCGCTCGCAGGTGCCCGGGTCGGTCAGGTCCGCCTCTTCGCGGCCCAGACAGGTCACCCCCTCGAGGCGCGCAAGCTCCGTGGCCACCTGCCCGGTCTTGCCGAAGACGAGCACCTTCATGCGCGGGCCCCGAGCCGCCGGCCCACCCCGTCGCGGTCCTGCAGGGCGCGCCACCAGTCCTCATTGTCGAGATACCACTGCACGGTCTTTTCCAGCCCCTCCTCCAGCGTCACCGACGGGCGCCAGCCCAGTTCTGTCGCGATGCGGCTTGGGTCGATCGCATAGCGCAGATCATGGCCCGGACGGTCGGTCACAAAGGTGATCTGATCCTCGTAGGGGCTGTTCTTGGGGCGCTTCTCTTCGAGGATGCGGCAGATCGTACGCACGAGGTCGATGTTGCGGGCCTCGTTCTCGCCACCGATGTTGTAGCTGCGCCCCACCGTGCCCTTTTCCAGCACGCAGAGCAGCGCATCGGCGTGATCCTCGACGTAAAGCCAGTCGCGCACGTTCTCGCCCTTGCCGTAGACCGGGATCGGCTGCCCGGCGAGCGCGTTCAGGATCACCACGGGGATCAGTTTTTCCGGGAAGTGATAGGGCCCGTAGTTGTTCGAGCAATTGGTCATCACGATCGGAAGACCGTAGGTCTCGTGCCAGGCGCGCACAAGGTGGTCGCTGGCCGCCTTGGAGGCCGAATAGGGCGAGCGCGGATCGTAAGGTGTGGTTTCCGTGAACTGCCCGGTCTCGCCGAGCGATCCGAAGACCTCATCGGTGGAGATATGGTGGAAGCGAAAGCCTGCGGGCTTGCCCGCCTGCGTCCAGAAGCTGCGCGCCGCCTCCAGCAGATGATAGGTGCCGGTGATGTTGGTCTCGATGAAGGTGCCGGGCCCGTCGATGGAGCGGTCCACATGGGATTCGGCGGCCAGGTGCATCACCGCGTCCGGCGCGTGTGCGGCAAAGATGCGGTCGAGTGCGGCCCGGTCGCGGATGTCGGCCTGCTCGAAGGTATAGGCGGGGCTGTCCGCCACCTCGGCCACATTCTCCAGGCAGGCGGCATAGGTCAGCGCGTCGAGGTTCACCACCTCATACCCCCGCGCCACGGCCAGCCGCACCACGGCCGAGCCGATGAACCCCGCACCTCCGGTCACGAGCAGTTTCATGCGTTATCCTTCATAGACAAAGGGGCTGTCGAACGCGGCAAGCCCCGGGGCGGCGGCGTCTTTTTCGGACAAAACAGGCTCTATGTCGCCCAACCCCCACTCGATCCCGATCTGCGGGCAGTCGAAGCGCACGGCCCCGTCACACTCCGGTGCGTAGTAGTCGGAGCATTTGTAGAGGATCTCGGTCTCGGGCGCGCGGGTGACGAACCCATGCAGGAAGCCGGCGGGCACCAGCAGCTGCTTGCCGTTCTCGAAGCTGAGCTCGGCGCCGACCCACTGCCCATAGGTGGGCGAGCCGCGGCGGATGTCGACGGCCACGTCGTAGAGCACCCCGCGCCCGCAGCGCACCAGCTTGTCCTGCGCATGGGGCGGTGCCTGAAAGTGCAGCCCGCGCACGGTGCCCACCTGCATCGAGAGCGAGTGGTTGTCCTGCACCCAGTCATAGTCGAGGCCGGCCTCGGCCATGCGCTGCCTGTTCCAGCTTTCGCTGAAAAATCCGCGGGCGTCGCCAAAGCGTTTGGGTGTGAGGATGAATACCCCTTCAAGCCTTGTTTTCTCGATCACCAAAATCAACACCCGCGACACGCTTGAAAATCAGGTTTCAGTTACCAACACACCTCCGGACTGTCACCCGAAAACCGATCGAACAGCCTGTCGCGCCCGGACATGGCAAAGAACCCCCTATCGGTGGTCCGCGGTGTGCAAAAATCCGGCACCGCGCCGCACCAGGTGACAGGCGCCCGTGCGCGCTTCAACGGACCGCGTCAGCTTTTGCGCAGCTTCATGACATCGGCCTGCGGGGTCCAGTCGGGCAGAACCCGGCGGGCGAGCGGGCCCAGATGTGTCTCTAACATGTCGATCAGATAGGCATCCTCGATGCCGTCGAGCGCGCCGGATCGGAACCGGTTTGCATAGGAATGTGTGCGGTCCGGCGTGGGCAGCGCGCCCAGGCCGCAGAATTCGGCAATCTCCTGCGCTCGTGGCCCGATCTCTTCGGTGCGCAGCACCAGCAGCTGCCCGTCCGACACCCTGTCCAGCGCTGCGCTGACCGATTGGTGCCAATACCCCAGATAGGCGGCGATGGGATAGAACCCCGCCTCATTCAGATGCGCCTCCTGGGGCGGGTGGCCCGAGCGCGGCCCGAACCGGTAGGCGCGGAACCGTTTCCAGGCGTCGGTGGGGTCGCGCAGGGCGCTGTGATCGAGCATCGACCGCAGCCAGACCCCCGGCGACCGCACGGTGAGGATAAAGCGGCTGTCGGGGAACAGCGTCAGCAGATCGTCGATCAGATAGGCGTTGACCGAAGAGCTGTCGATCTTGAGGTTGCGGATCCGGTCGCGCCACTGGAGACATCGGTGCAAAGGGCCTGCATCCTGGGTCTCGGCCTTGTGCAGGATATGGCCGATCAGGCGATTGGCATCGGCCTCGTGACCGCAGCGCACATGGGCTTCGAACATGTCCGACAGGGTATGCGTGCCGGTTTTCGATGCACCCAGCCCGAAGATTCGCACGCCCTGCCGCCGCGGCTTTGTCATGTGCCGCAGCTGCTTGTTCAAGATCGCCGGAATATGTTTCAGCTGGGGCATGGCTGGACCTTTCGCACGGAGGGCTCCACGAGCAAGATGCCTTGTTTTTCGTCAGCGACCTGCCGTATCACCTCTTTTGGGCACTATTGTCTTCACCTTAAGGATGGACCGCTGCTTAAGGGTGATCTTTTACATATCTGTGGTTTTACTCCGGGAGGGAGACCTCTCATTGGTCTTATGATCGCAAAAAACATAGGCGGAAAGTACCGGTAAAATGCGGCGATATGCAGGACTATACCGCCGCGGGCGTGGGCCGATCTGTTGAATGCTGTTCACTGAGCTGAATTTCTGGGTCTTTTTTGCCGTTGTTGCCGCCCTATACATCATGCTGCCGCATCGCGGGCAGAATCGCATGCTGCTGGTGGCCAGCTATGTGTTCTACGGCGCGTGGGATTGGCGCTTTCTCAGCCTGATCCTGTTGAGCACGGTGGTCGATTACCTGGTCGGCTTGGCGATGGCGCGCGAACCCCGGGACCAGCGGCGCAGGCACCTGCTGGGCATCTCCCTGGCGGTCAATCTCGGGATGCTCGGGATTTTCAAGTATCTCGGCTTCTTCGTCGATAGTTTCATAAACCTTTCCAATAGTTTAGGCATCCCCGCCGACCCGGTTGTCCTGGGCATCGTCCTGCCGGTCGGCATCTCGTTCTACACTTTCCAGACGCTCAGCTACACGATCGACATTTACCGGCGCGATCTGGAGCCGACCCGGGATTTCCTCGACTTCGCGCTGTTTGTCGCATTTTTTCCGCAGCTCGTTGCCGGCCCGATCGAACGGGCCTCGAACCTGCTGCCCAATATTTCGATGCCGCGCCAGCTCAGCTGGGAGGCGCTGGCCCGCGGGTCGGTGCTGTGTCTGGTCGGCCTGATCAAGAAGATCGTGATCGCCGATGGCGTCGCCCCGTCGGTCGATGCGGTCTACGCCAGCGCAGCACCGTCAGGGGCCGATATCGCCGTGGCCACCTGGCTCTTCGCGATCCAGATCTATTGCGATTTCTCCGGCTATACCGACATCGCGCGCGGCGTGGCCAAGATGCTGGGCTTTGGCCTGATGCGCAATTTCGCCCAGCCTTACTTCGCCGCGGATCCGCAGGAATTCTGGCGCCGCTGGCACATCAGCCTGTCCACCTGGCTGCGCGACTATCTCTACATCTCGCTGGGCGGCAACCGCGGCGGCCGGTGGGCCACCTATCGCAATCTCATGGCGACGATGACGCTGGGGGGCATCTGGCACGGGGCGGCCTGGAATTTCGTGCTGTGGGGGATCTATCAGGGTGGGCTTCTGGCGGTGCACCGTGCGCTCGCGGGCCGTCACCAGCGCGTTGGCGAAGGCGATCGGCGCAGCCTGACGGGTTGGGTGCTGCGGATCGGGGCGATTCTGCTCTTCTTCCAGGTGGTGTGCTATGGCTGGCTGCTGTTCCGTGCCACCTCGTTCGGGCAGATCGTCGATTTCACCGGGCGTCTTTTGACTCCGGAGGCGGGATATCTGGATCTCAGCCTGCCGCCGCCGCCGGTTGCGGCCCTCTTGGGGATGCTGTGGCTGCTGTTCTGGGATGTTCTGGTGGAACACAGCGGCAACGTGCGGTTCTATCGGGGCTGGCCGGTCGTGCTGCGCGCCGGGCTCTATGCGGGCATGATCTATCTTCTGGCCTTCGGGGCCACGACGCAGACCGCCGCCTTCATCTACTTTCAGTTCTGAAACGGAGAGAGAGCCGATGACCGCACCCGACCCCTCCCGCCCGGACCGGCCAGGCAGCTTGCGCCAGTTCCTGGGGGTTCTGGGGCTGACCCTGGTCTTTCTGGTGGTGCTGGATGTGATGGTGGCGGGTCTGTTGGGCCTGGCGCAAAGCCGGGGCGTGGCCGGCTCACTGGTGCGGTATTTCGAGTATGGGCGCAGCGTTCCGGGCAAGCTGGAGGCCTGGCAGGCCGCCCCCGAGGCGCAGGGCAATCTTTTCGACGTGGGCTGGATCGAGGCACAGCTCAACGACAGCCTGACGGGGCCTGACGCGCCCGGTGGCGTGGTGCGCAGCTATGGCATGTCGTTCGTCGACAACATCCTGCGTCAAGCCGTCGCCGCCGACCCTGCGCTGGCCGTGGACCGGCATGCCGGGCCCGGGGCGCCGCCGAATTATACCTATGCGGTGTTTTTGGACGATCACCTGCACCGCCAGGCCGGCGATGTGGCGGTTCTGGGCATCCTGTCGTCCTCCGTGCCGTCTCTGGCCGCGCTCAGCAACCGCACCTGGGTGTTCGAGCAGCCCGCACCTTATACCTATCCGGTTTTCACCCCGGCACAGGACGGCGGGCTGAGCCGCATCGATCCGCTGATCACCAGCCCGGCACAGGAGCGCGCTCTGGCGCAGGATCCTGCCGCAGAGGCCGCCTGGACAGCGCAGCTGGCGCAGGAGGATGCCTTTTACGGCGCGCCCACCTTCGGTGCGACAGCGCTGGATGTCTCGCCCTTTGCCCGTCTGGTGCGGCGCGCCCTGGCCAAATCGCATGTGTCGGACCGCAAGACGGCGGTCCTGGCGGGTGGCTTCCCCTATGCGCAGGTGCTCTCCCGCATGGTCACGGGCTTTGCCGAGCAGGCGCAGACCGAAGGGGTCTATCCGGTCGTGTTTCTGATCCAGACCCGCGATCCGAACGATCCCGACCTCCTGGCGGTGCTGGGTCCGGTGCTGCAGGAGCACGGTATCCCTTACCTGGCCACGGCCGAGCATGTGGACCCGCGCGACCCGACCGCCTTTGTGGGCGATGGCCATTATACCCATGACAACGATCGTCTGTTTGCAGAGGCGTTCCTGCGCCTGATGGCCACGCGCAGCGCTGCGCAATAGAGCTCAGCCGGGCGGCGCGTCGCGCGTCAGGACCCGGGCGGGCACGCCGCCGACCACGGCCCCTTTGGGGACATCCCGGCGCACCACCGCATTGGCGCCGACCACCGCCCCCTCCCCGATCAGGACCGCCCCCAGGATCACGGCCCCGGCGCCCACATCGACGCCATTCTCGATCACCGGGCGATCTTGCAGATGCGATGTCCGGGCAATACCGAGCGTGGTGTTCTGGCGCAGGATCACATCGTCCCCGATCTGTTGTGCGACCAGGACCATACCGCCGAAATGCTCCAGCTTGACGCGCCGGCCGACGCGGACCGTATAGGGCAGCATGATGCCCCCCCGGATCTGACAGCGTTTTTCCATGACCCGGTAGATCACGCTGCACAGGACCCGCAGCGGCTTGCGCTGCCCCATGCGCCAGTTTCCGAACCTGTGCCAGAAGAGCGCCCAGAACCCCTGCGCCATCCAGTCGCGATCATGGGTGCGGAAATCCTCGGCCACAAGCTGCCAGAACCCCACATCGGAGGGGTTGGCGTTTTCGGCCCCTGTGCCGGGGATGAACCGCGCATCCTCTTCGCCGCGGGCGCAGTGTTTTTCAACCATCAGCCCGCTCCCGTCCGCCCCAGCAAGGGGCGCAGAACATGCTGGGTCATGTCGCGGAAGAAGTGCAGGGGCGCGTGCGGGTCCTGCCGCCTGAGCCGCGCCAGCACATGGTTCAGCACCGCTCCCACCATCCAGGCCATCCCCGCGACCAGAGCGCCGGCCCTGCCGTGGTTCTTGATGTAATAGTGCCGCCAGGAGTCGTACCAATAGGCAGGCCGGGCGCGCCGCTGGGAGGCGCCGCTGCGCACCTGGGTGGCGGCGCCCTCGGCATGGATCACCCGCGCGGTGGGGACATACCAGATCTCATGCCCGGCGTTCCGGATCATACGCATCAGGTCAACCTCTTCGAAATAAAGGAAAAAAGCCGGATCAAAGCCGCCGACCTCTTCGATCGCATCGCGGCGGAAGAGCACCGCGGCACCGGCCACCCAATCGACCGGGCCCATGGGATGATCTTCGGGCAGCGCCACCGACGCCCGGGGCATCAGCCGGTTGACGGGCCCGAAATTGAGCGCGCGGACAAATTCCGCGGCGGCCGAGGGGAAGCGGAAGGCCGCCGTCACCCGCTGGCCGGAGGGCAAGGCGATCCCCGCCCCCGCAACGGCCACCTCCGGATTGTCCTGCAGGGTCTGCGCCAGGATCTCGAGGGTTTCATTCTCCAGCTGTGCATCGGGATTGAGCAGAAAGACGAAGTCCGGCGGCGTGCTGCGACGGGCCAGAGCCCGCAGGACCAGATTGTTGCCGCGCCCGAACCCGTGGTTTTCGCGTTCCAGATAGAGCGTGACCCGATCCGCATAACCCGGCGTGCCGAAGACCGCCTGCAGCCGGGCGGCATCGTCGCCGGGCGAGGCGTTGTCCACCAGATGGATATCGACGGTATGGGGCCCATGCGTGCGGTCGAGCACGCTCTCCACCGCCTTGATCGCCAGATCTGCCGTGCCGTAATTGACAATGATCACAGAGATATCCGCCGATATCTGGACGGTGTCAGTCACGCTTGCTCTCCTTCGGGCCGGATTAGAGCGTATCGCCTTTGGCCCGAAACCAGATGTATCACCTATTGCGTTGATTTCATTGAAATCAGGCAGCGATAGGTGTTTCAAGTCCAAGGCGAATTGCTTTGGGCGCACTATGGCCAGAGTCCCGCCATGGGCAAGAGGCTTTGCGTGTCTGCGGCGGATTGCCGGGCCAAAACGTCAGACCGCCCGGAAAATCCACGGTCCCGGGCGGTCGGATGTCATTGCAGCTGGTGGTCAGGGGATGAAGCGCGGGATCACCGTGTTGACCTCCGACAAGACCTCCATCAGCCGGGCTTCGGCCTCTGCATCGGTCTCATTGGGCCCGATCAGCGTTGTCAGGCGCACCAGCGCACCGTCTGTCCGCCCGGTCGCGATCCCATCCACCATCAGGTAGAATTTCGCAGCAAAGTCCCAGGCGATTTTCCGGCCCTTCTGCTCGAACCAGTAAAACACCATCATGCGGGTCTCACCCTTCTGGATGATGGCGCGGTTGATCTTGAAGGGCGTGTCGCTGCCCAGTTTCTCGGTGATATCCGTGCGTTCCAGCCAGGCGATTTCCCAGCCAGCGCCGGGCAGGCAAATCTCCGGAGAATGCACGCCGCCTTTGCTCTGATCGGCGTACCAGGCAGAGAAGAAGCCCACCTGTGCGGCTTCACCGGGCTTGGCGAGATTGATCGAATGATAGTCATCCGCCCCCAGCGAGCGCGCAACGCTCTTGCTGAGCACCTCCGCCGGGCCGGTTTGCTCCCAGGCGCCCAGCGAGCGCGGGAAGAGACCGAAGTTGTCCCGCTGGATGACAGAGGCGTTGCGGTCGGGCACCATGCTCATCGCACCGATGGCGAGGATCATGGCGAGAGTGCTGGCGATCAGCGCGTTGGAGGCCCTGATGTAACGCACCCGCGCCGCCTGTCTCATCAGACCGTCGGTCTCCAGATCGAGCGCTTCGGCCAGCCCCATTTTCTGGGGGTGGAAGAAGAGCATGATCCAGGCCAGCAGGAACAGCAGGATGATGCAGATCAGGAAGATCACCCAGCCCTCGAAGAAATGCGTGAACCCTTCCAGCCATTCGATCCCGAACCGGTCCGCGAGCAATCCGGCGACGGCGATCCGGACGGAGTTCATCACGACGGTGATGGGCGCCGCCGACAGCAGCAGAACCGCCTTGTGCCATGTTGGGCCGCGGTAGAGCACGGCAAAGATGTAGGAAAAGCTGAGAATCGGGAACAGGTACCGCAGCCCGGAGCAGGCCTCGGCCACATGCAGTTTGAGCACGCCGAGGTCGATGATGTTGCCTTCCAGGAAGACCGGTACGGACAGCAGCTGTAGGAACCAGACGCCCAGTTCGGACGAGATATACTGCAGCGACGTCGACAGTTTGTAATAAAAGACGCCGGGCAGCGGCAGCATGTACACCAGGTGCAGAACGGGCGGCCAGAAGTGCTTGCCGGTTTTCCAGCCGAAGCTGACCAGCAGGAGCCCACCGACCCAGATGATCGTGGCATAGGCGACAATGTCGGAGATATTGGCCAAACGGCCCAGGGCGCCCATGCAGATCGCCGCCAGAATGAGGGTGAAGCCCACCCAGCGATCGCGCTTGGGCCCGGGCTCGGGCGGGTATTCCTTGAGTTGACGCAGGAACAGCAGAAGTGACAGGACCGGGATCAGGGGCCCGTGGCTGTATTCCGGCAGTTGCCAGGCGCGGATCAGCGCGTCGAGCCCGTCGGCGAAGAAGAGCCCGGTGCAGACGGTTGCCAGGACGAACCAGAAAACGCCCCAGGACACAAAGTCACCCGGTTGTATCCGGGACGCACGCATCGCACTTGTTACTGACATTATGAATCCTCAAAACGAATTGTGAGTATGCGCTGTTGTGATACCCGAAAATACCCCAAAAATGAAGCCTCAGCGGCCATCACATATAGTTGTGTTTAACGGATGAGCACGAAGGATTGGTGACGACTATGCAAGCGGTATCGGACGCCTCCGTGCTCTGTGTCGATATTGGGATCTTTGCCCATAACGAGGCCGAGACCATTGGCGCTCTTGTGGCGAATCTCGCGGAGCAAACCCTGTTTGACCGGGCCGATATCGATCCGCTGGTCTGGGTGATGGCAAACGGATGCAGCGACGACACCGTGGCTGCGGCGGAGACCGCCCGGGCGGCGCTGCCGGAGCCCCTGCGCGACCGCATCCGGATCGTCGATCTGGCGCAGGGCGGCAAATCGCGCACGGTGCAGCGATTCATCCACGCGCAGGCGCGCGACCAAGCCGGGATTCTGGGGTTCATGGATGCCGATATCGTGCTGCCGGAGCCGGAGACCCTGTCGCATATGGTCGAAGCCTTGCGGACCCGGCCGGAGCTTCAGGTCTTCGTGAGCCGGCCGGTCAAGGATGTCACGCATTTCGACCTCGATGTGGGCAGGGTCACCCGGCTGATCGCCTCCGGCGGGGACGGGCTGACCAACTACCGCAAATCGATCTGCGGTCAGCTTTACATGATGCGCAGCCGCATGGCGCGGCAGATCGCCCTGCCCGCGGGCCTGCCGGTCGAAGACGGGTTCGTGCGTGCATTGGTGCTGACCGATCTCTTCAGCGCCCCGGAGGATTTCACGCGGATCGACGGAGATCCGGCCGTTTTCCACGTCTATACCTCGATCCGGGGCATTGGCGAGTTGCTGCATCACCAAACCCGGCTGGTGATCGGAAGTGCAATCAACGCCGCCCTTTACGGGTTTTTCAATCGGGAAGGCCTGCGGGGGGCGGCATTGCACGACTACCTGATGACCGAAGCCCAGCAGGAGGACTGGTTGAACCACCGGGTGACGACCGAATTGCCGCGTCGCCCGTTCGGCTATGTCCCCTTCTCCTTTGCCACCAATCGGGTGACGACTTTCCTGCGGCGCGACAAGAGAACGGCGAAAGGGTTCGTCATGACCGCAATCGGATCCGGGATGGACCTGCTGGTCTATATTCGGGCCAGCCTGCGGATGTGGCGTGGGCAGGGTGTCGGCTTTTGGTAGCGTGACCGTCCGGTTGGAGGGTATTGAAGACACAAAAAAACCGCCTCTGCGTGAGAGGCGGTTTTCGATTTCAAGCGGATTGTAAAACCCGTCTTAGGCCTTTTTGCGGCGGCGCATTGCGCCCATACCGGCCAGGCCACCGAGCAGCAGGAGTGCGGATGCTGGCAGCGGAACTGCGCTGACCGACACTGCGTCAAGGTCGAAGCCGTCAATCGAACCACCGCCTGCGGGCGATGTGTCGACGATTTTGATCGAGTCAAACACGCCGACGAAGTTCAGGGACTGGCCACCTTGGGCGTTTGCGTTCTGGACTTCACCGATAAGTGTTTCCACACCACCCAGGACAGCGAACACGTTAGCTGATTCAAGGTGTGTGCCGATGTCGCCGAATGTGACTTCCCATGTGGTCACCGGGCCTGTTCCCAGAGTGCTGAAGCCGAGAACGATGTCTCCACCCAGACCGAGGGAGTAGAATGTGTTGTCCGCACCGCCCAACGCGTTGTCGACGTCTGTACGATCACCGGGCGTTGCGATGCCGTCGGAGACACCACCACCGCTGGACGAAATGACTGTGTCGGCGAAAATTACCGCGGCGGATGCGGCACCGCCGCTCAGCGCCACAACGGCACTCACTGCAAGGACTTTAAATAACTTCATGACTTCACTTTCACCATTAACTGATTTCGATCGATGAGGGCACGCCCTCGGGATGATTAAAACCCTACCAATTTCTCAGTGTGCTCTCAACTAAATCTTAAGGTTTGTCCGCCGCTAACACGCTTTTTTTGGGGGTAAAAATACCTATTCCCCAAAAAACTTGACATAATCCTGATTTATTCTCAGCGGTTTTAAGTTTTTATGCGGGTTTTTTGTGCGGTCCTTCGCTCATTTTGAGAGTGACCCAAAAAAGTTCTAGCCAGGGTTGTTTAAAGAGAATCAGGTGAATCGCCGGGCGCCTGCGGGGGCGCAGGGCTGCTTTCTGCCTGTTCTCTAAGCGCTTTTTCGACCGGGGCCCCTCATCGGACCAGCAAGGTTGAACCGGCATGGGCTTCGGATTAACAGGCTCGCGTGACGTGATGATACAGGCCAAGGAAACCGGACCATGACGCATCCCTCGGGCCGCTCATTCCGTTGGGCAATTCTCGGCACCGGATCGGTCGCCCGCAAGTTCGCCCGCGACCTGCAGGCGATGGGCTCTGCGGTGACGCTGCAGACCGTGGCCTCGCGCAGCCTCGAGAACGCCCGCCGCTTTGCCGCCGAGTTCGGCGCGGTCGAGGGCGCCTGCGACTATGAGACCGCCGCGCGGTCCGAGTGTGACGCACTTTATATTGCAACCCCTGCAGCCCTTCATGAGCCCCATGCGCGTCTCGGCATCGCGGCGGGCAAACCCGTGCTCGTGGAAAAGCCGCTGGCGCCCGATGCCGCATCCGCGCGCAGGATTGCCGCGGCCGCGGCCGAGGCGGGTGTCTTTTGCATGGAAGCGATGTGGACGCGGTTTCAGCCTCTGCCGACGCGGGTGCGCGATGAGCTGGCCGCCGGCTTGCTGGGCGAGCTGCGCGGGTTCGACGGGCAGTTCATGATCGCCAACCGTCCAGAGCCCGGTGTCAGCCTGTTCGATCCCGATCAGGCGGGCGGCGCGCTGCTGCACCGTGGCATCTATCCGGTATCGCTGGCCCATTTTTTCCTGGGTCCGGTTGCCGAGGTGCAGGCCTTCGGGCGTCTGGGTGAGACCGGCGTTGACGAAGACAGCGTCGTGCTGCTGCGTCATGCGTCCGGTGCCCTGTCCACCCTGCGCGCCAGCCTGCGCAGCAATGGCCGGCCGGGCACCCGGATTTACGGCACGACAGGCACATTGGAACTGGAAGGGCCGGTCTGGCGCCCGACCCGCGCGCGCCTTTACAGGACAACGCCCGGATCGGCAGCACCCGGGGCGCCACGCCGCCTCGAGGCCTTGCGGGAAAGCCGCATGGGCCTGCGGCTGTCGGGGGCGTTGGGCCAGCTCAAACGTCTGGCGGGGCGATCCGTGACAACGCTTCATGCCCCCTTCGAGGGCAATGGCTATCGCCATGAGGCGCAGGCGCTGATGCAGGCTGTCGCCGCGGGCGAGACCGTCGAGCCACGGATGACCCCGCAGGACAGTATCGCGGTGCTGGAGATCATCGATGCCGCCGCGGCCGATTGGACAAAAGGACCCCGCGCATGACGGCACAGGCTGCCCCGGTTGAGATTGGCGTGATCGGCTGCGGCTACGTCTTCGATCACTATATGACCACGCTGGAGCGGCACCCCGGCATCCGGATCGCCGGCGTTGCCGACCGCAACGGACCCCGTGCGCAGGATGTCGGGCGCTATTACGGGCTGCATGTCTATGAAGACGCCGCGGCCCTGCTGGCCGACCCCAGGATCACCATCGTGGCCAATTTCACCTCGATCGAGAGCCATTATGATGTGACGCGCGCGGCGCTCGAGGCGGGCAAGCACGTCTATTCCGAAAAGCCCTTCACCACCACGATGGAGGCCGCGCAGGATCTGGCCGCGCTGGCCGCCGAGAACGGGCTGCGGCTGTCCTGTGCCCCGTCCAATGCGCTCAGCGCCACGGTGCAGACCCTGTGGAAGGCGGTCACGGATGGCGCCATTGGCACGCCGCGGATGATCTATGCGGAATTCGACGACAACCCGGTCTATCTGTTGCAGCCCGAGACCTGGGTCTCGCGGTCCGGCGCGCCCTGGCCTTACTTGCACGAATACGAAATGGGCTGCACCTGGGAGCATGTGGGCTATCACCTGACATGGATGTGCGCGATCTTCGGCCCGGTGCGCCATGTGACCTCCTTCTCCAAGGCGACCCTGCCCGACAAGACGGACCAGCCTCTCGATCCGGCGGATACGCCGGATTTCTCGGTGGCCTGTCTGGATTTCGAGAGCGGTGTCGTGGGGCGCATCACCTGTTCCATCGCCGCCCCCACCGATCACCGGATGCGCATCATCGGCAATCGGGGCGTTCTGAGCGCGGACACCTACCGCGACTACACCTGCCCGGTTTATCTGGAGCCCTTCACGAATTTTTCGCTAAAGGCCCGCAATTTGCGCAGCGTGAGAGGAAATTCGATTCTGCAGGCCCTGTTCGGGGTCGGAGGGCGCAGGGTGCCGCTGACCCGGAGCCCCGCCCCCGGATCAACCGAAACGTACCGCCCGAAAGGCTCCCCGCTGTCACCGCGCAGCTGGATCAACCGGGTGCGGGCAGCTCAGCGCGGTCAGCAGGACAAATGCATCGGCCTTGCGGAGCTTGCCGCCGCACTCACGGAGCAGCGCCCGCAGTTCCCCGCCCCCGATTTCACCCTGCATCTGACAGAGCTGACACTGGCCATTCAGGGCGCCGGCCCCGAGGGCCGCAGCCAGGCCCTGACCACGCGGTTCGAGCCGCTTGAATTGCCCGAGCGCACGCGCCGGGCCGGGCCTGACTACAGCGCCTATGCCACACCCGCCCTGCTGCCCCGCAGCCTGCAGAACCTCCTGTCGCGGGGAGGCTGACGGATGGATGGGCACACCCTGTCCCGCGCGCGGGACGCAACCACCGCCGCCACCTTGCCAAAGATCGCCTATCTGACGGGGCAATACCCGGAAGTGTCGCTGACGTTCATTCTGCGCGAGGTGGAAGCGCTGCGCGCTCTGGGGGCGGATGTGATCACCTGCTCGATCCGCCAGACCCCGCCCGAACAGCACCCCGGCCCGGCCGAGAAAGAGGCTGCGCGCACCACCTTTCATGTGCTGAAGGCAGCCCGTAACCCTCTGAAACTTATCGCGGCGCAGGCCTATGCGCTGACCCGCCCCCGGCGCTATTTCGGCGCGCTGGCGCTGGCCTGGAAGACACGGTCGCCGGGGCTGAAGGCAGCCCTCTATCAGCTTGTCTTCTTCCTGGAAGCCACCGTGCTCGCGCGCCACCTGGAAGCGCAGAAGGTCGGGCACATCCACAACCATTTCGTCTTTGGCAGCGCCACCGTGGCGATGCTCTCGTCCGAACTGACGGGCATCCCCTACAGCTTCACCCTGCACGGCCCTGCGGATCTGTTTGAACCCTATCGCTGGGCGCTGGCCGAAAAGACGGCGCGGGCCGCCTTCGTGGCGACCATCAGCCATTACGCCCGCAGCCAGCTGATGTTCTTTTCCGATCCCGCGCATTGGCACAAGATCCGGATCATCCATTGCGGCGTTGCCCCCGATCTCTACGGGCAGCCGCCTCAGCCTGCGCGCAGCGACGACGACATCCGGTTGGTCTTCGTGGGGCGGTTGGCCCCGGTCAAGGGCATTCGCGTGCTCTTCGAGGCGATGCAGCGGCTGGCCCCCGAAATGCCCCGGCTGCGGCTGATCCTCGTGGGGGATGGCCCGGACCGCGAGGGGCTCGAAGAGGCGGCCAAACCCCTGGGCGACCGGGTCGAATTCACCGGATACATGTCGCAGACCGAGGTGGCAGAGACCTTGCAATCCGCCGATATCTGCGTGCTGCCGAGCTTTGCCGAAGGCGTGCCCGTCGTCCTGATGGAGGCCCTGGCCAGCGGCCGGCCCGTCATCGCCACGCAGGTCGCTGGCGTGGGCGAGCTTGTCCGCGACGGCGAGACCGGCTTCATGGTGCCGCCCGGCGATGTCGAGAGCCTGATGGCACGCATTCGTCAGCTGGCAGAGGACCCGGCCTTGCGCGCCGCGATGGGCGCTGCGGGGCGTGACACGGTCCGGGCTGACTTCAACATTCGCACTGAAGCGGCCCGGATGGCCACGCTGATGGCCGGGGCAGCCGGGTCGGACCTGCGCCCGGCCCCCTATCGGGAGGTCTCGGATGTCTGAGCTGACCTGGGGGCTCGCGATTGCCACCAAGGACCGGATCGATGTGCTGCAACGCTGTGTCGAACTGGCCGTGACGCAAAGCTGGCCTCCGGTGGAGGTCGTGGTGGCCGATTCCAGCGCGGACTGGGCGCAGAACGCCGAGATCATCAAGGCAATCCTGCAGCGTTTGGCTCCTGATCTCCGGGTGGTGTATCTGCAGGGCGAAGCCCCGTCCCTGACCGTGCAGCGCAATCAGGCCGCGCGGCACGCCGAAGCCGATATCCTCTTCATGATCGATGACGATTCCCTCATGTACCCGACCTGCGCGGAAGAGATCATGAAGGTCTATGCTGCGGATACGGAGGGAAAAATCGCAGGTATCCAGGCTTCCGAAAGCCCGCACCTGCCCGGCATCGATGTCGCCGGCGCACAGCACCGGACCCTGGATGTGAGTGCCGCGCGCAAGAAATCCCGCGTGCTCAGCTGGGTGCTGAGCAAGATCTTCATGATGAACAAGACCGAGGTGTTCATCCCCTATGACGGCACATTCCACGAGGCCCCCGTCCCTGCGGAGCTCGCGCAGTTTCAGGTGGTGCCCGTGGCGCTCTTCGGCGGGTTTCGCATGACCTTCCGGCGCCAGGCCGTGCTGGACACGCCCTTTGACGCCAGCCTGCGGTATTACTGCCCTGGAGAGGATCTCGACGGCAGCTACCGGATTTCGCGCAACGGGCTGCTGCTGACCTGCTGGACGGCCAAACTGCATCATTACGTCAGCGCCTCGGGGCGGCTGAACCGACGCCAGGTGGCGCTGCTGTGGTCGCTGAACCAGGCGGTTCTGCTGCGGCGGCACGCGCCCGATCAGGCCTGGGCGCGCCGCCGGTATCGGCGGCACATGTTTCACCGGATCGTCATCGACATCATCAAGGACATCGGCATGCGGCGTTTCGATTTTCCCCAGACCCGCGGGACCCTGGGCGCCAGGCGCTATCTGGCGGACATCTGGAGAATGCCCCCCGACAGGCTGGACAGCTGGTACCCCGATGAACAGCGCCGTATCGTCAAGGGCATGTGAGGGGATGCGCCTGTGCCTCCTGCCGCCCCCGTCCGATCCCCCTCTCCCGTCTCCCATGCCCGAGGTCGTCCCGATCCATGCCAGACCCTGATCCCCGTTCCTACGTCCTGATTTCGCCCTGCCGCAACGAGGCGGACTACATGCGCCGCACCCTCGACAGCGTTGTGGCCCAGAGCGTCACGCCGACGCTCTGGGTGATCGTCGACGACGGATCCACCGATGACACGCCCGCCATCCTGGCGGAGTATGCCGCCCGGCACGACTGGATCCGCATCGTGCAAAAACCCGATCGCGGCCACCGCGCTGTCGGCCCCGGTGTGATCGAGGCGTTTTACGCAGGATACGACACGCTCGCGCCGGACGCCTTCACCTATTCCTGCAAGATGGATCTCGACCTCGATCTGCCGCCCCGGTACTTCGAGCGGCTGATCGAACGGATGGAAGCCGATCCGCGGCTGGGCAGCTGTTCCGGCAAGCCCTACGTGCGCCGCGGCGGCACGCTGGTCTCGGAGCGGCGGGGCGACGAGATGTCCGTGGGGATGACCAAGTTCTACCGCCGCACCTGTTTCGAACAGATCGGTGGCTACGTGCATGAAGTCATGTGGGACGCGATCGATTGCCACAAGGCACGCCAGTTGGGATGGCGCGTGGCCAGCTGGGACGAGCCTGAGCTGCGGTTCGAACATCTGCGCCCGATGGGGTCGAGCCAGATCAGCATCTATACCGGGCGGCGGCGGCATGGCTTCGGACAATATTACATGGGGTCTGACCTGCTGTTTTTCGCTGCGACCTGCCTGTTTCGCATGCTGGAGCCGCCTTATGTGCTGGGTGGGCTCGCCATGATGCAGGGGTATCTGGGGGCCTGGGTGCGCGGGGCGGCGCAACATGGCGACGCCGAGTTGCGCGCCTTCATCCGCAGCTATCAGCGCCGGGCCCTGAAGGTCGGCAAGGCCCGTGCGACAGAAGAAATAGAGAGGGAGCGGGCAGAGGTCTGGGTCGCGCCGGGCGCTGCCGTGTGACGTGCATAAAACCTGTGTCAGATGACCCTAAAGGTGTGGCCGACAGTTGATCCGGTCCTGTGAGATCGTTAAATGTTCCTCCAGTATTATCAGTTTGTACCAGCATTTTCTGGAGGGTTTCAGAATGAAGAAATTTTTTGCACCGACAGCACAGACAGAGCTGACATCCTGGATGTCCGACCATATGGACGACATCCGCGACACATTGAGCGCAGAAGGCATCGTGCTGCTGCGCGGATTTGATACCGAAGACGCGACCACGCTGAAAAAGACATTGGGTCTGTTCGGCGCCGATCCGATGACCGATGCGCGCTGGTCGACACCGCGTTCTTCCGTGGGCGACGGGGCGTTCACCTCGACCGAATACCCGGCCGAGCAGTGGATCGTCCTGCACTCCGAGATGTCCTATGCCCGCAGCTGGCCGCGGCTGCTGATGTTCCAGTGCAAGACCGCGGCCGCCACCGGAGGGGCGACGACCATTGCCGATCTGGCCGCGGTCAGCGCGTCGCTGGGCGAGATCCTCGATGAATTCCACGAACGCGAAGTCATCTATCAGCGCAACTTCCGCAAGGGTCTCGACATCCCGTGGCAAACCGCCTTCGGCACCGAAGATGCCGATGAGGTGCTGGAGATCGGCACGCGCAACGGGCTCGAGATCGAGTGGCGCCCGGACGGGACCCTGCGCACGGCGCAGCAGGCCCAGGGCGCGGTTCAGGGCCCGGATGGCACCGTGCTCTGGTTCAACCAGGCGCATCTGTTCCACCCCTGCCAACTGCCCGAGGCCACGCGCAAGGCGCTGGTCGCGGCCCTGGGGGCGGATGGTCTGCCGCGCAACGCGGTCTTCGGAGACGGGGAGCCCATCCCCGATGCAACCATCGAGCGGATCCTGCAGGTGCTGACCCAGCACACGGAAAACATCGACTGGCAGGATGGCGATCTGGCGATCATCGACAACATGCGCTGGATGCACGGGCGGGCGCCCTTCACCGGGACGCGCAAGGTGCTTGCCGCGATGGGACAACCACAGGATACGGCGGCCGTCACTCCAATCTTCGCATAAGGGGCGTCTTCGATGGATCTCTCAAGCATGCCCAAGCCGATAGAGGTCACCGCCTTCGAAGGGGCCAACGCGCGCAGCTACCTGCGCGCGGTCTTCGAGGCGTACCGCACAGGCCGGGTGGTTCTGGCCCTGCCCCCCGGGGCGGGGCGGCAGACCGTCCCGGGCACGAAAGTGCTGGACCGGCAGAGTTTCGAGGAGGATCCCGGCTGGTTCGAGGACAGGCTGGATCTGATCCACACGGATGCGGCCGCGCAGATCGCCTTCTCCTCCGGCACCACGGGCCGGCCGAAGGCGCTCCTGCTGAGCCATCGCGCATTGTCGGACGTCGTGGCCCGCATCAATGAGGCGATGCAGGTCGACGACAGCATTCGTGAATATATCGGGGTGCCGGTCACCTTTTCCTTCGGGTTCGGCCGGGCCCGCGCGGTGGCTGCGGCCGGCGGGAAAGCCTATCTGCCGCCCAACGGCTTTGACCCGGCCGAGATCGGGCGCATGCTGTCCGCCGGAGAGATCAACGCGATTTCCGCGGTGCCGACCCTGTGGCGCGTGCTTCTGGCCAACCCATCGGTGATCGGGACGGCAGGCGCCGATCTGCGCTGGATCGAGATTGGCAGCCAATACATGTCCGGCCAGGAAAAGGCAGAGCTCAAGGCCCTGTTTCCGAACGCCAAGATCGTCCAGCACTACGGGCTGACCGAAGCCTCGCGCAGCACGCTTCTGGATATCAGCGCCACCACGGGCGACGCCCTGGAAAGCGTCGGTGCGGCCACAGGTGATTGTGCGGTTTCGATCTCCGACGAGGGGCTGATCCGCGTGCGCGGGCCGCATCTCGCGATGGGGGTGGTCGGCGGCGCCGGGGTGAAACCGATCACGGATGCTGATGGCTGGCTGACCACGGCGGACCGCGGTCAGATCCGTGACGGGCTGCTCTATTACGAGGGGCGCATCGACGAGCTGATCAACTGCGGTGGCGTCAAGATCGACCCCACCCGGTTCGAGCAGCAGCTTGGGCAGGCGCTTGGGCTGTCCGAGGGGATCGCGGTTGGCCGGATCGCCGACAGTTTGCGCGGCGAACAGGTTCTGATTGCCGTCGCTCAAGACAGCGCCGCCCACGCGGACAGCCTGCAGAAGGTGGCGGTGGAGATTGCAGAAAGCTACGGCTTGACCCGCGGCGCCCTGAGTTTCCGGACGGTGGCCGACATCCCCAAGACCGCCACGGGCAAGGTCAAACGGGCCGAACTGCCGGATCTGCCCGATCTCTCCGCGGCCCCGGCAGAGGCCTCCGCGGACGCACTGGCCCAGCCCGCCTCGCGCGCCGCCGAGCTGCAGGCGCTCTGGGCCGAGGTGCTGGGCGTGCCGGAGGTTTCGATCCACGAGAGCTTCTACGATCTGGGCGGTGACAGCCTCTCGGCGCTGACGGTCATCATGCGGATGGAGGCGCTTGGCCTCGATCCAGACACCGCACGCATGATCTTCGATGGCAAGACGATTGCGGAGATCACCG
>NZ_JALIEB010000001.1 GCF_025755255.1 Roseobacter sinensis | reverse complement strand
AAACCTCCCTTTTGCGAGTTTGAAGCAGATCTTAGCTCAGATGGGAATCTTGAAGCTCAACAGACCTTAGAGCAGCGAAAGAAGGAGTTGGAGACCACCTTCGCAGAAGCACAGGAACCACCACCACTGTTACACCCGGAGATGGCTGGGTACTACAGGTTGCAAGTGAGCAAACTACATGAGTCGTTGCAGGATGAAGCCGAGGCGAAACGGCTCGAAGCAACTGAAATCCTGCGATCCTTGATTGACGAGATTATCTTGACGCCTATGAACAACGAGATGCTTATCGATGTGAGAGGCGATCTAGCTGGAATCCTTGGCATTTCCCTCAAAAGCAAAAGACCAGCCACGGGGGCCGGTCAATCGCAATTTGAGTTGGTTGCGGGAGTAGGATTTGAACCTACGACCTTCAGGTTATGAGCCTGACGAGCTACCGGGCTGCTCCATCCCGCGCCAACTGCTGCGGCCTACCGCGTGAGACGCCATCTTAGGCCAAAATCACATCGAAAGAGAGATACGACACAGAGGTTTTACTAGGTTTGGCGGTGACCTACTCTCCCACGCCTTAAGACGCAGTACCATCGGCGCTAAGGCACTTAACGGCCGGGTTCGGGATGGGACCGGGTGTTTTGCTCTCGCTATGACCACCAAACCATGAAAAACCTCTGCGTTGTCGTTTTGCCGAAAGCAAAACACAACGAGCGAGATGTAGCGTATCGAATATGCGCGTTCCCACCCCTTGTCCATTTAAGGAACAACATGTCCAAGTCAAACACAACTGACAGTGTGCGTATGCTTTTGATTATCTTTCGAAGCGCTACCGCTACGCTACTTGAGCGCGGCAACAGAAAATCTCTCTTCTACTGGATCAAATCAAGCCTATCGAGCAATTAGTACCAGTCAACTGAACACATTACTGTGCTTACATCTCTGGCCTATCGACGAGATGGTCTATCTCGGCTCTCAGGGATACCTTGTTTTGAGGGGGGCTTCCCGCTTAGATGCCTTCAGCGGTTATCCTTTCCGATCATAGCTACCCTGCACTGCCGTTGGCACGACAACAGGTCCACCAGTGGATCGTTCACCCCGGTCCTCTCGTACTAGGGGCAACTCCTCTCAAGTATCCTACACCCACGGAAGATAGGGACCGAACTGTCTCACGACGTTCTAAACCCAGCTCACGTACCTCTTTAAACGGCGAACAGCCGTACCCTTGGGACCTGCTCCAGCCCCAGGATGAGATGAGCCGACATCGAGGTGCCAAACACTGCCGTCGATATGGACTCTTGGGCAGTATCAGCCTGTTATCCCCGGCGTACCTTTTATCCGTTGAGCGATGGCCCTTCCACTCGGGACCACCGGATCACTATGGCCGTCTTTCGACTCTGCTCGACTTGTCAGTCTCGCAGTCAGGCTGGCTTCTGCCATTGCACTCAACGAGCGATTTCCGACCGCTCTGAGCCAACCTTCGCGCGCCTCCGTTACGCTTTAGGAGGCGACCGCCCCAGTCAAACTACCCACCACACAGGGTCCCGGATCCGGATAACGGACCGCGGTTAGACATCAAGCAAAGCAAGGGTGGTATCTCAAGGGAGGCTCCACGCAAACTGGCGTTCACGCTTCAAAGCCCACCACCTATCCTGCACATGCTTGGCCTGATGCCAGTGTGAAGTTGTAGTAAAGGTGCACGGGGTCTTTCCGTCTAACCGCGGGAAACCTGCATCTTGACAGGTAATTCAATTTCGCTGAGTCGATGTTGGAGACAGCGGGGAAGTCGTTACGCCATTCGTGCAGGTCGGAACTTACCCGACAAGGAATTTCGCTACCTTAGGACCGTTATAGTTACGGCCGCCGTTTACCTGGGCTTCAATTCAAGGCTCTCACCTCTCCTTTTAACCTTCAGGCACCGGGCAGGCGTCAGACCCTATACGTCGTCTTGCGACTTCGCAGAGCCCTGTGTTTTTAATAAACAGTCGCCACCCCCTGGTTTGTGCCCCCAGCCAATACTTGCGTAGAAACTGGGCCTCCTTCTCGCGAACTTACGGAGGTATTTTGCCGAGTTCCTTCAACATCGTTCTCTCAAGCGCCTTGGTATTCTCTACCAGTCCACCTGTGTCGGTTTAGGGTACGATCTGATGATGGAGCTATTTCCAGGAACTGCTGAGCGGCCCACCCAATCCGATAAGGATGAACAACCTTCGCAATTCGTCACTTCCATCTGGCTCAGGAATATTAACCTGATTCCCATCGACTACGCCTTTCGGCCTCGCCTTAGGGGTCGGCTTACCCTGCTCAGATTAGCTTTAAGCAGGAACCCTTGGACTTTCGGCGACAGTGTCTCTCACACTGTTTGTCGCTACTCATGTCATCATTCTCACTAGTGATCTCTCCACCGGATCGCTCACGCGCCGGCTTCACAGAAAACTCCGCGTCTCCAATATCCCCGAAGGGAATAAGGAGACATGGAATTATGTCACACTACGCTCTGCTACCATGCGATAAACGCATCCTAAGCTTCGGCTCATGGCTTGAGCCCCGTTACATCTTCGCCGCAGGACAACTTATTTAGACCAGTGAGCTGTTACGCTATCTTTAAAGGATGGCTGCTTCTAAGCCAACCTCCTGGTTGTTTTGGTCGTCCCACCTGCTTTCCCACTTAGCCATGAATTAGGGGCCTTAGCTGTAGGTCAGGGTTGTTTCCCTCTCCACGACGGACGTTAGCATTCGCCGTGTGTCTGCCATCTAGTACTCCTCGGTATTCGGAGTTTGGTTAGGATCAGTAAGCCTGTGGGGCCCCATTACCCATCCAGTGCTCTACCCCCGAGGGTATTCGGATGACGCTCTACCTAAATAGATTTCGCAGAGAACCAGCTATCTCCGAGTTTGATTGGCCTTTCACCCCTAGGCACAGCTCATCCCGATCCTTTTCAACGGATGTGGGTTCGGCCCTCCAGTAAGTGTTACCTTACCTTCAGCCTGGCCATGCCTAGATCACTCGGTTTCGGGTCTGATCCCACGAACTCGACGCCCTATTAAGACTCGCTTTCGCTGCGCCTACACCTAACGGCTTAAGCTTGCTCGTGAGACCAAGTCGATGACCCATTATACAAAAGGTACGCCGTCACAAGACTGGAGATCAATTTGGATATGGTTCAGAAATCAAAGGTATACCGCACCGCCAGCGTCTCGCCGCCAGGGTTTGTGTCTTCGATATCCGCGTTGGATTTGTGATCGAATGCAAGTGAGATCCGGCTGTTGTCGGCCAGCGTATAGCCGATGCCGATCAGCGATCTGAATTGCAGGTTGCCACCCAGCGGGCTGCCGCCCGTGCCTTCGTCGTAGTAGCCAGGCATAAAGCTGCCCTCTACGAACCAGGGACCTCCGCCGATGGACCATCTGGCGTGAACGCCCACACCGATGAATATGTCGCCATCATCATCGACTTGGCCGGCTCCGGCGAGCGAATACGATGCCGTCTGGCCCGAAAAAAACGGGTCTGCATGGTATTCGAACACAAGGGCCACAGCCTGCGTATCCGTTTGGTCTAGCACATCGTCGACGCCCAGCCCGATCACATATTCATCGGCAAGGACCGGCGATGTCGCCAGTGCGAAGGTCAGTACGGAAGCGAATGTTTTCATAAGCTTCCAATGACATCCAAATTGAACTCCAGTCAAGCTCCGACTGATTGTAGGCGTTCGGTTTCAGGTACTGTTTCACTCCCCTCGTCGGGGTGCTTTTCACCTTTCCCTCACGGTACTGGTTCGCTATCGGTCAGTAAGGAGTACTTAGCCTTCGAAGGTGGTCCTCCGATCTTCAGACAGGATTTCACGTGTCCCGCCCTACTTAATACGTCCAATCGTGCTTCTTATACGGGACTATCACCCACTATGGTTGCGCATTCCAACGCATTCTAACCACACTCATGGCTCGGCTGGTCCCCGTTCGCTCGCCGCTACTAGGGGAGTATCAATTGATTTCCTTTCCTCCGGGTACTTAGATGTTTCAGTTCCCCGGGTTTGCTCTTATAACCCTATGTATTCAGGTTATAAGTACCTGTTTTACCGCATTATTAATCGACCCCGAGAGGTCAATAATAACACAGTATCAGGTGGGTTCCCCCATTCAGAAATCCATGGATCAAAGCTTATTCTCAGCTCCCCATGGCTTATCGCAGAGTATCACGTCTTTCATCGCCTCTTACTGCCAAGGCATTCACCAAACGCCCTTTTCGCGCTTGATTTGATCCAGAAAAAGAAAGACTTGATCTTTGATGTCCTACCGCGCGGAGCGCTACTTGAGGACGATCAGTCAATCGCGGTGCTGGAAGCTGGTAAGAAACCAACACCCTTATTCTGAACCAAAAGCATACTTTCCCACGTTGCCGTGCGGCAACGCGTGGTTAGTGTACTTGACTTGGACAACTCTGTTCGTTTCAGCTGGGATATTCATAGATCAGCGAGGAAGCACCGAGCCCACGAACCTTCCACCGAAGTGGAACCAACTGAGATCGCCGCCTTACTTGGCAGGATCAAACAGTGTTGATTGTCACTTTAAGATTTCTCTTAAAGTAACTGTATCTCTCTAAACGATGTAAAAGACGATGACCGAAGCCATCTGACGTCCGATTGGACGGCTAAGCACTTGCCAGTGCTTGGCGATCTAATCGGCGGGATATGGTGGAGCCTAGCGGGATCGAACCGCTGACCTCCTGAATGCAAATCAGGCGCTCTCCCAGCTGAGCTAAGGCCCCAGTGCATTTCGCAAAGCGAAATGTGCGTCGCACCGGCAGGCGTTTCCGAAGGAAATGCCGAGAGGTGCCAACCACGTTTTGTTTTCTTTCAGAAAACCAAATTGGTGGTGGGTCGAGGAGGACTTGAACCTCCGACCTCACGCTTATCAGGCGTGCGCTCTAACCACCTGAGCTACCGACCCAGTTGATTTTGCAAAGCAAAATCGACGTAGCCCGGCAGGCGTTTGCAGCGCAAATACCGAGAGGGCCGTAAACGGTCGCCGCTTCCGCAGCAACCTGACTGAAGAGATATGAGGACGGCTCGGTCCGTCTGATTTGACCGGCTTTGATTGCCGATCTTGCTAAGTGTTTCACGAGTGATGCGAACATCGCTTCTAGAAACATCCTTAGAAAGGAGGTGATCCAGCCGCAGGTTCCCCTACGGCTACCTTGTTACGACTTCACCCCAGTCGCTGATCCTACCGTGGCCGCCTGCCCCCCGAAGGTTAGCGCAGCGTCGTCGGGTAGAACCAACTCCCATGGTGTGACGGGCGGTGTGTACAAGGCCCGGGAACGTATTCACCGCGTCATGCTGTTACGCGATTACTAGCGATTCCGACTTCATGGGGTCGAGTTGCAGACCCCAATCCGAACTGAGATGGCTTTTGGGGATTAACCCACTGTCACCACCATTGTAGCACGTGTGTAGCCCAACCCGTAAGGGCCATGAGGACTTGACGTCATCCACACCTTCCTCCCGCTTATCACGGGCAGTTTCTTTAGAGTGCCCAGCCGAACTGCTGGCAACTAAAGATGTGGGTTGCGCTCGTTGCCGGACTTAACCGAACATCTCACGACACGAGCTGACGACAGCCATGCAGCACCTGTCACTGCGCCACCGAAGTGGACGTCCCATCTCTGGGATTAGCACAGGATGTCAAGGGTTGGTAAGGTTCTGCGCGTTGCTTCGAATTAAACCACATGCTCCACCGCTTGTGCGGGCCCCCGTCAATTCCTTTGAGTTTTAATCTTGCGACCGTACTCCCCAGGCGGAATGCTTAATCCGTTAGGTGTGTCACCGAACAGTATACTGCCCGACGACTGGCATTCATCGTTTACGGTGTGGACTACCAGGGTATCTAATCCTGTTTGCTCCCCACACTTTCGCACCTCAGCGTCAGTATCGAGCCAGTGAGCCGCCTTCGCCACTGGTGTTCCTCCGAATATCTACGAATTTCACCTCTACACTCGGAATTCCACTCACCTCTCTCGAACTCAAGACCAGGAGTTTTGGAGGCAGTTCCAGGGTTGAGCCCTGGGATTTCACCCCCAACTTTCTGATCCGCCTACGTGCGCTTTACGCCCAGTAATTCCGAACAACGCTAACCCCCTCCGTATTACCGCGGCTGCTGGCACGGAGTTAGCCGGGGTTTCTTTACCAGGTACTGTCATTATCATCCCTGGCGAAAGAGCTTTACGACCCTAGGGCCTTCATCACTCACGCGGCATGGCTAGATCAGGCTTGCGCCCATTGTCTAAGATTCCCCACTGCTGCCTCCCGTAGGAGTCTGGGCCGTGTCTCAGTCCCAGTGTGGCTGATCGTCCTCTAAAACCAGCTATAGATCGTAGACTTGGTAGGCCATTACCCCACCAACTATCTAATCTAACGCGGGCTAATCCTTCTCCGATAAATCTTTCCCCCGAAGGGCGTATGCGGTATTACTCTCCGTTTCCAGAGGCTATTCCGCAGAGAAGGGCATATTCCCACGCGTTACTCACCCGTCCGCCGCTCACCCGAAGGTGCGCTCGACTTGCATGTGTTAGGCCTGCCGCCAGCGTTCGTTCTGAGCCAGGATCAAACTCTCAAGTTGAAAAGCTCTTACGAGCTTATCCTTGACGTTCGAACCTCTGCACATCACTGGATATGTTTATACCTGCCCGGCCTGGGCAGAACATATCCAATAGTCATCTGTTTGTTGTGCTTCAGGTTTCATAAGAAACCGGAAACCGTCCAAACAGTGAAGCTGACACTCTATCATCGACCGCATGGTCTAAGAGCGCGATATACAGACGTTGATCCATCGAATGAACCAAACCGCCCACATATCTCTTCAGTTATTCATCAATTTCAAAGAGCGTAGAGACAAAATCGACAGTGATGCGCCCTAACTTTCTGGCGCGCCCCGCCTCGTTTACCTCTGAATTTTTGTCTTGCGTCTCGTCTCGGTCCGTTGCGTTTCCGCTCTGTCCCGCTCGTTTGGCGCCCCGTCAGCGCGTCTCAGCGCCGCCGGTGAAGGGGGTTCTACGGTTACTCGCAGAGACCCGCAAGCCCTTTTTTCGCAAAACGTCATTTTTTTTACATCTTTCGTGTTTCTCCTTTGAAAACAGCCGATTGGTTGCGAAAAATTTCCCGAAATCAGGCCATAGGGCAGCAATATTTCGTTCATCAAACCGAAAGGATGTCCGTCCGATCCCTACATATTGCGTTATCCCCAGACCTATCCCCAAGACTCACCGACTCTGCGGAGAAATCAGGCCCGAGTCGTGCCATGAATCACGTGACACGAGACCCGTCAGGCAGATCGCTCGTCAGGATTCGTCCAGATGGTCAAAAAAGAGTCGTCCCGGCCTCACGCCCCGGCGCCCACTCAAGCGGTCTGCTTTTGCCGCCTCTTTGGCAGGCGCAGCGCCAGCAGCCCCAGAACCACAGCAAGGTAAGCCAGCGGTTCCACCGCCCACACCTTGCTCAGCATAACGTAATGCACAGCTCCCAGAATCGCGGCGACATAGGCCAGCTGATGCAGCCGCCGCCAGCTCGGCCCCAGTTTGCGCACCGACCAGCTGTTCGACGTCAGCGCAAGGGGCACGAGCAGAATGAAGGACACCATCCCGATGGTGATGTAGGGCCGCTTGAGAATGTCGGCCCAGATCTGGCTGAGGATGCCCACGTCGAGCACCAGCCAGACCAGCAGATGCAGGGTCACATATGTAAAGGCCAGCAGCCCGAACATGCGGCGAAACTTCAGAAGATTGATGCCGAGATATCGGCGCAGTGGCGTGATGCAGAGCCCGAAGATCAACAGCTGCAACGCGATCTCACCCAGCTCATGCTCCAGCGCCTTGATCGGCTCGCGCCCCAGGCCCCCGGTCTGCGCCAAGTACAAGAGCCACGGCACCGGCAGCAGGTATAGAATATAGAGTGGCCAGGTCGGCACCTTCCGGACAAAGCCATTGATCCGGTCGGCCCAAGTCGATTTCGATGCTATGGTCATCACCGAACGTCCTGCAACCTGATGTGCAAAAACCGGCCCATGTCATTCGCACCCCTCTTCCAGTCGAGCGCCGTCATCATACTCCACGCGCTCGGCGCGTTCACCGCGCTGATGCTCGGCATCGTGCAATTGCTTCTGCCAAAGGGCAGCGAGACGCACCGGATCTGCGGCTATCTCTGGATCACACTGATGGTGCTGGTCGCCCTGTCGAGCTTCTGGATAAATGATATCCGCCATCTTGGTCCTTTCAGCGCCATCCATTTGCTGTCGATCTACACCCTGTTCGGGGTAGCCTCCGGCCTCCGCGACGCCCGACGCGGCAACATTACCGCACACAGAAAAACAATGCGTGAAATCTTCTGGATTGCGCTCATCGGCGCCGGTGCTTTCACGCTTCTACCCGGGCGCGTGATGCATCAGGTGGTCTTCGGTCAGTAGAAACGCGTGAGGTCCATGCCCTCATAAAGGCTCGCCACCTCCTCTTCGTACCCGTTGAACATCAGGGTCGGAATGCGCGGCGAAAAGAGCCCGCCGCCGATCTTACGCTCGGTCGCCTGGGACCAGCGCGGATGATCCACATTCGGATTCACATTGGCATAGAATCCATACTCGCTCGGCTGCAACGCCTGCCAGGTGTTCACCGGCTCTTCATCGGTCAGGGTAATCTTCACGATCGACTTGATGGATTTGAAGCCGTACTTCCAAGGCACCACCAGCCGGATCGGCGCGCCGTTCTGGTTCGGGATCGTGCGCCCGTAGATGCCCGTCGCCATGATCGTCAGCGGATGCAGCGCCTCGTCAAGCCGCAGCCCCTCTACATAAGGCCAGTCGATAAAGCGGCTGGATTGTCCGCGCATCTCCTCAGGACGATAGAGCGTCTCGAAGCGTACGTATTTCGCCTGCGCCTGCACACCGGCCATCGCCAGCAGGTCAGCCAGCTCAAACCCGTTCCACGGGATCACCATCGACCAGGCCTCGACACAGCGGAAGCGGTAGATGCGCTCCTCCACGGTCATCTCGGCCATGATGTCCTTGAAGTCATAGTCTCCGGGTCGGTCCACCAGCCCGTCGATGGTCACGCTCCACGGTTCGGTGGTCAGCGCCGAGGCGTAGGTCGCCGGGTCGCTCTTGCCGGTGCCGAACTCATAGAAGTTGTTGTACTGCGTGATGTCCTCCCAGGCGTTCGGCTCCAGCGCCTCTTCGGCCCGCGCCGCAGTGCCCGCGCCTGCCAGGGCCACACCCGCCGCCGCGCCCGCCATCAGCTGGCGCCGGTTCAGAAACACCGCTTCGGGCGTTGCATCGTCACGTGTCAACGTGTTGGTCCACCGATAGGCCATCGGACCCTCCTGAGGTTCGTCATCACCCGTGATGTAGGAGGTTCCGGCCCGGGCGCCAAACCAAATCGGGTCACGAATGTGACAGGCGCCTGTAACCTTTAAGTGGCCGGTCAGAGCCCCAGCAGGCCGGGCAGCACCGCCATCCGGTCGAAGACCGCATCACAAAGCGGTGTCATGCGCGCGGGGTCGGTCGCGGCCGTATAGCCGAAACAGAGCATGCCCGCCGCCCGCGCCGCTTGCGCGCCGGTCGGACTGTCCTCGATCACCACGGCACGGGATACGGGCACCCCGGCCTGGGCCGCGGCGTGCAGGTAAAGATCGGGCGCGGGTTTCGGGCGCGCCACATCCTGCCGCGAATAGATGCGCCCGGCCAACCGCCGCTTCAGCCCCGTCCGGGTCAGCGTGATCTCCATCTTCTCGTGCCGCCCGTTCGAACCGACGGCGCATGCGATGCCCGCCGCATCGAGCGCATCGAGTACATCGACGATCCCGTCGACCGGTTCGACCTTCGCGGCCAGTTCGGCGTAGATGTCCTGATAGATCAGCTCCACCCAATCGTCGGGAAGATCGGCGCCCATGTTTTGCGCCATTTCCATGATCCCCATCATCGTCCCACCGACAAACAGCTCATCCGCCTGGGCCCGCGACAGATCGAGCCCGTGGCGCGCGAGGTTGTCCCGCATGATCGCGACGCTCAGGACCTCGCTGTCCACCAGCACACCATCGCAGTCGAAAATCACGAGATCGGGCGGAAAGGTCATGAGATGCGCGTATCCTTCTTCTCGGCCTTTCTGTCGTCATTTTGGGGGACTGGTCAATGCTTTGCGCGGCCCGGCTCGCAACCCGACGTGAGCGCATAGAGCAGAGCCCGATCACACGCGGATGACAGGCCCGCCTGACAATTTTGTTATTGGAAATCGTGACCTCGTGCTGCTTAGCGCGGGCGCGTCGTCGGTCAAATGCCATCGGCGGGAATCCCCGGTGATCCAAGCCGCCCGCATCAACGTTTCCCCCTCGATGCCTGAGAGGCATTCACCCTTCAATCAAGGAGATCTACATGTTTCGTCGTACTTTCGTGAGCCTGACCGCCGGCGCAGCACTGCTCGGCACAACTGCCTTCGCGGGAAGCTCGTCCAAAGACATCGTGGACACCGCAGCAAACGCCGGCAGCTTCAGCACGCTCGTGGCTGCAGTCGAAGCCGCCGATCTGGTCGATACGCTGAAGGGCGAAGGTCCCTTCACGGTCTTCGCACCTACCGATGAAGCGTTTGCAGCCCTGCCCGAAGGCACCGTCGAGGCGCTGCTCGAGCCGGAAAACAAGGACCAGCTGATCGCGATCCTCACCTATCATGTCGTACCGGGTAAGGTGATGTCGACCGATCTCAGCGACGGGATGAGCGCTACGACCGTTCAGGGCGGCGATCTGACGGTCGATCTTTCCGATGGCGTGAAGATCAACGAAGCCTCGGTGACCTCTGCGGATGTGGAAGCCTCCAACGGCGTGATCCACGTAATCGACACGGTGATCCTGCCCGACGAGAGCAGCTGATCAAGAAGAACGGCCCGGCAGAGCGATCTGCCGGGCCTTTTCGGTTTCACGATTTGACGTGATCAGTGCACGACCGCATCGTCCGGTTTGGGCCGGTTCGAGGCCGCCACCCGATCTCCGATGATTAGCCCTTCGGCCCCTGCAGTCACGGTCACGCTGTCGCCGTCCTTCACATCGCCCGCCAGCAGCATTTCCGCCAACGGGTCCTGCAAGGCGCGCTGGATCACCCGCTTCAGCGGTCGCGCCCCGAAGACCGGGTCATAGCCCTCATCAGCGAGCCACTTGCGCGCGCCCTCGTCCAGATCGAGGGTGATTTTCCGCCCCGCGAGCCGCTTCAGGAGCCGCGCCATCTGGATCTCGACAATCCCGTCCATGTTCTCGCGGTTCAGCCGGTCGAAAATGATGGTCTCATCGAGACGGTTCAGGAACTCAGGCCGGAAGTGCGCGCGCACCGCATCCATCACGTCGCGCCGCGCTTGGGACGAATCCGCGCCCTCCGGCAACTGGCTCAGCGCCTGAGACCCGAGGTTCGAGGTCAGCACGATCAGCGTCTGTTTGAAGTCCACTGTCCGGCCCTGCCCATCGGTCAGCACCCCGTCATCGAGCACCTGCAGAAGCACGTTGAACACATCCGGGTGCGCCTTTTCGACCTCGTCGAAGAGCACGACCTGATAGGGCCTGCGCCGCACCGCCTCGGTCAGCACCCCGCCCTCGTCATAGCCGACATAGCCCGGAGGCGCGCCGATCAAGCGGGCCACCGCGTGTTTCTCCATAAACTCCGACATGTCGATGCGCACCATCGCGCTGTCGTCGTCAAAGAGGAACTCGGCCACCGCCTTGGTGAGCTCGGTCTTCCCGACACCTGTCGGGCCAAGGAAGAGGAATGAGCCCAGCGGGCGGTTCTCGTCGTTCAGGCCCGCGCGCGCCCGGCGCACGGCGTTGGCCACCGCCTTCACAGCCGTATCCTGGCCGATCACCCGCGCGTGCAGTTGATCTTCCATGCGCAGCAGCTTGTCGCGCTCGCCTTCCAGCATCTTGCCCGCAGGGATCCCCGTCCAGCGTTCGACCACGCTGGCGATCTGATCAGGGCGCACAGCCTCTTCGACCAACACGTCACTGTCGTCGCGACCCTCAGCCGCCTCAAGCTGCTTTTCCAGCTGCGGGATCACGCCGTACGACAGCTCCCCGGCCTTCGCCAGATTGCCCTCGCGCTTGGCGATCTCCAGATCGGCGCGCGCTCGGTCAAGCTGCTCCTTGATGTCCCGCGCGCTCGACAGCTTGTCGCGCTCGGCCTGCCATTGGGCTGTCAGCTCATCGCTGCGTTCCTGCAGGTCGGCAAGGTCCTTCTCCAGCGTCTCCAGCCGGTCCTTGCTCGCCGCATCGTCTTCCAGCCGCAGCGCCTCGGCCTCGATCTGCTTCTGCAGGATCTCGCGATCCAGCGCGTCGAGCTCTTCGGGCTTGCTGTCCACTTCCATACGCAACCGGCTGGCGGCCTCATCCACGAGGTCGATGGCCTTGTCCGGCAGGAAGCGGTCGGTGATATAGCGATGGCTGAGCGTCGCTGCCGCCACCAGCGCGGAGTCCGAAATCCGCACCCCGTGGTGCAGCTCGTACTTCTCCTTGATCCCGCGCAGGATCGAGACGGTATCCTCCACCGTCGGCTCCTGCACCATCACCGGCTGGAACCGCCGCGCAAGCGCCGCGTCCTTCTCCACATACTTGCGATACTCATCGAGCGTGGTGGCGCCCACACAATGCAGCTCACCGCGCGCCAGCGCCGGTTTGATCAGGTTGGCCGCGTCCATCGCGCCATCCGCCTTGCCCGCGCCCACGAGCGTGTGCATCTCGTCGATGAACAGGATGATCTCGCCCGCGGCCTCGGTTACTTCGGTCAGCACCGCCTTGAGCCGCTCTTCGAATTCGCCGCGATACTTCGCACCGGCAATCAGCGCCCCCATATCGAGCGCCAGAAGCTTCTTGTTCTTCAGGCTCTCGGGCACATCGCCGTTCACGATGCGCAAGGCAAGGCCCTCGGCAATCGCCGTCTTACCGACACCCGGTTCCCCGATCAAGACGGGGTTGTTCTTGGTCCGGCGGCTCAGCACCTGCATGGCGCGGCGGATCTCTTCGTCGCGGCCGATAATGGGGTCGATCTTGCCCGCCTCGGCGCGCTCCGTCAGGTCCATCGCGTATTTCTTCAGCGCGTCATAGCCTTCCTCGGCATTCGCCGTATCCGCCGTGCGGCCCTTGCGAATGTCGTTGATCGCGCCATTCAGACCCTGTGCTGTGACACCCCCGGCATCCAGCGCCTCCTTCGCCGCCGATTTGACCATGCAGAGCGCCATTAGGATGCGCTCTACGGGCACAAAACTGTCGCCCGCCTTCTTGGCCAGCGCCTCGGCCTCGGCCAGCACCTTCTGCGTTGCATTGTCGAGGTAGATCTGCGCGGCGTCTCCGCTCACTTTCGGCACCTTCGACAGCGCCAGTTCGACACTTTCAAGCACCCGCGCCGGCTGGCCACCAGACGCAGAAATCAGGTTGCTCGCCAGCCCCTGGTCATCGTCCATCAGTGCTTTGAGAATATGTTCGGGTGCCAGTCTCTGGTGGCTCTCCCGGGTCGCGATGGTTTGGGCTGCCTGAATGAACCCGCGCGACCGCTCCGTGAACTTGCTCAAGTCCATGGTCGTCTCCTTTTTGCTAAGCGTCCTCGTCTTGCTGCGCCCGGCTCAGCGGCACGTCAGCGGTCAGGACCTTGCCCTGTTATCTGGGGCGCCAACGCTTGTGCTTCAAGACCGGTGGCGCCCCAAAATCAACCCTAGGTGTATGTGAGCCGGCGCGCCGTGATCTGAACCAATCGAAAGCGGCATGGGAAAGCGGCAGGGGCTTTCCCCGTTAACCATCCATCTCCAGTGCCTATCTCAAGCTCAGACAGCGGCAATGGATCGGTTTTGCCCCGTGTTCTGCCGGTTTTGTCGATATGTAACCAGTTGGCTTGGTTCGCCAGTTCCTGCCGCTCCGCCTGATCTCACAAAACCACTTGTCAGACGGGGCGGCCGGCGTCGGACATGCGAAGGCTGCAGGCCCAGATCACCCCCCAGGTGCCGCCTTGCAGCCGCATGTTCGAGGTCGTGATTTATCTCGGGCCCGGCGTGCCGCCGCGCGGTATCGTCCGGGCCGCTCTTTTGTCACCCTCAGCAGTGGACAGCCGCGGCGCAACCGCATAGGACAGCACCAGGCGAAGCGGAGCAGCGCATGGCGGACGACAGGTTGATCGTGGCACTTGACGTACCGAACGCACTTGCAGGCGCGGAACTCGCGCAAAAGCTCGGCGATGCCGTGAGTTTCTACAAGATCGGGCTCGGTATGCTCTCCGGCGGCGGGCTGGCGCTGGCGAACGAGCTCAAGCAAGACCACGGCAAGCGCATCTTCCTCGATATGAAGCTCTTCGACATCGGCGCCACCATCGAGGCGGCAGTGCGCGGTTTGGCGCAATTCGATCTCGATTTCCTGACCGTTCACGGCGATCCGCATGTGGTGACCGCAGCGAAGGCGGGTGCGGGCGGGTCGGAGATGAAGATCCTTGCGGTGACAGTGCTCACGTCGCTCGATCGTGCCGACCTCGACGCCTGCCAGATCCGGGCGGGCGATCTGGCTGAGTTGGTCACCGCGCGGGCCGCGCGGGCCTTCGAGGCTGGTGCCGACGGTGTGATCACCTCCCCGCGCGAAGCCGCCCTGATCCGTGCGCTGCCCGAGGCGGATGGCCGCCTCATCGTGACCCCCGGCGTGCGCCCGGCCGGCGCCGATCTGGGTGACCAGAAGCGAGTCGCCACACCCGCAAATGCCATCGCAGACGGCGCTGATCATATCGTCGTTGGGCGTCCGGTGTGGCAATCGCCTAATCCTAAGGCAGCTGCCGAAGCCATTTTGGCCGAGCTCAACAGCCCGCAGGCACAGCAGCCAAACCACTGATCTGTGGTCAGATTTCCGGGTTACCCACAGGCCCGTGCGCGGAGAAGCGCCGCAAGAGACTGTGGCTATCGAACAACAGACCACAGGATGTGGGTCAATCCGACCATTCGCGGTTAGGCCGATTCGCCTTTAGGTGGTAAGTTGAGCCTAGGTGATACTCCCCAACGAACCGCGTCTTCCTGAGGTTCGTTACCTCCCCCCGCTCAGATCAGCGGGGGGTTTTTCGATCAGGGCATCTCTTCCAGACACAGCCGCAGCCGGTCGCGGAGATGCGCAATGACTTTCGGGTGGGCGAGAAACAGCGCCAGCCTGACCGCCGCCCAGCCTTGCCCCTCATCCCCAAACGAGATCTCGCGCAGCGTGCGCTTGTCAATCTTGGCGGCGAACAACCAGTAGCCACGGCCACCGCGTTCGAACCGCCGCCCCCAGATGACGGCAGTGCGCGGCAGGCGCAAACCAAGCTCCTCGCGGGTTTCCCGCAAGGCACATTCGACCGGGTCCTCGAAATTCTCGCGCCCGCCGCCGGGCAAGTCCCAACACCCCGCATGATCGATGTCCGGCGTCGCATCGCGCAGCAGCGTTACCACATGACGATCCGTCAGAAGCGCCAGCTTGGTGCCGTGGAAGGGCATGTTCATTTCCGGAGCGCTCGCATAATATCGGGACATGCCGCACTGATAGCAGAAGCCTGCGAGAATGCCCGCCCTTTGCCGCGATTGTCTCACTGAATTCGACGCCGGTCGGCGCTGCCCCGCCTGCGCCAGCCCGCGCGTCGTGGCACATGGCGAACTCTTCTCGCTCTCCATCGCGCATATGGATTGCGACGCCTTCTACGCCTCTGTCGAGAAGCGAGACAACCCCAGCCTTGAAGGCAAACCGGTGATCATCGGCGGCGGGCGGCGGGGTGTGGTCTCGACCGCCTGCTATGTCGCGCGCATCCGCGGGGTGCGCTCGGCCATGCCGATGTTTCAGGCACTGAAACTGTGCCCTGAAGCGGTGATCATCAAACCCCGCATGCAGGCCTACGTGGAGGCTTCGCGTGCGATCCGTGCGATGATGGAGGAGCTCACGCCCGACATCGAACCGCTCTCGCTGGACGAGGCCTTTATGGACCTCTCGGGCACCGCCCGCCTGCACAGGCACCCACCCGCGACCATGCTCGCCCGGCTCGTCAAACGCATGCGGGAGGAGTTGGGGCTGACCGGGTCGATCGGCCTCAGCCACAACAAGTTCCTGGCCAAGGTCGCCTCCGATCTGGAGAAACCGCATGGCTTCTCGGTGATCGGCGCGGCCGAAACCGCAGCCTTCCTGCACGACAAGCCTGTGCGGCTGATCTGGGGCGTCGGTGCCTCCTCGCAGGCCGCGCTCGACAAGGCGGGCATCCGAACCTTCGCGGACCTTCTGCGCTGGGATCGGACTGACCTCATCGCCCGCTTCGGTAGCATGGGGGACCGGCTCTGGCATCTGGCCCGTGGGCAAGACCGCCGCCGCGTCTCGGCCAACGCCCCCGTAAAGTCGATCTCGAACGAGACCACCTTCCATGAAGACACTGGCGATGCAGACCTGCTCGATGGTCACCTCTGGCGCATGGTCGAGAAAGTCGCGGACCGCGCCAAGGCCAAGGATCTTGCGGGCCGGGTCGTGACACTGAAGCTGAAACGCGCCGATCACTCGCTGCTGTCCCGCAGGATCAGCCTGCGGGACCCGACTCAGATGGCCGACACCATCTATCGCACTGCGCGCGGACTGTTCGACCAGGTGGGTGGCGAAGGCCCTTACCGCCTGCTTGGCTGCGGCCTGTCGGATCTGGTGAGCGCCGAGGGCGCGGACCGCTCAGGCGACTTGCTCGACCCGCAGGCGGCACAACGCGGCAAGGCCGAACGCGCAGCGGATGAGATTCGCGCCCGGTTCGGGCATGACGCGATCCTGAAAGGACGCGCCCTGCGCTGATCGATTGTCAGGTCTTCGGGCCCTAGCGAAGCGAACATCTCGCAGCCCACACTGCGGAGCGCGAGATCGGCAGCCGCTACTCCGCCGCCAGCGGCATCCGCTCCTGCCCGATCTGGGCGATCTCGGCGATGACACCTTTGAGGGTCCGCTGCACCTCAGCAAAACGGGACGACCGCCGGATCCGGCCCTCGTCCATATAGATCGCGCGGTCGATCTCGACCTGGATCGCATGTTGCCCGCGGCTCGGGCGCCCGTAGGCCTGGGCCACATAGGCGCCCGCGAAGGGCGCATTACGCGTAACCACGAAGCCCGCGGCCGCAAACGCCGCCTCCACCCGGTCGACGATATCGCCGCCCGCGGCCGCTCCGAACCGATCGCCAAGAACGATCTCGGGGCGTTTTGCCCCCGACCGCGCAATGCCCTGCACCGCCTCATGCGGCATCGAATGGCAATCAATCAGGACCGCCTGCCCATGATGACGCAGCGCCTCATCCAGCAGCCCCTGAAGCGTATCGTGATAGGGGTGCCAGTATTGATCCAGCCGCCGCTTGGCCTCCAGCATGCTGATCTTGCCGCTGTATATGGCCCGGCCATTCGCGACCACACGGGGAATCACCCCCAGGCCGGACGCGACGCGCGGGTTGTGCCCGCGTCGACGAACCCCTTCGATCAGCGCCGGATCGAGCTCATCCGAGCTGCGGTTCAGGTCCACGAAGGCACGGGGCGCGCCCGCCTTAAGAAAGGTCGCACCGAACTGCGGCGCACAGTCGAACAGCTGATCGACGAAGGCGTCCTCGGAGGACCGGATCGCAAGCTCATCCAGCACGCTCGCGCGCAGCATCGACCAAGGATAGTTCCGCCCGCTGTGCGGCGAGGCGAAAACCACACAGGAGTTCGGTTTTTCCGGATAGCTGACTTCGAATGCGGGTTGTGACATACCTCTTCCTTCAGCGCCGACCATAGCGCAGAAAATGCGAAAACCAAAAGCCCTTGATCTTATCTTCGACTCCTTTTAAAGACCCGCTACCGGCGCGTTCTTCGCGCCCCATTTCGTTTTGGGGCCCGGGCAATTGTGCAGGCATCAAGGGTGATTAGCTCAGCGGTAGAGCACTTCGTTGACATCGAAGGGGTCACTGGTTCGATCCCAGTATCGCCCACCACGTCATTCATCGGTCCGGCTTGCCGGGCTGCCCGCAACCCCGGCGCTGGTCTGCGCGCCGACTGAGAAGACAAAGGAGAGGACCATGAAGGTTCGCAACTCGCTCCGCTCGCTCAAGAATCGGCACCGAGACTGCCGGATCGTGCGTCGCAAGGGCCGCGTCTATGTGATCAACAAGACACAGCGCCGGTTCAAAGCCCGCCAAGGCTGATCTCGGCCATATCGTGTCAGTAAGCCGCTCCTTTCGGGGCGGTTTTTTCTTGCCTGAATGGCGTCGGGCAGGCCATCACAGAGACCGATTGCACAAATCCGTGATCGCGCCGACTCATGCTGATTTCTGTCGTAAAGTTGGTGGAAACTATCAGCTGCTATATCGCGTTGAGTTGAGAGTAACCTAGGACCAGAGACCCATGTTAACGAGAAGACATTTCATCCAGACCACGACGGCGCTGTTTTCTGCGGCGATTCCAGCATCCCTCATTGCGACACCGGCCGACGCGGCCCGCAGCAAATGGGACATCTGGGATGCGCGCGTCACCCCCGCCAATTACGACCCGGCGACATCGAACCCCTGGGGGCTGCATCCGCGCTTCCTGCCAACGCGCGTCGAAGCGAACGCCAGCCTGCGGCCCGGCGATATCCATGTGGATGCCGTTGCGCGTTACCTCTACCATGTGGACACCAACGGCACCGCCATGCGGTACGGTGTGGCCATTGCCCGTGGCAATCTCTACGAACCCGGTGTCTACACCATCCGGCGCAAGGCCAAATGGCCGAAGTGGACCCCGACCGCAGCGATGATCAAGCGAGAGCCCCATCTTTATGAGGAATTCGCCGACGGCGTGCCTGGCGGGCCGACCAATCCGCTTGGGTCACGCGCGCTCTATCTGTTCGAAGGCAACCGCGACACCTACCTGCGCATCCACGGCACCCCCAGCCCCCGGTCGATCGGCGGTCGGGCAAGCTCGGGCTGTGTGCGTATGGTGATGGCCCATATCAACGGGCTCTATGAAAACGTCTCAACGGGCGTCACGGCACATCTCTACCCCGCTGAGACCTACGTCACGGCCCGCAGCTAAAGCCATTTGCCTTGAAGTTGGTTCACCTATTGCAGCCTGATTTCGATGAAATCAACGCAATAGGTGACCAATCCTGTTTCTGGTGAGAAGGGAACGCTCCCAGACCGGGTGTCAGGCCCCGGTCGCGGTTGTGTCCGACTGGGGCCGGGTGCAGATCGGCTGTCCAGCCGCATTGCGCAAGGGCAGAAGCGTCGTTTCCACCGGGCCGACGTGACGATACCAGTAGCAGCCGTCTTCAGGCAGGATTCGAACCGAGGTGAGGTCCTGGTTGGGCGCGGCCATGGCCACGACCTCCTCTGGCAGATTGCGGATCGGTGTGCCACCGGCGCCCGTGCCGGTCTCCGCACATGCGCCGAGCAGAACAGTCAGGGCCAATGGCCAAATCATCTGAAATTTCATCTTCACGTCCATCAAGAGCTTGTCGATTGCTGTCCCACTCCCAAGCGGGGTGTCAACGTTCAATCTAGGCCCATCGGATGTGAAAGAGGTTAATGGCGGCGGTTTTGCAACGCATTGGCTGCCGACACCAAATGCCGGGACCGGAGAGGCTCAACAGGCGAAGGTCGTGAAACCTGCAGTCCGGTCCCGGCGAAAGCACCGGCGTGCCAGGCGCCGGTGCTTATCTCATCAGGCGGTACGGCGCCGGCGGCGCCCGACAGTGGCCCCGCCCAGCAAAGCCGAGCCCAGCAGCACCACGCCCGCAGGCAGCGGCACCGGTGCAACCGTCGGCTCGCCAAAGATGAAGTCGTCCATTGCCACGACGCCCGCCCCGCTGGTGGCTTCGTCGAAAGGAATGAAACCCGCCTGCACAGTCGCGCCGACGATCACCGGCGCATCAAAAAGAATACCGAGGAAGGACAGCCCGCCGGGCCCGCTCGCCTCGGCATTGAAGGACAGTTTGGGCGCGTCCGAACCGATGTCCTGACCCGACAGGAACAGGTTCACAATCGCATCGGTGGTCGGTGCCCCGGTCTCATCATATGTCTCGCTGACATTGGTAAAGATGATGCCCAACCCTCGGGTCGCGGCCGGGGTTTTCTGATCGGCGGGATCAAAGAAGAGGACGTCAAAGATCGTGCCACCCGTCGGCGCAAACAACCGCTCGGGGCTGAACACACCCAGTTCGTCTTCAAAGCCGAAGCGCACCGGCTCGCCCGAGGCTTCCGTGCTGCTCAACTGAAAGCCGTCTGCAATCAATTCTTGCGGGCCCGCATTGGGGTTTTCGCTGGGACGAAACTCGATCCCACGGGCGCGCGGTGCGGCTCCGAAGTTGAAAAAATCGCCGGGGAAAGGGTTCGGATCGGAGATCGCATCCGGCGCGGCATCCCAGTTTATCTGCCTGCGGCCACCGTCGAAATTCTCCGGCTCGTTGGGGTTCAGAGCGCCCAGGGCGTCGCGAAACGCATCAACCTCGGCCTGGATGCTGGCCGCGTCCGCGCCCGAGGCGCTAAAGACGACCGGGGCTGACGGAGCAAGCGACGGAAACAGCACAAGCGCTGCAACCGCAGCGATCAATCGGGGCGAACTCATATTACATCCTGAAGAAAATTTATTGAAAATGCTTTGTAAGGCGGGGCGATCTTCACAACCCGCCCAAGCGGGTAGGAACGCAAACCGCGGAACGGTCGGAAACCAACACGAGCGATCAGGCCGCTGCCCGGTCGCATCCTCCAAAAACCACACACCGGAGGCACATAAGACGATCCCGCCATGTCCAGGCTCCTACCCGCTGGGACAAGCCACCACAGTGTTGCTTGCACAGGGACTACAGCCGAGCGCGGCAGATTATTCTCGGCATCCGAGAAATTCCTTTAATTTTTTGAAAAACGGCGGTCGACGATGTCAGACCTGCGTCGCAGCCGCCTCGGCAATCGTGCTCAGATCGGTCCGGTCCTGATCTCCCACGACAACGAAATTCGCGCCTGCGCCACCCCAGGAGACCATACCAAACGCACCGATGGTCTGCGCGGCGAAGCCCTCGCGCGGAGCTTCCGTTGCAATCAGACAGAGCGCGACAACCCTCTGATCGGCGTCAAGATACATCAGCTGCGCGACGGGTTTGCCCGCGGCCACGAGCAGCCGGGCCCCCTGAAACTCCAGCCCTTGCGCCGAGAGATCGGGGACCGCAACATTGGTGCCCACGGTATTTGTCAGCCAGGTCTGGATATGCTCGCGCTCGGAGGCAGGGACCTCCACAAGATGGCGCGTCTGTGTCGCATAAACCGCGTGATAATCAGCGATGTCCTGCAACCAGCCCGGCGCTGCGGCAAGCGTGCTGTCCTGCGATTGGCCCGCCCAGTATCCGCCAATACCGCCGATCATCAGCGCAATCAGGGCTGCAATCGTAGCGCCCCAGGGTGGAGACCGCCGCGGCGCACCTGTCGCATTCGCCACATGATCGTCCGGCGCCTCCTGGATCGCCTTGGCCAAGTCGAACGGGACCGGCTCGCGCAGCATGGTGTCGAACTCTTCGAGCGCCAGCCGGTCCGCCTCGCGGATCGCTTCGAACTCCGCCAGAAGCGCCGGATCGCCTTCAAGTTCCTTTTCGATCTCGCGCGCCTCCGCTTCGGAGAGCTCGCCATCCAGAAAGGCACTGAGCCGTTCGTGATCTTGCATCACTGCACACCTCCCCCGGTCTCGGCGATCTTCTTCGCAAGGGTCTTCCGCGCACGATAGACCCGGCTCATCACGGTCCCGACCGGAATATCCAGAAGCTCCGCTGCCTCCGCATAACTATAGCCCTCGACGGAGACGACGAGAAGAATCGTGGACAGATCGGCGGGCAGAGCCTCGATCTTGCTCTGCAACTGCACTGCCGCGACGCGCGCTTCGCCGGTTTCCGTTGTGACCAGCTCCACGCTCTCCTCCGCAGGCACGTGCCCATCGCCCAGGCGTACCTGCCGCTTGCGCACCTCGTTGATCCACAGGTTGCGTGTGATGCGGAAAAGCCAACGGTCGAGCGGTTGCGCAGGGTCCCACTGATGCGCGCGCGAGAGGGCGCGCAGACACGCGTCCTGCACAAGGTCGTCCGCCTCGGGGACCGAGCGCGTCAGCGTCCGGGCGAACCGCCGCAGACGCGGCAAGGTCGCGATCATTTCCCGCTTCAGGTCCGTCAAACCGCCCCCTGTGTTCCGGAGTGCCACCGTCTCGGGGGAGATAATGAAGCGCAAATCCGCCCGCCGCAACTGGCTTGCCCGATCTTGAGCTTGGATGGAACGGCTCCGCCGGTCAGGTGGCGTCCCGATAGGTTTGCGGTCAGGCGTCGTATCGATGGTTCGCCAACACGCTGATAAATCGAGAAGACTTCGCGCGCAGGCAGTCACCGGGCTGCCTGCTTGTCGCCGCCCGATTTCGCGGCGCGCGAGAAATCAATTGTCTGACATTTGATTCTGTGTCAGCTTTTCCCGGGGGACGCTGCGATCCGACTGCGTCCAACAGGGAGGAAAACAGATGAATTTGAGACCAGACCCAACGTTTTATCCAACGCCGCAAATGGCTATGCAGGCGCCGGTCGAGACCTTGGCCTTCACGCTGATGCTGAGTCCCGATGGCTCGCAACCCGATGGGCTTGCCGTGGTCGATGTGGACCCGAAGTCCGACACCTACGGCCAGATCGTGCACAGCCTTTTCATGCCGAACAAAGGAGACGAGTTTCACCACTTCGGCTGGAACGCCTGTTCCTCCGCGCTCTCGCCGCTCACCGGCCACGCTTTCCTGGAGCGCCGCTATCTGATTATCCCCGGCATCCGCTCCAGCCGCATCTATGTAATCGACGTGAAGGAGCCGCTAAAGGCCAAGATCCACAAGATTATCGAACCCGAAGAGCTGATGGCCAAGACCGGCTATTCGCGCCCGCATACGATCCACTGCGGCCCCGAGGGCATCTATGTCTCGACGCTTGGCGGTGGCGGCGCGGACGGCACCGACGGCCCTCCGGGTATCTTCATCATGGACTGCGAAACCTTCGAGATTCTCGGACGTTACGAGATGGACCGGGGCGAACAGGACAAGCATTACGACTTCTGGTGGAACCTGCCACGCGACTACATGGTCAGCTCCGAATGGGGGCTGCCGCCGCAGTTCGAAAACGGGATCGTGCCGGAGGATCTGCTCAGCAAAAAATACGGGCACAAGATCCATTTCTGGAACCTGCGCCAGCGCAAGAACGTCCAGACCATCGACCTTGGTGCGAACCATCAGATGGCGCTGGAGATCCGCCCGGCCCACGACCCGGCGAAGGACTACGGGTTCGTGGGGGTTGTCGTGGATACCACCAACCTGCAAGGTGCGATCTTCACCTGGTGGCAGAAGGACGACGGCACGTTCGAAGCCAAGAAAACCATCACCATCGATCCGCAGCCAGCGGATGCCGACGATCTGCCGGAGCTGTTGAAAGGCTTTGGCGCGGTGCCGCCGCTGGTGACCGATATCGACCTGAGCCTCGATGATCGCTTCCTCTATGTGGCCTGCTGGGGGCAGGGCGAGATGCACCAGTATGACGTCTCCGACCCGATGAACCCGAAACTCGCGGGCAAGGTCGAGATCGGCGGCATTGTGAAGAAGACGCCGCATCCCAACGGCAAGGACTTCGGTTATGGTCCGCAGATGGTCGAGATCAGCCGGGACGGCAAGCGCGTCTACTGGACCAACTCGCTCTATTCCACATGGGACGATCAGTTCTATCCGGGTGACCGGGGGGCGGCGATGGTCTGTGCGGACGTGGGCGAGAATGGCGGGCTGACCCTGAACGAAAACTTCTGGGTCGAGTTTCCCGACGGCTATCGCAGCCACCAGATCAGGCTCGAGGGCGGCGACTGCTCTACCGACAGTTTCTGCTACCCCTCCGTCTGAGCCTATGGAGAGCATGAACACGGCGGCGTCCCTTTGGTCCGCTGTCGTGGTCTCGGGCGTCTATCACGGGGTCAACCCAGGCATGGGCTGGCCCCTCGCCGTGTCGGCCGCGCTGATGGCGCGCAAGACCGGCGATCTCTACAAGGCGCTCGCGGCCCTTGCCGCGGGGCACCTGCTGGCCATGGCCGCGATCCTCTTTCCCTTCTCCGCGCTGATGGTACTGGTCCAATGGCAGCGCGAGATCCAGACCGGGGCGGCCCTGTTGGTCATCGCCCTCGGGGTCTATTTGCTGATCAACCGCCGCCACCCGCGCTTTCTCGCGCGCGTGCCGCCCTCGCGTCTGGCGCTCTGGTCGTTTTTGGCCGCCATGGCCCACGGCGCGGGGCTTATGCTGGTGCCGATCTACCTCGGCATCTGCGGCACGCTCGAGACGGATTCGGGCCACGCCGCCGCCTATGACCTGATGTGGAACAACGCGACCACGGCCCTCGCCGTCGCCCTTGCCCACACCGGAGCCATGATCCTTGCAGGTGGCGCCGTCGCCGTGGGGGTCTATTACTGGCTGGGCCTCACATTTCTGCAGAAAAGCTGGTTCAACCTCGATGTGATCTGGGCGCTCAGCCTGATCCTCGTCGGCCTCATCGCCCTCATCACCGCACATTAGACCCTGCACACGCGCGCCTTGCCCTTGCTCTGGCCAGCATCCACGATAGGTGCACCAAGGACGCAACCGCACCGAAAGGGCCGCCATGAGCACAACCGAATACACTCCGCCGAAAGTCTGGACATGGGACGAGGAGAGCGGCGGCACCTGGGCCAGCACCAACCGCCCCATCGCCGGCGCCACACATGACAAGGAGCTGCCTGTCGGCAAGCACCCCCTGCAGCTCTATTCGCTGGCCACGCCAAACGGGCAGAAGGTCACGATCATGCTGGAAGAGCTGTTGGCGCTGGGGCATGAGGGCGCGGAATACGACGCCTGGCTCATTCGCATCGGGGATGGCGATCAGTTCGGCAGCGGCTTTGTCGAGATCAACCCGAACTCGAAGATTCCCGCGATGCTGGACACCACCACGGGCCTGCGCGTCTTCGAGAGCGCATCGATCATGATGTATCTGGCCGAGAAGTTCGACAGCGCGTTTCTGCCCACCGAACTCAAGGCCCGCACGGAATGCCTCAACTGGCTCTTCTGGCTGCAGGGCTCCGCGCCCTATCTGGGCGGCGGCTTCGGTCATTTCTACGCCTACGCGCCCTTCAAGCAGGAATACCCGATCAACCGTTTCGCGATGGAGACAAAACGGCAATTGGATGTGCTCGACCGTCATCTGGCCGATCACGAGTATCTCGCGGGCGAGGACTACACGATTGCCGATATGGTCACCTGGCCCTGGTACGGACGCACCGTGCGGGGCGAGAGCTATGACGCGGGCGAGTTCCTCAGTGTGCATGAGTATGAGAACGTGATCCGCTGGGAAAAGCAGATCGCCGCGCGTCCGGCGGTGCAGCGCGGCGTCAAGGTGAACAAGGTGAACGGCCCGCTCGACCAACAGCTGCACGAGCGCCACGACGCCAGTGATTTCGACACCAAGACGCAGGACAAGATCGGCGAGGAGGTTTGAGCATCCCGGGCGCGCGCTGCGCCGATATCCCGCCCCGCTGAAAAGCCGGGCCTCGCCCGACCTCCCACCAGAGGGCGATTTAGACGTCACAAACAGCCCGACGCCGGCCTTGTCCGCAGTGCTCCACAAAGCAAACGCCTAGCAAACGCCCTCCGGGTCGGGCGATGCCCGTGCGCCAAGGGGCGGCCCAAGGCCCGCCCTACCCGCGGCGGCTCCGGCCCACCTGGCGACAAATCAGGATCACGGGAAGGAGGCCGATGGCCACGATCACGAGGCTCGGGACCGCAGCGCCCTCCAAGCGTTCGTCGCTCGCCAGGCGATAGGCCTGCACCGCCAGCGTGTCATAGTTGAAGGGCCGCATGATCAGCGTCGCGGGTAGCTCCTTCATCACGTCAACGAAGACGATCAGCAGCGCGGTCAGCAGGCTCGGCGCCAGGATCGGCAGGTGTACCCGGCGCAGCGTCCCCGTCGGCGTCTGCCCCAGCGACCTTGCGGCGGCATCCATGTTCGAGGGCACCAGCGCCTGCCCCCCCTCGTAGGCCCCCAGCGCCGCCGCAAGGAACCGCACCATATAGGCCGCCACGAGGAGCCAGATCGACCCGGTGATCAACAGCCCCGTCGAGATGTCGAAGCGCGCCCGCATGACCGCATCCAGCGCGTTGTCAAAGGCGGCAAAAGGCACCAGCAGCCCCACGGCAATCACCCCGCCCGGGACTGCGTAGCCAAGCCGGGCCACATAGCCCGCCCCGAAAGACAGCCGCCCCGGGCGCAGCCGCTGGAAGAACCCCACGGTGATGGCTGCCCCGACCGTGCAAAGCGCCGCCACAGCCGCCAGCGTCAGCGAGTTCTGGATGAACCCCAGATAGCGCGGGCTTGCGAGGTTCTGCTCCGACCCAAGACCCATCGAGAACAGAACGATCACTGGCAGCACAGCGCCCAGCAGCACCGGCACCCCACAGAGCACGGCCGCCAGCACCGCCCGTACACCATGCAGACGGGCCGGCTCCATCCGCTGCTGTCGCCGCGATGCGTCGTGGTACTTGGCGCCACCCCGTTGAGTCCGCTCCAGCATCGCCAGCAGCAGCGCGAAGCTCAAGAGGCACAGCGCCAGCTGCGCCGCTCCGGCGCGATCCGCCAGCGAGAACCAGCTTGTGTAGATCCCGGTCGCGAAGGTCTGAACGCCGAAATAGGCCACTGTCCCGAAGTCAGCAATGGTCTCCATCACCGCCAGCAGCACGCCCCCCGCAATCGCCGGACGCGCCAGCGGCAGGCTGATCTTGAAGAACGCCGACCAGGCACTTGCGCCTAGCGCACGCGCCGCAAGGAAGGTCGTGGCGCTCTGCTGCAGGAACGCCGCCCGCGCCAGCAAATAGACGTAGGGGTAGAGCACGAGGATCAGCATGGTCGCCGCCCCGCCCACCGAACGCACATCCGGGAACCAATAGTCCCGCGGCCCCCACCCCGTCACGTCGCGCAGCAGCGTCTGCACGATACCGGGATGATCCAGCACATGGGTGTAAGCATAGGCCAGCACGTAAGCGGGAAACGCCAGCGGCAGCACAAGCGCGATCTCGAAGACCCGGACGCCCGGAAACCGCGTCATAGTGACGAGCCAGGCAGCGCCTACGCCCAACGCGAAGGTGCCCAGCGAGACCATCAGCACAAGCCACAACGTGGTTGCGGTGTAGCGCAGCAGAACGGTGTCCATCAGATGTGCGATTGTCTCTGTCCCGCCGCTCAGCGCCGCGATGACCACCGCAACCATGGGCAGAGCACAGACCGTCGCGGCCAGCAACGCAATGGCGGCCAAAGCCCGCAGCCCCTCTGTCGCGTGGCGGCGCGGTGCGGAAACGGGCAATGAGGGCACATCAGACATGAGCCTCTTTTTCGACAAATTCAGTCAGAAAGGCCAGAGCGTTCCGGATCGCGCCCTTCGAATATCGCCCGCGCGGTGTCGAAGATCGCGGGTTCGGTCAGAATGAGCATATGCGCATGTCCGGGGAAGCGGCGCAGGGGGACCTCGCCGAGCGTTGCAGCGAAAGCGCGAGTCTGGTTGGTGGAGAACACCGAATCCTCGTCGCCGATAAGCAGGGTCACGGACTCTGGCTTCGGCACCGGTGTCTTGGGCCCCAGCCATCGTTTGAGCCCACCTGCATGCGCCCGCAACAGCCCGTTCTCCGGGTATACCATGCGTGCCGCACGGGCTTCTGTGAACTGGCGGCTTTTCTCGCGCGTGTCGACATGCTGCAGCACCGCCCGCCCGAAGAGCAGGATCCGGTAGTACTCCAGCCAGACGGGCCGCACCCGCAAAGAACGCACCCGCCACGCCACCCCGAGCACATCCCGCGTGGTGCCAAGCATCGTGCGCCACCCGCCCGCGCCGGGAAGTCCGGGGGCAATGGCAACGGTGCGCACCGCATCGCCCAGAAGCGCGGCTGCTTCGATCACTATGGCCCCACCCGTTGAGAAACCCAGAAGGCCGATCTGCCTGTGGGGGTATGCGCGGGCGAAAGCCACGATTTGGCCGGCGGCCTGCACGATGTCGAGCGGCGGTGACAGGGGCCGCCCGTCGAGACCGGGGAACGGGTAGAACACAGGCTCCCACCCCGCGGAGCGCCAGGTCAGCACGGGATCGAAGATCTCAATCCGGGTGAGCGCGCCCGGTGCGCAGATCACAAGCCGCTCGGCCTGCGCCACTGCATCGGCGTCGTAGATCAGCGCGGAAGGATCGGTCTGCGTCACTCGTAGCTGCGCTGGTCCTCGATCACCAACCCGTCGCGCGGCAGGCTGCCGGGGCTGACCACCTCGACCGCGCCCTTGAGCTTCAGCACATCCATCACGCTTTGGGAGAAGGCCTCGGCGGAGCCACCCGCCGCTTCCAGCTGGACCGTCATCACATCCTGCGCGCCTTCGCGCCGCGCAATCACCCGGGCGCGCGCGATTTCGTCGTGCCGCGCCACCAAAGCCGCCACTTGCTCGGGCCGGACAAACATACCCTTGATCTTGGTGGTCTGATCGGCCCGCCCCATCCAGCCCTTGATGCGCGTGTTCGTGCGCCCGCAGGGGCTGTCGCCCGGCATGACCGCGCTCAGGTCGCCCGTTGCAAAGCGGATCAGCGGATAGTCGGGGTTCAGCGTGGTCACGACAACCTCGCCCACGTCGCCTTCAGGCACGGGATCGCCGGTGCCCGGGGTGACAATCTCCACGATCACCCCTTCATCGACAATCATGCCCTCCATCGCGGGGCTCTCATATGCAATATTGCCAAGATCGGCGGTCGCATAGCATTGCAAACAGGCGATCCCCCGCTCGGCATATTCGGCGCGCATGGCGGGGAAGAGCGCGCCGCCGCCCACCGCTGCCTTGGTGATGCCCAACGACACCCCAAGTTCATCGGCCTTGTCGAGGATCACCTTCAGATAGTCCGGCGTCCCTGCATAGGCGGTCGTACCCACCGCTGCTGCCGCCTGCAACTGCAACTCGGTCTGCCCGGTCCCCGCCGGCAGGACCCGCGCGCCCACCGCCCGCGCACCGCTCTCAAAGATCATGCCCGCAGGCGTCAGGTGATAGCCAAAGCAGTTCTGCACCACGTCATCCGCGCCAATCCCCGCCGCATGCAGAAACCGTCCCATGCGCCACCAGTCATGGCTCACCCCGCCGGGCTCATAGATCGGCCCGGGCGACTGGAACACATGCGCCGCATTGGCCACCGGAATGCCGCCAAAGGGCGGCTTTTCGGCCTGCCACGCCGCCAGGTCGGATTTGCGCAGCACCGGCAACTTCGGCAGATCGCTCAGCCCGGTGATCTCCACATCCTCGGCGAGGCAATTGCCGTCCGCCGCCCGCACGCGCGCCACCTGCGCAACCAGCGCCTCGCCCTGCGCCGCGGCCCGCGCATCCGAACTGCGCACCTCCAGATCGTCGTAAAATCCGCTCATCTCACTCCGCCGCCACGGTAAACGGCGCATCCGCGCGCACAATATGGGTGGTCACGATCTCCATGGGCGCATCCCCAAGATTCGTGACCCCGCCATGCACTTGCCCCTCGGGGAAGAACATCGGCGTGCCGGCGGCAAACTCCACCTCCTTGCCGTTGGGCAAGAGCGCGCGCCCGCCCACAACGACCACCGCATGCTCATCGCCGGGATGCGTGTGCAGCGGAATGCGCCCGCCCGGCATGAGCTTCAACTCCGAGACAATGACAACCGTGCCCTCCGCGCCGCTCAAGGGCTGCTCGTTCAGCACCTCGCGCTGCACCAGATCCTCCGCCCAGCCCGGCGCGGCCAGCACGAGCGCCATCAAGGCAAAACCCACCTGCTTCATCATGTCCCCCCCCTTATGACAACCACCTCTTGCGCCGACGATAACTGCGTACGTCGCGGAAGGACTTCCGCCCTTCCTCCGACATGCCCAGATAGAACTCCTTCACATCTGGGTTCTCCCGAAGCTCCGCCGCGGGCCCGTCCATCACCACCCGACCCGACTCCAGGATGTAACCGTAATGCGCAAAGCGCAGCGCCACATTGGTGTTCTGCTCCGCCAGCAGGATCGTGACGCCCTGCTCCTCGTTGATGGACTTCACGATCTCGAAAATCTGCTCCACCAGCTGCGGCGCCAGCCCCATCGAAGGCTCGTCCAGCAGGATCGTTTCCGGCTTGGACATCAGCGCGCGGCCAATCGCCGTCATCTGCTGCTCGCCCCCGGAGGTATAGCCCGCTTGTGACTTGCGTCTCTCCTTCAGACGCGGAAAATATCCGTAGACCATCTCCAGATCCGCCTGAATCGCCGCATTGCCGTCCTTGCGGGTGTAAGCGCCGGTCAGCAGGTTTTCCTCGACGGTCAGATGCTCAAAGCAATGCCGCCCCTCCATCACCTGTACCACCCCGCGCTTCACCGTCTCCGCCGGGTCCGCATGATGAATGGGTTCCCCATGATACTTGATAGAGCCCTTGGTCACCTCGCCCCGCTCAGACGCAAGGAGCCCGGAAATCGCTTTCAGCGTCGTGGTCTTGCCCGCCCCGTTGCCCCCCAGAAGCGCGGTGATCCCGCCCTTCGGCACGGTCAGGCTCACGCCCTTCAGCACAAGGATCACATGATTATAGATCACCTCGATGTTCTTCACATCGAGCACCGTTTCCGCCCGAACCGCAGGCGCCTGCGTTGTGTCCAGCATAGGCTTCACCCGTCCAGAAATACTCAAAATCCCCCGGCGACAGCACAGGCCGCCGCCGGGGGGATGCACATCAGTTGCAATTACTCTCGATGTTGTTCTCCGCCTTGTAGGCGGCGGAATCCTCATCGATGAGCGGTTGGATGATCTCCATATCCGTGGGCGCGAAATCGGCGATTTGTACGAACTCACCGGCCGCCGCATCCCACTGCGTCACAGCCACAAGGCCATCGCCACCATGGTTCTCGCAGGACACGGTGAACTCCGGCCCGAAGCCCGGCACGCCATTGGCCGCCATGATCTCTTCGGTGATCACAAGATTCTCCATCCCGTCGCGCATCTGGCCGGAGGTGATATCGGCCACCCCATGCATCTCCTGCGCCACCTTCACCGCCTCGGCCGCCAGCATCGCCGCATAGAGGCCACGGTTGTAAGGAACGGTACCCAACTGATCGCCCGCGCCCGCAGCTTTGCCGGCCTCGACTACATACTGCCGCAGATCGTCATAGAGCGGGAAGTCATCGCCCACCGCCGACATGGACAGCGCCTTGTAGCCGTTGGCCTTGTCGCCCGCAGGCTGCACGTCAATCTCCGCGCCCGACCACCAGATGCCGATGAAATTCTCCATCGGGAAGCGGATGTTCGCAGCCTCCTGGATCGCCACCTGGTTCATCACGCCCCAGCCATACATGATCACATTGTCAGGCCGCTCGCGGCGGATTTGCAGCCACTGCGACTTCTGCTCCTGGCCGGGGTGATCGACCGCCAGCTGCAGCAGCTCGAACCCGTGTTTTTCCGACAGCTTCTCCAGCGTGCGGATCGGCTCCTTGCCGTAAGCCGAGTTGTGATAGACCAGCGCGATCTTCTTGCCCGAGATATCGCCGCCGTTGACATCGAGGATGTGGTTGATCGCCGCCGAGGCGCCATTCCAGTAGTTCGCCGGGTAGTTAAACACATGGCTGAACACATCGCCGTTGGCCGCCGAGGTGCGCCCGTAGCCCATGGAGTGGATCGGGATATCATCAGCGGTCGCCTTCGGGATCAGCTGATAGGTGATGCCGGTCGAGAGCGGCTGATAGACCAGCGCGCCTTCGCCCTTGGTGCTCTCATAGCACTCCACACCCTTCTCGGTGTTGTAGCCCGTTTCGCATTCGACCACGCGGGTCATCACCCCACCGATACCGCCATCCCGCTCGTTCAGCAGCGTGAAGTAGTCGGCATAGCCATCTGCAAAGGGGATGCCCCCTGCGGCATAAGGCCCGGTGCGGTAGCTGAGGCTCGGAAAGACAAGATCCGCCATCACGGGGCTTGCCGCCATCAGGCCCGCCACGGCCCATGTACCCAGTTTGTAGTTCATCGGTGATACCTCCCTTGGTTTTTGTCCGATGTGCCGGTGGCCCGGCGCTTTTCTTTACAAGGGGTGGCCTGAAAGCCCACCCCACCTGTCAGTTGCTCAGTGCGGGAACGGCCACAGCCGCAATTTCTCCTTGGCCACCCGCCAGAGCTGCGCGAGCCCATGCGGTTCCGCGATGAGAAACACCACGATCAGCCCGCCCACGATCACGAGGTTCAGATGCGCCACGATATCCGTGGGCCAGCCGAACCAATCGACCCCGATGATCTTGAGAAGCACCGGCAACAGCACGAGAAACGCCGCCCCCGCAAAGCTGCCGAAGATCGAGCCGAGGCCCCCGATGATGATCATGAAGAGCACGAGGAAGGACTTGGTGATCCCAAAGGCCTCGCCTACCTCCACAGCACCGAGATAGACCGCAAAGAAGAGCGCGCCCGAGATGCCCACGAAGAAGGAGCTCACCGCAAAGGCCGTCAGCTTGGCCTTCAGCGGGTTCACCCCGATGATCTCAGCCGCGATGTCCATATCGCGGATTGCCATCCACTGCCGCCCCACGGACCCACGTGTGAGGTTCCGCGCGACCACAGCGGAGAAGATCGTGAAGATCAGGCAGAACATATAGGTCGCCCAGGCTTCCGTATTCGGCCCGGTGATCAGGATGCCGAAGGTGTCCCGCTGTGGCGCGTTGATCTGGCCCGAGGCTGAGTAATTGTAGAACCAGCTCACCTTGTTGAAGAGCCACACCAGGAAGAACTGCGCCGCCAGCGTCGCCACCGCCAGGTAGAACCCCTTGATCCGCAAGCTGGGCAGCCCAAAGAGCACGCCCACCATCGCCGTGATCCCGCCCGCCAGCAGCACATGAATGAACATGCTGACCTCCGGGAACCCCGTCATCAGCTTGTAGCACGCATAGGCGCCCACCGCCATGAACCCGCCGGTGCCCAAGGACACCTGGCCGCAGTAGCCCACCAGGATGTTCAGCCCGATCGCGGCGATTGCATAGATCAGGAACGGCATGAAGATCGAATTTACCCAGTAGTCATTGATCACGAAGGGGATGATCACCACCGCAATGAACAGCACCACGTAATAGCGATACCGGTCGAACTTGATCGGAAAGGTCTGGCTGTCCTGCGGGTAGGTGGTACTGAAATCCCCGGCCTCACGATAGAACATCAGTAGAGCAGCTCCTTGATTTCGCGGAATTTATCCGTGTAGTGGAAGTTGATCATCCGAAAGGAACTACCCTGCGCCTCCCCCGAGACCGTCCAATAGACGATCCGGCCGTCGTGTTCGGTCATGAAGATCTCTGAGATGAACTCCGGATTCTGCCGGGCCCGCTTGATCGTGACGCATTTCATGTCTTCTTCTGGCAGAATGGCCTTCAGACCATCGGCCAATTGCTTTTTCGCTGCGTCTGCAATCTCGAAATCTTCGAACGCCTGGTCGAAGCGGCCCTCACTGACCAGTTCCTTGACCCGTTCCAGGCCCGCGCTTGGTGGCGGGTCCGAAAAGCCGGAACACTCTGCTCCTGCCGATGCGGCCAGACACAGGCTCGCAAGTGCAGCGCACCCTAGATGATCGAACGCACGCATCAGGCGTCTCCTGCCAGGCGGCGATTGCACCCGTTAACCACATCACAATCTTTCACGGATTCTCCCCATTTCGCCCCATTTCCCCTGCCACATCTGCCGTTGGGGGCAGGAGTGGGATCAATGACGGCCATCCTGAAGGATCTGCGCGAGCTCGACGCCCGTCTGAGCCGCGGCGAGATCACCGATGTGGAATACATAGCGCGGCGGAGCGCGCTAATCGACAGCATCGACGTTGTCGAAACCGAATTCGTCGCGCATGAAACCCCCGCAGACCCCCCCGACACGAAGCTGCCCGGGCCAATGAAATGGGGCTTCGGCATCGTTGTCTGCCTCGGCATCATTGGCGTCTGTCTGTGCTTTGCGATGCTGATCTTTGGCGACATGAACCTCGCGCTGACCCTCGGCGTGACGATCCTCGCCGCCCTCACGGTCGCCCTCTTCCGCAGCCTCGAAGAATGAGCCTGCAGGGGGTCTGCCAGTTCGCGGCGGACACGCTCTAGTGGGGCACCTCTGTGTCGCTGCTCACACACGTTCAATGATCTTCTCCCCAAAGAGCCCCTGCGGGCGGAACACCAGGAAAACCAGCGCCAGCATATAGGCAAACCAGTTCTCCGTTGCGCCCCCCAGATACGGCAGGCCGATCCAGAACTCAAAAAGCTTCTCCCCCACCCCGATGATCAGCCCACCGACAATCGCGCCAGGAATCGAGGTGAAGCCCCCCAGCATCAGGACCGGCAGCGCCTTCAGGGCAATCAGGCTCAGCGAAAACTGCACCCCAGATTTCGCACCCCACATGATCCCAGCCACAAGGGCGACAAACCCTGCCAGCGACCACACCAGAATCCAGATGAAATTCAGCGACACGCCGACGCTCAGCGCCGCCTGATGGTCATCGGCAACGGCGCGCATCGCGCGCCCTTGTTTGGTGTATTGCGCAAAGGCCACCAGCGCCGCCACCAGGACAATCGCCACGATGCTCGCCACGATGTCCAGATTGTCGATGAAAAGCCCATAGCCAAAGAGGTTGAAGGTCGCCTCGTCGATGGTCTCATTGATCCCTTGCGGCAGACCCACATCCAGCGTCTTGATGTCAGAGCCCCACATGAGATCGCCCACACCCTCAAGGAAATACGCAAGCCCGATGGTCGCCATGAACAGAATGATCGGTTCCTGCCCCACGAGGTAGCGGAAGATGAACCGCTGCACCATCCAGGCCAGCAGGATCATCACCGCCACGGTCATGACAATTGCCAAGAGCGCGGGCAGCTCCCAGCCGAAATAGTGGATCTCCGTGCCGAAGATTGCATTGATCAGATGCGCAAAGGGCACCTGCCCATTCATGATCCCGTAAAGGGTCATGGCCGCGAACAGCGCCATGACCCCCTGCGCAAAGTTGAAGATACCGCTGGCCTTGTAGATCAGAACAAAGCCCAAGGCGACGAGCGCGTAGAGCACCCCCGCCATGAGCCCGTTGAGAAATACCTCGATCGTAAAGGCCAGCTGTTCCGGCATCAGTTTGCTCCTTGCCCCAGCAGAAGCCGCGTGTGTTCGCGCTCCGGCTGATACGAGACTTTGAGCCGGGTCAGACCCGCCTCGCTCAGGTTCCAGTTCAAGGTGATCTCGGTCACCCGCCCGTCCTCACGGGGGGCGGCCAGGAAAACGGCCGCATAGGCGCGCGGCATCTCGCGCTTCGAGACAGGTTCGAACGGGGCCGTGGCCGCAAACTGCGCCCCTTCCCCTTCCCGCCAGTCGCGATAGGCGAGCAGCAGGTCGGAATACTGCATCCCCGTCATCAGAAGCTCACACGACGGGTAGTCATCCCCGTAAACCACAGCAACCTGTGGATTCGCCGTGGTCATATAGCCCAGCGTGACCTGCGTGAGCTCACTCGCCGCAAACCGGGCCTTCGCCCCGCTGGGAATTTCGCGCAAAGTGGAGCGGTCCAGCGACGCTGGATCGTCGAGATAAGCTGCGCAATAGGATTGATAAAGCTCGCAGGTTTCCTGCATCGCCGGGGTCGGCTGCCCGCAGAACTGCGGGCCCGCCTCGGCCTCGGTGCCTGTGAACACTACTCCAGACAGGGCGAAGGCGCCCCCTATAGCGGTTCGACTTACAGCTGAAAAACACGCATCACTTTTGGCGTTCGAGCCGAAGGCGAGAGGCAGCGAAAAATGATCCACCAAAAAGTCGAACTGCTTAAACCACCATTTACTCATGTGTACCCTCCAAACGGTATCCATTGTCCGTCTGCTCTCTGACACCGACGAAACCGTGCCGATGTGTGCTGAAGGGCAGGACCGCCGGCAGACAAAGCGGGTTCTTGCCCATTTTGCCTTGGTACCACGGAAACAATCCGCCGATGACTGGCCAATTGTTCAAAAAATATAACAGGAGTGGAGTGTTCGTGAGGGTATGGTTGGCTTGCCCAAGATGACGAAGCCAGTGTTGTCAAAACCTTGCCGCCGCAAGGACACATCTCGAAAACCCGGCGCGCATTGTTATTGTTCCTCATCATTTGAGACATATTGGAGAGACACCCAGCGATTGACTGAGCAGCAACACTGGGAAGCCCAACTACAATGACAGAGATTATCGGTCTAAGCATTTCTTCATTCCGACTAACTCGTGCCATCGCGTTTCGCTTGCCATACGGTGTACAGTTGAGCAGTCGCCTGCTTAGGTAACTCGTAAGACAAGTGAATGATCAGATGTGGATTTCGCCATCCATGACTGCGAATCTTGCGAGAATTTGGACGATCTGGTTCCATTTCTGTGTATCGGCCAGACCCAACCAATTCATCTACTTGTTTAGACCCAGCATAGTCCTTATCGGGTACCGTTTTCTGTCTCCAATAAATGCTGCAACTTTCAACCGTATTGTCAGTGCGAAGCACAATGTTCATCGCAAAAGCGCCGTCCGGCGACTCGAAAACGGTCCACGAGTCATGCTCGGACAAGAAAATCAGATTCTGCCAGAATGGCTGGTCGAATTTCTCCATTGGCTCCAGACAGCGCGAATAAAACTCGGTCCATATGTCTGCACGCAACGGCGATGCTACCACCAACGTACAAGAAGCCACCACGATCGAAACAATATGGAAGAATTTGACGCCTAAGCGCCGCACAAGATGCGAATTCAGTGGTGGCCTTTGCAGTTGGGAAACCAAACAAACCCCTACCCTACCGCCCGCAACGCACCGACGTAATACCGACGTGATACCGACGCAAAACCGACGCGCCACCGACGGACCCAAATCAGTCATGCGCGACCCCCAGATAAGCGTCGATCACCGCCTGATTTCCGCGCACCTCATCGGGCGTCCCGTCACCGATCTTCTTGCCGTAGTCCATCACGACGACTCGGTCAGAGAGGTCCATGACCACGCCCATGTCATGCTCGATGAGCGCGATGGTCGTGCCAAACTCATCATTCACGTCGAGGATAAAGCGGCTCATGTCCTCCTTTTCCTCAACATTCATCCCCGCCATCGGTTCGTCCAGCAGCAGAAGCGACGGCTCCGCCGCCAACGCCCGCGCCAGCTCCACCCGCTTTTTCAAGCCGTAGGGAAGACGCGACACCGGCGTCTTGCGGATCGCCTGAATCTCCAGAAAATCAATAATTTTTTCAGCAACCTCCCGGTTCTCCGTCTCTTCCTTCTCGGACTTGCCCAACCACAGCGCCTGGCTGAACAACCCCGTCTTCATCTTGGTAAGCCGCCCGGTCATGACGTTGTCGAGCACCGACATCCCCTCGAAGAGCGCGATGTTCTGAAACGTCCGCGCGATCCCCTGCTGCGCCACCTGGTAGGGCTTCATCGCAGGCCGCGGCGCGCCCTTGTAAAACACCTGCCCCTCCTGCGGCACATAGAACCCAGAGATGACATTCAACATCGAGGATTTGCCCGCACCATTGGGCCCGATGATCGCCCGGATCTCTCCCTCGCGGATGTCGAACGAGATATCCTTGATCGCCTCAACCCCTCCAAACCGAAGGGTAATATTGCGCATCTCCATGACGACGCCACCGATCTTGCGGCCGTCTTCGGTGGTGTAACCTTGCGATTGATCAAGCATGGCCGACCTCCAGCGTGCGCAAGCTCCGCGATATGTTAACCATCATCTGCCTAAGCTGGCGGAAGGAGCAGCAAAAGGAGACATCCCGATGCGCAATGATTGGGAACGCACCTGCCTGATATCCATGGCGGCCAAACGCAAAACCCGCGGCCTCAGCCGCGCCGAAGCGATCCGCGACATCGACGCCGCCCTGCGCGGCTTCTCGACCCGCTTCCACATCAGCCGCGCCGTTAGCGCCGCCTACGACGGCCCAGCCAAAGACCTGTGATCGCGCCCGCGCATATCCGTTGAAAGTTTCATCGACCTCACTAGTCACTCAGGCTGCCTCCCCAGATGAAAACCAATAGGTATTGAGCAGGCCAACAGCGATGTATCCCAAAAACGGCGCACCTCCCACCATTACGAGCCGAAGTGACTGTCGCTCCTCTGCCTCATCTGTTTCAATTATCCCCAACGGCCGAAAGCCCTCCGGACGGCGGATTGCGTAGCGCGCCATCGTAAGCCCCAGAAACAGGCAAAAAATCACAAACGGCGAGGAAACCGGCGCTTGAAACCAGAGGAGCAAACCACCAGCCAAGACGCCTAGACCAACAGACCTGCCTACACCTATGCGTCCGATCAGACCGTCGATAGAAGCATGTACTCTGGCTAAGAAACTCAGCACGCGCCATGCAACGTAAGACGTCGACCACATCATTCCGCCGCCATTTTCTGGGCAACCGTCTGCACCGTCGCCGAGCGCACCTCCAAGGTCGCGGAAATCGACCCCTTGCGCCCATCCTCATAAGTCACTTCGGTGACCGTGCTGACAGACCCCGACCCATCGTAAAGTGCCGCGATGATATCCGCGTATTTCTCCTCGATGATCCGGCGACGTACCTTCCGTGTCCGCGTCAACTCGCCGTCATCCGCGTCCAACTCCTTGTGCAGCACCACAAAGCGGTGCACCTGACAGCCCGACAGCATCTCGTCTTCGGCCACCGACCGGTTCACCTGCTCCACATGAGACTGGATCGTATCCATCACCTGAGGGTGGCGTGCGAGTTCCTGATAGGAGGCATAGCCGATGTTGTTCCGCTCGGCCCAGTTGCCCACGGCCGTGAGATCAATGTTGATGAAGGCCGTGCATTCGTCCCGTCCGTTCCCGAAGACCACCGCCTCCAGGATATTCGGGAAGAACTTCAGCTTGTTCTCCACATATTTGGGCGCAAAGAGCGCGCCTGACGCCATCTGCCCGACGTCCTTCGCCCGGTCGATGATGCGCAGGTGCCCGGTGTCTTCCTCCACAAAGCCCGCGTCCCCGGTCGCGACCCAGCCTTCTGCATCCTTGGTCCCGGCGGTGCTTTCGGGGTTCTTGTAGTACTCGACGAACACGCCAGGTGAGCGATAAAAGACCTCGCCATTCTCCGCGATCTTCAGCTCCACACCGGGGCAACAAACCCCCACCGTATCACTGCGCACCTCGCCGTCAGGCTGCGCGGTGATGAACACCGTGGCCTCGGTCTGACCATAGAGCTGCTTCAGGTTGATCCCCAAAGAGCGATAGAAATCAAAGATTTCCGGGCCGATCGCCTCACCCGCCGTATAGCCCACGCGCACCCGGCTCAGCCCCAGGGTGTTCTTCAACGGCCCGTAGATGAAAAGCTCCCCGAGATTGTATTTGAACCGGTCCCACTGGCTCACCGGCTGACCGTCCAGAATGGCCGGGCCCACCTTGCGCGCCTGCGCCATGCAGACGTCAAAGAGCCACTTCTTGAAGCGCCCCGCGTCCTCCATGCGGATCATCACATTGGTCAGCTGGGTCTCGAACACCCGCGGCGGGGCGAAATAATAGGTCGGCCCGATCTCGCGCAGATCCACATGCATGGTATCGGCGCTCTCGGGGCAGTTCGTGCAGAACCCCGTCCACATCGCCTGCCCGACCGAGAAGATGAAATCCCCAACCCAGGCCATCGGCAGGTACGCCAGAATATCATCACTCTGCCGCAGATCGTCGAACTCGGAGGAGGACTTCGACGTCTCGATCACGTTGCGGTTGCTCAGCACCACGCCCTTGGGTTTGCCGGTCGTGCCGGAGGTGTAGAGCATGACGCAGGTGCTGTCGTAGTCAAGCTTGTCTTGCCGCGCGGTCAGCTCGCCCGACAGCTCGTCGCGCTTGGCGCGGCCCACGTCCTGAATATGGCTGTACTGGTGTAGCCGGGAATGATCGTACGTCCGCAGTCCGCGCGGATCGAGATAGATCATCTGCTCGAAATTCGGCAGCTCGGCCTGAACCTCAATGACCTTATCGACCTGCTCCTGATCGCCGGCAATCACGAAGCGCGCGCCGCAATGCCCCAGCACGTAAGCCATCTCTTCGGCCACCGCATCCTGGTAAAGCGGCACCGGCACGGCTCCGCACATCTGTGCGGCCACCATCGACCAATAAAGATAAGGGCGGTTGCGCCCGATGATCGCGACAAAGTCGCCCTCCGCCACGCCGAGATCGAGCATCCCGAGTGCCAGCGCCTCGACCTCCTCGCGCGTCTCCGCCCAGGTCCAACTCTGCCAGATGCCATACTCCTTTTCGCGATACGCGGGCGCGTTCGCGAATTCGGTCGCATTGCGGTGCAACAGCGCCGGAACGGACTGCGGTCCGCCGACGCCCGTGGGGCTTGTCATCAACTGTTGTCCTCCCAGACCTTGCCTTTTCCAGACAAGCGCGGCGCTCCCCGCCGTCCTTCCGGTAACAATGTGACAATTACGCTCGACGTCAACTTTTTCGTCATGATTTCTCAATCCTTACGAATTGTTACAGCGCGATCCGAGCCATGCGGCAAAGCTGATTTTCCCTCGATTATTCCGTGATAGGATAGCGGGCGGGACCATCCGGAACAGGAGTGATCGTGCCCCCCGCCGAGACCAGAACACAAGAGCTCATGGCCGCCGGTCTCAACCTGATCGGCCAATCGCTGACGATCTACGATTCCGACCTGCGGCTGGCGGTGTGCAACGGCCCGTTTCAGCGCATGTTCGACCTGCCGGATGAGCTTGTCACGCCTGGCGCCGCCTTCGAGGACACCATCCGCCATCTGGTCGCGCGTGGAGAGTACGGTGACGTCGCCGACATCGAGGCCTTCGTGACCGAGCGCGTCGAGCAGGCCCGCGCCTTCGAGCCACACTACATGGAGCGAACCCGGTCGAACGGGCGGATCATCAGCGTGGAAGGCGCGCCCCTGCCGCAAGGCGGCTGGGTCACCGTCTACACAGACATCACCCGCACCAAGCGGCAGGAAGCCCTGCTGCAAAGCCGGTCGGAGGAGTTGTCCGATCAACTGAACACCTATGCCGAAGAACTCTCCAGCACGAACCGCGCACTGGCGGCCATGAACGCGGCCCTGCAGGAGGCCAAGCGCGAGCTCACAGAGATCGAAGCGCGCACCCGGCTCACAACCGAGATGATGCCGGCGCATATCGCTCATGTGGATGCAAGCGGGCACTACACCTATTCCAACAGGCAGCTCAGCAGCGTGATGCCGGGGCGCCCCACTGACATCTTCGGCATGCACATCAGCGATGCGCTCGGAGCCGCCACCTATGACCGCATCGCGCCGCATCTCAGTACCGCCTACGGCGGTCAGCCGTCCGTTTTCGAGTTCACTGATGATGCCAGCGCGCGGCGCATCCGCGCGGCCTTCACGCCCGACGGCCGGGGGGGCGTCTATATCCTCTCCATGGATGTGACGGCCGAGATGCAGGCCCGCGTTGCGCTGCAACAGACCCGCCGCCGGGCCCTGGCCGCGCAGATGACCTCGGGCCTCACCCATGATTTCTCGAACCTTCTGACAATCATCCTCGGGCTGCAGTCCAAGCTGCTGCGCCAAGACGGGCTCGCGCCGGATGTGGTCGAAATGGCGGAAGGCACGCTGGCGGCCGCGCGGCGGGGTGGCGCGCTTCTGAGCAGCATCGCAGGCATGACAGCCGAGCGCGCGCTCCGACCGAAGGCCACAGACCTTGCGCAGCTGATGGACAATCTCAGCACGCTGGCCGATCACACCTTGCCTGATGGCATCACGCTGCACATCGACGGCGCAGCACCTCAAGGTCCGGTGATGCTCGACGCGGGCATGGCCACCGACAGCCTCTTGAACCTCATCCTGAACGCGCGCGATGCCTGTGGCGCCAGCGGCCAAATCCGAGTGTCGCAGCGCATCGTGCATGACACCTGGATCGAATGGCAGGTGACTGACACGGGCCCCGGTTTCTCGGAGCGCGCGCTCAGCCACGGGTTCGATCCGTTCTTCACCACCAAGGGTGCGGAAGGTTCCGGCCTCGGGCTGCCCATGGTCTACGACATGACCAAGCTCGCCGGAGGCGATCTGCGGCTCGACAACACCGAAAGCGGCGCGCGGGTGGTGCTGCGCCTGCCCTACCGGCCCGCCATCGAGACCCCGCAAGCGCTCGTCCTGCTTGTCGAAGACCGCGACGACCTGCGCGCGCTCTACCGGGATATGCTGACGGGGCTGAACCACTCCGTGATCGAGGCGGTCAGCGCCGATGAGGCCAGCGCGCTCATGGCAGATCTGCCTGAGATCTCGCTGGTGCTCTCGGATATCCAACTGGCGGGAGAGGCGACCGGCATCGACCTTGCGCGGCGGCTGTCCGGTGCCGTTCCGGTCGTGCTGATGACCTCGCTGCCGCCCGACGACCCGCTGTTCCAGACCGCGCAGAAGACCGCGCCGCTTCTGCAAAAGCCCTTCACGGCGGAGGAGATCGGCGCGGTTCTGGGTGGGCGAGCCGCAGAGGTTCTCGCGTCATGACAGCCCCCCTCGTCACCATCCTCGACGACGAACCGGCCATCCGCACGATGCTGACGGACGCGCTGGAGGATGCGGGTTTCCGCACGCTCAGCTTCGGCCGCGCGCAGGCCTTCACCGCGGCACTCGCGCAGCATCGGCCCGATGTCTGCCTCGTCGATCTGTCGCTGCCGGATACCGACGGGCTGACGTTGGTCCACAAGCTTGCGCTGGAGCAGGGCGCCATCGTGATCATCATTTCGGGCCGTGCGCTGGTGCAGGACAAAGTCACGGGGCTGGAGCTTGGCGCCGATGACTACATCATCAAACCCTTCGACCCTGCTGAGGTGGTCGCCCGCATCCGGGCGCGGCTGCGGACGTCAAGGCCCGCGGCAACCTCGGGGCAGGTGGCGCGCTTTGCCGGTTGGCAGGTGCTGTTCGATCAATATGTGATCGAAGATGCCCAAGGCCAGCAGACCCCGTTCTCCCACGCCGAAGGCGAGGTGCTGCGACTCTTCCTCGAGAACCCCAAGCGGCTGATCAGCCGCGCCCAGATGCAGGACCATCTCGGGGGCGCGGCAAGCGAAAGCTTCGACCGCGCCATGGACGTGCGGATCTCGCGCCTGCGTACCAAGCTGCGCGAGGACCCGAAGAACCCCCAGCTGATCAAGACAATCTATGGCGCGGGCTACATCTTCCTCGGCGACGTTGCCTGGCAGTAGGACCGCCGAGCAGGCCTGTTGAAGCATTTCGATGTGGTCTTGAAACGCAATGCGCTGCCTCTCCCTTGCGGTCGAACGCAAATTGCGATGCAGCGTCCAACCTGCAATCGAAACGCTTCAACCGGCCAGCGACGCCACCGCATCGGCCAGCACCTTCAGACCGACCACCAGATCGGCCTCGTCGGTATCCTCGTCGAAGGTGTGGCTGACCCCGCCGATCGACGGCACGAAGAGCATTGCCACGGGCATCAGCCGCGAGACATTGGTGGCATCATGCAGCGCGCCCGACGGCATCTTCCGCCAGGTCTCGGGCGCGTGCACACGCGCCGCCCGGACCAGAGCGTCCTGAAGCTTCGGATCCATGTGCACGGGCTCCAGTCCCAGCATCGGTCCAAAGGACAGCTGCATGCTCCGGTGCGCGGCCACCTCTTGCGCGATCTCGCGGATGATCTCCTCCATCCGGCGCAACCTGTCGCTGTCGCCATCGCGCCACTGCATGGAAAACACGGCCTTCCCCGGCACGATGGATGAGGCGTTCGGATGCAGGCTCACATGGCCGATCGTCCAGACGGTCTGCGGCGTGACCACATTGCGCAACCGATCCTCGAGCAAGGTGTTGAACGCGGACACCGCCTGGAACGCATCGCGACGCAGATGCATCGGCGTGGTGCCTGCGTGGTTCTGCTGGCCCTCAAAGGTGATCTTCATGTCGCGGATACCCACGATGTCCGTGACCACCCCGATCTGTTCGTGGGTTGCATCGAGCGTCGGCCCTTGCTCGATGTGCATCTCGACAAAGCCCGAGAACTGCGCCGGATCGACCGCGCCAGTCACCATCTCCGCCATTGCTGCGCGCGCCTCGGCGAGGGTCACGCCGCCATGATCCCTCAGCCCATCCGCCTTCTCGAGAGGCAAAAGCCCGGACCAGACGGTGGAGCCGGTGGTCACGCCAAAGCGGCCCTCTTCATCCTGGAACGACACCACCGAGACCGGTGGGCCACCCGCCGCCTTGGTTGCGCGTGCCACCTCCAGCGCGGCAATGACCCCCAACGCCCCATCGAGCCAGCCGCCCTCCGGCTGGCTGTCGCTGTGCGACCCAAGCAACAGCGAAGGACCGTCCGCCAAACCAAAGACGTTGCCCATGGCATCGACCTCGACCCGGAGCCCGGCATCCCGCATCTGGTGCGCCAACCAGTGCCGCGCCGCGATATCCGCCTCGGAATAGGCGGGGCGCACGACACCCTTGCCCACCTCTGCCGCGCCGAAGCTCCGCAGAGTATGCAAATCAGCCAGAAATCGCTCCGGATCAACCACGCGCGCGCCCTCCTTGATCGGTCGTTCAAACCCTAAGGTCTGACGCCGACAAAGAGAAGATCACTCCGCAGCGACAGCCCCTTCGGCCTTCTCCACGCGCACGGCCGAGAACTTGAACTCCGGGATCTTGCCGAAAGGGTCGATGGCCGGGTTGGTGAGGATGTTCGCCGCCGCTTCCACATAGGCAAAGGGCACAAAGACCATATCGGGCGCCACCGCGCGATCCTCTCGCGCCATGATCGAGATGCTGCCGCGCTTCGTCGTCAGCAACACGTGCTCCCCCGGTGCGACCCCCAGCTTGCGCAAGGTCGAGGGGTGTAGCGAGCAATTCGCCTCGGGCTCCAGCCCGTCGAGCACGGTCGAGCGACGGGTCATGGAGCCCGTGTGCCAGTGCTCCAGCTGCCGCCCGGTGGTCAGGATCATCGGATAGTCTTCATCCGGCACGTCGTCGGGCGCAATCACACTCGCGGGGGTGAACCGCGCGCGACCCTCGGGCCGCGGGAACCCATCGCCGAAGACAATCGCCTGACCGGGGTCCTGTGGGCTCAGCGACGGGTAGGTCACTGCGTTCTCGCCGCTCAGCCGCTCCCAGGTGATGTTGTCGAGGCTGCGCATGTTCTGCTTCATTTCGGCGAAGACATCCGCCGGGCTCTGATAGTCCCAGGGCAAGCCCAGCCGCTTGGCCAGCTCCACCTCGATCCACCAGTCTTCGCGCGCGTCACCGGGCGGCGCAACCGCAGGGCGACCCATCTGCACCTGCCGGTTGGTGTTGGTCACCGTGCCGGTTTTCTCGGCAAAGGCCGACGCGGGCAGGATCACATCGGCATAGTTCGCCGTCTCGGTCAGGAAGATATCCTGCACCACCAGATGATCGAGCTTGGCCAGAGCGGCGCGCGCATGTTCCACGTCCGGATCGGACATGGCCGGGTTCTCGCCAAGGATATACATCCCCTTGATCTTGTCCGCATGCACCGCGTCCATGATCTCGGTCACGGTCAAGCCTCGTTCGTTCGAGAAATCGGCCGTGCCCCAGACCTTGGTGAAGGCCGAGCGCACACCGTCATCCGTGACCGGCTGATAATCCGGCAGAAACATCGGGATCAGCCCCGCATCCGACGCCCCCTGCACGTTGTTCTGCCCCCGCAGCGGGTGCAAACCGGAGCCGGGCCGTCCCACCTGTCCCGTCATCAGCGCAAGCGAAATCAGACAGCGCGAGTTATCCGTCCCGTGGATGTGCTGACTGATGCCCATGCCCCAGAAAATCATCGCGGCCTTGGCCCCCGCAAAGGTCCGCGCCACATCGCGCAGCACCTCGGGCTCAATCCCGCAGATCGGTGCCATCGCCTCGGGCGAGAAATCCGCCAGATGCCGCTTCTCCGCCTCCCAGTTCTCGGTATAGGCGTCGATGTACTGCTGATCGTAGAGACCTTCCTCGACGATCACATGCATGATCGCGTTCAGCATCGACACATCGGCGCCCGGCCGGAACTGCAGCATATGGCTGGCGAACCGCTTCAGCGCCTGCCCGCGCGGGTCCATGACAATCAGCTTGCCGCCGCGTTTGGCGAACTGCTTGAAGAAGGTCGCCGCAACCGGGTGGTTCTCGATCGGATTGGCCCCGATCACGATGGCCACATCGGCATTCTCGATCTCGTTGAAGGTCGCAGTCACCGCGCCCGAGCCCACATTCTCCATCAGCGCCGCCACGGACGACGCATGGCAGAGCCGCGTGCAGTGGTCCACGTTGTTGTGGCCAAAGCCCTGCCGGATCAGCTTCTGGAAAAGATAGGCTTCCTCGTTGGTGCACTTGGCCGAGCCAAACCCAGCAATCTCGCGCCCGCGGCCCTTCATGCCAGCCGCGGCAAAGTCCAGCGCTTCCTCCCACAAGGCCTCGCGGAAATGCGTTTGCCAATTGCCGGGATCCACGTTCAAACCCTTCTCCGGCGCGTCCTGCCGGCGAATGAGCGGCTTGGTCAGCCGGTGCGGATGGTGGATATAGTCAAACCCGAACCGCCCCTTCACACAGAGCCGGCCCTCGTTCGCCGGGCCGTTGATCCCTTCGACATATTTGACCTTGCCGTCCTTGACCTTGAGCGAGACCTGACAGCCGACCCCACAGAAGGGGCAGATGCTCTCGACCTCCTCGTCGAAATCGGCACTGTCCCCCACCTGGTTGTCATCGACAACCGTCGACGGCATCAGCGCCCCGGTCGGACAGGCCTGCACGCACTCGCCGCAGGCCACACAGGTGCTTTCCCCCATCGGATCGGCCATATCGAAGGTCGGATAGCTGTCATGCCCGCGCCCCGCCATGCCAATCACATCGTTGACCTGCACCTCACGGCAGGCCCGCACGCAAAGCCCGCATTGAATACAGGCATCGAGGTTCACCGACATCGCCACATGGCTGTCATCCAAGAGCGGAATGCGCCCCTCTTCCAGCTTCGGGAACCGGCTGTCGGAGACGCCGTTCAGCTCCGCCATTTCCCACAGGTGGCTGGAGCGGTCGTGCGCCACCGGCCGCTCCGGCTGGTCTGCGAGCAGCATCTCCACCACCATCTTGCGCGCGCTCTCCGCTCGGGCGGAGTTGCTCGTCACAACCATGCCGTCGGAGGGTTCCCGAATGCAGGAGGCCGCAAGCGTCCGCTCGCCCTCAATCTCCACCATACAGGCGCGACAGTTGCCATCCGGGCGATACCCGGGCGCAGGCTTGTGGCACAGATGCGGGATCACAAGGCCGCGCCCGTTCGCGACCTCCCAGATGGTCATGCCCGTCTCGGCCTCAACCTCCTGACCGTCCAGCGTGAAGGTGATCTTGTCGCTCATCGCAGCGCTCTCCCGGAAAACTCCGCCCGACTATAAGGGTAGCACATCCCCCACCGTAGCCCCAATCCCGACACCTCACATGGTATTCGCGCCACCCGCGTTTCCGATAGCGAACAGCCGTTCCTTCACCCGTCCAAAAATACTCCCGCCGGAGGCACCTCCCCTTTCCACCACGCCACCGCTCGCCTAAGAAGGCGCACATGTCCCACATCACCCTCATACGCCACGGCCAGGCCAACTCAGGCGCGCAGGACGAAGCGAGCTACGACAGGCTGAGCGCGCTCGGCCACCAGCAATCCGCCTGGCTCGGCACCCATCTGCGCGAGCGCGGTCAGCACCATGCCCGGCTTTACACCGGCACCCTACGTCGCCACGTGGAAACGGCCACGTCCATGGACATGGAGCTTGAACCCGTACGCGACGCGCGCCTGAACGAGCTGGAATATCTGACGCTTGCCCGCGCACTGGAAGCCGAGCACGGCATCCCGTTCCCGACCGACAACGCCAGTTTCACCACCCACCTGCCGCTGGTCTTCCAGTACTGGCAGGATGACCGGATCGACGGTGCGCCCGAGCGCTTCGCTGACTTTGAGGCGCGCGTCAACGCGGCGCTGACCGAGATCGCCGAGGGCGATGGACCGGCACTGGTGGTCACCTCCGGCGGGCTCATCTCCATGGCGATGCGACAGGTGCTGCGGCTTGATATCACGGCCATGGCGCAGATGGCCTTGGCGATCTACAACACCTCCCAGCACCGGCTCTTCCCCATTGGCGGCACGCTCTCGCCGACGATGTTCAACGCCATCCCGCACCTCGAAGCGCCCGACAGGCACTACGCCCAGACCCACGTGTGAAAGGATACGCCATGCGCCTCCACTACGCCCCCCGCACCATCTCCGTCGCCGTCGCCATCACGCTGGAAGAGGCGGGCCTGCCTTACGAGCCGGTGCCGGTCGATTTCAGCGCCGGCGAGCAGAAAGGCGACGCCTATCTTGCGCTCAACCCCAAGGGCCGCGTGCCCACGCTTGAGACGGACAGCGGCACCGTGCTGACCGAGACCGGCGCGCTTCTCGACTACATCGCAGCCCTGGCTCCCGGCGCTCGCCTGGTACCGCAGGACCCTGAGCGCGCCGCCCAGATGCGCAGCGTCATGTACTTCCTCGCTTCGACCATGCACGTCAACCATGCCCACATGCGCCGCGGCGACCGCTGGGCCACCAAGAAGGCGAGCTTCGATGACATGATCGCCAAGACGCCGGAAAACATGGCCGAAAACGCACGCTACTTCACCACCGACTGCCTTGAAGGCGATTACGTGCTGGGCGACCAGTTCTCCATCGCCGATCCCTATTCCTACATGCTGTGCAGCTGGCTCGAGCGCGACGAGGTGTCGCTGAAGGACTTCCCCGAGATCGCCGCCTATCTCGACCGCATGAACGCCCGTGCCTCGGTGCAGGCCGTCAAGGCAAAGGGCATGCTCTGATGCCCCACCTCTGGCTGCGCGCCGAGCAGCGCGCCAATGAAACCCGCACGGGCCTCACACCGGAAGGCGCCGGCCAGCTGATTGCGGCGGGGACGGTCGTCAGCGTTGAAGCCTCGCCCAGCCGCGTCATCCCCGACAGTGCCTATGCGCAAGCCGGTTGCGCTATTGTGCCGAGCCACAGCTGGCCTGACGCGCCGCAGGACGCGATCATCTTCGGTCTGAAAGAGCTGCCGGACGACGGCACGCCCCTACCGCACCGCCACATCATGTTCGGCCACGCCTTCAAGGGCCAGCCAGCGGGGCTTCGTTTGCTGCAACGCTTCAAGGCGGGCGGCGGCACGCTGCTCGATCTGGAATACCTCACGAACGAGGCCGGGGCCCGCGTCGCCGCCTTCGGCTACTGGGCCGGCTATGCGGGCGCCGCCGTGGCCCTGAAGTGCTGGGCCGCCCAGCAGCGCGGCAGCATCGCAGCCCCCGTCGGTTCCTATGACAGCTCCACGCACCTGCTCTCCGAACTTCAGGCCGAGCTTGTCGCCACTGGCAGCTTTCGCCCCACCGCCCTGATCATCGGCGCGCTTGGCCGCGTGGGCACGGGCGCGGCCGATCTCTGCACCGCCATGGGTGTGGCCACCACGAAATGGGACATGGCCGAGACCGCGTCGGGCGGCCCCTTCCCCGAAATCCTCGCGCATGAGCTCTTCTTCAACTGCATCCTCGCACGCCCGGGGACGCCGGTCTTCGTGCCCGCTGACACACCCACACGCCCGCGCAAGCTGCGCGTGATCGGCGACATCGCCTGCGACCCCGAGAGCGACTTCTCGCCCGTAAAGATCTACGATCATACTACCACTTGGGAGGCGCCGGCGCTGCGCGTCCACGACGCCCCGCCGCTCGACGTCACGGCAATCGACAACCTGCCCTCGATGCTGCCCCGCGAAAGCAGCGAAGACTACGCAGCCCAGCTGCTGCCCGCCTTGCAGGACCTCGGACCCCCGGACGCCCCCATCTGGAGCCGCGCGGCAAAGATCTTCCAAGATCACGCGGCCCGGCTCTGAGTAGCCGCCCCCTTCACCCGTCCGGAAATACTCCCGCCGGAGGCGGATCCACAGGCCTGCCGCTCAGGAAAACACCCGAAAGTAGAGCCAGTCGGGCAGCAACTGGCTGCCTCTGAACACGAGGGAAAACAGCCGCGGAAAGCTCACCTTGAACTTCCTGCCGCTCATCTGCCGGAACATGTGCTCCGCCGCCTCCTCCGGTGTCATGAGGAAGGGCATCTTGAAGTCGTTCTTGTCGGTGAGCTGTGTCTTGATAAACCCGGGGTTCGCCACCTGAACCTGCACCCCGGTCTGCCGAAGATCGGCGTACATGCATTCGGCCAGCGACATCGTCCCCGCCTTCGACGCCGTATACCCGATTGAGCCCGGCAGCCCACGAAAGCCGCTAAGCGACCCGGTGATCACGATGTGCCCCGCATCGCGGCGCACCATCCCCGGCACGACGGCCCCCATCACCCGCACCAGCCCGGTGAAGTTGATATCCGCCATCGCGGTCGCCTGATCGGCATGCCACTCCTGCGCGCCGAACGGCCAGTAAACACCTGCCAGAAAGACAACCCCGTCGACGAGCCCGACCGCCTCGGCCGCCTGGGCCACGCTCTCATCGTCAGCCACATCCACGGTCTGGTAGCTGCCCTCGGTCGGCAGGTCGGCGACCAGCGCGCTGAGCTTGTCTTCCGACCGGGCGGAAACAATCACATGCGCGCCCGCAGAACTCAGACGGCGGGCCAGGGCCGCCCCCAGCCCGTCGCCTGCGCCCACGAGCCAATAGCGTTTGCCGTGCCAGTTCCTCATGCGGCATCCTTGGGTCGCATCGTCGCCACCAGCTCCGCGACCTTGATGCCGAACTTGCGAAACTGCGAGCGGTTCATGATCGTGCCGTTGGGCGTCAGATACATCCAGTCCACGGTGTCGAGCACATGCCCGCCCGACCCCTCCGGCAGCCGGATGCGATAGTTCAACAGCACCGTCGGTCCGGTCTGTCGACCCGACCCTTCGCCGACCACATCTTCTGCGGTCGCCCGGATCGCACCCCGGTCATCCAGCTCGAGGTTCCACTGGCGTTTCTGGGTGCTGCCGTCGTCATAGATGAAATGCTCTTTCATCGATCCCTGATCCCCGTCCCACGCGCAATCGAAGTCCGCGACAAACCGGCTGCTGACCCGCCCGGTTGGCCCATAGATCACCCCTTCGCAGAGCATCGGTCCGTTGAGGTGCTTTCGGATGTCGAAATCCGGTGTGCCGTCCTCGTAATCCTCGGGCCGCTGCGCGGCAAAGCCCATCATCCGCTTGAAAAGAACCAGCAGGATCAACGCGAGCGCCGCGCCGAGTGCCACATACATCCAGGCTGTCATCTCTTACACCTCGCTCAGGTCAGTGATGGCCAAGAGGGCTATGGCCGCCAGCTTCAGGACACAGGGAACCCCGGCATAGAGCACCGACAGAAGCGCCAGTGCCTCCGGGCTGTTTTCGGACGCGCTGCCGCTTTGAAAGCCGGCACGCTCCAGAACGGGCAACAGGGTGACGGCGGCAAAGGCCAGCGTCAGCTTCGACACGAAAGACCACAGGCCAAACCCCTCGGCCGCCGAGGGCGAGATCCGCGCCATCCGATTGGCGAAGGTCGCGGGCAGGAGCGTCAGGTCCGCGCCCAGCGTCGCACCGGAGGTCACGCAGATGACCGCGAACAGCACCCAGTCACCCGGGCCCAGCGTCAGGGTCAGGCCAAAAGCGCAGATCGCGAGCACCATGGCAAAGATCAGCACATCCTTGGGGCCGAAGCGTTCCGCCATGGCACCCCAGAAGGGGGCGGCCAGGGCAGCGGACAGAAAGAAGATTAGCAGCAGCGGCCCCTCGAACCCGGGCGCGTCGAGCTTGCTTTCGACAAAGAACAGAAACAGGGTCGAGCTGACCGCCACCGGGGCGGCGTTCACCAGCGCGATCAGCAACAGCCGCCGCGCGAGCTTGTCGCGCAGCACGACGCCGAAGCCGGTCCCCGCGGCGAGACCCGCGGTGCTCCACTCGTCCCGCATCGCATAGGCGGCCAGAACGGCGAGCCCCGCAAACCCAAGGGCAAACCAGGCGAAGGGTGCCTCGAACGCCGCGGCCAGCGCCACCGGGGCGACGGCCGCCACGCAGACACCGAGGAGCGCCCCGCTCTCACGCCAGCGCGCGAGCCGGTAGTGGCCCTGCCCCGGCAAGGCAGTGCCCTTCATCACGCCCTGAGCATAGAAATTGATGGTCAAGAAGCTGAAGGCGGAGAAGACCAGCGTCAGCGTGAGCCCGAACCACAGAAGCGGCGACAAAAGCGGCGGAATGGCAAAGAGCGCCACCATCGCCCCGCCGATCACCGCGCAACCGATGGCCACCGCCAAGGCGCGGCGGTCGCGCAGCTTCTCGGCCAGCTTGCCAAGCAGCGGATCCTGCACCACGTCGAGCAGCCGCAACCCGAAGAGCACCGCGCCAAGAGCGGCCAGCGACACGCCATATTCATCCACGTAGAACTTGGGCGCATGGATGTAGATCGGCAGACCCGCCGCTGCGAGCAGCGCCGCAAAAAGCGAATAAGCCGGAAGCCGCTCGGAGGCGTTCGTCACCGCGACACCTCCTTCTTCGGCGGCAGTGGGCGCACCCGATAACGCGCGCCTTTCCACCACAGCTTCAGCGCCTGCCAGTGGATGAGCCCCAACACCCGCCGCGCGCCCAGAGGCCGCTTGAGCGCCGAGCCCAGGATCGCCCGGTTCGTCAAGGGACGTCGTTTGCCGGTCAGCGTGGCGATCAGCCCGCCATCCCCGCGCGCATAGTCGATCCAGATGCCGATGCGCGCCGCCGAAATGTCGAAGCGAAACTTGTACCCGCCCTCCACCGGCTGAAATGGCGAGACATGGAAGATCTTCGTGGCTGTCAGCGTGTCGGATGGCTCAATCGGCCGCAGGTCGGGATGATGACAGAGATAGCTGTGCCGGTCCCCGAAGGTGTTGCTGACCTCGGCAATCACCGTGATCAGCGCGCCATCCGCGCGACGGCAAAGCCAGAAGCTGACGGGGTTGAACACATGGCCCAGCATCCGCGGCTGGGCGAGGAGCTCGATCTGCGCCACGCCGGTGATCTGATGCTGTTCCAGCACCTCGCGCACCCAGGGCGCCCCGCGCCCTGCCTTGGGCGGCCCGCCATGGTCGACGTCGTGCAGCGAGGTCAGCGCCGCGCCATTGCGCGCAAAGAGCCGCGGGCCCCGCACTTCGGCCTCCGCATCCAGCAGGATGTAATCCACCGAATAGCGAAAGGCGTTCTCTACCGATCCCTTGCGGCCATGAAAGGTCTGGCCCGCGATATGATCGACACTGGTTGTCATTCGGCGGCCACCCGGTCCTCTTCCACGGCGCGCAAGCTGCGCACTACATCCACGGCGCTCGACAGCCCGTCTTCGTGAAAGCCGTTCTTCATCCAGGCGCCGCAGTACCATGTGTTCCGCGTGCCGTTGAGGGCGGCCACGTCCTTCTGCGCATCGAGGGCCGCCAGGTCGTAGACCGGATGGCGCAGTGTCACCTGGTCGTAAATCAATTCCTCGCGGATCGTCCGCTTGGTGTTGAGAGTCACGAAATGCGGATCATCCATCGGAATGGGCTGCAGCGAGTTCATCCAATAGGTGAGGTCGATGCGGTCCGAATGGGCATTATTGTCCTCGGTGTAGACCCAACTGGCCCAGGTCTTGCGCGCCTTCGGCATCATCCGCGTGTCCGCGTGCAGCACGATGTCGTTGGGCTGGTAGCCGATGGCGCCAAGCGCGCGGCTCTCTTCAGGCGACGGGTCACCCAGCAACCGCAGGCTGTCGTCGGAGTGCGTGGCGAAGACCACATGATCGAAGACCTCGGGCTCGCCACCCCAGGTCCGCAGCACCACCTTGCCGGGTCCACGGATGACCGCCTGGACGGCTGCGCCAAGGCGGATGTCGGTGCCCTGGTTCCGCAGCGCCGCCTCGAGCCGGCTGACGTATTGGGTCGAGCCGCCCTGAACCGTGTACCACTGGTGCTGGCCATAGACGCCCAGAAGCGCATGGTTCTTGAAGAATTGCACCATGGCATGGGCCGGAAACTCCATGATCTTCTCGACCGGCGTTGACCAGATGGCCCCTGTTAGCGGTAAAAGGTAGTGATCGCGGAAGGCATCACCGGTGCCGAGCACCTTGAGGAAGTCACCGAGGCTGAGCGAACGGTCCTCTGCCACCCGCACTGCGCGCCTGTTGAACTTCATGATATCCCGCACCATCCCGAGGAACCTCGGGCTCATCGCGTTGCGGCGCTGCGCAAACAGCGCATCGAGCGACGTGAGCGCATATTCCAGCCGCCCGCCGTCGATCGAGGCGCCGAAACTCATGTTCGACTTGGTGATCGGCACATCGAGCTGCCGGAAGAGGGCGGACATATACGGGTAGTTCGCGTGATTGAAGACGATGAAGCCGGTATCGACTGGCTGGTCGCCTTTCTGTCCCGCCATCACGGTGCGTGCGTGCCCCCCCAGCCGCGGCTCTGCCTCGAACAAGGTCACCCTGTAGTCCTTGCTCAGCATGAAGGCAGCGCCCATGCCGGAAATTCCGCCACCGATCACGGCGATCTTTTGCGTTTTTCTGGGCGTGCGGGAGGGCGTGAAGGTACCTGTGGTCAGGGCGTCAAAGGGCATAGAGGGGCCGTCCGGTCTTTTTGTTGGTATGCGTTTTATACGGTGTGCTCTGCAAAATGGATGTCTTACTGGAAAAGCAAAGTTTTTTTGATCCAGTTTTGCACCGGCGGCGTATCCTGAGCATGTTGGTGGGTCTTGATAGCCATGTGAAAACCGAGTCTGTTCCCCAAGCGGTGACAGGCCCCTTGTTGACGAGGAAGACTGGACGGAAACACGTGAACGGTAAGACCGGATCAACACGAATGCTTTGGGTGGAGCATGTCGCACGTATCCGCGATCACAAGGATACGCAGGCGTTTGCCGAACTCTTCGATCACTTCGCCCCGAGGGTGAAGGGATTTTTGATGAAATCCGGGGCCGATGCATCCTTGGCCGAGGAATGCTCGCAGGATGTGATGGCAGCGCTCTGGAACAAGGCGCATCAGTTCGACCCCGCCCGCGCTTCCGTCGCGACGTGGATTTTCACGATCGCGCGGAACCGCAAGATCGACCTCCTGCGCCGCCAGCGCAGGCCAGAACCAGAGGACCTCACATGGGGTCCGGAAGAAGAACCGGATCAGGCAGACGTCCTGACCCTGCAACAGGAAACCGAAGCTCTGGGTGCTGCACTGGCCAATCTGCCGGACGCGCAGCGAGAGCTGATTGAAAAGGCGTATTTCGGGGATCTGACCCACAGCGAAATCGCCGCAGAAACCGGTCTGCCTCTGGGCACGATCAAATCGCGAATAAGACTGGCGCTGGACCGCTTGCGCCATGCAATGAAGTGAATGCCATGCGTAACGAGATCAAACATCACCTGAATGACAGCATCCTGATGGCCTATGCGGCAGGGGCGCTGCCGGAGGCCTTCAGCCTCATGGTCGCCTCGCACCTGTCGCTGTGCGACACCTGCCGCGCGCAGGCGGAGAGCTTCGACGCGCTGGGCGGCGAAGTGCTCGAGTCCATCGACGGCGTTGATATCGCTTCGCTGCGCCCGGAGAGTTTCGAGGCCACGCTTGCGCTCATCGCCGGCGGGCCGGTCGAGAAACCGCAGCCCGCGCCGATGACCTGCTCGGTGCTGCCACAGCCGCTGCGTGACTATGTCGGCGGCGATCTGGACGCGATCCGCTGGACGCCCGTGGGAATGGGTGTGAAACAGGCGATCCTGCCGACCTCAAAGGACGCCTCCGCACGGCTTCTCTTCATCCCCGCAGGCACCGCCATGCCCGATCACGGCCATCATGGAACGGAGATCACCATGGTGCTGCAAGGGGCGTTTCAGGACGAGGATGATTACTTCGCCCGGGGCGATGTGGAAATTGCCGACAGCGACATGCACCACACGCCCGTCGCCGACATCCATGAGGATTGCATCTGTCTTGCCGTTGCCGATGCGCCGCTGCAATTCGACCGGCTGATCCCGAAGATCGCACAGCGGTTCCTGCGGATCTGAGCGCCGGAGCTTGGCGCACGGTCGGAATTGAGTATTTTTCGACGGGTGAAGGGCAGTGTCTTCGTGCCAGGCGCCCCTACAACAACACCTCGAAGGGCTCCAGCCGCAGCCAGTCGAAGATGACCCCCACACCAGGGGCATCGGGCGCCACCGCCCGGTGGCCCTCGATGACCAATGGGCGGGTTGTATAGCGGTCAATCGGGAAGCTGTGTACTTCGATCCAGCCTGCATGCTTTTGCGCGGAGACGAGGCTCACGTGCAGCTCCTGCATTCCGTGGCTGCAAACCGGGACGCCCGCCTGTTCTGCCAGGTCGGAGGCCTGTCGCCAGCCGGTGATGCCGCCGCAATTCGACGCATCGGGCTGGATGAACCCCAGATCGCCCTGCGCCAGCGCCATCTCGAACTCATGAATCGTGTGAAGGTTTTCGCCCTGCGCCACAGCCATGCCGGTCGCACGCGCAATCTCGGCGTAGCCAGCGTAGTCGTCCGGGATAATCGGCTCCTCGAACCAGAGGATGTTCTGGTCTTTCACCGCATTGGCCAGCGAAATGGCTTGCGGCACGCTCATCGAGTAGTTCGCGTCGATCATGAAAGCCGCCTCCGGCCCGATCTGCTGGCGCACAGCACGGATGCGTTCCACATCCTCGGCCTCCGTCGGCTGGCCGATCTTGATCTTCACCCCATTCAACCCGGCATCGAGGTAGCTCTGCACATGGGCAAGCAGCTTCGGCAGCGGATAGGCCAGATCGATCCCGCCCCCATAGGCCTTGCAGGTTTTGGCAGCTCCTCCCACCATCTGCCACAGCGGTTGCCCCGAGGCCTGCCCGCGCAGATCCCAGAGCGCGATATCCACCGCCGAGATCGCAAAACTCAGGATGCCGCCGCGCCCCACGTAGTGCATATGCCACTGCATCGCCTCGTAGAGCGCTTCGACATCCTCGGCGTCACGCCCCACGAGGAACGGCGCCAGATCGTGGGTGATCATCGCGGCGGTTGCATGACCGCCGCGCCCGCCGTTGTAGGTGTACCCGGTCCCCTCGCGCCCATCCTCCAGTGTCACGGTCGCCGTAATGAGGTGAAAGTGGCTGTGAGACCCATGCTTGGCGTCCACCAGCACCTCATCGAGCGGCACGTTGAAGAGCCGCGCTTTGACCGAGGCGATCCGGGTCACTGGCTTACATATCCGCGCATTCCGGCACCGCCGAGATCACCGTGCCATCCTTCAGGTGCTGCAGCAGGTTGTCCACCGTCAGCGCCCCCATGGCCGCCCGCGTCTCATGGGTGGCCGAACCCACATGTGGCAGCAGCACCACATTGTCGAGCTTGCGCAGCGCCTCCGGCACATGCGGCTCTGCCTCGAAGACATCGAGACCGGCCCAGCCAAGCCGCCCCTCTTGCAGCGCTGCGATCATCGCCGCCTCATCGACAACCGAGCCGCGGCTGACGTTGATCAGCGTGCCTTGCGGCCCCAGCGCATTCATCACCTCGGCGTTCACGATCTTGTTGGTCGAGGGCCCGCCCGGGGTGATGCAGATCAGCGTATCGACGTCCTTCGCCATCTCGGTCAGATCGCCATAATACTTGTACGGCACGTCCTTCGCACTGCGCGAATGATAGACTATCGTTGTCCCCCAGGGCGCGAGCTTGTCCGCAATCGCTTGCCCGATCCGCCCCAGCCCCAGAATACCCACGGTCTGATTGTCCGCCGAACGCGTCAGTGCTGAATTGCCCTCCGCCTCCCAGCGGCCCGAGCGCACATAGGCATCGTCGCGCAAGAGCTCGCGATAACAGGCCAGCATCAGCAGCACCGCTGTCGTCGCCACCTCGGCGTTCAGCACATTCGGCGTGTGCGTTACCACGACACCCTTGGCCTTGGCCGCCTGTACATCGATGGCGTCATAGCCTACGCCGTAGCAGCTGATCGCCTTCAGGTTCGGCATCGCCGCCATGTACTCCGGCGTCACCCCGTCATGGCCATTGGTCGCCACATGGGTGATGCGACCGCCGTTCTCGGCGAGCCAGGCCTGCGGGTCATCCATCTCACTGGCTTTGTGCACCGCAAAGGCCGCCTCCAGCCGCTCCAGCATGACGTCGGTTGCGCCACCGATCAGAAACAACTCCGCCATCTATGCGTCCTCCGTCACGGTCTGTCGCTGGTGGCCCAGCCCTTCGATGGTCAACTCCATCACATCGCCTTTCTTCAGATACACCGGCTCCGGCTTGATCCCCATGCCCACGCCCGGAGGCGTTCCGGTCGTGATCACATCGCCTGGGTGCAGCGTCATCAGCGAGGAGAGATGCTCGATGATCTCCGCCACCGTGAAGATCATCGTCGCAGTGTTCCCCGTCTGCATCCGCTTGCCGTTCACATCGAGGCTCATGGCGAGGCTCTGCGGGTCCGGCACCTCGTCACGTGTCACCAGCCAGGGCCCGGTCGGCCCGAAGGTGTCGCAGGATTTGCCCTTGGTCCACTGCCCGGTCAGCTGCGTCTGGAAATGCCGCTCGCTCACGTCATTCACAACGCAATACCCCGCCACATGGTCGAGCGCGCTTTCCTTGCTCACGTATTTCGCCGTGGTGCCGATCACCACACCAAGCTCGACCTCCCAATCGGTATGGGTCGAGCCCCGTGGCATGCTCACATCGTCATTCGGCCCCACGACGGCAGAGTTGGCCTTGAAGAAGAGGATGGGATGCTCTGGGATTGCCGCACCCGTCTCAGCGGCATGGTCTGAATAGTTGAGCCCTATGCAGAGGAACTTGCCGATGTTGCCGACGCAGGCGCCAATCCGTGGCGCGCCATCAACCAGAGGCAAGCTCGCCGGATCGAGCGCGCGCAGCTTGTCGAGCGCGGCATCCGACAGCACATCGCCCGTGATATCCGCCACATGCGCCGACAGATCGCGCAATGCCCCGTCGCCATCCAGCATTCCGGGCTTCTCGGCGCCCCTCTCCCCATATCGCACAAGTTTCACGTCTCTTGGTCCTTCTCAGTTTGCGGGTACGGTGGGCTTCAGGCCACCGCGCCTCGTGGTGTCCTGCGGCATGCGCTCAGTGATTGTCGCGCGGCATGAAGCGACGGGAGATATCCTGATATCTGTCCGCATCCTCCAGGATCATCCCCTGGTCGAAGCGGCCCACCTTCTCGCGGAAGTACTGCTGCCAGGGCGACTGGCTCTCGGGCGCGTCATAGCCGCCATTCGCCTCGAAGAGCCGCGCGCGCTCGGCCAACTCCTCGAGCGAGACAAGCATATTGGCGGTGCAGTCATTCAGATCGATGCGCACCCGGTCCCCGTTCTTGAGCAACGCAAGCCCCCCGCCCGCCGCCGCCTCGGGCGAGGCATTCAGGATCGAAGGGCTACCGGAGGTGCCGGACTGTCGTCCGTCCCCCACACAGGGCAGCGCTTCGACGCCCTTCTTCAAGAGGTATGAAGGGGGCCGCATGTTCACGACCTCCGCGCCGCCCGGGTAGCCCTTGGGCCCTGCGCCGCGCATGAAGAGGATGCAGTCCTCGTCGATGTTCTCGCTCGGGTCGTCGATCCGGTGGTGGAAGTCCTCCGGCCCGTCGAACACCACCGCGCGACCCTCAAAGGCATTGGGATCATCCGGGTTCGACAGATACTTGGCGCGGAACGTCTTGCTGATCACGCTCGTCTTCATGATCGCGCTGTCAAAGAGGTTACCGGTGAGGTTGATGAACCCCGCCTTCTCCTTCAGCGGCTCCGTGACCGGCTTGATCACCTTGGTATCCGCGCTGCGCAGATCTCCACAGTTCTCGAACATGGTCTTGCCATTGGCAGTGATCACCTCCGGATGCGGCAAGAGCCCGCCCGCGATCAGCTCACCCACCACCGCAGGCACCCCGCCCGCGTGGCAGTAGTCCTCACCCAGATACTCGCCCGCCGGCTGCAGGTTCACCAGCAGCGGGACGTGATGCCCGATGCTCTGCCAATCGTTGTTTTCGAGCGGCACACCCAGATGCCGCGCAATCCCGTTCAGATGGATCGGCGCATTGGTTGATCCCCCAATCGCCGAGTTGATCACGATGGCATTCTCGAAGGCCTCGCGCGTCATGATGTCGGAGGGGCGCAGGTCCTCCCAGACCATCTCGACGATCCGCCGGCCGGTCTCATAGCTGATCTGCCCGCGTTCGCGATAGGGCGCGGGGATCGCCGCAGAGCCCGGCAGCTGCATGCCCAGCGCCTCGGCCAACGAATTCATCGTCGTGGCCGTCCCCATTGTGTTGCAATAGCCAACCGACGGCGCCGAGGACGCCACAAGCTCCATGAAGCCTTCATCGTCGATCTCGCCTGCCGCGTGCATCTCGCGCGCCTTCCAGACGATTGTGCCCGAGCCCGTCCGCTCGCCCCGGAACCAACCGTTCAGCATCGGCCCCACGCTCAGCGCAATCGCCGGAATGTTCACGGTTGCGGCGGCCATCAACAGCGCGGGCGTGGTCTTGTCGCAGCCGATGGTCAGCACCACGCCGTCGAGCGGATAGCCATAAAGCGTCTCGACCAGGGACAGATACGCCAGGTTCCGGTCCAGCATTGCGGTGGGCCGCTTGCCCGTCTCCTGGATCGGATGCACCGGCACCTCGATGCAGGTCCCCCCGGCGGCGATGATCCCGTCGCGCACCCGCTTCGCAAGCTCCAGATGGTGTCGGTTGCACGGGCTGAGGTCACTGCCAGTCTGCGCAATCCCGATGATCGGCTTGCCCGCCTGTAGCTCCTGACGCGTCAGCCCGTAATTGAGATACCGCTCCAGATAGAGCGCCGTCATCTCCGGGTTGTCCGGGTTCATGAACCACTTACGCGACCGCAGGTCTTCGATGCCGATTTTCTTTGTCCCAGACTCTGTCATTGCCCCGACCAGCCTCCGTCAATGATATGGGGGTGCCCCGTTGTGAATGCGCTCTCGTCGCTGGCGAGGTATACCACAAGGGCCGCGATTTCCTCCGCCGTGGCCACGCGCCCCATTGGCTGGCGGGCAACGAACTGTTCCATCGCCTTGTCCTTGCTGCCAAGCTGCTCACCCAGCGCATCGACCCGATCATGCCAGCTCGGGCTCTCCACCGTGCCGGGGCAGATCGCGTTGCAGCGGATGCCCTTGGCCACGTAATCCACAGCCACCGATTTCGTCAGCCCGATCACCGCCGCCTTCGTCGTGCCATAGATAAAGCGGTTCGGCGCACCAATCACCGAAGAACACGCCGACGACATGTTGATGATCGACCCGCCCCCGCGCTCCAGCATCCCCGGCAGCGCCGCGCGGATCGTCCGCAGCATCGAGCGCACGTTGAGATCGAAGGCGAAGTCCCAGTCGTCGTCCGTGGCATCGAGCACAGTCCCGTGGTGAACGAAGCCCGCGCAGTTGAACAAAACGTCCGGCTGGGCGCGCGAAATCCCGGCAGATACACTCTCATCACTACGCACATCAAGTTCGAAAATTTCGATATTTTCGTGATTCGCCTCCCGAATCGTGGAAAGCGCCTCCATGTTGATGTCCGTCGCGAAGACCTCCGCCCCCTCTGCCGCCATCGCCAAAGCACTCGCGCGGCCAATACCCTGACCGGCCGCCGTCACCAGCGCGCGCTTACCTTCAAGCCGTTGCCCCGACATGATATTCTCTCCCCCGTTGCGCCTGCTGCCGACCCTCCACACCGGGTGCTCCACCCATGGCCGCGACACAATTCTTGCAGTCTTCATCAAAAAACCACCGGACGGGCTGGTCCAATGGCTCGTTTTCGTTAGCGTATGACAAGCGCGCCAGTTTGGCTACCGCTTTGCAAAAGGGATCGAGGGGGGACATCCAGCATCATGAGCACATCGCGAAAAATCACGCTGATCGGAACCGGGCTGATGGGTGTGCCCATGAGCCGCAACCTGCTCAAGGCCGGGCACGATCTGACGGTCTGGAATCGGACCCTCGCCCGCGCCGAACCGCTGGCCCGGGACGGCGCCAGGGTGGCCCCCGACGCCATGACCGCGATCCGGGGGGCGGAGTTCGTCATCACCATGCTCTCTGATGGCTTCGCCTCCGGCGCGGTGATCGAAGAGGCGCTCGCCGCGAAAGCACTCAGCCTGGATGCTGTCTGGATCGACATGTCGAGCGCCAAGCCCGAACACGCCCGCGCCCAGGCCAAACTGCTGGAAAGCCTCGGCCACGGGCATCTCGACGCGCCCGTCTCCGGCGGGACCAAGGGCGCCGAGGCCGCAAGCCTCGCCATCATGGTCGGCGGCAAGCCCGACATCTTCGACGCCGCCCGCAGTGTCTTCGAAGCCATGGGCCGCCCGGTGCATGTGGGCCCCTCTGGCGCGGGGCAACTCTCGAAACTCGCCAACCAGACCATCGTCGCCGTGACCATAAGCGCCGTTGCCGAGGCGATGCTGCTCGCCGAACAGGGCGGTGCGGATCCTGCCGCCGTCCGCGCAGCCCTCAAAGGCGGCTTTGCCGACAGCGTGATCCTGCAACAGCACGGGCAACGCATGACGGACGGTAACTTCGAGCCCGGCGGACTGACGAAATTCCAGGTCAAGGACCTCAACAACACGCTGGAGGAGGCGGCGAGCCTTAACCTCACCCTGCCCGCGACCGAGAGCGTCCGCGACCGATTCCAGCATTTCATCGACGCAATGGACGGTGGCGAGAAAGACCACTCCGGCCTTTACCTCGAACTGAAAGCGCGCAACGGGCTGCTCGCATGACCAAGGTTCTCATCATCGGCGGTGGCGGCATGGTCGGTCAGAAGCTGCTCTCCCGCCTGCTGGCCGAGGGGCTGCCGGGGCACGAGACGCTCGAGATCACGCTTTTCGACATCGGCTTTCCGACGAGCTGCCCGGAGGAGCCTGCGCGGATCGCCGGCAACCTGACCGATCCGGCGAAGATCGCGCAGCTGGCCGGGCTCCGCGCCGATCTGATCTACCACCTCGCCGCCATCGTCTCCGGCGAGTCGGAAACGGATTTCGACAAGGGCTGGGCCACCAACATGATGGCCATGTGGCATCTGCTGGAAGCGTTGCGCAGCGAGCATGACGCGAGCGGGGGAACTTACGTGCCGCGCGTGGTCTTCACCTCCTCCATTGCGGTCTTCGGTGCGCCCTACCCGGACAAGATCGGCGACGAATTCCTGTGTTCGCCGCAGACCAGCTATGGCGCGCAAAAGGCCATCTCCGAGCTGATGCTGCAGGACTTCAGCCGCAAGGGGTTCATGGACGGCATGTCGCTCCGCCTGCCCACGATCTGCGTGCGCCCCGGCAAGGCAAACCTCGCCGCCTCGTCGTTTTTTTCCGGCATCATCCGCGAACCGCTGAACGGGCAGGAGGCGGTGCTGCCGGTGCCCGACACAGTGCGGCACTGGCACGCCTCACCGAAATCGGCCGCCGGGTTCCTGATCCATGCCGCGACGCTCGACACCGCGCGGCTGGAAGGCCGCCGCGCGCTCAGCCTGCCGGGGCTCAGCTGCACCGTGGCCGAGCAGATCGAGGCGCTGCGCCGCGCCGCCGGGCAAAAGGCGGTCGACCTGATCAAACCGCAACCCGACGCGGCGATCATGACAATTGTCGCCGGCTGGCCGCGCGACTTCGACCCGGCCCGCGCCACAGCGCTCGGCTTCAAGGCGGAAACCAGCTTCGACGAGATCGTGCAGACCTATATCGCCGAGGATCTTTCGGGCTGAGCCTTGCGCGGCAGCGGCCGCGTCAGATTACGCGCCAGATGGTCGTTCACGCAGACGCGCATCAGGTCTTCGTTGCGCTGCAAAGCCGCATCCAGAATCGCCTGATGCTCGCGAATATTCTCCGGAAAATAGCCGTAATTCGTCTCGGCGGAGACGAGTTGCTGGCGAAACTGTTCGTAAATTACCGCGTGCGTACGCTTCAGAAGTCCCGATCCGCACGCGTCGATCAGCGTCTCGTGAAACTCCTGCTCGGCGCGGCTCCAGAGCCCCAACAGGGGAATCAGATCGCCGGAGGAGCGCACCCGCGTTTCGATGTGGGACAACTTATGGTGGGCCGCGGTCAGCCGCGACTCCCACTCCACACCCCCCATGCGGATCGACAGGCAGGCGCCCTCCGTCTCCAGCAGAATCCGCATGTGCGTCAGCTCATGCTGCCGCTCAACCGATTGAACAGGCGCACGAAATCCGCGCTGCTCCTGAAATTCGACCAACCCGACGGTGGAGAGCCTAAACAACACCTCGCGCACCGTGCTGGCCGAACAATTGTAATCTTGGCGTAGCTTTTCCGCGCGCAGTTTGGTACCATACCCGAACTCGCCGGTGATCAGCCGGTGACGCATATCGTCGAAGATGTCGGCATCCTGCGCGGCCATATTGCCCCTCCCAATACAACCTCAGCGTTACGCGCAAAATTTCGAAAATCAAAGAAAATATCGAAATTCGGGAAAAATAAAATATTTTCTTGCTTGGCGGACCTCCCTCAGCCTAACGTTTCTTCAGCGTAAGGAAGACCGGGCTTCACTGCCCCGACCACATTGTGCGCTCAACGTCTGGGAGGACAACATGAAACTCATCAAAAAGGCGGCGACCGTTGCCGCCGTGGCAGCGTTGGCTGCGTCGACTGCGTTCACCGCATCGGCCCAAACCACCAAGCTGCGCATTCAAACACATTACGCCCCTGAAACCGTCTCCGGCAAGCTGGCCGCGCAATACATGCAGGACATTCAGGACATGTCGAACGGCGAGATCGAGGTGGAGATGTTCTACTCCTCCTCCGTCGTGAAGTCGGTCGAGACCTTCGATGCGGCCGCCACCGGCATTCTCGACTGCGACATGACCGGCGGCGGCTATCAGACCGGCAAGAACTCCGCCTTCCAGTTCGTGGGCGACATCATGGGCGGCTATGACACGCCGTATCAACAGCTGAGCTGGCTGTATTTCGGCGGCGGCAAGGAAGCCGCAGCGCCACTTTACAACAAATACGGCATGGAGCTGATCGGCTGGTGGGTCTACGGGCAGGAAAGCTTTGCCTCCTCCAAGCCCATCGCGAAAGTGGAAGACTTCAAGGACTGGAAGTTCCGCTCGCCCCCCGGCATGCAAACCATCATCTTCGAAAAGCTGGGCGCCTCGCCCATCGTGATGGACTTCACCGAAATCTTCACAGCGCTTGAAACCGGCATCATCGACGGCGCGGACGCCTCTGGTCTGGCCAACAACGTGGGTCTGGGTCTCTATGATATCGTCAAGCACGCGAACTTCCCCGGCTTCCACTCGATGCCGTCCGATCACCTCGCCTGCAACAAGGCCGTCTTCGACGCGATGCCCGCGCATCACCAGAAGATCATGAAGGTGGCGATGGAAGCGCTGGCGCTGCGCACGGCGCTGACCTTCGAGAAGGCAAACGCCGAAGCGGCCGCACAGTTGCGCGAGCAGGGCGTGACCCTGTCGCAGTGGTCCACCGAGGAGCTGAACAAGTTCCGCGCGGCGGCACAATCCGCCTGGGCCGAGTTCGCGGATACGCCGGAGGCCAAGGCGCTGGTGGAATCGCACCTCGCCTACCTCGATCAGCTGGGCCTCAAACAGTAAGCCGACCCGACACGAGACCCCGCCCGCACCGGGCGGGGTCTTTTTTCTGGCCCGGGGCGCCACCGATACCGTTCCGCAGGGGTGAGGGAGTGACATGCAGGAAAAATCCGGCGGCCTGATCGAATGGCTGGTCCCTATGGCCTTCATCGCCTGTGCAGGCTGGGTGACCTGGCACATGCCCGCCTTCACCCTCACCTGGGCAAAGCCCGAGGATCCCTCGCAATACGACAAGCTCTCGGCGCTCTTTGCGCGCGCCGATATCACACCTGGCCTGGGGGGGCTGTTCGGCGGCTATGCCGATATCGTCGACTGGGCGGCGCTTCTGCTGATCCCGGTGCTGGCCTATATCGGCATGCGCACCGTGCGCCGCGCAGCCATGGAGTTCGAGAGCTGGCGCGCCATCGACCGTCTCGCCGTTTTCATCGGGCGGGTGACCATGATGCTGGTGGTCGTGCTCTGCTCCGTAATGATCTACGAGGTGATCCTGCGCTATGTCTTCGAACGCCCGACCCTCTGGGCCAACGAACTGTCGCTCTGGCTGGCGGGCTTCGTCTTCCTCTGCGCCGGGCTCTACGCCATGCAACAGCGCAGCCATATTCGCATTTTCCTGCTCTACGACATGCTGCCCCGCGCGCTGCAGCGCACCTGCGACTGTATCTCCACGGCGATGATCGTGATCTTCGCCTTCTTCCTCTTCTACGGCGGCTATGGCGAAGCCTTCGACAAGTTCTACCGCTGGGAGACCTTCGGCACCGTCTTCGACCCGCCCATCCCCGCGACGCTCAAGCCCATGGTGCTGATCGTGGTGGCGCTTGTGGCGGTGCAGGCGATCATCAACCTCATCTCCGACTGGAACGCCGAGCCGGTCATCCACACCGCCGCCGACGACATCGACCAGGACGAGCTCGAAAAGATCAAGGCCGCCGTCGGCAGCGACGGCACCGCCGGGCTCGATGTGACCCGCGGCGCGATCCAATCCAATAAGTACAGGGCCGACTGATGGACATCGGAACGATCTCACTGGTCCTCATGCTGGGCCTGATCCTGCTGCTCGCCATCGGCATGCCGCTGGGTTTTGCCTCCGCCATTCTCGCCGTGGGCGTGCTGGTCATGAAGTTCGAACCACAACTTCTCACCGCCCCCTGGACCTTCGGCGAGGGTATCCTCACGGGCCGACCGGGCTCGGGCCCGCTCAATATCCTCGCGCAACGAATATACGGGCTCTTAACGGACTACGTCCTCATATCCATTCCGCTGTTCATCTTCATGGCGGCGCTGCTGGAACGCTCAGGCATCGCCAAGGACATGTATTCCTCGCTGAACGTCTGGCTGAACCGGACCCGCGGCGGCATCGCCATCGTCACCTCCATCATGGCGGTGATCATGGCGGCGATGTCCGGCATCATCGGCGGTGAGGTGGTGCTCCTCGGCCTCATTGCCCTGCCGCAGATGCTGCGCCTCGGCTATAACCAGAACCTCGCCATCGGCACCATCTGTGCGAGCGGTTCACTCGGCACAATGATCCCGCCTTCGATCGTGCTGATCATCTACGGGCTGATCACCGAGACCTCGATCAAGGCCCTTTTCACCGCCTCCTTCCTGCCGGGCTTCATGCTGGCGAGCTTCATCATCATCTACATCATCATCCGCACCCAGCTGCGCCCCGAAGACGCGCCGCTGCCCGAACCGGTCGAGGGCGAGCCCTACGGTCTGGAAAAAGCAAAGCTCTTCGGTGCCTTCCTCTGCGTGCTGCTTGCGGGCTTTGCCACGGCGCTGTTCCTGCGCGCGCTCTTCTTCGAGCTCAGTGGCCAGAACGCCGCCAACACCGGCGAGGCCTTCGCCTATGGCACCGCAGACTGGTTGCCGTGGTTCGGCGGTATGGTGGTCTTTGCCTTTGTCATGATGTTCGGCGTGCTGGGCCGGGCCCGCACGGCGCTTGGATGGAAACTGGGCAAAGGCCTTGTCGCGCCCATCGTCGTGATCGGCGTCGTCATGGGTTCGATCTACGGCGGTATCACTGGCATCACCGAGGCCGCCGGCATGGGCGCGCTCGCGGTGCTGATCATCGCGATCTTCCGCGGCGAGGCCAGTTTCGAGCTGGTGTGGGACAGCCTGATGCGCACGCTGAAATCCACCGGCACGATCATCTGGGTGACCATCGGCGCCACGGCACTGGCAGGCGCCTACACCATCGCGGGCGGGCCGACGTATGTGGCCGACTTCATCGTCGGCTCCGAGCTGCCGACCATGGGCATCATCCTGATGATGATGCTGATCCTCCTCTTCATGGGCGCCTTCATGGATTGGGTCGGGATCGTGCTGCTGATCATCCCGGTCTTCCTGCCCATCGTGCAGCGCCTGCCCATCGAGGAAATCGGCCTGCTGGGCGAATTGAACCCGCGCCACGTGGCGATCTGGTTCGGTGTGGTCTTCTGTATGAACATGCAGGTGAGCTTCCTGTCGCCGCCCTTTGGGCCTGCCGCCTTCTACCTGAAATCCGTGGCGCCGCCGCACATCAGCCTCACTGACATCTTCAAGGGCTTCCTGCCCTTCATCGGCATCCAGCTCTGCGCGCTTTCCGTGCTGCTGATCTGGCCGCCCATCGTCTCCCTGCTGCTCCCATGACCCGGCTGGGGCGCCAGGCCCCCGCCCCTTCACCCGTCCAGAAATACTCAAATCCCGCGCCCAGCACCCGACCCCAACGCCGCCCCGCTCTTGTGACCGCCCTCCCCCTGTGCCACCGTTTCGGACATGCCTGACACCATCCGCCTCGATCCCTCCGACAACGTCGTGACCGCCACCCGCGCGCTCGAAGCGGGCGTGGCGGTTGAGGCCGTCACCACCCAAAGCCTCATCCCGTCCGGCCACAAGATCGCGACGCAAGCGATCCGAAAGGGCGAGGCCATCCGCAAATACGCGCAGGTGATCGGCTATGCCGCCGAAGACATCGCCCCCGGCACTCATGTGCACACGCAAAACGTCGAGTTCCGCAACACCGACGCCGACTACGAGTTCTCGACTGACCTGCGCCCGATCACCCCGGTACCCGAGGCCGAACGCGACACCTTCCTGGGCTACCGCCGCGCAAACGGGCAGGTGGGCACGCGCAACTACGTGGCCATCGTCACCTCGGTGAATTGCTCGGCCACCGCCGCGCGCATGATCGCCGCGCATTTCACGCCGGAGGTCCTCAGCCACTACCCCAACGTCGACGGCGTCGCGGCCTTTGTGCATGGGACGGGGTGCGGCATGGCCGGTGACGGCGACGGTTTCGAGGCGCTGCAGCGGGTGATGTGGGGCTATGCCCGCCACCCCAACCACGCCGCCGTGCTGATGGTGGGCCTGGGCTGCGAGATGAACCAGATCGATTGGCTGCTTGACGCCTACGGTCTGAAACAGGGGCCCACGTTCCAGGTGATGAACATCCAGACCGTCGCAGGTCTGCGCAAAACGATCGAGCTTGGCATCCAGAAGATCGACGCGATGCTGCCCATCGCCAATGAGGCCACGCGCACCCCATGCCCCGCCTCCGAGCTGAAAGTCGCCCTGCAATGCGGCGGCTCCGACGCCTGGTCCGGCATCACCGCCAACCCGGCCTTGGGCTACGCCTGCGACCTGCTCGCCGCCCAAGGCGGCACCGGCGTGTTGGCCGAAACGCCCGAGATCTACGGCGCGGAACACCTGCTCACCCGCCGCGCCATTAACCAAGCCACCGGCGACAAGCTCGTGGGTCTCATCAAGTGGTGGGAAGATTACACCGCCCGCAACAAAGGTTCGATGGACAACAACCCAAGCCCCGGCAACAAGGCGGGCGGGCTGACCACCATCCTCGAAAAATCCCTCGGCGCGGCGGCCAAAGGCGGCACCTCCCCCCTCATGGGTGTCTACAAATACGCCGAACCGGTCACGGCGCGCGGCTTCACCTTCATGGACAGCCCCGGCTACGACCCCGCCTCGGTTACGGGCCAGATCGCAGGCGGCTGCAATCTCGTCTGCTTCACCACCGGGCGCGGCTCCGCCTTCGGCTCCAAGCCGGCGCCCACCATCAAGGTCGCCACCAACTCCGCCATGGCCAAGCGCATGCACGAGGATATGGACATCAACGCCGGCACCATCCTGACCCAAGGCACGACGGTCGAGGAAAAAGGCCGCGAGATCTACGACATGTTCCTGCGCGTGGCCTCCGGCGAAGCCACGAAATCCGAAGCCCAGGGCCTCGGCGATTATGAATTCGTCCCCTGGCAGATCGGGGCAGTGATGTGACCCGCATCCTCGTGGTCGGCGGCGGGCTCATCGGCATCCGCCATCTGGAGGCCGTCGCCGCACACCCCCGTTGCAGCCTCGTGGGCCTCGTCGACCCGAACCCGGAGATCACCGCCGATTGCCCCCGCTTTGCCGATATGGCGGAGGTCCGGGACCCGGTGGATGCGGTGATCCTCGCGACACCCACGCATCTGCATGGCGAGCACGGCCGCTATGCCGCCTGGCGTGGCTGGCCCATGCTGATCGAAAAGCCGGTGACGGAAGACCTCGCCCAGGCCCGCAGCCTGCGCAAAGCGATCCACGCCGCCAATGTCGGCTCGCTCGTCGGCCACCACCGGCGCTACCACGCATCCGTGCAACAGCTGAAATCGCTCATCGCCAATGGCGCGATCGGCCGGCCCGTCACCGCCAGCCTCATCTGGGCCATGCGCAAGCCCGATGCCTATTTCAAAGACAACTGGCGCAGCGCGCACGGCAGCCCAGTGCTGATCAACCTCGTGCATGACATCGACCTTTTGCGCTTCACCCTGGGCGAGATCACCGGCACCGCCGCCCTGCGCGGACGCGGCCTGCGCGACGAGACCCGCGTCGAAAGCGGCGCCGTGGCCCTCAGCTTCGAGAGCGGTGCCACGGGCACCATCAGCTTTGCCGACACGACGCCCTCCCCCTGGGGCTTCGAGGCCGCCACCGGCGAGAACCCCAACATCGGCACCACCCATCAGGACATGCTCTGGGTCACCGGCACGCGCGGTGCGATCAGTTTTCCATCGATGACCCTTTGGTCCGGGCAGGACTGGTCCCGCCCCGCCGACCCCGTGCCCTGCACCAAGGCAGAAAACACGCGAACCCCGCTCGACGCCCAGCTCGACCACTTCTTGGACGTGATCAACGGAGCCGACCCGCTCATCGACGTGGCGGACGCCACGCGGACGCTCGACATCGCCCTGCAGATCGAAGACCAACTGCAGCGCACCCCAGCCCTCATCCCACACCCATAAAGGAGACCTGAGATGGCACAGCAGACAATCGGATTTATCGGGCTCGGCCTCATGGGCTCCGCCATGGTCGACCGGCTGATCGACAAGGGTTATGCAATGACAATCACAGCCAACCGCTCGCGCCCGCGCATCGACGCCGCCGTCGCACGCGGCGCCACCGAGGTCGCCACCGCCCGCGATGTGGCCGCCGCGAGCGACATCGTGATGCTCTGCATGGACACCAGCGACAGCGTGGAAAGCCGGATGCGCGGCGCAGACGGCGTGATCGCGGGGCTGAAAGAGGGCGCGGTGGTCATCGACTTCGGCACCTCGCTGCCCGGCAGCACCCGCGCGCTCGGAGACGAGGTCGCCGCCGCAGGCGGCACTTACCTCGACGCGCCTCTGGGCCGCACGCCCACCCACGCCAAGGATGGCTTGCTGAACATCATGGCCGCGGGGGACAAGACGGCTTTCGACAAAGTGAAACCCGTGCTCGATGACCTTGGTGAAAACGTCTTCCACCTCGGTGCGCTCGGCTCCGGCCATACCATCAAGCTGATCAACAATTTCTTCGGCATGACCGTCGCCAATGCCATGGCCGAGGCCTTCGCAATGGCTGATGTGGCGGGCATCGACCGCCAGCAGCTCTACGATGTGATGTCCGCGGGGCCGCTGCACTCCGGCATGATGGATTTCGTCTCGGGCTACGGGCTCAAGGGCGACCCGAACCAGCTCGCCTTCGCGATCAAGAACGCTGCAAAGGACGTGGGCTACTACGCCCGCATGGCCGAGCAGGCGGGCGTGGACAGCCTCATGTCCAAATGCGCTCTGGGGGCCTTGCGCGAGGCGACCGAAACGGGCCACGGCGAGAATATGGTCAGCCAGATGATCGACTTCTACGCGCAGAAAATGAAACCCTGACATGGCGGTCGCCGCCGGACTGATCGAGGATCGCCCGCGCTTCGGCATCCTGCTCATGCTCGGCGCGTGGCTGCTCTTTTCCATCGTGGACACCAGCGCCAAATGGCTGGCGCTGGTAGGCTTTGCAGCGTTCCAGCTCGCCTTCATGCGCTACTTCGGCCATTTCGTGATCTCCGTCGCGGTGATCGCCCGCGGCGGGCTCACCCGCGACCGGCTGCACACCGGGCATCCGGGTCAGGTCATCACCCGCGCGCTGTTGTTGATCACCGCCACCGTGTCGAATTTCTACGCCCTGAATTTCCTGCCGCTCACAGTGATCTCGGCCATCATGTTCTCCAGCCCGGTGATCGTCTGTTTTCTCTCACAGCATTTCCTGAACGAGCAGATCGGCCCCTGGCGCTGGTTCGCGATCCTGATGGGGTTCGCCGGGGTTCTGGTCGTCATCCGCCCCTTCGGCGCCGAGTTCCACTGGGCCATGCTGCTGGCGCTCTTCAACGCTTTCAGCCTCGCGCTCTATTCCATCATGACGCGCAGGCTGGCGGGCGTGGTCGCCACCGAGACGATGCAGGTTTACCTGGGCGCGCTCGGCACCGCGATCCTCCTGCCGCTCGCGATCTGGAGCTGGCAGTGGCCCGCGAACCCGCTGCAGTGGGCGCTGCTCATCGGCCTCGGCGTCTTCGGCTGGGGCGGGCACCAGCTGCTCACCAACGCACATCGCTTCGGCTCGGCCAACACGCTGATGCCCTACACCTACTCCTTCATGATCTACCTCACGATCCTGAGCTACCTGGTCTTCGACCACCTGCCCGATCTCGGCACAGTTCTCGGTGCGCTGATCATTGTGGTCTCGGGCCTCATCATCTGGAAAAGGGAACAGCGATGACCCTCCGCGTGGCCTGCATCGGCGAAGCCATGATCGAACTCTCCATGCAAGGCGACACGGCCAAGGTCGGGGTGGCAGGCGACACGCTGAACACCGCAATTTATCTGAAGCGCTGCGCAACGGAGACAGAACATCGGTTCAAAAATCTGGCGCATACCGCAGAGATGTCTCGCCCGGTGAGCACCGCCGGGCAGCGCCCGTCCGCTTCCCGTCAAACCGAAGGTTTGCCTGCGGCAAAACGCGGGCGGACGCAGCCCTCAGCGCAAGGTACAAACGTTGGGGGCGAGCCGCCCGGCGCTCTCCAAGTCGACTATGTCACCTGCCTCGGCGATGATCCCTTTTCGGGCCAGATCCGCGACTTCATCGCCGCGCAAGGCATCGGCACCGGCGCCATCCGCACGATCCCCGGCAAATCCCCCGGCCTCTACGCGATCACCACAACCGAAGACGGCGAGCGCTCCTTCACCTACTGGCGCAGCGCCGCCGCCGCGCGGGACCTTTTCCAGGTCGGGTGCGGCTTCGACTTCTCCGTGCTGGAGCCCTACGACGTCCTCTACCTCTCCGGCATCTCGATGGCGATCCTGTCGCAGCCCGTACGCCTTGCCCTGATCGACTGGCTGAAGGACGCGCCGCAGACGCTGGTCTATGACAGCAACTACCGCCCCCGGCTCTGGGAAGACCAAGCCACCGCGCAGGATATCACCCGCGCTCTCTGGGCCCGCGCCGACATCGCCCTGCCCTCCGTCGACGATGAAATGGCGCTCTTCAATGAAACCGAGGCACAAGTCGTCGCTCGCGTGCAGGCCTACGCCGGCATCGGCGCGCTGAAACGGGGGGCCGCCGGGCCGCTCTCGCTGGGTGAGCCGGTCGATCAGACCTATCCGCCTGCGGCAACGGTCGTCGACACCACCGCCGCCGGAGACAGCTTCAACGGCGGCTACCTTGCTGCGTTGCTCACCGGCCAGTCGCAGGCCGAGGCCCTCATGGCGGGCCACGCCTGTGCCGCCCGTGTCGTCCAACACCGGGGCGCGATCATTCCAGAATAGAGCGCGCGAGGTCCTCTGCCCCGATCAGCGAGAGCAGCTGTGCCTCGGTCCCGCCCGCGTCCACGATCTGCACAATCGCTTCGGCCTTCGGATCCTCCGGCGGGCGGCCCGCGGCAACCTCAGCCCGGCAGAACGCAAGCCACGCGCGGATGCCGGCCGCCAAAGCGGGCGCCTCGCCAAGCAACGCGCGCAGGCTGTCGACCATGCGATAAGGCAGCTTCTGGGTGCCATCCATCGCGATCTGGCGCAGGCTGTGGTTGATGTGCGGGTTATCGAACCGCGCCACCAGCGCATCCGCGTAGGACGGCGCGATCTTTTGCATGTCGGGCGAGAGGGTTCGCGCCACTTCATCCATCAGCGCCCGCGCCTGCGCGCGCAACGCGGGATCGGCCATCGCCTCATGCACATATGTGTGCCCCGCTAGTGTTCCTGCATAGGCCAACATCGAATGCGCCCCGTTCAGCATCCGCAGTTTGCGCATCTCATGCGGCGCCACCTCATCCGTGAACACCACATCCGGCCAGTCGGGCCGCGGCCCGGCAAAGTGATCCTCGATCACCCACTCCCGGAAAGGCTCGGTCGGGACCACCATCGCATCTCCCGTCTCCGCCCGCAGCGCATCGGTTGTGGCGGGTGTGATCCGATCGACCATGCAGTTGGGAAAGCGCGCCTGCACCTGGCCCATGTCCAGCCGGGCCTCGGCTGAAAAGGTCACCACCGCAGCCTTCAGCACGTCGCCGTTGTTCGCCCTGTTGTCGCAGCTCAGCACAGTCACAGGTGTTTGACGGGCCGCCAGCCCATGCGCGAGGAAGCCGATCACCGTGCGCGGCCCCACAGCCGCGAGATCCTGGGCGATCAGGGGGTCGTCCAGATCGAGCGTGTTCTCCGACGTCAGGTGATAGCCCTTCTCGGTCACAGTGACAGAGATGATATGCACATCCGGATCGGCGATCTGCGCCAGCACTGCGCCCGGCGCCTCCGGGGCCACCAGCACCTCATCCAATACATCGATCTGCTTGATACCTTGGCCCTGCACCGCGAGCCCGTAGCTATAGCCTTGCGCGCGCAGCCCGTCGCGCACCTTGCCCGACCGCAGGCTCACACCGGTGATGCGCCAGCCGCCTGCATCCTGCGTGTAATCCGCCAGATGCGCCCGCGCGAAGTTGCCTACGCCAATATGGAGGATGCGCGGTGTCACGCGCCGAGCCTGTAGGCATCGCGCGCCAGATCGACCGCAAGAAGCGGTGCTACAATCTCCGCGTCTCGCATGTCGAAGAAACCGCGGCCCACCTGCGCCTCCAAGTGCAGTGCCACCCCGCGCCGCCACAGATCGTGTCGCGCGGGAATCGACAGGAACGCGCGCGTGTCATCGTTGAACCCGGCCAGGTTCCAGTAGCCTGCCGTCTCGACAACCTGATCGAAGTATCGCGCGATGCCGGCCGCGCTGTCGTGAAACCACCAGGGCGGCCCGATCCGCAGGCACGGCCAGTGCCCCGCCATGGGCGCAAGCTCGCGCGCGTAGGTGGTCTCGTCGAGGGTGAAGAGGATTAGTCCGAAACCGGGCGCATTGCCCACCCGGTTCAACAAAGCGTCGAGCCCGCGCACCCAATCGACGGCGATGGGGATGTCCGCCCCCTTGTCGCGCCCGAAGCGTGCGAAGACATCGGCATTCGTATTGCGCCGGCTGCCACCGTGGATCTGCATGACCAGCCCGTCTTCGACGGACATCTGCGCCATCTCGATCAGCATATGCCCGTAGAAGGCGCGGCCCTCCCCCTCCGCGGCCTCCCCGCACCGCAGCTTCTGATAGAGCGCCTCCGGGTCGTCGAGCCAGACCGTCTCGATCACCTCGATCGCATGGTCGGTCGCCGTGGCGCCACGCGCCTTGAAGAAGCCCCGCCGCGCCCGCAGGGCGGCCAGATAACCCGCGAATGTCGCGACATCCTCGCCGGTCGACCGACCGAGTTCATCGATGTTACTCAGAAAACTCTCGTGCGACGGGTCCAGCACCGCGTCGGGCCGGAAGGTGGGGATCACGCGGCCGGGCCAGTCGCTCTCTGACACCGCGGCGTGATGGGCGAGATCGTCGAGCGCCGCGTCGGTTGTCGCCAAGACCTCGATCCCGAAGCGGTCAAAGAGCGCTCGGGGCCGAAAGCCAGGCTCTGCCAGCCGCGCGGCAATCTGGTCGTAAACCGCATCGGCCGTCTCCGCCGACAGCGGCGTTTCGATCCCCAGCGTCTGCCTGAGCACATAGGCCATCCAGAACCGCGAGGGCGTACCCAGAAACAGGTGCCAGTTCTGCGCGAAAAGCCGAAAGACGGCGCGCGGATCCGCCCCGCGCCCGGGCTCCGGCACGCCCAGTGCCTCCAGCGAGACACCCTGGGAATAGAGCATTCGGAAGACGTAGTGATCCGGCACCACGAGCAGGGCCGCCGGATCCGGGAAGGGCGCGTCCTCGGCGAACCAGCGCGGCTCGCAATGCCCGTGCGGCGAGACAATTGGCAAGTCGCGGATCGCCTCATAGAGCGCGCCTGCTGTGCCGGTCAGCTGATGCATGCATCCCCCATCTTTGGCATGGCCTTCCCCCGCCATTGGTGCAACTCTGCCCGAAACGGGAGGGGATATGAAGACGGTATTGATCGGCCTGGGTATGGTGGCAGACACGCATCTGGCCGCCATCCGCGACGCGGCGGGGATCGAGCTCGCCGCGGTCATGGGTCGAGATCCCGCGCGGGCTGCGGCTTTTTCTGCGAAAGCCGCGGCTGAGCTTGGGTATCCGGTGCCGGTGTGCCGCGCCATCAAGGAGATTGCGGCGGATGAGACCATCGACTTCGCTGTCATCGCCACGCCGCCAGATGCGCGACACGACCTGGTCGAGGTGCTGAGTGCGGCGGGCAAACCGATCCTGATGGAAAAGCCCATCGAACGCACGCTTGCCGCTGCGGAAGCCATCGTGAGGCGGTGCGAGACGGCTCGCGTCCCGCTCGGCCTCGTCTTGCAGCACCGGGCGCGCGCAGCGTCCCAGAAGCTGAAACAGCTTCTGGACGGGCGCGCGTTTGGCCAGGTCGCAACCGTCGAGATCCGGGTCCCCTGGTGGCGCGACCAAGCGTACTACGATGCACCCGGACGCGGGACCTATGCCCGTGACGGCGGGGGCGTGATGATCAACCAGGCGATCCATACGCTCGATCTCGCGCTGTGGCTGCTGGGTCCGATGCAGACAGTGCAGGCGATGATGCGCACCACGCCGCTGCATGCGCTGGAGGCCGAAGACTGGGCGGGCGCGCTCTTTTCGCTGGAGAGCGGCGCCTGCGGGTGCCTTGTGGCCACCACCGCCGCTTATCCAGGTGAGGCCGAGAGCATTTCAATCCAGGGCAGCGAGGCCGCAGCACGCCTCGCCTCGGGCGTGCTGACGGTCACCCATCTGGACGGACGGGTTGAGAGTTTCGGCGCGGAAGCCAGCACCGGCGGCGGCGCAGACCCGATGGCCTTCACCCATGCCTGGCACCAGAGCGTTCTGGAGGATTTCGCCGCCTGCCTGTCGACTGGCGCAGAGCCCCTTGCCTCGGGGCGCAGTGCGCTCGAGGCGCACCGCGTCATCGATGCGATGGAGCGCGCGAGCGGCAACGGCCAAACCACGGAGATCCCCCGCCCATGAGCCCGCCCTTCATCGCCCTTGGTCTCGATCACCGCCATATCTACGGCATGACCGAAAACATGCTGCGGACCGGGTCACGCTGTCTGGGTTACTGGACCGAGGGCGCGCCTCAGACGCTTGCCGGTTTCACCAGGCGCTTCCCGGATCTGCACCGCTTTGCCACACTCGACGAGGCGCTCGGCGCAGGTGCTGCGCTCGCACTCATCTCCGCCGTCCCTGCCGACCGGGCCGATCTGGCCGTCCGCGCCATGCGCAAAGGTATGGACGTGATGACCGACAAGCCCGGCTGCACGACCTTCGACCAGCTTGAGCAGATCAAGGCCTGCGTCGCGGAGACGGGGCGGATCTGGTCGATCAATTTCTCAGAGCGCTTCGAGGTGCCGGCGGTGACGCGCGCCACAGAGCTGGTTGAGCAGGGCGCGATTGGCCGGGTCGTGCATACGGCGGGCCTCGGCCCGCACCGGCTCAACCGCGCCACCCGGCCGGCCTGGTTCTTCGAGCGCGAGCGCTACGGCGGCATCCTGACCGACATTGCCTCACACCAGATCGACCAGTTCCTGCATTTCACCGGATCAAGCACAGCCGAGGTGACCCACGCCATGGTCGCCAACCATGCCAACCCCAAGGACCCAGGCTTGCAGGACTTCGGCGAGATCGGACTGCGGAGCGCACAGGCGTCCGGCACAATCCGCGTGGATTGGTATACGCCCGACGCCCTACCCACCTGGGGCGACGGGCGGCTTACGATCCTGGGAACCGAGGGCTACATCGAGCTGCGCAAATACGTCGATGTGGGCGGCGCCGAGAGCACCGATCACCTGATCCTCGTCAACGGCAAGACCTGCCAGAAAGTCGACGCGCGCGATGCCGGTCTGCCTTATTTCCGGCGCCTTTCCGATGACATCGCCCACCGAACGGAAACCGCGATGACGCAAGAGCACTGCTTCACGGTGATGGAGCTGGCGCTCACCGCGCAGGCCCGTGCAGAGGCCGCCACATGACACGGATTGCGATCCTCGGCGCGGGGATCGGGGCGGAGCATCTCACCGCCTACCGCCGACTTGCAAGCCACTTCACCGTCGCGATGATCGTCGATCGGGACGAGGCGCGTGCAGAGACGTTGCGTGCAGACGACAGCTTCGCTGTCTCCGCCAATGTTGCCACGGCGTTGGAGGACCCGGCGATCGACCTCATCGACATCTGCCTGCCGCCGCATCTGCATGTGCCGGTGACGCTGCAGGCCTTGGCTGCGGGCAAACATGTGATCTGCGAAAAGCCGCTCGCCACCTCGCTGGCCGATGTTGAGCGGATCAGGGAGGCCGCCAAAACCGCGCAGCGCACTGTCTACCCGGTCTTTCAATACCGGTGGGGTCCGTCCCTGGCGCAACTGCGAGCGCTGATCGAGGCGGGGCTTGTGGGCCGACCCCAGATGGCCGCAATCGAAACCCATTGGTCGCGCGGTGCGGATTACTACGCAGTGCCCTGGCGCGGCACCTGGGCGGGCGAGCAGGGCGGCGCGGTGCTGGGTCATGCCATCCACAATCACGATCTGCTGACGCATCTCATGGGGCCGGTCGCGGCGCTTTCGGCTGCGACGACGACGCGGGTAAATCCGATCGAGACGGAGGACTGCGCGGCGATCACCTTCGAGATGGCGGGCGGCGCGCTTGCGACCAGCAGCATTACCTTGGGTGCCGCCGGCGATGAGACCCGGCTGCGCTTCGTGTTCGAGCATCTCACCGCCACCTCCGGGACCACGCCCTACGCTCCGGGAGCCGACCCCTGGACCTTCACCGCAAGAGACCCTGCGCGGCAGTCGGACATCGATGCGGCGCTGGCCAAAACGCCCGCCGAGCCACCCGGCTTCGACGGATTTCTGACCGCGGTGGCGGACGATCTGGCGGGCCGGCCGAGTGCTGCGGTCACGCTGGACGACGGAGCCGCCTCGGTGGCGCTTGTCACCGCGATCTACCACGCTGCGCGCACCGGCACCCGGGTGACACTCCCAATCACCCCCGATCACCCGCTTTACGGAGGATGGCAACCATGAAGCAATGCTGGCGCTGGTTTGGGCCGCAGGACACCGTGGCCCTGCAGGATCTGCACATGGTCGGGGTCGAAGGCATCGTCACTGCCCTGCACCATATCGCCCCCGGAACAGCCTGGCCGGACGCAGAAATCGCCAAGCGGCAGGACATGCTGGCACAGGCGGGGTTCGCTTGGGATGTGGTCGAAAGCCTGCCCGTCTCGGAGGCCATCAAGACGCAATCGCCCGACGCCGCCGCGCATATCGCCGCCTACAAGGAAAGCCTCGCGGCCCTCGCCCGGCGCGGCGTCGAGACCATCTGCTACAATTTCATGCCGATCCTCGACTGGACGCGCACGACCCTGCGCGCACCGCAGCCGCATGGCGGAACCGCGATGCAGTTCAACCTTCAGGACTTCAGCGTTTTCGATCTGCATATCCTCGCACGGCAAGGCGCCGCCGAGGATTATTCCGAAGACCAGCGCACAGCGGCCGCCGCGCAGTTTGCCGGCATGTCCGATGCGGAGCGCAAGGCACTGCAGGACAACATTGTTGCCGGCTTGCCGGGGGCCAACGATACTTGGACGGTCGAGGATGTGCGTGCCCAACTGCGAAGCTATGCGCGGATCACACCGGAGAGGTTGCGCCAGAACCTCATAGACTTTCTTGCAGAGGTCGTGCCGCTGGCCGAACGGCTTGGCCTGCGCCTGTGTTGCCATCCGGATGATCCCCCTTTCGGTCTGCTCGGCCTGCCGCGCGTGATGTCGACGACGGGGGACTACGCAACGGTGCTCGATGCGGTGGCGAGCCCCTCCAATGGCGCCACACTCTGCACCGGCTCACTCGGCGTGCGCGCCGATTTCGATGCCCCGGAGTTCGTGCGAAGGCTGGGCGACCGCATCCACTTCGCGCATCTGCGGAACACCAAACGGCTGAGCGCGGATCCAGAGCGCCCCGATTTCTTCGAAGCGGCACATCTGGAAGGAGATACGGATATGGTCGGCACGATCCGTGCGCTGATGGCGGAGGAGCGACGGCGGATGGCAGAAGGCCGGCGCGACTGGCAGATTCCGATGCGCCCCGACCACGGGCAGGAACTGCTCAACGACCGGCAGGCGAAGAGCATGCCCGGCTACCCCCTGATAGGACGGATGCGCGGTTTGGCGGAGTTGCGCGGGATCATGGCAGCCCTCGGCTGACGCGAGGTGCGGCGCTACGGGACCGAGCGCCCTTCCCCCATCGAAGAGGGCGGGCGCTGCCCGGCTTTGCCGGGCGGCACCAGATCGACGCTGTTTGCGGATAGCCCTGGCGTGGCTTCCGGTTGTGCGGAAGAAGAAGCCTCAGGGCTTGGGGCGGCTCAGTGTGACGGCGGCTTCTTCCTCGGGCGACAGCTCCGCAAAATCGAAGCTATCCAGCCGGGCCGCCCTCTTCCCTGCCCGCTCGGCGGCAGTTCCAATGCCGTCGAGATCGGCCCGCGCCTGCGCGAAGTGAGTGTCAAGCTTGCCGACCCGCTCCACCACCAGCTCCACGTCCCGGTGCAGCTGCCGCAGCGTCTTGCGGATGGCCCCCGCCTGCTCACGCATCCGCGCATCCTTCAGGATCGCGCGCATGGTGTTCAGCGTCGCCATGCAGGTGGTCGGGCTGACGATCCAGACCCGTGCGTCAAAGCCCTTGCGCACGAGATCGGGGAAGTTTGCGTGCAGTTCGGCATAAACCGCCTCGGACGGCAGAAACATGAGCGCACCATCGGCCGTTTCGCCGTCGATGATGTATTTCTCCGCAATATCGGTGATGTGCTTGGTTACCGCCGTCTTCATCTTCGCCACCGCCTCTTTCAAGGCCTGGTCGGTCTCTGCGACCCGCAGGGCCTCATAGGCCTCCAACGGGAACTTGCTATCAATTACAATGGATCCCGGCGGATTGGGCAGGTGAATGAGGCAGTCAGCGCGCTTGCCATTGCTCAAGGTCGGCTGCCAAGCGTAGCTGTCTGCGGGCAGCGCTTTCGAGAGGATGTCGCGCAGCTGGATCTCGCCGAAGGCACCCCGCGTTTGCTTGTTGCTGAGGATGTCCTGCAGGCTCAGCACATCGCCGGACAGCTTGGTGATATTGTCCTGCGCCTTGTCGATTGCCGCCAACCGCTCCTGCAGCTGCGTGAGGCTCGTGGTGGTCTGTTTCGACGAGCCGTGCAGCGTCTCTTTCATGCGTTCCTGCATCTCGGCCAGCGACCGGGCCGAGCGCAGCGCGTTGTCGGCCAGCCGGTCTTGCATCTGTTGCTGAACGGTGGCGAGGCGCGCCTCGACCGTCTGGATGACCTGCGCCTGCGCCGTCGCCTGGGTGTCCGAAACTGTCTGTAGACCGCCGCGCAGCTGCTCCTGCCCGGCGCCGAGTTGCTGGACATGTTGCCCCAAAGCGCCGATCTGCTGGGCCAGGGGTGCTGCCAGCGCGGCACTGCGTCCCGCCGCACGGACAGCCATGATCAGGAGCAGAAGCATGAGCAGGATCACCGCCCCACCCAACAGCGCCGCGATCACCACCGGATCGCTCAAAACGTAGGTTTGTCCCGCAATTTCAATCATGTGCGCCCAAACAACCGTTCGATATCACTGAGCTTGAGCTCGACATAGGTCGGCCGCCCGTGGTTGCATTGGCCCGAATGCGGCGTCGCCTCCATCTCGCGCAGAAGCGCGTTCATCTCCTCGGCCCGCATCCGCCGGCCGGAGCGGACAGATCCATGACAGGCGACCCGGCTGAGGATCGCCTCGACACGCGCCTGAACGGTGTTCGAACTGTCCCCATCCGCCAGCTCATCCAGGATGTCGAGAACGAGTGCGCGCGCGTCCACAGCGCCCAGAATGGCCGGGGTTTCACGCACTGCGATGGCGCCAGCACCGAATGGTTCAACGATTAAACCAAACCTCTCAAGGTCCTCGGCCGCGTCCAGCAACCGGGCGCAGTCCCCCTCGGAGAGCTCCACCACTTCGGGGATCAGCAGGGCCTGACGTGCGACACCGGTTTCGGCCATCTGCCGTTTGAGCTTCTCATAGACCAGTCGCTCATGTGCCGCGTGCTGGTCGACGATCACCATGCCCGCCGCCGTCTGCGCAATGATGTAATTCTCGTGCAGCTGCCCCCGCGCGGCACCCAACGGCTGATCGGCATCGGACGCCTCTGCCGGGACCTCAGCCATTGGCTCATCGACCCGCGCCCAGACCGGTGCTGTTTCGGCAAATCCGGGCGAGGCTGGCCGCACTTGCGGTCTGTCCATCTGGTAGATCCGCGCGCCGGTGGGCTCGGGCGTCATCGCGCCCAGCGTGGCATCGGCGACCGTGGTCGAGGCGCGATGCCCGGCCTGCGCCAGGGCGTGGCGCAGCGCCGAGACGATGAGCCCGCGTGCGATGCCCGGGTCGCGGAAGCGCACCTCGGATTTGGCCGGGTGCACGTTCACATCGACGAGCTTGGGGTCACAATCGATGAAGAGCGCTGCTGCGGCATGCCGATCACGGCTGAGAAAGTCGAAGTACGCCGCTCGTAGCGCGCCGATAAGCAGCTTGTCCCGGACCGGCCGCCCGTTCACAAAGAGGTACTGGGCCACAGCAGAGCCGCGCGAATAGGTGGGCAGGGCGGCGAAACCGGTCAGATGCAGGCCCTCGCGTTCAGCGTCTATGGCCAGGGCATTCTCGGCGAAGTCCCGGCCCAGAACCCGCGCCAACCGCCCGTGCAGGGCCCCAAAGAGATCGCCGTGCTCCGCCTCGACCCGGAAGACCTCTCGGCCCTCACCGTCGCCCGACACATCGCGGAGGACAAACTGCACGAAGGGCTCGGCCATGGCGAGCCGCCTGACCACGTCGGCGATCGCCTGGCTTTCGGCCCGGTCGGTCCGCAGGAACTTGAGCCGTGCAGGCGTGGCATAGAAGAGATCGCGCAGTGTGACGGTGGTGCCGGTGTTGAGTGCGGCCGGCTTCGGCGCGCACAGCTGGCCGCCCGAGACGGACAGCTCCGCACCTGCAGCGCCTTCAGTGCGGCTTGCGATGGTCAGACGCCCGACAGCCCCGAGCGAGGGCAAGGCCTCGCCGCGAAACCCGAAGGTGTGGATGTCGAGCAGGTCAGATCCGTCTATCTTGGAGGTCGCATGTCGCGACAGCGCCAGCGGCAGCTCTGCTTCGGTCATGCCGCAGCCGTCGTCTTGAACCCGGATCAAGGTCTTGCCGCCATCGGCGTAATCAATGGCGATCCGACGCGCTCCGGCATCGAGTGCGTTTTCCACCAACTCCTTGACTGCAGAGGCCGGGCGTTCAACGACCTCGCCTGCTGCGATCCGGTTGATCGCAGCCTCGTCAAGCTGCCGAATGACGGGGCGTTCACCGCCTATATTGGGGTTGAGAAAGGCCATACCCCAAGGTGTAGCATGTCTCGCGCCGATTCTGAAACCAGATTTCGACGACGCGGTGGCCTGAAAGCCCACCGCACCTGCCGGTCCCGACGGTCGTTTTGGCAGGTAGGGTGGGCTTTCAGGCCACCCTTGGTCACCCGCCCGTGGCTGCGCGGTACCAAGCGACGATACGGGCGCGCTCGTCCTCCTCCATGTAAGAAAGATTGGCGGGCGGCATGGCGTGGCTGATGCCGGATTGCAGGTAGATGGATTGGGCCTGACGGGCGATCTGGTGTTCGGTTTCGAGCCGCACGCCCTTGGGCGGCCAGAGCAAACCCTCCCAGACCGGCTCGTCCGCGTGGCACATCGAGCAGCGTCCCAGCACGATGTCTTGTACCTCGTCGAAACCGGGCGCTTGCGCAAAGCGAAGGGCCGCACCCTCTGCGGTCTCGGGCTCATGCGCGCGGAACATCGGCGCGGTCGACAACCACATGATGCCGATGAAGATCAGCGTGGTCGCCGCCCAGGTCCAATGCGGATGGCCTTGGCGCGCGTGCATGGAATTGAAATAGTGCCGGATCGTGACCCCCATCAGGAAGACGAGGCTGGCGATCAGCCACGTATACTCCGTCGCGAAGGCCAGCGGATAGTGGTTGCTCAGCATCAGGAAGATCACCGGCAGCGTCAGGTAGTTGTTGTGGGTGCTGCGTTGCTTGGCGATCTTGCCGTACTTCGCATCCGGCGTGCGACCCGCGATCAGATCGTCCACCACGATCTTCTGGTTCGGGATGATGATCATGAAGACATTGGCGCTCATGATCGTGGCGGTGAAGGCACCCAGATGCAGCATCGCGGCGCGGCCGGAAAACACCGAGGCGTAGAAGTAGGACATGGCCATGAGAACAACGAAGAGCGCGAGCATGAGCACCGTCTGATCCGCCTCGACGAAGACCCGGCAGAGCGTATTGTAGACGACCCAGCCGAACGCCAACGAGGCGAGCGAGAGGCCGATGGCCTGCCATGCCGCGAGGTCTGCGACGGCGGGATCTATCAGGTAGAACTCCGCACCCAGATAGTAGACCAGCACGAGCAGGATGAACCCGCTGATCCAGGTCCAATAGCTCTGCCATTTGTGCCAGATCAGCCCGTCGGGCATGTTCTCGGGCGCCACGAGGTACTTTTGGATGTGGTAGAACCCGCCACCGTGCACCTGCCATTCTTCACCATCGGCGCCACTGGCGAGGGTGCGGTCGCGATGCAGGCCCAGATCCAGCGCGATGAAGTAGAAGGACGACCCGATCCAGGCGATGGCCGTGATCACATGCAGCCAACGTACCGCGAACTCGATCCAGGCGGCCATGGCGGCGAGGTCGTACATGGGTTGGGTCCTTTGCTGTCACGCCTGCGCTTGCTTGTCCCGAGGGCGCCTCCGGCGGGAGTATTTGCCGACGGGTGAAGGGCGCGCCGCTAGATCTCCTCGGGCAGCACGAGGTTCAGAACGATGGCCACAAGCGCCGTGGGCGCGACTGCGGACGTGGCCAGCGTCTTCACCACGCCCGGCAGATACTGCACTGCGGTGGGCACGAGGTTCAACCCCAGACCGGCGGCAAGTGAGACGGCGATGATCACCATGTTGCGGCGGTTCATCTCGACCTCGCTCAGCACGTTGAGGCCGGCGGCGACGACCATGCCGAACATGACGATCACGCCGCCGCCCAGCACCGGCAGTGGCATGGAGGCGATGACGGCGCCGATCTTGGGCAGCAGCCCGCAGACGATCAGGATCAGCGCGCCGATGGTGACCACATGGCGGCTCATGATGCCGGTCATGCCGACGATGCCGACGTTCTGGCTGAAGGAGGTGTTGGGCAGCCCGCCGAAGACGCCCGCGACTGCGGTGCCGAGGCCATCCGCGTAGGTGGCCCCGGAGATTTCGGCATCGGTCGCTTCGCGGCCCGCGCCGGCCTTGGTGGTGGCGGAGGCGTCGCCGACCGTCTCGATGGCTGACACAATCGAGACGAGCGTCACCGCGATCACCGCGCCCAGCGAGAATTCGAACCCGTAGGGCAGCGGGGTGATCGTCGTGATCCAGCTGGCATTCGCCACGGCGCTGAAGTTCACCATGCCCAGAACCAGCGCAAGCAGGTAACCGACAATCAGCCCGACGAGAATGGCTGCATTCGACAAGGTGCCCTTTGTGAAGAACTTGAGCACAAGCGCCACGATGACGACGCTGAGGGCCACCGACCAGTGCATCAGCGAGCCAAAGCTTTCCGCCTCCATCTGGAAAGTGGCCGCGCCGCCCGCGGCGTATTTGATCGCCACGGGGATCAGATAGAGGCCGATCGCGAGGATCACGAGGCCTGTCACCAGCGGCGGGAAGAGCCAGCGCAGGTGTTTGATGAAGGCGCCCAGCACGAAATGCACGCAGCCGCCGATGATACAGGCGCTGAGTGCCACGTTCAGCCCTTGGGTGGCCGCGACACCAGCGAGCACGCCCACAAAGGCGAAGCTGGTGCCCTGCATGATCGGCAGCCGCGCGCCGATAGGTCCGACCCCTACCGTCTGGAACAGGGTCGCCACACCCGCGAACAGCATTGCCATCTGGATGAGATAGACCTGCTCGGGCCCGCCAAAGGCCAGCCCTGCGGCCCCCGCCACGATGATCGAGGGCGTCACGTTGGAGGCGAACATCGCCAGCACGTGCTGCAGCCCGAGCGGCACGGCCTGCGCCAGCGGGGGTGTCGTGTCGGGGTCGCGGTAGATGCCTGCGCTGATGTCTGTCATGTGGGGTCCCTGTCGCTGATCCACCGTTCTGAGACGGCCTTTCGCGGTTATGGAACCACCAGATATGGCGGATCAAGCAAAACCTCCCGCAGATTGGGCGTTTCGCCAATTCGATCGATCACTGCAAAAATTCCGGGCGCCGCGAGCGGCGTCAGGACCCCGTGCCAGGTGCCGCGATGCAGGTTGATACCCTGGTACGGGGCGGTCAAAAAGGCCAGAGGACCCCCCGGCTCTCCCCTCTCGTCGGGGGCGACAGTGACGAGGAAGGGCTCCGGGGTCATCGGGATGAACGCCTGGCTGCCCTCGGGGTGCTGCTCCAGCAGATCGAGCGTGTAAGGCAGGCTTCGCGGCTCGGCGTTGAACAGGCTGAGACCGGCGCGGCCTGCGGGCCCGAAGTCCAACCGCGCCCTGTCATGAAACCGCCCGCAAAGCCCCGCGTTGATCATCCGATCCGGCGCACCCGCGCAGTCCAGCACGTCACCGAAGGGCGCGAAGGCCTCGGCCGTCAGCGGCGCGCATCGAACCTCTCGGCTCACAGCGGCATATGACGGTTCACGTCCTTGTAGAGCAGATAGCGAAAGGGCTCGGTGCCCGTCGCGATGCAGGCCTGCGGACAGAACGCGCGCATCCAGATGAAGTCGCCCGGCCCGACGCTCACCCAATCGGTGTTGAGCAGATACTCCGCCGTGCCCTGCAGCACATAGAGCCCATGTTCCATCACATGGGTCTCGGCGAAGGGAATGCGCGCGCCGGGCTCGAAATTGACGATATTCACGTGGAAATCATAGCTGAGATCGAACGGATCGAAGAACCGCTGCGTCGCCCAGGTGCCGTTGCAGCCGGGCATGGACGCCTTCTCGACCTCGCTTTCATGCGTGATCAGCGCGTCGGGTACCTTCAGACCCGGCGACGGCCGGAACCGCTTGCGGATCCAGTGGAACTGGCAGGGGTCTTCGTGGATATTGTACATCGTCCAGACCGCACTCGGCGGCAGGTAGACATAGCTGCCGGGGATCAGATCGAAGGTGTCATGCCCCAGCGTGAGCCGCGCTTGCCCCTTGGCGAGAAAGATCACCGCCTGGGCGTCCCTGTCGGGTTCCGGCTCGGCGCTGCCGCCCTCTTCATCGAGCTCGACCGCATAGTAGGAAAACGTCTCGGCAAAGCCGCTCAAGGGCCGCGCCAGGACCCAGACGCGGGCATTCTGCCAGCCGGGCAGGAAGCTCGTGACGATGTCACGCTGCGTGACGGCAGGGATGACCGCATAGGCTTGCGTGAAGATCGCCGTGCTTTCCGGGTTCTGCGACTGGTCCGGCAGGCCGCCCGGCGGGAAGGCGTAGCTCACAGCAGCGCCTCCAGCCGAAGCTCGGCGATGCGCTCGACCTGGCGGCAGGCCTCGTCGAACTCAGCGTCGGTCTCGTGATCAAGCCGCCTCTCGAAGGCGCGCAGGATGCCCGCCTTGTCGTGATCCTTGACCGCAATGATGAAGGGAAAGCCGTGTTTCTTGGTGTATGCGGTGTTCAGCTTCTCGAAGGCCTTCCGCTCTTTGTCGGTCAGCGCGTCGAGACCGGCGCTCGCCTGCTCCTCGGTGCTTTCGGCGGTCAGGCGTTTCGCGGCGGCCAGCTTGCCCGCGAGGTCCGGGTGGGCACGCAATACCGCCATGCGCTCGTCGACACTGGCACTGCGGAACATCCGGGCGAGCGCCGAATGCAGGCCCACCGCCGTGTCATGCGCCGCGCCAAGCTCCAGATCGTAAGCGCGTTCTGCGATCCACTCGGAATGCTCGAAGATGCCTCCGAACCTCTCCAGAAAATCCACCTTCTTCATCGCCGAAGGCCGCGCCGGGCCGCGCGCGGGCGGGTGTGCCTTGCGCCAATGCTCGGCGATCTCGATCCGGCGGGGGCACCAGACGCCCTCGAAGCCTTGGATATGCTCGATGAAGCGCTTGAGCGCCTGCGCCCGTCCGGGCCGGCCCACCAGGCGGCAGTGCAGGCCCACCGACATCATCTTGGCCGCGCCCGCCGCTCCTTCGGCATAAAGCGCATCGAAGGTGTCACGCAGGTAGGCGAAGAACTGATCGCCCGAGTTGAACCCCTGCGGTGTGGCAAAGCGCATGTCGTTGCAGTCGAGCGTATAGGGGATGATCAGCTGATTGCGCCGCCCGATCCTGGCCCAATAGGGCAGATCGTCGTCGTAGGCATCGGAGATGTATTCGAACTGCCCCGTCTTGGCGGCGAGCGCCACCGTGTTCTCCGAACAGCGTCCGGTGTACCAACCGCGCGGGCTCTCGCCGGTGACCTCGCCATGCAGGCGGATCGCCTCCATCATGTCGGCCATCTCATCCGCTTCGGAATGGTCCTTGTAGTCGATCCACTTCAGCCCATGGCTGGCGATCTCCCAGCCCGCGTCCTGCATCGCGCGCACCTGCTCCGGAGCCCGCGCCAGCGCCGAGGCCACACCGTACACGGTCACCGGGATGCCCGTGCCCGTAAACAGCCGGTGCAACCGCCAGAACCCGGCCCGCGCGCCATAGTCGTAGATCGATTCCATGTTCCAGTGCCGCTGCCCCGGCCAGGGCTGCGCGCCTACGATCTCGGAGAGGAAGGCCTCGGAGGCCGCGTCCCCGTGCAACAGGCAATTCTCACCGCCCTCCTCGTAGTTCAGCACGAATTGCACGGCGATGCGCGCCCCGCCCGGCCACGCCGCATCCGGTGGGGTTGATCCGTAGCCTGAAAAGTCGCGGGGGTAGCGGTTCACGAAGGGTCTCCTTGCTGGACCGCGCCATTGAATACCGAGTTGCGGGCGCGTTGCAATTCGTATCTGGGGCGGGCAGGCTGCGCACAATAGGGTCAAGGAGAGACGGATGCCGCAAGGATATCTGACCACACACGTGCTGGACACCGCACGCGGCTGCCCGGCGGCCGGGGTCGTAATCACGCTCTACCGGATCACCCAGAATGGCCCCTTGAAGCTTGCAGAGACCGTGACGAATGCGGACGGGCGCACGGATGCACCGATCCTCGACAAGGCAAGGTTCGAGACCGGAACCTACGAGCTGGTCTTCGAGGCAGGCCCCTATCTGACGGCGAGCGGCGTCGCCCCGGAGCACCCGAGGTTCCTCGACAGCATCCCGATCCGCTTCGGCATCTCGGAGCCCGACAGCCACTACCACGTGCCGCTGCTGCTGTCGCCTTTTGGGTATTCGACATATCGCGGCAGCTGAGGCTGCTCACGTCACAGCGGTCGTCTTGCCAAGGGGCGCGCCCCATGCGATTTTGCACGCCTGACCGACCCGGAGGATCGCGATGCTCAGCCCCGCCGACCAGACCGCCACAGCCACGGCCAGCCATCAGCTGCCGCAGGTGACCGAACCGCGCAATCCTGGCATGGCGCTGGATATGGACTGGGTGCGCGCGGTGCAGGCGAACACTTCTGCCATCGAACGGCGCGCCGCCACGCTGCCCGCCCGCCGCTCGGTCAAGAAGACACATCAGGCGGCGTGGTTGTTGCGTGCTGTCACTTGTATCGATCTGACCACGCTGTCGGGAGACGACACCGAGAACCGGGTACGGCGCCTCTGCGCCAAGGCCCGCCAGCCGGTGGCGCAAAGCCTGCTCGACGCGCTTGAGATGGGGCCGATCACCACCGGTGCGGTCTGCGTCTACCACGAGATGATCCCAGCGGCTGTGCGCGCGCTGGAAGGCTCAGGCATCCCGGTCGCCGCCGTCAGCACGGGCTTTCCGGCGGGGCTGTCGCCGCTGCATCTGCGCATCGCCGAGATCGAAGAGAGCGTGGCGGCGGGGGCTGCGGAGATCGACATCGTGATCTCGCGCCGCCATGTTCTCTCGGGCAACTGGCAGGCACTCTACGACGAGATGCGCGCCTTCCGCGCCGCCTGCGGCGAGGCGCATGTAAAGGCGATCCTCGCGACGGGAGAGTTGGGGTCTTTGCGCAATGTGGCCCGCGCCTCGCTGATCTGCATGATGGCGGGCGCCGATTTCATCAAGACCTCCACTGGCAAAGAGAGCGTGAACGCCACGCTGCCCGTGTCGCTGGTGATGATCCGCTCGATCCGGGACTTTTACGCGCGCACGGGCTATCGCGTCGGCTACAAACCCGCGGGCGGCATTTCGAAAGCGAAGGACGCGATCACCTATCTTGCGCTGATGAAGGAAGAGCTCGGCGACCGCTGGCTGCAACCGGATCTCTTCCGCTTTGGCGCCTCGTCGCTGCTCAACGACATCGAGCGGCAGCTGGAGCATCACGTGACGGGCCGCTATTCCGCGAGCTATCGCCACCCGACGAGCTGACGGCATGCGTCAGGATTTGAGTATTTTTGGAAGGGTGAAGGCATGAATGTGAAAGACGTCTTCGAGACCATGGCGTACGGCCCGGCACCGGAGAGTGCAGCCGAAGCGCTGGCCTGGATTGCCGAGCGGGGCGGTACGTTCGGCCACTTTATTGACGGGGTCTTCACCAAGCCCGGCAAGGGTTTCGAGAGCCGCAATCCGGCGACCGGTGAGCTGCTGGCAAAGCTGACACAAGCGCGCCAGGCGGACGTCGATGCCGCAGTCAAAGCCGCCCGTACCGCGCAGGGCGGATGGGCGCGCCTGGGCGGTGCGGGTCGAGCGCGCACCCTTTATGCCCTGGCCCGCCTGCTACAGAAGCATAGTCGGCTGTTTGCGGTGCTGGAGAGCCTCGACAACGGCAAGCCGATTCGCGAGAGCCGCGACATCGACGTGCCTTTGGCGCAGCGGCATTTCTATTTCCACGCGGGCATGGCGCAGCTGATGGAGGACGAACTGCCCGACCGCGCGCCGCTGGGCGTCTGTGGACAGGTGATCCCCTGGAACTTCCCGCTGCTGATGCTCGCCTGGAAGATCGCGCCGGCCTTGGCCATGGGCAACACGGTGGTGCTGAAACCGGCCGAGTACACCTCGCTGACAGCTCTGCTCTTTGCCGAGATCTGCCAGCAGGCGGGTCTGCCCAAGGGGGTTGTGAACATCGTCACGGGCGATGGGGCGGTGGGCGAGATGGTCGTGGCGGCGGAGGTCGACAAGGTGGCCTTCACCGGCTCCACCGCCGTCGGCCGCCGCATCCGCGACGCCACGGCGGGCTCCGGCAAGGTGCTGACGCTCGAACTGGGCGGCAAGTCGCCCTACATCGTCTTTGACGACGCCGATCTCGATTCGGCGGTCGAGGGTCTGGTCGATGCGATCTGGTTCAATCAGGGCCAGGTCTGCTGCGCGGGCTCGCGCCTTCTGGTGCATGAGCCGGTGGCCGAGCTTTTCTACGCCAAGCTGCGTGCTCGCATGGACAAGCTGCGCGTGGGCGACCCGCTGGACAAGAGCATCGACATCGGCGCCATTGTCGATCCGGTACAACTCAAGACGATCACGGATCTTGTCGCGGCGAACACCGCGGGCGAAACTCATGTGGCCACCACCGATCTGCCTGCGATGGGGTCGTTCTACCCGCCTACGCTGATCACCGGCCTTAACCCGGCGGACACACTGATGCAGGAGGAGATCTTCGGCCCCGTGCTCGTCTCCACCACCTTCCGCACACCAGAAGAGGCGGTGGCGCTCGCCAACAACAGCCGCTATGGCCTCGCCGCGACGGTGTGGAGCGAGAATATCAATCTCGCGCTCGACATCGCGCCGAAGCTGGCGACCGGCATAGTTTGGGTGAACGGCACCAACCTGATGGACGCCGCCGCGGGCTTCGGCGGCGTGCGCGAGAGCGGCTTCGGCCGCGAAGGCGGCTGGGAGGGGCTGGCCGCCTACACCCGTCCGAAAGGCACAGCCAAACCACTCAAAGAGATCGCCGCATTTGCCGGTGCGGGCGCACCGACAGACCCCATCGACCGTACCGCAAAGCTCTACATCGGCGGCAAGCAAGCCCGCCCGGACAGCGGCTATTCCGCACCGGTCTGGGGCAAATCCGGCGCGCTGCTGGGCCATGTGTCGCTCGCCAACCGCAAGGACTTGCGCAATGCCGTCGAGGCCGCGCAGGCCGCCAAAGGCTGGTCGAAGACCACCGGCCACCTGCGTGCGCAAATCCTCTATTACATCGGCGAAAACCTCGCCGCCCGCGCCGCGGAGTTTGCTGGGCGCCTCGATGCCATGCAGGGCGGCAAGCATGGCGCCAAGGAGGTCGAGGCCGCAATCAACCGCCTCTTCACCTACGCCGCCTGGGCTGACAAATACGACGGGCAGGTGCATGGCGTCCCGATCCGCGGGGTGGCGTTGGCGATGAAAGAGCCCGTGGGCGTGATCGGGGCCATCTGCCCGAACCAGGCCCCGCTGGTCGGCCTCATGTCCTGCATGGCGCCGGCGATCGCGATGGGGAACCGCGTGATCCTGAGCGCGTCCGAACCCTTCCCGCTCGCCGCGACGGACTTCATTCAAGTCCTCGAGACCTCCGACGTGCCGGCAGGCGTCGTGAATATCCTCACCGGTTCCCACAGCGAGATCGCTTCGCATATGGCCGGGCATATGGACATCGACGCGGTCTGGTGCTTTGGAGCCGCTCCCCTCTCCGGCGAGGTTGAAAGGGCAAGCGCCTCAAACCTCAAGCGCACCTGGGTCAACAACGGACAAGCGCGTGACTGGATGGGTGCGGCCGGACAGGGCCATGAGTTCCTCCGCGCTGCAACGGAAGTAAAGAACATCTGGGTGCCCTACGGAGAGTGACGCGGGCATCCCGCGCCGACACTCGGCCCGCCCGAGGGCCGAGGACATGGCGTGGCGCGTCAGCGCCTCCTTTCAAGAAGGCCGCCTTAAGCAGTTCGCCACAAACTTGGAATCACCTGTCGCTACCTGATTTCAATGAAATCAACGCAAGAGGTGATACATCTTGTCTCAGGCCAAAGGCGAAACGCTCTAGTTGCCAGCGGTCGTCTCGAGCCCCAGGGGCTGGCCCACGACCACAAAATGTAGCCCCTCCGGATCGAGCAGGTCCCCGGCCACCCGTCTGACATCCGCCAGCGTAACCGCTTCGACTCGCTCGTTGCGCGTGGCGATGTAATCGATGGGCAGGCCCAGCATCTGCATTCCCACCATAATCCGCGCAATCGGCCCGTTGCCGTCGAACCGCAAGGGGTAGGCGCCGGTCATGTAGGTCTTGGCATCATCGAGCTCCTCTTGGGTGATGCCCTCTGCCGCGGCCTTGGCCCATTCCTCCCGAATGACCGCGATGGCCTCCGCGATCCGGTCATTGGCAGAGCGCACCGACCCCAGATAGACCTCACCGAAGTCTTTTGGCGCGAGATAGGAGTAGACACCATAGGTCAGTCCGCGCTTCTCGCGCACCTCGCTCATCAGGCGGCTCTCGAAGCCGCCACCGCCGAGTACCTGGTTCAACACGATGGCGGTAAAGTAGTCGGGGTGATCCTGCGCCAGACCGGGCTGGCCAAACAGGGCAACCGATTGCGGCGTGTCAAAGGGCACGACCGTCATCCCGCCCGGAATGGCCACCTCCACGCGGTCCGGCATCGGTGCGCCCTCGGCCGGCAGATCCGCCAGAAGCTCATCCATAAGCGTCGAAAGCTGCTCCGGCGTGATGTCGCCGACCGCGCTGATGTAGATCCGGTCTCGTGCCAGTACCGCGCGATGAGCGGCCAGCAGATCGTCGCGCGTCAACGCAGCCACGCTCTCTTCGGTTCCGTTAAGCGACGAGGCGTACGGATGATCTCCAAAGGCGATGCGGTCGAAGGTGCGCGCAGCGATGCTGTCAGGGTCTTTCGCATCGGCGCGGATCCCTGTCAGCACCTGCCCGCGCACGCGTTCGATGGCATCCGGATCGAAGCGTGGCTCCAACAGGGCGGCCCGCAACAGCGCCATCGACTCCGCCTTGTTCTCCGTGAGGAACCGCGCGGAGACCGAGAGCGCGTCGTCGCTCACATCGAAGCCGAAGCCAGTCGCCAGCGCTTCGGTCTCGCGCGCAAAGCCGCGCGCGTCCAAATCGCCTGCCCCGTCGTCCAGAAGCGCGGTCATCAGGTTGATCGCCCCGCGCTTGCCGGGCGCGTCGAGCGAGGCACCGCCGCGAAAGCGGATTTCGAGCGCGACAAAGGGAATGGCATGGTCTTCGACCAGCCAGGCGGTCAGCCCCCGGTCGGAGGTGACCTCCTGTATCTCCACTTCGGCCCGCACCGACAGCGGCAGGCTCAGCAGTACGACGACGGTCAGGACAAAGCGGATCATTGGATCGCCTCCTCGCGCATCAGCCACCCCGTGACCGACGCGCGCCGGTCGAGCACATCGCGGGCGGCCTGCAGGATGTCCTCCTCCGTCACCGCGTCGAGGATCTCCGGCCAGGCTTGTACGTCCTCCACCGTCAGGCCGGAGGCCAGCGCCTGCCCGTACCGATTGGCGATGCGGTCGACGTCGTCGCGCGCATAGATCTGATCGGCGCGGATTTGCAGCTTGATCCGCTCAAGCTGCGCCAGATCGACACCATCGGTCATGAACTGCGCCAAAGCCGCGTCCAGCGCATCTTCAGCCTCCTGCAAGCTTACATCGGGGCGCGGCACCACAACCAGATCGAAGGTCGTGTCATCCAGCGACACACCACGGTAAAACGCGGCGGAATAGGTCGCGATCTGGCTGTCGAACTGGAGCGCATCCGCGAGGTAGGAGGTTGTGCCGCCTCCGAGGATCTCGGCCAGGAACGTCAGCGCCGCCGCCGCCTCCTGCGCGCCCGGGTCGCGTTCGGGTGCGAGATAGGATCGCCGCACATAGGGCTGCGCCACGCGTGCATCGCGATAGATCAGCCGCCGCTCGGCCGTTTGCGGCGGCTCCTCGGTCCGGATCCGCGCGGGCAGGTCCGGATTGGCGGGGATCACGCCATAGTATTGCTCCGCCAAGCGGCGTACCTCCTCCGGCGTCACATCACCGGACACAACGAGGATGGCGTTATTGGGAGCGTAGTATGTCTCATAAAACCCCAGCGCATCATCCATATCCAGCGTCTGCATCTCATGCATCCAGCCTATGATCGGCGCGCCATACCGATGATTGAGGTATTGGGCCGCGGCCACCTGTTCGCCAAAGAGCGCGCTCGGATTGCTCTCGGTGCGCTGGTTGCGCTCTTCGATGATCACCTGACGCTCGGTTTCGATGTCGTTTTCGGTGAGGCGAATGTTGCGCATCCGGTCCGCTTCCATCCGCATCATGATCTCCAGCCGGTCCGCCGCGACCCGCTGGAAATAGGCGGTGTAGTCATAAGAGGTAAAGGCGTTGTCGCGCCCGCCATTGCGCGCCACGGTAGCCGAGAGTTCGCCCGACTCCAGAGTATCGGTCGCCTTGAATAGCAGGTGCTCAAGGAAATGCGCCACACCGGACGAGCCCTTGGGCTCGTCGGCAGAGCCCGCGCGGTACCAGACCATATGCTGCACAACCGGCGCGCGGTGATCTTCCACCACGACAACCTGCATGCCGTTGTCCAGCAGGAAGGTGCTCACCGCCTCGTCACTGGCGGGAGCAAGGCCGGGCAAAAGCGCAAGACATGCAGCGAACACGGGGAGACGGAGCATTGGATATCCTTCGGACGGGGGGCACACTGATCTCGGCAAGAGATACGCCCCGCGCCCGCCGGTTCAAGTCATGCTGTCACGAATGTGAGGTTGCGCCGCGGCGCCAAGCTCAGTTTGGCGGGAAGCTGGGCGTGCGCGCGCCGGCTCGACGCCATTGCTCTGCGGCAGCCGCGGCGTCGAGGCGCTCGCGCTGATAGGCTTGCAGATATCGATCCTCGCGGAAGAGGCGGAACTGTGTGAATCGTGCCTGACGCTTGCGGAACCTTTCATCGGCCTCGGCGAGATCCTCGCGGATGTTCGGCGTCACGCCAAAGCGGCTCGCCGCGGTGACAAGGGCGCCGTCCGAAGCCGGGATGCCCGCGCCGCTCGACGGGCGCCCGCCAAGCGCCACCACGGCGTCGACCAGCGGATCGTTGTCCGTCAGGTTGCCCTGCCCGGGCGTCGGCGCCGGCAGCGCGGTCAGATCATCCGGGGTCTGCAAGGGCGCGCGCGGCTCGATGATGAACTCGTCAGGCCCGCGGCTGTTGGACCGCAGATCGCGCAGCCCCGTGTTGGCGCAGGCGCCGACACAAGCGGTGATCAGAATGAGGGCCACGATACGGCGCATGAAGGTCTCCTTGTGCACACCCCGTTGATACGCCAGCCCGGGAGGGAATGTCACTGGCCTTTTTTGGCCTTCTCCTTGGGGTCCGGCGCCAAAAAGATCAGCAGGATCGCGCCGCCAAAGATGAACACATCCGCGATGTTGAAGACAAAGGGGTTGTTGATCCCGCAGCAGGACATGTTCAGGAAGTCGAGCACGTACCCATAGATCAGCCGGTCGAGAACATTGGCCAGCGCACCACCTATGAGCAGCCCCGCGCCGACGTGTGGCCAGAGGCCGAGGTCATGCCGACGCACCCAGATCAGCACGGCGATGCAGATCACGACAGCCAGCCCGATCAGCACCCATCGGCTCGCATCGGGCGCATCGCTGAAGAGCCCGAAGTTGATGCCGCGGTTCTCGCCATAGCGGAAGTTGAGCACCGGCGGCAGCACATCCACCGCGCGAATACGCCACAGCTCCATCTGGTGAATCACAAGATACTTGCTCAGCTGGTCGATCAGAAAGGCCGCCAGAGCAGACCAGGCCAATGTACGCATGAGTCCCCCTAGTGCCGGAAGTGGCGCATGGAGGTGAAGACCATCGCCAGCCCCGCCTCATCCGCGGCGGCGATCACCTCGTCATCGCGCATCGAACCACCCGGTTGAATGAGCGCTGTCGCCCCCGCCTCGGCAGCTGTGACGAGCCCGTCGGCAAAGGGGAAGAAGGCATCCGACGCCACAACGGAGCCTTGGGTCAATGGTGCAGCCAGCCCCATCGCTTCCGCCATATCCTGCGCCTTGCGCGCGGCGATCCGCGTGCTGTCGACCCGGCTCATCTGGCCCGCGCCCACGCCGACGGTGGCACCGTCCTTTACATAGATGATCGCGTTGGATTTCACGTGTTTGGCAACGGTCCAGGCGAAGAGCAGATCGGCCAGCTCCTGCGCCGTCGGCGCGCGTTTCGTGACGACCTTCAGATCATCCGCGCCGACATGCCCGACGTCCTTGTCCTGCACCAAGTAACCGCCCGAAACCTGCCGCACCGCCAGCCCCGCCGCGCGTGGGTCGGCCAGCCCGCCCGTGGTGAGCAGCCGCAGGTTCTTCTTCTGGCCAAAAATATCCATGGCCCCGGCGTCGGCCCCGGGCGCAATCACCACCTCGGTGAAGATCCCGGTGATCTCTTGCGCCGTCGCCGCGTCGAGCGGCTGGTTCAGCGCGATGATCCCCCCGAAAGCCGAGGTCCGGTCGCAATCGAAGGCCCGCACATAGGCCTCTTTCAGCGTCGCCCCGCGCGCGACACCGCAGGGGTTCGCATGTTTGATGATCGCGCAGGCCGGGCCATCCGAGGGGTCAAATTCGCTCACAAGCTCGAACGCCGCGTCGGTGTCGTTGATGTTGTTGTAGCTCAGCGCCTTGCCCTGGTGCTGGGTCGCCGTTGCAACCCCGGCCCCGCCGGAGCCATCGACATAGAAGGCCGCCTGCTGATGCGGGTTCTCGCCGTACCGCAGGCTCTGCGCCAGCCTACCGCCGAAGGTCCGCCGCCGGGGCGTCTCGCCCACCTCAGCCGCCATCCATGTGCTGACGGCCGTATCGTAGGCCGCTGTCCGTGCGTAGGCCGTCTGCGCCAGCCGCTGGCGCAGCGCATAGCGCGTCTGGCCGCCATTCGCGTCCAACTCCGCCACGACCGCGTCGTAGTCCTCGACATCCACCACCACCGTCACGAACCCATGGTTCTTCGCCGCTGAGCGGATCATCGCGGGCCCGCCGATGTCGATATTCTCGATCACTTCGGCGTATTCGGCGCCCTTCGCCACCGTCTCCTCGAACGGGTAGAGGTTCACCACCACCAGATCGATGGGCCCGATGCCGTGGGTCTCCATCGCCGCCACGTGGTCGTCGTTGTCGCGCAATGCCAGTAAGCCGCCGTGCACCACCGGGTGCAGCGTCTTCACGCGCCCGTCCATCATCTCCGGAAAGCCCGTGACCTCCGCCACATCGCGCACCTCCAGCCCCGCGTCGCGCAGGGCCTTGGCCGTGCCGCCGGTCGACAGCAGCTCGACCCCCTTCGCGGCCAGCGCGCGTCCAAACGCCACCAGTCCGGTCTTGTCGGATACGGAAAGCAGCGCGCGGCGCAGCGGGGCAAGATCGGTCATCGGCAGGGGTCCTTCAGGGCTCGTCAGTCAGGTTGGCCGTGTCCTGGCTGAGATCCCGCACCCCAATGGCAGTTTCCTGCGCCTTGGCGAGAGACCAGCGGACACGGGTGGCGTATGACATAGCCCGGCCCGAAAGCACAATCTGATTTGAACTCCGCGGCTTCAGCCGCCCGCTTTCCAGATAGACGGACGGTTGCAGCGCAAGTGTCTGCGCCCCATCGTGCCGGAAGACCCAGATCTCGCCGCTCTTCAGCGCCATGGACACCGCCGCTCCGCCCAGATCAAGCGTCGCATCGACCTCGGGGTGCAGATGAAAGCGAATGTCGAAGGCGATGCCTTGCAGCCCGGTGGCATCGAGCGCCAGATCAAAGCGTTTCTTCTCGGCATCGGTCAGGGCGAGCAACATATCCTCGCCTGCCATCCCGCGCCCGTCGAAGGTCATCTCGAGGGTGCGGGCATGGATCAGCCCGTGGGTGCCCGAGAACCCGTCGTGCCCGCCCTGAAACCGCAGCCCGTCGCTCACATGGCCGATCTCGATCGGCACCTTGATTGGCCCCTCGATCAGCTCCTCGCGCCCGGTACCCCGCTCCGCCTCTCCCAGGCGTGCGCTGGAATAGCCATCAAGCGAGAGCGTCGAATGCGACGGCGTCGCCCGACCCGCCCGCCGCCAATCCGGTCCGAAGGACCGCCCAGAGCCGCAATTGACCACCAGCGGACGCCGCCCCGAGGTCAGCTCCAGCGCCAGCGTCGAGGCATGGGCATTGTAGGAGGCGCGGCCCGTGGGCGGTTTGCTCGCGTCGACGATGACGCTCGTGCGCCCCGCCGAGAGCCGGGCAAAGCCCATGGACAGCCCGTCCGGCTGCCGGGTCTTGGCCTTGGCCTGTGCCAGCGCATGATCAAGCCAGCCTTCTGGGCCCCGGCCGCCGCCGTGGAACCGCGCCAACCCGCCATCGGCATGGCGTAGGGTCCGCAGCGTCGGTGCGATCCGCTCGATCGCCTCCAAATGCGCATCGCTCGCCGCCTGCCCCGCATCCGACAAGGCCGCCGCGGCCCAGGTCAGCAGTGTGAAGACATCAAGCAACTCTTCGGGGTTGCGCGTCGGCAACCCTCCTTGTGCGTCGATCTGGCTGCGGCATTCGCGCGCCAGCGCCTTCACGGCGGGTGCGGCCATCGCGTCCATACCCTCGAGCGCGAGGCTGGCGTAGATCAATCCGGTGAGGGCCTCGAAGCGTGGCAGACCGCTCGCTGCCCCCTGCCAGCGCCGCGCGAGGAAATGAGTCTGTCGGTTCAGCGAACGGTAGAACGCATCGCTGTCTGGCGCATCATTGCCCTGCAACATGAAAAGCGCATGGTTGATCCAGCGAATGAGCCGCCGCCCGGTTAGATCCGGCGTCCAGCCCGGACCGCGCCCGCGGCCGTAGCGATCCATCCAGCTCCAGACCCAACGCTGTGCTGCCGCGCGCGCCGCGTGGTCCCCCACCGCGGCGAGGTCGTCGAGCCAGGCGAACCCATGGATCTCCTGTTCATACTCCGCATTCGGCGCCGGCAGATCCCAAAGATCGGTGTCCGGGTGCTCAAGCAGATGCCCTGCAAAGAGGAAATTGCCAGCCAGCAGCTGCCGCCCCCGGGCAAAGCTGCCAATGGTGCGCGGCTCCGGCGCCGAGACAAAGCCGACGGCCCGCGCCCGCATCCGTCCTGCCCGCGCGGCGTGCCAACGGTTCAGGAACTGCGCTTTGCGGGCTGCAAAACTTCGGGCTTCGGACATCTGGCTACCTGCCTGTCGGACGCTCTGACGGCGCTTCGCCGCAGTCTACCCCGAGTGGTGAATCAAGTCATCGACTATCTTCGCGCCAGCTCAGCCGGATTTGCGCAAGCAGGCGATATAGAATCCGTCCATCCCACCCAGATCGGGCCAATAGTCGGGCCGCAGCCGGAGACCACCCTCTGCGCTGCGCCACTCGGCCGCGACGCCCGGCTGCTCCCTCGCGCCGGGAACCACCTGCATATCGCTGTGCCGGGCCAGTGCCTCCTCCACCTGCACTTCGCCCTCGTCCGGCAGCAGTGAGCAGGTGCAAAACACCATCCGCCCGCCGGGCTTCAGCACCGACCAGGCATGGTCGATCAGCTCCGCCTGCAAAGCGATCAGCGCGCCGAATTCGGAACCGTCCTTGGCATAGGGCAAATCCGGATGCCGCCGGATCGTGCCCGTGGCGGAACAGGGCGCATCCAGCAGGATTGCGTCGTAGGCCCCTTGATGGCGTCGCGCATCCTCGATCACCAGCCGTGCCTGCAAGCCGGTCCGGGCGAGGTTCTCCGACAGCCGGGCCATGCGCGGCTCCGAAGCGTCCACTGCGGTCACGTCGGCACCGGCGGCGGCCAACTGCATCGTCTTGCCGCCCGGAGCCGCACAGAGGTCCAGCACCTGTTCACCCGGTCGCGGCGCAAGCATGCGCACCGGCAGCGCGGCAGCGGCATCTTGCACCCACCAGTCTCCGGACGCATAGCCGGGCATCGTCGACACCTGGCCAGCATCCCGAACCCGAACGGAGCCAGTCGGCAGCAGCACACCGCCTGTCATCTCGGCAACTGCGGCGGCATCCGTCTTCGCAGTCAAGTCCAGCGGAGCCCCGGCAAACTGCGCGGCCTCGATCGCCGCGATGGCCTCTGCACCCCAGGCCTCGCTCAGCGGGCGACGCAGCCACTTCGGCAATCTCGGGACGCGCAGCATCGCCCAGCGCGCTGGTCCTTCATCAGCAATCTTGCGCAAAACCGCATTGGTCAGCCCCTTCAGATGACCGAACCGCTTGTGCCGGGCGACCAACTCGACCATCGCGTTCACCACACCGTGCGCCGCCGCCTCCTGACAGAGCTCGACCGTGCCGACCCGCAGTGCATTGCGCACGGTCAGGGGGGGATACTTCTTCAGATGCCGCTGCAAGAGCCGGTCGGCCCGCTCAAGCCCTCGCAATGTATCCATTGCCAGCCGCTGCGCCCGCGCGCGGTCCTCAGCGGCCAGCCGGTCGAGCGCCCCGGCGCCGACAAGCTCCGACATCAGCCGCCCCTCACCCAGGATCTGATCAAGCAGGTAGACTGCGCTTCTCCGCGCGGGAACGCCGGTGTCGGACATCGAGAGAGGCTCCATTCAGTGCTGGCGGGTTGTCTGCGTCAATCTCCGGCGTATATCAAGCGCTGAGCGACGAGAGACCCGCATGACAGACGACACCACACCCGAACAGCCCGCACGCAAGCTACCCCCTGCCGCCGAACGCGCACTTGCGGAGGCCGAAGAGCGGCGGCGCAACGCCAAGGATCTGGAGCTGCCGACCGAGCTTGGCGGGCGGGACGGGCCAGAACCTGTCCGCTACGGAGATTGGGAAAAGAAGGGGCTCGCCATCGATTTCTGAGCACCGTCGGCGCCACCCGCACATCGAGAATGGCGTACGCGCGCAGCGCGTTCCTTTGGATCAGGGTCCGACTATCTCAGCCGGAACTCCGCCGAGTCGCCCGTTCCGCGGTCCGAGGTGAAGATGATGCGGTTCTCATGCGCCCGCACTTCCTGACAGTTGTATCCCAGAGGGTCGCCATCCCAAAACAGATCACGGCAGAAGTAGCCCTCTTGCCAGGTCCAGCTTCCTGTGACCGGCCAAGCCGCACCCATGCCCGAGATCTGCCCTTCGCTCGACACTTCAAGCCGGACGAAGGGACGCCGCAGTTCCTTGCCCTGGATCAGCGAGATGAACTCGTCCTGGCTGTCGACTTTGGCAAATTCAGCCGCGGCAGAGCTCGCCATCATCACCGCGGCAGCGGTCATCACACGCATCACAATCCGCATCGATCCAAGCTCCCGTTTGATGCTATAAAAAATTATACGCAGCATCGCGGAGTTTGGTTTTCTCAAACCGTGACCAACCGGCGAATTATTGCTCAGAGAGCCCGAGAACATCGAGCATGTCATAAGCGCCTGGCGCCTTGCCACGGGTCCAAAGGGCCGCTTTCAGGGCACCGCGAGCGAAAACCGACCTGTCGGAGGCCACGTGGCGCAGAATGATCCGCTCGCCTGCCGCGGCAAACATGACGTCATGCTCACCCACGATGTCGCCGCCCCGGATCGCCGTGAAGCCGATCCGGCCCGGCTCGCGGGCGCCGGTGATCCCGTCGCGCGCCCGGTCAGACATCTCGGCCAGTGTCACACCTCGGCCTTCGGCAGCGGCCTCGCCCAGCATCAGCGCGGTGCCCGAGGGCGCGTCGACCTTCTGATTGTGATGTGCCTCGATGATCTCGATGTCGTAATCCGCATCGAGCGCGGCCGCGACGCGTTTGGTCAATTGCACCAGCAGGTTCACACCCAAGCTCATGTTGCCCGCCCGGACGATCACGGTCTGCCGCGCGGGGCTGTCGAGCTGCGCAATCTCCTCGGCCGTCATGCCCGTGGTGCCGATCACATGCGCGACGCGCGCCTTGGCCGCGGCCCTTGCAAAGCGGAGGGTGGCCGCAGGAGCCGTGAAATCAATCACCGCGTCGGCATCCGCAAATACCGCTAAATCGTCGCTGACGATCACACCGCTGTCGGCGCCCCCCATGGCCGCGCCGAGATCGCGCCCGATCCAGTCATGGCCGCTCCGCTCGAGCGCACCGGTCAGCACCGCGCGGTCCGAGCCAGCAATGGTCTCGACCAGCATGCGGCCCATCCGGCCCGACACACCCGTCACCACAAGTCTCATCTGCTCGCCCATCCCGCTCTCCCTCGCGCAAACTCCGGGCCTCTGCTTATCGCGCCACCCCGCGCTTGGCAAAGCCTCTGCGACCGCTTAGATGGGGCGCATGGGCAAGAACAAGTTTCACGATGGGCCGGGGCCCTCGCAGCGGCAACTCCGCGTGGGCGAGCTCATTCGCCGCGCGCTTTCGGATGTTCTGGCACGCGGCGATGTGCATGACCCCGATCTGAATCGGATGTCGATCACCGTGGGTGAAGTGCGCACCTCGCCCGATCTCAAGATCGCCACCGCCTATGTCTTGCCCTTGGGCGGGCGCGGCCAGGACGAGGTGATCGCACTGCTGGCACGGAACAAGGGCGAGCTGCGGCGAATCATTTCCAAGAAGCTCGCTCTGAAGTTTGCGCCGGACCTGCGCTTTCAGCTGGATGACACGTTCGATCGGATGGACGAAACCCGCGAAATGCTGGGCCGCGAAGAGGTGCGCCGGGATACGCAGAAAACCGACGCGGAGGAGCGCGGAGCCGAATGATCCGCACGGGCGTCATCGCGGCCGGGCTGGCGCTGCTGGCGCAGAGCGCGACGGCTGTCGACTGCCGGACCGAGCCCTTCGAGGGTGCGCGCTACACAATCTGTGAAGTCGATGCGGCCACCGAGACATTGGAGCTGTTCCTCTACGGCGAGGATGGTGCACCGCTGGGCCAGTTCTCCAACATCAACCGCGCGCTGGCCTCCAAAAACCTGCAGCTCGTCTTTGCGATGAATGCCGGCATGTATCACGACAACCGCGCACCCGTGGGCCATTATGTGGAGGACGGGCGTGAGGTCATGCGGGTGATCGAAAGCGCAGGGCCCGGCAACTTCGGGCTTTTGCCCAACGGTGTCTTCTGCCTGCGCGAGGGGCGCGCCGATGTGTTCGAGACCTCGGCTTTTGTCGCCAGCGCCCCGGACTGCGAGGATGCCACGCAGTCCGGCCCGATGCTTGTGATCGACGGCGCGCTGCATCCGCGGTTTCTCGAAGACGGCACCTCGAAGTTCATCCGCAACGGGGTGGGCACCTCCGACGACGGGCGGCGCGTGGTCTTCGCGATCTCGGATGAACCGGTGAATTTTTACGATTTCGGGCGGCTCTTCCGCGATCATCTGGCATTGCCCAACGCGCTCTACTTCGATGGCAAGATCTCGCGGCTCTATGCGCCAGCCTTGGGGCGCAGCGATTTCGGGTTCAGCCTCGGCCCTATCGTCGGGGTGGTGGCACCGTCGGAGTAGAGGTTCATGCCTCCGGCGGGGATATTTTCAGCCAGAAGAAGGCAGCGCCCTCTGGCCGTCCGCCTGTGAAGCCGCTATGAGGAGCGTTCTCACATCACGCGAGGCATCATGGGGCGCAGACGTCAAGGCAGAGACATCTCCGGTTGGCTGGTGGTGGACAAGCCCGCGGGGCTGACCTCGACCGCCGTGGTGAACAAGGTCCGCTGGGCGCTGAATGCCAAGAAGGCGGGGCACGCGGGCACGCTCGACCCGGAGGCCACCGGCGTTCTGGCCGTCGCTCTGGGCGAGGCGACCAAGACCGTGCCTTACGTGACCGACGCGCTGAAGGCCTATGAGTTTACCGTGCGGCTGGGTCAGGCCACCAATACCGACGATGCCGAGGGTGAGGTGATCGCCGAAAGCGCCCTGCGCCCCAGCGAAGAGGAGATCAAGGCAGCACTCAGCGACTTTGTCGGTGACATCGAGCAGGTGCCGCCACAGTTCTCCGCCGTCAAGATCGACGGCGCGCGGGCCTACAAGCGCGCCCGTGACGGCGAGACGATGGAGATCGCGGCCCGGCCGCTATATGTCGAGAGCCATTTGCTTATCGACATGCCGGACGCCGACCATGTCACGCTGGAGCTGATCTGCGGCAAGGGCGGCTATGTGCGCGCCATCGCGCGGGATCTGGGCCAGGCGCTTGGCTGTTACGGTCATGTCCGCGACTTGCGCCGGATCTGGTCGGGTCCCTTCGATGCGGAAGAGGGGCTCAGCCTCGAACAGATCGACGAGATGGCCCGCACCCCCGCGCTGGACGACCACCTGCGCCCGGTCGAGATGGCGCTTGCCGATCTGCCCGAGGTGAAGGCGACCGCCGAGGGGGCTGCACGGCTGCGCAACGGCAATCCCGGCATGGTCTTGGCCAGCGATGTGGACTACGGCGAAGAGGCCTGGGCCTCCTTTGAGGGCCGTGCCGTGGCTATCGGGCGCTACAAATCGGGCGAGCTGCACCCGAGTCGCGTCTTGAACATTCGGAACTAACCAGTCCCGAATATTACAAACGGTTGTAATTCTCGCGCGGATGTCAGCGAAAACGTCGGGTTATTACAAAGAATGTTACGAAAATCGTTTCGACGATAAGCCTTGTGTGAGGCCCCTGCACAGGCCCGCCCAGGCTTGTCATATTCGGGTCAGACGACACAAACCGACCCAACCCGGAGACACTCGACATGACACGCACGATCTTCACCGTCCTGACCGCCGGCGCCTTCGCCACCATCGCCTTTGATACTTTCGGCCAGGCGCTCAGCCCGCTCTTTGGCTATGCCAAACTTGCACCCGTCGGACTCGCCGGTGCGACACTCAAATCTGTTTTTGGTGCAGCGCCCTCCGGTGCCGCCTACCTGCTTCACACCGTGACCGGCCTTCTGTTCTACGTGATCGGCTACTATGCGATCGCGCGTCCCGTGCAGCGCGCTGTGCTGCCGCAGCTGCACTGGGGCATCACCGCTGTGGTCTACGGTGTCGCCCTCTGGGCCTTCGCGCTTTATGGCATGGCGCACCTCGTGGCGGGCATGAAGCCCTTTCTCGGCTTTACCGGCATCACCTGGGTCGCGCTCTGGGGGCATGTGGTCTACGCCGTTGTCGCCGCGGCGACGCTGGAACTGCGCGGCGAGGTCATGGAGTTGCCGCTGAAGCGCGCTGCCGCAATGGGCTGATATCGCAAGGATAATCCAACCAAGGCCGCCGACCCGGGCGGCCTTTTTCGATGCCCCTTGCCCAAGTCGTGATCGACTGGCAAGACACGTCATGCACACCCGAACCCATCATGCGGACGGCATCTTCTCCACCGCCCTCTACTCCGACTGCGGCTGCTATCGTTACAGTCTCACCCGCGTCTGGGATGGTACAAGGCCGCGGGTCAACTTCGTGATGCTGAACCCATCGACCGCCGACGAGCGGCGCAACGACCCCACGGTCGAACGCTGCGAACGCCGTGCCCGGCAGCTGGGCTTCGGAGCCTTCGAGGTCACGAATATCTTCGCCTGGCGCGAGACCGATCCGCGGGCCCTGCGCAAAGCCGCCGATCCCGTCGGGCCGGAGAACGACGCGATCCTGGTTGAGGCGGCGAAACGGGCAGACCAGGTGATCGCGGCCTGGGGCGTGCACGGGGTCCATCTGGCGCGTGGCGCCGCTGTCGCCGAGCTTCTGTCCGGGGCGGACTGCGTCCTGCACCACCTGGGCACATCCAAGGCCGGCCACCCGCGCCATCCGCTCTACCTGCCATATGCGCAGGCGCCCGAGCGCTGGGATTTGCCGGTTGAGCGTTAACATATTGGTTAGAAATTGGCCCTAAGCCGCTTTTTGGGGCGCGTCTATCCGGCACCTTGTCGGAAGGCGCGGTTCGGTAAGAGGTGAACGAGGTCGGGATCACATGCTCTGGTTGGCAGGTTTGGTAGGTATGGCCGGTGTCGGGGCCGCGGCGTTTGTCGGCGTCAAGCCGGACACGGTGGACGAAGAGAGCGGCGTGCCGGAGGATGAAAACATCCACTTGGGATCGGGCGATCTCCTGCTCGATCAGATCAGGGAGCACAGCACCGAGGACGGGCTTTTGCAGTCTGGCACCAACGTCGACGTCAACGCAGCACCGATTGCGCCGACCGGGCCGGGGTGGGGTGACGCTGTTTTGAACGAGGTGATGGCCGACATTGAGAGCGCTGCAGAACACCAGCCAGAGATGGCGCCCTTCGTCACCGGCACTGACCTGCTTGATACACCGGAGGCGCAGATGGACGATGCTGCGGCACCACTCGATCAGCTGCTCAGCGATTGGATTGCCGAACGCGTGGGCGCCGACATCCTCGACTACGAGGCCGACAACGACAGCCTGATGGTCGTCTGGGACGACACCGACCCAATGACGGCAGAGCCGCATGTGGACGTCCTGTCCGATCCGGAACACCCGGACGTCATGTATGTCTCCATGAACGGCGAGACCGTGGCGGAGGTCTATGGCGACAGCGGCCTGAGCGTCGCGGATCTGACCCTGATACCGCTCAGCTCGGCCATGGCGGTGGGCCTCGAAGCAGCCTGAGCGCGCGGCGCGGTCAATTCAACGATTGCTATTTTGTGATCGGGCGCTTATACGCCCGCAGTCCCACGCAGAATCTCTCTCGCGCGGGTTACTCCATGGGCCTGCGCTGGACGACATCCCGGCCTGTGCCTTGACCGCAACTTTTGATACAGGAGCCCCCGATGTCGATCACTGCAGAAGAAAAAGCCCGCGTCATGAAGGACTTCGCAACCAAGGACGGCGACACCGGCTCGCCGGAAGTTCAGGTTGCCATCTTGTCGTCGCGCATCGCGACGCTGACCGAGCACTTCAAGACCCACAAGAAAGACAACCATGGCCGCCGTGGTCTGCTGAAGATGGTGGCCACGCGCCGCAAGCTTCTCGACTACGTCAAAGGCAAGGATGAGGCGCGCTACCAGGACCTGATCAAACGCCTCGGCCTCCGGAGATAACTCCGGAAACACATCGCAAGGCGATCTACTCCGCGTGCGGATATGTCGGCGTGCTCTGCATGCCAACGGTCCATCACCCGGTTCAGTTCGAGAACAAACCGCGCCTCATCCGGCGCGGTTTTTCTTTACCCCCGGCCCCGGCTGCATAGAGTGCGCTCATGCTCACCTTCGCCGCCGCCGTCTTCTTCCTGATCATCACCCCCGGGCCCGGCGTACTGTCGACGGCGGGGGTGGGGGCCGCCTTCGGCGCTCGGGCCGGCAGCCGCTATGTTTTGGGCCTTTTCATCGGCACCAACCTCGTCTCACTCGCCGTGGTCTCGGGCGTGACGGCGGCCATTCTCGCCGATGATCGTCTGCGCACCCTGCTCTTCTTCGCTTCGGTCGCCTATCTGGCGTATCTCGCGCTGCGCATCGCGCTGGCGGGCAGCAAGGTCGCCTTCATCGAACGCGCCAAGCCACCCGGCGTCGGCGGAGGGATCCTGTTGCAAGCGATCAACCCGAAAGCCTATGCGGTCAACACCGCACTCTTCAGCGGCTTTGGCTTCTGGCCACAAAGCTTCGCCGTCGAGATCGCCCTCAAGTTTCTGATCGTGAACGCCATTTGGATCCCGATCCACTTCGCGTGGCTGTGGCTCGGCATCACCTTGCAGCGCATGAACCTGCCGCACCACATCCAGCGCACGATCAATATCGCCATGGCGGCCTCGATGATGGCGGTGGTTCTGCTTGCGGCGCTGTCACAAGCGTGACGCGCGTTGGACATCGTCTGCCGCTCCGCGTACACCCCTGAAAATCTGCGAAACGGCCCTTTGGTGGAAAGATATGCCCGTCCTTCTCCAGATCGTCTTCGGCAGCGCGCTGCTGCTGGTCTGTGCCATGCTGCACATTCTGGTGATCGGCCGCATGGTCCGCCACCTGCGGCACCACGATCACTTCGACGCCAGCCGCAGCACGCGGCATCAGATGATCGTGACTGGCGCGCTGTTTCTGGTGCTTTTGGGCTCGCACACCGTCCAGATCTATATCTCGGCCTTTACGCTCTGGATCTCAGGCGCGCTGCCGGGATACGAGGCGCCGATCTATTACTCGCTGGTGACCTACACGACCGTGGGGTACGGCGATGTGGTGCTTGATCCCGAACACCGGATCATGGGGGCGATGATCTCGGTGACGGGCATTCTGATGTTCGGCATGACAACCGCTGTCGTGGTGGGCCTCTTCACCCGCATCCTGGGCGAAAAGGATCTCTGACAGCCAAGGGACGATCCCAGAGCGTGGAGGGCGTTTGGAACGGCCGCGCGGTTTCCGACATCTCAAAAAGGCGTTGACCTCCTGTTCATTTCAAACGTCGAAATCGCCCTCCGGGGGGAGGTCGGGCGATGCCCGGCCGGTCAGCCGGGCGGGACGTGACAAGGCGGTGCGCACAAATCAAAACGAGATGCGATGGCGCGCGCCACATCCCGACCTACCTCCGCCCCATGCATGATCTCCCCCGCCTCGCCCTCTCGGTCCGCCAGCCCTCGGCCTGGGCCATCATCCATGGGCCGAAGATCATCGAGAATCGCAGCCTCGGCGCGATCCGCGCGGGTGACATGGCCCCCGGCCCCATCTGCATCCATGCCGCCACCGGCATGAAGGAGGACGAGTACCGCTACCTGCACTGGCGCTTTGCCCAGCACGGCACCACCTGCCCACGCCCCGAGGCGCTGATCCGCGGCGCCATCATCGGCACTGTGGACGTCGTCGAGATCATAACGACAAGCGACAGTCCCTGGTTCGGCGGCGAGGCCGGTCTTCTGCTGGAGAACCCCCAGCCCATCGAGCCGATCCCCGCCAGCGGCGCGCTGGGGTATTTCGAATGGGCCCCGGGCGGGGAGATCGCCGCACCCAAACCCTGGATGCTGCGCTTTGGTCGCGGTGCCGACAGCGCGACGGGCGATCTCTTCCCGGAGGCTCCACCGGCCTACAAAACCCCGCCGAAAAAGCCTTGGAGCTAGGGCTTACCGTCGCGGAATGCGTCTCTTTCCAACGCCCGCAATCTCGTGTACGTACGCGCAATCTGAAAGCCGGCGCCCGGACCTCAGCGCCTGACAAAGAAGATACCGAGGTCAGGGGGAATTCGCCCCCTATGCAATGGCCAATGGGCCAACTTGAGGAACCTAGATGTTCAACGAAACGAAAAAATCGATGCAGTGGGGCGAGGAAACGCTCACACTGGAAACCGGAAAAGTGGCCCGTCAGGCGGATGGGTCGGTGATTGCGACGCTGGGCGAGACCAGCGTGATGGCGAACGTCACCTTCGCAAAGAAAGCCAAGGAAGGTCAGGACTTCTTTCCCCTGACCGTGCACTACCAAGAGAAATACTACGCCGCCGGCAAGGTGCCGGGCGGCTTTTTCAAGCGCGAGGCGCGCCCAACCGAGAAAGAGACGCTGACCGCGCGTCTGATCGACCGTCCGATCCGTCCGCTCTTCGTGCCGGGCTTCAAGAACGAAGTGCTGGTGATGTGCACCGTGCTCTCCCACGATCTGGTCAATGACCCCGACATCGTGGCGATGATCGCGGCATCTGCGGCGCTGACCATCTCGGGCGCGCCCTTCATGGGCCCGATCGCCGGTGCGCGCGTCGGCTTCGAGGATGGCGAATACGTGTTGAACCCCACCGTGGACGACATGCAGGACCTGCGCCTGAACCCCGAGCAGCGGCTTGATCTGGTGGTCGCTGGCACCAAGGACGCGGTGATGATGGTGGAATCGGAAGCCTACGAGCTGACCGAAGCCGAGATGCTGGGCGCCGTCACCTTCGCGCATGAACAGATCCAGCCGGTGATCGATCTGATCATCGCCCTGGCGGAAGACGCGGCGAAAGAACCCTTCGACTTCAGCCCGCCGGATTACAGCGACCTCTACGCGGCGGTGAAATCCGCGGGCGAAGAGCAGATGCGCGCGGCCTTTGCGATCACCGACAAACAGGAGCGGACCACGGCCGTGGCCGCCGCCCGCGAGGCCATCGTCGCAGCGCTGACCGAGGAGCAGGCCGAAGACCCGAACTTGGGCTCCGCGCTGAAAAAGCTCGAAGCCTCGATCCTGCGCGGCGATGTGGTGAAGACCGGCAAACGGATCGACGGGCGGAAGACGGACGAGATCCGCGACATCGTCTGTGAAACCGGCCTCTTGCCACGCACCCATGGCTCGGCGCTCTTCACCCGCGGCGAAACACAAGGCCTCGTGATCACCACGCTCGGCACCGGTGACGATGAGCAGTTCATCGACGCGCTGCATGGCAACTTCAAATCCAACTTCCTGCTGCACTACAACTTCCCGCCCTATTCGGTCGGCGAAGCAGGCCGCGTGGGCCCTCCGGGACGGCGCGAAATCGGCCACGGCAAGCTCGCCTGGCGCGCGCTGCAAGCGGTGCTGCCAGCGGCGACGGACTTCCCTTACACAATCCGCGTGGTCTCTGAGATCACCGAATCCAACGGCTCCTCCTCCATGGCATCGGTCTGTGGCGGGTCGCTGTCGATGATGGACGCGGGCGTGCCGCTGAAATCGGCCGTTGCCGGTGTTGCCATGGGTCTGATCCTCGAAGAGGACGGCTCCTACGCGATTCTCAGCGATATCCTTGGGGATGAGGACCACCTGGGCGATATGGACTTCAAGGTCGCAGGCACCGAGAACGGCATCACCTCGCTGCAGATGGACATCAAGGTCGCCGGCATCACGCCGGAAATCATGGAGAAGGCCCTCGCGCAGGCCAAGGACGGCCGGATGCACATCCTCGGCGAGATGAACAAGGCCATCACCGGGGCTGCGGACTTCTCCGTGCACGCCCCACGCATCGAGACCATGCAGATCCCGACCGACAAGATCCGCGAAGTCATCGGCTCCGGCGGCAAGGTCATCCGTGAGATCGTGGAAGTCTCCGGCGCGAAGGTGGACATCAACGACGAAGGCACCATCAAGATCGCCTCGCCCAACGGCGAAGCCATCAAGAAGGCCTACGACATGATCCACTCCATCGTGGCCGAGCCCGAGGAGGGCCAGATCTACACCGGGACAGTCGTGAAGATCGTCGACTTCGGCGCCTTCGTGAACTTCTTCGGCAAGCGCGACGGCCTCGTGCACGTCAGCCAGATCGAGAACCGCCGCCTGAACCATCCCAGCGACGTGCTGAAGGAAGGTCAGGAAGTGAAAGTGAAGCTTCTGGGCTTTGACGATCGCGGCAAGGTGCGCCTGTCGATGAAGGTCGTAGACCAGGAGACCGGCGAAGAACTCAAGAAAGAGGCGGCGCCCGCAGAGGAATAACTCTGCTGGTCAACGCAAGATCGGGCCCTGGCGGAAACGCTGGGGCCTTTTTCTTGACGCAGCGTCGTGTGCGCCCTTGCGCAAGGTAAGGCTAGGCGTGTCACAAAACGGTGTTACCCTTCCCGCCAGAGGCTTGGGAGGGCTTTCATGAGACATCATATTCTTTCGCTGGGATTGGCCCTCGGGCTCACGACGGTCGCGCAGGCCAGCACATTCGATGTGGATTTCACAAGCTATTACGCCTTTGGCGACAGTCTGACCGACGACGGCAAGGCCGGTACGCTGCCGGCGCCCAGCCTGGACGGCCGCTTTTCCAACGGGCCGGTCTATGCCGAATACATTGCCGATCTTTTTGAACAATCTGGCCTGCCCAACTTCAATTTCGCATTGGGTGGCGCAACGGCCGGAGATGTGAACGACAACGACGCCATCACGCCACCCGCAGCCTCTGCCGCCTTCGGCACCTTCGCCCGACAGGCCAGCACCCTGCAGTCCAGCGGTGCGGCCCTACTCTCGGGCGACACCCCGCTTGTCACGGCGCTCTTCGGCGCAAACGACTTCTTCCAACGCGGCGATGAGCCGGGGTTTGACCCGATCGCGCTGGCGGGCAAGGTCGTCGACACGGTCAAAGACATTTCGACCGTGGACAACTTCGACAATTTTATTGTCTTCAACCTGCCGGACCTCAGCCGCATCCCGGGATCCGCCGGTCTCACCGATCTCGAACGGACCCTGCTCAGCGGAGGCGTTCAGCTTTTCAATGCGACACTGGAGGCCGAGCTCGCCTTCCATGCGACCTTCGAGGATACGAGCTTCAACTACGAAGTCTTCGATCTCTTCACGCAGTTCGACACCCTGCTCGGGCAAGCCGATGCGCTCGGCCTGCGACTGGATGCGGTCTGCACGCCCAGCCTTGCCAACCCGGCCGACCCGAACATCTGCCCGACCCCTGCGTCGGCAGATCAGTTTTTCTTCGTCGATGGCGTGCATCCCAGCGCGCTGCCGCACGAACTGATTGCTCAGGGGGCCATCGCGCAAACCGACGGGCTGCCAGGACTCACACCGGTACCGCTGCCGGCCGGATTACCGCTCCTGCTGGCCGGTCTTGGCGTCTTTGGGGTCATTGCGCGTCGGCGCCAAGCTTAAATCCGCGCATCGACGCTGATCGAGACTCCCTGCTTCGCGTCGGGGGTTCTTTTGTTCAAGAATGGTTCTATGCTTGGGAGATATCTCGGCAATGGAGCCAGAATGAAGCTTTCGCCCACAGATCAGCGACTTTTGCGGGAAATTCAACGCGATGCGAGCCTCTCACTGGCCCAGCTGGCGGAGCGCTGCGGCATGGCGCAAAGCACCGTCTGGCGGCGCATGCAGGACTTCGAGCGCGCGGGGCTGATTATCGCACGTGTGGCGCTGCTCGATCCCTCGAAAGTCGACTGCAAGCTCTGCGTTCTGGCCGCGATCACCTTGCGCGATCACGCGGAAAAGACGGTGGCGGGGTTTGCGCAGCTGATCGAGGGCCATCCCGAGATCGTGGAGTGCTATGCCACCTCGGGCAGCGCCGACTACCAGTTGAAGATCCGCGTTGCAGATGTGGAAGCCTATGAAAGCTTTATGACCCACACGCTGCTGCGCAACGAGATCGTGCGCGGTGTGCATTCGAGCTTCGTTCTGAAAGAGCTCAAGTCGACCACCGAACTTCCGATTTGAAGGCCGCTTCGAAGCGCTCTCGCAATGTGCTTTTTTTGAACGCCGCGCTTAGATGTCCCGCCCGGCCGACCGGCCGGGCAAAGAAAAGAGGCTGGAGCCCAGTAAACCTACTCCGGCGCTTTCGTCGTCCGCAGATAGGGCAGCACGGTCGTGAACTCGCCGAACTTCGCCTTCGCGTCCTCATCCGAGACCGTCGCCGGGATGATAACATCGTCGCCTACGTTCCAGTTGGCAGGCGTCGCCACCCCTTTGCCGACGCTGGTCTGCAAGCCGTCGAGCGCCCGCAGCACCTCGGCGAAGTTGCGCCCGACGGTCATCGGATAGGTCATGCTCAGCTTCAGCTGCTTGTCCGGCCCGATGATGAAGACCGAGCGCACGGTCGCGCTGTCGGCTGGTGTGCGTCCGTCGGGCAGGTACGCTTCGGCCGGCAGCATGTCGAAGGCCTTTGACACCTCCAGCCCGTCATCCGCGATGATCGGAAAGCCCGCCTTGGCGCCGCCGACTTTCTCGATGTCTTCCTTCCACTTCTTGTGGTCCTCCACACCGTCGACGGAGACGCCGATCACTTTGGTGCCACGCTTTTCCCACTCGTCGGCAAGCTGCGCGACCGCGCCGAACTCCGTGGTGCAAACAGGGGTAAAATCCTTGGGGTGCGAGAAGAGGATCGCCCAGCTGTCGCCGATCCAGTCATGCAACTGAAGGGTGCCATGGTCGGTTTCGACGGTCAGGTTCGGTATGGTGTCGTTGATGCGCAAGCCCATGGTGTCCTCCGGTGCAATGCTCTTGATGACTCGTGGCGTTAACTTAATCACATCACAGGCGGGTTTCATCCCCTCTCTTGCAGCCCCATGTTGCGGGTGACAGAGTGCCGCCAACCTTAGACTCGAAGGACCATCACCATGCTGGAAAAGCGCGATTTTTACATAAACGGTCAATGGGTTGCACCGAGTGCGCCCAATGACTTCGCTGTCATCGACCCCTCCACCGAAGAGCAATGCGCGGTGATCTCGCTCGGCGGGCAGGCCGACACCGATGCTGCCGTGGCTGCGGCCCGCATCGCCTTCGACAGCTGGTCTCAGACCACCAAGGACGAGCGCACTGCCCTGCTGAAAAAGCTGCTCGAGATCTACAATGCCCGCGCCGAAGAGATGGCGCAGGCCATGTCGATGGAGATGGGCGCGCCCATCGATCTCGCCCGCGCGCAGCAGGTCGGTGCGGGCAGCTGGCATCTTGAGGGCTTCCTCAAGGCCTTCGACGATTTCAGTTTCGAGCGGGACTTCACAGCCACCGAGAAAACCCTGCTCGAGCCTGTTGGCGTCTGCGCCCTGATCACGCCTTGGAACTGGCCGATGAACCAGATCGTGCTCAAGGCGGTTCCGGCGATGGCCACCGGCTGCACCATGGTGCTCAAACCCTCTGAAATCGCGCCTCTTTCCGGCCTGCTCTTTGCGGAATTCGTGCATGACGCAGGGGTGCCGCCCGGCGTTTTCAATCTGGTGAACGGCGACGGCGCGGGCGTGGGGAGCCAGCTCTCCGCGCATCCCGACGTCGACATGGTGAGCTTTACCGGATCGACCCGCGCCGGGATTGCCATCTCGAAGGCGGCCGCAGACACCCTGAAACGCGTCAGCCTCGAGCTTGGCGGCAAGGGGGCGAACATCATCTTCGAGGACGCCCACCCCAAAGCCGCCAAGCAGGGCGCCATCCGCTGCTTCCGCAACACCGGCCAGTCCTGCAACGCGCCGACGCGGATGCTGGTGCACAGCTCGCGCTATGACGAAGCGGTCGAGATGGCGGCCGAGACCGCAAACGCGACGCGCGTGGGTCCGGCATCGGATGAGGGCAAGCATATCGGCCCGCTCGTCTCCAAGGCGCAATACGACAAGGTGCAGGCGCTGATCGAAACAGGCATGTCCGAGGCGCGGCTTGTTGCCGGTGGCCTGGGCCGTCCAGATGGGCTGAACCGCGGCTACTACGCCAAACCCACGGTCTTTGCTGATGTCACCAACGACATGACCATCGCCCGCGAGGAAATTTTTGGCCCCGTGCTCTCGATCATCCGCTTCGAGACGGAGGAGGAGGCCATCGCCATCGCCAATGACACGCCCTACGGCCTCACAAACTACGTCCAGACCGAGGATGACGAACGCCGCCGCCGGGTGGCACGCCGCCTGCGCTCGGGCATGGTCGAGACCAACGGTCAGGGCTTCGCGCAAGGCTCGCCCTTCGGCGGCTACAAGCAATCCGGCAACGGGCGAGAAGGCGGGGCCTACGGGCTGGAGGAATTCCTGGAGGTCAAGGCCGTCTCGGGCTGGGCTGCGGAGTAGCACATTCGCCGACAAAGCCATCTTTGCCAATCATTTACCCATTTCACCACGCATCCCTGCGACACACTGTCCGCAGGGATGTTTACGAGATCGCAACGGCTGTGTGTCACAGGTTTGCCGTTTCCGGGAGACCAGTTCATGGTGCGTTTTCTCGCTGCCGCCGTTGTCGGTACAGCCGTCCTCGTTTGGACCTTGATCGACGTGCTGGCTGTCGCCAGTGTCCAGCAGGCGGTGAGCCGCGACGCCGTCAACAAGGCGCTCCACTGGGGTGGATACATGTCTGCCCGTGTGCCGGATCTGCAGCGGCTCATAGCAACGGGCGTTCCCACCGACGAACAGATGAACGCGATCCGGCAGATACGCCAAGTGGGAGATGTCTTCCGGTTCAAGCTCTTCGATGCGCAAGGCCGGCTGGTTCTGATTTCGGACGAAAGCTTCATTTCGGATCCCAAGGGTATCGCCACGGAGTTCGATCCAGAACCGCGGCAGGTCGTCGACACCCGCATCGCCATGGTCGACGTCTATGATGGAACCGAAAAACCGGATCGGCCCGATCTCTATGCTGAAGCCTATGTTCCGCTGATCGACGAGGAGGGAAGCGTATACGGTGTGGTCGAGGTTTACGTCGATGAGACGATGACCCGTCAGTACTTTACCGACAGCTTCCAGTCCTTTGGTGTGATCGTCTCGATGCTCAGCGCGATCCTGTTTCTGGTGCCGGCCGCCGGCTATGGTATGCAGCGGTCGCTGACCCAACGCTCCCGGTCTGAAGCAGAGTATCTCGCGAAATTCGATGCGCTGACCGGGCTGCTCAACCGGGCGGAGTTTACGCCCCGCGCCAAGGCAATGATTGTCGAGAAAGAGTTGAGCGCGCTGCTGTTTCTGGATGCAGATAAATTCAAGTCGATCAACGACACGCACGGTCATGCGGTCGGCGACAGCTATCTCGAACAGATTGGCCGGAACCTCACGGCGGCCACCGAACCGACCGATCTGATCGCACGCTTCGGTGGAGATGAATTCGTCGTGGCCCTTCGTGCCACCGACACGGAGACGGTTGTCAGGCGAGTCCGCAAGATTCTCACCCTTTGCTCCGAACCGCTTCAGATCGACAACCGCACGCTCGCAAGCTCGGTCAGTATCGGTGTATCACTGCCGGAACCTGGCACCGATCTGGACGAAGCCCTGGCGCAGGCCGATGCGGCGCTCTATCACGCGAAATCCGCCGGGCGGAACCAATATGCGCTCTATGACGATGACATGGGCAGGGTCATTCGCCGCCGAAACCTGATCGAGCGCCGCCTCAAAGGCGCCAGCAAACGGAACGAATTCACGCTCGAATATCAGCCTCTGGTCAGCGGAGAGGATCTTGAGCTGGTCGGTTACGAAGCCTTGATGCGGCTGCGGCTGCGGGACGGCACCCCGATCTCGCCGGGCGAGTTCATCCCAATTGCCGAAGAGATCGGGTTGATCGATGACATCGGCGCTTGGGTGCTGCAAGAAGCGACGCGGACAGTCGCGGATCTGCCCGGCACGCCCAAGGTCGCGATCAATCTGTCCGTGGCGCAGTTCCGCAGCGGGCGGTTGCCCGAGTTGGTCGCAGACGCGCTGTCGGCATCGGGTCTTCCGGCAGACCGGCTCGAGCTCGAGATCACGGAGTCACTTCTGCTGGACGATGACACCACCATCGGATTTCAGATCGACGCGCTGCAGGACATGGGCGTGTGGATCGCCATGGATGACTTCGGAACCGGTTTCTCAAGCCTTGGCTACCTGTGGAAATACGGCTTCGACCGAATCAAGATCGACCGGTCGTTCGTGGCGGGCCTGTCCGACAATCCGGAGCGGTCGTTGGAAATCATCGAGACCGTGATCATGCTCGGACGCCGGCTGGGGATAGAGGTGACCGCAGAAGGCGTCGAAACCAAGGCGCAGTGCGAGATGCTCTCAAAGCTCGGTTGCGACGTTCTGCAGGGGTTCCTCTTCGGAGCGCCGGCGCCGATCGCCGACCCAACGGAGAGCCCGGACGGCGAAGCGACAAGCGCCTGAAGAGGAAGATCATAACCAGGAGAGAGCTACGCACGGGGAGTGATTTGCTGCCGAGCGGCCCGAGCCCCGAAGACTTTGGCGCGCGCCGGCCGCTCGCTTTCCGGTTTCAACTATGCAGGAACCGCGTCGTGCAGCGCTTCGCGCATCTGACCGAAGTGCTCGTCCCAACCTTTGTCCAGTGATAGCACCAGGCCGAACCCATCGACCGTGGCCGGTAGACCGGAGTGCTCCAGCGACAGTTGCGTACCGCCCGCCACCTCTGTCAGGGTCCACTTCACGATGCTCACCGCATCCCCCATGGGTTTCACCGTGAACGTATGCTCCAGATACTCAGGCGGACGTGCCACTTTCACCTCGCCCCAAATCAACAGATCGCCGCTGGTCGCTCCGTAGAGTTCCAGCTTTTGCCCTTCGGCCAGCGTCTGTTTTGGGGCGTGGAACCACTTGGCGAGATGCTCGGGTTCGGTCAGGAACGCCCAGACCTCCGCACGGGAGGCTTTCAAAAAGATCGTCTTGCGCAGGATGGGGCTGGTCATGTCTTGTCCTTTTCAATTTCGGATTTGAGTTTGGCGAGGCGGTCGTCCCAGAACATGTCGAAGTACTTCAGCCAGTCCATCACGGGTCCGATGCCGGTGGGGTTGAGCGTGTTGAGGCGCGCTCGCCCGCGGGTGCGGGTGGTGATCAGCCCACCGTCGCTCAGCACTGTGAGGTGCTTCTTGACGGCGGCGCGGGTCATCTCGAAGTTCTCGGCGACCTCAGCGATGGTGAGATCGCGATCGCGCAGCATCACGAGGATGTCGCGTCGGGTCGGATCCGCAAGCGCGCGGAAAGCGGATTGAACGGGGGGCATGGGCGCTCCTGAACGTGATACCATTTGGTATCCCTTTTATGATACCGAATAGTATCATGTCAAGCGCCCTGACCTTGGCGTGCAAATAAAGCGTTTCGCCTTCGAACTGAGACAGGGTTTGTCACCTATTGAGTCGATTTCACGCAACTCAGGCAGCGGTAGGTGATGCAAGCTTAAGGTGAATTGCCTCGGGCATCGTCAACAGGCGTCAGCCATACGGCAGACGGCCCACGGCGATCAGGTCAGAACGGTGCCTTGCTCCGGATCTTCATGGACCGGCCGCCCTGCGGATGCTTGAACCGCAGTTCCTCGCTGTGCAGCATCAGCCGGGGGAAGTCGCGGGCGAGCCCGCTCGCGTAAAACGCATCACCCAAGATCGGGTGCCCGAGAGCCATCATGTGCACCCTCAACTGATGGCTGCGCCCGGTCCGCGGCATAAGCCTCATCCGCGCCGTCTCGCCCTCGTCCTTCAGCACTCGCCAGTCGGTCTGCGCGGGCTTGCCGGTCTCGTGATCCACCTTCTGCCGCGGGCGGTTCGGCCAGTCGACGATCAGCGGCAGATCGATGGTGCCGGTCTTTCTCATCGGCACACCCCAGACCCGTGCGACGTAAGTCTTCTGCGTCATGCGTTTTTCGAACTGCAACCCCAGATGCCGCTGCGCATGTGGGGTAAGCGCAAAGATCATCACACCCGATGTGTCACGGTCGAGCCGGTGCACGAGCAACGCATCGGGGAAGGCGGCCTGGACCCGGCACAGCAGACAGTCGGCCAGCTCCGGGCCTTTGCCGGGCACCGAAAGAAGACCAGCCGGCTTGTCGACCAGCAGCACTTCGGCATCCTCATGCAGAATGGCCAGCGGGTCCTGAGGCGGGGCGTAGATGTCGCTCATGCCGCCTGCTCGCAGATGGGGCACAAATGTTCAAGCCCAGCCACCCGGGGCGAAGGCAGCGACCTCGGGCCTTTCGGCGTCTTGTCGAGACAAGTGCATCGCTTTTCGTGTTCGAGCTCCGGGCGGGAGACAGCAAAAAACGATGTAGTTCAAAGTCGAAATGCAAAAGCCCGCAGGACCTGCCAGCACTACGATCAGAGCAGGCAGGTGCGGTGGGCTTTCAGGCCGTCGCGGGGTCAGGCTTTCACGCGTTCGGACTTGGGGTCGTACATCGGCTTCAGCGACACTTCGGCCTTCACACGCGTGCCGGCGACGTCGATGTGGTACTCCGACGCCAGCACCTCCGCGGCTGTCTCGCCCGCACAGGGCACGTAACCGAGGCCCATTGCTGCCCCCAGACTGTGCCCATAGGCCCCGGAGGCAAGATAGCCCACGATCTCCCCATTCCGCAGGATTGGCTCATGGTGATAGAGCAGCGGCTCCGCCTCGGTCAGCTTGAACTGCAGCAGACGGGTCTTGAGACCTTCTTCCTTCTTGCGCAGCACCGCGTCACGGCCGATGAAGTCGGGCTTGTCGGTCTTCACTGCAAAGCCCAGACCCGCTTCCAGCACGTGATCCTCGCAGGTGATATCATGCCCGAAGTGACGGAAGCCCTTCTCCATCCGGCAGCTGTCCATCATATGCATTCCGCAGAGCTTGAGGTTCAGCTCCGCGCCCGCCTCGATCAGCGTTTCGCAGACATGCGCGGCCATGTCGGAGGAGATATAGACCTCCCAGCCGAGCTCGCCCACATAGGTCACCCGGTGGACCCGCGCCAGCCCCATGCCGATCTCGATCTCCTGCGCGGTGCCGAAAGGATTGACTTCATTGGAAAAATCATTGGGCGAGACCAGGTTCAGCAGCTCGCGCGAATTCGGCCCCATCACCGCCAACACCGCCTCGCCCGCAGTCACATCGGTGATGACCACGTTGAAGTCGCCCACATGGCGGCGCATCCAGGTCTCATCGGCGAGCCGTGTCGCGGCCGGGGTAACCACCAGATAGGCAGTGTCGGACAGGCGCGTCACGGTCACATCCGCCTCGATCCCGCCACGTCGGTTCAGGAACTGGGTGTAGACGATCTTGCCCACCGGCACGTCGTACTGCCCGCCACCCACGTAGTTCATGAAGGCGGTCGCGTCCTTGCCCTCCACCCGGATCTTGCCGAAGGAGGACATGTCATACATGCCCACATTGTTGCGGATCGCCGTGTGCTCTTCGGCCACGTTATCAAAGAAGTTCTGACGCTTCCAGCTGTACTCATACTCCGGCGTCTGCGTCGGTTTGGCGATCCAGTTGGGCCTCTCCCACCCCGCAAATTCCCCCATCACCGCGCCGCGGTCGAGGAACTGCCAATAGACCGGCGAGCGGCGGATCTTGCGCGCGGTTTCCTTCTGCCGGAACGGGAAATGGTCCTGATAGAGCAGGCCCAGCGTCTCGGTCGAGCGTTCAAAGAGGTAGGTCCTGTTGCCCTGGAACGGCTGCATGCGGCTGATGTCCACATCGCCCAGATCGAAGGGTTTGTCGCCATCCTGCATCCACTGCGCCAACGCCATACCCGCGCCGCCCGCAGACTGGATGCCAATGGAGTTGAACCCGGCCGCGACCCAGAAGTTGTCCAACTCGGGCGCCAGACCGAGGTGGTAGGCGTCATCCGGCGTGAAGCTCTCGGGCCCGTTGAAGAAGGTATGGATGCCCGCTTCCGCCAGCATCGGCAGGCGCTCGACGGCCGCTTCCAGAATGGGCTCGAAGTGGTCGAAATCCTCAGGCAGCTGGTCGAACTCGAAGTCCGCCGGAATGCCCTCCATCCCCCAGGGCTTGGCGTTGGGCTCAAACGCGCCCAGCAGCATTTTGCCTGCGTCTTCCTTGTAATAGGCACATTCATCCGGCACCCGCAGCACCGGCAGCTGCGTCAGCCCCGCGATGGCCTCGGTCACGATGTAGAAGTGCTCGCACGCATGAAGCGGCACGTTCACGCCCGCCATGCGACCCACCTCATGGGCCCACATGCCGCCGCAGTTCACGACCATATCGGCGGTGATATGGCCGCTCTCGCCACCTTGCTCCCAGTCGACACCGGTGACCCGCTTACCCTCACGCGCGATCCGTGTGGCCCGCGTGCGTTCCAGGATCTGCGCACCGCGCTGCCGCGCGCCCTTGGCCAAGGCCAGCGCAATGTTCGCGGGATCGCCCTGTCCGTCCTTGTCGAGATAGACCGCCCCGGTCACACCCTTGATGTTGAGATGCTCATAGCGCTCCTTGACCTGCGACGGCGAGATTTCCTCAACCTCCACACCGAAAGCCCGCGCCATCGCCGCCTGGCGGTAGATCTCTTCGCGACGCTCCTCGGTCAGCGCGACGGTGATCGATCCGCAACGCTTGAAGCCGGTGGCGACGCCGGTTTCCTCTTCGAGGCTGCCGTAAAGCTCCTGGCTGTACTTTGCAAGCTTGGTCATATTCGCCGTCGCACGCAGCTGCGCGATCAGCCCGGCGGCGTGCCAGGTGGTGCCGGAGGTCAGCTGCTTGCGCTCCAGCAGCACCACATCTGTCCACCCCAGTTTCGTCAGGTGATACGCGACGGAGCAGCCGATCACCCCTCCCCCAATGATGACAACGCGCGCGTGAGACGGTGGCAGAGCCATGAGCAGTGTTCCTTTAAACGATGGTATGACCGACGGCCCGCAGCCGTCTTGCAATTTCAGCGATATGCGCGGGGCTGACCTCACAGCAGCCGCCGACGATGGTGGCCCCAAGGCCGACCCATTGCAGGACGTATCCCGCGTAAGCGCGCGGCCCCATGTCGCGCCGCGCCGTCAGGGCCTCGACCGTGGGCTTGGCCTTGAGGAAATCTTCGGTGATCTGCTCAAACGCATTGGCATAGCCGCCGAAGGGTTTGCCCAGCGGAGCAATGATCGGCAGCGCCTCGGTCACGGCTTCAGGGGCCGCGCAGTTGATCAGCACCGCATCCGCCCCGGCGGCCACCTCCAGCGCATCGGCGAGCGGTTCACCTGACCGAAGTTGCGTGCCATCGGTGTCAGACACGGTCAGCGAGAGCCAGACCGGCAGATCGGTCGTCCGCGCGCCTGCCAGCGCGTCGCGCGCATGGGCGACGGAGGCGCAGGTCTCCAGGATCAGCAGGTCACACTCCGGCGCCAGCAGCCCGGCGACCTCGGCGAAGAGCGGCACGGCCACCTCCGGCTCGGGATGCAGATCCGGGCGATAACTGGCTCGGAGCGGGCCGATCCCTCCCGCGATCCGGCCCGCCCCATGTGCCGCGCGTGCGGCCTTGGCCTCTGCAAGTGCTGTCGCGTGCAGGGCCTCGAAACGCCCTTCCAAGGCTGTGTCTTCCAGACGGTCGCGATGGATCGCGTAGGTATTGGTCGTGGCAATCGTGGCACCTGCGGCAAAGAAATCCGCGTGCACGCCTTGGACCATGCCGGGGTGTTCCGCCATAACCTGCGTCGACCACAAGGGCGTCGGCCGATCCCCTGCGCGGTGGATCAGTTCCTGCCCCATGCCTCCGTCCAGAAGCGTGATCTGTGTCACGCACGGATCCTTTCGTTCTGAGGATCCCAGAGCGGCTGGTCGATCTGCACGATCGCCTTGCAGCGCTTGCCATAGATCTCGACCTCGACTTCGGTGCCCGGCTCCGTCAGATCCTTGCGCAGCATGCCAAGTGCTATGGATTTGTTGACGCGATACCCCCAGTCACCAGAGGTGGTCTCGCCGACGACTTCGTTCCCGACAAAAAGCGGCGACATATAGGGCGCGTCTTGGTCGCCCGCGTCGACCACAAGTGTAACGAACTGCTTCTTCACGCCCTGCTGTTTTTCATTCAGCAGTGCGGCCTTGCCGATGAAATCCTGAGGCTTGTCGAAGCGGATGAAGCGCTCCATCCCGCCTTCGAGCAGGGAGTAATCGGTCGAAAGATCGCCCTTCCAGCTCCGATACCCCTTCTCGATCCGCATGGAGTTGAGCGCATACATACCAAAGGGCGCCGCCCCCGCATCGCGGATGGCCTCGTAGACAGGTGCACTGTCGTCAAAGGCGGAATGCACCTCCCAGCCGAGTTCGCCCGCAAAGGACACCCGGAAGAGCTTCACCGGCTTGCCCGCGACGGTCGCCTCCTGAATGGAGAGCCAGCCCAGCGCGAGATCCGCATCCTCGGTCAGCCCCGACAGCAGGTCGCGCGACTTGGGCCCGGTGAGCAGCAGCGTGCTCCAGTTGCGGGTGATGTCGGTCAGCTTGATGTCGCTGTTCGCGGGCAGCCGGCTTTTGAGGAACTCCATGTCATGCCACTGCGCGACCGCGGCCGTCATCAGCCAGAAGTCATCCTCGCCCCAACGGATGATGGTCACCTCGGTCACGATCTTGCCGCGGCTGTCGGTGAAGTATCCCAGGTTCATGCGGCCGGCCTTGGGCAGCGCACCCGCAACCTGGCCGCGCAGCCACTCGGCAGCCCCTTCGCCCGAGAGCGTGTAGCGGGAGAAGCCCGGCATATCGAGCACGCCGACACCGTCCCGCACCGCCTCGACTTCTTCTTTGACGCGCACCGCCCAGGGGCCGTTGCGGTCCCAGGTGAGGGTCGCTTCTTCTGAGGTGTCATCGCCGTCTTTGGCGAACCAGTTCGCCCGCTCCCAGCCGTTGTAGGCGCCCATCTGCGCGCCGTCGGCCAGCAGACGCGCGTGGTTGGGCGACAGCTTCTTGTCGCGCCCGGCGGGCCATTCGTGATGCGGGTAGTGCATCGCGTATTCGTGGCCATAGGTCTCCAGCGCCTTCGCGAGGCAATAGTCGTGGTCCGCGTAATCGGTGTAGCGCCGCGGATCGACGGCCCACATGTCGAGCTCGGTCTCGCCATGCATGATCCACTCGGACAGAACCTTGCCCGCGCCGCCGCCCTGCGCGATCCCGAAGGTGAAGCTGTGCCCCTCAAAGGCGTTCTTCACCCCCGGCATCGGCCCGATCATCGGCAACCCGTCGGGGGCGTATGGGATGGGGCCATTGATGTTGCGACCCACTCCGGCAGTGCCCAGCGCCGGCACCCGCTCCATCGCATCCTCGATGTAGAACTCCAGCCGCTCCAGATCGTCCGGGTAAAGCTGGAAGGAGAAGTCCTCCGGCATCGGATCGTCCGGCGTGACCCAATGCGCCTTGCAGTTGCGCTCATAGGGCCCGAGGTTCAGCCCGTTCTTGTCCTGCCGCAGGTAATAGCTGATGTCCACGTCGCGGATCATCGGCATCTTGTGGCCCTTCTCCTTGGTCCACGCGGCCAGCTCCGGGATCTCATCGGTCAGGAAGTACTGGTGGCTCATCACCACCATCGGCACCGTGCGCCCGCCAAACGGCTTGAACATCTCGCCCACGCGCTGCGCGTAGTATCCGGCGCAGTTGGCCACATATTCACAGCGGATCTCGCCCTTCTCGGTCTTCACGATCCACTCGTCTCCATCGCGGTCGATGCCGATGACCGGGCAGAAGCGTTCGATCCGCCCGCCCGCGTCGCGCGCGCCCTTGGCCAGCGCCTGCGTCAGCTGTGCCGGGTCGATGTCGCCATCGAGCGGATCCCAAAGCCCCCCGGCCAGATCGTGCGTTTCCATGAACGGGTTAAACTCTTTCAGCTCCTCCGGCGTGCAGATGTCCATCTGCAGCCCCTGATAGCGGCCCATGGAGGCGACCTTCTCGAACTCCATCATCCGGTCTTTGGAATGCGCCAGCCGCAGCGCCCCGGTGACGTGGTAGTTCATCGGATAGTCCACATCTTCCGCCAGCGTGCGGTACATGGACAGCGAATAGCGCTGCATGTTCATCACCGCCCAACTGCCGGCAAAGTTCGGGCAGTTGCCCGCCGCGTGCCAGGTCGATCCGGCGGTCAGCTCGTTCTTCTCCAGCAGCACGCAATCGGTCCAGCCCGCCTTGGCGAGGTGATAGAGCGTCGAGGTGCCGACCACCCCGCCGCCGATGATGACCACGCGGGCCGTTGTTGGAAAATCTGCCATGATTAGGTCTCCCTTTGCGGCTCATCCGCCGCGATGCTGTAGTAGTCGCCCTTTGCGGCGGTATGGATATGGCCGCGCAGTCGCAGCCCCGTCGGCCCGTCGATCGAGCCGGTCGAAAAACAGATGAAATCGTCGTCGTCGTGGCTCCAAAACAGAGCCGAGCCGCAGGTCGGGCAGAACCCACGCTTGGCTTTCTCGGACGACTGGAACCAGCGCACGTCGCCTGTGATCTCAAGCGTGCCGTCTTCCACGTAAGACGACGCCCAGACATGCCCCGACTGCTTGCGGCATTGCGTGCAGTGACAGGCGGCAGGCGCGCCAATCGTGCCCCTGGCCGTGTAGGTGACCGCGCCGCAGAGACAGCTGCCCTTGATCATGTCAGGCCCTCCCCGGTGTGGCGGAGGTGCCCAGAAGCACGCCGTAGACGACGAAACACGCCGCCAGCACGCGCCGCACCCAGGTGTTGAACATCGCGCCGAGCGCTGCGCGGCCCAGCCCTGCGCCCAGCAGCGTGAACCCCGTGTAGCTCAACGGCCGTGATGGTGAGTGCCGTGGGCACGATCACCACCATCTGCTCCCAGATCGGCACATCGAGCTGGACGAATTGCGAGAACGCCGCGAGGTAGCCGGCGACGCTCTTGGGGTTAATCGTCGCCACCGCCAGCGCGTGCAGATAGACGGATCTTGCTGGCCGGTCGCCAATGACGACGGGCCGCTTCGCCAGGATCCAGGCGCGCACGCCGAGGTAAATCAAGAAGCCTGCGCCTACTAGTTTGGCGATGAAGAAGCCGGTTGGTGAGGCTGCGATCAGCGCCGTGATTCCCAGCGCCGACAGCACCAGAAAGAGCGTCGCCTGCGTCAGGATCGCCAGCACGCCCACCATCGCGCGCGGAAGGCTGAGGTGCATCCCGTTGGTGATACAGTTGACCGCGTTCGGCCCCGGCGTGGTCACGAAGAGCACCCAGAACAGCGCGAATATGGTCCAGGCCTCGAAACTCATCAGTACACCGGCGGCGCGATGACCCAGATGGCCACGGCGGGTTTGTCGTAAGGATTGGACCAGCGAAACGCCTCTCCGCGGATGCGGAAGCTGTCGCCTGGGGTGATCGTGTGGGTGGTGCCGCCGATCTCCAGATCGAGCCGGCCCGAAACCAGATAGCCCACCTCTTGCGTCGGGCGTGTTACGGGTTCGGTGATCCGGCTGTTCGGCTCAAAGGTCGAATGCACCATCTCAAAGTCATCGGTCAGATCCGGCGACAGCAGTTCCTCCACCAAGCCGGCCACGGTGTTGCCGATCTTGCGCCGCGCGGCTTTGCGCACCACGTAGCCCGCTTCGTGAGCGGGAGCCGCCGCGTGACGAAAGAGTATCGAGACAGAAACGTCCAGCGCCTCGGCGATGTGCCGCAGATCGGTGATCGACGGCTCGGATTTGTCCCGCTCCACCTGGCTCAGCCACCCGACGGATCGGCCAAGCGTCTCCGCCATGTCACTCAGCGTGAGCCCCCGCGCCTTTCGCAGCGCGCGTAGGTCGGCACCGAGCGTATCCGGATGTGTTGGCAGGTCGTGGCGCATCTGTTTCGTGAAAAAAATTCGTATTTCTTCACGTTAACGATTCCTGTGAAAAAATCCAGAGTATTTTCACGTGATCGGCTGCGGTCGGCGACCCGCCGCGCGCTCTACCATAATGCCAGGCACCAACGCCCCGGTGTCGTCAGATTTGCACTGAAAATAGGGACAATCGGGCGGTTCGCGGGCCTGCGCTAAAGACGCCCGAACACAGAGGCCAGAATCCCGCTCAACGCCTGAGCATCCGTCTCCCGGAAGGCATCCGTCTGATCGCTGTCGATGTCAAAGACGGCGATGACCTCGCCTGATCCGTTCCGCACCGGCAGCACCAGCTCTGAGCGGGTTGAGCTGGCACAGGCAATGTGGCCCTCGAAAGCCTCTACATCGGGGACCAACTGCACCTCACCGGTGCGCGCGGCGGCCCCGCAGACCCCGCGCGAGAACGGGATGACAAGGCACCCGTGCCCGCCCTGATAGGGCCCGATCTTCAGAAGCTGCGGCTCGGTCACGCGGTAGAAGCCGGTCCAGTCGAAGCGGTCGTCCGCGTGATGCACCTCGCAAGCCACGGTGGCCATCAGCGCGATGCCATCCGTCTCACCCTCGGTCAGCGCCTGAATTGTCTTTTGCAGGTGGTCGTAATCCGCCGTCATGCCCGTTCGATCGCGATGGCCGTGCCTTCGCCACCGCCGATGCAGATCGCGGCGACACCGCGTTTGAGGCCGCGCTTTTCCAAGGCGTTCAGAAGGGTCACCATGATTCGGGCGCCCGAGGCACCGATCGGATGACCCAGCGCGCAGGCACCGCCGTTCACGTTGACGATCTCGTGATCGAGACCCATTTCGCGCATGAACGCGAGGGGAACGACGGCGAAGGCCTCGTTCACCTCCCAGAGATCGACGCTAGAAAGCTCCCAGCCGATTCGGTCGAGCAGCTTTTGCGCCGCCGGCACCGGCGCCGTGGTGAAGAGCCCCGGCGCTTGCGCGTGGCTTGCATGGCCAACGATCCGTGCCCGAATCCTGAGGTTTTGCGCCTCGGCGGCGGCCTCTGATGCCAGCACCAGCGCGGCGGCGCCATCCGAAATCGACGAGGCGTTCGCGGCCGTAACCGTGCCGCCGTCGCGAAAGGCGGGCTTCAGATGGGGGATCTTGTCCGGCCGTGCCGACCCCGGCTGCTCATCCGCAGAGACGGTTGCACGGCCCTTCCGCGACTGGACTTCAACGGGTGCGACCTCACCCTCGAAGGCACCGGTCTTCTGGGCCTCGAGCGCGCGCGACAAGGAGGCAAGAGCATAGGTGTCCTGAGTATCGCGGGTAAACTGGTAGGTCTCGGCGCAATCCTCGGCAAAGGTGCCCATGAGACGCCCCTTGTCATAGGCATCTTCCAAACCGTCGAGAAACATGTGGTCGATCACCTGCCCGTGGCCGATCCGCGCCCCCGACCGCATCTTGGGCAAGAGGTAAGGCGCGTTCGTCATGCTTTCCATGCCGCCGGCGACCATCACATCTGTCTGCCTCAGTGCGATTTGGTCAAACGCGATCATCGCCGCTTTCATACCGGAGCCGCACATCTTGTTGAGCGTCGTCGCCGGCACGTTGTTCTGAAGACCTGCCTTGAAACCCGCCTGCCGCGCAGGCGCCTGCCCCTGTCCGGCAGGGAGGACGCACCCCATCACCAGCTCCTGAATATCAGGCGATCCCGCATCCTCGATCGCCGCCTTGATCGCCACACCGCCGAGATCCGATGCGTCGAGCGCGGCAAAGTCCCCTTGAAAGCCGCCCATGGGCGTCCGCGCCGCCCCTGCGATCACGACATTTTGCATCATCTCATCCTTTCGATGCCTAACAGATTCGTAAGACTTGCAGATTAGAGAAACCAAGAAAGACTAGTGAGGCCATTTAATGCAACTCTCAGCCAAAACAGAAGAGCAGTTGCGCATCGTTTCGGTGCTAGGAAGCCGAATCGATGCCGCGGTTGCGCTCGAATTCAAAGACGCCATGCGGATCCAGACCGAAGATGGGCCGGACACGGTGGTGCTTGATCTGAGCGAGGTGCAGTTCATCGACTCCAGTGGGCTTGGGGCCATCGTCGCCTCGATGAAAACGCTGGGTGCCAACCGCAAGATGGCGTTGGCCGGGCTGACGCCGACCGTCGAGCGGGTCTTCCAACTCACCCGGATGGACTCGGTCTTCAGCGTGTTTTCCACACTCGACAGCGCGCTCGCGGAACTTCGCCACTAGCCTGACAACTTCGCTCGAAAAGGCCGGACTGATGCCGATCTTGCCCCCCTTCACCGTTTCCATCCCCAGCAGCGAGATGGCCGTGCGCGATGCGCTCAAGCAGGTGCTGGCCGCGCTCGGGCCGCTTGAGCTCGGAACGGAAGAGGCGGGAACGGTTGAACTGGTGCTGGCCGAGGTGCTCAACAACGTGGTCGAGCACGCCTATCCTGATCCCGACACCGCGGGACCAATCTCGATTGCCTGCGCGCATCGGATCGACGGGCTGCATCTGCAAATCGTCGATCAAGGCGAGGCCATGCCGGATGGCACCACGCCTTTGGGTCAGCCGGTCTCGCTCGATGTCGACTTCGAGGACCTGCCGGAGGGTGGGTTCGGGTGGTTTCTCATCCGCGATCTCGCAAAGGATGTGCTCTACGAACGGGTGGGATCCAAAAACCAGCTGTCCATGCGGTTGGCCGTCGCCCTGCAACCTGGAGAGACGCGTCACTGATGCGATAACCCGGGCCTTAATTCCTCCGCATTCTTCCCTCAAAGCGCCCCGTTGCAATCATATTGCCGCCTTGATCGTTTTGCATACAGAGAGGGTAGCTGCATATAGCTTCCCTCGGCGCCGTGCGTAATAGCCCCCACCCAGTGCGCGGCGTCGAGGACTTTACCCTCCCACATCTGATCGACACCGCGCCATGGACATCGGCGCGCGCATGGCTAGGTTGCTTCGGAACCGACTGTCGAGGATCACCCATGCGCGATTTCCATTTCCCCGGGCGTTCGCCCGTATTGGCCACCAACGGCATGTGTGCCACCTCGCACCCGCTGGGGGCCAAGACTGCCATCGACATCCTCGAGCGTGGCGGCAATGCGATGGATGCAGCCATCGCCGGCGCGCTGGTTCTTGGGATTTGCGAGCCGCAAATGACCGGTATCGGCGGCGATTGCTTCGTCCTCTGGCAGCAGGGTGACGGTGACGTGCAGGCGCTCAACGGGTCCGGGCGCGCGCCCGCCGCGCTCGACGCCGCCGACCTGCGCGCAACCGGCGCGCGCACTGTGGACATTCAAAGCCCGCACTCCGTGACCATACCGGGCGCCATTGATGCGTTCTGCCACCTGTCGCAGACGGTTGGGCGGCTGGGGCTCGACACCCTGCTCGCGCCAGCCATCGCGGCGGCGGAACAGGGCGTGCCGGTCGCCCCGCGCGCGGCTTTCGACTGGGGCACCGATGCGGACGTGCTGCAGGGTGCCGGGCGCGACTACTATCTGATCGACGGCAAGGTGCCCCGGGTGGGGCAGCTCTTTCGCGCGCCGCAGCAGGCGGAGGTTCTGCGCCGCGTCGCCAAATCCGGCCGCGACGGGTTCTACGCCGGTGAGGTGGCCGAAGACATGGTGCAGACGCTGGCCGCCCTTGGCGGTCGTCACACGCTGGCCGACTTTGCCGAGGCCGCCTGCACGCCGACAACACCGATCGTGGGGACGTACAAGGATGTTGAGATCGTCGAACATCCGCCCAACGGGCATGGGGCGACGGCGCTTCTGATGCTCAACATCCTTGCCGAGTTCGACATCGCCGGCATGGATCCGCTCGGCACGGCGCGCACCCATATCGAGGCTGAGGCGGCCAAGCTCGCCTACGACGCCCGCAATCGTTTTCTCGCTGATGCGGACTACACGACCCGGCTCGACCACATGCTCAGCTTGGACACAGCAAAAGCGCTCGCGAATCTGATCGACCCGAAACGTGCCATGCCGGATGCGACGCAAATTTCGGAAAACATTCACAAGGACACGATCTATATCACCACCGTTGACCGCGACGGCATGTCCGTCTCGCTCATTTACTCGATCTTCAACGGCTTCGGCTCCGGGATCGCATCCGAGAAATTCGGCATCCTGCTTCAAAACCGCGGGTCGGGCTTCACGCTGGAGGAAGGTCACCCGAATGAACTGAAGGGCGGCAAACGCCCGATGCACACCATCATTCCGGGCATGCTGCGCCGCAATGGGACGGTGGTGATGCCGTTCGGCGTGATGGGCGGGGCGTACCAGCCCAACGGACACGCGCGCGTTGTCTCGAATGTCGAAGATTTCGGAATGGACCCGCAGGCTGCCATCGACTTGCCGCGGGCCTTCTCCGACCGCGGTGACATGAAGGTCGAGCGGGGGTATTCGGACAATGTCCGGCAAGAGCTTGCGGACATGGGCCACGACGTCAGCATCCCCGAGACGCCGATCGGCGGCGCACAGGCGATCCTGATCCGCGAAGATGGTGTGCTGGAAGGCGCCAGCGACCCCCGCAAGGACGGCTGCGCGCTCGGCTATTGACCGGCAGATGGGATGCGCGTCTGGCCGCCCCTCTTCAGCTCAATTCAGCTGGAAGTGAAGCGGGTAGGTGCCGTCCTGGAACGGCCCGAAGAGATCGGGAATATCCGGGTGATCCACGGGTTCGCCGGAATAATCCGCGATCAGGTTCTGCTCGGAGACATAGGCCACATAGTAGCTCTGCTCATTCTCCGCCAGAAGATGATAGTAGGGCTGCTCCTTCGCGGGACGGCTGTCTTCGGGGATCGCCTCGTACCATTCCTCGGTATTGGCAAACTCCGGATCAACGTCAAAGATCACCCCGCGAAAGGGGTGCTTCTTGTGTCGGACAACCTGTCCGAGGTGGTATTTCGCACGCGTACTTAACATCACAAACAAGCCCCTTACCGATCGAGCCTAAACGGTTCAAGTGCGATTTGTCCAATCACAGCATGCGAATCTTGCGAAACAGTTTGTGATGCTACCGCTGACAGTCTCGGCGACGGCCCGCTGATCGTGCCGTTCGGCAAGAAGTGACTAAAAACATGGCGTTCCGGGTCAAGACACGTAAAACGTGATTCCCCAAGCGGTCATTTTCAGCTAAGCTGTGGAAAAACATATAAGAGAAGCGAGAGGCAGATGAGCAGAACTCTTCGCGCTTTGGCACTGGTTGTTTTGGTGGCCTCCTGCGGGGGCGGCCAGGGCACGGCACCGCGGCATCTGGATGACGCGTGCAGAATCGCCGACGAGCGCCCCGAATATCTCAAGGCATTCCAGCGCACCGAGCGGAAATGGGGCGTTCCGGTGCATGTCCAGATGGCGACCATGCATCAGGAAAGCAAGTTCATTTCCAACGCGCGCACACCCTACCGCTACGCGCTTGGCGTGATTCCCATGGGGCGCGTCTCCAGTGCCTATGGCTATGCACAGGCGCTCGATGGCACGTGGGATGACTACAAGAAGTCCACCGGCAAGCGATTTGCCCGCCGCGACCGGATCCGCGACGCCTCGGACTTCATGGGGTGGTACATGGTCACCAGCCGCTCGAAAAACGGAATTCCGCTCACGGACGCGCGCAACCAGTACCTCGCCTATCATGAAGGCCACACCGGCTATGCCCGCGGCAGCTACAATCGCAAGTCCTGGTTGCTGGATGTGGCCAACAAGGTCGACGCCCGCGCCGATGTCTACCAGGCACAACTCGCCACCTGCGGTCTGCGCTGAACCGCTCAGCGTTCCTGTTCACGCAGCGCGACACCCGGATCAAAGAGGGTGTTGCGCAGGCTCACGCCCGTCTCGAACGCCCCCAGGACCACGGTGGTCTGACCGCCATTGGCATCGTTGATCACCCATTGCCGCAGTTGCACCGGGTTGTCGGTAAAGCTCATCTGGATGGTGCCGTATTCGGCGTTGTTCGGGTCCTGCGCCGTCACGATCGTCGCCGTTCCGTCATAGTCATGCCCGATCACCATTCGCGCCTGGCCCAGGTTGACCTGGCGCGCCAGGATGAGCGACAGCGGCGTGCGGCTGAGCGGATAGGTCTCGGGCGGCTGGTTTGACTTCTTGTCAATAATCACGACCGCATTGGCGCTGGCCAGCACCAGCGCCTGTTCCGGCGGATCATATTCGAACCGCATCTTCCCAGGGCGGCTGATGTAGAGCGTGCCCGTGCTGATCGACCCGTCATCGTTGATCTGAGTGAAGGCACCTTGCGCCGTCTTCAGACTGTTCAGATAGGCGGAGATCTCATTGAGCGGCAGCTTCTCGGCCACAGCCGAGCCCGCCGCCGCGATACTCATCAAAAAGGCCGCAATGGCCGGGACCAGACGTGTCATCAAGGGCTCCTCGCGCATCCGATGTCCCCTCCGACATAGGTCGGCAGGGGATGATATGCGATAGCAGCGGTCCTGCGCCGCCGCAATTCGCTGTGAGTTCGGAGGTAACGCGCGAGGCTCAGCCTTGTTCCGGCACCAGAATCTCGCGCTTGCCCACGTGGTTGGCCGCCGAGACCAGACCCTGCTCTTCCATCTGCTCCACAAGGCGCGCGGCCTTGTTGTAGCCGATGGCGAGTTTGCGCTGGATGTAGCTGGTCGAGCACTTGCGATCCTTGATCACAACCTGCACCGCCTGGTCATAAAGCGCATCTTCGCCGTCGGTGTTGCCGCCCAGACCCAGCACAAGGTCGATGTCGCTCTCCTTGTCCTCGGACGGCCCTTCGACCACGCCCGACACATAATCCGGCTCGCCGTAGGCTTTCAGGTGGTTCACGATCTCCTCGACCTCCTCATCCGACACGAAGGGCCCGTGGCAGCGGGTGATCTTCGCGCCCCCGGCCATGTAGAGCATGTCGCCCATGCCCAGAAGCTGCTCGGCCCCCATCTCGCCCAAGATGGTGCGGCTGTCGATCTTCGAGGTCACCTGGAAGGAGATCCGCGTGGGGAAATTCGCCTTGATCGTGCCGGTGATCACGTCGACCGACGGGCGCTGCGTCGCCATGATCAGGTGGATGCCGCTCGCCCGCGCCATCTGCGCCAGGCGCTGGATGCAGGCCTCGATCTCCTTGCCCGCCACCATCATCAGGTCGGCCATTTCATCGACGATCACGACGATGTAGGGCAGGGCCTCGGGCGTGTTCTCTTCGGTCTCGAAGACGGGCTCCCCCGTCTCATCGTCAAAGCCGGTCTGGACCGTGCGCGTGAACATCTCGCCCTTGTCCAGCGCCTCGCGCACCCGGCCGTTGAAGCCTTCGATGTTGCGCACACCCATCTTGGACATCTTGCGATAGCGCTCTTCCATCTCGCCTACGACCCATTTCAGCGCCACCACCGCCTTCTTCGGATCGGTCACCACGGGGCTCAGCAGGTGCGGAATACCGTCATAGACGCTCAGTTCCAGCATCTTGGGGTCGATCATGATCATCCGGCATTCTTCCGGCGTCAGCTTGTAAAGCAGGCTGAGGATCATGGTGTTGATCGCAACGGACTTGCCCGAGCCGGTTGTCCCCGCGATCAGAAGGTGGGGCATCTTGGCGAGGTTGGCGACCACCGGGTCACCACCGATGTCCTTGCCCAAAGCCAGTGGCAGGCGCATGTTGCTGTCGCCGAAATCACGGGCCGAGAGAATCTCGCGCAGCACGACTTTCTCTCGGCTGTCGTTGGGCAGTTCGATCCCGATCACGGAGCGCCCCGGCACGGTCGAGACCCGCGCCGAAAGTGCGGCCATGGAGCGTGCGATGTCATCGGCCAGACCAATCACCCGGCTCGCCTTGAGGCCCGGCGCCGGTTCCAGCTCGTACATGGTCACAACGGGCCCGGGACGCACGGCAACGATTTCGCCCTTCACGCCGTAGTCATCGAGCACCGATTCCAGCATGCGGGCGTTCTCTTCCAGTGCCTCGTCGCTGAGCTGCAACCGCGGCACGTTGATCGGGTTTTCCAGAAGGCTCAAGGGGGGCAGCTCAAAACCCGGATGGGTGTCCTCGAACGACAGCTTGGGCTGCGCCTCGGCCTGCGCGCGGGTCGAGGGCTGGACCGGCTTGCGCGCGGGCTGTTGCACCACCCGGCGCGGTTCTGGCGCGGCGGGCAATTCCACGAGGGGGTCGACCGCCTGCGGCTCCCCGTAGTCCATCTCGTCGGGCGCCGGTGGGATCGCGGGCGCCTGCCCCGCCGTAAGTGGAGGCTCGGCCCGCGCGCCGCTTGTTTCGAGCAGCAAGGCGTCCGGCCCACGGCCCCGGCCACGGGTCAGCGGTGCCGTCACCGGCGTCTGGACCGCCTTGCTGGTGCGGGCGCGCGACTTGATGACATCCGCGATACGCGCCTTGATCCGGTCCTCCCCAGGCACATCGTCCACATCCGCAGCCATCTCGGCCTCAACGAGTTCGGGTTCGGGCATGGCCTCGGGGCGCTTGATCAGCCCCGGCATGCGCGAGAAGATGCCGACCCGCGGCTCGGCGCGCAGCTCCTGGAACGCGGGTGCGCCATCTGCGGGCGCCACCTCGGTGTGAACGGCCTCTTCCGCGATCGCCGCAGCCCGGGCCTCGCGCGCCTCGGCGCGGCGTTCCGCATGCCGTGCCGAGATCGACTGTGCCGTGGCCAGGGCCCCGCTCGCCCCTCGCCCGAGCAGCGCCATCAGCCCCGCGTAGAGCATGACGATGCCAACCAGAAGAAAGCGGGCGACGCGGATCAGCTCCGGCTTGGTGAAGCCCGTCACAAAGGCGCCAAAGGCCAGGATCCCCAACGCCATCAACACTGACATCAGCTTGACCGTGAAGGTCGAGCCGATGGGCAGAAGCGTCAGCATGAAGCCCATGACCGTATCACCGAAGAGGCCGCCCAAACCAAAGCTGTGGGTGTCGAGCCAATTGCCATCCGGCGAGAGTGTGGCCGCGTAAATAGAACCCAGCGCAATCGCGATGGGCGCAAAGATCAGCCGCCCGATCGCCCGCTCCGAGCCCTGATGCAGCGCAAACCGCAGCCCCCAGGCCACCAGCACCAGGCCCATGCCCCAGGCGCCCCAGCCCACGATCATGAAGAGCGGTGCGGCCAGCGAGGCACCGGGGCGCCCCATCCAGTTCTGCACTGGCGCATCGGTAGAGACCATCCAGTTCGGATCGTCCGGCGTGTAGGAGGCGATCATCGCGCAAGCCATGCACCCCAGCGTGATCAGGACCAGCCCCAGCAGTTCCTTTCCCCGTTTCTCGACCGCTTCCGCCATGGAGCTGTCAAGGAGTGGGTCGCGCCCGCGTGTCTGATATGCCATGCTCTGATCCCTCGTTATCTACGACCGGTAGAGGCAGTCGCGGATCAGTTCGATCCCGCGCTCCGTCTCCGCCTTTGGGGCCACCATCGCGGCCCTGATGTATCCTTGCCCCGGGTTGCTGCCGTCCCAATCCTGCGCGAGATAGCCGCCCGGCAGCACCCGCACGCCGGTTTCGCGCCAGAGCTTCACCGCGGCTGCCTCGTCATTCTCCACCGGCAGCCACAGGAAAAACCCGGCTTCGGGGCTCGCATAGCCCGGCACATTGCCAAGAATGCGATCCGCCAGCTCGTATTTCTCGACGTAAAGCGCGCGGTTCTCTTCCACATGCGCCTCGTCATTCCAGACGGCCGCAGCGGCGGCCTGCAAGGGCTGCGGCAGCGGCGTGCCTGCGAAATTCCGCAGCTGCTGGATCTCGCGCATGTTCTCTGCACCGCTCGCCACGAAGCCCGAACGCAGGCCTGGCAGGTTAGAGCGTTTCGACAGCGAGTGGAAAATCACCACGCGGTTGAGGTCCGCCCCCTGCTCATGTGCCACTTGCAGAGCGCCAACGGGCGGGCTGTCCCGGTAGATCTCGGAATAGCACTCATCCGCGAAGATCTTGAAATCATACTGCTCGGCCAGCGCGATCAGCTCCTGCCAGTATTCCCGCGAGGCCACGGCCCCCTGCGGGTTCGCGGGTGAACAGATGTAGACCGCCGTGGTGCGGTTCAGCACGTCCTTGGAAACGCTGGAAAAATCAGGCAGGTGGCCGTTTTCCCGCGTTGCCGGCACCATGATCGGGTCGGCATCGACCGAAAGGGCTGCAATCATATAGACCTGATAGAAGGGGTTCGGCATCAGGATCGCCGGGCGTTTGCCGCCCTTGGCCTCCGGGCAGAGCGCCATGACCGCGTTGTAGAGCCCCTCGCGCGTGCCGTTCAGCGTCATGACGTTGCGGTCCGGGTCCAGCGGCACGCCATAGCGGCGCTGCACGAAGCCAGCGATCGCCGCACGCAACTCGGGTGTGCCATCGTTCGGCGGGTAATTGTTGAATCCGCCCGCGTTCTCGGAAATCACGTCCATAACCCAGGCAGGAAAGGCGTGTTTGGGCTCGCCAATGGTCATGTGAATGGTCGGCCCGCCGCCCTCATGGACGTCGAGCAACGCGCGCAAGCGCGGCCACGCATGTGCCGGAAGGTTCGAAAACCGCTCAGGATACACCATCAAACTGCCTCAGATCGGGATCATGTACGCCCCGTTTGCCTCAACCTACCCAAGCGCACCGGCTGCGTCCAGAAAAACGCGCAGTTTTGTGCTGGTTTGTGGCTTTTAGGCCAAGGCGGTCTCGGCTGCCACGCCAAGCCGCAAAAGAGCCTCTTCGCTGTTTGGCGGCACCATCATCATGACCCCAGAGCTGGGCACACCCGTGGGCAGTGTCAGCGCGCAAAGCCCCATCAGATTGCCGATCCGCGTGTTGCGCAGGGTCAGCAGGTTTTCCCGCACATAGTAATCGTGATCCGTGTTCAGACGCGCCAGCTTGGGCGGCAGGATCGCCGCGGTCGGCAGCAGGACGGCGTCATAGGCGCAGGTCGCCCGATCATAGGCAGCTCGCGCGGCGTCGAGGGCTGCCCAGGCCGCGACGTAGTCGGGCCCGGAATAGGTCTTCCCCAGCCTGAAGCGGTCGAGAATCTCTTGGAACATGGCGTCCGGGTTGGCCTCGATCACATCACGCCAGAGACCGTAAGCCTCTGACGTATAGAGACAACTTGCCTGCTCCATCGCCGTTTGGATCTCGGGCACCTCGATGTGCTCGACCGATGCGCCGGCGGTGGTGAATTTCAGAAGCGCTGTCTGGAACGCCTCCATCGGATCTTCGCGCAGATCGTCAAGCGCGACGGTCTTGAGCACCGCAAAGCGCCGCCCCTGAAGGGTTGCCCCGGTCAAATCAGGCGGCTGACGCCCCTCCAGCGCGGCCATCAGAAGGGCGGCATCCTCGACAGAGCGGCAGAGCGGGCCGACGGTATCGAACTTCAGCGCCAGCGGCACCACACCTTCGAGACTCAGGCGCCCGGAGGTGGTCTTGAGCCCCACGAGATCGTTCCATACGGACGGAACACGCACCGATCCCCCGGTATCGGAGCCAATGCCCGCCGCCGCGAGCCCAAAGGCCACCGAGGCCGCGGCCCCCGACGATGACCCGCCCGGCACCGCGTCGGGATCGTTCACGCAGGGCGGCGTACCGGTGTTCGGATTGTAGCCAAGCCCGGAGAAGGCAAGCTCGGACATATGGGTTTTGCCCAGACAGACGAGCCCCGCAGCCGTCGCATTGGCCAGCACCCGCGCGTCCGCCACCGGCACGCGGCCCTCCAACAGCTTGGAACCCGCCTCGGTGGGAATTCCGGCGGTGTCGAAGAGGTCCTTCCAGCTGATAGGCACGCCATCGAGCAGGGACAACCGTTGGCCGGAGGCCGCACGGGCGCCGGCGGCGGCGGCTTCGGCCAGTGCACGCTCTGGCGTCACACGCGCGTAGATGTCGTCTTTCAGGGCGTGGCCTTCGATGGCGTCGAGATAGGCCCGGGTCAGCGCGACCGGCTCGATCTCGCCCGCGGCGATCCCCCGTCCGAGATCCGCCGCCGTCATCTCCAGCCATCCTTGCATGTTCTGCTCCTGCTCTGCCCCGCGCGACGGTAGCGACGCAAGCGCGCATGGACAATCCCCCGCCCCGCACCCTATTGAGACCTATGAACTTCGACAGCTACATCATCATCGTCGGCGGAGGCTTGAATGGCCCGGCCCTCGCGCTTGCGCTCGCCAGCGCCGGGCAGAGCGTCACACTGATTGACGCGCTGCCGCTCAAGACCCGCAAGAGTGCCGGCTTTGACGGCCGCTCCTATGCGATGGCGCTGACATCCACGCGTCTTTTCAAGGCCTTGGGCCTTTGGGATACCCTCGAGGAGGTGGCGCAGCCGATCCTCGAGATCAAGGTCACCGATGGGCGCGCGGGGGACGGACCGTCACCCTTCTTCATGCACTTCGATCATGCGGAGATCGAAGAAGGCCCGATGGGTCACATGGTCGAAGATCGGCACCTGCGGCCCGCGCTTCTCGATGCGGTCAAGGCGCAAAAGGCGATCCGCCAGATCAACGGGGACGAGGTCGTGGCCCAGACGGTCGAGGCGACCGGCGTGCGCGTTGAACTGGCCTCGGGCAAGATGGTCAGCGCGCGGCTTCTGATCGGCTGTGACGGGCGCGGCTCGGGCACCGCCGAACGCGCCGGGATCGGACGAACCGGTTGGGGATACGGCCAAACGGCACTGGTCTGTGCCGTGAAACATGCGCTGCCCCACCATGGGGTTGCGCATCAGTTCTTCATGCCGCCCGGGCCGCTGGCGATCCTGCCGCTCACCGGTGACCGCTCGTCCATCGTCTGGAGCGAGACCGACGAGACCGCCCGGGCCATCAACGCCCTGCCAGAGGCCGAGTATCTGGATGTGCTCCGCCCCCGCTTCGGCAGCTTCCTGGGAGAGATCTCGCTGGCCGGAGCGCGGTTCACCTATCCGCTGTCTCTGTCGCTCGCCAATGCGCTGATCGCGCCGCGGGTGGCGCTGGTGGGCGATGCGGCACACGGCATACACCCGATTGCAGGCCAAGGGCTGAATGCCGGCATCCGCGACATCGCGGCCCTTGCGGATGTGATTTGTGACGCCGCGCGTCGGGGCGAAGACGTTGGTGCGGCATCGGTGCTCGGCAGGTACCAACAGTGGCGACGGTTCGACAATGCGAGCCTGGCGCTTGCCACAGATACTTTCAACCGGCTGTTTTCAAACGACAGTTCCGTCGTGCGCGGCCTGCGCGATCTGGGCATGGGGCTGGTCTCAAGCATCCCCGCGCTGCGACGCGGCTTCATCCGCGAGGCCGCCGGGCTGACCGGGGATCTCCCCCGACTTCTGCAAGGCAAGCCGCTCTGACGCGTCCGGTTTCGACTGGCCCGACACCGGACGCGTTCTAGAGCGTTTCGCCTTTGACCCGAGACAGGATATGTCACCTATTGCGGTGATTTCATTGAAATCAGACAGCGATAGGTGGTTCAAGTTCAAGGCGAATTGCTTTAGTCGAGCACCCGCGCCTCATCGACCAGCATGACCGGAATGCCGTTGCGGATTGGATAGGCGAGATTGGCGGTGGTGGAGATCAGTTCCTGCCGCTCCGCGTCGTATTTCAAGGTGGTCTGGCTGCGCGGACAGATGAGCGCCTCCAGCATCCGGCGGTCGAACCCGGTGGTGTTTTCCGTCATTGAATCATCTCGGTCTCGCTGCCGCCCCTCAGCTGATATTCAATCAGCGTGATCAGCGTCTCGCGGCGCGTCGGCAGGGATGGTGCTTCGAGCAGCGCCTGTTTGTCCTCGGGGTCGAAATCCAGCATCATCGACAGGGAGTTGATCAGCAGCTCGTCGTCAGCTTCCTTCAGCGTATCCCAATCCGCCGAGAGCTGCCGGGCATCGAAATAGCGGCCCAGCAGCGTCATGAACTCGGACCTGTTAAAGCCCGTGTCCTGCTCTTCCGGGCCCAGATCGCGGTCAAAGCCGTCCCACTTCACATCGCAGCGGCGATAGGGCGTGAACCCCTGAATTTCCTGGACAACCCGGAACCGCGAGATCCCCCCAAGCGTGATCAGGTATCGCCCGTCTTCCGTTTCGGAGAACTGCATGATCCGGCCCGCACAACCGATAGAGTGCAGCCCGCTTCCGCTTCGCCCGGGCACTTCATTGGGCTGGATCATTCCGATCAGCCGGGTGGAGGTCTTGAGCGCGTCTTCGAGCATCTGCAGGTAGCGCGGCTCGAAAATATGTAGCGGCAGCCGTGCCCGCGGCAGGAGCAAAGCGCCGGGAAGCGGAAAAATCGCAATTGTATCGGGAAGCTCTGCTGCCTTTACCATGAGGGAGCACCTAGCCCGCGGGCAGCCTCAGGCAAATATCATCGAACTCAGCTTACGGCGCCCGTTCAAAACCACGGGATCGTTCGGTTTCAGCGCCTCGAAGATCGTGAAGAGCTGGGTTTTGGCAGCGCCCTCGTTCCACTCGCGGTCCCGGCGAAAGAGCTCCAGAAGCTCCGCCACAGCGGCTTCCACATCACCGGCCGCGTGCAGCGCCAGCGCCAGGTCGAACCGCGCCTGGTGATCGTCCGGGCGCGCGTCGACGGCCGCCCGGAGCTCGTCGAGCGGGCCGGCGTCCTCGGCCTGACGCGCCAGTTCAAGTTGCGCATGGGCCGCCTCCAGCTCGGGTGCCGAAGAGATGTCCGCCGGCGCGCCGTTCAGGATCGCCTCGGCCTGATCGAGCTGGCCCATCACGATATGCGCGCGCACCATACCGGCGTAAGCGCCCGCATGGTTCGGATCTTCCGCGAGGATCGCTGCAAAGGTTTGTGCCGCATCCGCCGCCGCACCTTCCGCCAACATCTCATCCGCAGCGGCCACCGCCTCGTCGAGGCTCTCGCCCGGTGCTTCCCCGCCCGCGGCCTTCACCACCCGATCGATGAAGGCCTTGATCTCGGATTGCGGCACGGCGCCCTGAAACCCGTCGATCGGCTGACCCTTGAAGAAGGCATAGACGGTCGGGATGGACTGGATCTGCAGCTGCCCCGCGATCATCTGCGCTTCGTCCACGTTGACCTTGACCATCTTGACGGCGCCCTTGGCAGCGCGCACGGCATCTTCCAGCTGCGGGCCAAGGGTCTTGCACGGCCCACACCATGGCGCCCAGAAGTCGACAATGACCGGTACCGTGCGGGATGTCTCCACCACGTCCGCCATGAAGGTCGCTTCCGTCGAATCCTTGATCAGATCCGCATCTGCCGGGGCGGTGTTCAGGTTCAGGTCCATCGTCTTTTGTCCTTCCGGGTTGCGTCACGGGTTATATGGGAGACGCTGCGCCAATTCAAAGGTCAAAACTGGCGAAGACGGGGGCGTGATCGCTCGGTTTCTCCCAACCGCGGGCCGCGCGCATGATCCGGCTGGAATGCGCAGCAGCAGCGATGTCCGGGCTCGCCCAGACATGGTCGAGCCGCCGCCCCTTGTCCGCGGCATCCCAGTCACGGGCGCGGTAGGACCACCAGCTGTAGAGCCGGCCCTCGGGAATGTCGCCCCGGGTGACATCGACCCAGCCCCCGGCCTCCTGTGTCTGGCCCAGATGATCAACCTCGATGGGCGTGTGGCTGACCACCTTCAAGAGCTTCTTGTGATCCCAGACATCATCCTCGCGCGGGGCGATGTTGAGATCGCCCACGAGGATCGATTTCTCCGGCCGATTGTCGCGAAACCAGTCGCGCATCTCGGTGAGGTAATCGAGCTTCTGGCCAAACTTCTCGTTCACGTCGCGATCCGGAACATCGCCGCCTGCAGGGACATAGAAGTTGTGCACGGTCACGCCGTTTTCGAGCTGTCCCGCAATATGCCGCGCGTGCCCCAGCGCTGCGAAGTCATGCGAGCCAACCTCCTGCATCGGCAACTTCGACAGGATCGCAACCCCGTTGTAGCCCTTCTGTCCGCGCGCGACGACGTACCCGTAGCCTGCGGCCGCGAAGGTCTCGAGCGGCATCTTGTCGACCGGGCTCTTGCATTCCTGCAAACACAGCACGTCCGGGCCTTCTTCCGACATCAGCTTGAGAACCAGATCGGACCGGAGCCGCACCGAATTGATGTTCCAGGTCGCCAGAGTAAAGGTCATATGCACGCTCCCACCAGATGTGGCGGCACCCTAGCCTGTCGCCACCGGCTCCGCCATGCCGAAACAGGCGCATTTCGCCCGCGGCGCGCGCTGGTCGCAGGACAAAAAAAGACCGGGCACAGGGCCCGGCCAAGTCCAACAGGGAGGTTGCATGTCATTACCCGGACATGCACGGGATTCCTGAAGAGGCGTGAATGACCAACGCCTGTTTATATATAATCGTAAAATGGTTAACAAAAAGCCAACGCCTTACGCCATGAGACGATATCCGCCTGATTCGGTCACAAGAAGCCGGGCATTCGAGGGATCGGGTTCGATTTTCTGACGCAGCCGGTAGATATGGGTCTCCAGCGTGTGGGTGGTCACGCCCGCATTGTAGCCCCAGACCTCGTGCAACAGAACGTCCCGCGGCACCACCCCATCGGTCGAGCGATAAAGGAACTTCAGAATGTTCGTCTCTTTTTCGGTCAGACGGACCTTTTTGTCGTCCTCCGTCACGAGCATCTTCATCGACGGCTTGAACGTATAGTGCCCAAGCTGGAAGACCGCATCTTCAGACTGTTCGTGCTGCCGCAACTGCGCGCGGATCCGCGCCAGCAGCACCGGGAACTTGAACGGCTTGCTGACATAGTCGTTCGCACCGGCGTCGAGCCCGAGGATCGTATCGGCATCGCTGTCATGCCCGGTCAGCATCAGGATCGGGCTCTTGACCCCCTGTTTGCGCATCAGGCGACAGAGTTCACGGCCATCGGTATCCGGAAGGCCAACGTCGAGGATAACCAGATCGTAGAGCGCCTCTTTGGCGCGCACCATCGCATCGGCACCGTTGGCGGCCTCGAATACGTCAAAGTCTTCGGTCATGATCAGCTGCTCGCTCAGCGCCTCGCGCAGATCGTCATCGTCATCGACCAGCAAAATCTTCTTCAGTTGCGGCATGTGGTCTCTCCCTTAGGTGCCCAAGACATGTGTCCTGGCAGGCGGTCTCGCAAGTTTGCGGCAAATGCTCTCACGCGCTCGTGTTACAGGCCCCGTGAAATGTTTCAATTCCGTTCGAATTGGCGTAGATCAGCCGCCGAAACATCAGGCATTGTAACATCATGAGCATCGGCCCCGACATCACGGAACAGCTCGCGCGGGCGCGCGCCGACCTTCGCATGGGTGTTCCGGTCATCCTCGATGGGGAGGATGCCGTGCTGATCTTGGCCGCCGAAACGCTGAATGCCGAACGGCTTGCAGCCGTGCACCAGATGCCGGGGGATAGCGTCATAGCGATCACCGCGCGGCGGGCCGAGACGCTGAAAGCCCGGGCCTATGACGGCGATCTCGCGCGCGTTCAGCTGCCTGCAGATGCCACGCTGGACTGGGTGCGCGGCATCGCGGACCCGGCCGGTGATCTGATGACGCCGATGAAGGGCCCGCTCGCTTGCGCACGCGGCGGCAGCGCGGATGCACATCGCGCAGCCCTTCAACTGGCAAAATCCGCGCGGTTGCTTCCGGCGGCTCTGGTGACATCGCTCGACGACCCCGAGGGGTTCGCCCGGGCCAACGGGCTGACCCGGATCGCACGCGCCGACGCTGAGGCGCATCTCGCGGAACGCAGCCCACTGCACCGGGTGGTGAGTGCGCGCCTGCCGCTGGAAGTGTCAGAAGCGGGTCGGCTGCATGTGTTCCGGCCGGAAGATGGGGGCGAGGAGCATTACGCCATTGAAATCGGCCGCCCGGATCGCGCCCAGCCGGTTCTGGCACGGCTGCATTCCGCCTGTTTTACGGGCGATCTCATGGGTTCGCTGAAATGCGACTGTGGCCCGCAACTGCGGGCGGCCCTGGCGCAGATGGGTGCGGCGGGCCAAGGCGTGCTGCTCTATCTCAACCAAGAGGGCCGCGGGATCGGCCTGGCCAACAAAATGCGCGCCTATGCGTTGCAGGATCAGGGGTTCGACACGGTCGAGGCCAATCATCGCCTGGGCTTCGAAGATGATGAGCGTGACTTTCGTCTCGGCTCCGACATTCTGACCGCCTTGGGGTTTTCGAGTGTGCGGCTGCTGACGAACAATCCGCGCAAGGTCGAGATGATGCAGGCCAGCGGGATCCGGGTGGCAGAGCGCGTGGCCCTCGCCGTGGGCGAGAACAGGCACAACGCCGCCTATCTGGCAACGAAAGCCGCGAAATCGGGCCATCTTCTGTGAGACCGGACGATCTGGTCCTGACCCCACGCGGGCTGCGGTTTCAGGGGCGTCTTTATCCGTGCACCATCGGAAAGACAGGTTGTACCGCGCGCAAACGCGAAGGCGATGGGGCAACACCGATCGGTGTGCACCGGATCGTCGGCATGCTGTACCGGCCCGACCGGATGGCCCGGCCGGCAGATTGGGCGCTGCCCATCGGACCGCGCGATCTGTGGTCTGACGATGTCGAGGCGGAGGACTACAATATGATGGTCCGGGCGCCCTATGCCGCCAGTCATGAGCGACTGCGGCGGGCCGATCCCCTCTACGATCTGATCCTGCTGACCGATTGGAACTGGCCCTATGCGGTCAAGCGGCGCGGATCGGCGATCTTCATCCACCAGTACCGTCGGGCCGGGTTTCCGACCGAAGGCTGCATCGCGCTCGCCCGTGCAAATCTGCGCAAGATTGCAGCCAGGATCACGTTTGAAACGCGCCTCATCGTTCCTGAGGCTTGCGCCCGGTAATCGCGCTATCCCGGTGTCCGCTCCCCGAAGATCGCCGAGCCGACGCGGACATGCGTGGCGCCCAGAGCGATCGCCTTCTCGAAATCCGCACTCATGCCCATGCTCAGCCCATCCAGACCGTTGCGCCTCGCGATCTTTGCCAGAAGTGCGAAATGCAGCGAGGCTTCCTCATCGACAGGCGGGATGCACATGAGCCCGCAAATGGGCAGATCGAGCGCCTTGCAGTCGCTGACAAAGGCATCCGCCTCCGACGGCAGAACACCCGCCTTCTGCGGCTCCTCGCCGGTATTGACCTGAACGAAGAGGTCCGGGCAGCCGCCCGTCTCCTGCGCAAGGCGCGCAAACGTCTTGGCGAGTTTGGGCCGGTCCAGTGAGTGGATCGCCTGGAAGAGCTCGAACGCCTGTCGCGCCTTGTTCGTCTGAAGCGGTCCGATCAGATGCAGGTCGATCCCATCGAAGCGGGCCCGAAAGTCGGGCCACTTGCTGGCGGCCTCCTGGACACGGTTCTCACCGAAACACCTATGACCTTCGGTCAGGACGGCGTTGATGCGGGCGTTGGGCTGGACCTTCGAGACCGCGATCAGCTTGATCGCATCGCTATCGCGACCCGATGCACGCGCCGCCTGGGCAACCCTGTCCGAAATCTCCTGCAATCCCATGTCTCGCCCCGCGTTGGTCGTCCGGCCACAAGATAACAGCCCGGCGCAAAAGAAAAGGGGCAGACCCACGGCCTGCCCCCAAACTTGTCAGATGTTCAGATCGACTTAGAAGTCGAAGCGAACACCCAGGTCGGCAATGGTGTTGCCGTCTTCGTTCGAGCCGACCATACCGTCGAGGCGCACACCGCCGCCGAGCGAGTGGCGGAAGCCGATGCCGTAGGAGGTATCGTTGCCGTCGGCGCCGCCGTCAGAGACGGATGCCAGGATGTTCGTTGCCGCGCCAACCGGGATGGAGGCAGATGCACCGAACACGGCGTCGTCGTCACCTTCGAAGTCGGAGATCAGGAACGAAACATCTGCGATACCGATCGTGCCGGACAGGGTTGCGACAATCCAGTCCTGCTCAGGCGAGTCGCCGATCGCGGCTGCTTCGAACTCGCCATAGACGATGCCGAAGGTCCACGCGCTGAAGGTGTAGGACGCGCCGATTTCAAAGGAATCGCCGGCCGAAGCGGTGTCGGTTGTCGCACCGAGGTTGTCCTGATGGTCGTCTGTGTACGACGCCATGACTGCGAAGTCACCCATTTCGTACTTGACGTTGATGCCGTTGGCACCGGCGCCGGTGCTGTCGAACGCGGGCAGGGACACACCGGAGTTGGCGTACTGGCCGGTCTGACCAACGAGGCCCGGCTCGAAGCCGAAGTAGTCGACAACTTCTGCCGCGTCTGTCACGCCGGAGATGTTACCGACGCGAACGCGCAGGCCGCCGGAGGACACCTGGAACCGTGCGCCCGAGAATGTACCTGCGTCAACGGAGTTGTCTGCGTTCTCGTTGGCTTCAACACGGATCCGTGCAGCGAAGCGAACGCCGCCGTCGGTTTCTGTCGACGAGTCGATGTTCAGACGGTAGCGGCTCTCAATCCGAGTTTCCTCTTCGGTACCACCCGCACGATCTTCTTCGTAGAGGATACCGAACCGGCCGTAACCGTTGAAGTTAAAGTTTGCTGTGTCAGCTGCTACGACACCGGCTGTTCCGACCAGCGCTGTTGTAGCGATGAGAAGTTTTTTCATGAACTTGTCCTCGGTTTCATTCGTTGTCCAATGGGAGAATCCCTTTTGAACCTGCGCTGTTCTTCGCTCCTAAAGCCCCCCTTTTGCAAGAACTTGGACGAGGGCGGGACGAGAGCCGGGAAAAATGGTGCAGCTTTGCCACACTCCAAGGCGGCGCCCAATCTGGCCGGGAATCCATGGGGGCAAAGACCGCCGATCCAAAGGGGCAATTGACGATAACGCCCTTGTCCCTCCTCACCCTGTTGGATTAACGTGCAGCACGAAGTGAGCAGCGGACAGCGTTATGACACAGACCAGTTTTTTCAGGCTTCTTGCCACCCTCAGCATCGCCGTCGCGCTGTCTGCCTGTAGCCAGGGTGACAGCTCTGGTGGCAACCCCCGTCCGTTTGACGACCCCGATGTCGACAGCGACATCGCCCGGGTCTCAGATGGCCGTGGTGCCGAGACAATCTGGGATGCCTTCGGCCGTCGCAATGTCGAGACCAACGTTGCCGTCAACAAGTACATCTGGAGCGCCTCGCTCGAAGTGCTGAACTTTCTGCCTGTGCAGTCGGTTGACCCCTTTACCGGTGTGATCATTACGGGCTTCGGCCGGCCCCCGGGCGGCGGTCGGTCGTACCGGGCGACCGTCTTGATCAACGACCCGGCGCTTGACGCGCGCTCGCTCAACGTTTCGCTGCAAACACAAGGCGGCCCGGCGAGCGCGGCCACCGTGCGTGCCGTCGAAGACGCGATCCTAAGCCGGGCCCGTCAGCTGCGTATCGCCGATAACAGGCTCTAAAGTCAGAACTTTTCAGACCCAAGGATACCAGCGCCGGGCCCCGTAGACAAAACGGCTCCCGGCGCTCTTACGTGAGAAGGACGCATCATGACGCGTTACACACCCGCCGAGATCGAGGCCCGCTGGCAAGCGGCCTGGGCGCGCGACGAGATCTTCAAGGCCGTGCGCTCCGCTGACAAACCGAAATACTATGTGCTTGAGATGTTCCCCTACCCCTCGGGTCGCATCCACATGGGGCATGTGCGCAACTACACCATGGGCGACGTGATCGCGCGCTACAAGCTCGCAACGGGCCACAATGTGCTGCACCCGATGGGCTGGGACGCCTTCGGCATGCCGGCCGAGAATGCGGCGATGGCCATTGGTGGCCATCCGAAGGACTGGACCTATGGCAACATCGAGGACATGCGCGACCAGATGAAGCCCTTGGGCCTCTCCATCGACTGGTCCCGCGAGTTCGCCACCTGCGACCCGGAGTATTACGGCCAGCAGCAGGCGCTGTTCCTCGACTTCCTCGAAGCGGGGCTCGTCTATCGCAAGAATGCCCAGGTGAACTGGGACCCGGTCGATATGACCGTGCTCGCCAACGAGCAGGTGATCGACGGCAAGGGCTGGCGCTCGGGTGCCGAGGTGGAGCGGCGCGAGCTCACGCAATGGTTCTTCAAGATCAGCGATATGGCAGGCGAATTGAAAGACGCGCTGGAAGGCTTGGAGAACTGGCCCGCCAAGGTGCGGCTGATGCAGGAGAACTGGATCGGCGAGAGCCGCGGCATCGAGATCCCTTTTGAACGCACCGATGGCGGAGGCACGATCCTCTGCTACTCGACCCGGCCCGACACCATGCGCGGTGCCTCCTTCATAGCCGTCTCGCCGGACCACCCGGTCTCCAAGGCGCTGGAAGGCAGCAACCCGGAGCTCACTGCCTTCATCGAAGACTGCCGCAAGATGGATACGACCGAAGCGGCCATGGAGAAGGCCGAGAAGAAGGGCATCGACACAGGCTTGCGGGTGAAACACCCGGTCTATGAGAGCGTCGAGTTGCCCGTGTGGATCGGCAACTTCGTTCTCATGGACTATGGCACGGGCGCCGTTTTCGGCTGCCCGGCCCATGACCAGCGGGATCTGGATTTCGCCCGCAAATACGATCTGCCGGTGCGGAATGCGTTCTACATGCCGGGGGGTGAGACCGAGGTGGGGACCGAGGCGCTTGTCCCCGCGAAAACCGAAAAGGTCGTCTACATCGACCATTTCGCGGGGCTTGGTGAGACAACAAGCCAAGACGGCATCGACGCAACCATCGATTACTTCGAGGCCAACGACCTTGGCAAAGGTCAAACCAAATACCGCCTGCGGGACTGGGGCCTCAGCCGCCAGCGGTATTGGGGCTGCCCGATCCCGGTGGTGCATTGCGATGACTGCGGCGTGGTGCCGGAGAAGAAAGAGAACCTGCCCATCGAGCTGCCCTATGACGTGAGCTTCGATGTACCGGGCAACCCGCTCGACCGGCACCCGACCTGGCGCGACACCGCCTGCCCCACCTGCGGCAAGCCCGCCAAACGCGAGACCGACACGATGGACACCTTTGTCGATTCATCGTGGTACTTCGCCCGCTTCACCGCCCCGGATGCCGAGACGCCCACCTCGATGGAGGACGCTGCCTATTGGATGAACGTCGATCAATATATCGGCGGCATCGAGCATGCGATCCTGCACCTGCTCTATTCGCGGTTCTTCGCACGGGCCATGCGGATCACCGGGCATTTGCCGCAAGGCACCGAAGAGCCCTTCGATGCGCTTTTCACCCAAGGCATGGTGACGCATGAGATCTACATGACCCGTGACGAGAGAGGACGGCCCGTCTATCACCTTCCGGACGACATTCACTGGACCGAGTCCGGCGCCCGGCTCGGCGCCGACGGTCCGATGGTCGAGGTCGTGCCTTCGGCGAAGATGTCGAAGTCGAAGAAAAACGTGGTGGACCCGGTCAATATCATCTCGGCCTACGGGGCCGACACCGCACGCTGGTTCGTGCTGAGCGACAGCCCACCCGAGCGCGACGTGGAGTGGACCGCCGCCGGAGCCGAGGCCGCCTTCAAGCATCTGACCCGGGTCTGGAATCTCTGCGACCGCATCGGCGCGATGGGCAAGGATGCGAAAGGCGAAGGCGACGAGGATCTGCTGCGTGCCATGCACAGCTGCATCCACGATGTGACCATGGGCATCGAGAGCTTTGGCTTCAACGCCGCCATCGCCAAGCTCTATGCCTTCACCGCCACCTTGCAGAAATCCAAGGCGAGCCATGCCGCGCAGCGCGAGGCAGTCATGACCCTGGCGCAACTCATGTCGCCGATGACACCGCATCTGGCCGAGGATATCTGGGCGCATCAGGGCGGCCAGGGGCTGATCGCCACGGCCCCCTGGCCCAAGGCGGATCAGGCGATGCTGGTCTCCGACACCGTCACCCTGCCCGTTCAGGTCAACGGCAAACGCCGCGCGGAAATCACCGTGCCCACCGACCTACCGAAAGAAGAGGTTGAAAAGGCGGCCCTCGCAGATCAGGCTGTGATCCGAACGCTGGACGGCGCAAGCCCCAAGAAGATCATCGTTGTACCCGGACGGATCGTGAATGTCGTTGTTTGACCGCCGATCGCTGTTGATGCTGCCGCTGGCGCTTGCCGCCTGCGGCTTCACGCCGGTCTATGCGCCGGGCGGCAGCGCGACGAAGCTGCAAAACAACGTCACTGTCTCCGAGCCCGACACGCGCAACGGCTTCCTCGTGACCCAGCGGATCGAGGAGCGACTCGGGCGCGCGGCCGATCCCACCTATCGGCTCGCGCTGAGTGTGAGCTCCAGCCAGCAAAGCCTTGCGGTGGACCGCGAAGGCAACATCACGCGCTACAACATCCTCGGACGCGCGGACTATTCCCTTGTCGAAGCGAATACCGGCCGGGTCATCACCTCTGGTCAGGTGGACAACTTCACCGGGTATTCGGCAGCGGGCACGACCGTTGCCACGCTTGCGGCCGAGCGCGATGCGGAGCGGCGGCTGATGGTCCTTCTCGCCGATCAGATCGTCACCCGCGTCCTTGTCGCCGACCTCTGATGAAGCTCTCGACCCGCGACGCCAACGCGTACTTCGCAAAGCCGGATGAAACCAAGGCCGGCCTTCTGATCTACGGCGCTGACGGCATGCGCGTGGCGCTCAAACGCCAGCAGATGCTCTCGGCGCTTCTGGGCGAGAGCGCCGAGGAGGAGATGCGCCTCAGCCGGATGAGTGGGACCGATATCCGCAAGGATCCCGCGCTGCTGATGGATGCGGTCAAGGCGGTTGGGTTCTTCCCCGGCCCGCGCGCCGTCTTCGTCGAGGAGGTAAACGATACGGCGGCACCCGCAGTGCTCGCCGCATTGGAAGACTGGCGGCCGGGAGATGCACAGATCGTGGTGACCGCAGGCGCGCTCAAACCCACGTCGAAAATCCGCAAGGCCTTCGAGGCGCACCCGCAGGCCTATGCCGCCGCGATCTATGACAATCCGCCCACGCGCGACGAGATCGAGGGTACTCTGCGCGATGCTGGGCTAACCGACATCCCGCCGGACGCCATGGCGGCGCTGACCGATCTGGCGCAGCTCATCGACCCGGGCGACTTTCGCCAGACCATCGAAAAGCTCGCGCTTTACAAGATGGGCGACGCGGCACCGGTCTCGCTAGCGGATATCACGGCCTGCGCCCCCACGTCGACCGAAGCGGATGTGGATGACATCCTGATGGTCGTCGCCGAAGCGCGCCCGCAGGAGATCGGACCGGTGATGCAGAAGCTGGCCGCACAGGGCGCCACGCCGGTGGGGCTCTGCATCGGCGCGATGCGCCATTTCCGCGCCCTGCACCGCGCGGCCAGCGACACGTCGGGGCGGCCCGCGATCTTCGGCCCGAACCGCGACCGCATGATCGCACAGTCGCGTCAATGGGGTGCTGCCAAGCTGGAGACGGCCATCACACTCCTGACCGACACCGATCTTCAGCTCCGCTCGGCGGGTCAGAATGCGCCGGGCATGGCGCTGGTCGAACGTGCCTTCATCCGTTTGGCCATGCTGGGCGGGCGCTAAGCCTCACTCGGGCGCAAACAGCGCCATCACCTCGTCCGTGGTCATCTGATGCGTCTTCTCCGCAAAGCTGTAGCCCTTCGGCTTGTTGTCGATGAAGAGCTCGCCCGTCATTTTCGCGTCACCCAGATCGTCCACTGTACCCGCGCCGAAATGGTAGGTCCCCGCGTGCGGGCCTGGCGCGGTCACGCGGTAGTACAGGCTGCTGCCGCAGGTCTTGCAGAACGCCCGCTCCGCCCATTCCGATGAGGCATAGGTTGTCAGATTGTCCGCGCCTTTGATCTCGACCGCATCCGGCTTGGCCTCGAGACCGATGTAGATGCCCCCGCTCCACTTGCGGCACATGTTGCAGTGGCACGCGCCGATCTCTGCCGGTTCGTCTTTCAGGGTGTAGGTCACGGCGCCGCAGAGGCACCCTCCGGTCTTGGACATCTCATCACTCCACTTGTTTGAACTCTGGTCGTGTTCATTGGTCGCACAGGCCCCTGACAGTTTATGGCAACAGTTGTCAGCATCTGTCTCGCGTGGAAGTGTAGACCGAGGCCATTTCTTCTGGGGAGACTTTCGAACATGTACAAGGTCATCGGTGCCACCAAGTCGCGTGCCCTCCGTGTGTTGTGGATGCTGGAGGAATTGGGCCAGCCGTATGAGCACATCAACGCCGGCGCGCGCAGCCCCGAGGCCTTGGCCTACAACCCGCTTGGCAAGATCCCCGCGCTGGTCGACGGGGACGCGGTGCTGACCGATTCGGTTGCGATCATGACCTATCTGGCTGACAAGCACGGCAGGCTCACGGCACCTGCGGGCAGCGTGGCCCGGGCGCATCAGGACGCGCTGACCTTCTGGCTGATCGACGAATTCGACGCGATTCTCTGGGCGGCGGCCAAGCACAGCTTTGCCCTGCCCGAAGAGCGGCGCGTGCCCGCCGTGAAAGACGCGCTCAAATTCGAATTCGAGCGCTCGGCGGCGATCCTCTCAGACCGGCTCGACGGCCCGTTCCTGATGGGGGACGAGATCACAGTGCCGGATATTCTCGCCTGCCACTGCCTGAACTGGGCGATTGGTGCCAGATTTCCGCGCACGGACGACAAGCTCTTTCACTACGGCAAGGCCCTGCGCGACCGGCCGGCGTTTCAAGCCGCCTCGGCGGCATAGGCGGCCGCGCCGCGCCCGGCCCAGCGCCCGGTGGCGAGGCACGCGGTGATGAGATAGCCGCCCGTGGGCGCTTCCCAATCGATCATCTCCCCCGCGCAGAAGACGCCCGGCACCTGTTTCAGCATCAGACCGGGTGTGAGCGCGTCGAAGCGCACACCGCCTGCGACGGAAATCGCCTGGTCCATCGGGCGCAGGCCCTGATGCTCCAGCCGCAGGTGCTTCAGCACCCGCGCCAGTGCCTCGGGGTCCTGCGGGAGGGGGCGGGCCATCTCCTGCGCAAGCGCGAGCTTCACCGGATCGAGCCGCAGCGCTTTGCGCAGGTGGGTGGAGAGGCTTGCCTTGCCGCGCGGCCGGGAGAGTCGGGCCGCGACCGTGCTCTGATCCAGGTCCGGCAGAAAATCGACCGACAGGCGGTGCTGCAGGCGGACAGCACGGCTGACCTCGTAAATACCACCTCCCTCGATCCCGGTCTCGCTGATCACGGCTTCGCCGCGCGAAGACATCGGACCGGCTTTGAACCGCACGCCTTTCAGCGCATGACCAAGATGTTTGCCCATGTGATCGGACCAGCCGATCTGCAACCCGACGTTGGCAGGTTCAAAACGGCTGAGCGCCACGCCGCGGGTGGCGAGATGTCCGGTCCAAGCGCCGTCCGAACCAAGCCGGGCCCAGCTTGCGCCGCCCAGCGCCAGAACGGTGACGTCCGCGACAATCGCTTCGCGCCCCTGCGGCCCGTCGAAGACGGTCATGCCACCCTCCCAGCCCTGCCAGCCCATGTTGGTGCGAAACGCCACACCTGCCGAGCCCAGCCGCTGTAACCACGCACGCAGCAGCGGCGAGGCTTTCATTGCGCGCGGGAAGACCCGGCCCGTCGAACCGGTGAAGATCTCCTGTCCCAGACCCCGCGCCCAGTCCTGCACGGCCTGTGCGTCGAAGCTCTCGAGGATTGGACGCAAGGGACGTGCCGCTTCGAAGTAGCGCGGCAGCATCGCCTCAAACGGTTCATCCTTGGCCAGGTTGAGACCCGACTTTCCCGCCATGAGAAACTTGCGCGCAACTGATGGTTTGGCCTCGCAGACCATCACTGCATGGCCGGCGCGGGCCAGTTCTTCGGCGGCCATCAACCCTGCGGGTCCGGCCCCGATCACCAGCGCGTGGCTCACCCAGAGACCTGTGGTGCGTCGCCTTTGAACTCCACCACCCTGTGCGGATAGGGGATTTCGATGTCGTTGTCCTTCAGCGCGTTCCAGATCAGGAAGAGCACGTCCGAGGTGTATTTGTTCGGCCCGTCGTCGAGCCCGTTCACCCAGAACTCCACGGCGAAGTCGATGCCGCTGTCACCGAAGCCGCGCAGCTCGCAATCGGGCGGATAGGGCGCGTCGAGCACATCCGGATGCGTCGCCACCGCCGCTTCGATGATTGGCGGCACGCGGTTGATGTCGGTGTCGTAGCTGACGGAGAACGGCGCCTCATAGCGGTTGGCCGAGCCGCTGTCGGAATAATTCACCACGCGTGTCGTGATGAAATCCTCGTTCGGCACCACGATCCATCGGCCATCGAACGTCTCGAGAATCGCGGCGCGCGCGGTCATCTTCACGATCTGGCCTGCTTCGCCGCCGTCAAGCTCCACATAATCGCCCACCGTCGCCTGCCCTTCGATCAGCAGGATCACACCGGAGATGAAGTTCGACGCGATCTTCTGCAGCCCGAAGCCGAGGCCAACACCGATCGCCCCACCGATCACAGCCAGAGCGCTGAGGTTGATGCCCATGATGTTCAGCAGCAGCAGGAAAGCGACTGCGAAAATGGTGAACTCGATGGCCTTCGCCGTGAGCTGCCGCAACGAAGGCCGCATGTCCTGCTGCGCCTCGATGAACTGCGAAGTCTGGCGCGTGGACCAGCCGCCCAGCCAGAAGAGCACGCCTCCCGCGATCACCCCGCGCACCAGCGACATCACCGAAAAGGAGATGTTGCCCAGCGTCACGGTCATCTCGTTCAGCTGCGCCACCAGCGGGTCGAGCAGCCCCACGGTGTAGAGCGCGGCGATGGGCAGCAGCAGATAGCGTCCGAGCAACTTCAGGAACGGGTCAGCGATGATCTCTCGCACCAGCGTGCGTATGGCGAGGAACAGAAAGAGCCGCTTGCCAAAGGCGATCACCGCGCCGCTGTCGAAGAGCGAGCGCACGACGCTCTCACCAATGGCCGTGAAGACATAGGCCAGCAGCGGCAGGAGCAGCGGCAAGCCGAGCAGCAGCGCCTGCCGCGCCTGCGACAGCAAAGTCTCGGACCCGTCAGGCGGGGTCAGCACGCGGGTCAGAACGCCGCGCAGCCGCCGTGCGACCAGCAGCGCAAGCAGATACGCCACGATCAGCAACGCAAACTGCGACCATGCCTCGGGGCTCAGGACCCAGGACCGGGCAAGATCCAGGACCATGACCGCATACTCCGCCGCCTGTTGCACGATCTCCGGCTGTGCGGCGAGGTCGAAGTCCACTCGAATGCCCCCTTTTCATCCCCCAAGTGACACCTAAAGTCTTGCCCGTCACCGTCTGCCGGAGCAAGCCCAGATGTCCGATCCGATCTGCCCGCTCTGCACGCGTCCGATCCCTCCGGACGTCAAGCAGAGCCTGCACCACCTGATCCCGAAGCTGAAAGGCGGCAAGGGCGGGCCGACGGTGCTGCTGCATCACATCTGTCACCGCGAGATTCACGCCACGCTGACCGAGGCAGAGCTGGCGCGGGACTTCTCGACCATCGAGGCGTTGCGCGATCATCCGCGATTGCAGAAATTCATTTCCTGGGTTCGGAAACGCCCGCCCGGGTTCCTGTCAAAAGTGCCCGGCGGGCGGCGAAAGCGATAGGGACGCGTGGCACATATCCTTGATCTGGCGCGCCAGCTCGCGCTCGGCCGCCACAGTGTCGGCGGCCAGCGCCCGCGCCTGGGCCAGCAGGTCCTCGGGCGGCACGATCCGGTCGATCAGCCCGAAGCGCAGCGCTTCCTCGGCGTCGATCTTCTGTCCGCCCATCAGGATCAGCTTCGTGCGCGCCGCTCCGATCAGCGCCGCCATGCGTGGCGGATCACTGGGCTGCGGCAGGAACCCCAGTTTCATCACCGGGTAGAAGAATCGTGCCGCTGGCACCGCGATGCGGATGTCGCAGGCCAGCGCCATGCCCATGGCCCCGCCCGCCAACGTCCCGTTCAGCGCCGCGACCGTCAGCCCCGGCAAGCTGGCCACCGCCCCGGATAGCTCTTCCCAAAGAGGTGATGTCGCCAGCCCGGCCCGCGCCGCCTCAAGATCGGCGCCCGCGCTGAAGACCTTGCCCGCGCCGGTCAGGATCACGGCGGGTGCCTCCTGTGCGGCGCGCATGGCATCCCTCAGATCCCGCAACATGTCCTCGGTCAGCGCGTTGGCCTTGTCGGGCCGGTTGAGGGTGACCGTCCAGACATCGCCTGCGCGGTCAACCTCGATCATATGAGACCCGCCTTGCGGCGGATGTCTTCATCGCGAAGGGAAATCTCCTGTCCGCACCACGCATCCGCCTCCGGGCTGCACATCCACAAGAGCGCGCGCGCCGGCCAGTCCGCGGGGATATGCACATCCCAGTCGAGCTGGCTCACCGGGTTGATGCCGCTCGCTTTGATCTCGCGCTGCATCTGTGTGGCAACCGTGCCGGGCGAAAGGCCCATGGCGCGGATGCCGTGCGACGCTTCTTCATTGTCGAGGCAGCGTGTCAGCATGTTCACCGCCGCCTTGGAGGCGCAATAGTGGCTCCAGGCTTCCACCGGCCCGTGCGCAGCACCTGAGCTGATCGTCAGCACCGAACCGCCACCTGCGGCCTTCATCACCGGCACCGCGGCGCGCATCCCGTAGTAGACGCCCTTGAGGTTGATATCGATCACGTCCCCCCAGGCCTGCACGTCCGAGGTGCTGAGATGCGAAATCGGCTCGATGACACCTGCATTGTTGATCAATACGTCGAGCCCCCCGAAGGTATCGACCGTCGTTTCGACCGCGGCGCTGACCTCGCGGTTGCTCGCCACGTTGCAGGGGATGGCGATGGCCTGTTGGCCGATCTCGCCCGCCAGATCCGCGATCTCGGTCTGTCCGCGGGCCACCAGCGCCACATTGGCGCCGGCCCGCGCAAAGACGCGTGCCGTCTCTGCTCCGATGCCACGGCTTGCGCCGGTGATCAGAACCGTCTTTCCCGTCATATCCATCAGCAGCCCTCCGTCTCTGTGTCCGAGTCGTAGAGGGCGAAGGGCAGAGGGTCCAGAGCCACTTCCCCTTGACCATCTCCAAGCCATCGCAGACCATGCGCGCGATAAAGCACTTCGGCTTTGTGCTGGATCACTTCTGGCAGCCTTTCGCCTGCGGTTCGACCGCCAGACGCGATGGTCTATGGTTCAACGAACAGCCGAAGCGATAGAGTTGGTGATAAGGACAAAAGCATGACTTTTCTTGGTATCCGCACAGCCTCCGGCGGAACGATGGCACTGCTGCTGGCAGGTGCTGCACAGGCCGATGTGACGGCGCAGGACGTCTGGGCGGACTGGCAGGACTACATGACCGCCGTTGGCTACGAGATGACGGCAACCGAGACCCAATCGGGCGACACGCTGACCGTCGAGGCGATCGAGATGACGGCGCCGGATCTGGGCGACGGCAGCTCCATGGTGATGCGCTTGGGCCAGTTGGAGTTCCGCGAGAACGGGGACGGTTCGGTCAACGTGATCTATCCCGACACGACGGCCTTGGAGATCGAACTGAGGGATCCGTCGGCCTCTGACGTCGATCTCGATATGGAGGTGCGCACAACCGGCATGGACATGGTCGTGACCGGTGTGCCCACAGACATGACGAACACCTATGCCGCCGAGCGCATCGAGATGGTGCTGACCGGCCTGACCGTCGATGGCGAAGAGATCAGCGCCGAGGACGCAGCGGGGCGCCTTGTGCTCGACGGGCTCTCGGGCACCACCCAGTCGACCGTTGGCGGCAAGCGGGTTTACGACCAGCGCGCTCTGGCCGATACGGTATCCTACGACGTGCGCTTCAAGGACCCTGACGGTACCGGCGATCTCGATCTGAGCAGCAGCATCGACGGGCTGAATTTTGCCGGCAGCAGTGCCCTGCCTTTGGCGGTTGTGCGGGCCACCGACATGTCGGCTCTGATCGCGGCGGGAATGACTGCAAACGGCACCTTTGGCTATACCGGCGGCAGCTCCGAGATCAGCGTTGTCGAAAACGGCGCGCCGGCGTTCACCGCTCAGACCTCCTCGACCGGCGGTACGCTCAACGTGACCATGGGCGCCGATGGACTTGAATACTCGGGCGATCAGAACGACTTGAAACTGGCGATGTCCGGCAGCCAGCTGCCACTGCCGCTGGAACTCGATATGGAGACTGCGCGCTTCAACCTCGCCATGCCCCTGCAGACGTCGGAGGAGGTGCAGGACTTCGCCCTGGGGTTTGCCTTCAACGAGTTTTCCATCTCCGAAGCGCTCTGGTCGATCTTCGATCCCGGCCAACAGCTGCCGCGCGACCCTGCGACCGTCGTGCTCGACCTGGCGGGCAAGGCGCGGCTGCTCTTCGATTTCCTGGACCCCTCCGCTGCAGACGCCGTCACGGGGCCTGACTTTGTCATGGGAGAAGTCGATTCGGTTGACATCAATCGGTTGCAGGTCAGCGTCGCTGGCGCGGAATTGACGGGCGAAGGGGCCTTTACCCTCGACAACTCCGCAGAGTTCGGCCCACCGAAAGCTGTCGGGGCGGCCGACCTCAAGCTGGTTGGTGGCAACATGCTGATCGACACGCTGGTCAATATCGGGCTGCTGCCCGAAGATCAGGCGATGGGGGCCCGCATGATGATGGGCCTCCTGGCGGTGCCGGGTGATGCGCCGGACACGTTGACCTCGAAGATCGAGATCAACAAGGAAGGGCATATCATGGCCAACGGTCAGCGCATCCAGTAGCCGGCCAACTCCATGCAGATTGGCACGATAAGGGGCGCCGCTGCGCCCCTTTTTGCGCTGGCGCCTTGCAGGAGGCCCATGACCCCGCTACCTCACGGGGAACTGAATTGGAGCGACCTGCATGACACTCTCCCTCGCGGACCTGACCGAACAGATGCTCGATGCGGCCCGCAGCGCCGGAGCTGACGCCGCAGATGCGGTGGCGGTCGAGGGCACATCCCTCGACATCGACGTGCGTGCCGGCGTTTTGGAACAGGCTGAACGGGCCGAAGCCATCGACCTTGGCCTGCGCGTCTTCGTGGGCCAGCGCAGCGCGACTGTTTCGGCCTCCGACACACGGGGCTCGACCCTGGCGGAGATGGCCGTCCGCGCCGTGGCCATGGCGAAGGAGGCGCCGGAGGATCCGCACGCCGGTCTCGCCGCGCCCGAGCAACTCGCTAAGGACCTCGATTCGAGCGCACTTGAGTTATACGACCCCAGCGCCGAACCCTCGCCGGAAGAGCTGCAGGAGGACGCGCAGGCGGCGGAAGCCGCCGCCTTGGAGAACGGGGAGATCACCCAGGTGCAATCGGCCTCCGCGGGGTATTCTGCGCAGCACATGCACCTTGCGGCCACAAACGGGTTCTCCGCGGGCTACCGGCGGACCCGGCGCGCGCTGTCCTGCGTGGCCATCGCCGGAAGCGGCAGCGCGATGGAGCGGGATGTCGATGGGGACAGCCGGACTTTCCAATCCGATCTGCGCGACCCGCACGAGATCGGCACCCGGGCAGCCGAACGCGCCGTCGAGCGGCTCGGCGCGCGCAAACCGCCCACGGGCAGCTACCCGGTGCTCTTCGACGAACGCGTGGCCGCGACCCTGATCGGTCACCTTCTGGTCGCGGCGAACGGCGCCTCTATCGCGCGCGGCGCGTCCTGGCTGCGCGATGCCAAGGGCGAAGCCGTGCTGCCCGCACATCTGTCTCTGCTGGAAGACCCGCACCGCCCGCGGGTTGCCGCGTCGCGCCTCTTTGATGCAGAAGGGTTACCGACCCAACCGCGCCGTATCGTGGACATGGGCGTGCTCACCGGCTGGACGCTGGATCTTGCCACTGGCCGCAAGCTTGGGATGGCGTCCACCGCAAACGCCGGGCGTGGCACGTCATCCGGCCCCTCGCCCACCACCTGGAACGTCACGCTGACCGAAGGAGAGGCGTCCCGCGACGATCTGATCCGCGATATGGGCACCGGGCTTCTGGTGACCTCGATGATCGGCTCGACAATCAACCCGAACACGGGCGATTATTCCCGCGGGGCGGCGGGCCATTGGGTCGAGAATGGCGAGATCACCCATGCGATCAACGAATGCACCATCGCTGGCAACCTGCGCGACATGCTGCGCAGTATCGTGCCCGCGAATGATGCGCGCCCGCACCTCAGCCGCGTGGTGCCGTCGCTGCTGGTCTCGGGAATGACCCTTGCAGGAAACTGACCTTGCCCTGATCACCGATGCGATCCGGCTGGCGGGCCGCGTGGCGACGGGCTTCGCCGGCAAGACCGCCCAGAGCTGGGACAAGCCCGGCAACGCCGGACCGGTGACCGAGGCGGATCTCGCCGTGAACCGCGCTCTTGAGACCGCCCTGCGCAGTGCCCGGCCCGACTACGGCTGGCTGTCGGAGGAAAGCGAAGACGGACCGGACCGTCTTGATCAGGAGACTCTGTTTATCGTCGATCCCATCGACGGGACTCGCAGCTTCGTCGAAGGCTCGCGCACATGGGCGCATTCGGTCGCCGTTTCGCATGGCGGCCGGATCACGGCGGCGGCCGTCTATCTGCCACTGCGCGACAAACTCTATACTGCCGCGTTGGGTGAGGGCGCGTTCTGCAACGGCGCGCGGCTGACAGCCTCGGATGTGGCGCATCTGCCCACGGCCGATGTGCTGGCCGCGAAGCCGGTCATGGAGCCGCGCCACTGGGCCGCGGGCGAGCCCGGGTTTCGACGGGCGCATCGCCCATCGCTTGCTTATCGGTTGGGCCTGGTGGCCGAGGCGCGGTTCGACGCGATGCTGACCTTCCGGCCCAGCTGGGAGTGGGACATCGCCGCCGGTGCGCTGATCGTGACAGAGGCAGGCGGTGTCTGTACCGACAAGTCCGGCGCGCCGCTGCGCTTCAACAATGCGACACCGCAGCTCAATGGCGTGATTGCTGCAGGACCGAAACTGCATGCTGAGGTGCTTGCAGCGCTCGCCCCCGACGCGGCTTGACCCCGGCTGCGAGACACGCGACATTCCGCCAACTCTCCGCATCAAAGGACAAGACCCATGACGCAACGGCTGCATCTCGTCTTCGGAGGCGAATTGGTCGACCCAACCCGCAATACGTTCAAGAATGTGGACGATATCCACATCGTGGGCATCTTCCCGAACTATGACGCGGCGTTCAACGCATGGAAATCCGAGGCGCAGCGGACGGTGGACAACGCCCATATGCGCTATTTCATAGCGCATCTGCACCGCTTGCGGGATGAGGAGACAGAGGCATCGGCGACCGAAGAGCTGGGCTAAGAGGCCATGGGCCGCTCCTTCAGCATGGCGGCGTATCGTGCGTTGTCGCGCCGATCGGCGGACCGGGCCTTCACCCCCTCGGGTCCGCGCCCGCAGGCCGAACTGGTCTGGCTGCACGCCGCCGAGGCAAGCAACCTGCTGGCCCTGCAGGATCTGGCCCAAAGGCTCTGCGTGGCGCGGGACGGGCTGCGGGTGCTGATCACCCTGCCGGATCGCAACAGCCTTGACGCAGCCAGGACCGCGAGCCCGGCGCGCGAGCCGCTGCATCTGGATGAGCTGCCCTCGGAACACCCTGCGGCGGTGGATCGGTTTCTGGATCATTGGGCGCCCGACATGTGTATCTGGGCCTGGGGCGGGCTGCGTCCGATCCTCGTGCAGGAAACACAGCGCAAGGGCTGCCCGATGGTGCTCATCGACGCGGACACCGGCGGGTTTGACGGCCGGAGGGACCGCTGGCTGCCGGATCTGACCCGCGAACTCCTGTCCGAGTTCGTCGCGCTCATGGCCCGGTCGACCCAGGCCGCGTCCCGGCTGCAACAGCTCGGGCTGCGGCGGTCCGAGATCGAGGTCACACCGCCCTTACAGGCGGGCGGACAGGCGTTGCCCTGCGACGACACCGATCTCGCCGAGATGACCAAGACGCTGGGGGGGCGTCCCGTCTGGCTGGCGACTGCTGTGCGCGCGGAAGAAACGGATATGATCTTTGCCGCCCATCGCCATGCGCTGCGCTTTTCGCACAGGCTGTTGCTGATCCTCCAGCCCGCCGTGCGCGACCAGGCCGGGGTGATGTCGGAGAAGGCCGCGCTTGAAGGGTTTCGGGTCAGCGACTGGTCCGCGCCCGGCGAGCCGAACGAGACCACGCAAGTGATGGTGGCCGAGGATGCGGATGATCTTGGCCTCTTCTACCGCCTCGCGCCCGTGTCGTTTCTCGGCAGTTCACTGGTGCCCGGCCACGGTGGCGGCAACCCCTTCGAAGCGGCAGCACTGGGATCGGCGGTGCTTTATGGCCCGAACGTTCGCCGGTACCTGCCGTTTTACAGCCGGCTGGCCAATGCCGGCGCCGCACGGATCGTGAAAGACGCCCAGACGCTGGGCTCGGCCGTGACCCGGCTCATCGCGCCGGACCAAGCCGCCGCGATGGCTCACGCGGGGTGGGACGTGATCAGCCAGGGCGCAGAGCTGACCGACCGGGTGATCGAGCTCGTCGAAGAGACGCTGGACACCCGGTTGGAGCAGAAGAATGCGCGCGCCTGACTTCTGGTTCAAGTCACCGCAACGCCCCGGGGTGATGGCGCGGCTGCTTGCGCCGCTCGGCTGGCTTTATGCCCGCGCGACCGCCCGCCGCCTCGCGAGCACGCAACCGGACAGGCTTGGGGTGCCGGTCATCTGCGTGGGCAACATCAACGCGGGTGGCACCGGCAAGACACCCACCGTCATGGCAGTGGTCGAGCGGCTCTCTGGGGCCTTTCACAGGCCACATGTGGTCACGCGCGGCTATGGCGGGCGCCTGACCGGGCCGGTTCAGGTCGACCCCGCGCGCCACAGCGCTGCGGATGTGGGCGACGAGCCGCTGTTGCTCGCCGCCTTCGCCGAGGTCTGGGTGGCCGAGGACCGCGCAGCAGGGGGGCGGGCCGCCGAGGCCGCGGGGGCGAGCGTGGTGGTTCTGGACGACGGGTTTCAAAACCCTGCGCTGCACAAGGATCTCAGCATCGTGGTCGTGGATGCGGAACGCGGCTTCGGCAACGGGCGCTGCCTGCCCGCGGGCCCGCTGCGCGAGCCGGTCTCGGTGGGTCTTGCCCGCGCGGATGTGCTGCTCACGCTGGGCGATGCCGCGACCCAGGCGCAATTCCAGGCACCGACGGCACTGCAAGTCCCGCGTGTCGCGGCCAGGTTGAGCCCGCTTCAGACCGGCATGGACTGGGCCGACACACGGGTTGTCGCCTTCGCGGGCATCGGCCATCCGGAGAAGTTCTTTGCCACGCTGCGGTCGCTCGGCGCCGATCTCGTACATGCCGAAGCGCTTGAGGATCACCAGCCGCTCACCCCCGCACTGATGGCCCGGCTGGATGCGGATGCGAAGGCACGCGGGGCGCAGCTTGTCACCACCGAAAAGGATGCGGTGCGGCTGCCCGCCACCTACCGCACCAAGGTGATCACCCTGCCCGTACGGCTCACCTTTGAGGACACGCCGAACGCCCTGTTCGACACGCTCGATGCCCTGCCCACGCCCTAAAGCAGTGCGCCATACACCTTAGTCACCCAATGGTGCCTGATTTCCATGAAATCAACGCAATAGGTGAATCACCCTGTTTCAGGTGAAAGACGAAAAGCTCCAGTTTCGTCCTTTCGGCCACGAGCTGGATTCTCCAGACTCGACTGTCAACCGCAGGGTTTGGCAGCCCGTTCGCAGGACCTCACTCGGCGGCCGCGTCGATCAGCTCGGCCATCTCGGCATAGGACATGTTCGAGTACTTCTGGCCGTTGATCACGAAGCTGGGCGTGCTATCGATGCCATGCTCCTCGGCATTTTCCTGATACCACGCGACCAGGGTCCGGGCGTTGTCGCCATCCTGCAGGCAGGCTTCCATCTTCTCGGCATCCAGCCCCGCCAGCGCACCGATCTTGCGCAGCTCGCCGACAATCTCGGTCGGATCGCCCGCACGGGCCCAGGTCGATTGCTGCTGATAGATCAGATCGGTCATCCCGAAGAAGCTCTGGGGCGTGCCTGCGCAGCGCGCGATCATCGACGCCCAGAGACCATAACGGTCGAAGTAGACCTCGCGGTAGACGAAGTTGATCTTGCCGGTATCGATGTAATCGGCCTTGAGCTGCTTGTAAGGCCCGGAGTGGAACGTCGCACAATGCGGGCAGGTGAAGGACGCATATTCGATCACTGTAACCGGCGCATCTGGGTTGCCAAGGCGCATCTCGGCAATCGTGGAGGTGTCGATCTCGGCCTCGGTGCCCTGCGCATGGGCAGCGCCCAGCGGATCTGCAGGCGACACCGATGTGGATGACCCCGGCGAGGTGACAAAATACGCCCCCACCCCGAGCACGGCCACAGCGGCGGAGATGATCATCAGTCGTGACATCAGAGTTTCCCTTTCAGCGGTTTGTTCTGGTCAGTATGTTTTCGGCCAGGCGCGTCAGCGCGTCGCGCAGCCCTGCGTCCTGCACCGGTTCTGCGGTCTGTTGCGCCTTGCGGCGAATGTCGGGATGGACCGCAGCGTCGTCCTTGACTGGCTTTGCGGGTGCGAAGGCGACCTGACCTTCGGCAAATCCGGTTGCGGCCGTCTGCGTGATCCGGATGCGCGCGATCGCATTGTAGCCGTAAACGGCGTTGACCTTCGCGCGCAGCTTTTCCTTCTGCATCTCCAGCATCGGAGCCTGCGGGCCGGTGGTCAGCAGTGTGAGCGTCGCCCCCATGCCGGCGCGTCCGTAGCTCACATCAACCGGGCGGGCGACGGCCGCCACATCTTCGCCGATGACCTCGGCCCAGTGGGTCAGAAGACGGCTTTGCGCGAATCCCCGGCGTTCCGACGCGGCCTTGATCCGGCCCGTCAGCAGGCTGCCGGTGCGGGTAAATCCTTTTGTACTGGCGCGTCTTGGCGGCATCGCTATCATTCCGTGAACCCGTTGCGACAGCATAGCCTGTCCAACAGCCGCCAACCAGCCAAAGCAGAAGGGGACCCATAAACATTGCGTGACCTGACCGATGCTCCCAAGGATTTGAACGCCGCGCTCCTGGATTGGTACGATGTGCATGCCCGCAAAATGCCGTGGCGCGTCTCGCCCGAGGCCCGAAAGGCGGGCGAGAGGCCCGATCCCTACCGCGTCTGGATGTCCGAAGTCATGCTCCAGCAGACGACGGTCGCCGCAGTCAGGGACTACTTTCACCGGTTCACCTCGCGTTGGCCGACGGTGCGCGATCTCGCGGCGGCGGAGGACGCGGAGGTCATGGGCGAGTGGGCTGGATTGGGTTACTACGCGCGCGCCCGCAACCTTCTGAAGTGCGCACGCACCGTGGTGGCGGACCATGACGGCCGGTTCCCGGCCGATCACGCAGCACTACTCAAACTGCCGGGCATCGGCCCTTACACGGCGGCGGCCATTGCCTCCATCGCCTTCGATCTCCGCCATACCGTACTTGACGGGAATGTCGAACGGGTCATGGCGCGCCTGCATGATGTTCATGCGCCGCTTCCTGCGGTCAAACCCGATCTCATGGCGCTGGCAGAGATACTCACGCCCACCGAACGACCGGGCGACTATGCGCAGGCGGTGATGGACCTGGGCGCCACCATCTGCACGCCGAAGTCGCCTGCCTGCGGGATCTGTCCGTGGCGGGCGCCGTGTCGCGCGCGCGCGCGCGGCACGGCGCCCGACCTGCCGCGGAAAACGCCCAAGAAAGCCAAGCCGACGCGACAAGGCATCGTCTTCATCGGGCAACGCACGGACGGCGCCTGGCTGCTCGAAACCCGCCCCGAGACCGGCCTTCTGGGCGGGATGCTCGGCTGGCCCGGCTCAGAGTGGGTCGACAGCGGCTCGGCCCTCTCCGAGACGGGTGCGCCTGCCGAAGCCCCCTGGGACGCGCTGCCGGCCGAGGTGCGCCACACCTTCACCCACTTCCACCTGATCCTCGAAGTCCGCGTGGCGCGGCTCGACAGCGCGGTGACTCCGACCCGCGGCACCTTCGTGCCCGCCCAGGGCTTTCGCCCAAGCGACCTGCCGACCGTCATGCGCAAGGCCTTTGATCTGGCGCGGGCGCACTTCTAGTGCCAAGATCCGACCGCGCGCTCCTCGCCTGCGCAGCGCGCAACGTCACACTTGGCCGAAACCGATGTGCTGCGATATGACGGGCCCATGGCACAACAGCCCACAGTCCCCCTCGCCGATCTGGTCCGCCCGACGCGGGCCGCGCCTTTCTGGGTGTCGCTGCTTCTGGTACCCGTGGCCTGGGTCGGCGCGACCCAAGGCGGCTGGACGGTGGCTCTGCTCCCTGTGCTCACCTGGTTTCTCTTCTCCGCGCTCGATGCGCTGTTCGGCCATGACACCAGCAACGCCGATCCGCAGACCGACGCGCAGCACCTCTTCTGGTATCGTGCCATCACGCTGATCTGGGCGCCGGTGCAGTTCTGCCTGCTCTTCAGCCTGATCTGGTACGTCCCGCAGGCCGAGCATCTGGGCACCGCAGAGCGCATCGGCCTTTTCTTCGGTGTCGGCGTGATCACCGGCACCATCGGCATCAACTACAGCCACGAGCTGATGCACCAGAAAAACAAGACCGAGCGCTGGATGGCGGACATCCTGCTCGCCATGGTGCTCTATTCACATTTCCGGTCCGAGCATCTGCTCGTGCATCACCGGTATGTCGGCACGCCCAAGGACGCGGTGACCGCGCGCTACAACGAAGGCTTTCACCGGTTCTACCCGCGCGTGCTGTGGCAATCGCTGCGCTCGGCCTTCATGGCCGAGAAACAGATGCTCGCGCGCAAGGGCTTGCCTTGGCACCACCGCTCCAACCCCTTTGTCCGGTACTGGGCGCTGCAAGGGGGGATGCTGGCCCTGGCGCTCATGCTCGGCGGCTGGTCGGGGCTCGTGCTCTTCCTGATCCAGGCCGGCACAGCGATCTGGCAGCTCGAGCTCGTGAACTACATCGAGCACTACGGCCTGACCCGCGCACACCTAGGCGACGGAAAATACGAACACGTCAAACCCCGGCATTCCTGGAACGCGGATCACCGCGTCTCGAACTGGCTGCTGATCAACCTGCAGCGCCACTCGGATCACCACTTCAAACCCGATCGGCGCTTCCCCGTGCTTCAGACCTATTCAGAGGATGATGCCCCCCAGCTGCCCTACGGCTACCCGGTCATGACGATGGCGGCGATGATGCCGCCGCTCTGGCGCCGCATCATGAATCCGCGTGTGCGGCGCTGGCGCAAGACGTACTACCCAGAGATCACCGACTGGAGCGCCTACAACCGTGCCGAAAACCCGATGCCGCGCTGAAGCGATCACGATATCTTAAGCATTATCTGACTAAAATGCCGCTCAGGTGGAGCTAGGTGAGAGCAGAGAATGCCGCAGCAAAATGCAGCACATCCCATGGGCGCCAAAACGCAGACCTGCCTGATCGTCGAAGACAGCAAGTTCGATCAGGAACGGATCAGGCGGATCATGGACAAGAGTTTCAAGAATGTCTTTGTGGCGGTCGCCGCAACGATCGAAGAAGCGCGCGAACATATGGCGCGCTATCAGACCAGCATCATCCTGCTCGACAACAATCTTCCTGACGGCACGGGCGCCAATTTCGCCCTGGAGCTTTCGGAAAATCCGGAGTTCTCGAAGATTCCGATCGTCATGGTCAGCGATTGGCCGACGCCCTTTATGTTCGACAAGGCCCAATCTGCCGGGGTGATCCATGTGGTGAACAAGTCGGATTTCGGCGCGCGCTACATCCACGCGGCGCTCAATCACAACGCACGGCCCAAACGGGTGAGCTGAGCCGCGGGGCCCGCACGGCTGCGAGGACCCCGCCGCCGCATCAGTTCCGACCCGCCATTACGCCACCATCAACCGGCAGGACCGTTCCGGTGATCCAGGCGGCTTTGTCCGAGGCCAGGAAGAGGATCGCGTCCGCGACATCGCCCGGCTGCCCGTTCCGGCCGAGCGGATGAAAGGCGTTGAACCCTGGCAGGGTCGCGGCAACCTCCTCCTCGGACATGAAGGTGCTGTAGACGGGTGTTTCGACAACCGCTGGCGCCACCGCGTTGATCCGAATGCTGTGATCGGCCAGCTCGAGCGCGAGGTTACGCACCATCTGATGCACGCCGGCGTTGGCCGCAGAGTAAGCCGCCGACGGTGTGGCGCCGATCGCCTGCAAGGCCCACATCGAGCCTGTTTGCACAATCGCCCCGCCGCCGCGCCGGATCATCGACCTGGCCGCCGCCTGCGCCATGAAGAACTTGCCCTTCAGGATCGTGTCGACAAAGGCATCATACTCTGCCTCTGTCTGATCGAGGAAGGGTTTGGGCGCGAAGATGCCTGCATTGTTGATCAGGATGTCGACACCGCCAAAGGCCGCCTCGGCCTGGGCCACGATCCGCACGGCGGTCGACACATCGGCGATGTCACCGGCCACCGCCCTGGCCCCGATCTCTGCCGCTACGCGGTCGAGCTTCACGGCATCGCGCCCGTTGATGACCACATTAGAGCCCGCCTGCGCAAAACGCGCGGCCACCTCCTTGCCGATGCCAGAGGCACCTCCGGTCACAATCACTGTCTTGTTTTCGAACATATGTATCTTCCTACTAGTTGGTTGGTTTAGAGATGAAAATTTTTTACACGACGCGCCGCACCGTCGTTCGGATCGCGGCATCAAAGTCGGCGAGGTCGCCGCTGGCCCGCGCGACCAGCTGCGCGCCTTCCACAACAGCCAGGCAGGCCTGCGCGTCTTCCGCCGGATCGACGACCCCTACGATAGATCCGTCCCTCTGCGCCAATTCGAACAGCCGTTCGAGCCAAGCGAGGCTCTCTGCGTGAAAGCGGTTGATCTGTCGAACCACAGGCGCATCGAAACTGCTGACGCTCACACTGAAGGAGACGCAGAGGCAGACCTGCGCGCCGCCATTCATCGCCGCCTTGTAGCGGGCGAAATATGCAGTCAATTGCGCGCCCGCCGTCGGCTCTGTCCGAGCGATGTCGTCGAGGGACGCCATAAAGCTCTCGCGGTAGCGTATCATCAACTCTGCCGCCAGATCGGCCTTGGTCGGGAAATGGTGATGGATGCTGGCCTTGCGGATACCCACCTCCTTGGAGAGATCCGCATAGCTGAAGGCATCGAACCCACGCTGACGTGCGAGCCGTTCGGCCGACTCGAGAAGGGCGGTCTTCGTATCCATGTCTACCAAGTAGTAGGTAGCCCCCTTAAGATCAAGAAAAAAAACCTCGCCACGATGGGCGAGGTTCAGGTGTGTGCCTTCCAAAGGCAGCCTCGTTCAAAAGGCCACAGGCACCGGCGGTGTTCGGTAAGTCTGTGAGTTAATTCGCCATTTCTGACCGTATCTGCTGACGCAGCACGTCGATGGGGATTTTCTTTCCCTCTTTCTTGAAAGTCCAGTAGGTCCAGCCGTTACAGCTCGGCGCCCCTTCCAGATGTGCCCCCACCTGGTGGATCGACCCCTTCACGTCAGTGCCGATCAGGGTTCCGTCGGCGCGCACCTTGGCGACCTGGCCGCGCGGAGAGTAGAGTTCTTCCCCCGGACGCAGCATCCCGCGCTCGACCAGCTGGCCGAAGGGCACGCGCGGTTCGGACCGTTTCGACGTCGTTACCTGCAAGGCTTCGCGGTCGAACTTACGCACCTTGGCGATCCGCTTCTCCGCCACCTTGCGATAGGCCGCCTCACGTTCGATCCCGATGAACTCACGCCCGAGCATCTTCGCCACGGCGCCCGTCGTGCCGGTTCCGAAGAACGGGTCCAGCACCACATCGCCTGGGTTGGTCGAGCCAACGAGCACCCGGTGCAGCAGCCCTTCCGGTTTCTGCGTCGGGTGGGCCTTCTCGCCCCTCTCATCCTTCAGCCGCTCGTGCCCGTTGCAGATCGGCAGCACCCAGTCCGAGCGCATCTGAATGCCCTCGTTCAGCGCCTTCAGCGCCTCGTAGTTGAACGTGTACTTGCTGTCCTCGGACTTGCCCGCCCAGATCATCGTCTCATGGGCATTGGTGAACCGCTTGCCGCGGAAATTCGGCATCGGGTTCGACTTGCGCCAGACCACGTCATTCAGGATCCAGAAGCCTGCATCCTGAAGCGCGGCGCCGACGCGGAAGATATTGTGATAGCTGCCGATCACCCAGATCGCGCCATCCGGCTTCAGCAGCCGTCGCGCGGCGGCCAGCCAAGCGCGCGTGAACCCGTCATAGGCCTGAAAACTCGAGAACTGGTCCCAGGCGTCATCCACCGCATCGACGCGCGAGTTGTCCGGCCGATGCAGCTCGCCCTTGAGCTGCAGGTTATAGGGCGGATCGGCAAAAATCAGGTCGACGGAGGCCTCGGGCAGAGAGTTCATCGCCGCGACGCAATCGCCGTCCAGAATCGTGTTGAGTGGAAGCGCCGCGGCGCCTTTCGTCTTCGTCATCGGTATCTGCCTCTGTCCCGGTGCGTTCTGCACTCATTGGTTGAGGCCAGAATGAGTCAAAGCCGATTCGCGGTCAAATTCTTTTTTGAATCAAGGCTTTACGATTTTCTCTTGATACAACATATTGTGGACGGGCTTGAACGTACGTCTATGGTGTGGGGTTGGCCCAAGGTTTTGAAGCGCCGAGATGTGGCTTTTCGATCCATAACCCATGTTGGTCTCCCAGCCATAGCCGGGATGCTGTTGCGCCAAATCCACCATCAGCTTGTCGCGCGCGATCTTGGCGACGATCGACGCCGCCGAAATCGACAGACACCGCGTATCTCCTTTCGGGACGGGCAGAGCAGAGATGTTCAGACCATGCGGCACCATGGACCCATCGATCAGCACGTGATCGGCCGCATCGCGCAGCCCGGCAAGCGCACGGCGCATCGCGATATGGCTGGCCCGCAGGATATTGTGCTGTTCGATTTCCTCGACCGACGCATGCGCCACCGAGACTTCGGCGCAGGCCATCAGTTGCTGGGCCAGAAGCTCGCGCTTCTTGATCGACAGCTGCTTGGAATCGTTCAAGCCTTCGGGAATGCAGGTAGGGTCCAGGACCACCGCCGCCGCGGTCACCGGCCCGGCCAGGGGCCCGCGCCCAACCTCATCGACACCGGCGACCCGGTGGAAACCCTGCGCGTAGGCTGCACGTTCGAATTCGAAATTCGGCTCCATCCTTCCGTGATCCGACGAACTGTCCGGGCATACAAGACCAATGTTTCTTCTGGCCAAAAATATCCCCGCCGGAGGCAAGAAAACACGCGCTCCCGTCAGGGAGCGCGCAGCACTGATTAAGAAAAAAGAAGGGAGCGCCCGAACACCCCCTTCGAGGTCAAGACCGGTTCAGGGGAGCCCACCGGTCTTGCATCGGCCCATTTTCAGTTACGGGCCAATTTATATCCCGAGCGGCTGAGGCAGCGCGCCTCATACCCCCGGCGAGTCCAGTCCTCGCCACGGAAGCGCACGGCGCATTTCTGCGGCAGGCGGTTGACGTCGCGGTAGCTGCGCTCGAGGCATCGTTGCGAGAAGTACCGCACGCGCCCGTCCCAGGTCTGGACGGAGCGGAGGCAGTCCCCCGGCAGCAATCTGCGATTGGCGCGTTGCGGCAGCGGGCGGGGTTTCAGATCGATGACCCGCCCATTGGGATACCGGTAGCCATCATTCAGATGCCGGGTGACGGTCTGCTGCTCATTCTTGCGCTTGTTGCGGTCGTGAATCACCTTGCCGACGATGGCGATCCCGGCGATGGCGGCCAGAGCTCGAAGTGCATCGTTGTCCGCGCGGGCCGGCGCGCTGCCGATGGCGGTCACCGCAAGCGCGGCTGCGACGATTGTGGCAATGAACTTGCGATGCATGGGTCGGTCCTTTTCTGTTCGGCGGGCCGCCTTTGCAAACCAAGTCATGCGGTCCGGGCGGCCTTGTCCTGATCAACCTGGGGCCACCCCCGCCGGACAGGCAATATCAGCCGGTGGTTATCGGATAACACGCGCGCCAAACCCCTTTTGTTATTGAATATCTCGGCCCTCGCGCGCAGGATCGTATCATGAAACAGACAGCCCTCATCCTCGGCCTGATCTTCGCTCTGGCGCTCCCTCACGGAGCGGACGCCGCTGGATGTTACGCCGATTACAAGGCCAAGCAGGACAACCCGCTGCGGCTGCATTATGGTGTCGCGGAGATCTCGCAGTGCTCCATGGGCGCCGCCAAGACCGAGCTCGCCGCACGTCTCGCCGCACGGGGCTGGACCCTGCTGAACATCGTCTCGGTCTTCGACGAAAGCGGGCTGGAAGAAAGGAAACAGAGTGCAGGAGCAAACTTCCTCCGCTTCTGACATGCGACGCTCGGGCGGGCGGATCGTGATTTTCGGCATCACAGCCATTGTGCTCATCCTGCTCATCGCGGCGGTGATGCTGTTCTGGACCCTGCCCGACGGCAACGCGTTCAACGCGCGGGTGGAGCAGCTGTTCGTCGAAAACGACGACCTGACGGCCCAGGCCGAGGTCAAGCTGCTGGAAATCCTCGCCCAGTCCGGCACCGCCTTCTCCGACACGCTGATGAGCTACCGGCTGGTGATCTTCGTGCTGCTCGTTTTTGCCACCGCGATGCTGGCCGCGGCTCTGGTCTTTCTGGTGATGCTCGTGAACATGAACCGCCGGGTGGCGCAGATCGAACGGGCAGGCATCCAGGTGAACTCGCTGCTGATCAGCCGCGAGGAGAACACCGTCTATCTCAACAACCTCGGCTTCAAGCTGACGGACGCGGCAATGGAGACCATGTCGGTCCTGGCCGAAGCGCGCATGGATGACGATGTGCTCTCCGGCTCCGAGATCGAAGGGATGATCTCGGGCCGCAGCCCGTCGGATTGCGAGGAGGCAGCAGGGGCCACACGCATCAAGCGCCTGCGCGATACGCTGGGCAATCAGATGGTGGCGGAGCTGCTGGTCAAGAACATCGCGCGGCGCGGTTACATGCTGGCCATCGACAAGGATGTCATCAAGGTGATTTAAGGCCTGTGCGGGCGGCCGCCCGAGACAGGGACAGACGACTTGGAATTGACGCGCATACATCGGGATGCCTTCGACGAGCTGCTCACCTGGCGGCGCGACGTGCGGCACTTCCGCAGCGACCCGGTGCCGGAGGCGGTGCTGGACCGGCTGCGCGTGCGGATGGAGCTGTCGCCCTCGGTCGGCAATGCCCGCCCCTGGCGTGTGATCCGCGTGGACAGCACCGAAAAGCGCGCAGCTGTCATCGAAAGCTTCGAGCTGTGCAACCGGGCCGCCGCCGACGCTTATGACCTGGCCGAGCGGCAGAAATACCTCGCCCTCAAGCTGGCCGGTTTGCGGGAGGCACCCGTGCATCTCGCCGTCTTCACCGATCTGGCGGTAGACGAGGGCAAAGGCCTCGGGCGGCAAACCATGCCCGAGATGCTCAGCTATTCCACAGTGATGGCAATCCATACGCTCTGGCTCGCCGCGCGGGTCGAGAACATCGGCGTCGGCTGGGTGTCCATCCTGGACCCCGATGCTGTCGCCAAGGCGCTGGAAGTTCCGCCCGATTGGTCGCTCACCGGCTATCTCTGTCTGGGATATGCCGAGACCACCTCTGACACCCCGCTTCTGCATGAAACCGGATGGCAGGAGAACACCGCCACGCATTGGCAGATGCGCTGACCCCAATCTCAAAGAAGGAAGACCCATGCCCGCGCCCCTCAATACGTTCAAGAAAGCCCTCGCGGACGGCGAGACGCTCTTTGGCTGCTGGATGAGTCTGGCCGAAGGCATCACCGCGGAAATACTCGGTGGCGCGGGATACGACTGGCTGTTGATCGACGGAGAGCATTCGCCCAACGATATCCGCTCGATCCGCGACCAGCTGGTCGCCCTCAAAGGCAGCCCCAGCCACCCGGTCGTGCGCGTGCCCATCGGCGAGACCTGGATCATCAAGCAGGTGCTGGATGCGGGCGCGCAGACCATTCTGGTCCCGATTGTCGAAACCGCCGAGCAGGCGCGCGACCTTGTACGTGCCTGCCACTACCCGCCCAACGGCACCCGTGGCGTCGGCTATGCGGTGGGCCGCGTCTCGAACTTTGGGCAGATGGATAATTATGGCCCCACCGCCGACGCTCAGATCTGCCTGCTGGTGCAGGTGGAAACCAAGACGGGCCTCGACAATCTGGACGACATCCTTGCTGTAGAAGGCGTCGATGGCGTCTTCATCGGCCCCGCCGACCTTTCCGCCAGCATGGGCTATCTCGGACAGACCGGACATCCGGACATGCAGGCCACGATCCTCAAAGCGCTCAAGACCATAAGCGACAGCGGCAAGGCGGCGGGAATTCTCACACCCGATGATGACATGATCCGGGCCTCGCTCGACGCTGGCGCCCGCTTCGTGGCCGTCGCCATGGACATCGCGCTGCTGCTGAACTCCGCCAAGGCCATTTCAGCGAAATGGAAGGCCAGGACCGGCTGAGACCCTTTCCCTTAACCGCCCATGCGTATAAGAGGCGCGGACCATCACCTGAATCGGAGTAAATGAAGATGGGTTACCGCGTCGTTGTTGCGGGCGCCACTGGCAATGTGGGCCGCGAAATGCTGAACATTCTGTCCGAACGCCACTTCCCGGTGGACGAGATCACGGTGCTTGCCTCGCGCAAGTCGCTGGGCACGGAAGTGAGCTTTGGCGACACGACGCTCAAGACGAAGGATCTCGATACGTTCGATTTCAGTGGCTGGGATATCGCGCTCTTCGCTGTGGGCTCCGAAGCGACCAAGACATACGCGCCCAAGGCGGCCAAGGCGGGCTGTGTCGTAATCGACAACTCCTCGCTTTATCGCTATGACCCGGATGTGCCGCTGATCGTGCCGGAGGTGAATGCCGACGCCATCGAGGGTTACGCCAAGAAGAACATCATCGCCAATCCCAACTGCTCGACCGCGCAGATGGTCGTGGCGCTGAAGCCCCTGCACGACCGCGCGACGATCAAGCGTGTCGTGGTTTCGACCTATCAGTCGGTGTCGGGCGCGGGCAAAGAGGGCATTGATGAGCTTTGGGATCAGACCAAGGCGATCTACAACCCCGTGGATGAGAAGCCTGCGAAGAAGTTCACCAAGCAGATCGCCTTCAACGTGATTCCGCATATCGACGTCTTCATGGAGGACGGCTCCACCAAGGAAGAGTGGAAGATGGTCGCCGAGACGAAGAAGATCGTCGACCCCAAGATCAAGGTCACGGCCACCTGCGTCCGGGTGCCTGTCTTCGTGGGGCACTCCGAAGCGGTGAACATCGAATTCGAGGAGTTCCTCGATGAAGATGAAGCCCGCGAGATCCTGCGCGAAGCACCGGGCATCATGGTGATCGACAAGCGCGAAGACGGCGGCTACGTCTCGCCCGTCGAATGTGTCGGCGACTTCGCCACCTTCATCAGCCGCATCCGACAGGACAGCACAATCGAAAACGGCCTGAACCTCTGGTGCGTCTCCGACAACCTCCGCAAAGGTGCCGCGCTCAACGCCGTGCAAATCGCGGAGCTTCTCGGAAACCGAGTGCTGAAAAAGGGCTGAGCCGTTCGATCACCTGCCTCAAGGCCCGGTCGAGTTGACGCCGAGCGGGCCTTGACCCCGTCGAAGCGTGGCCACGGATGTCAAGCCGTGCCGCATAAACGGGACAGAGCGGTCATGTGCGATCACCCATCCGAACACCGTAGTACGATCGCAGGATCACGTCTCTTCGAACCGCCGTTTAAGATCGGACAGCGCCGTCCGGAAAGGTGCCGGGCCATAGCTCAGCCGGGAGACGCCAAGGGCGGAGAGTTCGGCGACTGACCGCAAGGGCCCCATCATCATCACGTTCACTGGCAAGGTCGCGGTCTCTACCACCTGAGAGATGAGCGCAGCATCGGTCAAACCCGGCACGAAGAAGCAGCCTGCGCCAGCCTCGGCATAGGCCGCTTCACGCTCCTGCGCTTCACCCATGAAATCCTTGTGACTGTCCGGATCCGTTCCCAGGAACAGATCGGTGCGGGCGTTGAGCACGAGCGGCACGCCTTCTTCCTCGGCCATCGCCGTAATGGCCTCGATGCGTTCGACCTGAGCCGGGATCGGGTGCAGCCCCTCGCCCCCAACGACCCTGTCCTCGAAATTGATACCGATTGCCCCGGCCCGAATGACCCGCCTGACGTTCTCGGCAACGTCGGATGGATCAACCGCGTAGCCACCTTCGAAATCGACGGTGACGGGCACATCTACCGTTGCGCAGATTCGCTCAACGATCATCAATGAGAAGTCGAGGGGCATCCTCTCGCCATCGTCAAACCCGTGCGCAGCCGCGACCGACCAGCTCCCCGTCGCAATCGCGGGCGCTCCGGCGCTTGCCAAGGTCTTGGCCCCGCCGGCGTCCCAGATGTTGTAGAGGACGACCGGGTCGCCCTTTTTGTGCAGATCAGCGAAGTGCCGCGCTTTTTCAGCCTGTGACATGGGTGCTGTGGTCCTTCTTTGACGGCAGGTATTGCCGTTCGATCTCCAAAAGTTTCTGCTTCCGCCACAGCCCGCCGCCGTAGCCGGTCAGCGACCCGTCCGCGCCGATCACGCGGTGGCAGGGGATGACAAGCGCAATCTGGTTGGCGCCATTCGCCCGCGCAACAGCCCGGACGGCATTGGGACGCCCGATCCAGACGGCGATGTCAGAGTAACTGCGGGTTTGACCTGCGGGGATGTGGCGCAACGCAGTCCAGACGGCCCTCGCAAACTCCGATCCATGATAGGCCAGCGGAGTTTGGAACTCCGCCGACCTGCCCTTGAAAAACATCCCCAGCTCGGTCTTCAACCGTTCGGATGGATCCGTGCGTCCAAGGCCGATGTGGCCCTTGGCGGACTGCGCGAGCCGTCTCAGTTCGGTGCGGAGCGCCTTTCGGTCGAAGAATTCCAGAAGGTGCAGCTGCGATCTGCTGCTCACCGCGATCATGTCGCCGAGCGGTGTCGGAACCCAGTCGGCAAAGAGCAAAGGATCGGCGGACAGATTGCCCGGCGCTGTCCCGATCAACTTCAGGAAGGCGGCCCGGAAGGCGCTGGCAGACTCAAAGCCGGCATCCAACTGCCCCGCGATCACCGCACCGCCATCGGCAATCGTTTCGAACCCGTCTCTGAGCCGCCTCTGCCGTGCCATCTCCAGGAACGTCATGCCGAACTGGCGCTTGAAGCTGCGCCGGACGGTCGAAAGATCGAATCCCATGCGCTCGATGTCACCTTCACGCCAGCGAAAGTCCGGCCGCTCATCGAGGGCCGCAAGCAGCGCCGCAATGGCCGGATCGGCCATCGCCATGGGTTGAAGCGGATGACACCGCTTGCAGGCGCGATAACCGGCATCGATGCACTCGCCGACGGTGCCAAAGAAGGTGCAGTTTTCGGGCTTCGGCTTGCGGGCCGGACAGGTCAAGCGACAGAAAACGCCTGTGGAGGAGACGCAGACATAGGCTTGCCCATCGTAGGCCGTGTCTCGGACCAAGAGCGCCTGATAGAGGGTGTTGTGATCTGGAAGGTCGAACAGCATGATCCCAGCAATACCATATGCACCGGATCATGCCGCCGGAGATCAGGCGTGTATTCAGCTTTCGAGCCACTGTTCAGCGGATTCTCGCAGCGCGCTTCGCCGCCGTGCCACAGCTTCCCCTGGAAAGTGGTTCATGATCATTGGTGCCAGGCGGACGCGCCATGGGCGGCAGTCGAGAAGAAGGCCTCTTACCAAATGGACGGTGGGCCTCGAGCAAGACCAGCGATGTACAGCGTCGCAAAGCCGGGTCGGGCCCTTTCGCTCCCGCCGGGGCTCACGCTCGAGACAAGCCGCAGAGCCCGACCAGTCCAAAACCCGTGCTGACCGGGAAGGCGTCCTCGCTCGCCCTCACGCCGAGAGAGTTCACCCTCTGTCGAGCGACGTTACGCCGCGAGATATGTCCTGAACCAGGCCACCATGCGCTGCTCGGCCAGTGCGGCTGCGGCTTCGTCGTAGCGCGGGGTGGTGTCGTTGTGAAATCCGTGGTTCACGCCGGGATAGATATGCGCCTCGTACCGCTTGTCGTTGTCTTCCAAGGCTTTCTGAAAGTCGGGCCACATGGCGTTGATTCGTTGATCGAGGGCGGCAAGTTGGATCATCAGAGGCGCCTCGATCTGCGCAACCTGAGCATTGTCCGGCGATGCGCCATAGAACGGAACGCCCGCCGCCATCTCGGGGTAAGCGACAGCGAGCTTGTTCACGACGCCACCGCCGTAGCAGAAGCCGGTTGCGCCGATTTTGCCGTTGGTGCCGTCGAGCGCGTGCAGGTATTCGAAGCCCGCGAAGAAGTCATTGAGCAGCGCGTCCCGGTCGAGGCTGCGCTGCATCTCACGCCCTTCGTCATCGCTGCCGGGATAGCCGCCCAGCGACGACAGACCATCCGGCCCCATCGCGACAAAACCTGCCTTGGCAAGGCGCCGCACGACGTCACGAATGTAAGGGTTCAGGCCGCGGTTTTCGTGAACCACGAGCACGGCAGCGGGCGGGCGCTCTGGGTCTGTCTCCGCGGGGCGGACGAGATAGGCGGTGATGTCGCCGGTTCCTTCGGGACTCGGGTAGATGATGTCCTCGCCGACGATATCGGGGTCGTCCTCGGCAACCTGTTGGGCCAGCGCGTAATTCGGCGCCAGCGTGCCAAGAATGGCAGCCGCCGTCAGCCCGCCAACCGCCCATTTTCCGGCGCGGTCGAGAAACTCACGTTTCGAAATCTTGCCGTGGACGTAGTAGTCGTAAAGGTCGAGAAGCTCCTGATCGAAGTCTGCGGCCGTCAAGCGCCGCTGCGGGGTTTGGTCATTCATCGTCGATCTCCCTTCATTTTAAGTGTAATACGCCAGGCTGCCCGTGCATCTGGCACCGCCCGTAGATCCGCCCTCACTCGATCCGTGGCAGACGGCAGAGCAGCGCATTGTCCAGCAGTAGACTGTCGCTCCAGATCAAGGCCGCAGGTTCAGTCCACACGATGTCCCTGTACCCCCGCCGCGGGCTGACCTCGTCCTCGCTGTAAGTTATCGCAGAAGGCCAGCCTTCGTCTTCAAAGTCCAGTGACGCCCAGCCTTCTGGCTCCGCAAGTTCCGAAAACGTGCAGCTGCCTTCCCCTGCAATGGGCGCGCGTTCCGTTGCGCAGGCCGGATCCAGCGGTGCACGATGCACAACGAAGCATCGCGTGTTAGCGTCGGTGGCGGCAAGCACGTCGCCGGATGCCGCGTCGGTGACCTGCGCAATCAGGCCGCCATCCCCCATCTGCTGCCGAGGCGTTCCGATGTATTCGAGGCCGGTGTCGTTCTCGGTGAAATCTCTGGCCTTGATGCTGACTTGCGCTGGTACATCGATCGACAGCGTCAGGCTTTCCGCATTGAAAGACCGCTCGGTCGTGATCGGGACAGGGTCCGTCAGGACGAGTTCGCCGTTGACGAAGACCTCAAACCAGTTGTCAGCCCAGACCTCGATCACGACGACACGCTCATTCGCCTGCGCGACCGCGACCGGCGCGATTGCTCCAAGCCCAGCGATTGCCGCGCGACACAAGAGAAGGCCAAACGCCTGCGTGCGGAGTTGCGTCATTCCCGAATGACCCCTTGCTTGAATTGTGCCTTCACATCGCCGCAGGGCTTCACCAGCAGGTCGCGGGACATGAATGGCCCAGCTGACCGGCGTGTCTCGGAGACCACGACACATTGGGACGGATCACCGGCAAGCCGAAACTCCATTGAAGCTTCGTCGAAGGCGAAGGCCTGGTTGTCCGCGCCAGGATCGCAGTCGAGTAGTCCGAACGGGACGTTTGCATGGTCCGGGGCACGCAGCGCCACGCATTTGCCGTCGAACGCGACCGGCTGGATCGCTCCGGTGGCCTCATCGAAACGGAACTGCGTGTCCCCGCCCTGCGGCTTGCAGGAATGTGACTGGATTTGTTCAGACCACCCACGGCCCAGGGTGTCGATGCACCAGCCCAGAGCGTCGGTTTCGTCCAGGGTGTCGGCGAGGTGGATGACCGGGGCTGGCGACTGGATCGTGGGCTCATCCGCTATTGCAGCTGTGCCGAAGAGCGTCACGAGCGCAGCCGTGAAGTCCGTCATCTTCATTTGCGAAAATCCCCCTGATCCAAAGATGGTGGCCGGTGCTCTCGCGATGCCGTGCTGGGCCTTGGGTCATGCGGCGCAGCGTCATGTCTTCGGACATGTCCTCCAGCAGGCACCGGCCCAGACATGATCTGGGCATCCGCAAGAAACCTCTCGATGTCTTGCAGCATGGCCTGCGCCTTTACTGCTGTCGAAAGGCCAACGGCTGCGCACGCTAGAACGGAACGTTGCCGTCGTCTGGAGCCGTACGACGTCACGGACGGAAGCTCCCATACTGAAGGTTGATCATGATTCGTTGTTAGGATACGAACTGTTCATATGTTACGTAAAGGTCATAAACTTCATGCTCTGCTGCATTCTGCCGATCTTATCGAGCAGCACCTGCGGATCGAACTCGAGCCGCTGGGGCTGCGGCCACGGCAAGCGCGTGTTCTCAATGCGCTCGGTCACGCGGGGACCAGCAGCCAGATCGAACTCGCACGTGCCTTCAACGTCTCCCCGGCGAGCATGAGCACAATGACACAGAGGCTTGTAGAGGGCGGCTACATCCTCCGATCAGAGGATCCGAAGGAGCGGCGAACGAATACGCTGGAATTGACCGAGAAGGGGCGCGCGCTTTTGTCGGACGTGCGCAAGGCCTGGGCGAACGTGGACAAGATCATCGAGACTGCGATCGGCAAGGACAAGGCGGAGGCGCTGGCAGAACGTGCCTTTGAGCTTCGAAATGCCTTGGGTGGACATCCCCCCGCCAAGGCGTTGGCGCGACGGTCTGCGGGCGCAGACAAGGCGCCCCGCAAGACATAACCTTGAAACTGATGCGATGTGTCGCTTTCGTTTTGCCGCGTAGACAGCAGCGCGGCGACGGTTTGTGACTCATCCTGGCCAGTCACGACCACACGCGAGGTCATGCCTGGACAGCACGCTTGACCCACCGAAAGACGAGATTCGGTGGTATCTCCGGCCGTTTACGACCCAGTGCCGGTGCGATGTCTTGATCAACGCCGCAGGTCGACGTCGGTTGACAGTCTTGTCAGACCTTCCGACAGTTCTAGAGAAACTGGAACTGTTGGATCAGGCCCATGCCCCTTCCGAAGCTGTCTTTGCACGTCCTCGAAGCCTTCGAGCATGTCGCACGCTCAGGCTCGATCCAGATCGCTGCGGGCGAATTGGGGGCGTCGATCTCGACCGTCTCCGGTCATGTCGCCAAGCTTGAGGCCGAGCTGGGCGTTCCCCTGTTCGATCGTAGCACCCGACCTTTCGTCTTGACGCGGGAAGGCCGCCGCGTGCTTGAGCATCTGTCCGGAGGGTTGCGTCATCTGCGGCAGGCAACAAGCGAGATCGCCATGGGCGGTCTGTTGAGGGCACAGTCGCTTCGGGTCGGCATTGTCGAGGACTTTGAAAGCAATCTCGCCCCCGACCTCGCGGTTGCACTCGCGGGCCGTATGCCGCGCGCTTCATTGTCGATTTGCAATATTCTCAGTCACGAGGCACCGGGCCTTGTGCAGCGCGGCAAGCTCGATGTGGCCATAGCTGCGCACTCTGAAGACCAAGAAGGTGCTATTGTTTTCAGAGACTTTCTTCGTGACCCGTTCCTGTTGGCCACTCCAAGGGGCTGCGCGTTTGAACCAGAGGCGTTGTTGAACGGATCCGCTGCGCTTCCGTTTCTCCGCTTCAATCCGACCCACCTGATCGGGAAGCAGATCGACGCGCATCTCGCAAGAAACCGCATCGCACTGCCGCAGCGGTTTGCCTTCGACAGCGCTCAGTCGATCATGGCGGTGATCGCGAATGGAGATGGCTGGTCACTCATCACGCCCGCCGGATTTGTCCGCGCGCAGCGCTACGCGCCTCATGTCATGCTCCGGCCGCTGCCCATGCCCGCGTTCGCCAGAACCCTGTCGGTCATGACGCGCGACGATTTCGATGCGCCTGTGTTGGACGCGATTGCCCTTCTCGTCCGGGAGAGCGTCAAGCAGCACGCAGTCGATCCGGTGGTCGATGCCTATCCGTGGGTTCGAGAGACCTTCGCTCTCCTGCCCAGGAAGCGTGGGTGAGACACGAACATAGTTCCGAAAATCTCGAAACTAAGACATTTCACTTGACCCCTTGCGACCCGCCGCTGTGATACCCGCACGACCCAGAAAGCGAGTGGATTTGCAGGATGCGTGATCAAGCAAGAGTGGTGGTCATTGGCGGCGGCATTGCGGGATGCTCGACGCTCTATCACCTGACGCAGGAAGGCTGGGGCGATGTCATGCTGATCGAGCGTGATGAATTGACCTCCGGCACGACCTGGCACTCGGCCGCGCAGGTGACCAATTTCGGCCAGACGCAGACGATGGTCGGCCTGAAAAGCCACTCCATCGCGCTGTATCAGGAGTTGCGGGACGATCCCGATTACCCGGTGGGCTACAATCACGGCGATGGTGGGATTCGGCTCGCGAATTCCGAGGCACAGATGGATGGCTACCGCCATTTTGCCTCCATGGCCGCCGGGATGGGCGTGACCTTCGAAGTGATCGACGCCGCAGAATGCGCGCGCCGGCATCCGCTGATCTCCACGGAGAATCTGCTCGGCGGGCTCTGGGACCCGACGGATGGGCACATCGACCCCGCGCAGCTCTGTCAGGCCCTCGCGCGGCGCGCGCGCCTTGCGGGCGCGGAGGTCAACCGGCACACCCCCGTGACCGGGCTGACCCAGCATCCCGACCACAGCTGGACGGTTCACACGGAGAAAGGGAACGTCAACGCCGCGATCGTGGTGAATGCGGGCGGGTACCGCTGCAATGAAATCGGCGCAATGATGGGGGTCAGCCATCCCGTCGCCGCGATGGAACATCAGTATTTTCTGACCGAAGATATCCCCGCCATCGCCGAGGCGGGGCATCGGATGCCGCTCTTGCGATGCCCGATGAGCGACTACTATTGCCGGCAGGAAAAAGGCGGGCTCCTGCTCGGGTTTTACGAGCAGGACTGCCGCACGTGGGGGTTGGACGGGATCGATCCCAAGTTTTCCAACGATCTCTGCCCCGATGATCTGGACCGCGTGACCGACGTGCTCGAAGGGGCCTTTGCACGGATGCCCGCCTTGATGGAGACCGGCATCCGAAGTGTCGTCAACGGCCCGATCACCTACACCATGGATGGCGCGCCTCTCGTCGGCCCAATCCCCGGCAAGCGCAACGCGTTCTGCATCGTCGGGCTCAGGGCCGGCCTGGGCGAAGGCGGCGGGCACGGCTGGCTCCTCGCCCAGCAGATCGTGCATGGTGAAGCGCAGTATGACACCTGGGTCATCGACCCCCGCCGCTTCACCGATCATGCGACCGTGGAGCTGACCGCTCTGAAAGCGGTCGAGGACTATCAGAACGAGTTCCGCTTCCACTTCCCGCATGAACACCGACCCGCCGGGCGTCCCATGAAGACAACGCCATTGACCCCCGTTCTCGGCGCGGAAGGCGCCGCCTTCGAACCGGTGAATGGGTGGGAGCGGATCGACTATATCAAGCCATCACCGGAGTTTGCCGAGACCCCGGGCTTCACGTTCAATGAGGTCCATGATGTCGTGGCCGAGGAGGTGCAGGCGGTCGCCGCCTCCGTCGGGCTGACCGAGGTTTCGGGATTCAACCGCTTTGAAATCACCGGCCCGGGCGCGCATGCGTTTCTCGACAGGATGATTTGCGGCACGGTGCCACGACACCCCGGCAGAGTGGGGCTTGGCTATCTGCTCAATCATCACGGCACGCTGAAGGGCGAGGCGACGATTGCCACTCTCCCGGCCTCGAACCGGGGCCCGGACCGCATCTGGTACGGGTCAGCCGCCGCATCCGAGTATCACGACATGGACTGGCTGACCGCCCATCTCCGCCCCGACGAAGAGGTTTCCATTCGCTCGCTGACGAACGCGCAGACGATCCTCGTGCTGGCTGGCCCGAAGGCGCGGAAGGTGCTGTCAGCCGCATCTCGGGGGGATTGGTCACGCCACGCCTTTCCGTGGCTGTCCGTCCGCGAAGCCTACATCGGCATTGCCCCGGTCACGGTCCTCGGCGTCAGCTTCTCTGGCGAGCTGGCCTATGAAATCCACGTCCCGAACGAGAGCCTTCATGCCGCTTACCTTGCGCTGCGACGGGCGGGTGAGGCTTTCGATCTGCGGCTCTTCGGGTCGCGCGCTGTCGAGTCGATGCGGCTCGAGAAGGGCTTTCTGCATTGGAAGTCGGAGATCCTGACCGAGTTTGACCCCTTCGAGACCGGGCTTGACCGCTTCGTGAAGCTGTCGAAACCCGGTTTCATTGGTAGGGAGGCCCTGATCAGGCGGCAGGCTAAAGGCCCCAGAAGAAAGCTTGCCACCTTGTCGATCGACGCCGATGACGCGCCCGCGCACAGCGGCGCCTCGGTGCGACGGCACGGAAAGATCGTCGGAACCGTAACATCAGGCGCCTGGGGTCACCGAACGGGGCTCAACCTCGCCTGCGCATTCGTGCAGCCCTCTGAAGCGCGGGAGGCCAACACCCTCACCGTCGATATTGTCGGCGCGGCACGCCCCGCGCGCGTTGTGGCCGCTGGACCCTACGATCCAGATCACACGCGCATGCGCAGCTAGGGCCGTTTGGTTTCGAACGAGGGCTGTTTGTACCTTGAACATTGGGCGGTGTTTCGCAGCGGAACACAGTGCACAGACGTGCAGGTCTTCCCCCGCTCATCGGATTTGAACATGCCTCAATACGTCAGACCCACTACCGTCCTCGCCAGCCGGACCGGCACGCTTCTTTCGGGTCCGCAGCCACGATCTTTCCTGGTTCGGTGATGTTGTCACCGCAGATCCTATCACGGGACGTTTAACCCATAGCGCTAACGATGAAACTTCTGGTGCGTGGTCGGCCGACAGGCGAGCGATCAGAGTTCGAAAGTGGACGTATGGACAGACGACAGTTCCTCAAGGTTGCGCTGGCTGGAAGTGGCGCGCTTGGGCTTCACGCCAGGGAAACACAGACAAACCCCTCACCGCTCACCACCCCGGCACGCATTGTCATCATCGGTGCGGGAGCCGCCGGGACGGCCCTGGCGAACCGGTTGGTCAAGCGACTGGACGGCGTGCAGATCACTCTGATCGATCCACGGTGCGAACACCTCGACCAACCCGGGCTGACGCTTGTTGCGACGAGCCTGAAACCCGCGCACTACCTCCAATCCCAGACAGCCAGATGGCTGCCGAACGGTATCGAATGGTTGCCGGAGCGAGTCGCGGCCATCGATGCCGAGAGGAAGGCAGTGGCGACGGAAAGCGGCACAACTCTGGAGTACGACTGGCTGGTCGTCGCCCCCGGTCTCGTTCTTGATCACGACGCCATCGACAGGTTCAGCCTCGATATGGTCGGGCAAAACGGGATCGGCGCCCCATACGCGGGGCCGGACTATGCCACACGCACCCGGAAGGCCGCCGAACGCTTCACGCAGGAAGGCGGCACCGGCCTGTTCACGCGCCCGGCCACCGAAATGAAATGTGCCGCGCACCCTTGAAGCATACATTCTTGATCGATGACATCGCGCGCAAGGCTGGCAACGCGAATCGCGTCAACATGATCTACGCCGCGCCGCAGTCGTCGCTCTTTTCAGTGCCGATTGTCGCAGAAAAGGTCGGATGCCGTTGCAAGAGCGCGGTGTCGAGACGCTGATGAACCGCACCCTGACAGCAATCGACGCGGATCGGAAGACGGCAACCTTCGTCTCCGAAGGTGGCTCCGAGACGCTCGGCTACGACTATCTGCACGTCATCCCGCCACAACGCGCGCCCGCGTTCGTCCGCCAATCCGGTTTGTCCTGGGCGGACAAATGGACCGATCAGGGCCGGGTCGAGGTCGACATGCAGACGCTTCGCCACAGGCGCTACGCCGACATCTTCGCTCTGGGCGACGTGGCCGGCGTGCCGAAGGGGAAAACCGCGGGCTCGGTGAAATGGCAGGTCCCCCTCGTCGAAGATCACCTGGTCGCCGCCATCTCCGGGCAGGACGGCACCAAGCGCTAGGATGGCTATACCTCCTGCCCGATGACCACACGGGTCGGGCGGGCGCTGGCTGATCTCTTCGCCGTGGCGCAGGAGATCTTTGGTCAAGGGGTGCTGTGGCTGATGATCGCCGCTGCCATTGTCGTGACTCTGGGTTATCTCTTTGTCCTGATCCGCGACCGGTCGGTGAGCTGGAAGAAGTTCCACTACGTACAATTTTCCATGCCGGCCGGGGCGATCCTCGCGGTCTGGTTCATGCTGGCAATGACGGGTCCGCTCCGTCCGATCTTGCCGGACCCATCGATGTTCCGCTGCTGACCGGCATTGCGCTCGTCGGCGCAGTCGGTCTGGCGATCCCCGTCTACACGCTGGACTCTCTCGTGGGTCCAGACGCACGACCGACCGGCCCGATGCCTGAGCCGGCAGCGACGCGGTTGGTCGCATCCGACCACCAAACCACCTGGGGCGGTGTCTCCGCCCTGTCCTGCCAACCCCAAACTCACCGGAGAGATCACATAACACGTTTTCCTCGCCGCGGCCGTCAGCCTTGCCACAACCACCGCTGCGCTCGCGGGCGGGCCGTCCAGGGTTGTGACCGTCGTCACATCGCCCGATCCCCAGATGCAGCTGATGTCGATGGTGCTGACCATGCAGACCGCGCAGCAGGGGGCTGACGCGCATATCCTGCTCTGCGGGCCAGCCGGTGACATCGCGCTGCATAACGCGCCGGCCAGCGCGATAGCCGGACAGCCGCCGCGCGAGATGAGCCCCCGGGGTCTGATGCAGATGATCCGCGAAAAGACCGGCGCGACCGTTGAAGTCTGTGCGATCTACTTGCCTGGTCGCGGCGAGGATGCGTCGATCCTGCTGGATGGGATCGGTGTTGCCAAACCCGACCAGATGGCCGCCAAACTGATGGCGCCCGACGCCCGCCTCAAGGGGGTGCTGGCGCTTGGCTCGATCGCAGGGCGACGCCCAATCGTCGCATGTACCGCTTTCTCCACGACTTCTCTATGATCATTCAAAGGTCAGAGTTGCGAGGCAGAGGCGTAGGTGCACGAAACCCTCAAGCAGAGAGAAGATACGCATCATGTTCTCAACGTCTGAAAAATTGCTCGTTCGAGTGGCGCCCTCCTCAGGCGCGCCACGCTTGGTATGGAGGAGGCTAACAATATGACTGCTGCAGGACACTGGCGAAGCGTGATAGACGGCGCGTCCCCCCTGATTTCGGCCGACGAGCTGGTCAGCTGTCTGAACGACCCGACCGTCAAGGTCTTCGACGTACGCGGAACGTGGTCGACACCGGCGCGTGCCCTGCCGGGGGACTACGCAGAGGGCCACATTGATGGCGCGGTCTTCCTCGATTGGACGAAGCACTTCAACGCGCAGGACGTTGCGATCGGCCTCGCGCCGATTGCGGATGAGGCTTCGGCGCACGGATCCTTTGCGGCTCTCGGTATCGACGCCGATGATCTGGTGGTGCTCTATGATGCCTCGTCCCATATGCTGGCCGGTCGCATGTGGCTGGCCATGCGGCACTGGGGCTTTGCCAACGTGCGCGTTCTGAATGGCGGGTGGCCTCATTGGAAGGCGCGAAACCTGCCCATGTCACGCACCACCGCGCAGCCGGGTGAAGGCACCTTCGAGCCGCGGTTGGCCGATGGGCTGAAAGTCGACCTGGGCGGGTTCATGACCTTGCAGGCCAGCGCCTGCGTGATCGATGCCCGTGGCCCTGTCAGTTACAACGGCACCGCAGACGATCTGCGGTCGGGCCACATTCCGGGCTCGATCAACGTGCCCTATAGCGCGGTTCTCGACCCTGAGACGGGGCTGTTCCTTGACCCGGCCGCAGTGCACGACACGCTCGACAGGCTGGCGCCCGATTGGCGCTCGAAACCGGTAATCGCGACCTGCGGTTCCGGCTATGCGGCGACGGTCATCCTCCTCGCATTGGCGCAGATCGGTGCGCCGGGAACGCTTTTCGACGGATCATTTGCCGTCTGGAAGCAAGACCCAGCCCGACCGGTTGCCCAATCCTCTGCCTAGCTGAGCGGGTTGGCAGAGCGCGCAGCCGCTGGTCTCACCGGCGTTGCGCCCCTGCAAGACAAGTTTCAGGGCCAGAATTCGAAATTCGAGCAGGCAGGGTGATCCTATCACCGATGACCTCCGGCAAGCCGCGCTACTGCTTGCGAAACCATCGCAAAGGACTGACATCATGCCACTTCTTCTGGGCGACACCGTTCCCGAATTCACCGCCGATACCACGCTCGGGCCGATCTCCCTCCAAGACTGGATTGGCGACGACTGAGCGTTTTTCTTCAGCCATCCCGCCGATTTCACACCGGTTTGTACAACCGAGATGGGCCGGACGTCGCACCTGAGCGCGGCCTTCACCGAGCGTGGGGTGAAACCCATCGAGCTGAGCACCGACACGGTCGATGAGCACCTGAAATGGATCGACGACGTCAACGACACGCAAAACACCACATTGCGCTTTACAATTGTCGCAGACCCGCATCTGCGGATCGCGACGCTCTACGAGATGATCCATCCCGCGCAGTCCGAGACAGCTGCGGTGCGGTCGGTCCTTGTTGTCGACAATGCCAAGGCACTGCGGCTCACGATGACCTACCCCATGAGTGTCGGGCGCAATTTCGACGAAATCCTGCGCGTGATCGACGCGCTGACGACCGCAGGCCGGGCGGGTGTGGCCCTGCCCGCCAATTGGCGGCCGGGTGATCACGCCATCATCCCGCCAAGGGTTTCCGACGCGGATGCGCAGATCAGGTTCCCGCAGGGCTTCGAAACGATTCCCCCGTATCCGCGCACGGTCGACATTTCCGGATAAACAAAAGGCAGCGTCGCACTGAAAGGGTTCAGCGGTGGAACGCGCGCGCGTGTGCAGTTTGCGTTCACGGTTTCGTTGCACATCGTTTTTCCGGTAGTCTCGATCGTTTTGGCAAGCTAGCTCGCCATTCTCAACGCACTTTGACTGCGGACAGGCGATGAGACTTTTCTGACACTCTTCACCCAATGGAAGGAAATCTTCGCGGTCGCCTTCGGCATGAGCGTCGCCTCGGGCATCGTGATGTCCTCTCAGTTTGGGACGAACTGATCCGTTCTTTCCGACAATGTGGGCCCGATCATCAGACCGCGGATGACCAATGAAGTGCTGGCGGCCTTCTTCCTCTCGGGCGGTGGGCACTTTGCCGCTTTCTGTTGGCTTATGCGATCGCGATGCCCGCGCTCTACGCCCTGATCACGTTCACGCTGCCGGCGCCGGTCTTCCGCGGCGTCTCCTTAGAATACCGCTGGCGGGTCAAGACCGAACGCGTCTGGGACCCTGGGTTGGCCGGTGCCGTGTCCGTGCACCAGTCCTGGACCTTCGAGGGGATGTCGGGCGGCCCGGCTGGTACAATCCGAACCTAGGCCTTCGGCTTTGCAAGGCGCCAATTGCGGCCCGCCGCCAAACTCGAAGGAGCCCGGCCACGCAAAAGCGTCGCCGGGCTCCTTGTATTCAGCCTGCTGGGAGGCGGTCCGGGAGGACCGGCCTGGCATCAGAAGCGGTATGTCGCCTTCACGTGAAGCGTGTTCACATCGACGTCACCACCCGACGCGCCCACACCGTTGAACGCGTGGTACATATACTCGCCACCGAGCGTCCAATTCTCGCCGAGGCGGTGATCGTAGCCGAAGCCGAGAACGTAGTTCGTGTCGCTGCCGTCGAACCCGTCAAAAATCGTACCCACATCGTCGAAGGAGGCATAGGCAATGCCAGCGCTGCCGTAGACGAGGCCTTGGCCAACTTCGCGACCGACGATCAGCTTCAGACGGGCGATCTCGTCGAAGGATGCGGTGTCGCCGGTGCCTGCATCGGCAACGGAGACGTCTGCGAAGTCATACTGGAACTCCGGGCCGATGTGCCAGCCGTTGTTGAGCTCCCAAAGATAGCCGAAGTTGAACCCGCCGATGACGCTGTCATCGTCGAAATCGTCGGGGCTCGTCGCGCTGCCGAGGTCGAATTCGCTGTAGACGTAGCCAAGCTGAACGCCGGCGTAACCGCCAGCCCAGAACGGCGCGGCGACGGCTGCCGGTTCGAAGACGACGGGCTCGGCGGGTGCCGGCTCGAGGTTTCCAGCATAGGCCAGAGCGGCTGAGGAGATCATGAGGGCGGAAAGGGTGGTGGTCTTGATCATGGTTGTGTCCTTTGGACAGGAGATCGCTGTCCTTCCCACGAAGGCAGGATCTGGCTGAAAACTGGGTATTCTGTTTTTTGGTAGGGGTAGAGCGTCTTGTCTTCGCGGGCGGCGCTTCCGGTCTCGGTGCTCATCGCCTCGTATGGCGCACATAGGCTCTTCCCGGCCAGATACAAGCCGCCGGGGGAAGGTATGTAGCGATGATGTCACGATGTTGCATACCTGCGACACTATGATCGGCGCGTGCCTATCACGTGGCAGGCCGCAGGAGGGCGGATAGGGCTCAGGTCTCGCGTGGGTCCTTCGGTTTTCCAGGTCCGAAGCGACGCAGGAAAGTGACGTAGGAAAAGCCCAAATCGGAGGTGTTGCAGAGCTTCTGTCCACTCGTCTCGGTGTGCAGCGACAGCCCGCCCCAGGCAATCTTCAGAAAATAGCCGTGACGGCTGAGCCGCGCATCCAGATCTTCCCAGCTCTTGGCCTCGGCCATATCCCGGAACAGCAGTCTTTGCAGGGCGAAGGCCAGCCTCGGATCGACGATCTCGGACTTCTTCTTCTGACGCCTGTGCGCGGCAAGATGCGCAACCAGAACCTCTTCCACGAGCTTTGCAACGGTCCCCTCGCGTTCGGTCGCGAGGTCATGCACGGCGAGGGCCAGATCGGCGGGCAATTGAATCGAAACGGTACGGCTGGTCATGCGACCGACATTTCCTTAATTCTGGTTTACAAAGTGTTAAAAACGCTCGGCCCGAAGCACTTCGCAATCAACTATTGTGACCACGCCGATGTGACGCTCGACCACGTCGAAGGCCGCGTCGAGCAACTTGTCGAGACGCTCGGGGCGAATGATGCAGATGACCTGCACCATGCCGCTCGCCCGTCCGATCTCGCCCGCCCTCGTCCATGCTCCGGATCGCCCGGACCCGCCCAGGACGGGCAGCACGGTAAAGCCGGTCACATCGGCCGAAAGCAGCGCCTCCGTGAGGCGCGACTGCATGATCGCTTCGATGGTGATTTCGACCCGTTTGGCCTGATGCGTCTGCATGGGTCAGCCTCCTGTCATGGTTGTGGCAACCGCAACATACAGCGGAATGCCCAGAGTGAGGTTGAAAGGAAAGGTCACGCCGAGCGACAGCGTGAGATAGATCGACGGATTGGCCTCGGGCAGCGCCACGCGCATGGCCGCCGGCACCGCGATGTAGGACGCCGAGGCCGAGAGCACCATCATCAGCGCCACGCCACCGGAGGAGAGCCCCAGCAAGAGGCCTGCACCGAGCCCGCAAAGACTGCCAATCACCGGCATCAGAAGACCGAAGGCAAGCACGCCAGGGCGCAGCACGTCGCTGCGCGTGCGCAACCCGCGCCCGGCCACAAGCCCCATGTCCAGAAGGAAAAGACACAGCACGCCCTTGAACGGCGCCACGATGAAGCTGGAGATCTCCGTCAGCCCGTCCTCTCCGGTCGCCCAGCCGATGAAGAACGACCCGACAAGCAGCACAATCGAGCCATTGAGCAGGATTTCACGCCAGAGGTCGCTGTCCATCCGCTGGCCGGTCCCGTTGCGCGAGATGAGCCAGAGTGCAGAGAGGATGGCAGGCGCCTCCATCGCCGCGGCGACGGCCACCATATAGCCTTCCGAGGTGATACCGCTGCTTTCCAGCACCGAGGTCGCGGCCACGAAGGTGACGATCGAGATCGAGCCATAGTGGGCTGCAACCGCGGCGGCATCCAACCGGCTGAGCCGTGTCATCACCTGCAAAAGTGCGAAAGCGATGAGTGGAAGTGCGGCGGACAACACCACGCCAGCCACCAGTGTCAGCCCCAGTTTCGCATCGATGCCGTGAGAGGAGACGCTCACACCACCTTTGAACCCGATCGCGAAGAGCAGATAGATGGACAAGGCCTTGGCAGCCGCTTCCGGCACACTCAGATCCGAGCGCGCGAGCGCGGCCGTCACCCCCAGGGCGAAGGACAGGATGATGGGCGACAACAGGTTCGTCGCCGCCAATGAGAGGATCTGTTCCATGGGCTACTCCTGGACCCGCCGCGGGCGCGTGTTGCTAGACGATCTGAAACGCCTTCGTGTGGGGGTTGAAGAACTCGAGCCCCCCGTCGCCAATATCCGTCCATAGGCCATGCAGGGTCAGCCCGCCACCCTTGACCTTCTCGCTGACGAACGGGAAGGTCAGAAGGTTCTCAAGGCTGACGAGAACCGCTTGTTTTTCAAGCTGTTGAGCCTGCAGCGCAGCATCTTTTTCGTCAGCCACCAGCGCGTACTTCGGACGCAGAATATCCATCCAGCGCCCGACGAAGCTGGTCTCTTCCTCCAGATCAGGCGCGTTCCCGCGGCACATCTCGATGCACCCCTTCACACCGCCGCAGTTGGAATGGCCCAGCACAATCAGATGCGCAACATGCAACACATCGACGGCGTATTCCACCGCTGCTGAGGTCCCGTGATAGTCGCCATCCGGCCGAAACGGTGGCACCAGATTGGCGATGTTGCGGTGGATGAAGAACTCGCCCTGATCGGCCCCGAAGATGGAAATGGCATTGACGCGGCTGTCACAGCAGGAAATCACCATCGCCCGCGGATGCTGGCCTTCTGTTGCAAGATGGCGATACCAGGCCTTGTTGTCCGCATAGCCGGTTGCTTTCCAGCCATGATATCGCTGCACCAGATAGCTCGGCAGCGGCTTTACGTCATCCATAACTGTCCCGTTCGTCTTTTTGTGCGCTGGGTTATACCGAATTCACATAGAATTCGAGGGAAAAGCGCCCGTGCTCTCAACACTTTGGATAGGTTTGCGCGGCATAACGCTCGCGTGCCGTGGGGGCATCGAAGGGTGAGTACAATGGATCAAGTCCTGAAAATCGGGCTGAAGGAAACCGTGCACGTCGATCAGGATCGGCTGGCCGCACTCTATGCGGAACTGGGTCACGCCGGCGCCGAAGACGTCGTGTGCCGGGCCATGGAAGAAATGGCCTTGCGCCTGTCACATTGCAGCCGCCTCCACTCTGCACGAAACCTGGATGAATTGCGCAAATGCGCCCGCTCTCTCATCGCCATCGGGGATCAGATCGGGATGCACGCGCTGACCCGCGTGGCCGGCGACGTGATCTGCGCCATCGATGCAGGCGACGGTCCTGCCGTGGCTGCGACCCTCGCACGGCTCATTCGGATTGGCGAGCAATCGCTGACCGCGATCTGGGACTTGCAGGACATCACCATCTGACGTCTTGCGCGGCGGGCATGACAGGCTAGGCTGAGCACATCGCTCCCAACAAGGCCCGCGCCCATGCCGCTTCCGCTCTTCGCCGACCCCACTGACACGGCACGCCCCCTCCACATCGTCGATCAGGACAGCTTCGAGACCTGGCGCGAGGCGCAACCCGCCGAAATCGGCGCCTGGATCGACGCGCTCGACTTCAAGGGAGCGCTGGGACAGGCGATTTCCGTGCCCGGAGCCGATGGCACGCCTGCGGGGGCTATCGTTGGCTTCGGCACCGACAAGAGCAGGGCACGCGCGCGCTTTCACTTGGCCGCCGCAGCGGCAAAGCTTCCAAAGGGAACCTACCAGATCGCCTCGGGTCTGCCCGAGGAGATGGCCGAAGTCGAAGCTCTGGGCTGGCTGCTCGCAGGCTACCGCTTCGACCGCTACAAGGACCAGTCCCCGATGGCTGCGGCGCTCGTCGCGCCTGGCGGAATAGATGCTAATGCCGTCGCCGCCATCGCCATGGGCGAAGCGCTGACGCGCGATCTCATCAATACGCCGGCCTCCGATATGGGGCCAGACGCGCTGGAAGAGGCGGCGCAGGATCTGGCCGCGCGGCACGATGCCCGGATCCGGGTGATCCTGGGCGAGGATCTGCTGGCGGACAACTTTCCGCTGATCCACACGGTCGGGCGCGCCGCGCATCGCGAGCCGCGCCTGATCGACCTGCGCTGGGGCGACGCCGGGCCACGCATCACCCTGGTCGGCAAAGGCGTCTGCTTCGACACCGGCGGTCTGAACCTGAAACCCGGCGCGTCCATGGCGTTGATGAAGAAGGACATGGGGGGCGCTGCAGCCGTTCTGGGCCTGGCGCAGATGATCATGGCGAGCGGCTTGCCCCTGCAGTTGCGCGTGCTGATCCCCGCCGTGGAGAACGCCGTCTCGGGCAACGCTTTTCGGCCCGGCGACATCCTGACTTCGCGCAAAGGGCTGACGGTCGAGATCAACAACACCGATGCCGAGGGCCGCCTCGTTCTGGCCGATGCGCTGGCCCTGGCGCAAGAGGACGATCCGGATCTGATTGTGTCAATGGCCACGCTGACCGGGGCCGCGCGGGTGGCTGTCGGGCCCGACCTCGCGCCATACTATTGCGATGATGCGGACTTCGTGACCCGGCTCGAGAATGCGGCAGAAACACAGGCCGATCCGGTCTGGCGCATGCCATTCCATACGCCGTACGAGCCGCTGATCGAACCCGGCATCGCCGATCTCGACAACGCGCCGAAGGGGGGCTTCGCAGGCTCGATCACTGCGGCACTCTTCCTGCGGCGATTTGTCGAACAGACGCCCTATGCGCATTTCGACATCTACGGCTGGCAGCCTTCGGATGCGCCCGGGCGACCAAAAGGCGGTGTCGGTCAGGCCACCCGGGCCTTATTGCGGGTGTTCGCCGAGATGAGCAGCCCGTGACCGACCCACGCGTCAGCCCCGATCCCGCCCTCGCGGTCCTGTCCGAGCCGAAGCGGGTCACTGCACCCCTCGTCGACCTTCGGCGCCAGCCAGATGGTTCGCGCGACCGGCAGTTGCTCTACGGCGATGAGGTGACCGTCCTGCATCACGCGGACGGCTGGAGCCTCGTATGCGCCGCGAAAGACGGCTATTGCGGCTACTTGCCAAGTGACAGCCTCGGGTCGGTCACGCCGGCCACGCATAAGGTGACGGCCCGCGCCACACATGCTTACACAGAACCAGACCTGAAGTCGCCCGAGCAGCACAGCCTCTCCTTCGGCAGCCAGATCACCGCCCTGTCGGAAACCGCGACCTTCATCGAAACCGAGTTGGGCCACATCCCCCGCCAGCATCTGCATCGCACCAGCGATGTGGCGACCGATCCGGCTGCGGTGGCCGGGCTTTTCCTCAGTACGCCCTATCTTTGGGGCGGCAACAGCGCCTGGGGTATCGACTGTTCCGGTCTGGTCCAGATCGCCTGCCTCGCCTGCGGGCTGTCCTGCCCAGGCGACAGCGATCAGCAGGCCAAAGAGCTGGGCAGATCGCTACCGCCGGGCACGCCCTACGAACGCAACGACCTTCTGTTCTGGGATGGCCATGTCGCCTGGGTCCAGACCTCCGAGACGCTTCTGCACGCCAACGCCGGGCATATGTCCGTCGCGGAGGAGCCCATCGACCAGGCGATCGATCGCATCGCCGCCCAAGGCGACGGGCCGGTCACACTGCATAAGCGCCTGTCTTTGCCCGACGGTTGACGAATGCGCCCAACGCAAGCGCCGGAGGCGCTTGCAAACATCATGTGGCCCGGCACGGGCCTCCGTTTGAGAAACGCTAGTCTACCGCGCGGATCAGCTTGCGTTCGAGGACACGCAGCACCGTCTTCAGGTCATGGCCCCGCCGCAGGATCTGCCCGTCCATACCGACGACCGCATACATCCCCTGCTTATCCCGCATCCGTGGGCGTTTTTCGATCCGGTAGATCGGATTTTCCGCCGTGCGCCGAAATACCGAGAACACGGCCACGTCCCGTAGACAGGAGATCCCATAGTCGCGCCACTCTCCCGCAGCGACGAATCGACCGTAAAGCGAGAGGATCACCGAAAGTTCCGTACGATGGAAAGCGACCTGCTGCGGCGGAAACTGATGCAGGGTGTTGGACGGTGGCACCGGGATGTTCATGGCATCAGCTTTGCCCCGATACGCGCACAAATCAAGCCCTCTCGGCGCACAGCCAACCGCCCCTGCCGCACACCGGTCCGGTCCAACCGGCGGGCCTCAAACACCGTAGCGTGCCATGAAAGTCTTCACCGCCCCATCGACCACGCGTTCGATCTCTTCGGGCGTGACCGTTTTCGTCATGCCGAAGATCAGTCGCGGCCACACATCGGCCTTGCACAGCTCGCCGAACTGGTCTGCCGCAAGGGCGCGGTCTTCGATCCGCAATTCCCCCCGGGCCTCCGCCTGCTCGAAGTAGGCGGCCATCTCGGCGCGCATCACGGCAGGACCGGAGTTGTAGAACTTCTGACCCAACTCAGGAAACCGGTCCGATTCCGCGACGCAGATGCGGAAGATCTGCTGCCCGAACTTCGAGGTGATGAAGCGCAGGAAGTGCCGCCCGGTCTGCTGCAACACCTGTTCCGGTGCCGCGCTCACGTCGATCCGGCTCAGCGCATCGTCCGCCTGCCGCTGGCACTCGCTCGTGGCCACCTCCATGAACAGCAACCGCTTGTCCGGGAAATAGCTGTAGAGCGTCGCCTTTGAGACGTTGGCCACACGGGCGATCTCGTCCACGCTGGCTCCTTCGAATCCGTCCGCCATGAAGACCTGCCGCGCACCCTCAAGGACCTGATCGAACTTGCGACCCTTGCGGATGATTTCGGCTGTTGATGTCATAGACCCCCCGGGTTCAGCTGTCCCACAGTATAAACCGAACGGTTCAGTTCCAAGCAAAATTCGGTCTGACCTGGCGCAAAGGCGGTTGCCCGATCTTTTCACCAACATTAGAATGGTTCTAAGATATAGGGTGCACATCATGCGGTTTTCCTTTTCGAACAAGCGCTTCCAAGATCTGAGCGAGCAACAAATGCTGGCTTTGGCAATCTCGTCCGAGGAAGACGACGCGCGCATCTATCGCGGCTATGCAGAGCATCTGCGCCCCGATTTTCCCGATTCTGCCGCGGTGTTCGACGGTATGGCGACGGAGGAGGACGAGCATCGGCAGCGGCTGATCGACCGGCACAAGGCCCGGTTCGGGGATGTTATTCCGCTGATCCGGCGCGAGCATATCGCGGGCTATTACCACCGCCGACCGATCTGGCTGGTTGAAAACCTGGGGCTTGACCGCATCCGTGCGGAGGCCGAGGCGATGGAGCGCGACGCGCAAGCCTTCTATCTCGCGGCCGCCGCGAAAACGACCGACGCCGAGACGCGCAGGCTTCTGGGCGATCTTGCCGCCGCCGAGGCGGGACATCAGGCCGCGGCAAGCGACCTCGAAGCCCGCCATCTGGGTGGTGAAGCGCGCGAGACCGAGGACCGGACGGCCCGCAGGCAGTTCCTGCTGACCTGGGTCCAGCCGGGGCTTGCGGGGCTGATGGATGGCTCGGTCTCGACGCTCGCGCCGATTTTCGCCACCGCCTTTGCCACCCAGGACACCTGGACGACCTTCCTTGTCGGGCTGGCCGCGTCGGTGGGGGCCGGCATCTCCATGGGGTTCACCGAAGCCGCATCGGATGATGGGCAACTGTCCGGGCGCGGATCGCCGATCAAGCGCGGCTTCGCCTCGGGCATCATGACCACCGTGGGCGGTCTGGGCCACGCGCTGCCCTATCTCATCACCGATTTCTGGACCGCAACCGTGATCGCCATCGCAGTAGTGTTTGTCGAGCTCTGGGCCATTGCCTGGATCCAGAACCGCTACATGGAAACACCCTTCTGGCGCGCCACGCTCCAGGTCGTGTGCGGCGGCGCACTGGTCTTCGGTGCCGGCGTTCTGATCGGATCGGGCTAGCTTGCGGAGTGCTGCGGCAGGCTCTAACAACCTTCCATGGTTGACATCTTTCTCAAGACCGTTCCCTTCTTTGCGCTGATCGGTCTGGGATATTGGGCGGGCTACACTCGGTTCTTCACCGAAGAGGCCACGGCTTACCTCACCAAATTCGTGTTCTACTTCGCGCTGACGGCGATGCTGTTTCGCTTCGCGGCCAATCTGTCGTTCGACGACGTCTGGGACCCCAATCTCGTGGCCGGTTACCTTGCCGGTACCCTCGCCGTCTATCTGGTCGCCACGCTGTTGGGGTACCTGCGCAAGCTCGACGTCGCCACCACGGCCGTCGAAGCGCAATGCGCCGCGATCGGCAATGTGGGCTTCCTTGGCGTGCCGATGCTGACGCTGCTGATGGGCGAGGCCGCGATTGGGCCGATCATGATGGCGCTGGCGGTGGACCTTATCGTCTTCTCCAGCCTGATCGTGATCCTGATCACCGGGTCGCGCGACGGGCGGCTGAGCTTCGGCATCCTGCGCACCGTGGGGCTGGGGCTGATCAGGAACCCGATGATCGTCTCGATCGTGGCGGGGCTGATCTGGTCGGTCTACGACTTGCCTATCCCCGTGCCCGCGAATGAGTTTCTGGCCATCCTTGGCGCAGCTGCAACGCCCGGCGCGCTCTTCGCCATTGGTGCCTCGCTCGCCAGCAAATCGGCCGAGCGGTTGCAGATCGCAGGCTGGCTCAGCTTTTGCAAGCTGGGGCTGCATCCGCTCTTCGTGGCCATCGGGGTGCTTTATCTCTTCCCCGCCGATCCCTACTTCGCTGCTGTGATCATCGCCGCCGCGGCTCTGCCGGTCGCGGGCAATGTCTATATCCTCGCGCAACACTACGGCGTCGCCCCGCATCGCGTGTCGGCGGCGATCCTCGTCTCGACAATGATCAGCATCGTGACTGTCAGCGGAATTATTGCTGCGGTTGCCCCAGCCTAAGGTGGCTATTGCCCGCAGGTTGCACGCGGGTTAGCCATCCATCACGTCAAAAAGGAGCCCGCCCATGCAAACCATCTCGGAAAACGCCTGCTTCGGCGGCACCCAGGGGGTTTACACCCATGCCTCCAAGGTCTGCGCCTGTGACATGACCTTCGGGCTCTTTCTGCCGCAGGAGGCGGCCGACGGGCCGGTGCCGCTGCTGTGGTATCTTTCCGGGCTGACCTGCACACATGAGAACGCGATGACCAAGGCAGGCGCGCAGGCCTGGGCCGCAGAGCAGGGTATCGCACTTGTCTTCCCCGACACCTCGCCACGCGGTGAGGTCGTGGCCGATGACGAAGCCTATGACCTCGGGCAAGGCGCTGGGTTCTACGTCAACGCAACCGAAGCACCCTGGGCTGCGCATTTCCAGATGTGGGACTATGTCACAGAAGAGTTGACCAGGGTGCTGGACCATTCCTTTGCGCTGGATATGGAGCGGCAGGCGATCACCGGGCACTCCATGGGCGGGCATGGCGCCTTGACCATGGCGATGTCGCTGCCGGGGCGCTTTCGCTCGGTCTCGGCTTTTGCCCCGATCTCCAACCCCACCGCGAGTGATTGGGGCCGCAAGCAGCTCTCTGCATATCTGGGGACCAATGAAGAGACCTGGGCGGCGCATGACGCCACCTTGTTGATGCGAGAGAAGGGGTTCGACGGGCCGATCCTGATCGACACTGGCACAAACGATCAGTTCATCGACCTATTGAAGCCCGAGGCGCTGGCCGAAGCCACAGCGGCCCGTCGCCAGCAGGCCACATTGCGGATGCAGCCAGGCTATGACCACAGCTATTTCTTCGTCTCGACCTTCATGGAGGAACATGTGGCCTTCCACGCCGACGCGCTCTACGCATGACGGCGCTGTACATCGACGCGGATGCCTGCCCGGTGAAGGCCGAGGCGGAGAGGGTCGCGACGCGGCATCGCGTTAAGATGTATGTGGTCTCCAACGGCGGGCTCCGCCCTTCGCAAAACCCGCTGGTCGAGACGGTGATTGTGCCGGACGGCCCCGACGTGGCGGACATGTGGATCGCCGAGCGCTGCGGCGCGGGGGATGTTGTGGTCACTGGAGACATTCCGCTTGCGGCGAAGTGCATCGAGGCCGGCGCGCAGGTTCTCAAGCACACTGGCGAGGCGCTGACGCAAGCGAATATCGGCAATGTGCTGGCCACGCGGGACCTGATGGCAGACCTGCGCGCCGCTGATCCCTTCCGGCAAGGCGGCGGCAAGGGCTTTACAAAGGCCGACCGCTCGCGTTTTCTGGATGCACTGGAGCGCACCCTACGCGCCGCAAAGACAACCAATTGATTCAAAACGACTTTTGACGAGGCATGCATGCAGCCGAAGGCCGTGGTTTTTGATATCGGGAACGTGTTGATCGAATGGCAGCCCGAGCGGTTCTACGATGCGGTCATCGGAGAAGATCGCCGCCGCGCCATGTTCGCCTCCGTAGACCTGAAAGGTATGAACGAGCGTGTGGACCGGGGCGCGCATTTCACCGACACGATCTATGCACAGGCCGAGGCCACGCCCGAGTGGCGCGAGGAAATCCGCATGTGGCACGACCGCTGGATCGAGATGGCCTCGCCCGCCATCGACCATTCCGTGCGGCTGATGAAGGCGTTGCAGCGCAATGGCGTGCCCGTCTTCTCGCTCACCAATTTCGGCGTCGAAAGCTATGATTTCGCCGCCACACACTACCCGTTTCTGCACGAGTTCGACCGCGATTTCATCTCGGGCCACATGCGGGTGACGAAGCCCAGCCCGAACATCTATGCGCAGCTTGAAGACAGCTCCGGCCTCAGCGGGGCTGATCTGGTGTTCACCGACGACCGGGCCGAGAACATCGCCGTGGCCGCATCGCGGGGCTGGCAGACGCATCTCTTCGAAGGGCCGGAGGGATGGGCGGCGCGGCTGGTGCAGGCAGGCCTGTTGACGGAGGCCGAGGCGGCATGACCGCCCCGGTGATCCCTTTCGCCGAGGGCGACGCGCTGCTCGACTGGGTCGCCTTGACCGACGCGCTGGCCGACGGCCACAGGCTGCCAAAGGCGGAGATTGCCGACACGTTTCTTTATCGCGATCCCGACACGCTGCTGAACCGATCCGCCTGGATCGACGGGCTGGGGCTGGCGGTGAAATGCGCCACTGTCTTTCCCGGGAACACGGCGCGCAGCGCCTCTTCGATCAACGGCGGGGTGATGCTGTTCTCCGATCAGGACGGCACGCTTGACGCGATCATCGACTTTCATCTGGTCACCAAGTGGAAAACAGCCGGAGACAGCCTGCTGGCCGCGCGGCGTCTTGCGCGGCCAGACAGCGAACGCATCCTGATCATAGGCGCGGGCACACAGGCGCGTGGGCTGCACGCCGCCTATGGTGCGGCCTTTCCGCAAGCCCGGTTCACCGTCTGGAACCGGACGCAGGCGAACGCCGAGGCGCTCGCCGCCGAAATCCCCCGCCTGGAGGTCGCGTCCTCTCTGGAGGACGCGATCGCCCGGGCGGACATCATCACCTGCGCCACCATGTCGACCGAGCCGCTCATTCGCGGCGACTGGCTGCAGCCCGGCCAGCATATCGATCTGATCGGCGCCTACCGCCCGGATATGCGTGAGGTCGACGACACGGCCCTGCAGCGCGCGCGCCTCTTCGTCGACAGCCGTGACACCACCATCGGGCATATCGGAGAGCTCAAGATCCCGCTGGCAAGCGGCGTGATCACCGAAGACGACATCGTCGCCGACTATTATGCGCTTGACGCCTTCAGACGACACACGCCTGACGAGATCACGCTCTTCAAGAATGGCGGCGGCGCGCATCTCGACCTGATGACCAGCCGCTACATCCTCGATCAATGGACAGCGCGACAGTGATCTGGGCCGCGGTGGCGGTCGTCGTTGCCCTTCCGTTCGCAGTCGAAGCGCTCCGCAAACCGATGACCGCCAAGGCCCGCGCCGAGGCGCCGGGCGCTTTCACAGAGCTGTCGCAAGGTCTGACGCACTATCGCTGGCACGGCGGCGGCAGCGGGCCCGTGGTGGTCTGCGTGCATGGCCTGACGACACCCAGTTTTGTCTGGGGCGGCCTGGCCAAAGGCTTGACCGGTATGGGGTTTCGGGTGCTGGTCTACGATCTCTACGGGCGCGGGTACTCCGACCGGCCGCCCGGCGCGCAGGACCACGGGTTCTTCCAGACCCAGCTGAACGACCTTCTCGCAGATCAGGGTGTCGAGGGCGAGATCACCCTGATCGGGTATTCCATGGGTGGGGCCATCGCGGCAAGGTTTGCGGCAGAGCAGCCAGAGCGTCTGCGCAGGCTGATCCTTCTGGCGCCAGCGGGGATGGAGCCTGTCGTCACCGGTCTGATCGCCTTCGCGGCCCGCACGCCGGTGATTGGCGCGTGGCTGATGCTTGCGCGCTATCCCGCGATCCTGCGCCGCGGTCTCCGGGCCGAGGCCGGTCAACCCAGCAGCGTCGAGGAGATCGGAAAGCTGCAGGCGGCCGAACTGACCTGGCGCGGATTTATCCCCGCCGTGCGCGCGAGCCTGCGCGGGATCCTGTCGCAGGTCATGCAGGCCGAGCACCGACAGCTGAAAGCGGCGAAGGTGCCGGTGCTTGCGGTCTGGGGTGCGGAGGACGCCGTGATCTCACTTCAGGCGGCCGAGCGGCTGCGTGACTGGAACGACCGGGTTCGCACCGTCGTGATCCCCGGCGCGGGCCATGGCTTGCCCTACACCCACACAGCCGATGTGTTGGCGCAGGTTGAGGCCTTTTCTCGCGACACTGCCTAGGCGGTGCGCAGCCCTTCCAGCCGGCGCTCCCGGATCGGCAGGTGAATGATTGCGCTGAAGGCGCCCACACCCACGCCGATCCACCAGACCAGGGTGTAATCGCCATAGACGTCGTACATCCGCCCGCCCAGCCAGGCACCCATGAAGCTGCCCAGCTGGTGACTGAAGAAGATGATCCCGTAAAGCGTGCCCATGTACCGCAGACCGTAGATATGCGCGATGAGCCCGGAGGTCAGCGGGATGGTGGCGAGCCACAGGCTGCCCATGACGATGGCGAAGAGGATGACGCTGGTGGGCGTGATCGGGAAGATGATGAAGAGCGCCGCGGCCACCGTGCGGCCCAGATAGATGCCCGCCAGCAGATACTTCTTCGAGTAATACTTGCCCAGCCAGCCGGCCAGCAGCGTGCCGCCGATATTGGCCACGCCGATCAGCGATAGGGCCACCGCGCCCAGCGCCGAGGTGGTGCTGACCCCCATGCTGTCGAGCATCCCGCCCGGCGCAATCGGGCCGCAGAGCTCTTCGACGAAAGCGGGGAAATGCGCCGTGATGAAGGCCAGCTGATAGCCGCAGGAGAAAAAGCCCAGGAAAATGAAGGTGTAGGTTGGGTCCCGGAACGCCTTGACCAGGATCTCGCCCATGCTCTCTTCCAGCTCGCTCTTGCTGGCAAGCTCGGGCGCGCGCATCAGCGGCAAAAGCAGCAGGACGAGGACGATCGACAGCGCAAAGATCAGAAAGATGCTCTGCCACGGCATGAAGCCCAGCATCCACTGCGCAAGGGGTGGGCCGAAGATCTGCCCGCCGCTACCCGCCGCCGAGACAATCGCCAGCGACATCGACCGGTTCTCGTCCGAAGCGGCGCGCCCAACCACGGCCAGGATCACGCCAAAGCCTGTCCCGGCGATGCCGAAGCCCACGAGCCAGGCGTAAAGCTGATGCTCGATGGGGGTGACGGAATAGGCCGACAGCACCAGCCCCAGCGCATAGATCACCGCCCCGAGGATGATCGCCTTGCGGTCGCCGATCTTCTCTGCCAGCGCGCCAAAGAGCGGCTGCCCGACACCCCAGGCGAGGTTCTGAATGGCGATGGCCAGCGAGAACTCGGCCCGCAGCCAGCCGAACTCCTCGGCAATCGGGATCTGGAAGACTCCAAAGGCCGACCGGATCGCGAAACTCACGACGATGATCACACAGCCGACAATCAGAACCGGCGTAAACAGGGGAGCGCGCGTTTGCATGGATCAGCCTCCGATGCTGCGAGACTACGCCGCCACCCGCGCCGGTCAATTCAGCATTTTTTGCTCTGACATAACAAATTCTGATGCCAAAGCGGCCTTTTCAGCGCCACATCCGCGCGCTAAGGCGAAGGGATGCAAACGCTGGGCGACATCTATGATGGCTTGATCGAAGCGGGCTCTCTGCAGCCCGACGACGCCCAATTGACGGTTCTGCCCGAATTCGACCGAATCAGAACCGCGCTGCAGACACCGGTGAAAAAGGGGCTGTTCCGCAAGGCGCAAGAGCCGCCCAAGGGGCTCTACCTCTGGGGCGGTGTGGGGCGTGGCAAGTCGATGCTGATGGATCTCTTTGTCGAACACCTCGAGAGGATCCCATCGCGCCGCGTGCATTTCCATGCCTTCATGCAGGAAATCCACAGCGCGATGCATGAGGTGCGCAAGACCGGGGTCGAAGACGCGATCGCCCCGGTGGCCGCGGATGTCGCGGCTTCCGTCCGGCTGCTGGCCTTCGACGAGATGCAGATCACCGATATCACCGATGCGATGATCGTCGGGCGGCTCTTCGAGGCGCTCTTTGCCGATGGTGTCGTCGTGGTGACGACGTCCAACAGGGTGCCGGACGATCTCTATCGCAACGGGCTCAACCGCGACCTCTTCCTGCCCTTCATTGCGCTGATCAAGGAGAAGATGAACGTGGTCGAGCTGGCCAGCCCCACCGACTACCGGCAGGACCGCCTCGGTGGGCAACCGGTCTATTTCACGCCGCTGAACGCCGAGGCGCGGGCCGAGATGGACGCGGTCTGGCGTGATCTCGCCGGCGGTCCGGGCGAGCCGCTGGTTCTCAAGGTCAAGGGCCGCGAGGTTGAACTGCCCGCGTTTCGAAACGGTGTGGCCCGCGCGGGCTTCCACGATCTCTGTAGCCGGGCCTTGGGGGCTGCGGACTATCTGGCGCTCGCGGATGCGGTCAAGGTGCTGATGCTGGACAACATCCCCACCCTGTCACGCGATAACTTCAACGAGGCGAAGCGCTTCGTGACGCTGATCGACGCGCTTTACGAGGCGCAGGTGCGGCTGATCTGCTCGGCAGCCGCCAAGCCCGAGATGTTGTATCTGGAGGGCGAAGGCACCTTCGAGTTCGAACGGACCGCGTCACGCTTGCGCGAAATGCAGTCCGACGGTTGGGGCCAGTAAGCGGAACCACGCAGCCTCAGACCTGAACCGGTGGACAAGCCTCATAGCAGGTTGCTCATCGTCCAGTGAGTGTTCGACGCGGTTGCCGCCCGCTCCGCTCTTGCTGAACGAAAGGATCGCATCCACCAGCTGGATGACCGCGGGACCAACCTCCGACCAGAGCATCCAGCAGACGCGATGCAAACGCAGCCATCGATGCCTGGTCCAACGATAAATCTGCTCGCCTGTGCACAGCAGCAGTTGAAATCGGCGCGCTTTGTTCCTCTGATAGGGCAAAAAACCGTCGGGGGACCGGATTGGACGACCAACCAGCCATTCGCATAGCAGATGCGCGCAAGCTTTACGGCAGCGGCGAAGCGGCGGTGCGGGCGTTGGATGGGGTGTCTCTTGATATTCTGAACGGGGAATTCTTTACGCTGCTTGGACCATCCGGGTGTGGCAAGACGACGCTTCTGCGGCTCATCGCGGGTTTCGAGACACCCACGGAGGGGCGAATCCACATCGCGGGGGCCGACGTCTCGGACGATCCGCCGAACCGGCGGCCGGTCAACACCGTGTTCCAGTCCTACGCGCTCTTTCCGCATATGAGCGTGCGCCGGAACATCGCGTTCGGTCTTGAGATGTTGGGCCGCCAACGGGGTGAGATCGCGGAGACCGTCGAGCGCATGATCGCGCTTGTGCAACTGAGCGACATGGCCGAGCGCACGCCGACGCAGCTCTCGGGCGGCCAGCAGCAACGGGTGGCGCTTGCGCGGGCGCTGGCACCGAAACCCAAGGTGCTGCTGCTCGACGAGCCCCTCTCCGCGCTCGATCTGAAGCTCCGCAAAGAGATGCAACTGGAGCTCAAACGCCTTCAGCACGAAACCGGCATCACCTTCGTCTTCGTGACCCACGATCAGGAAGAGGCATTGACCATGTCGGACCGGATCGGCGTCATGCGCGGCGGCCGGCTGCTGCAAGTCGGCAGCCCGCGCGAGATCTACAACCACCCGGCCGACCGTTTCGTCGCCGATTTCATCGGCGAGACGAACTTTCTCTCCGCGCGCGTGGAGGCCGAAGCGGTCGTCCTGCAAAATGGCGCGCGAGTGCCCTTGGCTTCCACCCGCACGCCCGGGAGCATGGTGACGCTGGCGGTTCGGCCCGAGCAGGTGCAGCTGCGCCCGGACGGCCCCATTGCGGCCACGGTCCGGCAGGTGGTTTATTCCGGCACCGACACCCATTGCTACGCCGCCCTTTCGGATGGCACGCAAATCGTCGCGCGGCTGCAAAACCCGCCCTCCGGCGAGGTCGGACTCCAGGCCGGTGAAGCGATCCGGATCGGCTTTGCGGAGGACGCCGTGCAGATGCTGGACGACTGAGATGGCCGCACCCCCCCGATCGCCCGCGCGCACAAGCTGGCTTCTGTCGACGCCTGCGCTGCTGCTGCTGATCTTCGGCGCCGCGGGTCCCCTGCTGATCGTCCTGGTCTATGCCTTTCTGGAGCCGGGCGAATACTCCGGCGTTGTCTGGCAGTTCACGACCGAAGCCTGGTTTCGGGTGTTCTTCGAACGCGACATCTTCGACGGCACCGTCTCGCCCGCCGATGCGCATCTGACGATCTTCTGGCGGTCGCTCGAATTGTCGGTGCTGACGACGTTGACGACCTTCGTCATCGGCCTGCCCATGGCCTGGTTCATCGCCACGCGACCGGCCAACCAGCGGGCGATCTGGCTGTTTCTCATCACCATCCCGTTCTGGACCAACCTTCTGATCCGCACCTTTGCGATCATGGAGGTGATCCGCAATCAGGGGATCCTGAACTCGCTGCTGATCCGTCTGGGGGTGATCAGCGACCCGATCCAGATCCTTTACACCGAGACAGCGGTGCTGATCGGCATGGCTTACGTGTATCTGCCGCTGATGGTGCTGCCGCTCTTTGCGGCCATCGACCGGTTCGACTTTCGCCTGCTCGAGGCCGGCTATGACCTCTACGCCTCCCGCTGGCAGGTTCTGCGCCGGATCGTTCTGCCCATCGTGCGGCCGGGTATCGTTGCAGGCTCCATTCTGGTCTTCGTGCCGTCGCTCGGAGCTTATGTCACGCCGCGTATCCTGGGTGGCGGCAAGAACATGATGATCGGCAACTTCATCGAGCTTCAGTTCGGTCAGGGCCGCAACTGGCCGCTGGGCGCCGCGCTGTCGCTGATCCTTCTTGCCATCGTTCTGATCGCACTTCTGATCTATGTCCGGGTCACGACGCGGGAGGACAGCCGCCATGGCTAGACGCCGCTTTTCCGTCACCCGTTTTCCGGGCTTTGCACCGATTGCGCTCACCGCCTTCGTGCTGCTCTATGCCCCGATCATCATCATCGTGATCTATTCGTTCAACGCCTCGGATTCGGTGGCCCTCTGGGGTGGGTTTTCACTCAAGTGGTACGTGGCGGCCTGGGGCAACGAAGCGGTGCAGGATGCCACACTGCGCTCGCTCGTCATCGCGAGCGTCGCGGCATGCGTCTCGACCATCGTTGCCACCATGGCCGCGATTGCCACGACCCGGCGCAGCCGCTTCCGCGGGCAGACCTTTATCTATGTCATGATCAACCAGCCGCTGATGGTCCCCGAAATCGTGACCGCCGTGGCGCTCCTGATCTTTTTCGCCGCCATTCGGGTGGCGACCGGATACCAGGGTCTGGGCTATCTGATCCTCGCCCATTCGGCCTTCTGCATCCCCTTCGCCTACCTGCCGATCCGGGCACGGCTGGAAGGGATGGACCTGTCGCTCGAGACCGCGGCCGCCGACCTCTACGCCACGCCGTGGATGACATTCCGCCGGATCACCCTGCCGCTTCTTGCGCCGGGCATTGCCGCAGGGGCGATGCTGGCCTTCGTCATCTCGCTCGATACGGTCGTGATCACCGAATTCATCAAATCCGCCGGCCAGGACACGCTGCCCACCTACATGTTGGGGCAGTTGCGGCGCGCCATCACGCCCGAGGTCAACGCCATTGCAACCGCGCTTTTGGCGTTGACAGTCTTGCTGCTCACGGCATTCTTTCTTCTGACGAGACGACGGGGATGAACCCGCATGCCGTCCTTCCAACAAGGGATACTCCAATGACCAGACTGACGACATCGACGCTCGCACTGATCGTAATGGCCGGGGCGGCCCAGGCCGAAGGCCAGTTGAACATCTACAACTGGGGCAACTACACGAACCCCGAATTGATTGAGAAATTCGAGGCCGAAACCGGCATCGAGGTGACCATTACGGATTACGACAGCAACACCACGGCGCTCGCCAAGATCGAAGCGGGGGGCCACGGCTTCGACATTGTCGTGCCCACCCACAGCTACATCCCGATCTATGCGGAAAAGGGTCTTCTGATGAAACCCGGCATTCCCGAAATGGAGAATTACGGCAACATCGCTGCGGAGTGGCGGGACGTCGAATGGGACCCGAACCGCGAATACTCGGTGCCCTGGCAATGGGGCACGACCGGCGTCGCGGTGAACCAGTCCGCCTACTCCGGTGACATCAACACGTCGTCGATCTGGCTCGACCCGCCGGAAGAGCTCGTGGGCAAGGTCAACGTCGTGCCCGAAATGCAGGACGTGATCTCCATGGCGCTGATGTATGTCGGCGGCGAGCCCTGCACGACGGACACCGAAATGCTCAAGAAAGCGCGTGACGTGCTGGTGGCGGCCAAGCCCAACTGGATGAGCATGGACTACGGGATGACAGAGAAGCTGTCGAATTCCGATGTCATGGCGACGGTCAACTGGAACGGCTCGACCTTCCGCGCGCGGGTCAACAACCCCGACGTCGCCTATGGCTACCCGAAAGAGGGCTACATCATCTGGATGGACAACGCCGCCATCCTCGCCGATGCCCAGAACGTGGACGAGGCCAAGACGTTTCTCAATTTCATCATGGACCCGGAGAACGCCGCGCTGATCTCATCCTTTGCGCGCTATGCCAATGGCATCACCGGCTCGGACGCGTTCATGCCCGATGACATGAAGACCGCGCCTGAAATCGTCGTCCCGGCCGATCTTGTCGCCGCAGGCAAGTTCACAGCCACCTGCCCTGCCGAAGCGCAGGAGTTCTACACCGCCATCTGGACCGAGCTTCAGAAGTAAACCTCTCGCGCGGCGCCGCGCATGTCGTCGTGCCGCGCGTGCTCTGGGGTCTGACCGACTTATGCGCATCTACTACTCCGAGGCGCACCGCGCCCATTTCCCGCAGGGCGAACTGCACGGCGGCGAACTCGTCACCCCCTTCGAGCGGCCCAGCCGGATCGAGTACATCCTGGCGCGGCTCCGGGCACGTGGCATGGACGATCTGCACGATCCCGGCGAGGTGGATCTCGCCCCGATCCGCGCGCTTTGCGATGCGGGATATCTGCAGTTTCTGGAAACGGCATGGGCCGAATGGACGGCCGAGGGGTTCGCGGGCGAGATCATTGCGGCCTCCTTTCCGGCGCGCCGCATGCAATCCGCCCGGCCGCCGCGCAACATCGATGGAAAGGTCGGCTACTACGCGCTGGCCTCCGAGACCGCGATCACGGCGGGCACCTGGCAGGCCGCCTGCGCGTCTGCCGCCTGTGCCCAGGGCGCCACCGCGCATGTGATCGCAGGCGCCCGCTGCGCCTTTGCGCTCTGCCGCCCGCCCGGGCATCACGCCACGGCGGATATGTATGGCGGATACTGCTTCCTGAACAACGCCGCCCTCTCCGCCGAGGCGATGCGGGCGGGCGGTGCCGCGCGCGTGGCCGTGCTTGACATCGACTTTCACCACGGCAACGGGACGCAGGACATCTTCTACGATCGGGAAGACGTATTCTTTGCGTCTCTGCACGGGGCTCCGGAGGACGCCTTCCCGTATTATCTCGGCTATGCCGATGAAACCGGCACCGGTGCGGGTGTCGGCGCGACCGCGAACTTTCCCATGCCGCCCGGGACCGATTATCCCGAGTGGAGCCTGGCGTTGGACGACGCCCTCGCCCGCATCCGCGGCTTCGGCGCTGACGGCCTCGTCGTTTCGCTCGGCGTTGACGCCTACAAGGAAGACCCGATCAGCTTTTTCAAGCTCGACAGCCCGGATTTCTTCGATGCGGGCCGAAGGATCGGCGCTTTCGGTCTTCCAACCGTCTTCTGCATGGAAGGGGGATACAGCATCGAAAATGTCGGGATCAACACGGTGAATGTGCTCGAAGGCTTTCTGGCGGGGTGCGCCGACTGATCCAAGGCTGTGCCGCAACCGAACCCCGGCGTCTGCAATGACGCTGCCCACCGACCTCATGCTCCGAGAATGATCCTCCATGGTCCCAAAGGCTGAAATCCACTGTCACATCGAAGGCGCGGCGAGCCCCGCCCTTGTCCAGACGCAGGCGCAGATCTACGGCGTCGACGTCTCGGGGATCGTCCAGGACGGACGGTTTGTCTGGGACGACTTCACCGGATTTCTTCAATGCTACGACCGCGCGGCCGCCCTGTTTCGTACAGCCGAAGACTATGCCCTCCTCGCCGAGACCTATCTGACCGAATTGGCACAGTCCGGATGCATCTACTCTGAGATCTTCATTTCGACGGATCATGCCCGCATGATCGGCCTGTCAGAGCGCGACTATATCGACGGGCTGGCGCAAGGCATGACCGAGGCGAAACGGAAGACCGGAATCGAGGCGCGCATGATCGCAACCGGGCTGCGCCACGAAGGGCCCGCCTCGGTCTTACGGGCCGCGACACACATCGCCGAAAACCCGCATCCGCTTGTCACCGGCTTTGGCATGGGCGGGGACGAGCGGCTGTACCATCCCAAGGATCTCGCGCCCGGGTTCGATGTGGCGCGGGAGGCTGGTCTTGGCATAACGACCCATGCCGGCGAATTCGCAGGGCCGGAGTCGGTGCGGGCGTCTCTGACCCACCTGAAACCAAGCCGGATCGGCCATGGCGTGCGATCCATCGAGGACCCAGAACTTGTACAGGAACTGGCCGAGAAACAGATCGTGCTGGAATGCTGCCCCGGCTCCAACATCGCCCTGTCTGTCTATGACAGTTTCGAGCAGCACCCCTTCCTTGCCCTGCGCGCCGCCGGTGTGCCTGTGACGCTGAATTCGGACGACCCGCCTCACTTCCACACATCGCTGGAGCGTGAATACGACATCGGCGCACAGGACTTCGGGCTGTCGGACGCCGAGCTGCGTGACATCACCCGAACCGCCATCGAGGCCGCTTTTGTGGACGAGACAACGCGGGCGCAGTTGCTCAGACGACTGGGCTGAGAACCGAGACCGCGCTGCGCAGAAACGTCTCTCTTTCATCGCGTCGGTGGCGTTGGCTCAGCGTGGCAGCCCTCAGCTCAACACGCCGTCTGGCCTTGGTCGGTCCAGGCCTGCAAAAGCACATCTCGCGCATGCGCGACCCTTGGGTGCCGAAGGCCAGACTTCGACCAGACGAGATGGAAGGGGTTCGTGGGGTCCGAAACAGGTGCTGGGATTGCCGCGACGCGCCGGGCCTGCACGGCTGCCACGACCAGATAGTCGGGGATCACCGACCAGCCTGCGCCGCATTCCACAAGAGCCCGCAGCATGCGCAGATCGGGCGCGGTAATGGCAGGCACGAAACCTGCAAGAGGCAGGCGGTTTTGCTCCAGCCAGCCCCGCACGAGCGGCCGATCCATATCATAGGACAGCAAGCGCTCCGCCGTGAGCGCGGCAAGCAGATCGGGTGCGCTCGATATCCGGTCTGCGATATCAGGCGCGGCGACGGCGATCAGCCGCTCGGATCCGACGACCGCGAAGGCAAGCTGCGGATGATCCGGTGTCGAGGCTGTAAAGGCGAGATCGACCTCGCCTGCGATCAGCTGCCGATAGATCGAAGTCTTGCCGCCAAGCTGGAGCCTGATGTCCAGCCCGGCATCCTGCAAGGACTTCAGCGCCGGGGCCACCCGTTCCGCCATCAGCTCTGCCGGCCCCGCAACATGGACGACACCCGATATATGCGCCGACCTCGCCCGCGCTCTGGCCAGCGCCTCCTCGGCCCTGTCCAGGCTATCGCCGATCTGCAGGGCAAGATCCTCGGCAAAGGGGGTCGGGCTGACGCCGCGCGGCTGGCGCACGAAGAGCGCGCGCCCGACCTGTCCTTCCAGCGACGCGATATGCCCCGAGACGGCAGGTTGCGTGAGGCCAAGGGCGCGGGCCGCCGCGCTGATCGACCGGCTGCGAAAGACTTCCATGAAGGATCGAAGGTTAAGTAGTGACATAGGCGATATATAAATCTTCTTATGACTGCACGAAACAAACCTTTGGTTTTTTGATGGAAGAGCGGTGTTATCTCTGCCGCATCCGAACCTCAGGAGGCAATCATGACACAACCAAACATCCTTATCGTAGCGACCTCGGCAGATACGATGCACAACGGCGAGCCAACGGGCATCTGGCTCGAAGAGCTCACAACCCCGTTCTATGCCTTCGTCGATGGGGGCGCGAAGGTCACCGTGGCGTCGATCAAAGGGGGCGCGATACCCGTCGATCAGCGCAGCGTGGCCGCGAAAGGCGACAACGACGCCTCGGTCGAGCGGTATCTGGAGGACGCCGAGACACAAGGGCTTGTCGAGGCAAGCGCGCCGATAACCGCCGTGCTCGACACGATCAGCGCCTTCGATGCGATCTTTCTGCCCGGTGGGCACGGCACCATGTTCGATTACCCCCAGAGCGCCGAGTTGGCGCAGCTGATCGAGACCTTCGACAGGGCGGGCAAAGTCGTGGCTGCGGTCTGCCATGGGCCGGCGGGTCTGGTCTCTGCCCGGACACCCGACGGCGCACCGCTGGTTTCTGGTCGGACGATCGCGGCTTTCACCGACAGCGAGGAACGCGCCGTGGGTCTGCAGGACGCCGTTCCCTTTCTCCTGGAGACGAAGCTTCGCGAACTCGGCGCAACCGTTTCGACCGCTCCGGACTTCCAGGCGCATGCCGTGCGCGACGGGCAGCTCGTCACGGGACAGAACCCGGCGTCTGCCAAGATGACCGCGGCGCTCGTCCTGGAGGCGCTGGCCGAGCGGGCGGCGGCTTGAACGGAGCAGGGTCGGTGGAGAAGATCATTCTGATCACCGGGGCCTCGTCCGGCATTGGCGAAATCTGCGCACGCTACGCGGTCGAGGCCGGTCACAAGGTCGTTGTGGCCGCGCGCAGGGCAGAGAAGTTGCACGCCCTCGTCGAAGAGCTAGGGACCAGCAATGCGCTGGCCCTGACCTGCGATGTGACCAGTGCCGAAGACCAGGAACAGATGATGACCGACGCTCTGGCTCATTTCGGGCGGCTCGACGTGGCGATGGCCAATGCCGGGATCGGCGCGTCGCAGCGCGGCACGGAGGCGGGCGACCCCGAACGCTTTCGGGAGATGATCGCGGTGAACTGCCTTGGCGTGACCTATACGGCGAAATACGCGCTGCCGCATCTGAAGGCGACTGGCGGACATCTGGTGCTCGTCGGCTCGCTTGCGGCGCAAGGAACGGTCTGGGGCTCGGTCTATTCGGCGACCAAGTGGTTCGTCCGGGGCTATGCGAACAATCTGGGCGCCGAGCTTGGCGATGCCGGGGGCCGCGTGACCTGCCTGCATCCGGGCATGACCGATACACCCTTCTTCGACACCCCCAAAACCGAGGCCCTGCGCCCGGAGTATATTGCGAAAGCGTTCCTCTATGTCGTTGAGCAGCCGGAGACCGTGTGGATCCCGCATTTTCCGATATACCCGCCACCTCGCAAACCCTTCGCCGATCAGCATGACTGACCGCGGCACCCGGCATCCGGTCGGCCTGCTGCCGCGCAAGCGAGCGCAGAGCCGGGTGTCAGCCGTTTTCCCGCAGGACCGCACCCGCAAGGTAGAGCGAGCCGCAGATCAGCACCCGCGCTTGCGGGGTCCGGGCGGCAATCTCCGCGAGGGCCTGCCGCGCGGTGGGCGCGGTTTCGGCCGCAAGCCCGGCCGCACGGGCGGCCTCGGCCGTCTCCTCGGCCGGCAAAGTGTTGGCCTCGCCGGGGATCGAGATTGCCGTCAGCCCATCGGCCACCGCTGCGAGGGGGGTTAGATAGCCACCGATGTCCTTGGTGTTCAGCATGCCGCAAATGAGATGGGTGGGCCGTCTGGGCAGGCCCGCCAGATGCCGGGCCAGGGCTTCGCCCGCGGCCGGGTTGTGCCCGCCATCGAGCCAGAGTTCGACGTCGGGGGCGGCCTCGATCAATGGGCCTTGCCGCAGCCGCTGCATCCGGGCGGACCACTCCGCTCGGGTCACCGCCGCTTCGCACGCGGTCTCGCCGAGCCCGAGCGCCCGCAGCACCGCGAGCGCCGTGCCCGCGTTCATCATCTGGTGATCGCCCGGTAGGTTCGGGCGCGGCAGATCCAGCAGGCCCTGTTCGTCCTGATAGATCATCCCGTCCCGCTCGGGCCCCACGTGCCAATGCTGGCCATGCGCCAGAAGCGGAGCGCCCATTCGGGCCGCAACCTCTTCGATCACCTCAAGGCCCGCCTCCTCCTGCCGTGCCACGACGCAGGGGACGCTGCGCTTGATGATCCCGGCCTTCTCGAAGGCGATCTTCTCTACGGTGTCGCCAAGGTACTGCTGATGGTCCAGCGATACCGGCGTGATCGCGGTGATGGCTGGCCGGTCGATCACGTTCGTCGCATCGAGCCGACCGCCGAGACCGACCTCGAGCAAGGTGTACTCCGCCCGGCTGCGCGCAAAGGCCAGAAGGGCGGCGCAGGTGGTGATCTCGAAATAGGTGATGTCCGCGCTATCGTTCGCGGCCTCGCATTCGTCCAGAACCGCTGTCAGGTCGTCTTCGGATATCAGCTGGCCGGCCACGCGGATCCGTTCGTGAAACCGCGCCAGATGCGGGCTGGTGTAGACATGCACCGTCTTGCCTGCCGCTTCGAGGCCCGCGCGGATCATCGCCAGGGTCGAGCCTTTGCCGTTGGTCCCTGCAACATGGATCACCGGCGGCAACTCGTCCTGCGGATTTCCCAGCGCCTCCAGCAGGCGCCAGACCCGATCGAGTGTCAGATCGATGATCTTGGGATGCAACGACATCATCCGGGCGAGGATGACGTCCGAGGAGGCGGAGCTCATTTCTGAGTCGGCTCGGCGGGTGTTTTCTCTTCCGAAAGCGCGTGCGGCAGGTCAGCGGGTGGCTCCGGCGGCGGCAGATCGCCCCGCACGGCGGGCGGCAGCCCCAGCAGCATCCGGGTGATCGAAATCAGCTCATCGCGCATCTGCCCGCGCGGCGTGACCCGGTCGAGCATCCCGTGATCCAGCAGGTATTCGGCCCGCTGGAACCCCTCGGGCAGCTTCTCGCGGATCGTCTGCTCGATCACGCGCGGCCCGGCAAAACAGATGAGCGCGTTGGGCTCGGCGATATGCACATCCCCCAGCATCGCGTAGCTGGCCGTCACACCCCCGGTGGTGGGATGCGTCAGCACGACGATATAGGGCAGCCCCGCCTCCTTCAGCATCTGCACCGCCACGGTGGTGCGCGGCATCTGCATCAGGCTGAGGATCCCTTCCTGCATCCGCGCGCCGCCTGCGGCAGAAAAGAGGATCAGCGGGCGCTTCAGCTTCACCGCCTCTTCGGCGGCGGCAAGGATCGCATTGCCCACATACATGCCCATGGACCCGGCCATGAATGAGAAATCCTGCGCGGCCGCCACAATGGGCGTGCGCCCGATCTCTCCGCTGGCCACCAGCATGGCCTCGGCCTCGCCGGTTTCCTTCTGCGCCGCCTTCAGGCGGTCGGGGTAACGCTTCTGATCACGGAAATGCAGTGGGTCGGCCTTCGGCGCCTTGACCTGCACCTCGGTGAAAATGCCGCCGTCAAACAGCGCCGTGAACCGGGCGCGCGGCGTGATGTGCATGTGGTGATTGCAGTTCGTGCAGACGTTCAGATTGTCCGACACTTCGCGATGAAACAGCATGGTCCCGCATTCAGGGCACTTGGTCCACAGATTGTCCGGCGTCTCGCGGCGCGAGAAGATCGAATTGATCCGCGGCCGGACGTAGTTCGTGATCCAGTTCATGGCGGTTCCTTTGGCGTCCCTCGTCCCTAGTTAATCCTGTCCCCGGGAAAGTGCAATCAACGGCGAATGGCCAGACGGGCGGCCAGCCAGCTCACCACCATGAAGGCGAAATCGACCGGCAGCCAGGCCTGCACCGCATCGGTGTCGGCCATGGAAAAGGGGCTGAGATAGAGCGCGAGGCCCGAGAGAGTGTCGGGCATCGAGATGATCAGGATGGCCGTCACATTGTTGACGAGATGCACCGCGATGGCCGGCCCCAACGTGCCCGCGCGCGCGGTCAGATCGGCCATCAAGAGGCCGAAGACCGTGGCCCAGATCGCGATGGCCTGCGCGTTCGAACCCGCTTCTTCGGGCAGGTAGTGCCCCATACCGAAGAGAACCGACGGGATCAGCATCCACACCACGGGAGACCGGAAGCGAGCGGCCAGTTGCTGCTGGATGTAGCCGCGGAACAGCACCTCTTCGGCGCTCACCTGGATCAGGACGGACAGCAGCGACATCGGCAGAAGCAGCAGCCAGACGCCCAGGCTCAGGTTGGAAACCAAAGGCGCGCCCATATCCCAGGGCGGCAGGATCCAGACCACCGCATTGACCAGGATCAGCATCGTGAGCACTGCGCGCATCTGCGCAAAACACAAGGGCAGATCCCCCAGCGTGCCTCCGAAGCCGCGCTTGTGGACCACGCGCATGGCGACGACAACGCCGACGATCATGAAGGCGAAACTGAAGAGCAGCAGGAACATCGCCACCGGCGTATCGCCCCGGTCGAGCGCTGCGGCAAAGCTCGGGGCGTTGCGGCCCTGCCAGGTGAAAAGGGTCTGGAAGAAGATCTGGTTGCACAGCAGATAGACGCCGGCCGCGATGATCAGCCCCATCACCAGCCGCCAGATCTGTGCGGTCTCCCGCGCCGGCGCGATGAGCGCCTCATGCGCGCGGTAGGCGGTGCGCCAGAACATAGCTCGGTCTCCCTCAGGCGTCGGTGCGCGCGTATTCCTGATCGTCTTGCGGGATGCTCACCCGCGCCTCACGCAGCAGCTCGGCGGCCCCGGTCAGGTGGCCTGCAACGGTCTGCAGCAGGCTCATCAGCACCTTCGGGTCGGTCTCGATCACCGCCCGGAACTCAGGCGCGCCGATCCTGAGAAATTTCGTCTCCTCCTGGGCCACGAGATCAAGCTGCCGCGGCTCATCCAGAATGATGGCCAGATCACCGATCAGCCGCCCGGGCCCCACTGTGGTCACGTCATGCCACGCGTCGTCGTCATCGCGGTAGCCCATCATGGCGTGGCCGGACAGACACAGATAAGCCGCATCGGGCTTCTCGCCCATCGAGAAGATGCGCGTGCCCTTCTTCGCCTTGTACCATTGCGCCGAGAAGGCCAGCAGGCGCTGCGAGCGCGAGTCGAGGTTCTCGAAGAGAGGCGTGCGCGAAATCACCCGGATTTTCCGGCGCAGATCGTCCGAGCCGCTGTCCACCGCCTCGAGGGTTTCGGTGTGGTCCTCTCCGTCGATGCGCCCGTTCTTGATCTCGACAAACATGTCGTAGGCCGTCGGATTCTCGAATTTGTCTTCGAGGAAGATCATCGTGGTATTGGGCAGCAGATCCTGAAGCTTGGCGCGCGCCCGCTTGCGGCTGGCGGCATCGTGGCTGGCCAGTACCGTGTCGAGGATCAGGACGTCGGGGCGTTTGATCCCGGCGCGGCTGAAGGCGGCCCGCTCCTGGAATATACCGGCGAGATTGGTGCCACCGAGCCCGGTCTTGACGTCGAGAACAGTCTCGGCCACCTGGCGCTTCAACCCGTGCTCCGACAGAACCTCGGCCACAAGATCCTCGATCAACTCGCCCTGCACGCCGGCGATTGCCGAGATACGTCCATAAAGCGCATTCTCCATGAGGCTGAGACGTGGCAGGTAATTCTCCGGCGCGATCGGCACGAAGAGCCCGCGCATCCGCTCGCGCATCTCTTCGCCCTTGGCCGCGCGGATCTCGAGGATTTCCGTCTTGAAGCTCTCCGGGAACCCCGGGCCGATCTGCTCGGCGGTGAAGGCGAAGGGGACTGTCAGCAGAAGCGTGAACTCTTCCTCGCTCAGCGCACCGTCACCCTTTTCCTGACGTCGCGTGGCAATATCGACGAGGCGCTCATAGAGTTCTTCTTCGATGTCGAGCGCGGTGAAAAGCGGGTGGCTCGTCCCATCCATGCCAAAGGTCTGGTGCAACGTCTCGATCAGGGTCTGGGAAATCGCAATCGCCTGTTCCGCCAGTCCAAGCTCGCTGATCAGCTCAACCAGTCCGCTCTCCGCCGCAAGCCCGCGCTGCGAGATCTGGCGTTTGGGGGCAGCGAACATCAGGTTGCCGCCCAAGGGGATCGACGGGTTGAATTCGTCCGGATGGAAGCGGTTCACATAGCCATCGAGGCCGCGCGCGACCAGCTTCTCATAGATCTCGTCGCGCAGCGACACGATGGAAGCTGCGAGCTGCGTGTGCAGCTCGGCGTCCATGAGCGACATCAGCATGCGGCGGAACATCAGCTCGTCAATGCCCATCGCCTCAACCAGTTGGAACCACCAGCCGCGGATCTCTTCGGTCGTGTTCAACCCCGCCAGGCCCGGATCGACCCAATCGGCCTTGATGCTGTCGAGACTGTTGCCCGCACGTTTGGCCTCGAGCGTCGTGCGGTCCTTGCGGTCCGGATCCCAGAGCACGGTCTTGGGGCTGGACTTCAGCGGCATCAGGAGATTGTCGCCAAGGGTCCCGTCGAAGAGATAGGGCCGCGAATGCGCGTAGCCGATGCGCGCCGCGATCACCGCCTGATGCAGACCGGCGATGTCATGCCCCGCGATCGTCACGCTGCCCCGTGTTGGCAGCACCTCCCGGGTCAGAAGCTCGGCAAGCGCAGTGCGTTCCACCTGGCTCGTACTTTGGACGGCGACGCGCGCGCCGGCCGGGATCTCCAGATTGATGTCTTCCAGCACCGCGTTGCCATCAGAGTTGCGCACGGTCACGTTCCGGATCGATATCGCGCCGTCGAGGCGTGGTACCTCGGCAGGCTCGCCCTCGAAGAGGCTCTCGTCGATCATGCCCTTGGGATCGAACCGCTCGGTCACGATCTCCCAGCGCAGAGACATGTCCTGCACCTGGTTGTAATAGGTCAGAAGCTCTTTCCATGGCGAGCTGAGATCCTTGTAGGCGGCCAGTGCGGCAACCAGCGCGCCCACCGTGATATCGCCCTTGATCGCCAGATAGCCGCCGACGGAATAGAAGAAGAACGGTGTGAGCTGCGTGATGAAGTTGTTGAGGAACTTCATGAAGAACTTCTTCTGGTAGATCTGGAAGCGGATCTCGAAGAGCCGCCCCAGCCGGTCGGTGAAAGCCGCCAGCCGGTAGCGCAGCCCACCGTTGGTCCGCAGATCGCCGATGCCCGCTGCCGTCTCTCCGATCTCGGAGGAGAAGCTGCGCACCTCCACGATGCGTTTCTTGTTCAGCTGATTGATCTGCCGCTGCAGCATCGGGATGAGCCAGGCCTGCAGCGGGATAAGCGCGACGCCCGCCAGCCCGAACCAGACACTCTGGGCAAAGAGGAAGATCACGATGATCAGCATCTGCCCCGCCTGGAAGACGGGCTGCGCCACCGCATCGCCCATCAGCCCGCCCATGGGCTCGGCCTCGGAGGTAACCATCGAGACCAGCTCGCCTTGGCTGGTGTTGCGGAAATAGCTGCGCGGAAAGCGCGTCATGCGGTTGATCAGCCTGTACCGGAACCGGCGCAGCATGCGCTCGGCCAGAACACCCTTCATCGTGTTCAGCCGCATCTTCAGCAACCCGTGCACCAGCACCGCGCCCAGATAGGCAAAGCACAGCGCCATCAGGAACTGCGTCTGCGTCATGCTGATCCCGATCACGGTCACCGTCTCGGTGGCGGCCCCGATGGCATCGTTGATGATCCGCTTGGGCAGCTCCAGCGTGGCGTAGAGAAACGGGAAGGTAAAGAGCGTGAAGAACAGCAGAAACAGCTGCTCCCGTTTGGAAAACTTCCAAATGAACGCAAAGAGTGACTTTTCCATGCAATGGCTTTCGGTATCGGGCCGACGATGCACAGGGTGCAGTTTGTCAGGCGCACACTCGCGGGTGTTTCAAGTACTTAGGGCCCCCGATATGCCAATACAAGCGCACATATGGTCATGCTGTGTGCGCGGATGAACGCTTGTGCCTTGCAGGCCATAAGGGGGTTGGCTATTCGGATTGGGATACTTTTGAGGGGGAGACAGCCCATGACCAGCCAGCGTTTCGACAAATCGAAACTGCCCAGCCGCCACGTGACCGAAGGCCCTGCGCGCGCGCCGCACCGCTCCTACTACTACGCCATGGGCATGACCGAAGAGGAGATCCACCAGCCGCTGGTGGGGGTGGCCACCTGCTGGAACGAGGCCGCACCCTGCAACATCGCGCTGAACCGTCAGGCGCAGGCGGTGAAGATGGGCGTCAAGCGCGAGCGCGGCACGCCGCGCGAGTTCACCACCATCACCGTGACGGACGGCATCGCGATGGGGCATGAGGGCATGCGCTCGTCTTTGGCCTCGCGCGAGGCCATCGCGGATACGGTCGAGCTGACGATGCGCGGCCATTGCTACGATGCACTCGTGGGCTTGGCGGGCTGCGACAAGTCCCTGCCCGGCATGATGATGGCGATGATCCGTCTGAACGTGCCATCGGTCTTCCTCTATGGCGGGTCGATCCTGCCCGGCCGCGCGCCGACGGGCTCCAAGGTGCCCGAGGATTTCGCCAACCGCGACCTCACCGTGCAGGACATGTTCGAAGCCGTCGGACGGCAGCAGAACGGCAGCCTCACCGAAGCTGAGCTTGAAATCCTCGAGCGGGTCGCCTGCCCCTCCGCCGGTGCCTGCGGCGGGCAATTCACCGCGAACACCATGGCCTGCGTGTCGGAAGCCATCGGTCTTGCACTTCCGAATTCCGCCGGAGCGCCAGCCCCTTACGAGAGCCGCGACGCCTATGCCGAGGCCTCCGGTGCTGCCGTGATGACCCTGATCGAGAAGAACATCCGCGCGCGGGATATCTGTACGCGCGAAGCCTTCGAGAACGCCGCGCGCATCGTCGCCTGCACTGGTGGCTCGACCAACGCGGGCCTTCACCTGCCCGCCATGGCGCATGAGGCCGGCATAGACTTTTTCCTCGAAGACGTCTGCGAGATCTTCCGCGACACACCCTATTTCGTCGATCTCAAACCGGGCGGGCAGTATGTGGCCAAGGACCTCTACGAAGTGGGCGGCGTTCCCGTGGTGATGAAAGAGCTGCGCAAGGCGGGGCTGATCCATGAGGATTGCATGACCGTGACGGGTTATTCGATCGGCGAGGAACTCGACAAGGTCTCGCTGGAGGCCGATGGCAAGGTCATCTACCCGGTCGAAACACCGCTGAGCAAGACCGGCGGCGTGGTCGGTCTCAAGGGCAACCTCGCCCCGGAAGGTGCCATCGTGAAGATCGCCGGGATGGAGCCGCAGCACCTGCTTTTCACCGGCCCTGCGCGGGTCTTCGAATGCGAGCAGGACGCCTTCGAGGCGGTGCAGAACCGCACCTATGAGGAAGGCGATGTCTTCGTGATCCGCAACGAGGGGCCCGCGGGCGGGCCAGGCATGCGCGAGATGCTGGCCACGACCGCAGCGCTGTCGGGCCAGGGCATGGGCAAGAAGGTCGCGCTGATCACCGATGGCCGCTTCTCGGGTGCCACGCGCGGGTTCTGCGTCGGCCACGTGGGCCCCGAGGCCGCCCACGGCGGCCCCATCGCACTTTTGAAGGACGGCGACATGATCACGCTCAATGCCATCGAAGGCACGATCACCGTCGATATCTCGGAAGACGAGATGGCCGAGCGCAAGGCCGCCTGGACCGGTCCGCGTCAGACGATCTATGGAGCAGGCGCGCTTTGGAAATACGCCAAACTCGTCGGCCCGACCTATCTGGGCGCGGTCACGCACCCCGGCGCCAAGGAGGAGGGTCATGCCTACATGGAGCTCTGAGCGCCAGATCCATGCCAACCAGCCCGGGACATAGGATAGCCCCGCGCCACGGTTCAACATGCGGCGCGCTCCGGTGGGGCCGGGGCGCCGAGACATGACAGGCCGGCGGCGATCCGCGCTGATCGGGCGGCTTTTTGGCGCCAAACCGGATACCCCGGTGAACGGCCCGGACAGGTCAGACGGATCGGACAGCCTCCCCAAACCTCTCAACGCCGATTGGGCGTGGCGGCCCGATTTATGGTGCAAGCCATTGTCCGTGCCGCAATCGTCGGTGGTGTCAGAACAGACACGACTCGACGATCGAATTTCGCTCTTTCATGATGGTCAACGGGCCGAGATTGTCGTGCGGCAGAACCGCTCGCCCCGCGCGGATGGCGCCGCCTATGGGTTGCAGGTGAAGGTCGCGGGGTTTGACGGCTCGTTCGTGTCAGTGGTCGTCGATCTGCCTGATGCCGCTGTCACCGGACTGACCAAATCTCATGTGCTTGGCCTGCACAGCGCAATCGAGCCGAGCCGCGAGATCAAGGCTTTCGGGCGGCTCAACGTGCGTCACGGTCCAAACACCGAGCAGATTGTCTGCGATCTGGAGATGCAGACCGGGCCGGTCGCGGCCGACTTCGACCTCGCCTACACCAAGCTGAATGAGAAGCGGGTCGAAAGCGCCTGGATCGACCTGATCTTCGACGCGCCCGCTGACACCACGCTGGTCCTCGCCGATCTGACTGTCTCACGTCGCAGGCGCGCACAATTCTGAGCGCCCCCGCGACCGCGATTTCCGTCAGACCTGCGCACCGCTCTTCGGAACGCGCGAAGGTCTGTTGACGATCTACTCGACCGGGACCAGCGCGTTCAGTCCCTTCAGGATGTCGATGGCGTAGGCCAGTTGATAGTCCTCTTCACGCAGCGCGGCTGCGGCTTCCGCCTTCGCGCGGTCGGCTTCGATCTGCTTGATCTCGTCCTCGGAGAGGCTGTCGTTGTTCAGGCTGCCGCGCAGATCCGCCTCCGACCGCAGGCTCCGCGGTGTCGCATCATCCTCTTCGTCTTCGGTCTCGGGCCGATTGCGCGGCTGTTGCACGACGATATCAGGCGAGACGCCCAGCGACTGGATAGACCGGCCCGACGGCGTGTAATAGCGCGCCGTGGTCAGGCGCATCGCACCCTCGCCACGCAGCGGCATCACCGTCTGCACCGACCCTTTGCCGAAGCTCTTGGTGCCCACGACGATGGCGCGGCGATGGTCTTGCAGCGCGCCCGCGACGATCTCCGAGGCCGAGGCCGACCCGCCGTTGATCAGAACGACGATCGGCTTGCCCTGCGCGAGATCGCCCGCCGTGGCGTTGAACCGCTCGCCATCCTGGACTTCGCGGCCGCGGGTGCTGACGATCTCACCCTTTTCAAGGAAGGCGTCCGACACCTCGATCGCCTGGTTCAGCAAGCCTCCGGGATTGTTGCGTAAGTCGATGACGATGCCGTTGATCTTGTCGATCCCGCCGACTTCCTCGATCTGTTCTTCCAGCCCGGACTTGAGATTGGCGTAGGTCTGGTCATTGAAGGTGGTGACCCGCAGCACCACGGTATTGCCTTCGGTGCGCGTGCGAACTGCTGTCAGCTTGATGGTGTCGCGGATGATCGAGACGTCGAAGGGTTCCGCCTCACCTTCGCGCACGACGGTGATCAGGATCTCAGATCCCACGGGGCCGCGCATCATCTCGACCGCTTCATCGAGGGTCAGGCCGAGTACGGATTCGCCATTGACGTGAGTGATGAAGTCGCCCGCTTCGACGCCGGCCTCATCTGCCGGCGTGCCGTCGATGGGCGAGACCACCTTCACAAAACCTTCTTCCTGCGTGACCTCGATCCCGAGGCCGCCGAATTCGCCGCGCGTCTGTACCCGCATGGCAGCGGCGTCATCCGGCGAGAGATAGCTCGAATGCGGGTCGAGCGAGGTCAGCATCCCGTCGATGGCCGCCTCGATAAGTTCCTTGGAATCAACCTCTTCGACATATTGGGCCCGAATGCGCTCGAATATGTCACCAAAGAGATCCAGCTGTTCATAGACGTTGCTCGATTTCTCGCTTTCCTGGGCCAGAAGGGGCCCGACCACCTGCGTCGTCGCGATGACGCCTGCGAGGGTGCCGCCCAATGCCGCCATGGCAAACTTTTTCATTGTTCTCTATCCATCCTTATCGGTTCGGAACCAGAGGCCGGGGTCCTCGGGCACGTTCTGATATCTTACCTCTATATAGAGCGTTTCTGACCGCAGGGCGCCAGTGTCATCACCATCTGTTGACAATTCCCGCCGGTTTTCCGCCGCAGAGTCCCCCATAAGCCCCAAGGGAGCGCCTGCGTCAATAACCTCTCCGGCGCGTCCGTAAACGACATCTAAACCCGCAAGGACAAAGAGCACATCCGCCTGCGGTTCGAGAATCACCACCTGTCCGAGGTCGAGCAGGGGGCCGGTGTAGCGGATTGTTGCCGCGACCGGGCTCGTGACGATGGCCTCGGGGCGGGTCGCCACGATGATACCGGGGCGGACAACGCCTGCTGCATCCGCGGCTCCGGCCTCGCGCAGGATCACGCCCTGCACCGGCAGGCGCAGATCACCCTTGGTTCCGTCCAATGCCGCCGGTGCAGCGGCCGTCTCATCCACCGTGACGCGCTGCAAGCCACGAGCGAAGCTGTCCAGAGTTTCGGCAGAGGCCAACAGAATCGCCTCGCGCACGGGATCCTGCGTGAAGCGGGTCGGCAGCGCAGAGCGCTCCGCAATCGCTTGGTTGAGCGCCGTTCGTGCCGCCTGAACTTCGTTGAGCCCGAGGGTCAGCTGGTCCGCCGCATCGGTCTGCATCGACCGCAGCACCTGCAAACTCTCCAGATCGCGGCGCAGATCGGCCGCGCGCGCGTTCAGCGCCGGGGTCATGTCGGCCAGCAGCATGCCTGACCGTGCCGTCCCAGTCGGTCCGCCCGGATGCAGCAGAGCCACGGGTGTCGATTGCGCACCGATCCGTTGCAACACCGCGAGGAGGGTCGCGACCTCCTCGTCACGTGCCTGGAGTTGCGCGGCAAGCTGGGCTTCGCGCACAGCCGCCTGCCGCAACCCGCTGCGCAGCGCAGCGAGGCCTTCCTCGAAGGCCTGGATTGTCTGGGTCAGGGCGCGGACCCGGTCGCGCGCGCTGTCTGCGGCCTCGAGCCGCGCCGAGGCCTCCTGCAACATCGTCATGGCGGCGCGGGCCCGCTCTGCGTTGTCCGACTGGGCCATGGCCCAGACCGGGACAAGAAGTGCCGCACTCAGCGCAAGCCACCTCATGAGAGCAGGCACCGCCCCGTCATCTCGGGCGGGGGTGCGATGCCCATCAGATGCAGGACCGTGGGCGCGAGATCTGCCAACCGCCCGTCCACCATCGTTGCCCCATCCGGCGCACCAACTGCGACAACCGGCACCGGGTTCAGCGTATGCGCCGTATGCGGCCCGCCGCTCTCCGGATCGATCATCACATCGCAATTGCCGTGATCTGCGGTCACGATCATCGCCCCGCCCGCGGCCTCAAGCGCCTCGAGCGCAGCCCCAAGGCCTTGGTCGACCGCTTCACAGGCCCGGATCGCAGCATCGAGATCGCCGGTGTGCCCGACCATATCGGGGTTGGCGTAATTCACGACGATGAGGTCATAGCGCGCTTCGATTGCGTTGACCAAGGCATCCGTCACCTCGCCCGCTGACATCTCGGGCTGCAGATCGTAGGTCGCCACATCGGGCGATTTCGGCATCTTGCGGTCTTCACCGTCGAAGGAGACCTCCTCGCCGCCGTTCAGGAAGAAGGTGACATGCGGGTACTTCTCGGTTTCGGCCAGCCGGAACTGCCGCAGCCCCTTTTGCGCCACCCAGTCGCCGAGGGTATTGGCGATCTCCGGTTTCGGATACATCACCGACATATATTCGGAATGGGCTTCGGAATACTGCGCCATACCCATCAGCGCCGCCCAGTTGGGCCGCGGGCCGGTCGGAAAGGCATCGAAGGCCGGATCACCTATGGCGGCCATGATCTCGCGCGCACGGTCGGCGCGGAAGTTCAGGCAGAACACCGCATCGCCATTCCGCGCGCCGGAATATCCACCAAGCACGGTGGGTTGAATGAACTCATCGGTTTCATCGCGGGCATAGGCACCTTCCACCGCTGTCTGCGCATCTGTCGCGGCATGGCCTTCGCCCTTGACGATCGCTGCGAAGGCCTTCGACACGCGGTCCCACCGGGTGTCGCGGTCCATCGCATAGTAGCGCCCCGTGACCGTCGCGATCTTCACCCCCCGGGGCAGCGCGTCCTCAAGCGTCTCGAAGTACGTCTTGGCGGTCTTCGGGCCCACATCGCGCCCGTCGGTCAGCGCGTGGATCACGACCGGCACATCCGCGTCATGAAGCGCCTTGGCGGCCGCGATCATGTGGTTGAGGTGGCCGTGCACCCCCCCGTCCGAGACAACGCCGATCAGATGCGCCGTGCCACCAGTGCCGTGCAGCCGGGTGATGAAGGCCCGCAGCCTCGTATTCTGCGCAAAGCTGCCCTCCTCAATGGCCAGGTCAATCTGCCCCAGATCCATCGCCACCACACGCCCCGCGCCGATATTGGTGTGCCCGACCTCCGAGTTGCCCATCTGCCCTTTCGGCAGTCCGACATCCGGGCCAAAGGTCGTCAGTGTCGCGTTTGGGCAGCTTGCCATGATCCGGTCCATATTCGGCGTGTCCGCCAGTAGCGGTGCATTGCCCTCGCGGCGGTCGCTGATCCCCCAGCCATCGAGAATGCAGAGGACGACGGGCTTCTTTCCAGACATGGATTCAGGCTTCCGGTTTGGATGGTTCGCCTCCTTCTAGCGGCTGTGACGCTGGGGGTGAACCCGTTTCCCGGGATCCCGGGTTCAGTGCGTGTAAACCGTTCCGCTCTCATCCGCGAACTGCTCACCCCGGTTGAGCCGCGGGGGGTAACTGCCGCGCTCCAACCCGTACTCTATCAGCGTCTTGACCGGCGCATCCGCGCAGCCCATCTCTTCGAGATACTCGATGCAGTCGGCATAGCCCGAGAGCCCACGATAGTTCGCCTTGAGTTCTTCATAGGCCCGTTGCAGACGCGGCTGATTCATATTGGTGCCAAAGTCGATCCGGCTGCCCTTGTCCTTGCCGTATTTGAAATGCGGCTTGCTGATCTCGACGTGCAGATGGCATGCGGCCTGGTCCCCGATGAACCAGCCGCCGTCGTCCGCACGGGTTTTCGTGTAGAGCTGCAAGGGTGTCTGATCGGCCTTGCGCTGCAACAGCTGCAATGCCTGCACGGTGCCGCTTTGGTCGGCGCGCGCGGACAGTCGAGAGGTCTTCTGATCGGATCGAGGCCGGCCGCCCGCGACGCGACCCGCTGAAGACGGTTTGGGGGGTGATGTAATCTGACGCATGACAGCCCTTTCCCATAGCGGTCTGCCACTCCCGCGCTCAGCCTAGGCCCGCGCGCCCGGCCGGTCAATCGGCCCGGCACGCAGAGGCTTGCGACCGGCAAGCGCTTTGGTCATAACAGCAGCGCAGAGCCGAAGGACCAGCCACACATGCAGCAGCCGCCCGAAACCAAGATCGTCGAGAGTTTCCGCATCGCCTGTGACGGCGGCGAAGGCGCTCTGGGCCACCCGCGTGTCTGGTTGCAGATCCCGCGGGACACCGGATGGGTCGAATGCGGCTATTGCGACTGCAAATACATCCACAAGGATTTCGCCGAGAAGGCATAGCCCGGCGCGCCAGGGCGGACTAGCTGATCGGCACAACCACCTCGCCGCAGGTCAGCGCGGCGTCGACGTCGCCCGATTTATTTGCGATGAACTGCCGAATGTTGCGGCCGGACCAGACGCGCAGCCTTGATCCATCGGACATCAGGCCTTGCCCCGTCGCGGTTCCGGTCAGGCTGTCCTGATAGGTGAAGAAGGCCACGCCCGAAGTGCCGTTGTCGCATTCGAACACGGCCTGGCCAAGCCCGAGACTGTTTTGCGACGTCCATGCGCCCGAACAGGACGGGCCCGCCTGCGTGTCACCGGCGAACGTACCCTCGTTCCAGCCCATGGCACGCCCGGTGAAGTAGTTCCCCTCGCCACCGATGCAGGCGATCAGGGGCACGCAGTTCTCCGGTGTGCCGATGTCGTCCTGACAGCTCATGTCCACTTTCGGCCCAGCGGACGCCAGCGCAGGACAAAGGGCGATTGCAGCCACCGGCGCGATACGGGATAACATGGAAACGCTCCCTGACTGTACGACAAGAGGCACATTACAATGAGCACGGCTTTCGGCAAAGGGCACCATCTGCATCTCATCGACGGATCGGCATTTATTTTCCGAGCATACCATGCCTTGCCGCCGCTCACGCGCAAATCGGACGGGCTGCCCATCGGCGCGGTGTCGGGCTTTTGCAACATGCTGCAGCGCTACGTCGAGACAAACACAGGCGATGATGCGCCGACCCATGTGGCCGTGATCTTCGACAAGGGCAGCCACACCTTCCGCAACGAGATCTACGACCAGTACAAGGCCAACCGGGACGAGATGCCCGAGGATCTGCGACCGCAGATCCCGCTGACCCGCCGCGCGACCGAGGCGTTCAACATCGCCTGCAAGGAGCTGGAGGGCTACGAGGCCGACGACATCATCGCCACGCTGGCCGTGCAGGCGCGCGAGCTGGGCGGGCGGTGCACCATCATCAGCTCCGACAAGGACCTGATGCAGCTGGTGGGCGACGGGGTCGAAATGCTGGACGCGATGAAGAACAAGCGTATCGACCGCGACGGTGTGTTCGAGAAGTTCGGGGTCTACCCCGACCGCGTGGTCGATGTGCAGGCGCTCGCGGGGGACAGCGTCGACAACGTGCCGGGCGCGCCCGGCATCGGGATCAAGACGGCGGCCCTGCTGATCAATGAATACGGTGATCTCGACGCGCTTCTGGAGCGCGCTGAGGAGATCAAGCAACCGAAGCGCCGGCAGACCCTGATCGATCATGCCGAGCAGATCAGGCTCTCCCGGAAACTGGTCCTGCTCGACGAGAACACCCCGCTCGAATTCACGCTGGATGATCTGGAAGTGCGCACGCCCGATCCCGACCAGCTGATGCCGTTCCTCGCCGAAATGGAGTTCCGGACGCTGACCAAGCGGATTGCCGAGAAACTCGATGTCGAACCACCCGAGATCGACGACACCCCTGCCTCCGCCCCAGAGGCGCCCGAGATCGAGGAGGTGCCGTTTGATCGCGCGGGGTATTCCAAGGTCGGCACCATCGACGAGTTGCAAGCCTGGATCGACCGGATCTACGAGCGTGGCTATGTGGCGGTGGACACCGAAACCACGGGCCTCAATGAAATGACCGCCGATCTGGTTGGCATCTCGCTCAGCGTCGAGCCAGGGCAGGCCTGCTACATCCCGCTCATTCACAAGAAAAGCAGCAGCGACGATCTCTTCGGCTCCGACGATCTGGCCGAGGGGCAGATGCCGCTTGATGAAGCGCTGGAGATGCTGAAACCGGTGTTGGAGGATCCATCGATCCTCAAGATCGGGCAGAATATGAAGTACGATCTGAAGATCTTCGCGCGCGGCGGCATCACGGTCAGCCCCATCGACGACACGATGCTGATGTCCTACGCGATGCACGGGGGCTTGCACGGCCACGGGATGGATCAGCTCGCCGAGCGCTACCTCGGCCACACGCCGATCCCGATCAAACCGCTGCTGGGGTCGGGCAAATCCGCCATCACCTTCGACAAGGTGCCGCTGGACGATGCCGTGCCCTATGCCGCCGAAGACGCCGACATCACCCTGCGTCTCTGGCAGCAGTTCAAACCCTCGCTGCACCGCGCCCAGGTCACCCGGGTCTATGAAACGCTGGAGCGCCCGATGGTGCCGGTGCTGGCCCAGATGGAGCGCACCGGCATCAAGGTCGACCGCGACACGCTGAGCCGCATGTCCAACGCTTTTAGCCAGAGCATGGCAGGGCTGGAGGCGGAGATCCACGAGCTCGCTGGGCGCAGCTTCAACGTCGGCTCACCCAAGCAGCTTGGCGAAATCCTTTTTGACGAGATGAGCCTGCCCGGTGGCAAGAAGGGCAAGACGGGCGCCTACGCCACCGGTGCCGACGTGCTCGAAGATCTGGCGACCGAGCACGAGCTGCCCGCCCGCGTGCTCGACTGGCGCCAGATCAGCAAGCTGAAATCGACCTACACCGATGCGCTGCAGGACCATATCAACGCCGAGACGGGCCGGGTGCATACGTCCTACTCGATTGCCGGGGCGTCCACCGGCCGCCTCGCCTCCACAGATCCGAACCTGCAAAACATTCCCGTCCGCACCGAGGAAGGCCGCCGCATCCGCGAGGCCTTTGTCGCCGAAGAGGGCAAGACACTGGTGGCGCTCGACTACAGCCAGATCGAGCTGCGCATCCTGGCGCATATCGCCGACATCCCCGCACTCAAAGAGGCGTTCAGGCGTGGCGACGACATCCACGCCATGACCGCCTCCGAGATGTTCGACGTGCCGATGGAGGAGATGACCCCCGAGATCCGCCGCCGCGCGAAGGCCATCAACTTCGGCGTGATCTACGGCATCTCCGGCTTTGGCCTCGCGCGCAATCTGCGCATCCCGCGCAGCGAGGCGCAGGGTTTCATCGACCGTTACTTCGAGCGCTTCCCGGGCATCCGGGCCTACATGGACGACACCAAGGCCTTCGCTAAAGACCACGGCTATGTGCAGACGCTCTTTGGCCGCCGCATCCACACGCCCAACATTGGCGCCAAGGGCCCGCACGCAGGCTTCGCCGCCCGCGCCGCCATCAACGCGCCGATCCAGGGCACGGCGGCCGATGTGATCCGCCGCGCCATGGTGCGCATGCCCGCCGCCATCGAACGGCTCCCCGCGAAGATGCTGCTGCAGGTCCACGACGAACTGTTGTTCGAGGTGGAGCAGGGCGCCGAGGACGACCTGATTGCTGCTGCCCGTACGGTCATGGAAGCGGCCTGCGACCCGGTCGTCAAACTCGACGTTCAACTGAGCGTGGATGCCGGTCAGGGGGAGAATTGGGCCGTGGCCCACTAACCCTGTGCTTGCGGATCCGGCCGGACCATGCGCGCCACGATGCGCCGCGTGATCGGCGCGACCACCAGAACCGTCGGGAACGCCACGGCCCAACTGGGCAGCCAGTTGGTCATCCACAAAAGCAGGAAGCCGTCGATCCCACCCACGGTCCGGAAGGTCGCGATGCCCGAGACGATGAACGACATCAGGCCCGACAGAATCAAACCGAACAGAACGTGCTGGTAGCGGGCGGGAATCATTGGCGCTCTCCTTCTCGAATGTAGCCAACATAAGACCCAAGGCCCCGATTGACACCTGCGGACGCGCGCAGAGCGCCCGCTATCTGCGCAGCCTCTGGCAGGCCTCTCGATGGGTCTCGGGCGGCGCAGAGGGGTCGTAGCCCACGCTGACCCAGCTGCCATAGTCGATATCCATCAGCCCCGTGGCCAGGGCATCAAGATCCGCCGCACCATCAGGTGGGTCAGAGACCTGCACGTGCCGGATCAACGCCGCGTGGGTTTCGAGAACGCGGACCGGATCGCCGTGCATCACCTCCGCTTGGCAGCTGTCGAATTGCAGCCCGACGTTTGGCGCGTTCACTTCTTCGAGGATCTCCGCGGCAAGGTCGTAGCAGCTCAGAAAAGATCCGGGCAGATCCGCGACCGAGACGGGGCTGATCGTAACCAGAAGACCTTCGGGGGCTTCGGACGCGGCAAACGCCAAGTTTTCGACCAGCGTCCGGCGCGCCGCATCCCCCTCGGCCGCGCCGGCCAGAAGCTGCAACACCGGGGCGCGCAGCGCCATGCAATACCGCATCGCCCGCCGCAGATCGTATCTGAACCGCTCGGCCGCCTCTGGAACCGCAGCAAAACCGCGGGCGCCGCCGGTGTAATTGGGCGGCGGTGCTGCGATCAGCACCATCTGAATCCCCGCGCGCATCAGCGCTCGCTGCGTGTCTTTCGCAGGCATCTCATAAGGGAACATCACCTCGACCCCATCGAAGCCGGCCTCCGCCGCTGCATCGAAGCGATCGAGATACGGCAACTCCGGCCAGAGAAGGCTCAGGTTGGCGGCGAATTTCATAATGTGGTCCGGCTGAGGTCTGTCGTCGGCATCAGGTTAGGATGCCTCCCCGACCGCCGCAAACCGCTTTCCGGTCAGGGCAGCTCGGCGCTCGGAATTATGGGGAAGAAGGTGCCTTTTGACCACACCCCGAACCAGCCGTCGTGATGCACACCGAGATCGACCAGCCGATAGAAACTCTTGCGGTCAATCAGCGCCTCGAGATTGGCCCGGACCCGCACGTAAGGCGATGGCTCGCCGGTCTCGCCATCCCGCGCCACGCGGAGTGGCAGATCGGCACTGGCCACCACCTCGTCCTCGACCTGCGTCACGAACGTCAGTGTTTGGTCCGTGCCCTCGCCTGTGGCCTCGAAGTCGACGGCAACGAAGGGGGCATCATCGACCGTGATCCCCACCTTCTCGACCGGCGTCACGAGAAAGTAGCTCTCGCCCTCTTTCTTGAGAATCGACGAGAAGAGTCTGACCAGGCCGGGCCGCCCGATCGGGGTGCCCTGGTAGAACCACGTGCCGTCGCGGGCGATCCGCATATCCAGGTCGCCGCAGAACGGCGGATTCCAGAGGTGGACGGGCGGCAATCCGCGTGTTTTTGCGGCAGTTATAGAAGCCGCAAGACTTTCTGCCGACGGTGTCACGGTTTTTTGTCCACTCATTGCTTTTGCCATTCCCGTTTGGCGCGATAGGTTACACCATGACTATAGGCCATTGGAGTAGGTTGTCATGAGCGAAGCAGAAGACTTGGTCGCGGACATCGAGACCCTCGGTACGCGGCTGGGCGAGGCGAAGGCGTCGATCACCAAGCGCTTCATCGGACAGGAGCGGGTCGTTGAACTCACGCTGGCCGCCCTGCTTTGCGGCGGCCATGGGCTGCTGATCGGCTTGCCGGGTTTGGGCAAGACGCGGTTGGTGGAAACACTCTCGACGGTCATGGGCCTGCACGGCAACCGCGTTCAGTTCACGCCGGACCTGATGCCCGCCGATATCCTGGGCTCCGAAGTGCTCGACACGGCTGCCGACGGCACCCGGGCGTTCCGTTTCATCCAGGGCCCGATCTTCTGCCAGCTCCTGATGGCGGACGAGATCAACCGTGCCTCGCCCCGGACCCAATCGGCGCTTCTGCAGGCGATGCAGGAGAAGACCGTCACCGTCGCGGGTGAGAACCGCCCTCTCGGCATGCCCTTCCATGTGCTGGCGACGCAGAACCCGATCGAGCAGGAAGGTACCTACCCGCTGCCCGAAGCCCAGCTTGACCGTTTCCTCGTGCAGATCGACGTCGCCTACCCTGACCGCGACACCGAGCGTGACATCCTTCTGGCCACAACCGGGGACAGCGAGGACCAATCCACCGAGGTGTTCACCGCCGCCGACCTGATTGCAGCGCAGCAACTGCTGCGGCGGATGCCGGTGGGCGACAGCGTGGTCGAGATGATTCTCGACCTCGTGCGCGCCTTCCGCCCCGAAGAGGACGGCGCCTCGCAACAGGTCCGCGAGACCGTGGCCTGGGGCCCCGGACCACGGGCGGCACAGGCGCTGATGCTCACGGTGCGTGCCCGCGCGCTGTTGCACGGGCGGCTGGCGCCCTCGGCCGAGGATGTGCTCGACATGGCGCGCCCGGTGCTCAGTCACCGCATGGCGCTGAATTTCGCAGCGCGCGCGCGCGGCGACAGCCTGGCCGATCTCATCGACAGCACCGCCGCCGATCTTGCCGGATCGAAAGCCGCCGCGTGACCGCATCCGCCCCCCTTCCGCTCTCCGATCAGCCAAAAGCCCTGCGGGCCGAGGCGGAGCACCAGGCCGCGCGTCTGCCTGACTTGCTGGCCCGCGCCGAGCATCTCGCTGGCGCCGTGCTGCTGGGCGATCACGGGCGCCGGCGAGCGGGCATGGGCGACGATTTCTGGCAGTACCGCCCCGCCCAGACGGGCGACAGCCGACGGCTGATCGATCACCGGCGCTCGGCCCGCGGCGATCAGGAGTTCGTGCGCGAGCGTGAATGGCAGATCGCGCAGTCCGTGATGCTCTGGATCGACCAGGGCGCATCAATGCGCTTCGCCAGCGAGACAGCACTGCCGCTCAAGGCCGACCGGGCAAGGCTTCTGGGCCTCGCCTGCGCCATCCTTCTGGTGCGCGGAGGAGAACGTGTCGGGCTCACCGGCACGACGCTGCCGCCGCGGCGGGGCAACACCCAGATCCTGCGGCTGGCCGAAGCCTTCACCACCGATGCCGACGCGGATTATGCCCCGCCCGAACACCGCGCCATGATCCCGTCTGCCCGTGCGCTGTTCATCTCGGACTTCATGGGCGACGTCGAAGAGGTGAAACTGGCGCTCACCAAGGCGGCGGATCGCGGTGTGCGCGGTGTGCTCTTGCACGTGCTCGACCCGTCCGAGGAAGCTTTCCCGTTCCGAGGCCGGACGATCTTTGAAAGCGTGGGCGGCAGCCTTAGCCATGAGACCCTGAAAGCCAACGACCTGAAGGACCGCTATCTCGACCGGCTCGCGGCGCGCAAGGATGAACTGCGCAACCTCTGCGCGCTCACCAGTTGGCAATACGGCATCCACCACACCGATCATTCCGCCCAATCCGCATTGCTGTGGCTCTATCGGGCGCTCGACACCGGAGGCCGCGCGTGACGGTTCTGGGCGGCATCGGCTTCACGGCCCCCTGGCTGCTTCTGGCGTTGCTGGCGCTGCCGATCCTCTGGATCATCCTGCGCGCCGTGCCGCCTGCGCCGATGCGGCGACGCTTTCCCGGCGTCGCACTGCTGCTCGGGCTGAAGGACGACGAATCGGTCTCCGACCGCACGCCATGGTGGCTCTTGCTGCTGCGGATGCTGGCTGCCGCCGCCATCATCATCGGCCTCGCGGGCCCGGTGCTGAACCCCGATGAGGATCAGGCGCAGGGCAGCGGGCCGTTGCTCATCGTGCTCGATGGCAGCTGGGCGGGCGCGACCCGCTGGGCCGAGCAGGAAGACGCCATCGCCGCCCAGCTCACGCGTGCCAGCCGCGCGGGCCGCACTGTAGCCTTCCTCGATCTGGCACGCCCGCAGCCACCGGTCTTCCAGACCGCCGATGCCTGGCGCAGCCGCCTGCCGGGCTTCCGGCCCGCGCCCTGGCAGCCGGATCAGGCACGCACGACACTGGCACTCTCTTTCCTCACCGAGATCGCCGATTTCGACACGCTCTGGTTCAGCGACGGGCTGGACTACCCGGGACGGGAGGCCGCTCTGGCAAGCTTTGAGAGCAAGGGCAGTGTTGACGTCTATCAGACCGCTGCCAACGTGCTGGCCATGACGCCCGCGAGCTTTGAAGATGGCGCGGTTCAACTGACCGCGATGCGCGCCGCGGCAGGCCCCGAGCGCGAGATCACCGTACAGGCCCTGGGCCGTGACCCCGCGGGCAACGCGAGCATTCTCGCGACAGCCTCTGCGACCTTCGCGGCCGGCGAGACCACCGCTGAAACAGCCCTCTCCCTGCCGTCCGAGCTGCGCGCCCGCATCACCCGCTTCGATATCCAGGGCCAACGCTCCGCCGGCAGCACCACGCTGGCCGACGACGGGCTGCGTCGCCGCGAGGTTGCGCTGATCGCTGGGCGCGAAAGTCGCGAGGGGCTCGAGCTACTCTCGCCGCTGCACTACATCGAACAGGCGCTCGCACCCAACGCCGACCTCATCCGCGGCGCGTTGGACGAGATCCTGCCCGCCAACCCGGATGTGATCATTCTGGCCGATGTGGCCACGCTCTCGCCCGGAGAGGAAGAGAGCCTGGGCGCCTGGATCGACGAGGGCGGGATGCTGGTGCGCTTCGCCGGGCCGCGCGTGGCCGCCAGTGACGTCAGCCGCGCCGACGAAGACCCGATGATGCCCGTGCGCCTGCGTTCGGGCGGGCGGACGGTCGGCGGGGCCATGAGTTGGGGCGAACCCAAGGCTCTGGCGCCCTTCCGCGAAAACTCGCCCTTCTTCGGTCTGGAAATCCCGCCCGATGTCCAGGTCACCAGCCAGGTCATGGCGCAGCCCGATCCGACGCTGGCCGAACGCGTGATTGCAGAGCTCACCGACGGCACGCCGCTGGTGACCCGCAAGGCGCGCGAACAGGGTCAGATTGTCCTGTTCCACGTCACTGCGACGGCAGACTGGTCGACGCTGCCGCTCTCGGGTCTCTTTGTGCAGATGCTGGAACGACTGGCGATCTCCAGTTCCACCTCGCGTCCCGACGCGGGCCAACTGGAGGGCACCACCTGGACACCGCAGCAGGTGATGGACGGTTTCGGCACCTTGAGCGATGCGGGCACCCTACCGGGTGTTCCGGGCGCGGACCTGCTGACCGCGCCTCCGGGACCGGATATGCAGCCGGGCATCTACGCCTCGGGTGACCGCCGTCTGGCGCGTAACGTGATCGAGACGGAGGATACGCTGACGGCTGTCAGCTGGCCACCGCGCATTCCGGTGAAAGGCTTCGCCGTGCCGCCTGAGCAGCCCGTCGCCGGCTGGCTGCTGAGCCTTGCGATCCTGCTGTTGCTGGCCGATGTGATCGCGTCGCTCGCACTGTCGGGCCGTCTGGTGAGCGCCGCCAGCCGCACCGCCGCCATCGGCCTTGCGGCATTGCTGATGCTTGGCGTCCCCCAAGGTGCGCAAGCCCAGAACGCCGAGGACGATGCCTTTGCGCTCAACGCCACGGCCGAACTTGTTCTGGCCTATGTGCTGACCGGCAACCGTCAGGTCGACGAGATGTCTGATGCCGGATTGCGCGGGCTTTCCGATACGCTCTTCTTCCGCACCTCGGTCGAACCCGCCGCGCCCGTGGGCGTCGATCTCGAGATGGACGAGCTCGCCTTCTTCCCGGTGCTTTACTGGCCCATTACACCCGACCAGCCGCGTCCGTCCTCGGAAGCCTACGTCAAGCTCAACGCCTATCTGCGCTCCGGCGGGCTTATCCTCTTCGACACGCGCGACGCGGATGTGGCCCGCTTCGGCAACGCCAGCCCCAACGGGCGGAAACTGCAGGACCTTGCCGCGCCGCTGGACATTCCGCCGCTGGAGCCGCTGCCCGCCGACCACGTGCTGACCCGCACCTTCTATCTGCTTCAGGACTTCCCCGGGCGCCACAGCAGCCGCGATGTCTGGGTCGAAGCCGCCCCGCCCGATGCCGAGCAGGTCGAGGGCATGCCCTTCCGCAACCTCAACGACGGGGTGACCCCGGTGGTGATCGGCGGCAACGATTGGGCCGCAGCCTGGGCAATCAGCAACACCGGCACGCCCCTGGTGCCGATCGGACGCGGCTTCACCGGTGAGCGCCAGCGCGAGCTGGCCTTCCGCTTCGGCGTGAACCTCATCATGCATGTGCTGACCGGCAACTATAAATCCGACCAAGTCCATGTGCCCGCGCTGCTCGACAGGTTGGGCCAATGACCGGGAGTGTGATCTTCGACCCGCTGATCCCGTGGCCGCTGCTGACCGTTGTCACGGTGATTGCGGCGACCAGCGTGCTGCTCGCCGTGGTGCGCGGGCTCAACGGCTGGGCGTTGCGCGCGCTCGCGGCGCTGGTGGTGGTGGCTGCCCTGACAGGTCCGTCCTACCAACAGGAGGACCGCGCGCCGCTGACCGATATCGTCATGCTGCTTGAGGACGAGAGTGCCAGCCAACAGCTTTCTGATCGGCCCGATCAGACCGGCTCTGCCGCGGATGAACTGGCTGCCACCATTGCCGCGCGGCCCAACACCGAGGTTCGGCGCATGACCGTTGCCGACGGCGACGGCGATGCGGGCACCCAGCTCATGACAGCGCTGTCGACGGCACTGGCAGAAGAACCGCGTGCCCGGATCGCCGGCGTGCTCGCCATCAGTGACGGGCAGATCCACGATGCGGACCTGCCGCTCGAGCTGCCGGCGCCGATGCACCTGCTGATGACGGGCAAAGAAACCGACTGGGACCGCCGACTCGAGATCCGCAACGCCCCGGCCTTCGCGATCATCGACGAACCGGTTACGCTTACCCTGCGCATCGAAGACATGGGGGCCGCGCCGGAAGGGTCGGGCCTCGCGCCGCTGGATATCTCCGTGGACGGTGCCCCGGCGCAGAGCTTCCAGGTGCCCATCGGCGAGGATATCGAACTGCCGATCACCCTGCCGCACGGCGGGCGTAACGTGATCCAATTCACGGTGCCCGAAGCGGACGGCGAGCTGACCGACCGCAACAACACCGCGCTCATCCAGATGAACGGCGTGCGCGACCGCCTCCGCGTGCTGCTCGTCTCGGGCGAGCCGCATCCGGGCGGACGGACCTGGCGCAACCTGTTGAAATCCGACAGCTCTGTCGATCTGGTGCATTTCACCATCCTGCGCCCACCCGAAAAGCAGGACGGCGTGCCTGTGAGCGAGTTGAGCCTCATCGCCTTCCCCACACGCGAGCTGTTTCTGGAGCGGATTGATGACTTCGACCTGATCATCTTCGACCGCTACAAGCGCCGCGGCATCCTGCCCGCGCTCTATCTCGACAATGTGGCCAATTACATCCGGCAGGGCGGTGCCGTGCTGGTGGCTGCAGGTGCCGATTTTGCAAGCGCCGACAGCCTTTATCGTTCGCCGCTCGGCTCGGTTCTGCCCGCGTCGCCGACCGCGCGCGTCCTGGACGAACCTTATCTGCCCAGCGTCACGGATCTGGGCGCACGGCACCCGGTCACGGCGGATCTGCCCGACGGGGGCGATTGGGGCCGCTGGCTGCGTCAGATCGATCTTTCGCAATCGAGCGGTCACGCGGTCATGTCCGGTATCGACGACCGCCCGCTTCTCGTGCTCGACCGGGTGGAGGAAGGCCGGGTTGCGCTGCTGGCCTCCGATCATGCCTGGCTCTGGAACCGCGGCTACGAAGGTGGCGGACCGCAGCTGGAGCTTCTACGCCGCCTCGCGCACTGGATGATGAAGGAGCCGGAGCTGGAAGAAGAGACACTGACAGCCGAAGCGACGGGGCAAACCATGCGGATCAAGCGCCGCACTTTGTCGAATGACGTCCCGCCCGTCACGATCACCGACCCCTCGGGCAACACGACCGAGCTTGAGCTGACCGAAACCGCCCCCGGCGTTTTCGAAGGCACGTTCGAAGGGCCTGAGATCGGCCTCTACCGGCTGGTCAACGGGGACAAGACGGCGGTGATCGGCCTCGGCCCCGCAGCCCCGCGCGAGTTTGAGCAGACCATTGCGACCGCCGAGGTGCTCGAGCCCGTCATCGCAGGCCTGCGCGGCGGGTCGGTGCGGCTTGAAGACGGGCTGCCGCGGCTGCGCAATGTGCGCCCGGGCCGCCCCGCCGCCGGGCGCGGCTGGATCGGGCTGACGCCGCGCGATGCCTTCGAAACCCGCGATGTGCGCCAGACCAACCTCTTGCCCGGCTGGCTTGTGCTGCTTCTGTCGCTGGGCCTGTTGACGGCCGCCTGGCTGCGCGAGGGCCGCCGCTAGGCCCGCCCGATCTTCAGCTTTCTTGCCGGGCTCCAGCCAGGGTTAAGCAGTTGTTCACCTCACATGGCGCAATATGCGGCCCTAAGATCTTAGGAATCCCGGTGGTCGGATGAGTCTCGCCAATAGATTGGCCGAAGAACGCCGCGGCCGATTGGCTGCTGAACGCCTGCTTGAACTCAAGCAGGCGGAACTTTTTGCCGCCAACCGCAAACTGGGTGAGCACGCCAAGCAGCTGTCGCACGAAATCGTCGAGACCCGGGCCGAGGTGGCGACGGTGCGCGACGAGAATCAGCGCGTGAAGTCCGACCTGTCCGCCGCGCATGAAAAGATCGAGATCGTCGAACGGCGCCTCTGGCATTCGATCGAAACGATCAACGACGGCTTTGCCTTCTTCAGCCCTGATCTTGAGATGATCATGGCGAACAAGGCCTACCTCGCCGTCTTCGACGGTCTTGAGGAGATCAAACCCGGCGTGAATTACGTCACGATCCTTCAGGTGCTGACAGAAGAAGGCATCGTCGACATCGGGGATCAAAGCCCGGCGGCCTGGCGCCAGCGCATGATCGACCGCGTGCAGCAAGACGTGCCGGTGCCCGAGATCATCCGGCTTTGGAACGGCGAATACATCAAGGTGATCGACCGGCGCGGCCCCGATGGCGACATCATCTCGCTCGGGCTCAACATCACCGCCACCGTAAAGTATGAAAAGAAGCTGAAAGCGGCCCGCGAGAGTGCCGAGGCCGCGAACCGCGCCAAATCCGCCTTCCTCGCCAATATGAGCCATGAGATCCGCACGCCGATGAACGGAGTTGTCGGCATGGCCGAGGTGCTGATCGACACGCCGCTGAGCGAAGAGCAGCGGCTCTATGTCGATACGATCAAGAATTCCGGCGAAGCTCTTCTGGTGATCATCAACGACGTACTTGATTACTCCAAGATCGAGGCGGAGCGGCTGCAACTGCACCCCGAACCCTTCGATCTGGAGCAGTGCATCCTCGAGATCATGATGCTGCTGCAGTCCTCCGCCCACGACAAAGGGCTCGGTCTGACGTTGGACTACGATCTGTTCCTGCCCTCTACCTTCGTGGGCGATCCCGGCCGAATGCGGCAGATCCTAACCAACCTCATGGGCAACGCGGTGAAATTCACCTCTGAAGGCCATGTGCTTGTGAAGGTCCGTGGCACCAGAAACGAAGAGACGGGCGATGTGACCCTCGCCATAACGGTCGAGGATACCGGGATCGGCATCGCGGCTGACATGATTGAGCACGTGTTTGGCGAGTTCAATCAGGTGGAGAACGAACGCAATCGCCAGTTCGATGGGACCGGTCTGGGCCTGGCGATCTCCAAACATCTGGTCGCGATGATGGACGGCCGCATCTGGCTGACCTCGGAAGAGGGGGTCGGCTCCTGCTTCGGGTTCGAAGTCACCTTCCCGGCACCCGATGGGCTGCAGGCCGACTACCCTGCGCTGCCCGAGCATCTGCGCCACGTCATGGTGATCGACGATTTCGAACCCAACCTGCAGATCCTGACGCACCAGCTGGAGCAGCTCGGCCTCAAGGTGACCAGCTGCAAGGATGCGGCCTCGGCACTCGCAATGCTTGATCGCAGCGTCGACCTGATCCTGGTCGACCACATCATGCCCAAGGTGAACGGGCTCAATTTCGCCAAGACAGCCCGTGCGTCTGGTCACAAGATGCAAATGATCCTGCTCAGCTCGAATGTCGGCTACGCCAGCGCCGATGCTGCCAAGGACTGTGTCGACTCGATCTTCCAGCGCCCGTTTCCGCGAAGGGACATGCTGCAGTGGCTTGCCGACTGGACAAGTCAGCCCCCGGTGGAAACCAGCCCTGCAAACGAGGACGACGTGACAGACGTGCCCACCTTCTCGCACCGGCAGTCGACCCCCGTGGTTGTCGAAGAGGTTGAGCCGGCTGCCGCCCCGCCTGATGAGGCCGCACCGCCGATCGTCCTGCGCCGCATGCGGGTTCTGGCTGCGGAAGACAACAAGACCAACCAGCTTGTCTTGCGCAAGATGCTCAAGGAGGTCGATGTCGACTTGAAGTTCGCCAACAACGGGCTCGAAGCGGTGGACGCCTACACGGATTTCGAGCCGGATCTGATCTTCATGGATATTTCCATGCCGAAAATGGACGGCAAGGAGGCCACGAAGACCATCCGCGAGATCGAGAGCGAGACCGGCCGCCACGTGCCGATCATCGCCCTGACGGCCCATGCGATGGAAGGCGACAATGTGGACATCCTCGCCGTGGGCCTGGATCACTACATGTCGAAACCCGTGCGCAAAGCCGAGATGCTTGGCCATATCCGCGACTACTGCCCGAAAGACGCGCTGCCACCGGCAGACGAGTTGCCCGATCAGGCCGTGGGATAATCCCGCACAAAGACCGGCGCCCCGGGTGTTGAGCGCGCGGCGTCGAACGCATAGCCACCGGTGGTGAACCCTTCGATCGCTTCTGGATCGGTGATCCGGTTTTGCACAACGTAGCGGGCCATTGCCCCACGCGCGGTCTTGGCGAAAAAGCTGACCACGCGCGGCCCCTTGCCGTCATGCTTGTCTTCCAGGAAGGCTGGCGTGATCACGTTCAGGCTCAACGCCTTGGGCGCGACAGCGCCAAAGTACTCTTGGCTGGCGCAGTTGATCAGCACATCCGTACCGACCGCCTCGGCCTGCGCGTTCAACGCCTTTGACAGCCCATCGCGCCAGTACTCATAAAGGTTTGCGCCGCGCCGCGTCTTCAGGCGGCTGCCCATTTCCAGACGGTAAGGTTGAATTGCGTCGAGCGGCCGCAACAGGCCGTAGAGCCCCGAGAGGATGCGCAGGTGATCCTGCGCCCAGGCCAGATCTTCGGCGGTCAGGCTATCGGCCTGGAGCCCCTGATAGGTGTCGCCTGCAAAGGCCAGCGCCGCGGGCCGGGTGACCTGCTCTGCCGGCTCGGCCTCGAAGGCCGCAAACCGGTCGCGGTTCAGCCGCGCCAGATCATCAGAGAGGTCCATCAGCCCCTTCAGGTTGCCCAAGCTGAGGTTGCGCGCGGTCTTGACCAGCCGAACCGCGTCTTCCTGAAAGGCTGGCGCGGTTGTCTCAACATCCCGCTCCGCCCAATCCAGCCGCTTGGCTGGCGAAATCACCACCAACATACCCGCTTCCCCATCATCTGATCTCTCTTGACAGGCGACTTAGCCCGCCTCCCGCAGGACGTCCAGAAAGGCCGGACCGAAGCGTTCGGCCCGCCGGTCGCCCAGCAGCCGTTGCAGGGCCGTGGCATCCGCCTCGCGCATCTGCGCCACCTTCGCCAGCTGCGAGGCTGAGCAGCTCAGAGGCTTGTCGACCCCATCCGTCCCCCGCGCCAGATCGGCCTGCACCGCGAGCAGCCGGTCGTAGACCGAGCCCGCCGACCGCCCCGCGAGCTTGCGCCGCGAGGGGTGCATCTGCTGCGCCTCGCCGACGACCACCTCCAGAAAGGCGGCGCCGTACCGCTCCAGCTTCTTGGCCCCCACGCCGCTGATACGCGCCATGTCGTCCAGCGTCTGCGGACGGTCCTGCGCCATCTCAATCAGGGTGCGGTCGTTGAAAATCACATAGGCTGGCACCTTGGCGGCCTCGGCAAAGGCGCGCCGCTTGGCCTTCAGCGCGGAAAGGAGCGGCGCATCTTCCTCTGACACCATCGCCTTCACCGCCGGGCGCCGCGAGGCCGCCGCCGCACGGATCGTATCGCGGCGCAGTGCGATCTCCGCCTCGCCTCGCAGGATCGGCAGCGCCGCGTCGGTCAAGCGCAGCGCCCCGTGCCGTTCCGGATCGGGCCGCACCAGATCATGCCCCATCATCTGCCGAAAAATCGCCTGCCACGCCCGGCGATCGTACTCCTTGCCCACCGCGAAGGTCGGCAGCTGGTCATGACCGCGCTGGCGCACCTTATCCGTCTCATGTCCGAGCAGAATGTCGATCAGATGGCCTGCGCCAAACCACTCCTCGGTGCGCAGAATAGCCGAGAGCGCCTTGCGCACCGCGGTCGTGCCATCGAAAACCTCCGCCGGACGGTCACAGAGGTCACAGTTGCCGCAGCCGACCTCGCTCTCATCGAAATAGGCCAAGAGCGTCTTGCGGCGACACTCCAGCGCTTCCGCCAGCCCCAAGAGCGCATTGAGCCGCGCATGATCCGCCGCGCGACGTTCGGGCGGGGCGAGCCCCTCGTCGATCTGGGCCCGGCGCAGGCGAATGTCATCCGGACCAAAGAGCGTCAGCGTCTCGGCTGGCGCGCCGTCGCGCCCCGCGCGCCCGATCTCCTGATAATAGGCCTCGATGGATTTCGGCAGATCCGCATGGGCCACCCAGCGGATATCGGGCTTGTCGACCCCCATGCCAAAGGCCACGGTCGCCACCACGATCAGCCCGTCCTCGCGCTGAAATCGGGTCTCGGCAATGCGCCGGTCCTCCGCCTCCATACCGCCGTGATAATGCAGCGCCGCGTGCCCCGCCTCGCGCAGTGCTGCCGCCAAGCCTTCGGTCTTCGACCGCGTCCCGCAATAGACGATCCCGGACTGCCCCTTGCGCGCCGCTGCAAATTCGAGGATCTGCCGCCTCGGTCCGTCTTTCGCAGCAAAGGCCAGGTGAATATTTGGGCGGTCAAACCCGCGCAGAAAGGTCCGCGGCACCTCTCCATTGAACAACTTCTCGACGATCTCTGCACGTGTCTCCGCATCAGCGGTGGCTGTGAAGGCTGCGAGCGGCACGCGCAGATCGCGCCGCAGCGCACCAATGCGCAGATAGTCGGGCCGGAAATCATGACCCCACTGGCTCACGCAATGAGCCTCATCGACGGCTATCATCGCAACACCCACCCGCCGCAGAAACCCAGACCCCGCGGCGAGCCGCTCGGGCGCCATGTAAAGAAGCTTCAGCCGCCCCGCCGACAGCGCCTCGAAGACCGCGTCGGTCTCCTCGGACGTATTGCCAGAGGTCAGCGCGCCCGCTGCGACCCCCGCCTCCTGAAGTGCGCGCACCTGATCACGCATCAAGGCGATCAGTGGCGAGATCACCACCGTGACCCCCTCTCGCAACAGCGCAGGCAATTGAAAACAAAGTGACTTCCCGCCACCCGTCGGCATGATGGCCAGCACGTTCTCGCCCGCCGTGACCGCCTCGACGATCTCGCCCTGCCCGGGACGAAATCCGTCGAAACCAAAGACGTCCTTCAACACCGCGGCGGTGTCCGTCATCTCACAATTCCTGTTGCGACCTGCTCGTCTCTTGCAGAGTCACACACTAAGGAATCGTGAACAAGCCCCGATGCTTCACCCGTCGCAAAATACTCCCGCCGGAGGCGGAAAATCAGACAAAGAGGCCGTAGTTGTTGACGAGAACAATCCGCAGAATCGCGACGCCCAGAAGCACGGCCAAAGGTGCGAGATCGATCCCGCCCATGGGCGGCAGCACCCGGCGCACCGGCGCATAGATCGGCTCGAGAATGCGGTTCAGCCCGTACCAGATTTGAGCAACCAGCTGCTGGCGCGTGTTCAGCACCTGAAAGTTGATCAGCCAGCTCATGATCACATGCGCGATGATGAAGAACCACAGCACGTTCAGCAGCAGCATGATGATTTCGAACAGCGATTGCATCGGCAGACCTCTTCTTGCGTGCGCCTCAATTAAGCAAGTGGCACCCGTTTCGCAAGTCCGCGCGCCAGTCTTGGTTGACCGGGCCCAAAGCGGCTCTTGCCTGATGCGGGCCCGCCTGCTCTACCTCGGGCAGCGGCAACAGGCAGGCGGGACCATGAGCAGCGCACGCAAACGCATCTGGGGGTGGTACGCCTTCGACTGGGCCAGCCAACCCTACAACACGCTGCTCATCACTTTCATCTTCGCGCCTTACGTGGGTGAGCTCATGCAGGACGGCGCGCGCGCGCAGGCCGCCTGGGGCTTCGGGATCGGTGCGGCCGGCATCACCATCGCCATCCTCGCGCCCGTGCTCGGCGCCATCGCCGACACGTCGGGCAACCGAATGCGGTTCATCTGGCTCTTCTCCGCGCTCTACATCCTCGGCAGCGCGGGGCTCTGGGCCGCAAGCCCGGACAGCTTCAACCTGCCGCTCACCCTCTTCCTCTTCGCCCTCGGCCTCATCGGCATGGAGTTCGCGACAATCTTCGTGAACGCCATGCTGCCCGATCTCGGCCCGCGTGAAGAGATCGGGCGGATCTCCGGCACCGGCTGGGCCATCGGATACGTAGGCGGGCTGGTCACGCTGGTGATCATGCTGTTCTTTTTCGCCGAAAGCGCCACCACCGGCAAAACCTTCATCGGCCTCGACCCAGCTTTGGGACTGGACGCTGAGGCCCGCGAGGGCACCCGCTTCGTCGGCCCGCTCACCGCGCTCTGGTACGCGCTTTTCATGATCCCCTTCTTCCTCTGGGTGCGTGAGCCGAAGCCGGTAAAAGCCGCGAATGGAGCGGTACGGGCAGCTCTCGAGGGGTTGCGCCGGACCGTGATGCGCCTGCCGGACACGCCCTCGCTCTTTTCCTACCTCGGTGCCTCGATGTTCTACCGCGACGCGCTCAACGGCATGTACGCCTTCGGCGGCATCTATGCGCAAGGCGTGCTCGGCTGGACGGTGGTCGACGTGGGCGTCTTCGGCATCATCGCCATCATCACCGGCGCACTCTTTGCCTGGCTCGGAGGCAAGGCCGACGTGCGCTTCGGTCCCGGCGCGGTGATCAAGGTGTCCATCGGCGTGCTCACTGCCGTTGCCATCACAATCGTCTTCGTCTCGCGCGACAGTCTCTTCTGGATTGCCCTGCCCGAAGGCAGCCGCGCCCCCGACATCGCGTTCTACATCCTCGGCGCCCTCATCGGCGCCGCAGGCGGGACGCTGCAATCGGCCAGCCGGTCGATGATGGTGCGCCAGGGTGATCCGGCGCGTATGACCGAAGCCTTCGGGCTTTACGCCCTTTCCGGCAAGGCCACGAGTTTTCTGGCGCCCTTGCTGATCGGAATTGTGACAGCGGCAAGCGGGTCTCAGCAAATCGGTGTCACCCCGATTATCGGGCTGTTCATTCTCGGGTTGATCCTGTTAGCGTGGGTCAAGCCGAATGGAGATTTCAGCAGATGACCCTCCGCGCTATCGCAGTTCTCGCCGTCCTGAGCCTCGCGCTCGCCGCCTGTTCCGACGGCACACCGCAATCGGAGGCCCAGTCCTCCGCGATCCTGCCCACCATCGGCACCTCGGGCCATAGCAAGAGCACCACGCCCGCAAAGCAGGTCTTCGGCGCCGAACAGGTGGCCTCGAGGGGTGCTCCGGCTCCCTTCGGCAGCTACTCCAAGGGCTGCATGGCGGGTGGCGCGCAATTGGCCGAGACCGGCCCGACGTGGCAGGCCATGCGCCTGTCACGCAACCGCAACTGGGCGCATCCTGCAACGGTGGACTACGTGATGGACCTCAGCCGCGAGGCCGCGCAACAACCCGGCTGGAATGGGCTCTACGTGGGCGATCTCAGCCAGCCGCGCGGCGGGCCGATGCTCACCGGCCATGCCAGCCATCAGATTGGCCTCGACGCGGACATCTGGCTGCGGCCGGCGGACAACCTCAGCCTGTCCGTCGCCGAGCGGGAAAGCATCTCGTCGATTTCTCTGCGCCGTGACCGCGGCGCCTTTGTGAACGACAACTGGACGCGCCAGCACCATGAAATCCTGAAGGCGGCTGCCTCGGACCCACGCGTGGCGCGCATCTTCATCTTCCCGGGCGCCAAGGTGCAGATGTGCAAGGATGCGCGTGGCGACCGCTCCTGGCTACGCAAGATCCGGCCGTGGTATGGACACCACTATCACTTCCATGTGCGCCTGGCCTGCCCCGCAGGCACGGAGGGTTGTGTCAACCAGGCCCCGCCGCCGCCCGGTGATGGCTGCGCCGACGCGCAGGCCTGGGTGGAGACGATCCTCAATCCACCACCGCCAGACCCGAATGCGCCGCCACCAAGACCGCGACGGCAGCTTCTGCTCGCCGATCTGCCCCAGCAATGCGCTACCGTCTTGCAGTAGCCGGTCTTGGCCTGCTGGCCACCGCGCTGCTCTTCTACCTCTTCCCGATGCCGGCGCCGCTCGCCATGCCGCCCGCCGACCAGCCTGCTCAGCATGTCTCGACCTATCGCTGGCAGCACGATGCGGCGTGGTTCGGCGGTTTTTCCGGTTTTGAGGTCACACCCGACGGCGAGGGGTTCTTTGCGGTCACCGATCGGGCCCATCTGGTGCGCGGTAGGCTGCATCGCACCGGGGGCAAGATCACCGGCGCGACGCTGGAGGCGCAGCAGCGCCTTGTCGACAAGAACGGGAAGGTCGAACGCTACCCGCATGATGACGCCGAAGGCTTGGCACTCGATGCGGACGGACGGCTCTTCGTCTCCTTCGAAGGCGCGCAGCGCATCTTGCGCTATGACACCTGGGAGAGCCATGCCACATGGCCGTCCTACACCCGCGCCTGGCGGGCGCTTGGCTCCAACATCGGGCTTGAAGCCGTGGCGGTGGATGCGGCGGGAACACTCTTTACCGTGCCCGAAGGCGTGCTGCGCGGCGCCTATGAAGCGTTGGTCTACCGCCGCCATCCGCAGGGGAAATGGCAACAGCCCTTCACCCTGCCGCTTGATGGCGCATACCGTCCGGTAGGCGCGGATTTCGGTCCCGACGGTCGGCTCTACCTGCTGGAACGAGAGTTCCACTGGCTGGGGTTTCGCAACCGCGTGCGCGCCATGACGGTCACCGACACCGCGCTGCGGGACATCGAGACCTTGCTGGAAACCCCGCAAAGGCGGCATGGCAACCTTGAGGGCCTCTCGGTGTGGGCTGACGACAGCGGCCAGATCCACCTGACGATGGTCTCCGATGACAACTTCCTGCCGGTTCTGCGAACCGAGATCATCGAATACGTGCTGACGGATTGACTTGCGCGCCGCCGCGCAACCGCCTAAAGACCGCGCGTCGGCCGGTTGGTCCGACCAAGTGCCGCACCCTTGCCAAAACGGATTGATCACATGACACGCGCTCACCTTCCCGGCATTCTTGCCATGGCCACCATTGTTGTGGCCTCGAACATTCTCGTTCAGTTTCTCTTCGGCCAATGGCTGACCTGGGGGGCCTTCACTTATCCGCTGGCCTTTCTGGTCACGGATGTGATGAACCGCGTCTACGGCGCCGGTCCGGCGCGGCGCGTGGTCTTTGTTGGCTTCTTGGTCGGCGTTGCCTGCTCGCTCATCGGCACGCAGATCATGGGTGAATTCGGCCCGCTGGTGACACTGCGCATCGCGATCGGCTCGGGCCTTGCCTTTCTGACGGCACAGCTTCTCGATGTGGCGATCTTTTCCGCGCTGCGCGACGGGCGGTGGTGGCGTGCCCCACTGGCCTCGACGTTGATCGGCAGCACGGTGGACACGGCGCTATTCTTCACCATCGCCTTCTCGGCCAGCCTGACCTTCCTCGAGCCCGCCAATGACGTGAGTTGGGCCGGCGAGGTGCTGCCGATCCTTGGCCTCGGGCCGGCTGCCCCGCTGTGGGTATCGCTCGCGGTGGCGGACTGGATGGTGAAGCTCTCTTTGGCGCTGATTGCGCTGATCCCGTTCCGCGTGATCACCGCACGGCTCGCACCTGCTGCCTAGGAGCGTGCTTATTTTTGCAACAATGAAGGATGGACGTGCCAGAGACAGGCCGGCGGGGCTGCGCCGTTAACGAAAAAACGCTTGGCGATTTCCAAAACCTGTGCGACGATTCTTGCAATGTCAACAGATAGGTAAAGGAGGTGATCCAGTGTCGAGAACGGTATTGGAGCGAGGTGTCGGAACAGCTTTGGAGGTCGCCTGCTGAGGCAGCCCTTGACGGGCAGAACTCCTGAGTGGACATCGGTCTAACCGATCCCCCTCCTGAAACCATTCGATTGGGCCGCACCACGTCGTGCGGCCCTTTTTCGTGGGCGGATTTCGTGGCAGAAGGCAAGGATGCTGCGGATCAACGATCAGATCGAAATCCAGGACTGGGAGCTGACCGAGAACTTCATACGGTCTTCGGGTCCCGGTGGGCAGAATGTGAACAAGGTTGCGACGGCAGTGGAGCTGCGCTTCGAAGCGGCGCGCTCGCCCTCGCTGCCCGGGCCGGTGAAGACGCGGCTGAAACGGCTCGCCGGGCGCCGCTGGACCGGCGAAGGCGCGCTGGTGATCCAATGCGACGAGACCCGCAGCCAAGCCCGGAACCGCGACATCGCACGCGACCGGCTCGTCGCGTTGATCCGAAAGGCGTTGGTCGCCCCGAAACGGCGCATCGCCACCAGGCCGACTCTGGGGTCGAAAAAACGTCGTCTGAAGGCAAAGAAAGTCCGCGGAGAGGTGAAGGCGCTGCGCGGTCCGGTGCGCGACGCCGACTGATTTCAGCGAGCGATTCCAAGAGTGTGTTCTGCACCGGCCAGCCCTTCGGAAGCAGTCTGTGATTTTGCTAGACCGCGCGTGTTCTTGGGTTCGGATCTGCATCCCGACACACGCGTCGTCAAAGTTAATATCCACATTTATCAGAGACTTGAGTTCTTTTTGAGGTACGCCCCTCAGAAATGTATCGACATGAGGTACGTTCCTCATTTAGCGTGAAGAGGTCCGGAACCGACTCGGCGGGGACCGAGCGGACAGGACCGTTAGGGAGGTACCACATGACATATTCGAAACTGACGGCCGTCAGTGCACTCAGCCTTGCAGTGGCAGGCTTTGGCGCATCTGCGCAGGCCGAAGACCTCACACTCTGCTGGGCGGCCTGGGATCCGGCCAACGCGCTCGTGGAACTCAGCAAGGAGTTCGAGGAACAATCCGGCCACACGATGAACTTCGAGTTCATCCCCTGGCCCAACTTCGCCGACCGGATGCTGAACGAGCTCAACTCGGGCGGCAATCTTTGCGATCTGCTGATCGGTGACAGCCAGTGGATCGGCGGCGGCGCCGAGAACGGCCACTACGTGAAGCTGAATGACTTCTTCGACGCCGAAGGCATCTCGATGGACGACTTCGCCGATGCAACCGTCTATGCCTATTCCACCTGGCCCAAGGGCACGCCGAACTACTACGCGCTGCCCGCCATGGGCGACGCTAACGGCTGGTTCTACCGCAAGGACTGGTTCGAGCGGGAAGACATCCGCGCCGCCTTCCAGGAAGCCACCGGCCGTGAGTTGGGCGAGCCCCAGACGCAGAAAGAGCTGCTTGAGATCGCGCAGTTCTTCCAGGAGCGCGAGATCGACGGCCAGACCGTCTATGGCGCCGCCATCTTCACCGAGCGCGGCTCGGAAGGCATTACCATGGGTGTGACCGGCGCGCTTTACCCTTGGGGTTTCAAATATGAGAACACTCCGGGTTCCTACGACATGGAAGGGGCTGTGAATTCGCCCGAGGCCGTCGAGGCGCTGGAATTCTACAAGGAATTCTACGAGACCGCGACACCGCCGGGTTACACCAACTCCTACATGGGCGAGAGCCTTGATGCCTTCAAATCCGGGCAGGTGGCGATGGCGATGAACTGGTTTGCCTTCTTCCCGGGCCTCTACGCGGATCCCAATACCGGCGGCGACAAGATCGACTTCTTCGTGAACCCGCCGCAGAACCAGGCGGGCTCCACGCTCGGCGGTCAGGGGATTTCAGTTGTCGCCTACTCCGACAAGCAGGACGCGGCGCTTGAATACATCAAATGGTTCGCGCAGCCCGACGTCCAGCAGAAGTGGTGGGATCTGGGCGGCTATTCCGCGCATAAGGCGGTGCTCGAAAGCCCCGATTTCGTCGACAGCGCGCCCTTTGCCGGGGACTTTCTTGAGGCCATGAACGATGTGCAGGACTTCTGGCAGGAGCCGGCCTATGCCGAACTGCTGCTGGCCATGCAGAAGCGCATCCATGACTATGTGGTGGCCGATCAGGGCACCGCGAAGGAAGCGCTCGACAAGCTGATCGAGGATTGGACCGAGACCTTCGAAGATGAAGGCAAGCTGTGATTGCCGCATGCGCAATCGCACCCCGGACTTGATCCGGGGTCTCCTGAACCCGGGAGCGGCGGGTCTGCCCCGCCCTTCCGATCCCCCGGCAAGGGCGGCCTGAAAGCCCGCCCGACCTGCCTGTCCACACCGCGGGGTTGGCCCCTTGGGTCGCCCCGTGACGGGAAAGTTGTGCCAGATGACCCAAGCTCCGATGACCCGCGCCGCTGAGGCCACACCGCCCACTGTGGCGCGCAAGATCCGCGGGCTCAGCGACCGGGCGATCGCCTGGATCTTCGTGGGGCCCACGATCTTCCTGCTGCTGGCGATCAACATCTTTCCGCTGATCTGGACGATCAACCTCAGCTTCACCAACTACCGCGCCAACCGGCCCAACCGCGAGGTTGATTACGTGGGCCTGCGCAATTACGAGCGCATCCTCACCGATTCCGACATCTGGCTCAACATGCAGGCCACCGCGCATTTCCTCTTCTGGACGATCCTGCTGCAGGTGCTGATCGGCTTTACCCTCGCCTATCTCATCAACAAGAAGTTCAAGGGCAACGATCTCTGGACGACGATTATCGTGCTGCCGATGATGCTATCTCCGGCGGTGGTCGGGAATTTCTGGAAGTTCCTGTATCAGCCGCAGATCGGGCTCTTCAACTACATCGTCGCCTTCTTCACCGGGCGCGACCCCTCCAGCTTCGAGATGCTGGGGCAGGTGAACCTGGCGCCCTGGTCCATCGTGATCGTCGACACCTGGATGTGGACGCCGTTCGTGATGTTGATCTGCCTCGCCGGGCTGCGCTCGATACCTGACTATATCTATGAAGCCGCCGAGATCGACCGCGCCTCGAAATGGCGGCAGTTCTGGACGATCACCGTGCCCATGGTGATGCCCTTCCTGATGCTTGCCGTGCTGTTTCGGGGCATCGAGAACTTCAAGATGTTCGACCTCGTCGTGCAGCTCACCGGCGGCGGCCCCGGCTCCACCACCGAGCTCACCTCGATCAACCTCAAGCGCGAGGCCTTCGAGAAATGGCGCACCGGCTACGCAAGTGCCTATGCGATCATCCTCTTCGTGACCGTCTTCGGGCTTGCCTCGATCTACGTGAAAGCACTCAACAAGGTGAAGGAACGCTGATGGCCTTCTGTGACATCCGCCTGCCGAAAGACGCGCATCTCTCCAGTTGGGCGGCGCCGCTGACACCGCTGGCGCTGGCCTTCGCGGCGCTGGCCGAGCACGCGAACACAGACGCGGCCCCGGCCCGCATCGAAAGCATGCGCATCGAAGAACCATCCGACCCGTCGGAGAGCCCGACATGAGCAGCTTCTCCGTCACCGAGCCAAGCGCACGATCCAAATGGTTTGCCGGCAGCCTGGTGATCCTCTACGCGCTGATCACCATGGTCCCGCTCGCCTGGATCATGCTCACCGGGTTCAAATCGCCCGCGGATGCCATTAGCTATCCGCCGAAGGTGATCTTCGATCCGACGCTCGAGGGTTATGTGAACCTCTTCACCACGCGCACGCGGCAAACGGATGAGTTCCTTGCCGCCAACCCGCCGCAGACCTGGTACGAGGAAATCGTGCGCCAATACGACATGGTCATCGCCGGCCCCTCGAAATTCGGCGAGCGGTTCCTCAACTCCGTGATTATCGGCTTCGGCTCAACCTTTCTCAGCGTCTTTCTGGGCACGCTTGCGGCCTATGCCTTCAGCCGCTTCCGCATCCCCTTGGCCGATGACCTGCTGTTCTTCATCCTCTCGACACGGATGATGCCTCCCATCGCCGTGGCCATCCCGATCTTTCTGATGTACCGCGAGCTGGGTCTCAGCGATACGCATCTGGGCATGATCCTGCTCTACACGGCGGTGAACATCAGCCTCGCGGTCTGGCTGCTGAAAAGCTTCATCGACGGGATCCCCACCGAATACGAGGAAGCCGCCCTCATCGACGGCTACACCCGGTTCCAGGCCTTCTACAAGGTCGTGCTGCCCCAGGCCGCCACGGGCATCGCCTCCACCGCGATCTTCTGCCTGATCTTTGCGTGGAACGAATACGCCTTTGCGGTGCTGCTGACCTCCGGCACCGCCCAAACCGCCCCGCCCTTCATCCCGACGATCATCGGCGTGGGTGGCCTCGACTGGCCCGCCGTCGCTGCAGGCGCCACCATCTTCCTGCTGCCGGTGATGATCTTCACCGTGGCACTGCGCAAGCACTTGCTGCGCGGCATAACATTCGGAGCCGTACGGAAATGAGCAATTTCATCTCGGGCCTTCTCCGTCTGCGCCGCGGTCCTTGGGAGATGCTGGCAACAATCATCATCGCCGTGGGTGTCTTCATGCTGATGCAACCCTTCGTGATGTGGGCCTTCACCTATTCCTTCATCACAACCCTGATCGGCACGGTGATGTTCATCATCGTCAGCCATTTCCCGGAGGACACCTGATGCTGCTGTCGACCTGCGCCATCCTGCCGTGCGCTGACATGGACCGGACCGTGGCCTTTTACGAAAAGCTGGGCTTCGATCTGCAAGGCCGCTGGGAGGACTTCGGCGGTTATCTGATCTTTGTGAACGATCGGATCGAGTTGCATTTCGCGCACGACCCCACTCACAGGGCCGATACCTCGGATCACGCGGTCTATATCCGCACCGATGATGTGAACGCCGTCGGCGAGATGATCGCTAAGATGGATCTCCCAGACGAGGGCTTTCCGCGTGCGGATGGGCCTTCAGACCGGCCGTGGGGCATGCGAGAGCTGCACATCCTAGACCCGGACGGACATCTCTTGCGCATCGGGCAGTATCTCGATGGCTGAAATCCGGATCCAAAACGTGCGCAAGGAGTTCGGCGATTTCGTCGCGGTGAAGGAGTCGAGCTTCACCATCGAGGATGGCGAGTTTTTCATGCTGCTCGGCCCCTCGGGTTGCGGCAAGACGACCACGCTGCGCATGATTGCGGGGCTGGAACTGCCGACCTCTGGTGAGATTTACCTCGACGGCGAAGAGATCAGCCAGCGCCCGCCCAGCCAGCGCGACATCGCCTTCGTGTTCCAGATGTTCGCGCTCTACCCGCATATGAACGTCTACCGCAACCTGAGTTATCCGCTGGTCAGCCAGGGGATGCCGCGCGCCGCCGTGCGCGAGAAGGTTGACGAGGTCGCGCGCATCCTCGGCATCGAAAACATCCTCAAGAAACCGGTCGGCGGCCTCTCGGGCGGTGACCGCCAGCGCGTGGCGCTCGGACGCGCCATCGTGCGGGACCCCAAGGCCTTCATGATGGACGAACCCTTGGGCGCGCTCGACGCCGAGTTCCGCGAGCGTATGGCGGAAGAGCTGCGCGCCCTGCACGACCGCATGGGCGCAACAACGGTCTATGTGACGCACGATCAGCTCGAAGCCATGCAGATGGGCGACAAGATCGTCGTCATGAACAATGCGGTGGTCGAGCAGTTCGGCACCCCGCAAGAGATCTACGACAAACCCGCGACGATGTTCGTGGCCGACTTTATCGGCTCACCCTCGATGAACTTCCTACGCTTCGACGGGTCCGTGCCGGAAGGCGCGCACAGCATCGAGATGCAGGGGCAATCCATCTCGGTCCCGCGTCAGATGCAGGGGGCATCCGACAAGCTGGTCTTCGGCGTCCGCCCAGAACACGTGACGCTAAGTGATGCAGGGGCGTACCGCGGCGAAGTGCTGGCGACGGAGTATCTCGGCACGACGCAGATCATCACGCTCGACACGCCCAACGGCGAATTGAAGGCCCGGGTCCCGGCAGGGCAGGTCGCCACGGTCGGAGAGACAGTCGGACTTGGTTTCAAGGGCGAAGCGGTCACGCTCTTCGACGAAAGCACCGGACGAGCCCTGCGCTCCGAGCTCAACGAGGGGATTGTGACCCATGGCTGACGTCATCCTCAAAGGCGTGTCGAAAGCCTTCGGCGACACCATCGGCGTCGCAGACATCGACATGACCATCCCCGATGGCGCCTTCGTGGTGCTGCTCGGGCCAACGGGCGCCGGGAAGACGACAACGCTGCGCTTGATTTCCGGGTTGGAGAAACTCGACGCGGGCGAAATCCGTATCGGCGGGCGCAATGTGGCAAACGAGACGCCCGCGCAACGCGACATTGCGATGGTGTTCCAGCAATACTCGCTCTACCCACATCTGACGGTGCGCGAAAACCTCGAATTTCCGCTGAAGTCTCCGATCCTGAACACCCCCCGCGCCGAGATTGATCGCAAAGTCGCCGAGGTCGCGCAGGTGCTGCAGATCTCGCACAAGCTCGACAACAAGGCGACCGCGCTCTCGGGCGGTGAGATGCAGCGCGTCTCCATCGGGCGGGCCCTGGTGCGCGAACCGCAAGTCTATCTGATGGACGAACCGCTGAGCTCGCTCGACGCGAAGCTGCGCACTGACTTGCGGATCGAGCTCAAGCGCATTCAGGCCAGCCTGGGTGCTACAATCCTCTATGTCACCCACGACCAGGTCGAGGCGATGACCATGGCGACCCATGTGGGTGTGCTGAACGAAGGGCGGCTGGTGCAGTTCGGCAGCCCGCGCGAGATCTATGAGAACCCGAACTCGGTATATGTCGCTTCGCGTCTTGGTCAGCCGCGCATCAACATCCTGCCCGGCGATCTTTTCGGCACGCCGCCCAACGGCGCCCATCGCATCGGGCTGCGGCCCGAGCATGTGACGCAAGGCGAGGGCCGCGCAGCGCGCGTCGACCGGCTCGAGCATCTTGGCGACCACACGCGTCTGCACCTGCATCTCGACGGGCACGACATCATCACGCTGGCAGACCCGCATGCCGACTACGCGCCAGGCACCACGCTGCATATCGCACCGCAGGACCCGTTGTGTTTCGACGCCCAGGGTGACCGGATTTACTGAAGAAGGAGACGACCATGGCCCAGTTCATCAACGACAAGGACACGCTGGTCACGGATGCCATCGACGGTCTCCTCGCGGCCTCGGGTGGGCGACTCTACCGGCTCGACGGCTATCCGCATATCAAGGTTGTCTGCCGCAGCAACTGGGACAAATCGAAAGTCGCGCTGATCTCCGGCGGAGGCTCGGGGCACGAGCCTGCGCACGCAGGATTCGTGGGCGAAGGCATGCTCACCGCCGCCGTGTGCGGCGAGGTCTTCGCCTCGCCTTCGGTCGATGCCGTGCTCGCCGGGATCCTCGCCGTCACCGGCGAGGCGGGCTGCCTTCTGATCGTGAAGAACTACACTGGCGACCGGCTGAACTTTGGCCTCGCCGCAGAGCGTGCGCGTGCGTATGGTTTGAAGGTGTCGATGGTTGTGGTCGATGATGATATCGCGCTTCCCGATCTGCCCCAGGCGCGCGGCGTTGCCGGCACGCTCTTTGTTCACAAGATCGCAGGTGCGCTCGCAGAAGACGGGGCCGATCTCGAGACGGTGACCAAGGTCGCCGAAGGTGTGGTAGTCCAGATGGCCTCCATCGGCAAATCACTCGACACCTGCACTGTCCCCGGCTCGGCCAAGGAGGACCGCATCGCGCCCGGCAAGGCAGAGCTTGGCCTTGGCATCCATGGCGAAGCCGGCGTCGAGCAGGTGGATTTCACGGGTGCCACCCGGGCGATGGAGATGGTGCTCGACAAGCTGGCCCCGCATATGTGCGACCAGCCGCACGTCGCCCTGCTCAACAACCTGGGCAGCACGACGCCGCTTGAAATGTCAGTCCTCGCGCATGCTCTTGCGACATCCGACAAGGCCGGGTCGATCAAAGCCTTGATCGGGCCGGCTCCGCTCATGACCTCGCTTGATATGCACGGGTTTTCGGTGTCCATCCTGCCGCTGACACCCGAGAACGAGGCAGGGCTTTCTCGCGCAGTGCCACTGGCGGATTGGCCCGGCCTGGCGTCGCTGGCACCGGTCGCCGTAAAGCCTTTGCCAGACGGTCTGAGCCCGATCCAACCGATCCCTTCAGAACACCCGGCAACCCGCAGGTTGATAGAGACCTGCTGCGATCTGCTCATCGCCGCGGAGGCCGACCTCAACGCGCTCGACGCCAAGTCTGGCGATGGCGACACCGGCAGTACGCTCGCGACAGCTGCGCGCGCCCTCAAGAACGCGCTCGACCGGATGCCGTTGGCCGATCTCACCCAGCTGTTCCGTGCGGTTGGAAACGAGCTGAGCCAGACCATGGGTGGGTCTTCCGGCGTGATCCTTGCCATCTTCTTCGGTGCGACCGGCGACGCCTGCGCCAATGGGAAGTCTACCGCCGACGCCCTGCAAGCAGGACTCGAGCGGATCAGCCAGGTGGGCGGCGCGCAAAAAGGCGACCGGACGATGATCGACGCGCTTCAACCAGCGCTGGAGGCGTTTTCGGAAGGGTTCGCCGCAGCAGCCGCTGCTGCACGTACGGGCGCGGATGGTACAGCGCGGATGACACGCGCCAAGGCGGGCCGCGCCTCCTATGTGCCGGAAGAGAACCTGATCGGCCACAATGACCCCGGCGCCGAGGCTGTCGCCCGGCTCTTCGAGGGGCTCGCCGCTGCATCGGAAGGCTAGAAAGACGACATGAAGCCTGTCCGAGAGACGCCTCTGAACCCAACCGTGAACGACATCGCCCGCGTCGCACAAGTGAGCCTTGCCACCGTGGACCGCGTGTTGAACGAGCGTCCCGGCGTGCGCAAGGTCACGGTCGAGAAGGTCAATCGGGCCATTGCCGATCTGGGATATGTCCGCGACACGGCCGCCGCCAATCTCGCGCGCGGCCGGGTCTATCGCTTCCTGTTCATTCTGCCTGCGGCCAACAATGAATTCATCGACCTGATCGAGCGGCAAATCGGCGACCTTTCCGCGGGCCTGAAGCGGGAGCGCACACAGATCACCTGCACGCGCGTGCCAGCGTTCGATCCGATGGCCCTGGCCGAGGCGATCAATGCGTTGGACCCCACCGCTATCGATGGTGTGGCGATCTTCGGGCCTGAGACGCCTTCCGTACGGGACAGTATCTCGCGCCTGCACGCGCATGGCGTATCGGTGGTCTCCCTGGTGTCCGATATCCCAAGCTCGGAACGCAACGCCTATGTCGGAATCGACAACATCGCCGCGGGCCGCACTGCGGCTCAACTGATGGGCCGGTTTCTCGGCCCGGTGAGCGGGGACGTGCTGGTCGTCACCGGCTCCATGCTGGCCCGCGACCACCTCGAACGTCGACTGGGGTTCGACGAGGTGATGGCGCGCGATTTTCCGCACCTGAATGTGCTCGCCTCGCTGGAGGGGCGCGACGACCCCGACCTGATCGAGCGGCTGATGCCGCAGGCGCTCTCGCCCGCGCGCAACATCGTCGGCATCTATTCGTCGGCTGCGGGCAACGCTGGGCTGATCCGCCACTTCGACGCAACCGCCCCCGCGCCGCATCCGGTGGTGGTCGCCCATGAGCTGACACCGCTGTCTCGCGCGGCACTTGGACGCGGGCTTTTCGACGCGGTGATCAGTCAGGATTCCGGCCATCTGGTGCGCAGCGCCGTGCGGATCATGCGCGCCAACAGCGACAACGCGCCTATCAACATGGCGCAGGAGCGCATCCGTATCGATGTCTATCTGAAAGAAAACCTGCCGCCCGAACCGGGCGACTGAAACACGACGCCCGCTCCGGGCAGCTAAAGTCAGGCGCCCGTTCCGGGCACACAACGGGAGGATGAGATGAAGACGATCAAGGGACCGGCGCTGTTTCTGGCGCAATTCGCGGGGGACGAGGCGCCCTTCAATTCCTGGGACGCGATCACGAAATGGGCCGCAGACTGCGGCTACAAAGGCGTGCAAGTGCCAAGCTGGGACGGGCGGCTGTTCGACCTTGCGCAGGCCGCTGAGAGCAAGGCCTACTGCGACGAATTCAAAGGAAAAGCCGCGGAGAACGGCGTCGAGGTGACCGAGCTGTCGACCCATTTGCAAGGCCAGCTTGTGGCGGTCCATCCAGCCTACGACAGCGCCTTTGACGGCTTTGCCGATTCCTCGGTGCACGGCAACCCGCAAGCCCGGCAGGAGTGGGCCGTGGATCAGGTCATGAAGGCAATCAGCGCCTCGGCCAACCTCGGGATCCAGAACCACGTCTCTTTTTCAGGCGCCCTGGCCTGGCCCTACATCTACCCCTGGCCGCAGCGCCCTGCCGGTCTGGTTGAAACGGCCTTTGACGAGTTGGCCAAGCGCTGGCGTCCGATCCTCGATCACGCTGACGCAAACGACGTCAACATCTGCTACGAAATCCACCCCGGCGAAGATCTGCACGACGGCGTAACCTTCGAGATGTTCCTCGAACGGGTGGGCAACCACCCGCGCTGCAACATGCTCTACGATCCCTCGCACTTCGTGCTGCAGTGCCTCGACTATCTCGACCATATCGACATCTACGCCGACCGGATCAAGATGTTCCACGTCAAGGATGCCGAGTTCAATCCGACCGGGCGGCAAGGCGTCTATGGTGGCTATCAGTCCTGGGTGGACCGCGCCGGCCGGTTCCGCAGTCTGGGTGACGGGCAGGTCGACTTCGCGGCAATCTTCTCGAAGATGGCGGCCAATGATTTCGACGGCTGGGCCGTGGTCGAATGGGAGTGCTGTCTGAAGCATCCGGAGGATGGCGCCAGAGAAGGCGCGCAATTCGTTAAAGATCACATCATCCGGGTGACCGAGCGTGCCTTCGATGACTTTGCCGACGGCGGCACGGATGAGGCCGCGAACCGCAAGATGCTGGGGATATGATCATGAGCAATCGCATACGCTTAGGTATGGTTGGCGGCGGAAATGACGCCTTTATCGGCGCCGTGCACCGCATTGCCGCGCGGCTCGACGACCGGTACGAGCTGGTGGCCGGCGCCCTCTCCTCGACGCCCGAGAAAGCACGCGCCTCCGGAGAAGCACTCGGCCTGCCGCGCATCTACGACGACTTCAAGCAGATGGCGATCCGTGAGGCGCGGCTGAAGACGGGCATCGAAGCAGTCGCCATCGTCACGCCAAACCACATGCATTTCGCCGCAGCGCGCGAGTTCCTCAAGCGCGACATCCACGTGATCTGCGACAAGCCGCTGACCTCGACCCTCGCGGATGCGCGCAAGATGGTCAAAGCGGTGGAAGCATCGAACGCACTCTTCATTCTGACCCACAATTACACCGGCTACCCCATGGTGCGTCACGCCCGCGAGATGGTCGCCAAGGGCGCCATCGGCAAGATCCGCGTGGTGCAGGTGGAATACCCGCAGGACTGGCTCACGGTGGAGCAGGATTTCAAACAGGCCAATTGGCGCACGGATCCGGCGCGGTCCGGGGCAGGCGGCTCTACCGGCGATATCGGGACGCATGCCCACAACCTCGCGCGCTTCATCACCGGGCTGGAGGTCGAAAGCCTCGCTGCTGATCTTGATGCCTTCGTGGCCGGCCGCCAGGTGGACGACAACGGCCATGTCATGCTGCGCTTCAAGGGCGGCGCCAAGGGCATGCTCTGGTGCAGTCAGGTCGCCCCTGGCAACGAGAACGCCCTGCGCATCCGCGTCTACGGCGAGACCGGTGGGCTCGAATGGGCGCAAGAGGATCCAAACTATCTCTGGCACACCCCATTTGGTGAGCCGAAACGGCTGATCACCCGCAATGGTGCCGGCGCCGGAGACGCCGCGGCACGTGTCAGCCGCGTCCCGCCTGGCCATCCCGAGGGCTATCTGGAAGGGTTTGCCAATATCTACCGGGAAGCGGCCGACGCCATCGTCGCGCATCGCGAGGGCTCGCAGCCTGACGCCGATGTGCTCTACCCGACGATCACCGACGGCTGGCGTGGCATGCAGTTCATCGACGCCTGCGTCCGATCCTCGGCCCGCAATGCGGCCTGGATAACGCTCGCCGATTGACGGCCACGAAAGGCCCGGCGCTTTCGTGCACACTCCGTTCACGAATCGGAAACTGGACCCCGCTGCGCCGTCGCGCTGCGGGTATCCAATTGGATTCTCTCGCCTTTCAGCAGCCGTCCGATGGCGACAGATTTCGCGCGTGCAGCATAGGTAAGAGTCGTCTCAAATCCGCGCTGCTTCCGTAAGGACTTGGCAAGACTGATGCTCCACCCTCCTGATTTTAAGGAGTGTGAGGGCATATGTTGAACACAGCTTCCGCAGAAAAACTTGCGGCCATACTTGATCAATTTTCAGTTCCGATGTTCGCCGCCGAGCGTGCATCGAAAAAAGGTGATTTCCAACTCGTCTGCATGAACCGGGCCCGTGCGGAAGCGACGGGTTTCGAACCCGGAGCTGCCCGCGGCAGAGCACTGCGCGACCTGCTTCCAGCGCATCAGGCGGATATCGTCATCGGCCGATATGCCGAATGCACGCGCACCCAGAGCCCGCAGCGGTATCTTGAAACCCTGACCCTGCCCGGCGGAGTTCAGACCTGGGACACCACCATCCAGCCGATCCGCCTGGCCTCTGGCGCTGACCGTGTCATCGGAACCGCGATCCAGGTCGCGGACAACGTCCCACCGTCCGGATCGCAAATCGTCTATGACGATATCCGCTACTTCTCGGCGTTGGCGGACATGCAGCTTCAGAACCTGCTGTCGATGTTCGAAGCGGCCCGCGACCAGGGTCTCTTCAACGACGACAGCGCCAGCCGGATCAACCGTCTGTGCTGCGTTTGCCGCTCGGTGCAGCGGTCGGTCGAGGACATTCGCGAGACCGTGCGCCGCGCCAACTCCGAGCTCAAGGGCACGCCCGACGGATCGGAGGACAGCTGCGGCAACATTCTGCGGGTGCTCAACGAGACAACCTGCGCCGACAGCTGACCGGCGCGGGCTCTGCTAACGTCGGTCAGTCTTTCCCCCCAAAGCGGCGCTTTCCCACCAGCGAAAGGCAAGCTATAGGGGGCGCATGACACATAGCGTTTACAAGAATGACCTGCCCGATGGGCTCGATCTCGGGCCCGTCGTCGCCATCGACTGCGAGACCATGGGGCTGAACCCACACCGCGACCGGCTCTGTGTCGTACAGCTCTCGGGCGGCGATGGCAGGGCGCATCTGGTGCAGATCATGCAGGGCCAGAGCGAGGCGCCGAACCTCTGCGCCTTGCTGGCCGACCCGGCGGTGCTCAAACTGTTTCACTTCGGACGTTTCGACATCGCGGCCCTGTACCACCGTTTTGGCACCCTTACCGCCCCCGTGTATTGCACCAAGATCGCCAGCCGCCTGGTCCGCACCTATACCGACAGGCACGGGCTTGCGAAGCTGCTGCAGGAGATGCTGAACATCGACATCTCCAAGCAGCAGCAGTCAAGCGACTGGGGCGCGGAGGCGCTGACGGACGCGCAGGTGGAGTATGCCGCCTCGGACGTGTTGTACCTGCATCAGCTGCGCGACGCATTGAACGCGATGCTGGAGCGCGAAGACAGAATGGAGTTGGCACAGACCTGCTTTGACTTTCTGCCCACCCGCGCGCGGCTCGATCTGTACGGCTGGGCCGATACGGACATTTTCGCCCATTCATGAGCACGCCGTTTCTCGATACGGCCCGTCGGGTGATCCGCAGCGAGGCCGAGGCGCTCGGCACGCTGGCCGAGACGCTCGATGGCCGCTTCCGGGATGCCGTCGACTTGCTTTTGAACGCGAAGGGCCGGGTGATCGTGACCGGCATCGGCAAGTCGGGTCATATCGCGCGCAAGATTGCAGCCACCTTGGCCAGCACCGGCACGCCCGCGCAATTCGTCCACCCGGCCGAGGCGAGCCACGGCGATCTTGGCATGATCACCTCAGCGGATGTGGTGCTTGCGATTTCGAATTCCGGCGAAGCGCCGGAGCTTGCCAATCTGATTGCCTATTCCCGCCGCTTCGGCATTCCGCTTCTGGGCATCACCAGCGTCGAAGCCTCCAGCCTGGGGCGCGAGTGCGATGTGGTTTTGCTGCTGCCCCGTCTTGGCGAGGCCTGTGGGACGGGGGTCGTGCCCTCCAGCTCAACCACGATGACGCTGGCGCTCGGCGATGCGCTGGCCATTGCGCTGATGGAACACCGTGCCTTCACGCCTGAAAACTTCCGGGAGTTCCACCCCGGCGGCAACCTTGGCGCACAGTTGAGCCGGGTCTCTGACCTGATGCACAGAGGCGAGGCGCTGCCGCTGATCACGCTGGATACGCCTATGTCGGAGGCCCTGATCGAGATCAGCCAGAAAGGGTTTGGCGTCGTCGGTGTGCAGGACGCAGAGGGCCAACTCGCAGGCATCATCACCGACGGCGACTTGCGGCGTCACATGGACGGGCTTCTGAGCCAGCACGCCCGGGACGTGATGACCCCGCATCCCACCACGATCCGGCCCGATGCGCTCGCCCAACAGGCTGTCGCTGTTATGAATGCGGGCAACAACGGGCGTGGGATCACCTGCCTCTTCGTGGTCGAAGGGCCCAGACCGGTAGGGCTCATTCACATTCACGACTGCCTGCGCGTCGGCCTCGGATAAGCCGCGATGAAGGGAGACCGGTACTCGCGCACGGTGGCCTGGCTGAAGGTGGTGTTGCCGCTCGCGGCGCTTGCTCTGCTCTCCACCCTGTTCCTGCTCTCCCGTGTCATCGACCCGACTGAGGCGATCCCCTTCGCGGATACCGAAGTCCAGGACCGTCTTCTGAACCAGCAGATCTCGGGGCCGTACTACTCGGGCACCTCCGCCGATGGCGACCAGATCGCCTTTGTGGCCGAGAAAGTGACCAGCCCCAACGGTCTCACGGGCGCAAGCCAGGCCGAAGATGTCTTTGTCAAAATCGATATGGCGAATGGCACGACGGTGAACGTCACGTCAGATCATGCGTCGGTGAACATCGCAAGCGACCTCGCGAACTTGACCGGGAACGTGGTGATCACCACCTCACAGGGGTACGTGATGACCAGCCAGTCGCTCTCTGCCCGAGTGACAATTTTGAACCTGCGCTCACCCGGCACAGTGTTCGCCACCACACCGGGCGGCGACCTCGTCGCGGGTGAGATGGAGCTTTCGGCAGAAGAATCCGGGGGGCCTGCCCAATTGGTTTTCACAAACGGTGTGAAACTGGTATATCAGCCGAAACAGGTGGAAGACTGATCCGTGACATTGTTGAGACTTTTCCTCTTGCCCCTGGTCCTGGTGGCCACAGCACAGGTTTTGGCTGCACAGGGCACGCAAGTGGCCTTCGGCGCGATCAAACAGGATACAGATCTCCCGGTCGAGGTCACCGCTGACAATCTGGCCGTCGATCAGGAGACGGGCGAGGCGGTCTTCACCGGCAACGTCGTCGTCGGGCAGGGCGAGATGCGACTTTCCGCCAAGCGGCTGCTGGTCGTTTACCGCGAAGACACCCAAGGCATCGAACGCATGGAAGCGACGGGCGGTGTCACGCTGGTCTCTGGTCCGGACGCCGCCGAATCCGAACGGGCGGATTATAGCATCGCCGACGGGGTGATCGTGATGACCGGCAACGTGCTGCTGACCCAAGGCCCTTCGGCGCTCACGGCCGACCGGATGACGGTGCAGCTGGAAGATGGTACGGCCCAGATGAGCGGATCGGTCAAAACCATTCTGCAGACAGGCGACAACTGATGGCCCGGCCAAAGCTGACCGTTGCCCAAGGCTCCGCCGGGCTGCACGTCAAACACCTGCGCAAGTCGTACCGCAAGAAGACCGTGATCCGGGACTTCTCGATGTATCTCGAGCGCGGCGAGGTGGTTGCGCTTCTTGGGCCAAATGGATCGGGCAAGACGACGACCTTCTACGCCGTGGCGGGGCTCGTGACGCCCGAAGGCGGCACGGTCACGATTGACGGGCAGGATGTGACCGCCCTGCCGATGTACCGGCGCGCCCGGCTCGGCATCGGGTACCTGCCGCAGGAGATGAGCATCTTCCGCGGGCTCTCCGTTCAGGACAACATCAGCGCCATCCTCGACATCACCGAAGCCGACCGCCACAAACGGCGCGAACGGCTGGAAGAGCTGCTGAGCGAATTCTCCATCGAACACCTGCGCCGCGCGCCCGCGCTGGCACTCTCGGGTGGCGAACGCCGGCGGGTGGAGATTGCCCGCTGCCTTGCTGCCAACCCCAAGTATCTTTTGCTCGACGAACCCTTCGCCGGGGTCGATCCGATCTCGGTGGGTGACATCCGGCATCTCGTGGCCGATCTGAAGAAACGGGGTATTGGCGTGCTGATCACGGATCACAACGTACGCGAAACGCTCGAAATCGTGGACCGCGCCTACATCCTGCACGAAGGCCGAGTGCTCATGTCCGGCACCCCCGAAGATGTGGTCCAGAACGAGAACGTCCGCCGCGTGTATCTCGGCGAAAACTTCAAAATCTCCTGATCAGAAGCGGTCGGCGTGAAAACACTTTTTACGCGAATCCACGCCGCTTTTGTTTGACTCCCAGACAGATTTTCGGGCTCAATGATGGCATGGCATGTACTCGGTCCTGTCTGACTCCGCATCGTCCTTTCTGCCAGGGCCCCGATGTCAGGCATCGGGCCGCGCGCCGTTTTCCGTGACCGTGAAACGCTGCCTCCCGGCGCCCCTGCGCCCGGAGCATGAAGATACGGTCCGCCATACGAAGGAGTGACTATGCGGTATCAAATCAGCGGCAAGCAGATCGACATCGGTGAAGCGCTGCAAACCCACGTGAAAGACGAGTTGGGTGATGTGGTGAAGAAATACGCCGAACGTCCGACCGAGGCGGTCGTGGTGTTTTCGAAGTCGGCACATGAGTTTGTCTGCGAGGCGACCGTACATCTCTCCACCGGCCTGACCGCGCAGGCCAAGGCGCATCAGACGGAGATCTATGCCGCTTTCGACGCCTGTTGCGATAAGATGGAGAAGCAGCTGCGCCGGTACAAGCGCAGGTTGAAGGACCATCACAAAGTTCGAGCCGAGCCGGTTGAAATCTATGGCGCATCCTCATATATCCTCGCAGCAGATGCTGACCCTGAGTCGCAGGAACCCGAGACCCTGCAACCGATCATCGTCGCGGAGATGGAAACCAAGATACCATCGCTGTCCGTCGGCGAGGCGGTAATGCAGATGGAACTGGCCGGAGCGCCGGTTCTGGTCTTTAGAAATGAAGGCAAAGAGGGCTTGAATGTCGTCTATCGTCGCGACGACGGTAACATCGGCTGGATAGACCCGCAGTAGGATTTCTCCCGGGGCTTAAGGGCCTCCCAACTAGTGCGAGCAGAATGGATTTTAACAAACTCCTCAAGCCTGAGGCCGTGAAGGTATTGACCTCCGCTTCGAGCAAGAAGCGGCTCATGCAGGATCTGGGCGATCTCGCGGAACAGGCCTATGGGCTGCCATCGGGCGATGTGCTTGATGCGCTTCTGGCGCGCGAAGCCTTGGGCCCCACAGGTGTCGGGCACGGGATAGCACTGCCTCATGCGCGGCTGGACGGTCTCGATGACGTGGTCGGCGCCTTTGTGCTTCTCGACAAGCCGATCGATTTCAACGCGGTCGACCGTCAACCCGTCGACATTGCCTTTGCGCTCTTTGCACCGGAAGATGCGGGTGTCGAACACCTCAAGGCACTGGCACTTGTGTCACGCACACTGCGGGATCAGAGCATCTGCTCGAAGCTGCGGGCGAACCCGAACCCGGCCACGCTGCATACCATTCTGACATCAGCCGAATCCGAACAGGCGGCCTGACCCAGAGCGTTTCGCCTTCAACCTGAGACAGGATAGATCACCTATTGCGTTGATTTCATGGAAATCAGGCAGCGATAGGTGCTGCATGTTTAAGGCGAATTGCCTTCACAGACAGCGTCGTGACTTACCGCACCAGATAAGGTTTGCGCGGTGCATCCCGGTCTTGCACAACCGTGCCCTGATCGACCGGGAAGTCTCCCATGAGATAGGGGTGCATCCCCTGGTTCTTGAGGTTCTGCAGGAACTGGCCAAATCCGGTCAGATCGGCCATGCGCGGCGCCTCGGCCAAGCGGTGCTGCGGTCGTGGGTCAATCTCATCGAGGATGGTCTGCAACGGCTCCATCGGCGCTTCGATAAACTCCGCCATGGTCCAGATACGCACCCTTGCCTTCGTCTCCGTTGCGCGCAAGGTGTCCAGATACGCGCTTTCGACTTTCTGCATCTCGGCGGCAGCTTTTCGTAAATCGACGAAATCCGCGTTGGAGCGGAAGAGCGGAACCGCCCAGGCGCCGCTGATCACGGAGATCTGGGCATTCGGATCCTTCGCCAGGCGCGGGCTGATCGCCTGGGTATCCCCGGGCCCGAACTGAAAACACTGGCGCTCGCCGCGGGTGTTCCAGATCAGGTTGGTCAGAAAGGCATCCGGGTTGTAGTCCCGCAGCGAGGCGCTGTCGCTCAGCGCACCGTTCATGACGGTCATCTTGTCAGCGAACTGGGCGCGGTCCGGCGCAAAGAGGTGGCCGTGCACCCGCGCGCCCGTGGCTTTCGCCAGCCAGTCTTCGAAATTCTCGAAAAGCTCCGCAAACCCCTGGAAGACCGAGTAGGGGGCCGCTGTCAGCCCGTATTCTCGGCCCTTCCGCGGATAACGGCTGTGCATGTAAAGGCCGGGGCGGCCGCGCGTCCGCCGGGTCACGGCCTTGGCAAAGATACGGTCGATCTTGCCCGGGTTGGGCTCGGTCTTTTTCATTGCGCGCGCTGGATCGGTGAGAAAGGCGTCGTAAAGACGGTGCGCGTGCGGCCAGATCTTCCGGGCCACGAAACAGTCGGACCGCCGCAACAACTGCAGATGATCGTCGTAGAACACATGCGGCTTGCCCTGGAAGTCGAACTTCGACAGGGTCAGCGACCGGCTCTCGATGTTGATTGCATACTGCCGGACCAGGGTCTGGAAATAGCTCTCATCCGGGATCCAGACACGGCGGAAGTACCGCTCGAACAGTTGGCGCTGCGGGTCCTGGAGAATGGCCGAAAGGGTCTGCCGCGTCAGGCACCACCACTGCGATCCGATGTGCGGCACCAGCCCGCCGGGCACCTTGCGCTCGACCCGCAAGAGCCGTTGCAGGGCCACATAACGGTCAAACAGGAACCGATGCCGTTTCCACGGGAAGGGAAACCGCAGGGTGAACCGCTCCGCCTCCAGCCCGCCAACCGTCCAGGGCACTTCGGAGGTCGTGGCGCTTTCGATGAAGTCCGTCTGGGGCCTGTCTGCCAGATAGTCGATCAGCTCGCTAACCGGGCGCAGGGGTAGGCAGGCCCCCGACGTCAGGTAGACATGCCGAACCTCGGGGAAACTGGCCAACACCTGCTCTGATGTCGCCTGGGTCGCCGCCACAAGCCCCCAGGTGCCCCATTCGCATCTGAAGCGCCTGGAAAAGGACAGCTGCGGCACGTCCGCCAAGGCCCGCTCGAAGGCCGCGAAAGCGGCGCGGGGGACCTGCTTGTCCACATGGATCACCACCGGGCAGCCCGCCGCGGCCCAGTGCCGGGCGACTTGCTCGGCCCGGTCGAACGCCGTGTGCACCAGCATCACCACCCCGACGCTCACGCCCAGTTGCCCTTCGACATCAGGCCGAGAATCTCGAGCTGCCGCCAGTTGATGTATTTTTCAGACCACTTGCACCAGAGCTGCTGCCCACCCTCCAGGGCATCGACATAGCCAAGGTACTCACGACTGTCGTCGTAGTGCTCGCGACGCTCGGATTCCTCAGCAGCCTTTGCCGAGAAGGTGTCGAGAAACTTCGCGTGCAACAACACGCCCGAGGCCTTTTCGCCGCCCCGTTCGTCATAGGCCAGGTTGAGCCCCCGCGGCAGCAGCATATGTGTCGAGCTCACGTAGGCGTAGCGCCGGCTCCATTTGACCAGCGGGATCTTGTTCAGGGCCGGGGCGCGCTCCGGTGTCTCGGAAAAGAACAGCCGGCTGCGTGGCCCGCCCTGGACCCAGAGGTTCCAGTACAGCGGATTGCGTGACATCGTGTAGTTGCCGCTGTCGAACCAGCAGGCGATGTCGATGGGGTTCTGACCCGGAAGATAGGGCTGTGCATCAATCGGGCCCTTTGGATACATATCCAGCATCATCGCGGAAAATGCCCGGATCGAGCAGGTGTCGAGCCAGTCCGTCAGCGCGCGGAGCGGGCGTGTGTCGCAAAACGGGTAGACCAGAAACTCGTCCGCATCGACAACGAGGCACCAGTGGTCATGGCCATACCGACCTTGCAGATGGTTCAGCCAATCGACCCCGTAGCGCGCGTTCTTGTAACTGCCTTTCGTCTGCCACAGCGACACGTCCGCCTGTGCGGCAAGATAATCGAGCGATCCATCGGTGCTGCCGTTGTCGACCATCAGAAAGTGCGACACACCCATGTCACGATAGTATTCGAGGAAGTAAGACAGCCGCGGCATCTCGTTCCGCTGGGTCGAGAACAGGAGGATGTCGTCGGGCCGGATCTCTTTGGTCCGGTCCGCCACCCGGCGCAACTGGAAACTCTTTCGGTAGGCCCGAGCACGCAAGCGCTTGCGCGCCCAACGCATCCGGTAGGATCCCAGAACACCCAAGCTTCAGACCTTCTCCGCCTCCTGCATCGTCGGTTCGAAAAGACCTCTTGCCCCAGGGTCCGCCGACGATCGAATTGTATCGCGATTGGTTAATCGCGACTTATTGATATTTTATTGCTCAATAAACGAATTTTCACAATAATTTTGAAAGCCCGGCTGCATTTGGGCGGATTTCGTAACGTCACCAGTCACCGCGCGTCATCAGCCCCAACTCGACCAACTGCCGCCAGCCGGTGAACCTGACCGAGTCCGGCGTCCAGAGATCCGGTGCCTGCGCCAAAGCATCGTAGTAGGCCCCATGCGCCGGTCCGCGCGTGTACTGCTGGCCCCGCGCTTTCTCGGCTTTCGCCCGCGCCCCGGTTCCGGGCAGAAACTTCGTATGCAGCAACACGCCCGTCAGCCGTTCCTGCCCTGCAAGATCGTGGTGGGCGTTCAACACCGGCGGCAGAGCGACATGCGTCGAACTGAAATAGACATATGACCGGTGCCAGCGCACCAGCGGCACCTTGCTGAGGACCGGTGCGAATGCAGGATCGCTTTGAAAGAACTTGCGCGCGCGCACCCCCCCGAGAACCGAGACCGATTTGTGCTGACCTCTGCGTTCACACCAGTAGCCGTGGCTATCGAACCAGGGCAGGGTGTCGGTTGGGTTGGCGCCCGGCCGGTAAGACTGCTGATCGGGCGATCCTTTCGGGTAGAGATCCAGCATCAACGCCCCGAGGCTGGGATGACCCCGCCCCGCGAGGTGCTGGGTGAGGGCGATCAGATCCTTCGTGTCCCACTGCGGATAGATGAGCAGCTCGTCCGCATCCACCGTCACTGTCCAGTGACCGTGCCCGTAGCGACGCAAGAGCCAAGTGAGCCAGTCCATGCCGAACCGCGCCGTCTTGTAGCTCGCCTGCGTCTGCCACAGCGACACGTCGTCCTGTGCCTGCAGAATTGCAGCGGTCTCGTCGGTGCTGCCATTGTCGACGATCAGAAAATGACGCACGCCGAGTTGGCGGTAGTGCGCGAGGAAGTGGGGCAGCCGCAGCGCTTCATTGCGCATGGTGGAGAAGAGCAGAATATCCCCCGATGCAATCCGCCGCGTCCGGTTCTGGCGAACCGTCAGCTGGTGACGGCTGCGGAATGCACGCCACAGCAGGCGCTTGCGCCGCAGCCGCAGCTTGTATCGGGACCAGGGCGAGTGAAGCGCCAAAGAACGGCCTTTCGGAGCGCGGCGTGATGTCCCGGTATCGCGCGAACGGCACGCGCCACCAAACAAAAACTGACCGTCCAACGAAAAGCGGCGCAAAGGGTGCCCTTTGCGCCGCGCCTATCGGAGGTCTTTGGTTGGCCTACTCGGCCGCTTTGCCCATGTTGACCACGTCATGCAGGTAGGCGGACAGATCATCGCGCAGGTCGTCCCGGTCGAGGCCGAATGCGACGGTCGCCTGCAGGAAGCCGGATTTCGATCCGCAGTCGAACCGCTGACCGCGGAAGCGGTATCCGTAGACATTGTTCTTCTTCATGATGTCCTGGGCGATGGCGTCGGTAAGCTGGATCTCACCGCCCGCACCGGACTTCATCTTGTTCAGGTTGTTCAGGACGGAGGGCGACAGGATGTACCGTCCGATCACCGCGAGGTTCGACGGTGCTTCATCCGCCTTGGGCTTCTCGACCATACCTTTGACCTTGACCATGGACCCCATGTCATCGGCCACGTCGAGCACGCCATAGGCCGAGGCTTTCTCGGGCGCCACTTCCATCGCCGCCACCATGTTGCCGCCGGTCTCCGCATAGGCGTCGACCATCTGCTGCAGGCAGGGTTTATCTGCGGCGATCACATCATCGGGGAGGATGACCGCAAAGGGCTCATCCGCGATCAGCCGGCGGGCACACCACACCGCATGGCCGAGGCCCAGGGCTTTGTGTTGGCGGATGTAGGCAATCGCGCCGCTGTCCATGTTTGTCGTTTCGAGAATTTCCAGAAGGTCGGTCTTGCCTTTCTTGCGCAATTCTTCTTCGAGGGCGGGTGCGTGGTCGAAGTAGTCCTCAAGCGCGCCCTTGCCGCGTGAGGTTACAAAAATGAACTCCTTGATCCCGGCGGCGCGGGCCTCGTCGATCGCATATTGGATCAGCGGGCGGTCAACCAGCGTCATGATTTCTTTCGGAACCGATTTTGTAGCGGGTAGAAAGCGCGTACCCATCCCGGCTACGGGAAAGATCGCCTTGGTCACTTTGCGTTTCATACTGTTGCCCTCACACATAAATAAGTAATCGCACCCCGCGAGCGTTAGTTAGCGCTCAAATGCGTCAAAAACACGACTTGCGCTCCAATTAAAGCGATTTTTGAGCGCAATCAGGCCGAGACTACGAAATATAGCGGAGTCCTGCCAGTACACTCGCAATACGTGTATAATTTTAGGCATTTTCTGAACAATGCCGGTCGGACCAAATCCGCGGGCAAGAAGCTAAGCCCTTAAAAAATGGCGCTGTTTAGCGTCATTCCACACCCATCGCTGCCATCATCTTCTCGAGCTTCGGCACATCATACGGGTTGTTGAGCTCCCAGAAGTGGCGGCCCTTCGCCGCCACTTCGACGCAGAGGACGGCACGGCCGTTCTCCATAAAGCGGAGCTGCTCCAGGCCCTCCAGCCGCTCCAGCGGACCCGCCGGCCAGGTCGGATACGCCGCCAAAGCCTGGGGCCTGTAGGCATAGACGCCCACGTGGTGGAAGACCGGTGTCTCCTCGGTATCGGCGTAGCTTGCAGAGGTGAAGGGGATCACCTCTTTGGAGAAATAGAGGGCTTGACCCCTGCTATCGAAGACCGCGGTCGTGCCGCCGACACGGCCCGCCTTGCGGTCCTCCAGAAACCCGTTGAGCGTGGCACCATCGCAGCGCAGCACCGGCGTGGCGATTTCGGCCCGCGGCGCGGCGCGCAACCCGGTGACAAGGTCTTCGACGAACCAATGCGGCGTGAGCGGCGCATCCCCTTGCAGGTTCACCACGATCTCGTACCCGCCTCCCAGATGCGCATGCGCCTCGGCGCAGCGCTCCGTTCCATTCACCCAATCAGAGGAGGTCATGACCACCTCGGCACCAAAGGCCTCGGACGCCTCCCTGATCCGGTCGTCATCCGTCGCCACGACAACCCGGTCCACCCCGGCGACCGCAGAGGCCGCATGCCAGCTGCGCTCGATCAGGCTGCGGGTGACGCCCGTTGCGCCTTTGAGCCCGACCAGCGGCTTGCCGGGATAGCGTGTTGAGGCATAGCGCGCCGGGATCACGACCAGGACAGACATCAGCCGCCTTTCAGCGCAACCGACGGCGCATGGGCGATGAAGAAAGGGTTGGTATACCCGTCCTTGCCGTAGGCCAGCGGTGTCAGATCGTCGAACCGCACAACTGCACCGCCTGCGCCTGCCAGCACGGCATGGCCTGCGGCCGTGTCCCACTCCATCGTGCGGCCAAGGCGCGGGTAGAGGTCCGCCTCACCGGTCGCCACCAGACAGAACTTGAGCGACGAGCCGGCGCTTTTCATGTCCTTCACGCTGTACTTGCTGATGTAGTCATCCGTCGCCTGATCGCGATGCGACTTGGAAGCCACGACCATCAACGCCGCGTTGTCGGCCTCCGAAACCGAAAGCGGCCGGGTCTCGCCGATCTGGTCGAGCGCGAGATCGCCGGTCTCCTCGACCGAGCGGCCGTCAGCCTCGGTATAGAACATCCGGCCCTTGGCAGGGGCATAGACCACCCCGCGCGTCGGGCGGCCAGCCTCGACAAGCGCGATGTTCACTGTGAAATCACCGCGGCGATGGATGAATTCCTTGGTGCCGTCCAAGGGATCGACGATCAGGAAGGTATCGCCCGACGTATCATGCGTGGCCGATTGTTCCTCGGTGACCAGCATCGCGTCCGGAAACGCCTGGCGCAGCCCGGCCGCGATCAGCGCATCTGCCGCTTCGTCCGCCGCCGTCACAGGGCTGTCGTCCGACTTGGTCTTCACGTCGAAATCATCGGCGTTGTAGATCTCCATGATCTTCTCGCCTGCCTCGATTGACAGCCGGCGCATCACTTCGACCAGTTTCACGTAGTCCCAATCCATCCGTCCACATCTCGATGATTGATGTTGAAAACGATGCCCCTTATGGTGAACCTCTAACGGAACAGCAAGAATTCCGTGCAAAGGTTGCGATCATCACAAGGCAGGGCGGCCATGTTTCAGGCAACCAGACGCAAATCGACCGGGCTCGTGTCGGCGCTCACGCTGCTTGAGTTGATCTATCACGCCACCGTGCGCTCGATCCGCAAGACCCACAACAACGCCTTCGCCGCGATCTTCATCAACGTGCTGCAAATGCTGATCTTCGTGTTTGTCTTCTACGTGATGTTCTCGCTGCTGGGCCTGCGCGGCTCTGCCATTCGGGGCGACTTTCTGCTGTACCTGATGTCGGGCATCTTCCTGTTCCTGACCCACACCAAATCCATGAGCGCGATCGTCGGCTCCGAAGGGCCTGCCAGCCCGATGATGCAGCACGCACCGATGAACACGATCATCGCCATCGCATCCGCCGCGGTTGGTGCACTCTATGTCCAGGTGCTCTCGCTGGGCATCATCCTTTTGGGCTATCACGTGGCCTTTACCCCCGTGGTCATTGAACAGCCCGCTGCCGCCTTCGGTATGCTGATGGTTGCCTGGTTCACCGGTGTCTCGCTCGGCCTCGTCCTGCTCGCGATCAAGCCCTGGTTTCCCCAGATGGTCAGCATCTTCTCGACCGTCTACCAGCGGGCCAATATGATTGCCTCGGGCAAGATGTTCGTGGCCAACAGCCTCCCCGGCTTCATGCTCGCGATGTTCGACTGGAATCCGCTGTTCCACGCCATCGACCAGGCCCGTGGCTTCACCTTCATCAATTACAACCCGCGCTACACGGACTGGCACTATGCCATGTGGGTCGGCGTGGTGCTGCTGATGATCGGACTGATGGGCGAGTTCTACACGCGCCGTCACGCCTCTCTGAGTTGGAGCGCGCGGCGCTAGGGACAGCATGATCCTTGCGCATGTCTGCAAACCTCAGACGGAACCCACCTCCGCCTCTCCCAACCGAATGGCCGCCTTATCACGGGAAACGTCAATTCTCTGGATCTGCTCCAATCGCGAATTCCCGGACGATGTCGTCAAAGCAGAACCCATGCGGTGCAGAAAGCGGGGTGTCACTTGCCCCGTTTTCCGGCCTTACTGCCGCTCCGAACTTAGCGAGAGGGTTCTTCGGGATGGGACGACCTGTCCCATAGCACCACCGCCTAGACGCCAGTTTCGACCAGCGCCTCGGCCAATCGCTCAATCAAGGCGTCGTCCTGACCGCCGATGAGCAGGTAGTCGTAGCCATCAAGAGACCAGACCGCACTGGCCATGCCTTCCATGCGCGTCATTACGAGCGGTTGACCGTCTGTGTCAGACGATCGCGTGATACACAGTGCAATGGGGATGCCCGTGTCCGACAGGAAGGACAATTGCAGCAGTGCTTGGCCTTCAAAGCTCAGAACTTGGGCCCGGCGGTACGCGATATCGGACAAAACCGATAGGGCATCGACCGAAAGCGATTTCCCGACAGAGGCTGTCACCCGGTCAAGTTCAAGGTCCTTTCCCGCCCTCGATTGCTCAAAATGAGCCAGAGTTTCCGTGGAGTAGAGCGCGTGATAGGCAGCGGCATATTCCATCCATCCATTCAGACCGGTGTCTCTGAGCGCGCCAACAAAGACGCCGAGTGCAAAGACGGCCGCGACGGCCACCGTGCTCAGCGCGACGAACAGGCGTCGTGGCCGCGCACGGACGAAGGCCGGGATCGAAATCGTGTCGGGCGCAAGCTCCTCGACGGCCTCGCGGAGCGCTGATCGATCAACGGTCAGCGCCTCCATGCGGGCTTGCAGGGCCGGGTCGTTTTGCAGGGCCAGTCTTATCTGCGCTGCGGGTGCGAAGTCGAACTCGCCATCAAGGTAAGCGGTCAGCTCTTCATCGCTAAAGTACCGATCTTGCACGGTGCCCCCCTTTCCGACCACCCATCTGGCGCGCCAGGTTGGTCCGCGCGGCTGCCAATCGGCTCATTACCGTGCCGATGGGAATGCCCAGGATCATGGACGCTTCTCGGTAGCTGTAGCCTTCGACATAAACGATCATCGCAGCTTGCCGCTGCGCTTCCGGCAAGTCGAGAATGGCTTGCAGCAGCTCGCGGCGCTCCATCTGGTGATCTGCGCTCGGCCCGGGATCGACGATGTCGACCACATCGATGCTCACAAGGCCCTGACCCATCCGCACCTTGTGCCGCCGCCGATCAGACATCCACAAGTTGTGGATGATCCTGAACACCCACTTGTCCAACGACGTAGACGGATCAAATTGCGTCGACCGCTCCAAGGCGCGCAAGCAGGCGGACTGCGTGAGCTCATCAGCTTCCGCCCGGGAGCCCGACAACGCCAGGGCATAGCGCCAGAGGCGCGGAAAGATCTGCACAAGACCTTCTCCGATATCGCGCGCATCGGGTTTTCGGGGCCGGAATAGCATCGCTGCAAAAAACCTAGTTCGAGCGCTCCAGAATGTAGGTGATCACAGCATCGATGTCGTCCTGGTCATCCATACCGCGATAACTCATCCGGTTGCCGGGAATGGTTCCCCGTGGGTCCATCAAGAAGGCCGACAACGTCTCCGGGTCCCACGTCAGCCCGGACGCCCGCAGCGCCGGCGAGTAGCGGAACCCCTCAACGGCACCCGCCGGCGCGCCGACGATCCCGTGGAGCGACGGCCCCACGCGATGACGCCCCTCTTCAAGCAGATGGCACGATGCGCATTGCTGTCTGAATATGGCTTCGCCGTCTTGTGCGAAAGTGGCGGCCGTGCTGGCTACGACGATCGCGCAACCCAAACCGAGTCTCAGCATAGTCTTGGCCTCCCTGGACCGCGGAGCCGGCGGCTCCGGGGTCGTCTGTTGTTGGTCATTCGGGAACGATGCGGTAGATCCCGCCTTCGAAATCGTCGTTAAGCACGTAGAGCGTGCCATCGGGGGCCTCGCGCACCTCGCGCACGCGGCCGAGTACCCCATCGATCACATATTCAGTGCCGATGACCTCGCCGTCCTCGCCGAGCATAATACGGATCAGTGCCTGTTGGACGAGCGAGCCTGTGAAGAGATCGCCCTGCCAGTTCGGGAACAGGTCGCCTTCGTAAATCTCCAAACCGGAAAGCGCCACGGTTGGCGCGATACCCCATGTAAATGTCGGCTCTTTGAACTCCGATGGGGTTTCAGCGCCCGGTGCATCCGCCCCGCCAAATTGTCGCGCGGGCCAGCCGTAATTCGCACCCATCTCAATGCGATTCAGTTCATCCCCGCCGACGCCCCCGTGGTCGATCGCCCAGATCGTACCATCCTCGGCAATCGCGATACCATGGGAGTTCTTGAAGCCCCAAGCGTAGATCGCAGGATGCAGGTCACCACCTGGATTGCCGTCGACCGGCGTTCCATCGGTTGTGATACGAATGATCGAGCCCAGTGTGTTTGTGCCGTCCTGCGCGGTCGGTGGGTCAGCGTGATCGCCGAAGGTGATCATGAGATGGCCGTCGGCGTCGAAACGGATGCGCGCGCCATAGCCCTCGTTGCTTTCGACACGCAGATCTGACTCAAAGATCGGTGTGAGGTTCTCCACGGCGCCATCGCCGATCTGCGCGGACATGATCTTCAACCAACGCGCACCATCTTCCAGATCGGAATAGGCGAAATAGACAGTGCGATCCTCGGCGAAGGCGGGGCTTGCCGTGACATCCAGCAGCCCGTCACGGAATTCACTGACGATATCCGGCATACCACCAAGGGGCGCACCAAGCGTGCCATCTGCCTCAACGATCCGCAATCGACCCGGCCGCTCGGTCACGATGATCCGGCCGTCAGGCAAAAAGTCGAGGCCCCAGGGATGTTCCAGCCCCTCGGCGACTGTTTCAAGAACGAAGCTATGCTCTGCGGTGACAAAAGATGTCCCATCAACCTCTGCCCAAGCTATGCTCGCAGCGCCGACCACCAGGGCGCCAAACACTCCCCCTGCTAACGATGTTTTCATCCAGCAAAGTCCTCCTCTTGCGTCGAGCCCAGCAATGGCCTCCTTTTGCAAACGCGCGAGCACCGAAATCTATACGAATTTTTTTTGGTACTGTTGGCGGCCAATGCTTTCCAAAACCCAGCCTTCGGGAATCTCCAAGTACCTGCGTCCTCGTCTCTGACACGACGGCGGACATTTATGCGGTGTGTCGCATTCGCCACTTTGAGCCAGAGGCTGCCATCTGACAGCTCGGCCGGTTGATCGGAATAGCACGAACCCGACGTTCGACCTTTGGTCATCTAGCGGCCGTGAGGACAATGCGCCATTTCGATCCAACTGCGCCAATGAGCGTTCTTGCTGCCACGGGTCCTAGCAGATCAGTCGATCTTTAGGCGATTTACGCCCCAAAGGAACAGCAGCCCGGTTCCCGCAGCGGCAAGAACGAATGGGAGCGATAGTGCCAAATCACGGCCAAGAAATGGCTCGCCGAACGACACGACCGCACCGCCCAAAAGCGCGCCCAGCGACATCGTTCCCCATCCAAAGAACCGGTACACGCTGTTGACCCGCCCAAGCAAATCATCCGGTATCGAACGCTGTCGATAAGATACCGTCACAACGTTCCAAAGCGCTGCAACGAGTGTTTGGAAAAACAGAGCGACTGCGACAGTAAGCGGGTCCGCGAACAAGCCTATGATCAGGAATGGAATGGGTATGAGACCCAAGGCCAATGTGAGGCTGCGCTGTGCGCCGATCTGTGACACGATTGCGGGGCACAGAAAGCCACCGAGCACGCCGCCTACTGCACCCGCCGTCAGCAGCAGGCCATAGCCGGAAGCCGAAAGTCCGAGCCGCTCTTGTGAAACAAGCACCAGAACAACAAGTGCGAGCATGGACAGCCCGTTGATAATGCCAAGCGACACAGCAAGGCGTCGCAGCACCGGGCGCGTCCAGAGCCATCGCAGACCTTCCAGTGTTTCGTCGCGCCAAGACCGTTTTGGAGGTGCAATGCGCGGGGGCAAAACAACGAACCAAATCATCAGGGCAGCAAGCGCGAAGGCGACGGCGTTCATGAAGAACGGTGTTAGCAAAGAGAAGCCTATCAACAGACCGGCAAGCGGCGGCCCTACAAAGCGACCTAGAATTGTTTCCACGCTCCAGAGCTGCCCGTTGGCTTTTTCCAAATCGTCCTTCTGGACAAGGGCGGGCATGAGTGTTTGGGCAGCGTTGTCGCGCACCACTTCAGCGCATCCCAAAAGGAACGCCAGTGCGGAGAGTGCGAGGATGTACGGCAGCACCGCCTCAGGTGCAGGGGCGGTCGGCAAGGACAAGATCAAACCGACAACACCAAGCGCCAAAACAAGTCTGAAACAGTCGGCTTGCACGATCAGACGTCGCCTGTCGGCACGGTCGGTCAACACACCAGCAGGCACTGCAAGAAGCAGCCATGGCAGTCGCCCGGCGAAGGCGACAAGTCCGATCAGAAGTGGATCACGGGTCAGAAGTGTCGCGAGCCAGGGGAAAGCCACACCTGCAATGCCGTCGGCCAGATTGGTCGCACCAGATGCGGTGATGAGCTTGAGGTAGTTTCTGTCTTGAACAAGCGCTGCCATCTGCCGATCACACGCTCTTTGAGCATTGGCGTCAAATGGGAATCATGGAAGATGACGTTCGCGCGTCGCCCCGCATCGATCATTTTAGGCCGGTCCGCAGAACTCTGAGGCAGTGCAGAATCCATAGGTCCAATGGACGGCCAGCGACCTACGTGAGGCCCTAATGTGTGTACTCACCGTTGTTCGCAAATGCTTTCTGGCATGGTCTCGGACGTCGCTCATATGTGTCCGGCCTGTTAATGGGCACGCGCCGTCATCTTATTGCGGGCAAGGTCTATGATGACGATCCGGGCCGTCAGACTCTTGCGGCGCAACTGTTCTGTTTCATGCTTTCTGTCAGTCACGAATTCCTTTTGATCGACCCGGCTTAAGCACCGATGGCGACCACGTCTCGTGGTGTATCAAACGCGGTTTTGCGTCTCGGGATACTCGGGAGCCGTCCTTGCGAGATTGCTGGCTGGCGCGACTGCCAGCCTGTTTCTTTTCATCCGCTCACCCGCTCTCGTCAGCCAGTCTCAAAAACCAAGGTCTGACCATCTGTTGATGCGCAACGGGACGACTTGAGCCGCCTGAACGAATGGTGTCCGCAGGAGCGGCTCGCGCGTCTGGTGATGCGTCCCAGGACCGTTCGGCAGCCTGTGCTCTACTGTCGGGGCATAGGACCGACCCAAGCCGCAAGGTCTCGACCGCGCTCATGTGCTTCACCTGTCCCAATAGCGGCAACCCTTGCCGCCGCGATGATGTGGCCGATCACCCCAACCATAACCGATCGCAATTGCGACCAATCAGGACCGCGCGCATGCGTGGCGATATCTGGTATTCGCAGTCTTCCAGGATCGTCTCTAATAGGTTCATCAGAGCACGCAGCCCTTACGCACCGAAATGTTCTGTTGGATCAGAAGGCGGATCGTCACCGTTCTGTGCGACACCGGTCGCGAACGAACGCGATGCAGCGCTTGCAGGTCCAGTTGGTCCAAGCTCTACTCGGGACGGTCGGTAGATTGGGGCGAGGCCGGACCTGCAGGCTGAAGCAGCCGGTACATCCGATTGGCCGACCTCCACGACGGGGTGCGCATGTTGCTACTTCTGCCCCCTAGTCTAGATCGCCATCACTGCGTTGCGGGCCGCCGAATGTGATATTCGCCGCAACTCTACAGTGTTGGCGACGCAAGACTAAGGCAACCGGGACACAGCCAACGTTCGACCCGAACGATTGGGCATCTTCAGGCGCATCGTCTCGAGACTGCGGCCGTCCCAAAGGTGCTCTACAGCAAACTGTCTGGCATCTTCTGCTCGGCTGCGGTATTGGCGCGCCGAAACGCCAGCGTAAACGCCGTCGAGGTCATGACGATGAACATCGAATAAAGCGCGCCGACTGCTATGATGGATTGCTGTTCCTCGCCGGGAAACGTCAGGACGATGATCGCGACGGCGAGCGGTGCGTTTTGAATGCCCGTCTCCAGCGCGACGGTGCGGGCGTTTCTGGGATGCAGACGCAGAAGCTTGGCAAAGCCGTAGCCGATCAGGATGCCGAAGACACCCAGCATGATCGCCGCGAAATAGGTTGAAGGCTCAGTCGTCATCAGGAACTGCCAGTTGCGCGGCACCCATGAGATCGCGATGAAGGCGATAAAGACGATCGCGAGCACCGAGCCAAAGAATTCGGTCACGGCGCCCACATTGGCGCTGATCTTGCGCAGCACCATGCCGATGACCACGGGAACCAGGAGGATGACCAACGTGGCAATGATGTTGTCGCGCGGAATCTCCAGATCCAGCGCCGAAGCGTAGACCAGAAGGACCAACGGGATGAGAAACACTCCGAACACGGTCGACGTCACCGTCATGAGCACCGACAGCGCCAGGTTCCCTTTTGAGAAATAGGTGAAGATGTTTGACGTCGTGCCCCCGGGCATACAGGAGACAATCAGAAGCCCAAGGGCGATCGCCTCGGGCAGGTCCAGTGTCACGGCCATGACAAAGCCGATGAACGGCATGAAGCCGTATTGCGAGACAACGCCGATCGCCAGCCCATAGGGTCGGCGTAAGGCGAACCAGAAATCCCTGGGCGTGAGCGAGGCGCCCATCCCCAGCATGATGACAAAGATCATTGCCGCCAGAAGCGCCTGTTCCAAAGGTCCGACCATCGATCTACTCCGACGCCTGGTCCTGCGACTCTTGCGCGCGCAGGTCTTTGCGGAGGATCTTGCCGACATTGGACTTTGGCAATGTGTCACGGAACTCAACGAGCCTTGGCACCTTGTAGGCGGTCAGATGCGCCTTGCAGTGGCTGCGGATATCCTCGACCGACAAGCCGGGGTCCTTGGGCACGACGAAGGCCTTGACGGCCTCGCCCGTTGACTCGTTCGGCACACCGATCACCGCTGATTCAAGGATGCCGGGGTGCTGTGACAAGCAGTCTTCGACTTCGTTCGGGTAAACGTTGAAGCCCGAGACGACAACCATGTCCTTCTTGCGATCCACGATGTAGAAATAGCCGTCAGCATCCATCACGCCGATGTCACCGGTCAGGAACCAGCCGCCCTTCAGCACCTCCTCGGTCGCATCGGGCCTTTGCCAGTAGCCTTTCATCACTTGAGGACCCTTGGCGGCAATCTCGCCCCGCTCACCTTGGGCTACTGGTATGCCGTTGTCGTCCACACAGGCCATGCGCGTCGACGGCACCGGCACGCCAATGGAGCCGTCCCGCGTCTTCCCCACCGGATTGAAGCTCAGGACAGGCGATGTCTCCGTCAGCCCGTAGCCCTGCAGCAATGGCTTGCCTGTGATCTCTTGCCACCGCGTCGCGACGGCCACCTGCAGCGCCATCCCCCCGGCCGAGGCCAGCTTCAGGTGCTTCGGCGGACTGTCGAGAAACCAAATCTCTCTCGAAAGGCCATTGAACAGCGTGTTCACCCCACTCATCCAGGTGATTTTGTAGTTCTCGAAGGCCCGCTTCAGGTTTGTGAGCGGCCGGGGGCTGGGGATCAGGATGTTCCGTGCGCCCAGCCGGTAAAGGCCGAGAAGATTCACCGTAAATGCGAAGATGTGGTACAGCGGCAGAGCTGTCAGGCCAACCTCCTTGCCGCGCTCCAAGGCCGGTATCATTTCAAGCGTTTGCTCCATGTTCAGGATCAGATTGGCGTGCGTCAGCATCGCGCCCTTGGCCACCCCCGTGGTTCCGCCAGTGTACTGAAGGCAGGCGATATCGTCCGGCGCGACGTCCTTGTCATAAAGGGCCACCTCGATCCGATCCCGGTCCCGATGCGCACGCCCGGCCCGAATGGCCTGCGAAAAGCGAATGTGCGGGACCTCGATGGGTTTGACCGATCGGTCCCAGTGCTTCTGTACGAGGCCGATGATCCCACGGGGCAGAGATGGCAGAAACTCTGCAACCCGGGTCACGATGATGTTCGGGATCGGGTGGCCGCGGGTCGCTTCGGCAATCTTGTCAGCGAACATGTCGACGATCACCAGCGCATGTGGCTCTGCATCCTGGAACTGGCGTGCCATTTCTTCGGCCGTGTAAAGCGGATTGACGTTCACCAGAACGCAACCCGCCTTCAGGATACCGAAGGCGGCAACTGGAAAGCTCAGACCATTGGGCATCTGAACAGCGACGCGATCGCCCTTTTGCAAGCCTGCCACTTCGCGGAGGTATACGGCGAAGGCATCCGAGAGTTCGTCAACCTGGGCAAAGCTGAGCGTCCCATTCATGCCGTTGGGCATGCATGCGGTGAACGCCGGAGCGGATCCATAGGTATCTGCGACGGAGCGTATAAGATCGCCCAACGTGCGGTATGCTGCGGTTTCGATCTCGGCGCGGATGTCCGGGCCGTAAAACGCAACCCAGGGCCTGTCGTTCTCCGTCATCGAACTTCTCCCTACCTGCCGCAGACTGGCGGGTTGTCGTACACCGTTTCTCTACGTCAGTAGAGTGGCCGCCACATGATGAACGTCAAGTGCGTTCCAAGGAGTTCGAGGCAGAGACACGGCACATCGAGCTCGACCTGTGTTTGCTGTCATTCGGAGAGGCACTGTTTGGGCTGGGCCGCCTTGGGCTCATTGCCAAAGTCGGAGCGAATGCAGAATTTGCCAACGGATCTGTCTCACTCACGTGAGAACGGCCCATGCCTTCTGTTTAGGACCCATTCCCATCGCGACAGCGCTGCCAGTCGGAACGCCCGTTCGCCACAGACCCGAAACATGGTGTTGTTCGCATGTCGACGCATTGCAACGGTTTCGCGCATGGAAAGGGATTTCGCAAAGGCCGCTATCTCCTCCCGCGCCGGCATCGTAGTGAACAATCGCGCTCGGCACCCACAGCCAACACACAGCGATCAGTCGGATTTCTTCGAAAAAGCTGAAGATACGTCAGGTTGATCGGTTTCCCGCAGCGGCGTGTGAATCTTCCACGTCTGTCGCACACCGTCAGCGGCATGCACCGTCAGAACGGTTGCCACAGGTGGACAGGGCGCGTTCTTGGCGTTGTTTGACCCAAGAGTGCCGCGAAATTCATGCTCCTGGGGCTGCTCTCCCGCCATCATTGTTCCACAACAGGATCGGTTGAGATCGATGAGGCTGATGTCTGGTTGATCTCGGCCCGAGAGCACCGATCTCGTGGACGGCGCGCTCAGCCTTCTTGGCTTGTACGGGTTTCGGAGATCGGCATCTTGGCATACTGTCGGGCGGCGAACGCCAGCGCGTGATGATCGCCCGCGCCCTCGCGCAAGAGCCGCGGCTTTTGGCCCCAGATGAACCCACCAATCACCTCGATATCCGTCATCAATTGGAACTGTTGGCGCTGGTCAGAGATCTGCCTCTGACAATTGTCACATCCCTATATGATTTGAACATGGCAGCCCAGATCTGCGGCGGCGTCTTGCTGTTGCAGGCTGGTCAGCCTCTCGGCTTTGGGCGGCCGGACAGCGCATTTGCCACAGCTGTCGTCTCGGACGCCTTTCGCGCTGCAGCCAGACAAGAACACCTCGCGCCAAGCGGCACCAAGCAGCCGACATTCCACCTCTAAGAACGGAAACATGACATGAAAAACCTTGCAGTCACCGCGATTGCTCTGAGCCTGACACCTGGTTCGGCTTTCGCAGGAACGACGGTGCAAAGCTGCAATCGCACGGTGACCCTCGACGCCCCACGGGAGCGAGCGATCTCCGACGACGTAAATCTGACCGAGATGATGCCTGTCCTGGGCCTCGCGGATCGCATGGTTCGCTATACCGGCATCTCCGGCCGGAAAACGCTGGATGAGGAGATGCGGACGGGCGTCGAAGAGCTCCCCAAGCTATCGGCAAAGTATCCCCCAAAGGAAGTCATCGTCGGTGCGGATGCGGATTTCTTCTTTGCGGGGCGGAACTACGGCATGAAAGTCGGCGGTGCAGTTACACCAGAGACCTTGGCGCCCTGCGGCATCCAGGTCTGTGAGCTGACCGGGTCTTGCACTCGTATCATGGACAAGGATCGGGCGAGCATCGAGGACATGTTCTCCGACCTCATCAACCTTGTGAAGATCTTCGGCGTCGAAGACAGGGCTGAAGACCTGGTGAGTGCCTAAAAGGCCGACCTCGCCGCGGTCACCAACGCTCTCGCAACCGGCGATCCCTTGCGCGTCTTTGTCTGCAACAGCGGCGAGGATCCACCGTTCACGGCAGGGCTTTCTGCCATTCCCACTGCGCTGACTGAGGCTGCGGGGGCGCCAATGCCATGGACGGCTTTGAGAAAAGTTGGGGCACCTTGCCATGGGAAGAGGATGTGGAACAAATCCGGCCTTTGCGAATATCGACGCCGTGAGGCAGGATCGCTTTGTAACCCTGGACTACGTTGAGGCCAGGCCGAGGCCACGCAACATCCAAGCCATCAAGACACCGGCTCTGGGCTGAGTAGCCATGACAGAAGCAGCAGCGCAGTCCCGCGCGATCCGAATGGGCAAGCCTTCGGTCCTTGCCTGCGGGGGCTTGGCTGTCCTGCTGCTTTCAAGATCCATTGCTGTCTCTGTAGGCGCGGTCTCAGTCCCGACAAACACGGTTCGGGCAGTTCTCACCGACAAACTCTGGCCGGGGCTTGTTGAACAAAGCCAGAGCCATCGACGCGAGGCGATCGTCTGTGACATTCGGTTTCCCAGGACACTTTTGGTTGTGATGGTCGGGGCTGGCCTCGCGATGGTCGGAGCGAGCCTGCAAGCCGTCGCGCGCAATCCTCTGGCAGATCCTCACCTTCTTGGCATCTCGTCTGGTGGTGCCTTCGGCGCCATCTCGGCGTTCTTGCATTCAGGTCCGTTTCTCGGGCTGCTGACCGTTCCCCTCAAGACGTTCGCAGCTGCGCGCTTGGCAACCTTCATTGTGCTCGGCGTGTCCCGACTGGCTGACGCCACACGCGCAGACCGGCTTGTTCTGGCTGGTGTTGCGGTGTCCTTCATCATTGGGGCTGGCGCGAATGGATTGATTTCTTTCGGCGACCCACGCGCGTCTCGCACGGTTGTATTCTGGATGCCTGACGGGCTTGGCCTCGCACAATGGGATTGGCTGATCATCCTGCTGGCCTGCGGGATCTGGCCTATGAGCCGCACGACCGAGCTCAACGCGATGGCTGTGGGTGATGAGACGGCCGCAACGCTTAGCATACCAGCTGTGCGGTCGGGGTGGAACAACATCGAACCGGACTGTCACACAGGCCGCAGCATTGACCAAGGAGGGCCCACTGCGGACTTTGGCTACAATAGGATCAAGGTCAGTTTTTGGGGAAAGTTTGATGGAAGCGGGGCTCTTGGGCTGCCGCCACTAAGGTCATCAGATGGTAGCGTTACGGCCCTCCTCCTCAAAACGGCGATCTCCCCTACTTTGGCTGGGGCTGCATCGGCGCGATCCTTTCGCCCTCGCGTCCGGGCGGGACCCGGCCAGCAAGGCGGATGTTAAAATGGAGGCAGGCCGACCACGAGGATCGGATCGGCGGTCCAGCAGAGCTGCGGACCGTTATCGGTTTCCACCTGCTCGCCGGACGAGGACAGGACGATGGTTTCGACTGTCTCGCCATCGGGGACCCCCAAATCGGCGAGGTCTAGAACGGTGGAATAGACCTTGAAGTAATCGATCGTGGCGAGGGCGCGCATGTCGAGGTTGACCAGTTGTTCGAGCGTTTCGATACGCACGTCGGCGCGTCCGATCTCCTCGGTCCCGTAGTTCACCTGCGGGCCCGCGGGGCCGACGTCGATGAAATCTTCCGGCATAAGCGTAACTTCGGACTGGTCCGGCAGTGATACGATGATGGCGTCTGCGCCCGAGGCAGGCACGCCGGGGCAGCCGCCCGAGACGCGGCCGGCGGGCAGGCTTGCTTCAGCGATCAGAAGCTCGGGACCTGGGCCGTTCTTGAGGCCACCATCGGGGAAGGTGAGCGTCATGCCATCAACGTCGTCGGCGATGTTGAGGAGCATCGAGTTGGCCAGGTCATCACTGACGAGCATGAGCCGGCGGGCGCCGGGGACCCGCGCGCTGGGTAAAGCATCTCGTCCTGGCCTGCCGCGGGTGATGGGTGTATCCGGACCGGCGGGGACGCCGAGACCAACGATGATCGGCGCGGCGGCCTGCGCGTAGCCCGCCAGTTCGGGCCGTAGCCACTCCGACGCCTCGATCCTTCGGGGTCCGTTCGGCCCGTCAATGACGACCGCCAAGAACCGGTTTTCGCGCGTCGCCGGATCGAGCCGCATCTCAAGGTCGAGCGGTGGCGCCGTCTGCGCAATCGCGGGGAAAGTCAGCATGACCGAGACGGCCAGTGCGAACAGGTTTGCGGTAGTACAAGTCGGGATCTTGTGAGGCACGGTCATGCCCTTACCCGAGCGACCGTGGTTGTCGCGACAGCGACGATCCAGAGCGTGGGGCCGATCCAGCCGCTGGGCCACCAAGGGAAGAGGCCCGGGAGCATGAAGAACAGGAACAGTCCGACCTCGGTCCAGCCAATGGTCAGAAGCTGCGCCCAATAGGATATCCGGTTGTTCCGGGCGATCCACCAGGCGACGACGATGGCGAAGACTGCGAAGAAGAGGATATGGAACGCGCCCTGGAAGATGCGGGCCTGAAGCGCAGGATCCTCCATCGCGGCCGCGGCCTGGAACATCCGGATAACGACGCGGATATGCCAGAGACCCCACAGGACGTACGCAACCGCGCCGATCTTGGCGAGCAGGGAGGTTGACACAAGATCGTCAGATTGCGCGCTGTTGTCGGTCATCAGATTTCGCCTTTCCGTCGAGGGGCATGGGCCGACACTCAATTGTCCAACGTGGCGAGCCAGTCGCCCAGGCCGTCGGCCACGGCTTGCGGGTCTTCCTCCTGCAGCGCGTGTCGGCCCGGACCGATGTTGGTGAGTGTCACGTTCTTTGCGTTGTCTTCGTTCCAGCGGGCAAGGTCTTCTGGGTAGAGCCGTCCCGGCTCGGCATAGAGGACGAGCTTGGGCAGGTCGGTCGTGGTCCACCATGTGACGGCTGCGGAATATGTGGCGACGACGTCGGCGGGTGCGCCGCCGATAGGCAGCGAGCGGGACATCTCAAGGATTGGCTGGCGGCTTTCGGGTTTGGGGAAGGGGCGGTTGTATTCAGCAACGACGGCCTCTGGCATCGGTTTCTCGGTCATCGTCGGCATGATCCTGTCGAGCCAGAGGTTGCCGTTGAGGACGTTCTCCTCGCCCAGGCCCGGGTCACGCATGGCGCGGAACAGGCCCGCGATGCGTTCTGGCATCTCGTCGTAGGTGGGGCGCGGATAGACCGGGGGCATGGCGCCTTCCATGGTGGCGAAGCCTGCGAAGTCTTCGGCGTTCTGAGCCGCCCAGACGAGCGCGATGCCCGCGCCCCAGTCATGCCCTACAGCGATGATATCCGAGAGGTCGAGCGCATCCGCGAAGCTGGCCAGATGCGCGGCCTGATCGGTCACGCCGTATCCGTCGCCGCTGCTGTCGCCGAAGCCAACCAGATCAACCGCGATGAGGCGAAAGATCTGCCGATCAAGGCCCGTCATGACATTGCGCCAGATGTAGGAAGAGAACGGCAGGCCGTGGACGAAGACCACCGGCTTACCTTCGGGATTGCCGATCTCGTAATAGGCGATCTCGGCGTTGGCCGTTTTGACAATCTGGATCTCCGCGGGTCGGTCGAGGCTCTGCTGGGCCAGAGTGGGACATGCCGTGAAGGCGGCGATCGCAGTAAGGGTGGGGATGGCGGAACGCATCTGATCCTCATTTTAAGATCCGTTGATCTCAAATTACTGGAGGATTAAAGAACGTCAAGTTCAAAATTATGGGAGTTGCTCACGCGGGCATACGGCCGCCGAGTTCGCGATCAGGTCTGCCGGATGGCGGATTGTGCCGTTGCGGCAACCGCGAGCAGAGCCGCTCGGTCGGCACCAGCCTTGGCAAGCAAGACCATTCCCGCGACAGTTGCAGAAAGAAAGAGACCCACTGCCTCGACCCGGTCGGTGGGCAGAGTGCCTTCTTCCGCCGCGCGTTGTGCAACCGCCGTCATGATTGAAGTGAAGCGGGCATTTGCATCATCGAGAGCGGCGTCGATTTCCGCATCCATGCCACCGATCTCCAACGTAGAATTACAGCGCAAACATCCCGCGGGCGCCTCGCCACCGGAAAGCCGCAGGGCGGAGGCTCTGAGAAGTCGGTGCAGAACGGCACCGGCGTCAGGTTCGCCCGCCATCGCTTCAGCCGCGCGGGCCTCAAACCGGTCGGCGTAGAGCTTCAGCGACGCGATGAAAATCGCCCGCTTGTCACCGAAGGTCTTGTAAAGAGAATTTCGGGAGGCCTTCGTTTCGCGAACCAGGTCACCAAGCGATGTCTGAGCATAGCCGTTGCGCCAAAAGGTAAGCATAGCCGCTTCGAGCGCATCATCGGTCCGGAAGTTCCGGGGGCGCCCGATCCGCCGGGGAGGTTTCGGAAAAGCCTTGGTCATAAGACGTATAATTTGGAACAGTTAGTCTATATTGTACAGCGGAACAATTTGTTCGAGTACCTGCGAACAGATGCATGCGGCACGAGATCGTTCTGCAAGTTTCCAAATGGCGTCATTGGCCAGACCGCACGATCGCGAGTGTCTGAACTGCTGGTTTACCAATCCACTCTAGCGGCCATTGGTCTACTTTGCTGCATCGGCCACTTTGCACGCAACGCCGAGGTTGTTTCGTCTATGTCACTACGCGCAGCGTCAGGTTGACCCGGCCGCCCTTCGGAAACAGCGTGCTCGATCCGAACCGGATCCGATCCACGCCGTGATGCGCCAGTCGTGCGGCACCGCCCATCACCACCACATCGCCGGACTGCAACCAGATGGATTGGGTTTTTCCGCCGCGCTCCGGCCCACCCATCCGGAACAGCCCCGCATCTCCCAGCGAGATCGAGACGACCGGCCAGTCATAGCTCACCTCATCCTTGTCCTGGTGCATACCAAGGCGCGCGCCCTCGCCATAGTAATTGATCAGGCAGCACTCGGGCCGGCGCGCAACCCCGGCCAGCGCGTCCCAGACATCGAGAACTTGCTGCGGGATCGCCGGCCACGGCGTGCCCTGCGGATGCTCCGGCGCATAGCGATAGCCTTGCCGGTCCGTGATCCAGCCGAAAGCACCCGCCGCTGTCATGCGGACCGACATCGGCTTGCCCCGCGGTGTCACCGGCACCACGAAAGGGGCCTGCCGCACCATCTCGCGCAGCGCCGCGACCATTGTCTCCTGCGCGGGCACATCGAGGTAAGATTTGTAAATGTCGAAGCCTGCAACCGTCAGATGTGACACGCTGTTTCGCCTCTCTCCGAAAAATGCAAGGTTTTTGCCGCAAGAATCCTCGCAGACCCTGATCCTAAAGGTTGCAGCGCCCCGGACCCCTCCTTATATACGCTGCGAACCGCACGAAGCGACCCGCTTCATGTGTTACCAGATCGGGGCAGCGGCGCCATAACGGGCCATTCGCTCCGTGTCATCGCCTTTAAGTAAGAGGGATCAAAACATGACCAAAGTCATTGGTATCGACCTGGGAACCACGAACAGCTGCATCTCCATCATGGACGGCAGCCAACCCCGCGTCATCGAAAACTCCGAAGGGGCCCGGACGACCCCCTCCATCGTCGCCTTCACGGATGACGAGCGACTCGTAGGCCAGCCCGCGAAACGGCAAGCCGTCACCAACCCCGAGAACACCATCTTCGGCGTCAAGCGCCTGATCGGTCGTCGGTTCGACGACGCAGATCTCGCCAAGGACAAAAAGAACATGCCGTTCAACGTCATCGACGGTGGCAACGGCGATGCCTGGGTGGAAGCCAAGGGTGAAAAATACTCCCCGTCCCAAATCTCCGCCTTCATCCTCGGCAAGATGAAAGAGACAGCCGAGAGCTATCTCGGCGAAGAGGTGACCCAAGCGGTCATCACCGTGCCCGCCTATTTCAACGACGCCCAGCGTCAGGCCACCAAGGACGCCGGCAAGATCGCGGGCCTCGAGGTCCTGCGCATCATCAACGAACCGACAGCTGCCGCACTGGCCTACGGCCTCGACAAGGAGAACAGCCAGACCATCGCGGTCTATGACCTCGGCGGCGGGACCTTCGACGTGACCATTCTGGAGATCGACGATGGGCTTTTCGAAGTGAAATCCACCAACGGCGATACGTTCCTCGGGGGTGAAGACTTCGACATGCGCATCGTGAACTACCTCGCGGATGAGTTCAAAAAGGAGCATCAGGTCGACCTGACGCAGGACAAGATGGCCCTGCAGCGCCTCAAAGAGGCCGCCGAGAAAGCCAAGATCGAGCTGTCGTCTTCCAGCCAGACCGAGATCAACCAGCCGTTCATCTCGATGGGTGCCAATGGCCAGCCGCTGCACATGGTCATGAAGCTGACCCGCTCCAAGCTGGAAAGCCTGGTGAGCGACCTGATCAAGAATTCGATCAAACCCTGCCAGGCAGCGCTGAAAGATGCGGGCCTCTCCGCGTCCGACATCGACGAAGTTGTGCTCGTGGGTGGTATGACCCGCATGCCGAAAGTGGTCGAGGAAGTGACCAAATTCTTCGGCAAGGAGCCGCACAAGGGTGTGAACCCCGACGAGGTCGTCGCCATGGGTGCCGCCATTCAGGCCGGCGTTCTGCAAGGCGATGTGAAGGATGTGGTCCTGCTCGACGTGACCCCGCTGAGCTTGGGCATCGAAACCCTGGGTGGTGTCTTCACCCGCCTGATCGACCGCAACACCACGATCCCGACGAAGAAATCGCAGATCTTCTCCACTGCCGAAGACAACCAGAACGCGGTGACCATCCGGGTCTTCCAGGGGGAGCGTGAGATGGCCTCCGACAACAAGATCCTCGGTGCCTTCAACCTCGAAAACATCCCGCCCGCCCCGCGCGGCATGCCTCAGATTGAGGTGACCTTCGACATCGACGCCAACGGCATCGTGTCGGTGGGTGCGATGGACAAGGGCACCGGCAAGGAGCAGAAGATCACGATCCAGGCCTCGGGCGGTCTCTCCGACGAGGACATCGAAAAGATGGTCAAGGACGCTGAGGAGAACGCGGAAGCGGACAAGGCCCGCCGCGAGCTGATCGAGGCGAAAAACCAGGCGGAGAGCCTCATCCACTCGACCGAGAAATCGATGGAAGAGCATTCCGACAAGGTCGACCCGACCACCATCGAAGCCATCGAGCTGGCGATCGCAGCCCTCAAGGACGAGCTGGAAACCGACAACGTCGACAAGATCAAGTCGGGTATCCAGAACGTGACCGAGGCCGCGATGAAGCTGGGCGAGGCGATCTACAAGGCCGCACAGGAAGACGGTGAAGATGTGGCGGAAGCCACAGACGCACCGCGCGGCGACGACGATGATATCGTCGATGCCGAGTTCGAAGATCTCGACGACGACAAGCGCGCGTAAGCGGCGCGTAACCCGGAACCACTGCATAGGCCGACCTCCGGGTCGGCCTGTCACGTTCCAGTAAGGGGACTTTCGAATGGCAAAACGTGACTACTACGACGTGCTGGGTGTCGCCAAAGGTGCGTCGGCGGACGAGATCAAGAAAGGCTACCGCCAGAAGGCGAAAGAGCTGCATCCCGACCGCAACAAGGACAACCCAAACGCCGAGGCGCAATTCAAGGAGGCCAACGAGGCCTACGAGGTTCTGAAGGACGCCGAGAAGAAAGCAGCCTATGACCGCTTCGGCCATGCGGCCTTCGAAGGCGGCATGGGCGCCGGTGGCCGTCCGGGTGGCGGCTTCGGCGGCGGCCAAGGCGATTTCAGCTCAGCCTTCTCTGACGTCTTCGACGATCTCTTCGGCGACTTCATGGGCGGCGGACGCGGCGGCGGCAGGCAACGCGCCGCGCGCGGGTCGGACTTGCGCTACAACCTGCGCGTCACACTCGAAGAAGCCTTCAGCGGCTTGCAGAAGACCATCAATGTCCCCACCTCGGTCAGCTGCGACAGCTGCAAGGGCTCCGGCGCCGAAGGTGGGGCCGAGCCGACGTCCTGCCCCACGTGTTCGGGCATGGGCAAGGTGCGCGCGCAGCAGGGCTTCTTCACGGTGGAGCGCACCTGCCCGACCTGCTCCGGCCTTGGCCAGATCATCAAGAACCCCTGTACCACCTGCAAGGGCGCGGGCCGGGTGGAGAAAGATCGCGCGCTCAGCGTGAATATCCCGGCGGGGGTCGAGACCGGAACGCGCATTCGCCTCGCCGGTGAAGGCGAAGCCGGCATGCGGGGCGGGCCCTCGGGCGATCTCTACATCTTCATCGACGTGACCGAACATGCGCTCTTTTCGCGGGAAGGCAGCAACCTCTTCTGCCGGGTGCCGGTGTCCATGGCCAAGGCGGCTCTGGGTGGATCGATCGAAGTGCCGACCATCGACGGCGGGCGCGGGCGCGTCCAGATCCCGGGCGGCAGCCAGTCGGGCCGCCAGATGCGGCTGCGTGGCAAGGGCATGCCAGCCCTGCGGGGCGCGGGCTCGGGTGATATGTTCATCGAACTTGCCGTGGAGACGCCGGTGAACCTGACAGCCCGTCAGAAAGAGCTGCTGGCCGAGTTCGAAGAGCTGTCGGAGAACAACAACCCCGAGACCTCGAGCTTCTTTTCCTCCGTCAAGAGCTTCTGGGATTCCATGAAGGGGTGATCTGGCTCCCTGGAAGCGCTCCAGTGGAGCGTTTCGCCAGATCACGGGCGGAGCCTCGATACGTCGTCCGCCCACCCTCATCTCTAACCATCGACCAAAGGTGGCCTGAAAGCCCACCTCACCTGCCGGTCCACAGGTCCGTGCTGGCAGGTGGGGTGGGCTTTCAGGCCACCCCTGGTGTTGTGCCTCCCCCAGATTTGACCGTGCGTGCGCACCGATGTGATGCCGACGTTCGACAGACGGCCCGCCGACGACCGTTTGGCGGTCGCGGTTAACCAAACAGAAACCATGAGTCCGCACAGTCCGAGCCATGAGTCGTGATCCCCACACCTTTGCCGAATCGACACTTCCGTTCCTTCTCGACGAAGCCGAACCGGTGCCTCTGCCAAATGGGACCACACCGTCCTACATCGCCGATCACCGCCAGCGGCTGCGCCATCGGTTCATGCAGGGTGGCGCGGCGGCCATGCCCGACTACGAGTTGCTGGAGCTGGTCCTGTTCCGTGCCATCCCTCGCCGCGATGTCAAACCGCTGGCCCGGGCGCTGATGGACCGCTTCGGCGATTTCAACCGCGTCATTACGGCGCCGCCCGAGCGGCTGCGCGATATCTCGGGTGTCGGGGACGCAGTCATCACAGAACTGAAAATCGTCGAAGCGGCGGCCCAACGCATGGCCCGCGCCCGCGTGATCCAGCAAAATGTGGTCAGCAGCTGGGACGCGCTGCTCGATTACTGTCACACCACCATGGCGCATCGGGAGACGGAGCAATTCCGCGTGCTCTATCTCGACCGCAAGAATGTGGTCATCGCGGATGAGGAACAGGCCAAGGGCACCGTCGATCACGTGCCGGTCTACCCCCGCGAGGTCGCAAAGCGCGCGCTGGAGCTCAATGCCAGTGCGTTGATTCTGGTGCACAATCATCCTTCGGGAGATCCGACGCCCTCACAGGCAGATATCGCCATGACCGATCAGATCAACACCGCCTGTCTCGCGCTCGGGCTGACCCTGCACGACCATCTGATCATCGGGAAATCGCGCGAACTCAGCTTTCGCAGCGAAGGCTACATCTGAGGCTTAGCGCACCCAGACCTCGACGCGGCGGTTCGTCAGCCGACCCCAGGCACTGCCATCGCAGGCCATCGGCATCGCTTCACCAAAGGCGTCGATCTCGAGCTGCACCTGATTGATGTCCGCCGTTTCCGCGGCCTCGACAACCGCACGGCGCACCGCTTCGGCCCGCTGCAGGGCGATGCTCTTATTGGCGATGGCCGGTCCCTCTCCATCGCTGAACCCGACGAAGAGCAGCTTGCGCGCATCATAGCCCCCCTGTTCCAGCTCGCGCGCCAACTGCTGCACGTTCGAGCGCGACTGCGCATCCAGACGCGCCGACCCGGTCTCGAACCGAAACGATGTTGTGAGCCGCTTCATCGGTGAGAGCACGCCAACCATGCGCTGCAGCTCGGTCAAGGGTACCTCACCGCCCGCGGCCGCGATGGCATTCGCCAGCCGGTTGCCCTGATCGTCGACCGGCACCTCCTCGGGCGCCTGATCGACAAATCCCGCCCGCCGGATCACGATCTGCGCCGATGGCCCACGGGTATAGGCGAGAAACTCGCGCGCGATCTTAGGCAGGCGTCGCGCGGGCAGATAAAGGAACATCGGCGCCGTGAGCGGGTAGTCTTCCGTCTTGATGGTCCGCCGGGTCGCGCGCAGGGCTCGCCCGCATGGGCCGGTAAGCGTCAGGGCCTGGGCATCGCCCACCTCCGCGAAACTGACGACGCCCAGCGCAAACGCATCCTCCGCGACCCGTTGCGACAGCTCGATGCCGCGGGCATGACGGGTGATGTTGGGCGACATCTGAAACCCCGCCGGGATGATGATCTTGTCTTCGATGGCCTGCCCCAGCCCGGTTTTCTGAACCGGGGCATGCAGGCTGATCGGGGCGTCCGGTCCGCCCAGCTCGGACCAGTTGGTGATCTGCCCCGCGTAGATCCGCGCCAGCTCCAGCGGCGAGATCTGCCGCACCGGATTGTTCGGTGCAACGATCGGTACAATGCCGTCGAGTGCCACGACACGGCTGCGATTGTCGCCGGTCAGATCGCCCAGGCCCGCCTCCTCGGCCCGCACCTGTTCCTGGGCCCGGATCTCGCGCAGGGCCATTACGATATCCGCCTCATTCGCGAGGAGGTCGGCAAAGCCTTCATCCGTATTGGTCACCCGAAAGGAGAAGACCGCCGCGCGTTTCCCGGTTGCCTCATCGGACAGATGATAGCTGAAATGGGTCTTGTCCTCGACGACGCGGCGGGCCCTGTATCCATTGCGGAGGGCGAAACCTTCGACCAGCGCGGGCATCAGAATCGCGCCCATGGCTGCGGAGCCCGAGATGCTCAGTTCGGCCACGAAGTCCTGAAGGTTGGGGCAACCCGGTCCATCGCAGAGCACGCCCGACCCATCCACCGTCAACTCGCCATAGACCGTGTCGAGGCGATAGAACTCGCCATCAAAGCCCAGAAGCGTGCCCGTCAGCTCGATGCTGCCATCACGAGAGGTGAGGGTGACATCCTGCGCCTGGGCCGGATGCAGCAGAACAGACAAACACAGTGCGGCACAGGTCGCCGCACGCCGCAATTGCATGTAGAGCCCCTCGATGCCAGATCACGTCGCCCGTGACTTTCGGGTCTTGTGACGAAGAATTCAACACCAGAACGCCGCCGCTTGCGCCTGGCCGGATCATCCAGGTCATCGGGCGGTAAATCCCTAGATCAGTCGCCCGTGGCAATGCTTGAATTTCTTGCCCGACCCGCAGGGGCATTGCTCGTTTCGTCCGGGATTTCCCCAGGTCGACGGATCGCCTTCCACGAAGCCTTCGGCAGCGCCGGCTTGCGCGTCGGAAGGGGCGGTGGCACCCGCGGCGACAGCGGCAGCCGTCGCTTGCGCAGCTTGCTGGGCGCGGATCTGTTCGAGCATCTGGCGCTGCTCTTCTTCGGACAGCGGGCGGATCTGGGCGAGTTTCTGGGTTACATCGGCACGCAGGCTGTCCAGCATGCCTTCGAACAATTGGAACGACTCGTTCTTGTACTCGTTCAACGGATCGCGCTGCGCATAGCCTCGGAACCCGACGACCGAGCGCAGATGCTCGAGCGTCAGAAGATGCTCGCGCCATTTCGTATCGATCACCTGAAGCAGCAACTGCTTCTCGATGTTGCGCATGTTCTCCGAGCCGAATTGCTCGGCCTTCTCCGACATGAACTGATCCGTGGCCTGGACCAGCCGCTCGCGGATAGCCTCGTCGTCGACCCCTTCCTCCTCGACCCAATCCATCACCGGAACGTCGACGCTGAGCTGCTCCCTGACCGCGGTGTTCAGCCCTTCGGCATCCCATTGATCCGCGTAGGTGTTGGGCGGCAGGTACTGGTCGATCATGTCATCGATCACCTGGTGCCGCATGTCGGTCGTGATTTCGCTGAGGTCCGCGGCCTCCATGATGTCGCGGCGCTGGGTGAAGACCACCTTGCGCTGCTCGTTCATCACGTCGTCGAATTTCAGCAGCTGCTTGCGAATGTCGAAGTTGCGGCCTTCGACCTTGGCCTGCGCCCGCTCCAACGACTTGTTCACCCATGGGTGCACAATGGCTTCACCCTCTTTGAGACCAAGCGTGGTGAGCACTTTTTCAAGCCGCTCGGATCCGAAAATCCGCATCAGATCGTCCTCGAGGCTGAGATAGAAGGACGAGCGCCCCGGGTCACCTTGCCGGCCCGACCGGCCGCGCAGCTGGTTGTCGATGCGGCGGCTTTCGTGCCGTTCGGACGCCAGAACATAGAGCCCCCCCGCGTCGAGCACCTTGGCCTTCTCACCGGCATGCTCGGCCTCGACCTTCGCGCGGATCGCTTCGGGGTCGGCCTCAGGGTCTGCGGCGATGGCGTTCATCACCTGCATATCGACGTTGCCGCCCAGCTGAATGTCGGTCCCGCGACCGGCCATGTTCGTCGCAATCGTGACAGCTCCGAACTTGCCCGCATCCGCAACAATCTGCGCCTCCTGCTCGTGCTGACGCGCGTTCAGAACGTTGTGCGGGATACCGGCGTCCTTCAGCATCTTGCTGAGCACTTCGGATTTCTCGATCGAGGTGGTGCCGACGAGCACGGGCTGCCCCTTGGCGTTGCTCTCCTTGATCTGTTCGAGCATGGCAGCGTATTTCTCGCGCACCGTGCGATAGACCTGATCGTCATCATCGACCCGTGCAATGGGCTTGTTGGTCGGCACTTCGATCACGCCAAGGCCGTAGATCTCTTGGAATTCCTCGGCTTCCGTGAGCGCGGTCCCGGTCATGCCCGCCAGCTTGTCGTACAGCCGGAAGTAGTTTTGGAAAGTTACAGAGGCCAACGTGACGTTCTCGGGCTTGATCGACACGCCTTCCTTGGCCTCGATGGCCTGATGCAACCCATCCGACAGACGCCGCCCGGCCATCATGCGGCCGGTGAATTCGTCGATCAGCACCACATCGTCATCACGCACGATGTAGTCCTTGTCGCGCTGAAAGAGCTTATGGGCGCGCAGACCCTGGTTGATGTGGTGCACCACGGTGGTGCTTTCCGGATCATAGAGCGTCTGACCCTCTTCCAGCAGACCGCGTTGGCGCAACAGGTCTTCGAGGAATTCGTTGCCCTCATCCGTGAAGGTGACGTTGCGGGTCTTTTCGTCGAGCTCAAAGTGCTCATCTGCCAGCTCGGGGATGACGGTGTCGATGACCTTGTACATGTCCGACCGGTCCTGGGACGGGCCGGAGATGATCAGCGGAGTCCGCGCCTCGTCGATCAGGATCGAATCGACCTCGTCCACAATCGCGAAATTGTGGTGCTTCTGGAAAATCTGGCTGAGCTCGGACTTCATGTTGTCGCGCAGATAATCGAAGCCAAGCTCATTGTTGGTCGCATAGGTAATGTCGCTGCCATAGGCCGTGCGCTTGGCCTCTTCGGTCATATCCGCATGCGCGACACCGGTGGTCAGCCCCAAGGCGCCGAAGACCTGACCCATCCAGGCCGCGTCGCGCTTGGCGAGGTATTCGTTGACCGTCACGATATGCACGCCCTTGCCAGTCAGCGCATTGAGATAGGCCGCGAAGGTCGCGGTCAGGGTCTTGCCTTCACCTGTCTTCTGCTCGGCGATATTGCCCTGATGCAGGAACACTGCCGCCATGAGCTGGGTGTCGAAGGCCCGCAGACCCAACGCCCGGCGCGCCGCCTCGCGGCAGTTGGCGAAGGCGTCCGGGAGCAGGCTGTCGAGGCTCTCGCCATCCAGCGCGCGCTTGCGCAGCTCTTCCGTCTTCTCCTTGATCCCGTCGTCGCTGAGCGTTTCGAAGTCCGGTTCGAGGGCGTTGATCTTGTCAATCAGGGGGCGGGTCGCTTTGACTTTCCGGTCATTCGGAGTCCCGAAGACCTTTTTCGCGAGTGTTCCGATGCCCAGCATGCGTTCTCCAGCCGAAGTTCAAGTATTGGCGCTGATCTGCTTGCTCGTCTGCGACACAGCCCATAGATAGAGGTGAACGCAACACCCTGGCCGCGTCCATACGGCGATGTAAGGGTCACGCGAAACCGTGTCAATGTCGCGCTCAGGAGCGACGCAGCCCAAGGACAAATCCATGCAACACACCCTCGGACTTCTGGCGAGCGCCGCGCTCGTGGCGTGCCTCGCCTCGGTATCCTTGGCGCAGGACACAAGCGAGACCGAAGAGCCGAACGCGGATACGGTCGTGGCGACAGTCAACGGTGTCGAGATCACCCTCGGCCATATGATTGCGGCCCGCGCAACCTTGCCCGCGCAGTATCAGCAGCTCGATGACAAGGTGCTCTACGACGGAATTCTCGAACAGCTCGTGCAGCAAAGCGCGCTGGCGCAGACCTATGAGGGAGAGACGCCGCTGCGCATCACCAAGGCGCTGGAGAATGAAGAGCGGTCGCTGGTCGCGGGTGAGGTCGTGGAAGGCGTGCTTCAGGATGCGATCACCGACGAGGCCTTGCAAGACCTCTATGACCGGCAGTTCGGCGATGTCGATCCCGAAGAGGAGTACAACGCCTCGCATATTCTCGTTGAAACCGAGGAAGAGGCCATAGCCGTCAAGGAAACCGTGGATGGGGGCGCCGACTTTGCGGCGACCGCGCGCGAAAAGTCCATTGGCCCGTCGGGTCCCAATGGCGGCGAGCTTGGCTGGTTCAGCTCGGGCATGATGGTGCCCGCGTTCGAGGCGGCGACAATCGCGCTCGGCGTCGGCGAAGTGTCGGACCCGGTGCAGACGCAATTCGGCTGGCACATCATCAAGCTGAACGAGACGCGCCAGGCCGAGATCCCCACGCTTGAGGATGTTCGCGCCGAGCTGACCCAGGAGCTGAGCCAGATCAAGGCGCAGGAGGCGATCCGCTCGGCAACCGAGTCCGCCGATGTTCAGGTGCGCGCGGATGTCGAGATCGACCCCACGATCCTGAAACAGACCGATCTTCTGGACTGACTTCCAATGGCGAAGATCACGGCTGTGTCGCCGCTGGCCCCGGAGAGCTTTCCGTCCTTGCCAGTGATCGACGGTGTGCAATTTGCAACGATTGCTGCGGGCGTACGGTACCAGGGCCGCGAAGACGTGATGCTGGCCAAGCTGGCACCGGGCACTGCGATTGCAGGGGTGTTCACGACATCGGCCACCCGGGCTGCGCCGGTGCTCGACTGTCAGGCCAAACTGGGTGGTCCGTCTGAGGCGGGCGCTGCGATCCTCGTCAACTCCGGCAATGCAAACGCCTTTACCGGGCGCAACGGCACAGACGCCGTGCAGGCGATTGCCACTGCGACAGCATCCGCATGCGGCGTGCCGGCGGCGCGCGTTTTCACCTGCTCGACCGGCGTGATTGGAGAGCCGCTGCCGTTCGACAGGATCACAGCGCATCTGCAACGGCTCTCCGAAAGCGCGGCAGCCGACGGCATCGTGGCTGCAGCCCGCGCGATCATGACAACCGATACCTTCCCGAAAGGCGCCACCGCGGTGGTGGAGACCCCTCGGGGCCGGGTGAAGATCGCCGGGATCGCAAAGGGCTCGGGCATGATCGCGCCCGACATGGCGACCATGCTGGCCTACATCTTCACCGATGCCCAAATCGGCCAGGCCGACCTGCAGGGGCTGGTCTCGTCGTATAATACAGAGACCTTCAACTGCATCACCGTAGACAGCGACACTTCGACCTCCGATACCCTGCTGGTCGCAGCAACCGGAGCCTCTGGCGTCGATGTCACAAACGATCCCGCCTTTGCGGCCGCGCTGAGATCCGTGATGCTGGAGCTTGCGCATCTGATCATCCGCGACGGTGAAGGCGCAACGAAATTCGTCGAAATCACGGTCAGCGGGGCCGCCAGCCCCTCGGACGCGAAGATCCATGCCTTGTCGATCGCGAATTCACCACTGGTGAAGACCGCAATCGCCGGAGAGGATCCCAACTGGGGCCGGATCGTCATGGCCGTCGGCAAGTCCGGCGCTGCGGCAGATCGCGATCTGTTGTCGATTCGCTTTGGGGATGTGGTGGTGGCCGAAAAGGGCTGGGTCAGCGCGGGATACGACGAGGCCGCCGCAGCCGCCCATATGAAGGGCCAGAACCTGTCGATCGCCGTCGATCTGGGCCTCGGTGCCGGCGAAGCCACGGTTTGGACCTGCGACCTCACGCATGGCTATATCGATATCAACGCTGACTACCGATCCTGATCTCATGAAGACTGTTCTCGTTTCCGCCGTAGCGCTCATCGATATCGACGGCCGTGTCCTGATTGCGCAGCGGCCAGAAGGGAAATCCATGGCCGGTTTGTGGGAATTTCCAGGTGGCAAGATTGAGCCGGGCGAGACGCCCGAGTCGGCGTTGATCCGCGAATTGCATGAAGAGCTGGGGATTGACACCTGGCGCTCATGTCTCGCGCCGTTAACCTTTGCAAGCCACAGCTATGACGATTTTCATTTGCTCATGCCACTCTTTGCTTGCCGGAAGTGGGAAGGCACACCAATTTCCAAAGAAAATCAGAGCCTTAAGTGGGTCCGGCCGAACGAGCTGCGGGATTATCCAATGCCTGCGGCAGACCTGCCGCTGATCCCGATTTTGCGCGACTGGGTGTAAGTGCTAACGCGGAAGGCGGCACTGTTCGCGATTTTTCGCCTATAGGACGAATTCGCGTAATTTGTTTATGGTAATTTAACAAAATCGCGATAATTTTGACATAGTCATGATCCTGGGGAGGAGAACGACAATGTTACGCACGATCACTCTGGGGAGTGCTGTGTCGATTCAAGGGCTTTACGTTCGGGCGCTGCCGGATGGACGTATTGTCGTGAAAGTGGACGACACCAACTACGCTGGCGCACCGGTCACCAAAGCCGCCTAACGCACAAGCACTCGAACACTAAAAAAGGGGCGCAGCAATTACGCTGCACCCTTTTTTCGTTTTCAGAGTACCCGATCAGGTGAGTGTGCGCGTGATCTCTTCCCGCTCGAAGATCTCGATAACATCTTCGGCACGAATATCATCGTAGTTCTCGAACGCCATGCCGCACTCCTGTCCGGACTGCACCTCGGCCACTTCATCCTTGAAGCGCTTGAGCGTTTTCAACGTCCCTTCGTGAATCACGACGTTGTCGCGCAGCAGGCGCACACCGGCTGAGCGGCGCGCGACACCCTCGGTCACGAGGCAACCGGCAACTTTGCCAACACCAGTGACCTTGAAGACCTCCTTGATCGTCGCGTAACCGATGAAATTCTCGCGAATCTCGGCACTGAGCAGACCCGAGGCCGCTGCTTTCACATCGTCAACCAGGTCGTAGATCACCGAATAATAACGGATCTCGACGCCCTTCTGGTTCGCCGTGTTGCGGGCCGATGCGTTGGCGCGCACGTTGAAGCCCATGATCGGCGCACTGCTGGCCTCAGCCAGACCCACATCGGTTTCCGTAATGGCGCCCACGCCCGAGTGCAGCACGCGCACGCGCACCTCCTCGTTTCCGATCTTCTCCATCGCCTGAACGATGGCCTCGGCAGAGCCCTGCACATCGGCTTTGACGAGGATCGGCAGCTCGCTGACGTTCTCATCGGCCTTCGCGTTGGCCATGAGCTGCTCCAGCGTCGTCGCCGCACCAGCCGCCGCGCGTTTGTCCTTGGCCGCCTGTTCGCGGTAGGCGGCAATCTCACGCGCTTGCGCTTCGGTTTCGGTCACATTGAGGACGTCACCCGCTTCGGGCGTCCCGTTCAGACCCAGCACCTCGACCGGCACCGACGGCCCGGCTTCTTTCACGCGGTCACCCTTGTCGTTGATGAGCGCACGGACCTTACCGTATTGCTCCCCCACCACGAAGATGTCGCCTTGGCGCAACGTCCCGTTCTGCACCAGAACGGTGGCCACGGGGCCTCGGCCCACGTCAAGCTGCGCCTCGATCACCGCGCCAACAGCGGCGCGATCCGGGTTCGCCTTGAGCTCGAGGATCTCCGCTTGCAGCGCTATGGCTTCGAGCAGGTCATCGAGGCCCTGGCCGGAAATCGCAGAGACTTCGACGTCCTGCACGTCACCAGACATTTTCTCGACAATCACTTCGTGTTGCAGCAGATCGGTGCGCACCTTGTCCGGGTTGGCCTCGGGCTTGTCGATCTTGTTGATCGCCACGATCATCGGCACTTCAGCCGCCTTTGCGTGGTTGATCGCCTCAATGGTCTGCGGCATCACCGCGTCATCGGCAGCAACGACAAGCACAACGATATCCGTCACCTGCGCGCCGCGCGAGCGCATCGACGTAAAGGCGGCGTGGCCGGGTGTGTCCAGGAAGCTGAGCACCTGACCGCTGTCGGTTTTCACCTGATAGGCGCCGATGTGCTGCGTGATCCCGCCCGCTTCGCCCGCCACGACCTTGGCGTTGCGGATCGCGTCCAGAAGCGAGGTTTTGCCGTGGTCGACGTGGCCCATGATGGTGATGACTGGCGGACGCGGCTTGAGATCGTCCTCGGTGTCTTCGACCTCCTTGATCACATCCTCAACGTCAGCGTCAGAGACGCGAACCACCTTGTGGCCGAATTCCTCGACGATCAGTTCGGCAGTGTCCTGGTCGATGGTCTGGTTCTGCGTAACCATCATGCCGTTCTGCATCAGCGCCTTCACAACAGCGCCGACCTTTTCCGACATCCGGTTCGCCAGTTCCGAGACGATGATCGCTTCGGGCACCTGCACGTCACGCACGACCTTTTCGCGCTCGACCGGGCCCCCCATCGCCTTCTGGCGCGCCCGTTCCTGCTTGCGTTTCATCGCGGCCATCGAGCGTTGGCGCCCGCCTTCACCCCCGGCCAGCGCCTGGTTCAGCGTCAGCTTGCCCGAGCGGCGATTGTCGTCGCCGCCCTTGCCGCCGCGGCGGTTGTTGTCGCGCTCGCGGTCCTGCTGCTTGCGCGGCGCGCTGTCCGGCGCCTTGCTGCTCGGCTGGCGCGCGACCACCGGCTCTTCGACAGGCGCTGTCGCCGCCTTGGCGGCGGCTTCGGCTTCCTCTTTGCGGCGGGCATCTTCCTCCGCCTTTGCCTTCAGGCTTTCCTCGCGCTCGCGCTCGGCGCGCTCCTTCTCTTCCTGCTCAGCCCGGCGGCGCTCACGCTCCTCGGCGCGGGCCTTCTCTTCGGCCTGGCGTTCCGCAGCTTCCTCGGCTTCACGCGCCTTGGCGGCCTGAACCGCCTTCAGCCGGCGTTCCATCTCCGCATCGGAAATGCCCGCGGGCCGCTTCGACGGATCGCCCACCGTAGCGTTGCCGGATGTAGATTTCGCGGCACCAGGCTTCGGCACCACGACGCGCTTGCGCTTGGTCTCCACCACGACGTTCTTGGTCCGCCCGTGGCTAAAGCTTTGCTTTACGTTGCCCGGACGTGCGCCCCCGCGCAGACCCAATGTTTTCTTGCCGTCAGTATCGCTCATGAAGCTCGTCTATCCTTTCGAGTGGCCGCTGCCACCCTCCTTTACGCGCACGCCTTTTAACCGGTTGGCTTCCTCTACAACACGTTGCGTGAGTCCACCAGAGGCGAGCGCCCCATGTATCACAGTTTGACGTCCGAATGCCAAACCCAATTCATCCGCCGTGAGCCACCCGATGTAATGCCCATAGTGCGGTGTGCTCAATTTCGATTTCCCACGCCCCGATCCATCCACCGCCTGGATCAGAACCTGCGCCTCTTCCGTCTGCAGCCAGCTCTTGACCTTCTCATATCCCGCCACGGCCTTGCCCGCCTTGCGCTGCAGCGAAATCAGATCCACCACGCGCCGCGCCAGCTGCGTCTCAACCTCGTCAATCAGACCATCCGGCACGGTCACCGGCTGTTTCGCCCCGCGCGCAAAGAGCTTCTTGTCAACGGCCCTTTTCAGCGCCGACCGGTCGGCAGCCACATAAAACCCCCGCCCGGGCAGCTTGCCCAGAATATCGGGCACCACGCGGTCGTCCGGCCCCGCCACAAAGCGGATCAGCCCGTATTTGGGCTGCACCTCACCCGTGGCAATACACTTGCGGTCCGGGCCGTCACCGCGATTTTTTGGAACGCCCCCGCGACCCATCAGGCTCATCCGAGGCCTGAAATCAGGCCTCGGCCTCCTCTGTCTCGGCGTCGGCAAGCTCGTCTTCAGCCTCAGCTTCCAGATCCGCCGGATCGACCCAGCCGAGCATGATGCGCGCGGTCATGATCAGATCCTGCGCTTCTTCCAGCGAGACATCGAATGGCTCCAGAACGCCATCGTCCTTGACGCGCTCGCCATCAACGGTTGTCCAGCCGCCTGCCAGTTCCCAATCGGCGCAGGTGGCGAAATCTTCGAGCGTTTTCACGTCATCTTTAGCCAGCGCTTCAATCATTTGGGGTGTGAGCCCTTCGAATTCAACCAGGCTGTCCTCAACACCCAACGCCCGCGCATTGTCGAGAGCTGCCTTGTTCTGCGCATCGAGCACGTCCCGCGCCCGGGCCTGCAACTCGTTCGCAGTATCTTCGTCCACGCCGTCGATCACCAGCAATTCGTCAAGCTCCACATAGGCCACCTCTTCGAGATTGGTGAAGCCTTCCGAGACCAGAAGCTGCGCGAAGAACTCGTCAAGGTCGAGGTTGTCGACAAAGAGCTTGGTCCGCATCTCGAATTCGGCCTGACGGCGCTGGCTTTCCTGTTCTTCGGTCATGATGTCGATGTCGAGGCCGGTCAGTTGGCTGGCCAGCCGCACGTTCTGACCGCGGCGGCCGATGGCCAGGCTCAGTTGCTCCTCGGGCACGACCACTTCGATCTTGCCCGCTTCCTCGTCCAAAACCACCTTGCTGACCTCGGCGGGTTGCAGCGCGTTCACCAGGAACGTGGGCTGGTCTTCATTCCATGGAATAATGTCGATCTTCTCGCCCTGAAGCTCGTTCACAACCGCCTGCACGCGGGAGCCGCGCATACCAACGCAGGCGCCCACCGGGTCAATCGATCCGTCATAGGAGATCACGGCGATCTTTGCACGCGAGCCCGGGTCGCGGGCCACCGCCTTGATCTCGATGATACCGTCGTAGATCTCCGGCACTTCCATCTTGAAGAGCTCGGCCATGAACTCCGGCGCCGTGCGGCTGAGGAAGATCTGCGGACCGCGCTGCTCGCGCCGCACGTCCTTGATATAGACGCGGATGCGGTCGTTCGGGCGGTAGCTCTCGCGTCCGATTTTCTCGTTGCGACGGAGGATCGCCTCACCGGCGCCCACATCGACAATGACGTTGCCATATTCTTCGCGCTTGACGAGGCCGTTTATGATGGTGCCCGCGCGGTCCTTGAATTCCTCGTACTGACGATCCCGTTCGGCCTCGCGCACTTTCTGCAGGATTACCTGCTTGGCGGATTGCGCCGCGATCCGACCCATCTCCACCGGGGGCACTTCTTCCACATAGGTGTCGCCCACCTTCGGGTCGTCCAGATACTGCTTGGCCTGCTCCACCGTGAATTCAGCCTGGTAGTTCTCCAGCTCTTCGTCCTCGACCACGGTGCGCACACGGGTGAATGTCGCCTTGCCGGTCTTGCGGTCAATGGACACGCGGATGTCCATCTCGGCGCCATAGCGGGACTTGGCCGCGCGGGCGAGCGATTCCTCCATCGCCTCGACCACCAGACCGGGGTCGATCATCTTCTCGCGGGCCACGGCCTCGGCGGTTTGCAACAGCTCCAGCTGGTTTGCAGATGTGATTGCCATTTACAGGTCTCCCTCAGCAGACTGATCCGTCTGGATCTCGTCGAATTTCGTCTCGTCGATAGCGCCGCTTGCCTTACGCTGGCGCAGCATCTCCTTGATCAGGTCATCGGTGAGCACGAGTTTCGCGTCCGACAACCAGTCGAATTTCAGCCCGATCGTGCCCTCGGCCACATTGATCAGCACCTCGTCGCCCTCAACACCCGCCAACTCGCCCTTGAAGCGGCGGCGCCCGTCGATCATCTCGCCCGTCTCGATCTTGGCCTCATAGCCTTCGAACATCTCGAAGTCCTTCAGCCGGGTGAGCGGGCGGTCGATGCCGGGGCTGGACACTTCAAGCGTATATTCATCGAGGATCGGGTCCTCGACGTCGAGGATCGCGCTCACCGCCTGGCTGATCTCGGCACAATCATCGACCTCGATGCCGCCCTCGGGCTTGTCCGCCATGATTTGCAAGGTGGTCGATTTGCCCGACATCAGGCGCACGCGCACCAGTTCGAATCCCATGTCCTCGATCACCGGGGTGATGATCTCGGCCATGCGGCGGTCGATGGCGGCTTTTGCAATCAGGTCGTTGGTCATGTCGCTTTCAGGCACAAAAAAACGGGCGCGCGGCCCGTGTCGTGTTCCGGTGGAGCGTTTGGTGTGGACCCGAACGCACCGCTGTTATAGTGGATATACGCTCGGGGTAACGAGTCTGCAACCCCTGATCGCGTCAGCCCATCCACCACCGCTCGGCCGCCCGCAGATTGTCGAGCGGTGCATGCATGCCCACCGTGCTGGGCATCTGGACGTCTGTATGCACCGCGGCCGTGAGGTTCCGCGCATCGGGCAGCAGGGCGATGCGCGCCATCCCGTCCAGACCATGCCCTGCGGAAAGATCGGCGGCATCCACAAAGCCCTCGCGCAGGGCCTCGGCGCGGACCTCGTCCGCCGGGATCGAAACCAGTTCGACACTGTCGAACCAACCGGCCTCGCCGTCCTTGTAATGCGTCTCGACCCGCTCACCGATGACTTGCCGGCCGGGCAGAAAGCGGTGCAGGCGGTAAAGCCCGGTGCCGATCCCTTCGGCCATGGCTTGCGGCATACTGTCCGCCGGGTAGATCACCAGCTGCGGGGCAGAGAGGCGATAGGGAAAATCCGCGTCCGGTGCTGCCAGCGCAATCCGCACGCGCACCGGATCAATGGCTTCGATTCTTTCGATAGCCGCCAGACTCGTATTGCGATGCAACGCGAGCGAGGCAACAACATCCCCGGCGGTGAATGCCGCACCGTTGTGAAAGAGCACATCCGGGCGCAGGTCCAGCTCCCAGATGCGGGCATCCGCAGTGCCCCGCCACCCGGTCGCAAGCTCACCCCGCAGGGTGCCGTCCGCGCCAATCTGCGTGAGCGTGTCGAAGACCATGCCGGGCATCGCAACCTGCATGAAGAGCCCCTGGCGCAGGCGCGCGTCGAACCCATCGCTGCGCGTGGCACCCGAAAGCGCCAGACGCAACCGCCCGCCGCGCCGGGGCTGCGGGCCTGCGGAGACGCCGGTCGCCGCCAGCAGGGCGGCCGCCGCACCCGAGGCAAAGAGCGCCCGACGGTCGATATGCCGCGTCACCCGCTTCACTTGCCTGCAATCCCGTCCATGGTGCGCACCAGCTCGGCGCTGATTCCCGGCTCGGAGAGGGCGTGCCCGGCGTTTCGGACCATCTTCAGATCCGCATTCTCCCAGCGTTGCGCCAGCTCATAGGCGCTGTTGGGCGGGCAGATCATGTCGTAGCGTCCCTGTACGATCACGCCGGGGATATGCGCAATCCGCCCCATATGAGCGAGGATCTGTCCATCAAACTCCAGAAATCCGCCGTTCGAGAAGTAGTGATTCTCCAGCCGCGCGAAGGCGCGGGCATAGTCGCCGGGGCTTTCACCGGTCGAGCCCGACGAATGGATCGAGGCAAGCGCATTCTCCCAGGATGACCAGGCCTTGGCGTACCGTGTCTCGAGGCTGATATCGCCCGAGAAGAGCCGCCGGTGGTAGGCTTCGATCAGATCGCCCTGCTCGTCTTCGGGGATCAGCGCAGTGAAGCGCGCCCAGACCTCTGGCCAGAACTTGCCCGCGCCACCGCCATAGAACCAGTCGAGCTCGGCGCGGGTCATCAGGAAGACACCGCGCAGCACGATGTGCCGCACATGATCGGGATGCGCCTGGGCATAGATCAACGCGAGCGTCGCCCCCCAGCTGCCACCGAAGACGATCCAATGCTCGATCTCCAACTCGCGCCGGATCAGCTCGATATCATCGACCAGATGCCAGGTGGTGTTGTGCGTGACGCTCGCATGAGGTCGCGACCGGCCACAGCCACGCTGATCAAACAGGATCACACGGTACACCTCGGGATCGAAGTAACGCCGCATCGCCGGGCTGCACCCACCGCCCGGGCCGCCATGCAGGACGATCACGGGAATACCCTGGGGGTTGCCGCATTGCTCCAGATAGACCTTGTGGCCCTGGCCAACGTCGATCATCCGCTGATCGAAGGGGTCGATCGGCGGGTAGAGGTATTGGACTGCGCGCTTTTGGTCCGAGAATTTGTCCATTACGGGCCTATATAATACGAAAATGCACTTGAGCACATGGAGATCAGAATGCAAGCGCCACAGACCACTGTTGACCCCTCCGAGATCGCAAAATTCGAGGCGATGGCGGCGGAGTGGTGGGATGAGAACGGGAAGTTCAAACCGCTGCACATGCTGAACCCCTGCCGGCTGGACTATATCACGTCGCAGATCGCGGCCGAATTCGACCGCGATCTGAAATCCGATGCGCCATTCAAGGGGCTGCGCATCCTCGACATCGGCTGCGGCGGCGGGCTGCTGGCCGAGCCGATGGCGCGTCTTGGCGCGGATGTTGTTGGCGCCGATGCCGCCGCGCGGAACATCCCCGTGGCCCAGATCCATGCGGAGCAGTCGGGGTTGGCCATCGACTATCGTCACACCACCGCCGAAGACCTGGCCGAGGCGGGCGAGCAGTTCGACGTGGCGCTCAACATGGAGGTGGTCGAGCATGTGGCCTCGCCCATCGACTATCTGACCGCCTGCCAGAAGCTTCTGAAGCCCGGCGGTCTCCACATCTGCTCGACGCTGAACCGCAACCCGAAGTCCTATGTGATGGCGATCATCGGGGCCGAGCATGTGATGCGCTGGCTGCCCAAGGGAACGCATGAGTGGTCGAAGTTCATCACGCCGGATGAGCTCTATGGACTGCTCGGCAAAGCGGGGCTCGACCCGGTGGACCGCAAGGGGTTCGTCTTCAATCCGCTCTCGTGGTCATGGCGGCTGTCGGATCGAGACCTGAGCGTGAACTACGTGACCGCCAGTGTGAAGCCCGCCTGATCCACCGGCAATTGCAAGCACCAAACCTCTGATCCGGCGCGCCCAGCCAGCATCGCTGGCCAGCGCCCGCCCCCCTTCGATGGGGGGAAGGGCGCTTCCCCGCCGCCGGGCCGAACATCTGAACACAACGACAGACGGAGGTTAGGCCTCCTCACCCAGCTGACGGCGCATTTCGCGCAAAATGGGCAGCGCTTCTCGCACCTGTGAGTCGCCCAGTTTTTCGACCACCTGGTTGATCAGCGGGGTGATCGAGCCCACGGCATGATCCCGCGCCTGCCGTCCCGCCGGGCTGATCGCCACCATCTTGCGCCGCGCATCGTCCCAGTCGGGACGGATGTGCACATAACCTGCCCACTCCAGCTTGCTGAGCGTGTTGGTCATGGCGCCGCGGGTCACATGAAACGTCTCTGCCAATTGTGCCGGTGTGCGCTCATCCATCGTGTGCGCAAGATGGTTCAGCACCGAAAAATGCGAGATTTCCATACCCTTGGGCAATACCTTGCTCAGCCGCGCGCGGACCATCTGGTCCGCCGCCAGCACTTCGCTGAAAAGCGCGATGGCCAAGGCATTTCGGTCTTCGTTCATCAGGGTCCGTCGAAGGATCGTGCATTCGCAAGGCTGGGCACACGGCCCCGTGCCTTGGCCACTTCTCCCATATCGAGGTCTGTCATGTAAACGCCCGGGTCAGCGCCTGCGTCCATTTGGATCTCGCCCCAAGGGGCGACGACAAGCGAATGCCCATAGGTCTTGCGGGTCTTGTGGCTTTGGCTCGCGTGTTCACCGGTTTGCGCAGGAGCCAGGACAAAACACCCGGTCTCGATGGCGCGGGCGCGCAGCAGCGCGTGCCAATGTGCGGCACCAGTCACCGGCGAGAAGGCCGCCGGGACCGTCAGGATCTGCGCCCCTGCATTCGCAAGCGCGGCATGCAGCTTGGGAAACCGCAGGTCATAGCAGATCGTCAGGCCGATGGTCGCGAAGTCCGTCTGCGCGAGAACCGCCTGCCCGCCCGGACGATAGCCTTCGGATTCGCGCCAGGTCTCTTCCGGTGTCACATCCACATCGAACATGTGGATCTTGTCGTAGCGCGCAACCACGTCGCCCTGCGGATCGATCATGAAGGACCGGTTGGCAAACCGCCCGTCGGCGTCGCCCGTCTTCAGCGCCAGCGAGCCGATCAGCAGCCAGATGCCATGCGCCTTGGCCTCGGCGCGCAGGGCCGCCAGCGTGATGTCCTCCTCTTCGAACTGGAGAATAGCGTTCTGGTGCGACCGGCTCGTCGAGATGCAATTGGTGACTTCAGGGGTCAGAACGAACCGGGCGCCCTCGGCCGCTGCCTGTCGAACCAGCGCACGCGTCATCTCCAGATTGGCGGCGGGATCGTCCGAGACGTTCAACTGCAGGAGTGCGGTCTTCATCAGGCCGCCAGAAGCGCGTCGAGTTTTCCGGCCCGTTCCAGCGCGTAGAGGTCGTCACATCCGCCGACGTGGATATCGCCGACAAAGATCTGCGGCACGGTGCGCCCACCATTGGCGCGCTGGATCATCTCCGGCTTGCGGCTCGGGTTGGCCAGTACATCAACCTCGGAGAAGGTCACGCCCTTCTGGGTCAGCAAGCGCTTGGCTGCATGGCAAAAGCCGCAGAGCGGCGAGGTGTAGATTTCGACGGGCTTCATTGGTGGTCCTCATGGCACGACGCGTTTGTGAGGAATTTAGGCATCCTTCACCGTACGTGCCAGTGTCACCACGTATACCGGTCCTGATCCCGCTGCAATACAGGCATCAGCCGCAACGGCCAGCGTCGCCCCCGAGGTCAAAACATCGTCGACGATCAGGACGGGCCGCGCGACCAGACGGTGCCGCCGACGCGGATGCACCGCGATGGCCCCCTTGACCGAGGAAAACCGCACCTCGCGCGTCATGCCTTCCATCGGCGGCGTCCGCCGGGGCCGTTGCAAAAGGTCCGGGCAGACGGGCAGCCCAGTGTGTCGTGCAAGGGCCTGTGCCAGAAGGGCGGCCTGATTGTAGCGCCGTTTGACCATGCGCGTCCAATGCAGCGGCACGGGCGCGATGATCATGTTGTCCTTGGGGATATCCGCCATCGCCTGCGCCATCCATTGCGCGGCGGGCTTTGCGATCTCCTGCCGGTCACCGTGTTTCAGTGCCAGCACCAGCCGGCGACCGTTGTCCTTGTAAATCAGCGCCGAGCGGCCGCGGGTCCAGGGGCGCGGGCTGCGCATGCAATCGTCGCATGTCAGCGTCTCGGACCGATCCTCGCCCGGCAGAGGCAGCCCGCAGGCATCGCAGATCGACCCGCCAATGAACAGGGTGTCGCGCCAGCAGGCGCCACAGAGGCCAAAATCACTCATGACCTTGTCGCCGCACCCCAGGCAGCGGGGTGGGTAGATCGTCGAAACCGCCGTTTGAAAACTAAACGCCACCAGCCTATTTTCCCCTTCATGGAAGACCCGAAACCCCTGACCGATGTCACCGCGTTGCAGCAGCATCGTGACCGTGCCACGGCTCTGTTCCTGCAAGAGATGGCGGCGGACGAAATCCAAGATCGCCTCTCCATGGTTAACAGGTCGTTTACATCGCCCGCCGTGGTCACGCCTTTTCGCACAGTCTGGGAGATGTATTTGCCGCAGGCGGTGATCTGCCCTGAGGCGGATCACTTGGCACTGGAGACGGGCGCGCATGATCTCGTCGTGCATGCGATGGGGCTGCATTGGGCCAACGATCCGGTGGGCCAGCTGATCCAGTGCCGTCGCGCGCTCAAGCCCGACGGCATGCTGCTGGCCGCCACGCTGGGCGGGCAGACGCTTCAGGAACTGCGCAGCTGCCTTGCGCAGGCCGAGATCGCGCTGTGCGGTGGGCTGTCGCCGCGCATCGCGCCCATGGGCGAAATCCGCGATCTGGGTGCGCTGTTGCAGCGCGCCGGGCTTGCGTTGCCCGTGGCAGATAGTCTCACCCTCACGGTCGAGTATCGCGACACCGTGCACCTGATGCACGACCTGCGCGCGATGGGCGAGGGCAACGCGCTGGTGGCGCGCTCGCGAACGATCTCCAACCGGCAGCTTTTCGATGAGACCTCAAGGCTCTATATCGAGCATTTCGCGACCGGATCCGGCCGCTTGCCCGCCACCTTCGAGATAGTCTTCCTGACCGGCTGGGCACCGGACGAAAGCCAGCAAAAACCGCTCAGACCGGGCTCGGCGAAGCAGCGCCTCGCTGACGCCCTGTCGGTTCCGGAAACACCCCTGCCCGATTGACGCTCGTGTAAAACCGTCTATCTGAGGATCATATTCGTTGCACAAGGACTCCCCGATGCTGGACAGCAGCGCCTCGACGCCCGTGAAAGTTCGCCCGACACATGCCAAGGACGATCACCCCGAGATCGCGCTGCCCAAGATCGGTGTGCTGCTGGCGAACCTGGGCACGCCGGACAACTACGACTACTGGTCGATGCGCCGCTATCTCAACGAGTTTCTCTCCGACCGCCGCGTCATCGACTACAGCCCGTGGATCTGGCAACCGCTTCTGCAGTTGATCATCCTCTCGAAGCGTCCGTTTTCCAGCGGGGCGGCCTATAAGTCCATCTGGAACGAAGAGGCAGGCGAGAGCCCTCTCATGACCATCACCAAGGCGCAAACAGAGAAGATCAAGACCGAGATGCTCAAACGACACGGCAGCGAGGTCATGGTTGATTTCTGCATGCGCTACGGCAACCCGTCGACACGTTCAAAAGTGGCCGAAATGACGGCTGCGGGCTGCCGGAAGATTCTCTTCTTCCCGCTTTATCCGCATTATGCCGGTGCGACCTCGGCCACTGCGAACGATCAGTTCTTCCGGGCGCTGACCTATGAGAAATGGCAGCCTGTGACCCGCACGGTCGAGCCGTACTACGACCGGACCGACTATATCGAGGCCCTGGCCCAGTCGATCGAACGCAGCTATGCGACGATGGAGACGAAGCCCGACATCCTCGTCTGCTCCTATCATGGCGTCCCGATCCGATACCTGATGGAGGGCGACCCCTACCATTGCCAGTGCCAGAAGACGACGCGGCTGCTGAAGGAACGTCTGGGCTGGTCGGACACCGAGATCACCACCACTTTCCAGTCGAAGTTCGGCCCCGAAGAGTGGCTGCAACCCTATACGGTCGAGGAAGTCGCGCGGCTGGCCGAGGCCGGAAAGAAGAACATCGCCGTTTGCGCGCCTGCCTTCTCGGCGGACTGCATCGAGACGCTTGAAGAGATCAACGAAGAGATCAAGGAGAGTTTCGAGGAGGCGGGCGGCGAGACCTTCACCTATATCCCCTGCCTCAACGATGATGACGCGCACATCACGGCCCTGTCGAACGTGATCGACGACAATCTGAAGGGATGGCTGCGCTAGGCTGTCGAGCGAGACGGCTCAGACAACGCCAGGATCAGGCTTGGCTGGCACCAACGGCCAGACATGAAAAAAGGCGGCGCAGAACGCACCGCCTTTTCTATGCGATACTGTCGTCCGATTAGGAGACAGCTGCGGCGACGATGATCAGCAGCAGGATCGGCAGCAGCACGCCTGTGGACGAGCTTTCTGCTTCTTCGACGACCACCGGTGCTTCAACGACCGGCTCGGCCAGCGAACCGGCGTATGCTGTCGATGCGGCAGCTGTCAATGCAGCAGCGAGAACGAGTTTCTTCATGTCATAACCTCCAGAATCGGCGAACCACGCATAGCGATAGAACGCACCAAAGACTTACCTCGTGATTTTCGGTAAAGCATCATAACGTGATGTTTGCAAACTCGATTCTGGAATCGATCAGCAGATCGGGACCAATGTCGTCAAATAAGCAACACTTGTGTTCCGACCTTCGTAAGCGCGTAAAGCTCCGCGATATGCTCGTTGTAAAGCCCGATACAGCCGTTCGACGATTGCCGCCCGATTTTCCGCGTATCATGCGTGCCGTGAATACGATAATAGGTCCAGCTGAGATAAAGTGCGTGTGTTCCCATAGGGTTATCTGGCCCCGGGGGAATAAACTCGGGCCATTCCGGGTTGCGCTTCAGCATCGAGGGGGTCGGGCGCCAGCTGGGGCCTTCGACCTTACGCACCACCTTGGTCCGGCCGCGGCGCGTCAGCTCCTCAGTCAGTGGCACGCTCGAGGGATACAGCTTGTAGAAGCTTTCATCTTCCGACCAATAATGCAGCGCTCGGCTGTCGATATCGACCAAGACGGCACCGTTTCTCAGGTTCGAGAAATAAGGTCGCCAGTCCAGTGTCCGGAAGCTCGATATGTTGCGGCGGACCGACTCGCTGAGATCACGCTCGCCTTGCGTCGTTGCCGCAGAGTTCACCGCGGTTGCGTCCTGCGCAATCGCCGGTGTCGCCAGCATCGCCGCACCGCCTGCCAGAAACGCGCGGCGGCTCGGACCTTTAAAACCTTTCACAGACATCAAATGCCTCCAATATGCACGGACTCGTGTCCAGACCTGCGCATTTTATTGCGCGAAAGCCGCAGTCGCAAATCAAACACTTGTCATCAGAACTTCCTGGCTTGATGTGCGTTTGAATTGCAACGTGCCGCAGGGTATGCGGTAACCTAACGTTCTGGGAGTGCAAAATGATCCGTCTGATTTCGATTTTCATGGCGCTTGGGCTGACGCTCGCCGCCTGTGGGCAGGGCCCGGTGGCGTCGGATGGATCAAGCGGGGGCCAGATCTACCGAATCAGCCGTGGCGATACCGGCAAGATACAATTCCGTATGCTTGATTCCGTCAATGCACTGCGCAGTGCCTCCGGCCAAGCCCCGCTGGAGCTGGATCCGAAGCTGAACGCGGCCGCCGCGACACATGCCCGCGACATGTCGATTCAGAACCGACCCTGGCATTTCGGCTCCGATGGCTCCTCCCCGATCGACCGGGTGCAACGGGTCGGCTACGCTGGCAAACTCGTGGGCGAGAACATCTCGGAAACCTACGAATCCGAACTTGAGACCCTGGCGGCCTGGATGGAAAAACCCGATACGCGCCGGGTGATCCTGTCGCCGGACGCAACGCAGATGGGCTTTTCCTGGTTTCAGGAGAGCAACGGCAAGATCTGGTGGACACTCGTTACGGGCAGCAGCACTCTTGGGGCCGGCCCGGTCTGACCGTCAGGCGTTCAGAACGATCAGCGTGTCGTCCGGTACCATCGCATAGATCTCCTCGATCTCGTCGTTGGTGACCGCGATACAACCCCAGGTCCAGTCGCCTTTCCCCGTGCGGAACGCGCTCTTCTGTCCATGGATGAAGATGTCGCCGCCCGCGGATTTGCCCACGGCTTTGGCCGCGGCCACATCGTTCACGTTCGGATAGGAGATGCCGAGCGAGAGGTGAAACTCCGAGTTCGGATTGCGGCGGTCGATCCGGTACACGCCTTCCGGTGTCCGCCCGTCCCCTTCGAACTGCTTGTGCCCGACCGGTGCGAAGCCAAGCTGGATGTCATAGCTTTTCAGCAGCGACTCGTGATGCAGAAGATGCATCCGCCTCTGCGCCTTGTTCACCACCACATAGGTGACTTCCGGCCCGTCGTACCTGCGAAATTTCGAACTGCCTGCGCACCCGCCCAGCGCCAACGCGGCGGCGGTGGTCGTAATCAAGTCTCTGCGACGCATCTTTTACTGCCCCATGTGTCTTTTCGACGTTCTGCTCTTTTGACACGGCTACCATGGAAAAATGGTTAAATATCTCACAAATTTGTCATTTATCCGATTTTTCGTCCAGACGTTTCTCGATTGCAATGAGACGGGTCAGCACCTCGTCGCGGTAGGCATCCGTGACCGCGCCCGCTTCCTCCTGATGGGCGTCCTGCATCGAGTTCACGATCAGACCGACCAGAAGGTTCACCACCGCGAAGGTGGTGATCATGATGAAGGGCACAAAGAAGGCCCAGGCATAGGGATAGACCTCCATGACCGGCCGGACGATGCCCATCGACCAGCTTTCCAGCGTCATGATCTGGAAGAGCGTGTAGCCGCTCAAGGGAAGCGAGCCGAACCAGTCCGGAAAGCTCGCAGCAAAGAGCTTTGTCGCGATCACCGCGCCGATATAGAAGATGATCGCCATCAACAGGAACACACTGGCCATGCCCGGCAGCGCGGTCACGAAGCCTTCGACCACCCGGCGCAACCGCGGAGCAACCGAGATCACGCGCAGAACCCGAAGGATCCGCAGCGCCCGCAGCACCGACATGGTCTGCGAGCCGGGGATGAGCGCCGCCGTCACGATCGCCAGATCAAAGAGGTTCCAGCCGCTTTTGAAGAATCGGGTGCCGCGCGCGAAGATCTTCAGCAGAAGCTCGGCGATGAAGAACCCCAGACAGGCGGTATCGAGGGCGACAATCAAGGGGCCCGCCTGCGCCATGAGGGTCGGTGAGGTCTCCATACCCAGAAGAACGGCGTTGAAGATGATCACGGCTATGACCATGTTCACCACCCAGGTCTGATCCAGCCAGACATCCAGTCTCTGCCGCAGCGTCATCTGCCTCTCCTCATTCATCAACCGCGCATATGGGGCGATGTGAAGCAGGCGACAAGCTCCACATGTGCGGACCAGCGGAATTGGTCCACGACTTGTAGCCAATCGAGAGTAAAGCCCGCGTTGACCAGCGCGCGGGCGTCCCGCGCAAAACTCACCGGGTTGCACGAGACGTAGGAGATGCGCGGCACCTCAGCACGCGCCAGCTCGGCGACTTGTGCCTCGGCCCCGGCCCGCGGGGGATCGAGCACCACGGCCCCGACCCCGCGCAGCTCGTCCGGCAAAAGCGGCCTGCGAAAGAGATCGCGCACCTCGGTCGTCACCCGTTTCAGCCCTTCAGCGGTGCGCCAGCCCTGGTCGAGCGCCGCGATCATGTCGGCCTCGCCCTCCACCGCGTGCACATCCGCGTCGCGTGCGAGCGGCAGCGCAAAGGTGCCGCATCCGGCGAAGAGATCAATGATCCGGCCGGCCCCTTCGGTGATCTCCTGCACAGCCCGGCGCAAGGCGGCCTCGCCATGGGTGGTCGCTTGCAGGAAGGCGCCAGGCGGCGGGGTCACCAAGATCCCATCGAACCTGTGCACCGGCGGCTGTTGCATCGCGATCAGCTCTCCGTCCCAGGAGAGGCGGGCCAGATCCAGCTTTGCGCAGGCGGCCGCGAGTTGCTGGCGCAAAGGTCCGTCCAAGGGTTTGCCCTGGCTCACCGCCACGTCGAGCCCGGTCTCCGTCACCGTGACCAGGACCGAGAGCGCGGTCTTCCGGCTGGCGCCGATCGTCGCAAGGGTCTCGGCCACCTCCGGCCCCCGGCGCAGCGCCGGATCGATCAGCGTGCACCCAGGGATGGACACGATGGTGTCTGACGCCCGCCCGTGGAACCCGGCCAAGGCCCCTTTCTTCGTCCGCCGCGCTGCAAACCCGGCCCGCCGCCGCGATCCGGCCGGCGAGGTCTGGATCGGGCGAAAGGCCGCCTCGAGCCCCTGCGCCGCCAAGGCGCGGCGGACCACGTCGACCTTCCAGTCTGCCACGAAGCCATCATCCGCGTGCTGCAGCTGGCAGCCACCGCAGGCGCGAAAGTGGCGGCAGGGCGCAGACACGCGCCGGTCCGAGGGCTGCTGCACCTTGATGTCCATCAGCCGTTGGCCCTCAAGCGTGCCTGTCACCACCTCACCGGGCAGCGTGAGCGGCGCAAAGACGGGGCCGTCGGCAACACCGTCCCCCTGCAAGCCCAGATGTCTGATCGTGTAGTCCGTCATGGCACAGGCCTTACGGCAGGGTGTGGTGCGGAAAAAGCCCTATTCCGCCGCCTGTGTCCGGATGAATCCACCCGACTGACGCTCCCAGTACTGCGCGTAGAGCCCGCCTTTCGCCAGAAGCGTGTCGTGGCTGCCACTCTCGACGATCTGGCCGTCGTCCATCACCACGATCCGGTCCATCTCGGTCAGAGTCGAGAGCCGATGCGCGATGGCGAGCACGGTCTTGCCTTGCATGACCCGCTCCAACGCGGCTTGAATGGAGGCTTCGACCTCGCTGTCGAGCGCACTTGTGGCCTCGTCCAACACGAGGATTGGGGCATCTTTCAGGATCGCGCGCGCCAAAGCGATCCGCTGGCGCTGGCCGCCCGACAGCTTCACGCCGCGCTCGCCCAGATGCGCATCATAGCCCTCTCGGCCCGCGTGATCGAGCAGATCCACGATGAAGTCATGCGCTTCGGCCTTGCGCGCGGCCGCGACGATCTCGGCCTCCGACGCATCCGGCCTGCCGTAGAGGATGTTGTCGCGCGCCGAGCGGTTGAACATCGCGGTCTCCTGGGTGACCATGCCGATGCTTTGGCGCAGACTTTCCTGGGTGACCTTGGTGATGTCCTGCCCGTCGATCTCGATGGCACCCTCTTCGGCGTCATAGAGCCGGAGCAAAAGCGCAACCAGGGTCGACTTCCCGACACCCGAAGCGCCCACGATCCCCAGCTTCTCGCCCGGCCGGACGGTCAAGTCGATCCCGCGCACGCCCCCGGTGTCGCGCCCGTAGGCAAACCCTACAGTCCGAAGCGCGATCTCGCCCCGCGACACCGCAAGAGGCTGGGCGTCGGCGTCATCCTCGACGCGGTTGCGGGGTGTGAGCGTGCGGATGCCGTCTTCGATTTCCCCGATATTGGAGTAAATCGCCATCAGCGTGAAGCTGACCCAGCCGGTCATCTGCGCAATCCGGATCGCCACGGCGCCCGCGGCAACGATATCGCCCTGCGTGGCCTGCCCCGACTGCCACAGCAGGATCGTGCCGCCGAGCAGAACCACCGGCAGAATCCCTGCCATGGTCATGAGCGCGAAGCGGAACCCCGCAGACAGATAGCCGAATTCGACCGCGCGCTGCCGGAAGCTCTGCATGGCGCGCAGCGCCGCCTGATCCTCGTGCTCCGCATGCGCGAAGAGCTTCACCGTCTTGATGTTGGTGATCGTGTCCACCACCTGGCCCGAGACCATGGCCCGCGCGCCGGCCCGCCCGGCCGAGCGTTTCCGAACCCGCGGCAGGAACCAGTTGATCATCGCGAAATAGCCGATCAGCCAGACGCCAAAGCCCAGGGCGACACGCCAGTCGATGGCGAACAGCAGCAGCACCGAGCCCGCCAGAGAGGCCAGCGCGAAGGCGACCACGTTGATGACCTCTGAGACCACATCGGTGACGGCCCGCGCGCATTGCATCTGCTTCTGCGCGATACGGCCTGCGAAATCGTCATCGAAGAACCCGACAGTCTGCCCCAGCGTCCAGCGGTGCAGCCGGGACAGCACCAGCGGGTTCACGTTGGGCTGCACGATGATCGCGTTGGCAGAGGCCGACAGACCGAAGAGCAGCGGCCGCGCGATCATGAAGAAGGCCACGGCCGCGACCACAAGGCCAAGGTTCGATCCATCGAAGAACGCCTCGGGTCCTGCCGCGACGGTGGCGTCGATGACCATACCGAGGATCAGCGCTGTGCCCGCCTCCATCGCGCCCGCAGCAGCGGACAGAAAGGCCGCCAGCCACAGCGCGGGCCAGGCGCCCGTGAGACACCACCGCATGAAGGCCCCGAGGCTCTGTGGCGGTGGCCCTTCTGCCGGACGGAACGCCTTGATCCAATTCGATATGTTCAAGACGCCTCCTCGATATCCGCGGCCAGAAATCCGCCCGATTGTCGGGCCCAGAACTCTGCATATAGTCCGCCCCGCGCCAAAAGCGCGTCATGGCTGCCGTCTTCGACAATCCGCCCCTGATCCAGCACCAGAATGCGGTCCATCTGCGCGATGGTCGAGAGGCGATGCGCAATGGCAATCACCGTCTTGCCTTCCATCATGCCGTAGAGCGTGTCCTGAATGGCAGCCTCCACCTCACTGTCCAGGGCGCTGGTCGCCTCGTCCAGCAGCAGGATCGGCGCATCCTTCAGGATCACACGTGCCAGGGTGACCCGCTGCCGTTGACCGCCAGAGAGCTTCACGCCCCGCTCGCCCACCTGCGCCGCATAGCCGCGCCGGCCTTCCGGGTCTTCGAGATCGAGGATGAAGTCATGCGCCTGCGCCTGCCGGGCCGCGGCGTAAACCTCCTCCTCGGTCGCATCTGCACGGCCATAGCGGATATTATCCAGCACCGAGCGGTGCAACAGAGAGCTGTCCTGCTGCACCATGCCGATGGCCAGACGCAGGCTGTCCTGCTGCACCCGCGCGATGTCCTGCCCGTCGATCAGGATCTGACCGCGCTCGGCATCGTAGAACCGCAACAGAAGCTTGACGAGCGTGGATTTGCCCGCACCCGAGCGTCCGACAAGGCCGATCTTCTCGCCCCGCCGGATGGTCAGATCGACGTTGTCGAGCCCGCCGGAGCCGCGCCCATAGTGGTGCGACACGCCCTTGATCTCGATCTTGCCCTCGGTCAGTTTCAGCGGCTTGGCATCCGTGTCGTCCGTCAGCGTGATCGGCTGCGCGATGGTTTCCATGCCTTCGGAAACCACGCCAAGCTCACGGAAGAAGGTTGTCAGCGCCCACATGATCCACCCGGTCATGGCATTCAGCCGCAGGGTCAGCGCCGTCGCCGCGGCCACCACTCCGACACTGGCGCTCCCCTGCATCCAGAGCAGGATCGCCCAGCCCACGACACCGATGATCAGCACGCCGTTCAACAGAACCAGGGTGACATCCATGATGGTGAAGATGCGCATCTCGGCCTGGAAGGTCTTGCGGGTCTCCTCGATGGCTTCCTTGGCGTAGGCGAGTTCCTGGTCATGATGGGCGAACATCTTGACTGAATGGATGTTGGTATAGGCATCCACCACACGGCCCGTAACAACGGAGCGGGCATTCGAGGCCGCCTGCGACGCAGGCCCCACGCGCTTGATCGTCCACCGCATAAGCAGGCCATAGAGCACGAACCAGCCCAAAAGCGGGATCAGCAGGCGCGGATCGGACGAGGACAGCAATATCGCAGCCCCCAACAGATAGGCGAGGGAAAACGAGATCGCGTCGAAGACCTGAAACACGACTTCGCCTGCCGCAGAGGGTGTCTGCATAATGCGGTTGGCCACCCGCCCGGCAAAATCATTCTCGAACCAGCCGACCGACTGCCGCAGAACCTGCCGGTGCGCCCGCCAGCGGATCATGGTGCCGAAGTTCGGCAGGATCGTATTGTTCAGCAGGGCCACATCGATCGCCTGCAGCAGCGGCCGCATGATCAGAATGAACAGCGCCACGAGAATCAGCTCGGTGCCGTATTGCTGCCACATGGTCTGTGGCTCATCTCCCAGAAGGTCGACGACCCGCCCCATGTAATAGATCAGCCAGATCTCGATGGCGGCCACCACCACCGACATGATGCCGGTCAGCCAGAAGACGGTTTTGAACGGCCCTGCGTATTGCAGCAGGAAGCGCCAGAGGGTCTGGGGCGGTCGGTCGGTCTCGGTATAGGCGCAGTAGGGGTCAACAAGACCTTCGAAGAAACGGAGCATGGCGGGAAGTCTCAGGTAGAAATACGAAAAGATCAGGCGCTGCGGTACAGGCCATCCGGAGCATGGTTATGACAGGGTCAGTTAAACCAGATCCCGCGATACATTTCGTATTCCTCCGTCTTGGTAAGTGCTACTTACAAGAGAAGTCGCGCGCTGTCGACCACTTCAGGTCCCTGTCATCAACTCTTCACGCGTGAGGCGAAAATCGGAGGCGATCCATCGTGCTTCGAGCCTGGCGAGATGCGCGCCCAGCGCCTTGCCGCTGAGCCCCGGCATGAAGTCCTTCGCGCTCACGGGCAAACGCGCTGCGGCCGCGTCTTTCAAGGGGTCGAGCGCGTCCCGGTCGCAGCCTTCGCCGCTGAGCGCAGCGCGCAGGATCAGGATGCGCCGGGCCATCTCATAGCCGTATCGGTACGCCACTTCCCGCACCGGCATCATCTCGCCGAGCGCGCGCTGCATGTCCTCCAGCGCGGCTGCTTGCTTGCGGCTCAGCCGCAGTCGGCCAGCCGCCTCTGCATCGCCCAAAGCGGCCAGTCGCAACAGCCAGTCGGGCGTGAGCCCGAGCTCCGCCTCGAGATGCACAGCCGGCCCGATCAGGCGCAGATCCGCTCCCGGCAGAATGCGCTGCACCACACCCGCCTGCTGCATCGTGGCGAGGGCCGGCACCGGGTCCGGCGCGGCCAGCAAACGGCGCACCTCTTGCCCGACCCGCTCGGCCGAAAGCGTCTCGAGCCCGGATGCATTGGACGCGATCGCGTGCAGAGTATCGGCATCGAAGTCTTTCGCGGCATCCGCATACCAGGCGTGAAACCGGAAGAACCTCAGGATGCGCAGGTAATCCTCGCGAATCCGGTCGTCGGCGTTCTCGATGAACCGGATGCGCCGTGCCAGGCAGTCGGGCAGCCCGCCGAGCGGATCCACGATCTGGCCCTGCGGGGTCGCGTAGAGCGCGTTCAGCGTGAAATCCCGGCGGCGCGCGTCCTCGGCGATATCCTCCGAGAAGGCGACAACCGCGCGGCGACCATCGGTTTGCACATCCTTGCGGAAGGTCGTCACTTCGAAGCCGGTCCCGTCAACGACAACCGTCACGGTGCCATGATCAATACCCGTCGGCACAACCTTCAGCCCCGCAGCTTCGGCCAGCCGTGTCACCTCCTGCGGACGGGCGGGTGTGGCCATGTCGACATCAGAACCGCTCAGCCGCAGAACCGCATCACGCACGCAGCCGCCCACCATGTAGACTGGCGCGCCCTCCGCCGCGATGGCCCTGCACACGGTCTGGACCGACGCATCCGTCAGCCAGTCCGTTTCGGGCGGGATCATCTGGAGATCTGGTCGGTCCATGCCCGCAACATACGCGCAGTTGCACCCCAGATGTAATAGGGGCCATAGGGCACCGCGAAATAGGATCGCTGCTGCCCGCGCCACCAGCGCGACTGGATGATATAGTTCGGCTCGGACAGCACATGGCCGAGCGGGACAGAGAAGACCTCGTCGACCTCTCCCGCTTCCGGCACGATGTCGAACGGCCGCGTGACCCGGCCAATGACCGGCGTGACGATGAAGCCTGTGACCGTTTCATGCGCGGGCAGCGTGCCCAACACCTCGACCCGATCACGCGGCAAGCCGATTTCCTCGCTGGCCTCGCGCAGGGCGGCCGCCACCACATCGTCGTCGCCCTCGTCCTGCTTGCCGCCGGGGAATGCGATCTGGCCAGGATGGTGCTTCAGGGCCGAGGACCGCTTGGTGAGCAGCAAGTGAAGTGCGCCCTCGAGTTCGACAATCGGCGCCAGCACACCGGCCGGGCGCAGCTTGCGCCCTTCCGGCAGAACGGTTTCGGGGTTGAGATCGAAATCGGACGATGGCCGCCCCGGGCGCGCCAACGCGGCCCGGAGCGTCTCTATATCATGCGTCATGGCTGCCTTGATCGGCCTCGAACCCGACGGTCGCCGGATCGAGGTCGTAATGTGCCCCGCAGAACTGGCAATCTGCCGTCACCCGCCCTTCGTCCGTTGTCATCTTCTCGATGTCGCGGGCCGAATAGATCGACAGGCTCTGGCGCACCCGATCCTCCGAACAGGTACAGCCGAACCGAACCGTCTGGCTGTCGAACACCCGCGGCTGTTCCTCGTGGAAGAGACGCAACAGCAGGTCGTTCGGCGCCAGCGATGGCCCGATCAGCTCCATATCCTCCACGGTGTCGAGCAGGATGTTGGCGCGGTTCCAGTTCTCCGCTTCATCGTCCTGCACCAGATCCGCGGCCGAGAGGGTTTCGCCGTTGCCCTCACCGTCGGCCACGAAGGGCGACGCCTTGGGCATGTGCTGGAGCATCACCCCGCCGCCGCGCCAATGCTCGGCGACGCCCGGCTCGGTCGACTTGCCGAAACTCAGCGAGAAGCGCGTCGGCAGCTGCTCGGACTGGGCAAAATAGGTCTCGGCGCAGGCGGCCAGCGATCCGCCTTCCAGCGGCGTGATCCCCTGGTAGGGTGTCATGCCCTTGCCCTGGTCGATCATGATCGCGAAGTACCCCTCGCCCACCTGATCGAAAGGCGCCGTCTCGGTCAGCCGGTCCGCATCGTAGCTGGCATAGGCGCGGATCCGGGCCGGGTCGCCCTCGGTCTCCGGGCCGTAGTAGTCGGTGGCGATCATGCGCACGGCCCCTTTCGACTGGACCTGCAGCTGCAGCTTCCACCGCAGCTTGATGGTCTGTCCGATCAGCGCCGTCAGCAGCGCCATCTCGGCCACCAGCGCTTCGACCAGCGGCGGATAATCGTGCTGCTTGAGGATCCCGTTCAACGCACCATCGAGCCGCACAACACGGCCGCGGATATCACTGGCATCGAGTTGGAAAGGCAGGACAGTATCGTCCCACGCGATCTGGTGTCCGAGTGTCATTGGGGTTTCCTTATCGCCAAGGGGTTGGCATACCGGCTCCATATAACCGTCAGGGGTCTGTTGAAAAGAGGGCAAGCCAGAATGATCAGGCGCATCGGCCATGCACCCCGCACAGACCAGAGATACCGTCTGCGGCCCGGCGCCTATGCAATTCTGCCGCTGGGGCAGCGGGTTCTCCTCACCGCGCAGATCTCCCATATCGTGGATATTCAGCTTCCGGGCGGCGGCATCGACCCGGGCGAAAGTCCGATCCGGGCGCTGCATCGCGAGGTCATGGAGGAAACCGGCTGGCGGATCTCCAACCCCCGGCGGCTGGGCGCCTTTCGCAGGTTTGCCTTCATGCCGGAATACGACCTCTGGGCGGAGAAGCTTTGCCATGTCTACATCGCGCGCCCGGTCCGGCAGCTGGCCGAGCCGTCGGAGCCCGACCACGAGACGCTAGCCCTGACGCCCGAGGACGCCGTGGCGAGCATGGGCAACGACGGCGACCGGCTGTTTCTGGCGCGCTATTTTTCGTGAGCAGGTCCCGAAAACTCGAACAGAAGACCCGAGACATCGTCGGGGAACTCCGACAGACCCGAGAAATCCGTCATCGACTGCAGGATCGCGTCGAAAAGGGCGGCGCCTTGCACATCCCGGTGCATTGCCAAGAGCTGCTCAAGCCCATTTTCACCCAGCAGGTCGCCCTCGTGGTTGGGGCATTCGGTCACGCCATCCGACAGGATCAGGAGCCGATCACCCGGATGCAGCTGCATCTCGAACTGCGAGAAGGTGACGCCCGACATCAGCCCGACCGGAAAGCCGCCCGTGCCGTCCTGTTCGAGGCACCCGTTTGCGCGCTGGATAACGGGATGCGGGTGCCCGGCCTGTCCGATCACCACCGCGCCCGTGGCAAGATCGATATCCGCCAGCATCATCGTGAAGTAATGCTCCGTCTCCATCTCATCCAGAACCAGCTCGTTCAGCGTCTCGATCGCTTCCGCCGGGGGGCGCGAGCGATATCCCGTCTCGGTCCGTTCCAGCGCGATGTTCTGGTCCAGTGCGGTTGCCGACAGGTAGCCCGCAAGGCGCGCGGTCATGAGCGCGGAACTGATACCGTGCCCCGAGACGTCGATGGCGAACAGACCAAGATGGCCTTCGGCGGCGGGAAAGAAGCCGACAAGATCGCCACCTACGTGACCGCTTGACCGCAGCAGCAGCGACAGATCACCGCCCTCGAAGGACTTGCAGCGTTCCGGCACCAGCGACTGCTGCAGCTGTTTCGCCTCGATCAGATCGCTGTCCAGCGAATTGTAGAGCCGCTGCAATTCGTCCAACGTCTCGGTGATCACGTGGTTCTTCAGTGTCAGTTCGCGCTGCATCTCGAGGATGCGCTGACCCGCCGTCAGCCGCGCGCGCAGCTCGTTGCCGTCGACAGGTTTGGTCAGAAAGTCGTCCGCCCCCGCATCAAGACCAGCCGCCACATCGTTTTTCTCGCTCTTCGACGTGAGCAGGATGAAGTAGCTGTAACGTTCGCCGGACATCTCGCGGAAGGCCTTGCAGAACTCGATCCCGGACATGCCGGGCATCATCCAGTCACTGAGGATCAGTTCCGGAGCCCGGGCCTGGCAGGCTGCAAGGGCCGCCTCGCCCGACTCGGCCTCGATCACGTCGTAGCCCCAACGCTTCAGCGAGCTCGACAGGATCTTCCGTTGCAAACGGCTGTCATCGACGACAAGCACGAGCTTGCCGCCATCCGCGTGATCGGACGAGCCCGTTATCTCAGGTGCGCACGCTTCAATCTTCATAAACAGGCTCGGCCTTCTTTGTTCGGCGTTCTACGCGGGCAAATCTTAACGTCTGGTGAAATCTAAAATTCGCGAGAAAAAATCCCTTGGCGCATACGCCGCGTTAGGCCCCCTGTGCCAAAGTCTCGCAAATTGAGGCCGGAGAAACTGCGATGATTGACTGGGACAGGGTCGCGACACTGAAGGATGAGGTGGGCGCTGAAGATTTCGACGAAGTGGTTGATCTGTTCCTCGAAGAGGTCGATTCGGCCATCGACGCTCTAGCGGCGCAACAGCAGCACGACGACCTTGAAGCAAAGCTTCACTTCCTGAAAGGCAGCGCGCTCAGCTTGGGCTTTCGCTCCTTCTCCGATCTCTGCCAGGCTGGTGAAGCAGCAGCCGCCAGCACGCCCGATGCCGTGGTCGATTTGAATGAGATTCTGCAGTGTTATGCGCAGTCGCGCGCGGCATTTCTCTCGGACCTTCCGATCAGACTGGTAAGTTGATCCCGGCAGGCCAACACCCGAGCCGCCTTCCGCGGGTCACGACCACAGGGGACGTGGAACGCATCGGCCCAGGCTCTCAGATCACAAACTGAGCCAGCGTCTCGTCATTGGTAATGTCGGTGTAGGTGAACCCGGCCTGGTCCAGATGCCCGCGCAACCGGGTGAAGTTGTCTGGATGCGTCGTCTCGATCCCGATCAGAACCGAGCCGAAATTGCGTGCCGATTTCTTGAGGTACTCAAAGCGCGCGATGTCATCCTCCGGCCCGAGAATATTGAGAAACTCTTTCAGCGCCCCCGGACGCTGCGGCATGCGCAGGATAAAGTATTTCTTCACACCCGAGTAGCGCTGCGCCCGCTCCTTCACCTCCGGCAGTCGCTCGAAATCGAAGTTGCCGCCCGAGGCCACGCAGACAACCGTCTTGCCAGCGATCTCATCACGCAGATCGGCCAGTGCCTCGATGGCCAGCGCACCCGCGGGCTCGAGCACGATGCCTTCGACATTCAGCATGTCGATGATCGTGGTGCAGATCCGGTCTTCGGAAAGATGCCGTACGTCCGCGCGAGCCACATCGCGCAACCGCTCGAAGGTCCGCACGCCCAGCTTGGCCACCGCCGCCCCGTCGACAAAGCTGTTGATCGGCGAGACATCGACCGGTGCGCCCTCTTCGAGCGCGCGCCCAAGGCTCTGCGCTCCGGTCGGCTCGACAAAGGTATAGTCCACCTGATCGCCGAAGTAGCTGCGCACGCCGGCTGACAAGCCACCTCCACCTACCGGCAGAACGATGCGGTCGGGGGCGCGACCAAGCTGCGCTTCAATCTCCACCGCCACGGACGCCTGCCCTTCGATCACATCCTCATCGTCGAAAGGCGACAGGAAATGGCCCCCCTCGGCTGAACAAAACTCCTGTGCTGCGGCAAGCGTTGCATCGAAATAGTCGCCGATCAGCCGGATATCGACCTGATCGCCACCGAACATCCGGGTCTTTTGAACCTTTTGCTGCGGCGTCGTCACCGGCATGAAAACGACGCCCCGCACCCCGAAATGCCGGCACATGAACGCCACGCCCTGCGCGTGATTGCCCGCGCTCGCACAGACAAAGAGCGTCCGGTCGGGGATCACCTTGCGCATCGCATTGAATGCGCCACGCAGCTTGTAAGACCGCACCGGGCTCAGATCCTCGCGTTTCAGCCAGATATCGGCCCCGCACCGCTCTGACAGATGATCGTTGCGCAACAGCGGCGTCGGCGGAAACACCGCCCGCATGTCCCGCTCCGCCGCACGGGCAGCTTCTGCAAACGCCGAAGCGCGCATCGGTGTCATCCTCCTGCCATCCAGAGCTTCGATCAGTAGGCGCGTGCGGCGATCCGGTCAACGCGCATCTGCCTTGCTGCGCCTTGAAAAACCCGCTATCGCAGCCCCGATTTCGAGACGAAGGAACCGCTCATGTCTGCGCCCAAGAAAGTCGTGCTCGCCTATTCCGGCGGGCTGGATACCTCCATCATCCTGAAGTGGCTGCAAACGGAGTATGGCTGCGAGGTGGTCACCTTCACCGCCGACCTCGGCCAGGGCGAAGAGCTGGAACCGGCGCGCAAGAAGGCCGAGATGATGGGCGCGACAAGCATCTACATCGAGGATCTGCGCGAAGAGTTCGTGCGCGATTTCGTCTTCCCGATGTTCCGCGCCAATGCGGTCTATGAGGGGCTCTACCTGCTCGGCACCTCAATTGCGCGGCCCCTGATTTCCAAGCGTCTTGTCGAGATCGCCGAGGAAACCGGCGCGGATGCTGTCGCCCATGGTGCGACCGGCAAGGGCAACGATCAGGTGCGGTTCGAGCTGGCCGCCTATGCGCTGAACCCCGAGATCAAGGTCATTGCCCCCTGGCGCGAATGGGACCTGTCGAGCCGCACCAGGCTTATCGACTTCGCCGAGAAGAACCAGATCCCCATCGCCAAGGACAAACGCGGAGAAGCGCCCTTCAGCGTGGATGCGAACCTGCTGCACACGTCCTCGGAAGGCAAAGTGCTGGAAGATCCGGCCGTCGATGCGCCCGACTATGTCTATCAACGCACGGTGCATCCCGAGGACGCGCCAGATACGCCGGAATACGTCGAAATCGGGTTCGAGGGCGGCGATGCGGTCAGCATCAATGGCGAGGCGATGTCGCCCGCCACGCTGCTCACCAAGCTGAACGAGTTGGGTGGCAAGCATGGCTGCGGACGGCTTGATCTGGTCGAAGGCCGGTTCGTCGGGATGAAGTCGCGCGGCATCTACGAAACGCCCGGCGGCACGCTGCTGCTGGAGGCGCATCGGGCCATCGAATCCATCACACTCGACCGGGGCGCCATGCACCTCAAGGACGAGCTGATGCCGCGCTATGCGGAACTCATCTATAACGGTTTCTGGTTCTCGCCCGAACGCACCATGCTACAAGCAGCCATCGACGCGAGCCAGACCCATGTGACCGGCACTGTGCGCCTGAAACTCTACAAGGGCCACGCGCGCACCGTGGGCCGCTGGTCCGATCACAGCCTTTACTCCGAAGCGCATGTGACCTTCGAGGATGACGCCGGCGCCTACGACCAGAAGGACGCCGCAGGATTCATCCAACTGAACGCGCTGCGCCTGAAGCTGCTTGCGGCGCGGGACCGCCGGTTGAAGTAGACCGCTACTTCAGTTTTTCGGTTTGGAGCGCGGTGTAGTATCGCATCGCCTCAACCATAAGTGGCTGGAGATCAGGCTCTAACCGAGGCAAATCCCCCTCAGCTCCAGCGAAGCCCGTGCTTTGATGCACAGCCCCGTACCAATGCGCGGCCCAGACACCGTCTTCGGCGCGCGGGCCGGCTGGCCAGCGCAGCATGGCCGGGTCGAAGGGCAGATCGATGGCATCGCAGAGCCGGCGCAGCATCCGCTCCGGGTCGGCGCGAATGTCGGTGCTGTCGATGACCACCCCGCCCAGCGCCTCGTAGAGCCGGACCTGCTGGGCAAAGCCGATGTCATCCAGCGTCGGGCGTTCGCGCTTGGCGGCATAGCTGGCGATGACCCGGGCGGGGTGGCGGATCAGATGCACGTTCACGCAGCCCCGCGCCCAGTCCAGCGGGAAGCCACCCAACATGTGATGCGGCATGTGCTTCATGTAGAGATGCGGTGTCGGCGGATCGGCGGAACAGATCTCGGCAACCCGCGCGGGATCAGTCTCGTGCGCCGCCAGGATCTCGGCCCGCATCGGGTGGTCCACCCCGGACGTGGCCAGGTAAGCGGCATAGAACGGCTCATCCATCACCGAAAAGTCCGCGCGCGCCCCGAAGCTGTACATCATTGCGGTCGACAGGTTCCGCGGCCCGGACCACATGGCGATCCTCATCGCGTCGCACCGGTGATTGTTTCAAATGGCATGGAACCGCCCCCCGCATGTTTCAGTTGACGCTAGAAAAGACGGGCTTCGAAGCCAAGCCCGTAAACTCACCTCACCAGCTCGTGACATCGCAGGCTCGTGAATTGTCCGATGTGCCGAGACCCGACAGATTTACGGGCAAAGGAGATACGCTATGTCCAAATGGGAAACACTCAAATCCATCGCATTGGCCGGCATGATCGTGATCGGCTTCGTGGCGCAAAGCAAAACGGCCCATGCCGAGACTCTGCAGACACTCACCGTTGCCGGCGGATGCTTCTGGTGCGTCGAGGCGGATTTCGAAAAGGTGCGCGGCGTGAAGGAGGCTGTCTCCGGATTCACAGGCGGGACTGTCGCGAACCCGACCTACAAACAGGTAACCTCGGGTGGCACCGGGCACTATGAAGCGGTGCAGATCACCTTCGACGCCGATGTCGTGAGCCGCCGCGCGCTGCTCGATCTGTTCTTGCGGTCCGTTGATCCGACCGATGCGGGCGGGCAGTTCTGCGACCGGGGGGAAAGCTATCGCACCGCGATTTTCACCAGCGGTTCGGCAGAGGAAAGAACCGCGCAGGCCGCCAAGGCCAAGGCTGCGGCTGATCTGGGTCAGACGATCGTGACCCCGATCCTGGCCGCGTCGGAGTTCTACCCCGCGGATGAATATCACCAGGATTACTACAAGGGCCGTCAGCTGGTGATCACGCGCTTCGGGCCGAAACGCCAGGCCTCGGCCTACACTGCTTACCGCGAGGCCTGCGGGCGGGATGCGCGGGTCAAGGAGCTTTGGGGCAGCGACGCCCCCTTCGTGAACAGCTGATCAGCCGACCTTGCAGGCGGCCAGCACGGCCATGTTCAGAATGTCGTTGGCCGTCGACACGGTGGAGCAGATCTGGATCGATCCATCGACGCCTGCGAGGATCGGTCCGATCACCGTTGCCCCCGCCATCTCCTGCATCAGCTTGACCGAGATACTGGCCGAGTGGCGGGCCGGTACGATCAGGATGTTTGCGGGCCCGGTAAGCCGTGAGAACGGATAGGCCTCCTGCGCGCGACTGTTCAACGCCACGTCCACCGTCATTTCGCCTTCGTACTCGAAGGTGACCCCGCGCCGGTCCAGCACATCCGCAGCCTTCGCCATCTTCTCCGCCCGCTCGGACACGGGGTAGCCGAAGGTCGAGAAGCTCACGAAAGCGACCCGCGGCTCAAGCCCCATGTTCTGCGCCACCGTGGCGGCGCGTTCGGCGATGTTCGCAAGATCCTCCTCATCGGGCCATTCGTTCACGATGGTATCCGCGATGAAGACAATGCGGCCCTTGTGCAGCAGCGCCGTGATGCCTGCAACGCCATGATCCTTGTCCGCATCGAAGACGTGGTTGATGCGATCGAGAATATGTGCGGACTTGCGCGTCGCCCCGGTGACCAGCCCGTCGCCATGCCCATGCTGCAACATCAGCGCCGAGAACACGTGCCGGTCGCGCGCGGCGAGGCGATGGATGTCCTGCGCATCGAAACCACGCCGGTGCAGCCGGTCGTAGAGAAACTGCTTATACGTCTCCAGATGAAGCGTATTGGCCGCATTCACCACCTCGATCTCGCGGTCCGCGCCTTCGAGCCCGGCCTCCGCGAGTTTTGCTTTGACATCATCCGCCCGCCCGACAACCAACGCTTTGCCAAGGCCTGCACGCTGATACATGACGGCCGCGCGCAGCACCCGCGGATCGTCGCCTTCGGCAAAGATCATTCGGGCCTGATTGGCCCGTGCCCGTGCATTGATACCCCGCAGGATGCTGGCTGTGGGGTCCATCCGGGACTTGAGCGAGAGCTCATAGGCCTCCATGTCGATGATCGGTCGCCGCGCGGCGCCCGTGTTCATGCCCGCGCGCGCCACGGCAGGCGGGACCCGGTGAATCAGACGCGGATCAAAGGGCGTGGGAATGATATAGTCGCGCCCGAAACTGAGGTTCTTGCCATAGGCCAGCGCCACCTCATCCGGCACATCTTCCCGCGCGAGATTGGCCAGCGCATGGGCGCAGGCGATCTTCATCTCGTCATTGATCGCCCGCGCGTTGATGTCGAGCGCCCCGCGGAAGAGGTAGGGAAAGCCCAGCACATTGTTGACTTGGTTGGGGTAGTCACTGCGCCCGGTCGCCACAATCGCGTCGGGCCGGACCTCATGCGCGTCTTCCGGTGTAATTTCCGGGTCCGGGTTCGCCATCGCAAAGATCACCGGATCATCCGCCATGCTGGCCACCATATCCTGCGTCACGGCCCCTTTGACCGAGACGCCCAGAAAAACATCCGCATCTTTCATCGCCTCTTCAAGCGTGCGCAACTCGGTGGCCACCGCATGGGCCGACTTCCACTGGTTCATGCCCTCAGTGCGGCCCTGATAGATCACACCCTTGGTGTCGCACATGATGCAATTCTGGTGTTTGGCGCCCATCGCCTTCAACAGCTCCAGACAGGCAATGCCCGCCGCGCCTGCGCCGTTCAACACGATGCGCACATCCTCGATCTTCTTGTTCGAGAGCTTCAACGCATTCAGCAAACCCGCCGCGCAGATCACCGCCGTGCCGTGCTGGTCGTCATGGAAGACGGGAATGTCCATCTCTTCTTTCAGACGCTGCTCGATGATGAAGCACTCCGGCGCCTTGATGTCTTCGAGGTTGATACCGCCGAAGGTCGGACCCATCAGCTTGACCGCGTCGACAAACGCATCCGTATCTTCGGTGTCCAGCTCGATGTCGATGCTGTTCACATCCGCGAACCGCTTGAAGAGCACCGCCTTGCCCTCCATCACCGGTTTCGACGCCAGAGCGCCCAGATTCCCCAGGCCCAGAACGGCGGTGCCGTTGGAAATCACAGCGACCAGATTGCCCTTGTTGGTGTAGTCATAGGCGGTCTCTGGATCTTCCGAGATGGCCTCGCAGGGCACGGCAACACCGGGCGAATAGGCCAGACTCAGATCGCGCTGCGTCGTCATGGGGACCGTCGCCGTCACCTCGAACTTGCCGGGGGTCGGTTCCAGGTGGAAGGCCAGCGCCTCCTCGGGCGTCACACGGGTTTTCGACATGGGGTCTGGCCTTTTCTGACGGTCTGAGCGGGTAACCTCTAGCCCAGCAGGCACCCGGCCTCAAGCCATCGGCATTTGAGGGTTTCGCCCGATGGCGCGCATTTGTAAGGTCTGCGGAAACTGCCGGGAGGCTCCATGACCGTCACGCCCATGATGGCGCAATATCTCGATCTGAAAGCCGAATATGCGGACGCACTGCTGTTCTATCGCATGGGCGATTTCTACGAGATGTTCTTTGACGACGCGGTTGCCGCGGCCGAAGCGCTGGACATCGCGCTGACCAAACGCGGAAAGCACGATGGTGCCGATATCCCCATGTGTGGCGTGCCGGTGCATGCCGCCGAAGGGTATCTGCTCACGCTGATCCGCAAAGGCTTTCGCGTCGCGGTCTGCGAACAGATGGAAAGCCCGGCCGAAGCGAAGAAGCGCGGCTCCAAATCCGTGGTGAAGCGCGACGTCGTGCGGCTCGTCACCCCCGGCACGCTCACCGAAGACAGCCTTCTGGAAGCGCGGCGGCACAACTATCTCGCCGCCTTCGCCGAGGTGCGCGATTCGCAGGCGCTGGCCTGGGTCGATATCTCGACCGGCGCCTTCCATGTCATGCCGCTGAGCGATCTGCGTCTGGGGCCGGAACTCGCCCGACTGGCGCCCTCGGAGCTGATCGTGTCAGAGAGCAAGGAACCCGACCTGCGCGAGACCGCCGAGGATTTCGGCATCGCCCTGACCGGGCTGGCCCGCTCCGCCTTCGACAGCACCGGCGGCGAGGCGCGGCTTTGCACACTCTTTGCCGTCGAAACGCTCGACGCCTATGGCAGTTTCTCGCGTGCGGAGGTCTCGGCCATGGGCGCGATCCTGCAGTATCTGGAGATCACACAGAAAGGCAAACTGCCGCTCCTGCGCCCGCCGCAGAAGGAAGCCGAAGCGCGCACGGTTCAGATCGACGCCGCCACGCGCCGGAACCTGGAGCTAACGCAGGCGCTCTCTGGCGGGCGCGCCGGATCCCTCCTGTCGGTGATCGACCGGACGGTCACGGCAGGCGGTGCCCGGCTGCTCGAACGGCGGCTCTCCAGCCCGTCCCGCGTGCTCGATCTGGTACAGGCGCGGCTGGCCGCCGTGTTCTGGTGCGTCGAGCAAACCGCCCAGCGCGAGAGAATACGAGAGGCCTTGCGCAAGGTCCCCGACCTCGACCGCGCGATGTCGCGGCTTTCGATGGAGCGCGGCGGCCCCCGCGACCTGGCGGCCATCCGCAACGGGCTGACCCAGGCCGGTTTGATCCACGGTGCGCTTTCAGCTGCGGATCTGCCTGATCTTATCGCCGACGCGCTGTCGGATCTGAAAGGCCATGACACCCTCATCGACCATCTGGACGCCGCTTTGGTGGCGGAGCCACCGCTGCTTGCCCGCGACGGTGGTTTCATCGCACCTGATCACGACCCGGACCTCGACGAAGCGCGCCAGCTGCGCGATGAAGGTCGCGCCGTGATTGCCCGGATGCAGGCCGAATACGTCTCTAACACGGGCATTTCGTCTCTGAAGATCAAACACAACAACGTACTGGGCTACTTCATCGAAACCCCCGCGACCCATGCGGAGAAGATGCTGTCCGCTCCGTTGTCGGAGACCTTCATCCACCGCCAGACCACCGCCAATCAGGTGCGCTTCACGACGGTCGAGCTGTCGGAAATGGAGACTAAGATTCTCAACGCCGGGTCCCGCGCGCTGGAAATCGAAAAGCGGATCTTCGAAGAGCTCTGCAACACCGCCCTGACCGAGGCCGCCAGGATCGCCCAAGCCGCCAAGGCGCTGGCCGAGCTTGATCTGGCCAGCGCGCTGGGCACGCTCGCTGTCGCGGAAAACTGGGTCGCGCCCAGGGTCGACACCAGCCGCGCGTTCCACGTGACAAACGGCCGTCATCCTGTGGTGGAACACGCGCTCAAGACCGGTGCGGGTGAACCCTTCATCGCAAATGACTGTGACCTCAGCGCGGAAGGAGACGCCGCCAACATCTGGCTACTGACCGGGCCCAACATGGCGGGCAAATCAACCTTCCTGCGGCAGAATGCGCTCATCGCCCTGCTGGCCCAGATGGGCAGTTTCGTCCCAGCGGACGCCGCTCATATCGGGCTCATCAGCCAGCTTTTCAGCCGCGTGGGCGCCTCCGACGATCTCGCACGCGGGCGGTCCACCTTCATGGTCGAAATGGTGGAAACCGCCGCGATCCTCAATCAGGCAGATGATCGTGCGCTGGTCATCCTCGACGAAATCGGCCGGGGCACAGCTACTTACGATGGGCTCTCCATCGCCTGGGCGACGCTGGAACACCTGCATGACGTGAACAAGAGCCGCGCACTCTTCGCCACCCACTACCATGAGATGACGGCGCTGGCCGGGAAGCTGCCCGGCGTCGAGAATGCCACCGTGACCGTCAAGGAGTGGGAGGGCCAGGTGATCTTCCTGCACGAGGTGCGCAAAGGCGCCGCCGACCGGTCATACGGTGTTCAGGTGGCCCAACTCGCGGGGTTGCCTCCGCAGGTCATCGCCCGTGCGCGCGTCGTGCTTGAGGCGCTGGAGAAAGGCGAGCGTGAAGGCGGCGCCACGCAGAAAACCCTGATCGACGATCTGCCGCTCTTCTCCGCAGCGCCGGTTCCATCACCGGCCGCGCCACAAACCTCCGAACTAGAGACACTTCTGGCCGACATCCACCCCGATGAGCTGACCCCACGACAAGCGCTCGAGGCGCTCTACACACTGAAAGACGCGGCCAAATCCTGACTGCGTCTTCACCCGTCCAAAAATACTCATATTCCAACGGCGGAGAAAATCCTCAGCTGGCCGGTGTGGAGGACACCCCAACCTGCGCGGGGCGCAGCAACCGGTCATGCAGCATGAAGCCTTCGGCCGCGACCTGGATGATATCGCCGGCCTTGGTGCCGGGCACAGGCGCTTCGAACATGGCCTGATGCTGCTGCGGATCGAAGCGGTCGCCCACCTCAGGAGCAATCATCTCGATCCCGTGCTTCTTGAAGACGCTCAGAAGCTCCCGCATCGTCAGCTCGATCCCCTCGATGAGCGCGGAATTCGCGTCTTTCTGCTCGTCCGTGATCGTCTCAAGCGCGCGCTTCATATTGTCGTAGACAGAAAGCATATCGCGCGAGAGTTTCGCACCGCCATAGTTCTCGGCCTCGCGCCGGTCCCGTTCGGACCGTTTGCGTGCGTTCTCGGCATCGGCCAGCGCCCGCATGAAGCGGTCCTTCAGATCATCGCGCTCAGCCCGCAGCTGGTCGATCTCCAGTGCGTCGTCATCAATCTCTTCCATTTCGTCCGCGAAAGCCTCGGCTTCCGCGTCTTCGATATCGTCCAGAAACTCTTCGTTTTTGGGCTCTGCCATAGTTCACCTCTAGCTCCGGTCGGAGACCAGCTTTCCGACCAGCTGCGCCGTGTAGTTCACGATCGGCACAATGCGTCCATAATTCAGTCGTGTCGGACCAATGACGCCAACCGCGCCAATGATCTTTCGATCAGCGTTCATATATGGGGAAACCACCAGAGAGGAACCCGAAAGTGAAAAAAGTTTGTTCTCAGAGCCGATAAAAATGCGCACACCTTCGCCCTGCTCGGCAAGTTCCAGAAATTCGGCGATGTCCCGTTTGCGTTCCAGGTCGTCAAAGAGGCTGCGGATCCGCTCCAGATCCTCGCCTTCGCCGTCCGCGCTCAACAGATTGGCCCGGCCCCGCACGATCAATCGCTCGATCTGATCGCCTTCGCCTTCCCACACGGCAAGCCCGCTTTGCACCAGCTCCTGTGCAAGCGAATCGATCTCCTGCCGCCGCATGCTGATCTCGGCCTGGATCGTGGCATGCAGCTCGCTGAGGGTTTTGCCTTCAATCAGCGCATTCAGGAAGTTTGCAGCCTCCCGCATCGAGCTCGGCGTCTGCCCGGGCGGCGGGGTGAAGAGCCGGTTCTCCACGTGACCGTCCCCAAAGACCAGGACGACCAGCGCGCGGTCAGGCGAGAGCGATACGAATTCGATATGCTTGATGGGCGCCTCGTGTTTCGGGGTCAGCACAAGCGAGGCACCCTGCGTCACGCCGGACAGCACCGAGCCCACACGGTCGAGCAAGCCGCTCACATCTTGCTCATTCTCACCCAAGGTCGCGTCGATCTTCTCGCGGTCGGTTTCGTCCGGGCTCCCGATCTCGAGCAGGCTGTCCACGAACATGCGCAACCCCAGTTGCGTGGGCACGCGCCCGGCGCTCACATGCGGGCTGTCGAGCAGGCCGAGGTACTCCAGATCCTGCATCACGTTGCGGATCGTCGCCGCGCTGACCTTTTCGCTGAAATCGCGGGTCAGGGTGCGCGAACCGACAGGCGCGCCATCTTCCAGATAGCCTTCGACCACCCGCCGGAACACTTCCCGTGACCGGTCGTTCATTTCGGCAAGGATATGTGACGCGTCGCTCATGAAGATGATCCTAGCTGCGGCGGTATAAAAGCATGAAATGGTGAGAATTCAATCGGGCTTGCATCTCGCCGCCGCGGGACGGTATCCGGGAGTACACGAGGAAAGGATATCCCATGCGACCCTCCGGTCGAGCTCTGGACGAGATGCGCCCCGTTTCCATCGAGACGGATTTCACGAAACATGCCGAAGGCTCGGCCCTGATCCGGATGGGTGATACGCATGTGCTGTGCACGGCGACGGTCGAAGACCGGGTTCCTCCCTTCATCAAGGGATCGGGCCTCGGTTGGGTGACGGCGGAGTACGGCATGCTGCCCCGCGCGACGAACACGCGGATGCGTCGCGAGGCCAGCGCCGGCAAGCAAGGCGGCCGGACCATCGAGATCCAGCGGCTGATCGGGCGGTCCCTGCGGGCCGGTGTCGACCGCGTGGCGCTCGGCGAACGGCAGATCACCGTCGATTGCGACGTGCTGCAGGCCGACGGCGGGACCCGCTGTGCCTCGATCACAGGGGGTTGGGTGGCGCTGCGCCTAGCGGTGAACAAGCTGATGAAATCCGGTGACGTGATCAGCGACCCGATGCTCGATCCGGTTGCGGCGATCAGCTGCGGCATCTACGCGGGCCAGCCGGTGCTGGATCTCGACTATCCGGAAGATTCCGAGGCCGGCGTGGACGGCAATTTCATCATGACTGGCTCGCGCCAGCTCATTGAAGTGCAGATGAGTGCCGAGGGGGCGACCTACTCGCGCGACCAGATGAACACGCTGATGGATCTGGCCGAGAAAGGCGTGGCCGAACTCATCGCTGCCCAGACAGCGGCAACCGCGTGAGCCGGCGGTTCGACGGTCAGCGCATCCTGATTGCCACGCATAACGCGGGCAAGCTGGACGAGATGCGTCAGCTGTTCGAACCCCATGGCGTCGCCGTGGTGGGCGCGGCCGAGTTGGCGTTGCCCGAGCCAGAGGAGACCGAAACCAGTTTTATCGGAAACGCCCGGATCAAGGCGCATGCCGCCGTCGCTGCAACCGGCCTGCCGGCGCTCGCCGATGACTCCGGGATTGAGGTCGACGCCCTTGACGGTCAGCCGGGCGTCTACACGGCGGATTGGGCCGAAACGCCGAATGGCCGGGATTTTGTGATGGCCATGACCAAGACCCACGAGATGTTGGAGCAGCGCGGGGCCCGCGAGCCACGCTCCGCACGGTTCTGCGCCACGCTGGTCCTCGCCTGGCCCGACGGGCATGAAGAGATTTTCGAAGGCACGGTCTCCGGCCGCCTCGTCTGGCCCATACGGGGGCGTACGGGACATGGCTATGACCCGATGTTCCAGCCCGACGGCTATGACATCACCTTCGCAGAGATGGATCCCGCCGAAAAGAACCGGATCAGCCATCGGGCCGATGCCTTCAAGAAGCTGATCGCAGGTTGTTTTGGCTGAGGATTGGCAAGCCGGCGGTTTCGGCCTCTACCTGCACTGGCCATTCTGCGAGGCGAAGTGCCCCTATTGCGATTTCAACAGCCATGTCAGCCGGCAGATCGACCAGGCCGCCTGGTGCGAGGCCTACCTTAGCGAGCTTGACCGCGCCGCGGCCGAAACGCCGGGCCGAGTCTTGCACGCGGTCTTTTTCGGCGGCGGCACCCCCAGCCTGATGGTGCCCGCGACGGTGGCCCGTATCATCGAAAAGATCCGTGCGCTCTGGCCCTGCGCCAACGATCTGGAGATCACGCTCGAAGCAAACCCCGGCTCGGTCGAAGCCGGGCGGTTCCGCGCGTTTCGCGCCGCCGGGGTCAATCGGATCTCGATGGGGGTGCAAGCGCTGAACGATGCCGACCTGAAACGGCTCGGACGGCTGCATACCGCGAAGGAGGCCATGGCCGCCTTCGACATCGCGCGCGCCTGCTTCGACCGGGTGAGTTTTGATCTGATCTATGCGCGGCAAGGCCAGTCGATTGCGGACTGGCGCACCGAACTTGAACGCGCGCTTGCCATGGCTGTCGATCACCTGTCGCTCTACCAGCTCACGATCGAAGAGGGCACCGCCTTCGGCGATCGGTACAAGGCCGGCAAGCTGCGCGGCCTGCCCAACGAAGACCTCAGCGCCGATCTCTTCACCATGACCCAGGAGCTGTGCGGCGCGCACGGCCTGCCCGCCTACGAAGTGTCCAACCACGCCCGCGACGGCGCGCAGTCTCGGCACAATCTGATCTATTGGCGATACGGAGATTACCTCGGCATCGGCCCCGGCGCACATGGGCGGCTGACCCTCGCGGGCCAACGGTGGGCCACGGAATGCCACGCCAACCCGGCGCGATGGCTGTCCTCCATCGCCGAAACTGACAGCGAAAAGCCCCGTGTTCTGCTCTCACCACAGGATCAGGCCAGCGAATTCCTGTTGATGGGCCTGCGTCTGAAGGAGGGGGTCGATCTGCACCGGTTCGAAGCGCTCAACGGCGCGCCGCTTGCGCCGCAGGCTGTCGATCACCTCAGCGAACTGGGGCTGATCACTGTTCTGGAAAGCAGATTAAGTGTTTCAGATCAGGGTATTATGGTCTTGAACGCGGTCATTGAAGAGCTGTTGCGGCACTAGCGTCCGCTCAAGACCCGGCAGAGCTCGTCGAGATCGTCGAGCGATTTGTAATGCACCGTCATCTGACCCGACTCACCGCCCGGCTTGTGGCTGAGCACCACTTTCATACCCAGCGCGGCCGACAGATCGCCCTCCAACGCCTTCGTGTCCGCGTCCTTCGCCTCGGTCATCGGTCGGCTCGTCTGCACCGGCGCCTCGTCGTCCGACGCCGCCTGTTTCTTGACCAGCGCTTCTGTCGCACGCACCGACAACCCGCCTTTCACGATCATCTGCGCCAGCTTCAGCGGATCGTCGGCGGGGATCAGCGCCCGCGCGTGCCCCGAACTCAGATCGCCCTTGCGCACCATCTCCAGAACGCTTTCCGGCAGATTCAGCAGCCGCAGCAGGTTTGCGATATGGCTCCGGCTCTTGCCCAAGGCTTCGGCCATCTTCTCCTGAGTGTGCCCAAAACGGTCCATCAACTGCCGATAGCCCGCCGCCTCTTCAACGGGGTTGAGATCGGCACGTTGGATATTCTCGATGATCGCCACTTCCAGCACTTCAACATCGGTGAAGCTACGGACAACCACCGGCAACTCATGCAGCTTTGCCGCCTGCGCTGCACGCCAGCGCCGCTCTCCCGCGACGATTTCGAACCGGTCTTCACCGATGGCGCGTACAATCAGAGGTTGAATTACCCCTTTCTCACGGATCGACGCCGTGAGATCGTCGAGGTCCCCTTCTGCGAACCGCTTCCGGGGTTGATCAGGGTTTGGCGAAATCTGTTCGATCGGGATCAGCCGCTCGGCTGCAGAAGGCCCCGCACGTACGACGCTCTCGGTCTCGGCCACGTCCGACATCAAGGCCGACAGACCTCGGCCCAAGCCGCGTTTCCGATCTGCTCCACCTGCCATATCTGCCACCCTATGCCGCCGTCTTCGTGTTTCTGTTCAGAACTTCCCGCGCAAGGTCCCGGTACGCCTGCGCGCCCTTCGATGCGGTGTCATATGACAGCACCGGCATCGCAAAAGACGGTGCCTCGCTGACCCGGACGTTCCGTGGAATACGGGTGCTGAACACCAGCTCTCCCAGATTGTCGCGCGCATCCTGTTCGACCTGCAAAGACAAGTTGTTGCGTCTGTCGAACATGGTCAACACAATACCTTCGATCCGCAAGTCCCTATTTCCGCTTTGCCGCACCTCGCGAATCGTCAGCATCAGCTGCGACAACCCTTCGAGCGCGAAGAATTCGCTCTGCAACGGGACAAGGACGGAATGCGCCGCGATCATCGCATTCACCGTCAGAAGATTGAGCGACGGCGGACAGTCGATCAGGATGTATTCAAAACCAAACGCATCCATCGCCGTCTGCCGCAGCGCATCATGCAGCAAAAAGCTGCGCTTTTCATTTGCGATCAACTCGATATCGGCCGAGCTCAGATCGACGGTGGCCGGCACGATCATCAGCCCAGGCGTCAGTGTTGGCCTGATCACCTCACTCAGATCGACATCTTCCAGAAGCAGATCATAGGTCGTATAGGCGCGGTCCTCGACGTCGATGCCAAGACCTGTCGACGCGTTGCCCTGAGGATCGAGGTCGATCACGAGGACCTTCCGCCCTGCTTCCGCAAGTGCTGCGGCCAGGTTTATCGCTGTTGTGGTCTTGCCGACGCCGCCTTTCTGGTTGGCAACTGCAATGATCTTGGGGCCTTCAGGGCGTGACAAGTCAGACACGTTCGATTTCTCTCACCTCAAGAATGGCGGCATTCGGGTTGGTTTTGCTTTTATGCGCCGCAAGCTCAAAAGACCACGATTCCCGGGCAGTTTCGACCTCTTTTTCCCAGGTTTCACCCTTCAAAAACAGCGCCTGCCCATCTGGGCTGAGATGACGCTGGGCGAAGGACAAAAGATCGGAAAGATCTGCCAGGGCCCGCGCAGTCAGCACTTGAGCGTCCAAAGGCGTTGCAGCCTCAATTCGGCTGACGATGACAGTTGCGTTCAAATCCAGCTCACGAATGACGGTTCTGAGGAAGGTCGCCTTCCGAACATCGCTCTCGACCAAGGTGAATGTTGTGTCAGGCGCGTTTTCTTTCGTCAAGATTGCCAGTACCACGCCCGGCAGGCCACCGCCGCTTCCGAGATCTGCCCAGCGCATCTTAGAGTCCGCCAGACGATACACTTGTGCCGAGTCCCATATATGGCGGTTCCAGACATCGAAGGTACTGGATTTTGATATCAGATTGATCCGAGACGACCATTTGAGCAGCAAGTCGTGGTACCGGCCCAACCTCTCCAGTGTTTCACGTGAAACATCCGAAGTCTGAACTGTCACGCGCGTCGTCTCCGCTCAGCCTGACGGAGCTTCGCCAAAATCAAGGTCAGAGCTGCCGGTGTGATCCCGTCGATCCGCGATGCTTGCGCGAGCGACGTCGGCCGGACCGCATCCAGCTTGGCTGTCAGCTCGTTCGATAGACCGTCAAGCCCGGCATAATCGAAATCTTCCGGGATCCGGTGCCCCTCATCCTTCTGCAACAGCGCGATATCTTTCTGCTGACGCTCAATATAGTTCGCGTAGAGCGCCTCTCTCTCCATCTGCGCCTGGATATCTCGTGAAATCGTCGAAAGAGCCGCATCCAAGGCGGTAATCTGCGCAAAGGAAACATCCGGAAAGGCCAAAAGCTGCATGGCTGTCCGCTTCGTACCGTCCTGGTTGACCTTGATTCCAGCCATCCCGGCCATTGTGGGGGTGAACTCTTGCGCGGTCAGCATCATGCGCGCGCTTTCCAGCTCCCGCGACTTCGCCTCGAAGCTCTCCCGGCGCTGTTCCCCAACGCAACCAATTGTGAGCCCCAATGGGGTCAAGCGTTGATCGGCGTTATCAGCCCGCAAAGACAGCCGAAACTCCGCTCGAGAGGTGAACATGCGGTAGGGCTCGCTGACACCCCGGGTGGTCAGATCGTCAATCATCACGCCGATGTAGCTTTCTGACCGGGAGAATATGACTGGCTCGCGGCCATGCACGGCCAAGGCCGCATTTAGCCCCGCGACAAGCCCCTGTGCCGCGGCCTCCTCATATCCTGTAGTTCCGTTGATCTGACCCGCAAGATATAGGCCCGGCACCCGAGGAAGCGCCAGCGTGGCGTCCAACGCCCGCGGATCGACATAGTCATATTCGATCGCATAACCCGGCTGGAGTATGACGGCCTCCTCAAGACCATAGATCGATCGCACGTACTCTTCCTGAACCGACTCCGGAAGTGAGGTCGAGATGCCGTTGGGATAGACGGTATCCGTCGTCAACCCCTCGGGCTCCAGGAAGATCTGATGCGAGGTCTTATCCGCGAAGCGGACGATCTTATCCTCGATGGATGGGCAGTATCGAGGGCCAATTCCTTCGATATGGCCGCCATACATGGCGGATCGGTCCAGGTTTTTGCGAATGATCTCGTGCGTCCGCTCATTTGTATGCGTGATCCCGCAGGAGACCTGCCGCGCAGAAACCCCCTCGGAGAGGAAGGAGAACAGGACCGGCTCCGCATCACCGGGCTGGGCGTCCAAATCGTTCCAGCGGATGCCTTTTCCGTCCAAGCGCGGGGGTGTTCCCGTTTTCAGCCGGCCCAGCGGCAATTCAAGGGAATCAATCCGTTCCGCCAGCTTGACCGAGGCCTTTTCGCCCATTCGTCCACCCGACCGGGCCACATCTCCGATATGAATAACGCCTCTCAAGAACGTCCCGGTCGTCAGAACCACGCATTTCGCTGAAATCTCACTGCCATCATGCAAGACAACGCCAGCTACCCGATCGCCGCTCATGCGGAAGTCAATGACCTCACCCGAAATGATCGTCAGGTGCTCCTGCGATCTCATCTCAGACAGCATCTCGGTGCGGTAAATCTGGCGGTCAGACTGGGCCCGTGGGCCTTGGACTGCGGGGCCCTTGCGCCGATTGAGAAGGCGAAACTGAATACCTGCCTTGTCGGCAACACGACCCATGACGCCATCAAGTGCGTCAATCTCCCGTACCAGATGGCCCTTGCCGAGCCCGCCGATGGCCGGGTTGCAGGACATGACGCCGATTCCCGCCTCTGTCAGTGTGACGAGCGCTGTCTGCACACCCATCCGCGCTGACGCATGCGCCGCCTCGACGCCCGCATGTCCACCACCAATGACAATCACATCAAAATGTTTCACGTGAAACACTCCGCTATTTCCCCAAGCAGAAGCTTGCAAAGATCTCATCCAGAAGATTTTCGACATCCACCCGACCCACGAGCGATTCCAACGCTCGAATCGCGTGCCGCAACTCCTCTGCAGCTATATCATACTGCTCGGGTCCATGTGCAACGATCTGGCGTGCGGCGAGCAGTCCGGTCTGCGCCTTTTCCATCGCCGAGCGATGCCGCTCGTGCGTGGCCACACCAGCATGCGACGCCCGCCTCGCGAGGATGTCCTGAATACGCTCAACTAGTGTTGATACACCATATCCGGTGGTTCCTGAAATACCTCCTACAGTATTTCGATGAAGATCGGCCTTCGGCTGAACGACGATGTCATCAGGTTGCGGTGTCATCAGCAACTGCTCGCCCGGATATGCCAGGAACACCCGCAGATCCGCTGTCTCGGCCCGCGCTATGCCCCGCGACACGCCAATCGCCTCAATGGCATCCTTGCTCTCTCGCAACCCGGCGGTATCCAGAAATGTCACCGGCAAGCCATCCAGGTCCATGCGGACCTCGATGATATCCCGCGTCGTTCCCGCAATCTCCGAGGTGATTGCCGCTTCCCGGCCAGCCAGTCGGTTCAGCAGCGTCGACTTTCCGGCATTCGGCGGGCCGACAATCGCCACCTCGAACCCGGTGCGAATCCGCTCGGAAACGAAACTGCCGGAAATCTCCTCCGCCAATTCAGCCTCAACGCTGCGGAGTAGCTCCCCCACTTCGGGGCTGACATCGACGGGCACCTCTTCATCCGCAAAATCTATGGTGGCTTCCAGCAGTGCGGCAGCGCGGATGAGGCTCGACCGCCAGCGCTCCACCCGGTCTCCCAGCGCACCCGAGAACACCTGCACGGCCTGCTTGCGCTGCGCCTCCGTTTCGGCATCGATCAGATCCGCCAGACCTTCGACCTGCGCCAGATCGACCTTGCCGTTTTCCATCGCCCTTCGCGTGAACTCGCCTGGTTCTGCAAGCCGCGCACGCGCCGACACGCGCAGCTCCTCCAGCACGGCCCGGACGACAGCCACACTGCCGTGCAGATGGAATTCAACCACATCTTCACCCGTGAAGCTCTGCGGCCCCTGGAACCTCAGGACCAGCGCGCGGTCCAGCACCTGGCCCGCTGCGTCGCGCAAAACACGCGTCGCGCATTGGCGTGGAGGAGGCATTGACCCCGCGAGGATACGACCTGTCTGGACCGCATCAGGGCCCGAGATCCGCACGACCGCCACACCGGCCCGACCTTGGGCCGTTGCCAGCGCAAAAATCGTATCCATAGTCTAACCCACTGTTATATAACAATAAGTTATGTGTTCATCGAATCGAAGAAGTCTGAGTTGGTCTTTGTCTGCTTCAGCTTGGAAATCAGGAACTCGATGGCGTCCGTCGTCCCCATCGGATTCAGAATCCGTCGCAGAACGAATGTCTTTTGCAGATCGACCTTGTCCACCAGCAGGTCTTCTTTTCTTGTGCCGGATTTGAGGATGTCCATCGCCGGGAAGACCCGCTTGTCCGCGATCTTGCGGTCGAGCACGATCTCGGAATTACCGGTGCCTTTGAATTCTTCGAAGATCACCTCATCCATCCGGCTGCCGGTATCGATCAGGGCGGTTGCGATGATCGTGAGCGAGCCGCCCTCCTCGATATTCCGCGCGGCCCCGAAGAAGCGCTTGGGCCGCTGCAAGGCGTTCGCATCGACACCGCCGGTCAGGACCTTGCCCGACGACGGCACCACAGTGTTGAAGGCGCGGCCCAGACGCGTGATCGAATCGAGCAGGATCACCACGTCACGTTTGTGCTCGACGAGCCGCTTGGCCTTTTCGATCACCATGTCAGACACGGCGACGTGCCGGGTGGCCGGTTCGTCAAAGGTCGATGACACCACCTCGCCCTTGACCGAGCGCTGCATGTCCGTCACCTCTTCGGGCCGCTCGTCGATCAGAAGCACGATCAGATAGCATTCCGGGTGATTGCGCTCGATGGAGTTGGCGATGTTCTGCAGCAGAACGGTCTTGCCGGTCCGCGGCGGTGCAACGATGAGCGAGCGCTGGCCTTTCCCGATGGGCGCCACCAGATCAATGATCCGCGCTGAGCGATCCTTCGCCGTGGGATCGTCCGTTTCCATCGTCAGACGTTCATCCGGATAAAGCGGCGTCAGGTTCTCGAAAGCCACCTTGTGGCGGGCTTTTTCCGGGTCCTCGAAGTTGATCTGCGTGACATCCAGCAAGCCGAAGTAACGCTCGTTGTCATCGGGCGCCTTGATCACACCTTCGATCGTATCGCCCGTGCGCAGCGAATACTTTCGGATCATCTCGGGCGAAACGTAGATGTCATCTGGGCCGGGCAGATAGTTTGCCTCGGGCGAGCGCAGAAAGCCGAATCCGTCCTGAAGAACTTCGAGCACGCCGTCGCCGGAGATCTCCCAGCCTTCATCCGCGCGCTCGCGCAGGATCTGGAACATCATCTCGCCCTTGCGCATGGTCGAGGCGTTCTCGATCTCCAGATCTTCGGCCATCGACAGAAGATCCTTCGGGCTTTTCCGCTTCAGGTCGGCGAGGTTCAACGTCTCCAGCGTATCGGGGACTGTCGGCGTGTCGGTCATATCTGTGGTCATGGAAATACCCGTGATCAGCCGCGGCTGTCCGTGGCTGTCTTGCAAATGGTGATGTCAGGTCTGCGCCATCCCCGGACGGGGCGGTGCGCCGTACATAAGCAGGTGCCTCACGCAAGTCAATTGATTCAGAAGCGCACGACCACGGATAGAACGATCAGCACCATGAGCAGCGTCGGCACCTCGTTCATTAAGCGATAGTGTCGGCCCGACCGCGCGTTCGTGGCGGCGACGAAATCCTTGCGCCGCAGCCCCAGCCAATGGTGAAACCAGGTCATTCCCAGAACACCGGCCGCTTTCGTCCAGGGCCAGATCTCGGCCCAGCTCACAATGCCTGGCGTGAAGACCAGACAAAGCCCAAAAACCCATGTCGCGATCATGGCGGGGTTCATGATCACGCGAAGCAGCTTGAGCTCCATGGTTTGAAAGAGCGCATGCGTCTCGCCGCTTTGTCCGACCTGCTCTGCGTGATAAACGAAGAGCCGTGGCAGGTAGAACAATCCGGCCATCCAGGCAATCACCGCCATGATGTGAAACGCCTTGATCCAGGGATATGCCACGATGAGCAGGTCTGACATTGAAACGCTCCGATCCGTCGGCCTCTCTTATTCATTAATAAAGAAAGAGAAAAGGATGATGATATTGTAGGGGCAGCGCTTTCTGTGGATTAGGCGTTTGTACCTCGGCTTATCCGCTTGGGGAAAACCGCCAGACCGGAAACGGATATCTTTTCACGTCGGGAGAAACGCCTTGATTATCAGATGGGTCGGTGCGCGTTGACCAATTTCGCTCCGGGATAACCTTGTGTGCAGATCTCATCAATGGGCCTTATGCACAGGCCTCGGGTTATCCTTCCTCCCAGGGGGGAAGCGCAGGCGGGGCCGAGACTTGCCCATGAGATTTGTTCCTCTTGCGCGATCCGGCCAATTTCCCCAGAAGAACATATTAAGAAATCCTTAACCGTATTCACAGGCTTACCCACATGGCCCAGCCGATCATTCTGGCGTCGTCCTCCGAGATCCGTGCGCAGCTTTTGCGTCAGGCGGCGGTCGATTTCACGGTTGCGCCGGCGCGTGTCGACGAAGAGATGGTCCGCGACGCCATGCTGGCCGAAGTGGCCCCGCCCCGTGATATTGCTGACGCGCTTGCCGAATTGAAAGCCCGGAAGGTGAGTGAAAAGCATCCGGAGGCGCTCGTTCTGGGCTGTGATCAGGTGCTCGATCATCGGGGTGCGCTGCTCTCCAAGCCTAGCTCTCCCGAAGAGGCGGAGACACAACTGAAAGCCTTGCGCAACGATCGGCACATGCTGCTTTCCGCCGCCGTGATCTGCGAGGCCGGAAAGCCCATCTGGCGGCATGTGGGGCAGGTTCGTCTGCACATGCGGAACGCGTCCGACAGTTACATCGCAAGCTACGTTGCGCGGAACTGGGCGGGGATCCAACATGCGGTTGGCGCCTACAAGCTGGAGGAGGAAGGCGTGCGGCTGTTCACCCGCATCGAAGGGGATTACTTCAACGTGCTGGGCCTGCCGCTGCTGGAGCTTCTGGCCTATCTGACCTTACGGGGAGATCTGGAACAATGAGTGCGCCCGAGCTGTCGCCGGAAAAAATCCCGCTTGCAGGGGTGATCGGATCGCCCATCGCGCATTCGAAATCGCCCCTCCTGCATCGGCATTGGCTGGTGAGATATGGCGTACAGGGCTTTTATGTTCCGATGGACGTCAATGCGCGCGATCTGCGTGACGTGCTGATGACCCTGCCCAAGGCGGGGTTCGTCGGAGTCAACATCACGATACCCCATAAGGAGGCGGTGCTGGAAATTGCCGATCTCGTGACCGACCGGGCCACCTTGATCGGCGCGGCAAACACGTTGATTTTCCGGGCTGATGGCAAGATCCATGCGGACAATACGGATGGGTATGGTTTTGTCGAGAACCTGAAGTCGGGCGCCCCGGACTGGACACCGCAGAGCGGTCCTGCCGCGGTCATTGGTGCAGGCGGCGCCGCCCGCGCTGTGCTGGCCTCGCTTCTCGAAGCTGGTGTGCCCGAAATCATGGTGGCGAACCGGACCCGCGTGCGGGCCGAGAAGCTCCAGGCGGATTTCGGCAACCGGATCACCGTGGTCGACTGGGTGCAGGCCGGCAACATGCTGGAAGACGCGCAGCTGGTCGTAAACACCTCTTCGCTCGGGATGGTGGGCAAGCCTGAGATGCGCGTGCCGCTCGACGGGCTTCAGAAGACCGCGGTGGTGACCGACCTGGTCTATACGCCCTTGAAAACAAGGCTTCTGGAGGTGGCGGAAGAGCGTGGCTGCGTGACTGTCGATGGTTTGGGCATGCTGTTGCACCAGGCCGTGCCCGGATTCGAACGGTGGTTCGGGCCCCGGCCGGATGTCGATGCCGAAACCCGCGCCGCGGTGCTGCGCTGATGTTCCGACTGGGTCTGACCGGGTCGATTGGCATGGGCAAATCGACCACGGCGCAGATGTTCGTCGACGAAGGCTGCGCGCTTTGGGATGCAGACGCGGCGGTGCATCGGCTCTATAGCAAGGGCGGGCTGGCGGTGACCCCGCTCGGCGCCGTATTCCCCGAAGCGGTCGAAGAGGGAGCGATTTCGCGGGCCGCTCTGCGCGAACGCATCGCCGCAGACGACACTGCTCTGAAGACCATCGAGCAAATCGTGCATCCCCTCGTCGTTCAGGACCGCGGTACATTCACCGATCAGACGCAGGCGGAGATCATTGTCTTCGACATCCCGCTGCTCTTCGAGACAGGGGGCGAGCGCGAGATGGATGCAGTGGTCTGTGTGTCGGTGCCGCCCGAGATCCAGGAGCAGAGGGTTCTGGCACGCGGCACGATGACCCGCGCCGAGTTTGACAAGATCCGGGCCAACCAGATGCCCAATGACGAGAAATGCGCACGGTCCGATTTCGTGATCGTCACGGATACGGTTGAACATGCCCGTGCGCAGGTTCAGGATGTGGTCAGGCAGATCAGGGAGAAGCTGAGCCATGCGTGAAGTCGTGCTCGACACCGAAACGACAGGATTCGACCCCGAGACAGGCGACCGGATCGTCGAGATCGGCGCGGTGGAGCTGTTGCGTCACGTGGCGACGGGCAAGACCTATCATCAGTACATCAATCCCGAACGCAGCATGCCGGAAGAGGCATTCCAGGTGCACGGTCTCGGCGATGACTTCCTGAAGGACAAACCGAAGTTTGCCGAAATCGGCAACGCGTTTCTTGAGTTCATCGGGGATGCGAAGCTGGTGATCCATAACGCGGCCTTCGACATCAAGTTCCTGAATGCCGAACTGAAATGGATGGGTCTGCCGCAAATCCCCTGGGAGCAGGCCATCGATACATTGGAGATTGCCCGCAAGCGGTTTCCGGGCTCGCCTGCCTCGCTTGATGCGCTCTGCCGACGGTTTGGCATCGACAATTCAGAGCGGACGCTGCACGGCGCCCTGCTCGACAGCGAAATCCTCGCCGAGGTCTATCTGGAGCTGATCGGCGGTCGTCAGCCGGACTTCGGCCTGTCGACCACGGTGCAGGATGGCACCGACGGCAGCGGCGAGGCCTGGGTGCCGCGCCCGCGGCCCACCCCGCTGAAATCCAGGCTGTCCGAGAAGGAAGCCGCCGCCCATGCTGCCTTTGTGGCGACACTGGGCGACGATGCGCTTTGGCTCAAGTCCTGACGCTCAGGCGTCCATCTTGGGCGCGTCTTCCGCCTGACGGCGTGCGATCTCGTTGCGATAGAGCGCAAGGAAGTCGATATTTTCGAGGTTCAGCGGCGGGAAGCCGCCGTCGCGGGTGACGTCGCTGACGATCCGCCGCAGGAAGGGGAAGATCATCCGCGGGCATTCGATCAACAGGAAGGGATGCAGCTGCTCTTCCGGAACGTTGTCGATGTGGAAGATCCCCGCATAGTCAATCTCGAGCACGAAGAGCGTCGCATCCCCGTCCTTGGCCTTGGAGGTGACGTTCAGCTTGATCGAGGTTTCATACTGCCCCTCGGTGCTACGCTTCTTCGCGTCCAGATTGACCTGCACCTGAACGTCAGGTGTCACATCGGCCGGCGCACCCTTTTGCGCCATGATGTTTTCGAACGACATGTCTCGAATGAACTGGCCAAGGACCCGCATTTGCGGTCCTTGTTGTTGTGCTTCGGCGTCTGCCATCGGTGTCTCCTACCGTCAATATGAAATCGGGCGAGCCTTACCAGCTTGGCTTGGGGTTCTCAATGGTCGGTCCACTTGGAGGGGCGCCTGATGCGGTCGCGCTCGGGCGGAACCTCGGTGTAGTCTCCGTCGATGATATCATCGCGCGGATGGGGTCTCCGCGGGGGCGGCCCGCTCTGGAAGGTCTGGACGGTGACGCGCGCCCGCACGGCCTTGAACACCGCAATCCGCACCGCCGGGATCAGCAGCAGAAACCCGATTGCATCGGTGAAGAACCCAGGCGTCAGAAGCAAGGCCCCCGAAAACAGGATCATCGCGCCGTGGACCAGCGGCTCGGTTGGATCGCGCAGATCGGAAAAGGACGACTTCAGCTCGCTCATCGCCAGAAGGCCCTGGTTGCGGACCAGCCAGGTGCCCGCGATGGCCGTCAGAACGACGGTCACCAGCGTCCATCCAAGCCCGATTGCACCGCCGATCTGGATGAAGAGGGCGATCTCGATCAGTGGCACAGCCAGAAATGCAATGAACAGCCACATTTTGAAGCTTCCTTTCCGAGGCCGCAGAGTGGACTTGCGCAGACCCTCCCCCTACATAAGAGAGATGAACGCCTGTTTCCATGACTCACCCGGCATGAGGTTCCTATGAATTCGCCCCTGATACAGCTTTTGGTGCTGGCTGGCATCGCTGTTTTCCTGATCCTGCGCCTTAAGAACGTGCTCGGGACGCGGGATGGATTCGAGCAGCCACCACTGCCCAAACCACAGGCGCGTGGCCGTTCCGGCCCCGAGTTCGAGGTGATCGACGGTGGCCCCGATCTCGATATCGTGGATCACGTGGACGAAGGCAGCAGCGCCGCCGAGGCGCTTGCCGCGATGAAGCGGGTGGAGCCGTCGTTCAATGTGACCGAATTCCTGGGCGGTGCGCGCAGCGCTTATGAGATGATCGTGATGGGCTATGAGAAGGGCGAGTTGTCCGACATCCAGCCCTTCCTCGCCGAAGATATCTACGAATCTTTCGTCGATGGCATTGCCGCGCGGGAAGATCAGGGCCTGACGGTGGAATCGAACTTCATCGGCGTGCGCGAGTTGAAGCTGGTCGAGGCCACCTTCGATGACGATACGCAAGAGGCCGAGCTGACGATCCGCTTCGTGGCTGAGCTGACCTCGGTGGTGCGCAATGCCGACGGCGAAGTGATCGACGGCAGCGCCAAAGAGATCAAGCGCCAGAAGGACACCTGGTCGTTTGCCCGGACAATGGGATCGGACGATCCGAATTGGCTGCTTGTTTCGACAGACGCGTGAGGCCAACCGTTACGGCGGCCCTTCTGGCCGGATTTCTGAACTTGCCCGGCCCCGCTGAGAGCGAGACGCAAATCAGCGTCCTGTCCTTCGACGATCTCGACGGATGGGCGCAGGACGATCACGCTGCCGCCTTCGAGACCTTTCGCAACACCTGTCTCGATATGGACGATCCGGATTGGCAGACGATGTGCGCCTATGCCACTTCCGAGCCCGATCCCAAGGCCTTTTTCGAGCTGTTCTTCCGGCCCGTGCTGATCGAGGACGGAACGCCCGCGCTCTTCACCGGGTACTTCGAGCCGGAACTCGATGGTGCGCGCCAGCGCAGTGCCCGCTTCCGCTACCCGCTCTACGCGATGCCGCCCGAGGCGAAAGGGACCGATCTGTGGTATTCGCGGCGGCAGATCGTCGACGGCGGCGTGCTGGAAGGCCGCGGGCTTGAGATTGCATGGGTCGATGACCCGGTCGAGCTGTTCTTTCTTCAGGTGCAGGGCTCTGGTCGGGTCAACCTCGCCGATGGCGACAAGCTGCGGGTCGGGTATGCCGGCGCAAACGGCCACACCTATCGGTCCATCGGGATGGAGCTGGTCCGCCGCGGCACCTATGAGCCGCATCAGGTCAGCGCCGACGTGATCAAGAACTGGGTGCGTCGCAACCCGGCCGCAGGGCGCGAGCTGCTGTTTCACAACCCGTCATATGTGTTTTTCCGTGAGGTCAGCGACGTGCCGGCCGACAAGGGGCCGCTCGGGGCGATGAATCGGTCGGTCACGCCGATGCGGACCATTGCGGTGGATCCGGCCCATGTGCCGCTCGGCGCTCCGGTCTGGATCGAGAAGGACGGCGAGGACCCGCTGCGCCGCCTGATGATCGCGCAGGACACCGGCTCGGCCATCAAGGGGGCGCAACGGGCAGATGTCTTCTTCGGGACGGGCGACGCCGCGGGGCGTGCCGCGGGCCGGCTGAAGGATCCGGGCCGCATGATTGTTCTGCTACCGATCCAACGGGCCTATGCAATGGCGCCGGACAGCCCGCTGTGACACGTCGCAAACTGTCGGCGGAGGAAAAGGCGCTCTGGCAGAAGGTGGCCGAGCGGACCACGGCGCTGGACCGGCGTGACACCTTCGATCCCAATGCCTTTGCGCCGCAGCCCAAATCGGCGGCAGATCGCCGTGCGTCTCCGGAGTTCGGAAAGCTTCGCAAGAGCTTTCCCGCAAAGCCCGAACCGCGGAAGACGAGCTTCGATCTGGCGCCGTCGCTGCCCGACCGGCTGCAAGCGGCACCGGTGCAGATGGATCGCAAAGCCTTCGGGAAGATGAAACGGGGCAAGCTGAAGCCCGAGGCGCGGATCGACCTGCACGGCATGACGCTCGACCGCGCCCATGGCGTTCTGATGAAATTCATCTTGTCCGCGCATGGGTCCGGCAAACGGCTGGTGCTGGTGATCACCGGCAAGGGCAAGAACCGGGATGAGGGCGGGCCGATCCCGGTGCGGCACGGGGTGCTGCGCCATCAGGTGCCGCAATGGCTCTCCGCTCCGCCGCTTGCCTCGGTCGTGATGCAGGTGAGCGAAGCGCATATCAGCCACGGTGGTGGCGGCGCCTATTACGTCTATCTCAGGCGGCAGCGTTAGGCAGGTCGCGCTGATAGCGCAGTATGCCAAGCGTCACCAGCCCAGCGCCGAGAAGATAGAAAGCGGCGTAGGGGATCATCTGCTGCGGAAAGATGATGCCATAGTCGATCAGCGCACCGCTGATCCCCGGCCCGATCGCGGAGCCAAAGACCGCAAAGGCCGCGACCACCGCCTTGATCGCCCCGAGGTGTCGAGTGCCGTAAAACACCGGCCAGAACGCTGTGATCGCCGTGCCGTGCATGCCCTGGCCGATCCCAAAGATCACAAGGCCGATACCGGCGGCCAAGAGGGTGTCGGCAAGACCGAGCACCACGAAGGCTAAAGCGAAGGGCAGCAGCTGGAAGGGCAGAACGCGTGTGACCCCGAAGCGATCCACCGCCCAGCCCGTGACGAAGGTGAAGGCGATCATCGACAGCGTCAGGAGCGGCATAAGCGAAACGAAGGCGACCAGGCTCCAGCCCTTCACTTCGGTCAAATGAACCAGCTGAAAGAAAAGCGCGGTCCCCCAGGCCGGCGGGCCGACCATCAGCGGGATGAGCAGGTAAAAGAGCGGATGCCTCAGCACGTCGACCCGCGTCCAGTGCAGCCCTGCCATACCGAGGCTGGTGCTGCTCTCCGCGAGAGACTGCGGGGTCCGCTCCTGCCGCAACAACGACTGAATCACGGGGATCGTCATCAGCACCAGAACCGCAGCCAGGATCCACAATGTGCGCCAGCTGACCACCGCCAGCAAGGCGACAAAGAGGATCGGCAACACGGCCTGCCCTGCGGCGAACCCCATGGACGCGATGGAAATCGCCCGCCCGCGTGCTGCCACAAACCAGCGCGCCATGGCGATATACGCAAGTTCCGACATCATGCCCTGCCCAAGCAGCCGCAGCGCGTAGATGGTGAGCATTAACACGACCCACCCATGGCTCAGCGTCATCGCAAGGCACGCCAGCGCCAACAGCAGCATCACCAATAAGGACAGGTTTCGGATGCGGAAGCGGTCGGTCAGCACGCCCGCCCAGATCATCGTTACCGCAGACAGCGTTGTGCCGAGCGTGTATAGCCCGCCCCATTGCCCGTCGGTCAGGCCGAAGTCGCGCATCACATCACCGGCAAAAAGCGCGATGAAGAAGGTCTGGCCGTAGGATGACGTGAACGACAGCAAGAAGCCGGCGAGGAGAAAGAGCCGGTTGTCGATCAGGAAACGGATGTAGCCCATCCGCCTGATGTCGCAGGCAAAAGCGTGGAAGGGAAGCGCTAAAGCACGTAGCGGCTGAGATCGGTGGATTTCGTCAGCTCGCCGAGGTTTTTCTCGACAAACTCGGCGTTCACCGTGACGGTCTCGCCCGCCTGGTCCGGCGCGTTGAAGGACAGCTCTTCGAAGACCCGTTCCATCACCGTGTAAAGCCTCCGCGCGCCGATGTTCTCGATGGATTGGTTCACGTCTGCGGCGATCTTGGCCAGAGCTGCGATGCCTTCGGGCTCGAAGGTCACGGTCACCTCTTCCGTGCCCATGAGCGCGGTATATTGCAGCGTCAGCGCGTTGTCCGTCTCGGTCAGGATGCGCACGAAGTCCTCTTCGGTGAGCGCGCGCAGTTCCACCCGGATCGGCAGCCGGCCCTGCAGCTCCGGCAGCAGGTCGGAGGGTTTGGCGATGTGGAACGCGCCGGAGGCGATGAAGAGCACATGGTCCGTCTTCACGGCCCCGTGCTTGGTGCTGACGGTGGTGCCTTCGATCAGGGGCAGCAGATCGCGCTGCACGCCCTCGCGGCTCACATCGCCCCCGCGCGCGTCCGTGCGGGCGCACACCTTGTCAATCTCGTCCAGGAAGACGATGCCGTTCTGCTCCACCGCTTCGATGGCGGCTTTGGTCACGGTTTCATCGTCGAGCAGCTTGTCCGCCTCCTCGCCGATCAGAATGTCATAGCTTTCCGCCACCGAGAGCCGTTTGCGCGTGGTTCGCCCCCCCAGCGCTTTGCCGAAGATGTCACCGAGGTTCAGCATGTTCATACCCCCCGGCTGGCCCGGAATGTCCATCATCGGGAAGGGGTTCGAGGTGTCGGCAACTTCCAGGTCGATCATCTGGTCGTCGAGATCACCCGCCTTGAGTTTCTTGCGGAACATCTCGCGCGTGCCTTCGCGTGCGTCCGTACCTGCAATCGCGTCGATCACGCGTTCTTCCGCTGCACGGTGCGCATTTGCCTTCACGTCCTCGCGCATATGCTCGCGCGTCATGACAATGGCGCTGTCCACCAGATCGCGGATGATCTGCTCCACATCGCGGCCCACATAGCCGACTTCGGTGAACTTCGTCGCCTCCACCTTGAGGAAGGGCGCGCGGGCCAGCTTGGCCAGGCGGCGGCTGATCTCGGTCTTGCCGACGCCGGTGGGCCCGATCATCAGGATGTTCTTGGGGTAGACTTCCTCGCGCAGGTCATCGCCCAGCTGCTTGCGCCGCCAGCGGTTGCGCAGCGCTACGGCAACCGCGCGCTTGGCGTCCTTCTGCCCGATGATGAAACGGTCGAGTTCCGAGACGATCTCGCGGGGGGTCAGGTCGGTCATGGATCAGGCCTTTGTCATATGAGAGGGCGGCAGCCGGTGCAGCGGGACAAAGCCCGGCAGCAGCGCCAGCAGGCGCGCGCGGATCTTCTCCCACCGCGCGCCGAGAAAGAGCAACACGACACCGAGGAAGAACACGGTGAAGACAGCGCCATCGCCTTCGAAAATCGTGGCGGTCAGGATCACGGTGTAGCCGATGGCGGCAATGAGGAAGGATCGGCGGTCGATGATGATCGCCACAAGCGCAAAGAGGGTCAGCACAGCGATCAAAGCGGTGTTGGACCAGCTCTCCTCGCGGTCGAGCAACGTGAGTGCGATGGTGTTCACAAGCGCCGGGGCTGCAACCACGTGCAGCCAGAAGCCATTGGCTGCGCGGCGCGTCACGCGGTGCGGATCGGACATATCGAATGCCATCGCGACGCCGAAGACCACAAGGCCAAGCGCCAGCGTGATCCAGGCGAAGGGGCCGCCGGCGGAGAGCAGGAACAGCTCGTCAAGCGACTGTGGCGACCCGCTGCTGTTGCCCGCGATCAGGATCGCGACTCCGAACGCGCCGAGCGCGATCAGCGCCAGCGCAAAGGGGACGCGAAACCGAAACCAGAAGAGCAGCAGCGCGAAGGTGGCGAGCGCGAAGGGCAAGGGCAGGCTGCTGTTGTCACCTTGCGCCACCATGAAAACCTCGGAGAAGGCGCCCGCCAGGCCATAGGCGGCGTTCACGGCGAAAAGCACGGCGAGCGCGATGGCGGGTGCGACCATGCGGCGGCGGCGAATGAAATACTCCGACAACCCCCAGAGCACGACGGCCCCTGCAAGACTCGCGTAGATCAGGATATCGCGCAGGCGGATGGGATCTTCCGCAATCCAGTAGGTCACGATGCCGATCCAGCCCATGGCCAGAATGGCCATGCCCACAACGATGAAGATCTCGTTGAATCCGCGGAAGAGCTCGAAGGGCTCGTCGCCGGGTGCGAGGTTTTCGCGGGCGCCGCTGCGGCTGTGCGCGAGGCTGACAAGTGCTGCCGCCTGCGCTTCGGTCAGAATACCGGCGCTGACGGAGGCGCGAAGATCGTCGCGCTCGATCATGCGGAGATCGTCTCCACCGTCAGGTTTCCATTGGTGTAGACGCAGATGTCGGCGGCAATGGCCATGGCATCCCGCGCCACCTGCTCGGCGGAGCGGTCGCTCTCCATCATGCCGCGGGCCGCGGCCAGCGCATAGTTCCCGCCGGAGCCGATGGCCGCCACATTGTGCTCGGGTTCCAGCACATCACCTGCCCCGGTGATCACCAGAAGGTCTTTCCCGTCTGACACGATCAGCATCGCTTCGAGCTTTTGCAGGTATTTGTCGGTGCGCCAGTCCTTGGCCAGCTCGACACTGGCGCGGGCCAGTTGTCCGGGTGTGGCTTCGAGCTTGGCTTCCAGCCGTTCCAGCAGCGTGAAGGCATCGGCGGTCGAGCCGGCAAAGCCCGCCACCACGTCAAACCCGCCGGGGCTGAGGCGGCGCACCTTGCGGGCAGTTCCCTTGATGACGGTCTGGCCGAGCGAGACCTGCCCGTCGCCTGCGATCACAATCTCACCGGCCTTCTTCACGCCTATGATCGTGGTCCCGTGCCATCCGGGGAAGTCATCCTGCGCCATATCGCTCTCCTCGTGTCGTGCTGCTCTAGAGCAGGTTGCGTTCGTCCGGAACCCAAAAACGCTGCCTCTCGCTCCGCTCGAACGCGTGTTTGGGTCATTTTTGATCTGCGCAAAACGCAACATGCTCTATATGGCGCGGTGTTTTGGGGCCTACAAGGGTCGCTGGTCAGCCCCATGCGCCAAACGACAAAGGGCGCCCACAGCAGGCGCCCTCCCGATTTCGATGTCAGTCCGAGGTCAGATGGAATCTTCGATCCAGCTCTGCAGCGCGGCCTTGGGCTTGGCGCCCGCCATATTCGAGACAACCTGCCCATCCTTGAAGATGAAGAGCGCTGGAATGCCGCGCACGCCCATTTGTGCGGGCGAATTCGGGTTCTCGTCGACATTCACCTTCACGATCTTGACCTTGCCGTTCATCTCGTCCGACAGCTCTTCGAGCGAGGGACCGATCTGCTTACAGGGACCACACCACTCCGCCCAGAAATCAACGACAACCGGGATGTCGGAATTTTTGACTTCAGCGTCGAATGTTGCGTCGGTGACGGCGAGGGTGGCCATGATGCTCTCCTGACAGGCAATGCTTGGGCGATGAACCTAGGTAGGCCTTGGTCCGGCGTCAAGATGTTGCGCGCTTTCTAACGCCTGCGTCACGATTTCGTGCGGAAGCATCATCAGCGCTTGCGTGCGGGTCCAGAGGATCCCGGTCTCGATCCGGTGGTTCGGGTAAATCAGCGACAGCGCGTGGGCATAGGCCCCCATCTGGCGCAGCAGACCCACCGGACAGGTCTCGACAGAGGGCGGCACGGCGCGATTGGTCTTGAAATCGACGGCGAGGATGCGGCCCTCCGACACGATCAGACGGTCGATCACACCGGACAGGCGCTTGGGTCCCCAGGGCGCGGAGATGGGGACCTCGGCCAAGGTATCCTTCGCGAAGAGCATCGCGAGCCGCGACTCCTTCAGAACAGCGGTCGCTTCGGCGAAAGCCTCCACATGATCGGGCGCGTCTGGGTCTGAGGTGCGCACGACGGCTGCGATGTCGGGCCAGTTGGCCCGTACTGCGGTGCTGAGGACTTCCAGATAGCGATGCACGAGCGTGCCATAGGCTTTCGCCGCCTCTTCATCGCGACCGGTCTCGCCGGGCAGCGCCTTGGTGCCGCCAAGATCGGAGGGTGAAAGCGTTTCAACCGGCTGGGCCGGTGCCGGCGCTGTGCGCGCGAACAGCGGGTCGAGCGGCGGTGACGGGATGTCCCGGGCGGCCACGTGAGCATCGGGCAGCGCGTCCCAGTCTTCATGAGAATGGCGGCGGATACTCAACCCCTGAAACGCAAGCTCGACGGTCGGCAGACGGTCCATCGCTGCGGCGACGATCTGGTAGAGGCTGTCGTCACGCGGTGACAAGGCACCTGCCGCCGCGACGATCAACCACTTTTCCGCCCGTGTTAGAGCCACATAGAGCAGGCGCATCCGTTCCTCGAACTGTGCCTCCTTCATCTCGTCCACGCGGCGCGCCATTGCCTGGGGCATCTCTACCGCGGCGGTCTTCCAAAGCGGGTGAGGCCCCACTGTGACGATCTCATCCTTGATCTGGATGTCGCGCTTGCCCATGTCTGGCAGGATGACGATGGGCGCCTCCAGACCCTTCGCGCCGTGGATGGTCATCACCCGGACCTGGTCGGAGGCATTGTCGACCTGCCGTTTGATCTCGAGATCGTCCGTCTCCATCCAGACCAGAAAGCCAGTCAGGCTGGGCACCGCGTTGCGCTCGTAGGCCAGCGCCTGGGACAGCAGCGCATTGATGCCATCTTCGGCCTCGCGGCCCAGCCGGGCCAACAGCCGTTTGCGCCCGCCGTGCCGGGTCAGAATCCGCTCGATCAGATCATAGGGTCGAAGGAAGTCCACATTGGCCCGCAGATCGTTCAGCACGGCGAGCGTTTCGCCGTGGGCCTCGGACTGTGCCCGCAGGGTTTGCCACAGGTGCTCCTCCTGCCGACCATGCGCGAGGTCGAAAAGCTGCTTCTCGCTCCATCCGAAGAGCGGCGAGCGCAGGGCCGTGGCAAGCGAGAGGCTGTCCTCAGCGACGGCCAGAAAGGACAGCAGCGCGGCCAGATCCCGCACCGCCAGTTCGCCGCCCACCTTCAGCCGATCCGCCCCGGCAATAGGCAGATCGCGGGTCTTGCAGGCGCGGATGATCTCGGCAAAGAGCTGCGAGCGGCGCTGCACAAGGATGAGAAAGTCGCCCGGAGTGACCGGCCGCTTGGCATGGCCGCCATCGGCATCTGTGGGGATGGTCGCTCCGCCGTCGATCATCTGCCGGATCTGATCCGCGACCTGCTCGGCGAGGATGACAGTGTGATGTCGCGCGCCGCGCCGGTCGAGGGGCTCGAACCATTTTCGGTCGTCGCTGTCCTCCTGGGGTTCGATCACGGGCCAGAGGTCCACCCGTCCTGGCAAGGCGGCCTTGAAGGCCTTGTGCGCCGCCTCATCGTCAAAGCCCGCTTCGGGTTTTTCGGCCAGCGCGGCGTCCACCACGTCCAGGACCGCGGGCGAGGATCGGAACGAATAGGCCAGTGTTAGGCTCTGGAATCGCTGGCCTGCGGCTTGCATCTTGGTCTTGAACTCGGCGTGCATCCTGTCGAATTCGCGCGGGTCGGCACCCTGAAAGGAGTAGATCGACTGCTTCTTGTCCCCGACGACAAAGAGCGTGCGCAGCACCTCCTTCCGCGCGCCTTCGCCGCTGGAAAACTCGGCGGCGAGCTTGCGGATCACATCCCACTGCGCCGGGCTTGTGTCCTGCGCCTCGTCGACGAGGATGTGGTCGATCCCGCCGTCGATCCGGAAGAGCACCCAGGCGGCGACGGCGGGATCGGTCAGCAGGTCGCGCGCCTTGAAGATCAGATCGTCGAAGTCGAGCCAGCCGCGCAGGAGTTTCTGTTCTTCATAAAGCGCGATGAACCGCCCGGCGAACTGGTGCAAGGCGAGGCTCTTGCGGGCAGCGCCGAGGGCGAGCCGGGCGTCGCGCGCGTCCTCGACGCGCTGCATCAGGGCTTCGAGGGCGGGCATCTGTGCGCTCAAAGCCTCCTGTGTCGCCTTTGTCGGGAACCGACCCACTTTGGCCGTGAAGGGCTCTTTCGCGGAAGCTCCGGTCAGGAAGATATTCTCCAGCGCGGGCAATTGGTCGTATCCGAGGGGACCAAGCAGCGCGAGCCTCTCTGCCGCCTTGCCGTCGTTGCCACCCTTGTCCCGCATGGCGGGCAGGATCGACGCGATCAGATCGTCTTCGCCGCCATGGAACACGTTACGTGCAATCTGCGCCTCGCTCAGATCGGCAGGCTGATCGAAGAGCGCGAGAAGATCGGCCCTCGTCATCGGTTGTGCAAACCCCTCGCGGTGCTGCACGACCATTCGGGTGAGCTTGCTGAAGTCTTCGCCTGTATAGTGCCGCGCCAGCCCCTCGATCAGCGCAGCGTCAGCACCGTCGGCCATCTGGTCGACAACCTCGGCACGCAGCAGGTCGGCGGCCCGGTCTTCAATCTCGGTGAACTGGGGGCTCACCCGTGATTCGAGCGGGAATCGCCTTAATAGAGCCGCACAAAAGGAGTGAATCGTCTGGATCTTCAGCCCGCCCGGCGTCTCGATGGCACGGGCGAAGAGGGTCCGCGCGCCCATCAGCCGAGCACTGTCGATATCGCCCTCGACACCAAGTTCGCGGAGCGATTGCTGAAGCTGCGCCTCCGGCAGCATCGCCCAGGCGCCGAGACGGCGGAACAGACGGTTCTGCATTTCGGAGGCGGCAGCCTTGGTGTAGGTGAGGCAGAGGATGTGCTGCGGCTCGACGCCATCGAGCAACAGCCGCGCCACCCGGTCGGTCAGCACCCTCGTCTTGCCGGACCCGGCATTTGCTGCGAGCCAGGTCGAGGCATCGGGCCGGGCCGCGCGCACCTGCGCTGTGGTCGCCTCATCGCGCCGGGTCACGACAGATCCTCCGGCTGCGGATCGTCCGTTACATCCCATTCGCCGAAGCGGGCGAGCTGATCGTAGTCGCCCGCATTGGCGTCCTGCTGCATCATCCGCCGCGAGGTGAAGCCCTGACCGGGATCGAGATAGGCCTCGATCAGCGCGCGCAGGTTGCTCAGAACGCGGGCGGGCGGCTCGGCGTCGAGCGGCGCATCGACTTCTGTCGGATCCGCGCCCAGCCCGATGAACCGCGCGAGGGCAACCGGCCCCGCTCCGATCTCGGTGAAGGCGCCCTCTTCGATCATCGCCGCTTCGATCAGCAGCTGCTTGTCAAAGGTCGCCTGCTGCCGGGCCGTGGGCGGCTTGCCTGTCTTGTAGTCGTAAATCAGGAATTCGCCCGTGGCGTTTCGGTCGATCCGGTCCGCGCGTGCGTTCAGGGTGAAGCCGATATCGGGCCAGACCAACCGCCCCTTGGCCTGATCTTCGAAGGCCACGGGGGTTGCCGTGCGCTGCCGCCCCTGTTCGTGCGCCACGAACCACTGTGCGATCCGCTCGATCCGCGCCAGCCACATCGCGCGCGCGGCCGGCCACGGAACGTGGTCCAGCATGACCGCCCGTGCCACCTGCATCAGGTGATCGGCGGTGAGCGTTCCGGGGTCGCTTTGCGTGTTCCGGACAAACCGTTCGAGAATGTCATGCGCCAGGGTGCCACGCATCAGCGCATCGGGGCTTTGCACCAGCGGGCCCAAGTCCTTCAGCCGCAGGACATGGCGCGCGTAGATCGCGTAAGGGTCCCGGATGAGCCGCTTGATGTCGGTCACGGACAGGGTGCTCGGCCGGGCGGCTTTGGGCGGTTTGGGCGAGGGACGGTGCGCCGGGGCTACGGGCGCAACAGCCTCGAAGGCGCGCACCCGCCCCAGCCAGTCGTCGCCGCGGGCCAGCATCCCGGCCAGTGCCTCGGGCCCGCCCTGCGCGTGCAGACCGTCCAGCAGATTGCGCAGCCGGTTGAGCCAACGCGATACCACGGTTTCGGCGTCATCGGAGCGGATGGATCGGGTGAGCCAGACCTCCTTTGCGCCAATGGCCTGCTGGTAATCGTGGGCCGAGAGGCCAATCCGCCGTTCCGGCAACAGCAGACCGGCCTGGTGGCGCAGCGCCCGGTTGAGCCAGGGGTCGGGGGCGGGCGCCTCGGGCCAGGTGCCTTCGTTGAGCCCGGCCAGGATCACCAGATCGGCCCCCTGCACCCGCGCCTCCAGCGTGCCCCAGATCATGATGTCGGGGTGCGGCGCGTCACGGTCGCGGACCTCACCGTCAGAGAGGAGTGCGCCGATGAGATCGGCATAGTCAGAGGCGGTCATGGGCGCTCCGAAAGCGGCCTGATCGGCCAGCGTGGTCATGGCCTGCTGCGCGCCTTGCCCGGCCTTCTTTTGCCATAGTTCGCCCGCGTCCGTGCTGTCGGGTCCACCGGCGATGCGTTCGGCCAGCGCGATGTGATCGGAGACCCAATGCTCAAGCGGCCGCGCGCCGCTGTGGTCCAAACCCGTGAACGTCTGGCCGACCCAATCGGCCCAGGCGAGCAGGCTGTCCTGCTCGGCCGGCGTGCGGACGGCGTTTTGCAACAGGCGTCGCAGCCCGTCCTGATCCGGGTAGGGCAGCCCGCGTTGGCGGATGCTCAATTCGAGCCGCTGGGTGTTCAGCACATGCGGCCCGCGCGCAGCACCACTATGGGTCAGCGGATGCTTGAGCAGCGTCAGCAGCGCCTCGGCATCGAGTCGCCGGACGAAAAGCTGGGCCACATGCCGCAGGAACCGCCCCGGGGGCGTGAGGTGCAGCGGCGTGCCTGCGGAATCGTCGGGCAGGATGTCCCACTGATCGAGGGCGGCGGTGACCTGGCGGGTCAGCACCCGGTCAGGGGTGATCAGCGCCGCGGTCTCGCCCCGCTCGGCAGCCAGACGCAGGCGCAGGGCGATGGCCAGCGCCTCGTCGCGCGGGCTCGGGGCATCGAGCAGGGTGACATCGGCCGTGGCCTCGGCAATGCCGGTGAGCCGCGCGCCTTCGGTCAGCCAGGCATCGGTCACCGGCGCGGGGCGCAGCGAAAGCGAGACGAGCGCATTGCGCGCGGCCGACGGCGGCGGCTGGCTGTCCCAGAGGCGCACATCCGATGAGGCGCGGCCCATCGCACACAGAAGCTTGTGAAATCGGTACTGCGGGTGATCTTCGGACAGGAGCGCGTCGCCGAGCCTCGCCCAGACCGTGGCGGGCATGTCGAAGTCAAACCCCGGCAGGATCAGCGCCCCTTGCGGCAGGGCGGCCACAGCCTGCATCAGCACCGCGGTCGTCCCGCGCGATCCGGTGGAGCCTGCGATCAGGACCGGATCCGCAGGCGGATGGGCGGCCCATGTCTCGGCCAGTGCCATCACGAGCAGGCGTTGCCGGGCTTCCTGATCGGGAGCCGTCCCGCTTTGGTCGAGATAGGCCTGCGCGATCCGGATGAACTGAAGCGCACGCTGCCAGTGACCCGACTGATCGGTCACGTCGAGCGCCGCGATACGCTCGGCACTGACCCCCTCGCCCTGCATCTCGTCGATCAAAGCCGCGAGGCTGTCCGTCAGGTCATAGAGCGAGGTGTGCGGCGCGAGATCCTTTTCGCGCTCCAGCAGGCGCGAGACAAGGGCAATGAGCTCCAGCCGCCGTCGCAAGGGCGGCAGCGGTGGCGGGATAGCCAGCCCCGGATCAAGCGCATCGAGCTCGGTGATCAGCCGCAGACGCGGCAGCAGCATCGCGCCCTGCGTCTCGAAGAGGGCCCGCAGCCGCCGCTGCATGCGCCGGGTGTTGACGATCAGCTGCACGCGCGCCATGGCCTCGGGCGGCTGGCCCGACATGCGCGCCATCAGCCCGTTGACCAGGGCTTTCGGAAAATCCACCCCGGGTGCGACGCCGAAGACCCGCGGATGCGCGTCGTCGTCAAACATGCGGGTCCGCCAGCAGCGCCTCGGCGGCGGCGATCCCCGCAGGATGGCCGACATCGCACCACCGCCCCGGATAGCGGACACCGAAGAGTCGGCCCTCGGCGTGCATCAGGTCCCAGATGCGATTGAGCGAAAAGGCCGCCTCGGGGATCTCGGCCAGCCGGTCCGTCCGGATGATCTGGGCCCCGCCATAGACGTGCCCCGCCCCCCGTCCGAGCCGGTTCTCCGCATCCAGAACGAAGTCGCCCTGCCCGGCATACGCATGCGTCTGGGCCAGCGGCACACAGATCAGCAGCGCATCCATGATGTCCGGCTGCCAGGCAGCGCGCAGCACATCAAGCGGGCTTGGGCCTTTCCAGATCGTGTCGGTGTTGAGGGTGAAGACGGGGCCTGCGCCAAGCTGCGGAAGGGCGTTGCGCAGGCCGCCGCCTGTGTCGAGAATCTCGGGGTGCTCCAGCACGGTCTGTACCCCGCGCTCGGCCAGATGCCGGGCCAGTTGGTCGGGCCGGTAGTGCAGATTGGCGACGATGCGTTCCGGTGGAATGCCGGTGATCTGATCGAGCGCGTGGTCGATCAGCGGTCGCCCCGCCACGTCGACCAGCGGCTTGGGCCGGTCGTCGGTCAGCGGGCGCATTCGCGCCCCGAAGCCCGCTGCAAAGAGCATCACCGATCCGGGCAGGTCGCGCATTTTGTCCTCAGTGCGGTCAGAACGTCCGGTGTCGGTTTTGGCAGCGCCTCGCGAAGGATGGCGGCGACGGGGGCCAGCGCCGGATGGGCGAGATTGGTTTCGATATGCGCCCAGACGCGGGGAATCAGATCGACGTAGTGCGCCTTTCCATCCCGCAGGCAGAGCCGCGCGAAGACGCCAAGAATGCGCAGATTGCGCTGGGCGCCCAGTATCGCGTAGGCTTCTCGGAAGCTGCTGTCCTGCTGCGGGGTCTGCGCGAGAAAGCGCGCGATCATCCGCGCTTCGGTTTCGGGCTGAAGATCCCGGCGCGCGTCTTGCAGCACCGAGACCAGATCATAGGCCGGATGGCCCAGCATCGCGTCCTGAAAGTCGAGCAGCCCGACCCGGGCAACTCCTGTCCGATCCGGCAGCCACAGCAGGTTCTCCGCGTGATAGTCTCGCTGGATCAGCACGCGTGGCTGTTCGTCGAGCCTCGACAAAAGCGGCGTGATGGCGGCGAGAAACTGCTCCCGCGCGGCTTCGTCCACTGCGCCCGTGATGCCGAACTGATACCAGTCAAAGGCAAGCGCAGCGAGCGGCGCCATGGTCGCCGCATCGTAGGGTGCCAGCGCAAGCGGTTCGGCGCGATGCAGGTGCAGCAGCGCGTCGGTAGCTGCCTCGTAGAGCGGGGTTTCAAGCTCGGGCTTTGTCTCAAGCACCCGCGCAAAGAGCGCATCTCCAAGATCTTCGAGAAGCAGAAAGCCGCGCGCCGGGTCCTGGGCGAAGATCTCCGGGGCGCTCAGCGCGAGACCGGTAAGATAGGTGGCAATCTGCACGAAGGGCCGCACGTCTTCGCCTTTGTCCGGAGGGGCGTCCATCAGGACAGCGCGCGTACCATTCGGCAGGCAGAGCCGCTCGTAGCGGCGGTTCGAGGCATCGCCCGCCAATGGCGCCCGCTCCGCCGCAGACCAGCCCGCTTGGGCTATGAACTGTGCCAGATCCGCTGCGCGCGCCGTCATGCCGCTGTCTTCAGCCTCTCTTGCCACTGCGGCGCCTGCCAGAGGGCGCGCAGAATGCGGTCGTTGTCTGATGCGCCAGCGTCGAGCCAGATCTCGAGCGCGCCGTCAGGCCGCAGGGCGCCGAGCCGATCCGGCCATTCCACGAGGCAGATCGCGGTCTCGAAGGCATCGGCCAGGCCCAGCTCCTCGACCTCGTCCACGGTTCCGATGCGGTAGAGATCGGCATGCCAGAGCGGCCCGCGGGTGGTCTCGTAGGTCTGTACGATGGTGAAGGTCGGCGAGGGGATATCCTCGGGGTGCGGCAGGATCGACTGGATCAGATGCCGGGCAAGATGGGTCTTGCCCGCGCCCACCGGGCCGTTCAGCAGCACGGTGTCCCCGGGATGCAGCTGCGCGCCGAGCGCCGCCGCAAAACGGGCGGTTGCGTCGCTGCCATCAATGTTGAGAGTCATACTGCCCGCACCCATGCCCCATGCTTACCGCGCCCGAGAGCCGCCGCAAGAGGCAAAGGGCGTCAGGCGCTGCGTTGGATGTGTCCGGAGAGCCTCGAGCGGCTCTTTTCGGTGTCGTCGCTGATGAACCGGATTACCGTGGCACCCGATGCGATCCGCGAGACGGTGCAGGCCAGAACCGGCCCCTTGACGAGGGTCGCCGGCATGTCCCAGCTGGTCCGCTCGCCATAGCCGCGGACGAAGTCGGTCAACGCTGCCCAGCGTGCGCCGGGCTTGCACTGCCGCTTCCACTCCTGCACCGAATCCGCAATGGTGACGTCGGCGAAGGAGTTGTCCGGGTCCAGCCCCCAAAGCTCGCGATAGGCGCGGTTGCAGAACGTCAGCACTCCGGTGGACGAGAAGACAACGAGTGCCTCCTCGAATGTATCCATGAGGGACTGCCCCAATTCAAGCTCGGCCCGGAAGTTGCGGGTCAGCGACACCTCGGCGCTGATATCCTCGATCAGAAAGGCAATCGCCCCGTCGGGGTGCGGGCGGCCGCGGACGCGATACGTCTGGCCGGTCTCCAGCGTCCAGGTCTCCTGATAGCGCCCGTCGGTGGCCGCGGCGATCACCTCGGAGATCTCCTGCCGCCAGGAGTGGTAGTTCTTGGGTTCGGGCATTCGCCGGTTCTCGCGCATCCGGTCGAAGAACGACAGCAGCGTGGGCCGACCGCTCAGGAAGTCTGCCGGCAGGTCCGTCAGATCGATCAGCGCGGGGTTGAAGAGGGCCAGCTGGCCGTTGCGGTCGAAGATCGCAAGGCCGATCGACAGCTGCGCGAAGGTCTTGGCCAGGGTCTGCACGAAATTGCGCTGAGCCACCTCGGATTTCACCACCGCGTTTACGTCGACCGCGTGGAAGATGGTGATGTCACCGACCGTCACCGCATTGACGTCATACCAATCCTTCTTGCCGTCGATCGCGGATTTCGTCGACACCCGCTGCCGTCCGGTCTTTTCGTTCAGAGCGTCGGCCACATCAAAGACAGGCGCCGTCGGTTGCGGCGCCGTGTTGTGCAGCCGAGTGTAGAGATCTTCGTAGGCTGCATTGTGCCAGGTTACCTTGCCCGCTGTGTCCACCTGCCAGACCGCGTGCGGGGTCGTATCGCTCGCGCGGCGCAAGTCGGCCAGTTCGCGGTGCAGCGCACGCAGTTTCTGGGACTGGGCCGCGTTGATCATGCGGTCGTCATCCATGTGGATCTGCGTGAACTGACCGCGGCTGGTCAGTTTCAGTGTTGCGGTGTCCTCTGCATGTCGCGCCGCAATGGTGAGATCGCCCGGCTGATTGGGCAAGGGACGTTCCGGAAGCCCCGGAAAGCGGTTCAGCATGCGTTCGCGCCATGTCTCCCAGTCGTCCTGGCCCGGGACCAGCCGATAGAGCTGCTGCGCGGTTTCCGAGGCGTGATGCAGATTCTCTTTGTCAAACAGAAAGGAGATGCCGTCAGGGCGGCTTTCGCCCCCGGTTCCGGGCCCTGCGGGCGGCGCGGCCTGGATGGACCGCACTATCCAGAACAGTGCGGCGCCCGTGCTGAGCGCAGCAGCAGCAATCACGGCTGCAATGTCCCAAATCGGCATGAGCCTGCGGATCCTTACGTGAAGTGAAGACCCGCTCAATATCTGCGTACGCTGGTTAATGGCTGGTTAACGGGCCGGGCGACTCACGCTGTGATGGGGCGATTCTCGCCCAGCACACGGCTCTGATCGACAGCTTTGACATCAATCCGGTCGCGTGCCCAAGTCACCTCGACAATCGCACCGAGGTCGGAGTGTGACCCTTCGGACGGCACCGCCGGGTCGCGACCGTTGGCAAAGCGCAACTCGGCGCCCGAGCGTTCCAGTAGGGTCTTCGCGATGAAAAGACCGAGGCCCATGCCTTCGTAACCGGGGCGCAGACGCCGTTCCGGATTGCCGGGGCGGCGGCGCATGAAGGGATCGCCGATGCGCCCCAGCAGGTGAGGCGGAAAGCCGCGGCCGTCGTCCATGATCCGCAGCGACACTTCGGTTTCGGTCCAGCCCGCTTCGATCCAGACGTCCAGTTCGGCAAAGTCGACGGCGTTCTGGATGAGATTGCGCAGCCCGTGAATGATCTCGGGCTTGCGCAGGATATCGGGTTGCTGCTTGGGGTTTTCCAGATGGTGGAAATGAACGGTCTTGCCGCGCGCCATATGCGGCTCGGCAGCCTCTTCCACGACGGCCATCAGCGGCGCCTGGCGCATGTGCAGATCGTCTTTGCCGGCCCGGCCCATGTTGCGCAGGATGTCGCGGCAGCGATCTGCCTGCTCGCGGATGAGCACGGCGTCTTCGCGCAGCTCTGGTCGGTCGGCCAGCTCTTCGATCAGCTCGCCGCTGGCCAGCTTGATGGTCGCGAGCGGCGTGCCCAGCTCATGCGCGGCTGCGGCCACCACGCCGCCGAGGTCGGTCAGTTTCTGCTCGCGCGCCAGAGCCATCTGGGTGGCGGCGAGTGCGTCGGACATGGAGTTGATCTCGGATGTGACCCGGACGGAATAGGCACTGATAAAGACAATCGCGATGATCAGCGCGATCCAGTTGCCAAAGACGAAAAGCTGCGGGAACTCCAGAATCAGCCCGGCCTCGGTGCGCAGCGGCAGGTGGAACTGTGACAGGATCGATACCATCAGGATCGCCGTGCTGCCCAGAAGAACTGTCGATCTGAGCGTGAGCACTGCCGCCGAGATCGTCACCGGCCCCAACATGAGCAGCGCAAAGGGATTGTGCAGTCCGCCGGTCAGAAACAGCAGAACGCTGAGCTGAAGCAGGTCGAACAGCACCATGAGCATGTTCTCGACCTCGCTCAGCCGTTTGTTCTCGGGGAAGACGAAAATCGCGACGAGGTTGGCGATCACCGATGCGCCAATGGCGAGGTAGCACAACCCCAGCTCCAGCTGCAGGCCATACCAGTGCTGCGCCACGGTGATCGCCGTCAGTTGGCCGGCGATCGCAAACCACCGCAGCAGGATCATGGTGCGCAGCCGGATCCAGTTGGCGCGCGTACGACCGCTGAAGGGGCTGACGGTGCTCTCGGGCATCGGCTCACCACATGTTGAGTTGCACAGATGTCGCAGGACGGTAGGACTGCGAAGTGATAAAACCACCCTATAACAAATCAGGAGACGCGACACCCATGCGCAACATCGCAGCCCTTGCCGCCATCGCCATTGTGGGTCTTCTCGGGGGCATCTGGTTCGCCACCCAGCCGCGCGATGGGGGTGACAGCTTCGCGCAGTGCCGCGCGAGCCAGATCGCCGGGGGTGCGGCAAGCATTGGCGGGCCATTCGAGCTGGTCAATGCCGCAGGCGAGACGGTGACGGACCAGGATGTCATCACCGAACCCACGCTGATCTATTTCGGCTACACCTTCTGTCCCGATGTCTGCCCGATCGATGCCGCGCGGAACGCAGTTGCGGTCGATATGCTCGCGGAGCGCAACATCTCGACAACGCCGGTTTTCATCTCCGTCGATCCCAAGCGGGACACGCCGGATGTTGTCGGAGACTTCGCAGCAAACCTGCACGAGCGGATGATCGGGCTCACTGGCTCTCCCGAGCAGGTCAAGGCGGCAAGTGAAGCCTACCGGACCTATTACAAGGCGCATGACAGCGGGGACGATTTCTATCTCGTCGATCACTCGACCTTCAGCTACCTCGTGCTGCCCGAGCACGGGTTTGTCGAGTTCTTCCGCCGCGAAGCAACCGCACAGGACATCGCGGACACGGTCGCCTGTTTTGCCGAAAACGCCTGAGGCGCAAACTGTCGCAGCGTTTGACGACGGTACCGGACTGCCACATATAGGTGGGGCAAAGGACACGTTCTAAGAAAGACGCCCCATGCAAGATGCTGTGCAGCTGAACCCGGACGACGACAACAGTTTGTTGCTGGTCGATGACGACGAGCCCTTCCTGCGGCGCCTAGCGAAGGCCATGGAAAAACGGGGTTTTGCCGTCGAGATGGCGGATTCGGTAGCGGCCGGCACGGCGATTGCAACGGCGCGGCCGCCGGCCTATGCGGTGGTCGATCTGCGCCTTGAGGACGGCAATGGTCTGGATGTGGTTGAGGTGCTGCGCGAGAAACGCTCCGACGTCCGCGTCGTGGTGTTGACGGGATATGGTGCCATTGCAACTGCTGTGGCTGCGGTGAAGATCGGAGCGACCGACTATCTTTCAAAGCCAGCTGACGCGGCGGATATCGTGAACGCGCTGCTTGCGCGGGGGGACGACCTGCCGCCGCCGCCCGAAAACCCGATGAGCGCGGACCGCGTGCGCTGGGAACACATCCAGCGGGTCTTCGAGCTTTGCGATCGAAATGTCAGCGAAACGGCGCGGCGGCTGAACATGCATCGGCGCACACTCCAGCGTATCCTCGCGAAACGCTCGCCGCGATAGACAGTTTGGCAAGGGGTGGCCTGAAAGCCCACCCCACCCGCCGGATCCGACCGGTCGTGCTGGCAGGTGGGGTGGGCTTTCAGGCCACCCCTGTCTCAAAGATCATAGCGCTTGCTGATCTTGTCGACACGCTGCCCGCTTTCGAGGGTCACATCTTCGTCGAACCGCCAATCGCGGAAACCGCGGCTCTGATAATAGGTCAGGCCGCCTGTGTTGTCGGCGCGGATGGTTGCGTTGATCCATCTGTAGCCCAGCAGTTTTGCGGCCTTCGCCGTGGCGGCAAAGAGCGCCGAGCCGATGCCCAGGCCGGTCTGCCCCACCTGCACGAATGTGGCGATATCCGCCGCACCCTCCGGAAGGCTCGCGTTCGGCGCGATCCACTGAAAGCCGACCACCGCTTCTTCCGCGTTCACCGCCACATGCCAGGCGGACCGATCCGGCTCATCCTGCATCCATTCGGCAAGGTCGGTGCCGGTGACGGGCCGGGTCAGAGCCGTTGTGCCGCCGATCTGGATGATCTCGTTGAGAAGCTGCGCCATGGAAGCGCAATCGAGCGTCATGGCGGGGCGGACCTGGATCATCCCATCTCCTTCAGAAGTGCTGCGTGGCGCTGGGTGAAGGCGCGCCTCGTCTCCAGCGGCGGGCGCAGCACGATCTGCAGGGTTTCGGTCACCTGCGGGTCCGGTGTGCCAAAGAACCTGCTGGCCTCTGTCTCGGAGAAGCCGGCAATCTGCGTGGCCTCCATCCAGGCGCTGATCTTGTCGGCTTTCTTGATCTGCCGCTTGATCTGCTGCGGGATCGCGGCGGGCAGTCCGAACCGCAGATGCACCGCAGCGGCCAGCCGTTCGTCCAGCGCCTCATAGCCCGGCCCGACGGCTGCCTTCACGGGTGAGATCATATCGCCGATCACATACTCGGGCGCATCGTGCAGAAGCGCGGCGAGGCGCCATCTGGCGGGGGCCTTTGGCGCGATCCGCCCGAACAACGTCTCGACCAGCAGCGAGTGCTCGGCGACGGAATAGGCATGCTCTCCCCGTGTCTGCCCGTTCCAGCGCGCCACGAAGGCGAGCCCATGGGCAATGTCTTCGATCTCGATATCCACCGGCGTTGGGTCGAGCAGATCGAGGCGCCGTCCCGACAGCATCCGCTGCCACGCACGGCGAGATTTCTGGGTTCGGGCCATCCTCGTGTTGTGCCGCCCCATCGCCGGATCGGCAAGAGCGCGCATGAAAAAACCGGGCCACCCGGGGCTCGGTCCCTGTCGTGTGACCGTTCCGGTCTCAGCCGGTCTTGCGGCGCCGTGCGATGGCGCCAAGCCCAAGGCCCGCGAGCGCCAGCATCGGCAGTGTCGCAGGCAGCGGAACCGGCGCCACACGCTCGATGTCGACCGACAGGCTGTAGGTCATCGGCTGGCTGTTGAAGATCGGGCTCATGACATCGCCCACATAGCCCGAGAAACTCTCGGTGAAGCCGCCCGGTTGCGGGATCGGCCCCGTGCTCGAAAAGGAGGAGAAGATCCCGCCGCCAACCGGCGTGATGGCACCCGTGTTGGCAGAGACAACGGCCAGGATGCCGGGCACCGCCGGGACGAAGCTGGGCTCCAGCGAGACCACCCCTGCAAAAATCAGCGGCCGCAGTTCGAAAATCGTGCTGTTCTGGGCGGTCTCGACGCCCGAGAACACCGTCACGCTGTTCACGGTCAGTGTCGCATTCAGGCGGTAATTGTCCTTGGCAAACGGATTCAGCCCCGGATCGAGGAACTGACCCGTGAAGGTGCCTTGCGCGGCATAGCCCGTGCCATTGGTCGCCGAGGTGACGGTCCCGCCTGAGCTGAACGTTGCCACAGTGGCCGCCTGCGAGGCTGTTGCGGCCAGCGCAAGGCCGGCGGAAAACGCGATGGTTTTGAGTAATGAAACGACTCTCATCTATGTACCCTTCTAAAAAATCCCCAAAGGAGACTACCATTTGACAAACAGATTTCAAAAGTAAACAGAGTGTTTTCCAACGAAAATACAGGGGATTGCTGGCCTTCCGGTGGAGTGCTATGCCCCCGGTCAAACTATGAGTTGAACACACCGAACCCCCGGTTGAAGAGGACATGCAGATGGCCACCGACTACATCGTGAAAGACATCTCGCTTGCGGACTATGGCCGCAAGGAGCTCGACATCGCCGAAACCGAAATGCCAGGGCTGATGGCGCTGCGCGACGAATACGGCGAGAGCAAGCCGCTCAAGGGTGCGCGGATCGTCGGTTCGCTGCACATGACGATCCAGACCGCGGTGTTGATCGAGACACTGGTGGCGCTGGGCGCGGAGGTGCGCTGGGCGTCGTGCAACATCTTTTCCACCCAGGACCATGCGGCCGCCGCGATCGCCGCAGGCGGCACACCTGTCTTTGCGGTCAAGGGCCAGTCGCTCGAAGAGCACTGGGACTACCTCGACAAATCCTTCCTGTTCGAGGACGGCCCCAACCTGATCCTCGATGATGGTGGCGACGCGACGCTTTACGTGCTGCTCGGCGCGCGCGCGGAGGCCGGGGAAGAGATCATCCCTGTCCCCAGCTCCGAAGAAGAAACCGTGATCAAGGCTCAGATCCAGAAACGCATGGCCGAGTCGCCTGGCTGGTTCACCAAGACCCGCGATCAGATCATCGGTGTCTCGGAGGAGACAACGACCGGCGTGCATCGCCTCTATGATCTGGTGAAGCAGGGCCAGCTGCCCTTCCCCGCGATCAACGTGAACGACTCGGTCACCAAGTCGAAGTTCGACAACAAGTATGGCTGCAAGGAATCGCTGGTCGACGGGATCCGCCGCGCGACCGATACGATGATGGCCGGCAAGGTTGCCGTCGTTATGGGCTACGGCGATGTGGGCAAAGGCTCCGCCGCCTCGCTGCGCGGCGCCGGTGCGCGGGTGAAGATCACCGAGATTGACCCGATCTGCGCGCTGCAGGCGGCCATGGACGGCTTCGAGGTCGTGCTGCTCGAAGATGTGGTTTCCACCGCCGATATCTTCATCACGACGACCGGCAACAAGGACGTGATCCGCATCGAGCACATGCGCGAGATGAAGGACATGGCCATCGTCGGCAACATCGGCCACTTCGACAACGAAATTCAGGTCGCCGCCCTCAAGAACCACAAGTGGACCAATATCAAAGAGCAGGTGGACATGATCGAGATGCCGAACGGCAACCGTCTGATCCTGCTCTCCGAAGGTCGTTTGCTGAACCTCGGGAACGCGACGGGCCACCCGTCCTTCGTGATGTCCGCCTCTTTCACGAACCAGGTGCTGGCGCAGATCGAACTCTGGACCAAGGGCGATCAATACAAGAACGAGGTCTACATCCTGCCGAAGCACCTCGATGAGAAAGTGGCCCGCCTGCACCTCGACCGAATCGGCGTGAAGCTGAGCACGCTGAACCCGGAGCAGGCGGCCTATATCGGTGTGGCGCCTGAAGGCCCGTTCAAGTCCGAGCATTATCGCTACTGAGCCGCAACTGGCGAAAACGCCTGACGCGCCGTCTCCGTTCCCGCGGAGGCGGCGTTTTTGTTCAATTCACTAAATTTTTGGTTTTACGTCCTTTTTCGGACTGGCGGGTGGAACGATTTGCGGCCCGAGGGTGTTGCCTGCACGTAACCCAAATGGAGGTAACCATGACCCATCTGAAAGCTACAGTCGCCATTCTCGCCCTTACTGCAGGGACCGCTCTTGCCGGGACATCCGTTTCGCCCGAGGCAGAGATCACGGCCGAGACGGCCGTCGAAAACGCCGCTCAGGAGACGCAGGAGCTGGCAGGTGATGCAGCCGAGGCGACCGAAGACGCTATCGACGCCACGACCGAGGCCGCATCGGATGCAGCGCAGGCGGTTGAAGATACTGCCGAAGGCGCCGTGGCCGCGACGACCGACGCGGTGGAGGAGGCAACCGATTACGCCACGGACACACCGGATCCAAATGCCGAAGCCGAGATGTCCGGCATGGTCGTCGGTGATCTGATCGGCATGGATGTGGCCGAAGCCAACGGCGACGTCATCGGTGAGATCGACTATGTCGTTCGTGAGGGTGATGCGCTGGCGGCCGTGATCGGTATCGGCGGGTTTCTCGGCTTTGGTGAGTATACGGTGGCGATTCCGCTGAGCGAGTTCAGCATGGCCGGCGAGGACGGCACGCTGAAGCTGGCATCCTGGACTGAGGCAGAGCTTGAAGCCCAGCCCGAGTTCGATGAAACCGGTATCCAGAGCGTGCCGGAAGACATGGTGATCGACCAGATCTCCTGACGCGCTGGGCTCACGACCACGCGACAGCAGGGCCCTGCATCGACGGGGCCCTCGTCCGGTTCACGCGACCGCACTCGTGCAGGATCGCCGCAGCAAGACGCCGCGCCGGGGAACTGGCGCTACAAAAACTCCTTTTGTGAACAGCAATATAGTGGTTAACCTGTGGCACGAAGGCCGGAGGAACTGGTCAAACTTGCCAACTGGGAGAGATTTATGGGCAAAAGGGACGATTTGATCGCGCAATATGCAGATGATCTGAAGAACAAATGTGGCATGTCGCCGGACATGGACCTGCTCACGAAAGTGACCATCGGCTGCGGGCCCTCGATCTATGATGCCGATGCGGCCACAGTGGCCTCCAGCCAGGCGGGCGAGATCGAGACCGTGAAGAACAATTTCCTGATCAAGAAGCTGGGCCTCTCCGATGGACCAGAGCTTGACGCCGCGATCAACTCGGTGATCGAAACCTACGGAAAATCCGAGCGGAACAAGTATCGCGCGGTGGTCTATTACATGCTGACCAAGCATTTCGGAAAGGAAGCTGTCTACAGCTGATCCGGATCCGAGAGACCGACCGGACGCCTCCTTTTCTTAAGGGGGCGTTTCTTTTTTGGACCGCATTTAAAACACTGAAAATTTGCAATTTTCGGCTGTGGCCTGTATCTCTTGGACATCCGGCTAGCAAGGCCAGGACCAGTTTCAGACACGTGCGGTGGGAATAGGAAGCACGTGGGGTGAAGAAGGGTTCTGGCTTGGCGCCAGAACCCTTCATGGACTTCTGAAATCCCCCAATTCAGAACAACTCAGAACAACGTCAAGACCGTTCCGATCACGGTGCAGCCGAACGTCGCGTATCCGCCGTCGATCAGGATGAGGCGGCGCGGTTTGGCGCCGAAGCTGTAGAATGTCGCGATCCACGGGCTGACGAGGAAGAGCCCGATCCCAAGACCCGACAGCAGCCCCTTGCCCACCGTATCGATCCCGCTCAGCTCGAAGGTGTGCCGCATCATGCCCGCAACCAGGATCGCCCCCAGAAGGCTGGTGACATAGGGGACCGGATCCGCGCGGTTGGCCGGTTGCCCGCTGTCATCGAGCGGCACGCCCGAGGCCTTCATCCATGACTGCGCCAGCACCGTGTACCAGACCGCACCAAACATGAAGCCGGCGACACCGGCAACCAAAACGCTCACATATTCCATGACGTCCTCCCACTTTCTGGCGGGAGACTGCCACCAAGTCCGGCATCGGGCTAGACAGAAACGCCGGCCATCTCGCAGATAATCCGCCACTCATCGGCAGTGACCGGCTGCACCGAGAGGCGCGAGTTGCGCACCAGCACCATCTCCGATAGCCGCGGGTCGGCCTTGATCTCATCCAGCGTGACGGGGGTCTTCACCGGCTTGATCGCCTTGATATCGACGCAGTCCCAACGCGCATCATCGGTGGTGCTGTCGGGATGGGATTCGGCGATTACCTCGACAATCCCGACAATCGCGCGTTCTTTCTGCGAGTGATAGAAAAAGCCCTGATCGCCGACTTTCATCTGGCGCATGAAGTTGCGCGCCTGGTAGTTGCGCACGCCGTCCCACTCTTCGCCCGCGTCGCCCTTGGCCACCTGCTGGTCCCAGCTCCAGGTGCTCGTTTCGGATTTGAAGAGCCAGTACTGCATCAGCCGATCACCCTGTTCCAAGGTATCAGATCGACGGAGGCAAAGAGCCCCGCCTGCCCATAGGGATCCGCAGCGGCCCACGCCCGCGCTTCGGCCATATCCGCGACGTCGAGAATGATCAGCGACCCGGTCATCTCGCCAGCATCATCGAGCAGCGGCCCCGCCTGCTGCACGGCACCACTCTCTTTCAGATAGGCCACATGCGCCGGGCGGTTCTCCTGCCGGACCGGCAGCGCGCCGGGTTTGTCATGCGCGATCAGAGCAACCAGCATCTATTCTTCCTTCAATGTGCGCGACAGCAACGCATCCATCGCCTGGGCCACATCCAACCGTTTTTCCACCAGCCCCGCAACCGCCGAAGTGATGGGCAGGTCGATCCCTTCCCGTTGGGCAAGACGGGCGGCGGCCTGCGCCGTTGCAGCGCCTTCGACCGTCATCGAGGCATCGAAGGCCTCATCCCTGCCGATGGCGAGTCCGAAGCGATAATTGCGGGATTGCTCCGAGGTGCAGGTCAGTACCAGATCCCCGAAGCCAGACAGCCCGGCGAGCGTTTGGGGTACGGCACCTTTCAGCAGGGCGAGGCGCTGCATCTCGGCAAAGCCACGGGTCAGGATGCTCGCCCGCGCGCTTTCGCCGAGACCGGCTCCGATCGTCGCACCGCAGGCGATCGCCATCACGTTTTTCAAAGCGCCGCCGAGTGTTGCCCCGATCACATCGGTGGTCCGGTAGAGCCGCAGAGCCGGCGTCGCCAGCTGGTGTTGCAGTGTTTCTCCAAGGCCGGCGTCGGCGCAGGCGAGGGTCAGGCCGGTAGGCAGGCCCCGCGCGATGTCGCGCGCAAAGCTGGGCCCGGTCAGCAGTGCAACGCGGGCCGTCGGACAGTGTTGCGCGAGGGTCTCCACCGGCCCCGCGCCGCTGCGCAGGTCCATCCCCTTGCAGCAGGCCACCAGGATCTTGCCGTCGAGATGGCTGGCTTCATCCCTGGCGAAGCGTCCGAGCTGTTGCATCGGCACCGCCAGAAGTAAGATCTTTGCATCGGCCGCCGCAGTCAGATCGGCGGTGATCGTTAGGTCAGCCGGCAGGGTGCAGCCCGGCAGGTACCGTTCGTTCACGCGGCGGTTGGCCATATCATCTGCCTGTGCGGGCGCGCGGCACCAGAGGGTCACAGGCCCCCTCTGCGACAGGGCCACGGCCAGCGCGGTGCCGAAGGCGCCACCGCCCAGGACCGCGACGCTCACGCCTTGGCCCCTTTCTTGCCGCTGCCGAGCATGGCAGGGCTCGCCCGGTCCAGCGGCCAGCGCGGCCGCGCCGAGAGGGCAAAGCCGTCCGGCGGCCGTGTACTCATCTGCTCGATGGCGGCGAAGGCGATCATCGCTGCATTGTCGGTGCAGAGCGCCAGCGGTGGTGCGCAGAACCGGACACCCGCATCGGCGCAAAGCGTCTCTAACCCGCGCCGAATGGCCGTATTTGCAGCAACCCCACCCGCCACGCAAAAGCTGGGTTGGCCCGGTCCGGTGTCGCGATAGAGGTCGAGCGCGCGGTGCGACTTTTCGACCAACACGTCCACAATAGCGGCCTGAAAGCTGGCGCAAAGATCTGCGCGGGCCGCCTCTGGCAGGCCGCCCTGTGCCGCGACCACCGCGTCGCGCGCCCGCAGAACGGCGGTCTTCAGGCCGGAAAACGACAGATCGCAGCCGGGTCGGTCGAGCAGCGGCCGCGGCAAGGCGAAGCCATCAGCTGCCCCTTGCGCCGCGGTCGCTTCGACAGCAGGCCCCCCCGGCTGAGGCAGGCCCAACAACCGCGCGACCTTGTCAAAGGCTTCGCCCGGCGCGTCATCGATGGTTCCGCCCAGCCGGACAAAGCTGTCCGGGCCTTCGACCATCAGGAACTGGCAGTGACCGCCAGAGACCAGCAGCATCAGATACGGGTAGGGCACATCATCGGTCAGCCGCGGGGTCAGCGCATGGCCGGCGAGATGATTGATCCCGTAGAGCGGCAGGCCCGTCGCCGCCGCCAATCCCTTGGCGCACATCACGCCAGAGACCACGCCGCCGATGAGGCCGGGGCCTGCGGTGACTGCAATCGCCTCGATCTCGCCAAGGCCGCACTCCGCCTGTGTCAGAGCCTGTTCGACGCAGTGATCCAGTGCCTCTGCGTGGGCGCGCGCGGCAATCTCGGGCACGACCCCGCCAAAGTCGGCGTGCAGGTCGGTCTGGCCGTAGACAACAGACGACAAGATCTCTGTCTCACCTCCGGCATAACGGCGCAGGACCGCCGCCGCGGTATCGTCGCAGCTGCTCTCCAGGCCCAGAACTGTCAGCGATCCCGACACAGGTGATCCCGTTGCAAGATATCTGGCTCGCAGGTAACACCGGAGAGGGCCGCAAACAATGCTGAGGGTTCGAATGGGTACGCCCCCCCTGTCGCTGATCTTGACGCGCCCTACCCGGGCGAACCAGCGGTTTGCCGATCAGCTGCCCGGTGCGCTGCGTGACCGCGTCCGGATCATCCTGAGCCCTCTGATCGAGATTGTCCCGGTTGAGGCCGCGCTGACCATTGCGCCCGAGGACGCCGTGATCTTCACCTCGGCAAATGCGGTCCGCTTTGCGCCCCGAGGTGCGGGCCGGCGGGCCTTCTGCGTCGGGGCGGCCACCACCGAGGCCGCGCGGAGTGCTGGCTGGCAGGCGACATTCTCAGGCCAGACAGCTGACGCGTTGGTCGCGTCTCTCGGTTCTGAGCTTCCGACGTCACCTCTCTGGCATCTCGCGGGGCGCTACACGCGTGGGCAGGTCGCCGAACGGCTCAGTGCCCAAGGTCTCAGCGTGCAGCGGCGCACGGTCTACGATCAGGCGCTTCTGTCTCTGACCGCCGAGGCGCGTGCGTGTCTGGCCGGGTCCGATCCGGTGATAGTTGCCGTGTTTTCCCCGCGCACGGCTATGGGCTTTGCCCGGGACTGCCCGGTAACTGCGCACCCCTCCGTGGCGGCCTTGAGCGTTGCGGTGGCTGAGCCACTTGCACATTTGCCGCTGAAAGCGCTTGAAATCGCGGAGGAACCGACGGCTGAGGCGATGGTGCGCTGCCTTGAAAAGCTGGTTGCCCGCGTCAGCTTGGGTTGAGAGGTGCGATGCGCGCGAGTAAGGTTCCTGAGTGCGCCGCTGGGGAAGATTCGAAAAGGTGGATGTCGTGGCCAAACCAAAAAAACCAACCAAGGACCAGCCACCGAAGGTGACCGAGGACGAGGCGCTGGGCGATTTGCCCGAACTGTCCAAGGGTGACGATCAGCCGACTGCGGCGTCTGAGACCACGGAAAGTACCCCAAAGGACCCCGACCCCACCCTGTCGGACGCCGCGGACAAGGCACAACCCTCACAGGAGGCAGAAACGGTTGTTGCGCCCGAACCGCTTGACGAGCGCGCAGAGGGGTTCGTCTGGGTCGACAGCGACGAAAAGGACGCCACCCAAGAAGGCCGTATGGGTGAGGACTCTATCGAGGGCCAGGATGTCGCGGACCCCGATACGGTTGTGGCCGAGACCGATGCAGGGACGGTCGAAGCCGTCGAAGATACCGACCCGGAGCCCAAGGAAAGTGACGAGGTGAAGCCCGAGGAGCTCCCGCCGCCACCGCCTGCTGCCCCGCAGCGGACCACCAGCTTCTGGCCCGCCGTCTTCGGCGGTATCGTGGCGGCGCTTTTAGGCTTCATTGCTGGGCGCGGTGACATGCTGGATGCCTATCTGCCCGGCGCGGCTGCGCCCGAACCGGTCGATCTCGCGCCGCTGAACAGTGAGTTGGCGGCATTGTCAGAGCGGCTCGGCGCGCTCGAGACCGCTGAAACACCCGAGATGCCCGAGATCCCCGATCTGTCGGCCGACCTGGGAGGTCTTTCGCAATCGTTGGCGTCGGTTGAGACGGCACTGCAATCCGTGACCACGCGGCTGGAGGAGCTCGAGGCGCGGCCGGTGGCCGATCCGGTGGCTCCTCCGCCGGACAACAGCGAAGAGCTTGCCGCCTTGCAATCCTCGATCGAGGAGCTTGAGGCGCGACTTGCGGAAGAAGATGCCCGCGCCAGCGCCGAAGCCGAGCGGATCCTGGCCCGTGCCGCGCTGACCCGCGTGATCACGGCTGTCGAGACAGGCGAGGCGTTCGAGCCGGCGCTGGGCGCGCTCGAAGAGGTAACACCGGTCGAGGTGCCTGAAGCCCTGCGCACCGCGGCGCTCGAGGGCGTTCCGACCGTCTCTGCCCTGCGCGAGTCCTTCCCGGAGGCTGCCCGCGCGGCTCTGGCCGCGGCCCGTGCCGAGGTGCCGGAATCCGAAGTGGACGGTTTGGGCGGCTTTCTTCGGCGGCAGTTGAGTGCGCGTTCTGTGACGCCACGGGAAGGCTCTGACCCCGATGCGGTGCTGTCTCGTGCCGAGGCCGCGCTGCGGGCGGGCGATCTTGACGCTGCGCTGGCGGAAACGGAAGCGCTGCCCGATGCTGCGAAGACGGCCATGCAGGATTGGCTGGCTGGTGCTACGGCACGCAAGGCGGCGGGTGACGCCGCCAAGGCCCTCTCCGACAGTCTGACGGTTAACTGAGAAAGTCGATTTTATGCTCTGGTCCCTTATCAAGATCATCCTCTTCGTCGGGGTCGTTGCCGCACTTGCGCTGGGCGCGGGTTACCTGCTGGAAAGCCAGGGCGGTGTTCAGGTGACCGTCATGGGCAGCGAGTACACCTTCGGGCCGCTGCAATCGGTGATCGCCGTTGTCGTCCTTGTGGTTGCGGTCTGGATCCTGCTCAAGCTGCTGTCGTTGCTGCTGGCCACCTGGCACTTTCTCAACGGCGACGAGACGGCACTGTCGCGCTATTTCGATCGGAACCGTGAACGCAAAGGCTTTGATGCGCTCTCTGAAGGCATGATGGCGCTGGCGAGCGGTGAAGGCCGCGTGGCCATGGCCAAAGCAGCCAAGGCCGACCGCTACCTCAAAAAGCCGGAGCTGACCAACCTGCTGACCGCACAGGCGGCCGAAATGGCAGGCGACCGGCGCAAGGCGGAAGAGACCTATAAGAAGCTGGTCACCAACGATGCCACGCGCTTCGTCGGGGTGCGCGGGATCCTCAAGCAGAAGCTTGCGGATGGCGACACCGAGACCGCCCTGAAACTCGCCGAGAAAGCCTTCGCGATCAAACCCAAGCATGAAGAGGTCCAGGATCTTCTGTTGCGTCTTCAGGCCAAGAAAGAGGATTGGGCGGGCGCTCGGCAGACGTTGAGTGCCAAGCTCAAGTACGGGAGCCTGCCGCGCGACGTGCACAAGCGCCGCGACGCGGTGCTCGCGCTGTCCGAGGCCAAGGACATCCTCAATGCCGACACCTCGATCGACACCAAGGAGAAGGCGATCGAGGCGAACAAGCTGTCGCCCGATCTGATCCCGGCCGCGGTGATGGCAGCGCAAAGTTACATCGAGAAAGGCAAGCCGCGCTATGCCACGCGCATCATCAAGAAGGCCTGGGAGACGATGCCGCACCCTGACCTCGCCGCGGCCTTCGCCGAGATCGAGCCGGAGGAGACACCTGGCCAGCGGATCAAGCGCTTTGCGCTGCTGACCCGCATCAACCCGCAGGATCCGGAGACACGGATGCTCCTGGCCGAGCTGCATATCGCAAATGAGGATTTCCCCGAAGCGCGCCGCGCGCTCGGCGATCTGGTCGAGACGGATCCGACGGCGCGCTCGGTCACGCTGATGGCGGCGATCGAACGGGGTGAAGGGGCCGATGACGCAGTTGTGCGCGGCTGGCTGGCGCGGGCGCTCACCGTGTCGCGCGGCCCGCAGTGGATTTGCGACAACTGCCAGCACATTCATGCGGAATGGGCGCCGACGTGTGAGAACTGCGAGAGCTTCGATACGCTCACATGGAAGACCCCGCCGATGTCCGAGGTTGCGATGCCCGGCGGCGTGCAAATGCTGCCGCTGATCGTCGGCGCGATCGAAGACCAGACAAAAACGGCATCCGATCCGGCCCCAGAGGCCGAGGAAACGGTCGAAGACGCCGAACTGCTGGATGCCGAAGAGGTCCCGCCGGAGGAGACCCCGGCAGAGGAAGAGAAACGGGCCTAGGGTTCATCACTTCGGGCTTGGGGGCTTGACCTTCCAGTGACTGGAGACCTTATCTCTCCTGTAAGTGGTTACGGGAGCCTGAGGTTGTGCTCGATTCGCACAAGATCACACTGACAGTCGGAAACATGTCCTGCGCCTCCTGTGTGGCGCGGGTGGATCGGGCCTTGGCCGGCGTCCCCGGCGTGCGGGAGGTGGCGGTCAACCTTGCCACCGAGGAAGCGACCATCGAGGTCGATGGCGCAGAACCGACCGCCGAGGCGCTCGCCCGGACGGCGACCGAAGCAGGATACCCGGCCACGGTGCTGCAGGTGCGCGTGCCCGAGGCCGCGGAGGACCGCAGAACCGAAGAGGCCGAAGGTCTCGCGCGGCAGACCTGGGTGGCGGGGTTGCTGGCGCTGCCGGTCGTGGTGCTCGAGATGGGCAGTCACATGGTGCCTGCGTTTCACCACTTCGTCATGCAGACAATCGGAACGCAGCAGAGCTGGTGGATACAGGCTCTGTTGACCGCGGCCATCCTGGTGGGGCCGGGCCGGGCATTCTACACGCGGGGCGTGGCCGCGCTGCTGCACCGGGCACCGGACATGAACAGCCTCGTGGCGGTTGGCACATCGGCGGCCTACGGCTATTCGCTCTGCGTCCTTCTGGCACCGGGCCTGCTGCCTGCGGCCGCACAGGTGGTCTATTTCGAAGCGGCGGCCGTCATCGTGTTTTTCATCCTGCTCGGGCGGTCGCTGGAGGCGCGGGCGAAGGGCCGCACGGGGACGGCCATCCGGGCGCTGCTCCAACTGCAACCGAAGACGGCGCAGGTCGTCCGTGACGGGCGCGCGCAGACGGTTCCCGTGGCTGAGATCGAGCCGGGAGATGTGATCCTGCTGCGTCCGGGCGAGCGTGTGCCTGTCGATGCGGTGGTGACCGAAGGCCAAAGCCACCTTGACGAGAGCATGATCACGGGAGAGCCCATTCCGGTCGAAAAGCAGGCGGGCGATCCGGTCACGGGCGGTACGATCAACGGCCCAGGCAGCCTGACGCTGCAGGCCACCCGTGTGGGCGCCGATACGCTGCTTGCCGGGATCGTCCGCATGGTTCAGGACGCGCAAGGTGCCAAGCTGCCCATCCAGGCGCTGGTCGATCGGGTGACGCTTTGGTTCGTCCCCACGGTTCTGGGCATTGCCGGTGCCACGGTGCTGATCTGGCTCGCTGTCGGGCCCGCGCCGGTGATCTCTTATGCGCTCGTGGCCGGTGTGGCGGTTCTGATCATCGCCTGCCCCTGCGCCATGGGGCTGGCCACGCCCACCTCGATCATGGTGGCCACGGGCCGGGCCGCGGAATTGGGCGTGCTCTTCCGCAAGGGCGATGCCCTGCAGGCGCTTGCGGACGTGGACGTCATCGCCTTCGACAAGACCGGCACGCTGACTGAAGGTGCACCGGTTCTGAGCGTTTTCGAGCCATTGGGCGAGTTCGATGCCGACACTGCCCTGTCCTACGTCGCTGCCGTTGAGGCGCGGGTGGAACACCCCGTCGCCCATGCGGTCGTGCAGGCGGCGCGCACCGCCGGTCTGACGGTGCCGCAGGCGCACGCGATCAAGGCGCTGAGCGGGCACGGTGCGATTGGGGAGGTGGAGGGCCAACGCGTCCTCGTCGGTTCGGAGGCGCTGATGGCGGAGAACGGGATCGCACTGGGCGACGCCCTTGATGCCGCCAACGCCCGTGCCGCATCGGGCGAGACGGTGTTCTTCGCGGCCATCGGAGACGTGCCCGCAGCCCTTATCTCCGTCACCGATCAGATCAAACCGAACGCGGCTGAGGTGATTGCGCGGTTGCATGCACAGGGTTTGCGTGTCGCGATGATCACGGGCGACAAACAGGAGACGGCAGATGCGGTTGCGCATCAGATCGGCATCGACGATCTGATCGCCCGGGTGCTGCCTGAAGGCAAAACCGCCGCGCTGGAGACGATCCAGCAGGGCGGAGCCAAGGTGGCTTTCGTCGGCGACGGCATCAACGACGCGCCAGCGCTGGCCAAGGCGGATGTGGGCATCGCGATTGGCAGCGGAACCGATATCGCCATCGGGGCGGCAGATGTGGTCCTGATGTCGGGCGATCTGCGAGGCGTTGAAACCGCGCTTGGCGTGTCGCGCGCGGCGATGCGGAACATCCGTCAGAACCTCTTCTGGGCCTTCGCCTACAACGCGGCGCTGATCCCCGTCGCGGCGGGGGCGCTCTATGCCAGCCTTGGGTTGCTGTTGTCACCGCAACTGGCCGCAGCGGCCATGGCGCTGTCGAGCCTCTTCGTGCTCAGCAACGCGCTGCGTCTACGTGGATTGAAACGGGAGGCGGCATGAACATCTCCGACGTGGCCAGAAGCACGGGCCTGCCTGTAAAGACCATTCGCTACTACGAAGACATCGGGCTCATTGCGCCCGCGCGCAGCGACAACGGCTATCGCGACTTCTCGGACAGTGATCTGCACAAGCTCGCCTTCATCGGCCGGGCCCGCTCTCTCGGCTTCGGGATCGAAGCCTGCCGCGATCTGCTGCGGCTCTACAACGATCAGACGCGCGCGAGCGCGGATGTGAAACGGCTCGCCCAGGCGCATCTCGACGAGATCGACCGCAAGATCGCCGAGCTGGGCCAGATGCGCGACACGCTTTCGCATCTGATCGACGCCTGCGCAGGCAACGACCGCCCCGATTGTCCGATCCTCGCCGATCTCGCTGCTGCGCCGGATCACGCTTGACCCTTGACGCCGCGACCAGACCGGTCACCTTGAACGCATGAGCGAGATTTTCCAACACCAGATCAAGGTGCTCTTCCAGCACTGCGATCCCGCCGGCATCGTCTTCTATCCCCGCTATTTCGAGATGGTGAACCAGACCGTGGAGGAATGGCACGATGCCGGCCTGGGCCACTCCTTTTCGCAGATGCACATGGAGTCCGGTTACGGCGTGCCCACCGTGTCCATCGGTGCCGAGTTCTCTGCACCGAGCCACATGGGCGATTTGCTCACCTGGTCGCTCTCGGTCTTGCGGCTGGGACGCACGTCGGCCCACCTGCGGATCACCGCGAAATGCGGTGATCAGCTGCGCATGACCGCGACTCCGGTGCTGGTCTATGTCCATATGGAAAGCGGTCGCCCAGTGCCCTGGTCCGACGGTCTGCGCGCCGAGATGCAGCGCTATCTCAGCGGGGATTTGTAAGCGGTTTGCGGCAAGCGAACCTGTCATCGACTTTTCAGGGCAAACGTCGCAAAGATGTTCCGCCCGGCTGATAGGTCGGGTATCGGCCGACATTGACGCGCCGTCGCCAATGGCGACACCGCCCCGTCAAACCGGAGGTCTGCCTTTGGTGAAATGAGGGCGATTTTCCATCGTTTCAAGCAGCGGGATGTCAGTTAACTCTTTGCTATCGCGCGCAACTGCCAGATCGCAAACGCCCTCCAGCTCGGGCGATATCCTGTGCACCTAGAGCCGCCCTACCGCACCTGCGCCGCCAGCTCCTCCAGCATCTCGTGCACCACATCCGCGCCGATGATCGCGCGCCGCACCAACCGGTCGAACTGCTTGGCAAAGCCGCGGATCTGATCGGGGCTGCTGATCACCAGATACGCGTCCCCGATGTAAAGCGCGACCCGCTGCTTGCCGAAGACCGTGAACGGCGCCGAGAAGGTCTGCGTGCCGTCGTAGAGGTGCAGCCGCAGCGCCGGGTAGTTCTTGCGGCAGACCCCGGCCATATAGGTCAGTTGTTCGCGGCATTGCTCCGGATCCGCTCCGCGCCACAGCCCGCTGCGCGCCGAGAGGTCCTGAAGCGTCTGCACCGGCATGGCGATCTCCACATCCATGTCGTCGAGCGAGACCTGGCCCAGCACGTTCTCCACCCCGCCGCCCCGTGCATCAGGCACGTTGTCCGGCGAGAAGCTTACGATGTCAGGCAGGGTCGAGGGCACATAGCGCAGTTTGAACCCTGAGGCAGCACTGCGCCATTGATCCAATGGCGTTGAGCCATCCGCCTGCACCGCCTTCTCGATCTGCACGCTTTCAGCCACTTCCTGCCGGCCCTCAGGCGCGTTCTCGAGGCACAGAAGCCAATCGACCGAGACGCCGCTCACCCGGGCGATCTGCCGCAGGGTCTCGGCGCGGGGCAGCCGGTCGCTCTCGGGGTTGAGGAATTGGCTCAATGCGGAGCGATCCATGCCCACATCCTTCAGGAATCGCCCTTTTCCGGTGGGATGCGAGGCAAGCACCTGTGCCAGTCGTTCCTTGAACCCTGCCGAGAGATCACGCCTGTCCATGACCTGAAAATACAGCAAAAATGTGCTCTCGCAACAAAATCATGAGATCGTGACATATGTAATGCAGCCAACGCAGATTCACGCTCTTGCGGCAACCCTCGATCGGGCGACACTTCTCCTTGCAGATTTGGAATACGAAAAACCCATTGAAAGGACAGGATAAGTTGACTGCCCCAGGCGGAGAGAGCACCCAAGCGATCGAGTGGCCAACCTTGATGATCTGCTGCCTCTGCTATGCGGGTTTCGCCCTCTCCACCACCACCTTCGAGCTGGTTGGCCCATGGGTCGCCGGCCTCGCCCTTACCCTGTCGCTGACGCTCTATTCCTCGTTCAGCCACGAAGTGCTGCATGGTCACCCGTTCCGCAGTGCGCGGTTGAACACAACGCTGGTCTTTCCCGCACTTGGGCTACTGATCCCCTATCATCGCTTCCGCGACACGCATCTGGCGCATCACCATGACCCTGCGCTGACGGATCCTTACGACGACCCCGAGAGCAATTTTGTCGACCCCGCAGCCTGGGCGCGGTGGGGCACACTGCGGCGCCTGCTTTACACCTGGAACAACACGCTTCTGGGGCGGATGCTCGTAGGCCCGCTGATCGGACTCGCCGTGTTCTACAAGGCGGATTGGTATGCGAGTCGTCACGGAAACAGCCCTGTTAGAGACGCATACATCTTCCACGCCCTCGGTCTTGTTCCGGTCGCGCTCTGGTGGGTGGCCGTGGCGGATATGCCTTTCTGGCTGTATCTCGCGTCCGCCTATGCGAGCCATTCGGTCCTGAAGATCCGGACGTTTCTCGAACACCGCGCGCATGAACGGGCCCGCTGTCGCAGCGTGATCATCGAGGACCGGGGGCCGCTGGCGTTCCTCTTCCTGCAGAACAACCTGCATGCGGTGCACCACGCGCACCCGCGCATGCCGTGGTACCAACTCAGAGCCCATTACATGGCCCGGCGGGCCGCGTTTCTGTCACGCAATGGCGGCTACGCCTATCGGTCCTATGCCCAGATCGCGCGGCTCTTCCTGTTCCGGACCAAGGATCCGGTGCCGCACCTTCTCTGGCAGGCGCCCGAGTTTCGGGCGGAGCGCGCGGCGGATCCCTGACATTTCCCTTGCGGTCTGACCCCGCTTCCCGCTTTGATGCGGCCAGACGACATGGAGGGGGCGCTGATGACAGAGCAAGACGCACCGGTTCTGCTGGATCGGACCGAGGGAATCGCGACGATCACCCTGAACCGGCCGAAGTCGCTCAATGCGCTGTCCGAGGAGATGCTTGCCGCGCTTCAGGCGGTTTTGGATGAGATTGCCGCCGACCGCGGCACCCGGGTGGTGATCCTGCGCGGGGCAGGCAATCATTTCTGTGCGGGTCACAACCTCAAAGAGATGACCGCGCGGCGGTCCGATGCCGATGGCGGCAAAGCCTATTTCAACGCGCTCTTCGCCACCTGCTCCAAGATGATGCTGTCCATTGTGAACCTGCCCCAACCGGTGATCGCCGAGGTCCAGGGCATCGCCACCGCCGCCGGCTGCCAGCTGGTCGCGACCTGCGATCTGGCTGTGGCCTCCGACACGGCGACATTTGCGACCTCCGGCGTGAACATCGGCCTGTTCTGTTCCACGCCCATGGTGGCGCTGTCCCGCAACATTTCGCGCAAGCAGGCGATGGAAATGCTGCTGCTGGGCGAGTTCCAGAGTGCCACGCGCGCCGCTGAGATGGGGCTGATCAACCAGGTGGTCTCGCAGGCTCAGCTGTCCGCTGCGACCCGCGCCATGGCGGCCAAGATCGTCTCCAAGGCGCCGGTTGCGGTGAAGATCGGCAAGCAGGCGTTTTACGAGCAGGCCGACATGGGACTGACCGAGGCCTACGCCTACACGGGCGCTGCGATGGCCCAGAACATGCTCGCGCGCGATACCGAACGCGGGATCGACGCCTTCATCGCCAAGACACCGATGCCCGAATGGCTGGATGATTGAGATGAGGGCGGCGTGAGAGCATCTACGCTATTCGCATCTCTAGGCAATTATCTCACAAGTCTCCCGCCCGGCTGATAGGCCGGGCATCGCCCGACCTCCCCCCGGAGGGCGATTTTGCAAAGTAACCAGAAGCAAGAAAGTCGCAAGTCTGGCGATGCTGCACACCGCGCAGCCAGCGCCAACGCCCTCCAGGCCGGGCGATGCCCTCGTCTTCATGCGGATCAACTAGAAATCGAGGTTCTCGACGCTCAGCGCGTTCTGCTGGATGAACTCCCGCCGCGGCTCGACCACGTCGCCCATAAGCTTGGTGAAGAGGTCATCCGCCTCGGCCATGTCGTCGACTTTCACCTGCAAGAGCGTGCGCGCATCCGGGTCGAGCGTGGTTTCCCAGAGCTGGTCGGGGTTCATCTCGCCCAGCCCCTTGTAGCGTTGCAATGACAGACCCTTCTCACCTTCTTGCAGGATTGCATCCAGCAGATCGAGCGGCCCGAGGATCGTCTGCATCCGGTCCTTGCGGACGAGCGTCGCGGGCAGGTTGTAGACCTCCTGCAGATCGCGCGTGAAGCTGCCCGTGCGCTTTGCCTCGCCGCCGCGCAGGATCCGCCCGTCGAGCGTGCGCACCTCTTCCACGCCGCGCAGGATGCGCGCGAGCCGGATGCCGTGATCCTGCGTGATCCGCCCTTGCCAGCCGCGCTCGTATTCCTCGGCGATCAGGTTCAGCCGTGCGGCGACCTTGTCCGCCGTGCCCTGCAAATCGGCGTCGACCACGCCGGGTGCGAAGGCCCCGGCAATCGCCGCCTGCTCCAGAATGTGCCGCGGATAATGTGTCGGGAAAGCGTCGAGCACACGGCGCATCTGCCGCGCCAGTTCCACCACGCGCATGAGGTCCGCGCCTGCGATTTCCTGGCCATTGCCCTGCCGCAGCATCGCCCCCTCGACGCCCTGGTTGATCAGGTATTCCTCCATTGCCGCCTCGTCCTTGAGGTAGACCTCGGACTTGCCGCGCGTCACCTTGTAGAGCGGCGGCTGCGCGATGTAGAGGTGCCCCTGCTCGATCAGCTCCGGCATCTGGCGGTAGAAGAAGGTGAGCAGCAGCGTCCGGATATGCGCGCCGTCCACATCCGCATCCGTCATGATGACGATCTTGTGGTAACGCAGCTTCGAGATGTCGAACTCGTCGCGCCCGATGCCCGTCCCCAGCGCCATCACGAGGTTCCCGATCTCCTGACTGCTGAGCATCCGGTCGAACCGTGCGCGCTCGACGTTCAGGATCTTGCCTTTCAGCGGCAGGATCGCCTGGGTCTGCCGGTCGCGGCCCGTCTGGGCTGAGCCACCCGCGGAGTCCCCCTCGACAAGAAAGACTTCGGTCTTCGACGGGTCTTTCTCCGAACAATCCTTCAGCTTGCCGGCGAGGAAGTTCACATCCATCGCCGTCTTGCGCCGTGTGAGCTCCCGTGCCTTCCGCGCCGCCTCACGGGCCTGAGCGGCTTCGATGATCTTGCTGACGACGATGCGCGCCTCGTTCGGGTTCTCCTCGAACCACTCGGCCAGCTTCTCGTTCATCAACCCTTCGACCGCCGGGCGCACCTCGGAACTGACCAGCTTGTCCTTGGTCTGGCTGGAGAACTTCGGGTCCGGCACCTTCACCGACAACACGCAGGTCAGCCCTTCGCGCGCATCGTCCCCGGTGAAGCTCACCTTCTCCTTCTTGGCAATGCCCGAGGACTGCGCGTAATTGTTGATCGTCCGCGTCAGTGCCCCGCGAAAGCCCGCCAGATGGGTCCCGCCATCTCGCTGCGGGATGTTGTTGGTGAAGGGAAGGACGTTCTCGTGGTAGCTGTCGTTCCACCACATGGCGATTTCCACGCCGATCTCATCGCGCTCACCCTGGATGAAAATCGGCTCCGGCATCATCGAGGTTTTGGAGCGGTCAAGATACTTGACGAACTCCTTCACGCCGCCCTCGTAGTAGAGCTCCGAGCGCAGCGTTTCCGCGGGCCGTTCGTCGACCAGAATGATCCGCACACCGGAGTTCAAAAAGGCCAACTCGCGCAGCCGCTTTTCCAGCACATCGAAAGAATACTCGAGGTTCGAAAACGTGGCCGTCGAGGCCATGAAGCGCACCTCGGTACCGGTGCGGTCCGTCTCGCCGACCACTTCCAGGTGCTTGACGGTAAAGCCGCCCTCAAAGCGGGCCACATGCTCCTTGCCTTCACGCCAGATGCGCAGTTCCAGCCAGTCGCTGAGCGCGTTCACAACCGACACGCCCACGCCGTGCAGACCGCCCGACACCTTGTAGGAGTTGCTGTCGAACTTCCCGCCTGCGTGCAACTGGGTCATGATGACCTCTGCCGCCGACACGCCCTCTTCCTCGTGAATTCCAACCGGGATCCCACGCCCGTTGTCGGCCACGGAGACCGAGGAATCCTCGTGAATGGTAACGGTAACGGCGTCCGCATGCCCGGCCAGTGCCTCGTCGATGCCGTTGTCGACCACCTCATAGACCATATGGTGCAGCCCAGAGCCATCGTCGGTGTCGCCGATGTACATGCCAGGCCGTTTACGAACAGCCTCTAAGCCCTTGAGAACCTTGATAGAACTGGCGCCGTATTCTTCTGGCGTTTGTGCGTCGTCGGACAAGCCGTTAATCCTTCGTATTTTTCATGTTTTATAAGGTTTCCAGGGCGGAATGTCACGCGAATGGCACAATATTTTGTGTCAGGTAAGGGGGATAACCACACCAACCAAGATCAGCAAACCGCCCGAGACGACATTGATCCGCGCCAGTGTCCGAGGGGCCGTGATCAGAGCCCTTACATGGCCCACGCAGGCGGCCAGCACAAGGTTCCCGACGAGCGGAATGGCGACCGAGGCGGCAATGATCGCGGCAACGTCGCCGGCCGTGACGCTGCGCAGGTCGAAGAAGCCGGGAAGAACCCCGATGTAGAAGAGCACCGCCTTGGGGTTCCCGAGGATCGCAACCACACCCGCCAGGAAGCCGGGCCAGATGCCAGGGCGCGTCAGCCGGCTGTCGGTGCTGATCTTCTGATCCGCATGAGCAATCAGCAACACCCCCATCCCGATAAAGACGCCGCAAGCCACCCAGCGCAGCAGGGCCATGACCACATCGAACACCGACAGCATCCAGGAGATGCCCAGCACCGCCACCAGCGGCCAGAGGATGTCGCCTACCGCGACACCCATCGCCAGCGGCCAGGCCGCGCTGAACCCGCCGGAGAGCGCACGTGCCATGAGGGCCAGCCACACCGGCCCCGGCGTGAGGAACAGGATCACCAACGCGCCCGCGTAGAGCAGGAGGTCGCCCCCGCCGATGGTCACGGGTGCGTCACGAGCTCTGACAGGCCATTGTTGTCGCGCACTTCGACATATTGCGCGCGGTCGCCCAGGGCCGCGAAAAGCTCTGCTTCGGTGCCGGTCATCCAGGCTTGGGCCCCGAGCGCCGCGATCTCGTCGTAGAGCGCTGCGCGCCGGTCCGGATCGAGATGGGCGGCCACCTCATCCAGCAGCAAGAGCGGTGGCGCGCCAAAGTCCCGCGCCAGCGCCCGGGCATTGGCGAGGATGAGCGAGACCAACAGCGCTTTCTGCTCCCCCGTGGAACAGTCCTTCGCCGGCACACCCTTGGCCGCATAAACGCCGGAGATATCCGCCCGATGCGGCCCGATCAGGCTGCGCCCTGCCGCGACATCCCGCGGGCGGCTGTCGGCCAGCGCCGCGCGCACGTCCTCCACCGTCTTGGGAAGGTCGCCGTCGGCATGGGTCAAGGTCAACTCCGCGGCGGGAAAGGCCGTCTGCGCGCCCTCCTGCGCCTCGGCCAGCTGGGTCAGCGCCGTCCGCCGGTTGGCGTCGATGACCACACCAGCCTCCGCCATCTGCGTCTCCAGTGCGGCATACCAGGCCGGATCGCGCACCATATCCTTCAAAAGCCGGTTGCGCTCCCGCATCGCCCGCTCATAGGCCAGCGTGACCTCCGCATGGCCGGGTTCAAAGCTCAGCGTCATCCGATCAAGGAACCGCCGCCGCCCCTCTGCGCCTTCGATCCATAACCGGTCCATCGCCGGGATCAGCCAGAGCACCCGCGCGATCCGCCCCAGCGCCACCTGCGGCGCGGCCTTCTCGTCGATCCGGACCTGCCGGGCCGCGCCCGCTTCCGACCAAATCTCGATTTCGTGTAACTGGTTCAGCGACTGAAGCACGCCGGCTATCTTCCAGCCCAGGGCCTCGGGCCGTCGCGTCATATCCTCGGCGCTAGACCGCCGCAGCCCCCGCCCCGGCGAGAACAGCGACACGGCCTCCAGCACATTGGTCTTGCCCGCGCCATTTGCGCCATAGAGCGCCACGGGCCGCCCATCGAGCGCCAGCCGTCCAACCTTGTGCGACCGAAAATGCGACAGGGTCAGTGCCGAGAGGTACAGCGCCATCCCGCGCCCTTTCTCTTGGCCGAAAATATCCTCGCCGAAGGCAAGAAACTCTTAAACGCGCATCGGCATGACCACATAGACCGCTGATTGGTCATTGCCTTCACGCATCAGTGTCGGATCGCCGGACGAGTTGAACAGGAACACCGCATTCTCACGATCGACCTGACTGGCGATCTCCAGTAAATATTTGGCATTAAATCCAATTTCCAGCTTCTCATCACCGTAAGCGACGGCCAACTCTTCCTCGGCGGCGCCTGAATCCGGCGCATTCACCGACAGCACAAGCCGGTCTTCGTCGAGCTGCAGCTTCACGGCGCGCGAGCGTTCCGAGCTCACGGTCGCGACCCGGTCCACGGCCTGCGCGAAGTCGGAGGCATCCACCTCCAGCTTGCGGGCGTTGTTCTGCGGGATCACACGGGTGTAATCCGGGAAGGTTCCGTCGATCACCTTCGAGGTGAGCGTGATGTCCGGCGTTGCAAAGCGTATCTTGGTTTCGCTCACCGACACCGCGATCTTCATGTCATCGTCATCCAGCAGCTTGCGCATCTCCCCCACCGTCTTGCGCGGCACGATCACGCCCGGCATGTCTGCGGCACCTTCGGGCAGCTCCGCATCGATGCGGGCCAACCGGTGGCCGTCGGTGGCCACACAGCGCAGGGTCTGCCCGCCGTCGGCATCCGCCACGTGCATATAGACGCCGTTGAGATAGTAGCGCGTCTCCTCGGTGGAGATCGCGAATTTCGACTTGTCGAAGAGCCGCCGCAACACTGGCGCCGGCGCCGAGAAGTTCGAGGCATATTCCGACGACGCCATGACCGGGAAGTCTTCCTTCGGCAGCGTCGCGAGCGAGAAGTTCGACCGCCCCGCCTCGACCGTCAGACGCCCGGTCGCGCCATCTGCGGTCAGTGTGACCAGCGCGCCATCGGGCAGCTTGCGCACGATTTCATGAAGGGTGGTGGCGGCGACTGTTGTGGCGCCAGCACGCTCCACTTGTGCGGGCGCCTTGTCGACGATCTCGATATCGAGGTCCGTTGCGCGGAAGGTGACGTCACTGCCTTCCGCTTCGATAAGGACATTGGCGAGGATCGGGATCGTGTTGCGCCGTTCGACGACCGACTGCGCTTGGCTCACGGCCTTGAGCAGAGACGCGCGTTCGATGCTGATCTTCATGTGCCTAGTCCTCCCACCAGTCGGGAGGATCAAGGTACCTTCTTCCACCGACTTCACAAGCGTTTTATTGGTTTGTGTGGTGGAAAGCGCAGGGCGTCAAGACCCGTCGCCGCATTGCCGCACGACGGGTCGAGCAGTGTGACTATTCTTCCAGCGCGCGGCGCAGAAGTTCCAGATCTTCAGCGATCTGACCGTCTTGAGCTTTCAACTCTTCGATGCGTTTCACCCCATGCATGACGGTGGTGTGATCGCGCCCGCCAAAGCGCCGCCCGATCTCGGGCAGAGACCGGCTGGTCATCTTCTTGCACAGATACATCGCCACCTGGCGCGGCCGCGCATAGCTCCGCAACCGCTTGGGCCCGATCATGTCCGACAGACGGATGTTGTAGTGGTCCGACACCTTGCGCTGGATTTCTTCGACCGTGATCTTGCGCTCGGAGGCGCGCAGCACGTCCGACAGGCAATCCTGCGTCAGCTCCATGTTGATCTCGCGCCCGACAAGCGAGGCAAAGGCAAAGAGCCGCGTCAGGGCACCTTCGAGCACCCGCACGTTGGTCGAGATCCGATGGGCGAGGAACTCCAGCACACCGGTCTCGACCTCCAGATCGGGGTAATTCACCCGCTGCTGCTCGACCTTGCTTTGCAGGATGCCGAGCCGCAGCTCGTAATCGGTCGGGTGCAGGTCCACCACCAGGCCGCATTGCAGGCGCGACTTCACGCGATCTTCCAGATCCTTGATCTCTCCAGGCGCGCGGTCAGCCGAGATGATGATCTGCTTGTTCTGATCCACAAGCGCATTGAACGTGTGAAAGAACTCCTCCTGTGTGGAGTCCTTGCCGGCGATGAACTGCACGTCATCCACCATCAGCACATCGACAGAGCGGAAGATCTCCTTGAAGTCCATCATCTTGCGGTCGCGCAGGGCCTGGACGAAGCGGTACATGAACTGTTCGGCAGAAAGGTAGAGGACATTCATCTCGGGGCGGCGCTCACGCAACTCATGGGCAATTGCGTGCATCAGGTGGGTCTTGCCGAGGCCAACACCGCCGTAGAGGAACAGGGGGTTGAAGGTGACCGGCCCACCTTCGGCCACACGGCGCGCGGCCGCATGGGCCAGCTCGTTGGGTTTGCCGACAACGAAGGTATCGAAGGTAAAGCGCTTGTCGAGCGGTGCGGTGGTCAGCACGTTGTTCGCAGCCTGTTTCGATGTCCGGGGGGCCTCTGGCCGCTGCTCTGCGGCCGGGGCCGCTTCGGCGCCTGCACCGACATGGGCCGGCACTGCAAAGCGCAGGCGCTGCAAGCTTGGATCCTCCGTTTTCAGCTCGTGCAGGATCAGATCCGCGTAGTTCTGGCTGACGTAGTTCCCCAGAAACGTCGTCGGCACATCGAATGTGGCGATCCCGTCATTTGCGGCCCGAAACTCGATCGGTTCGATCCAGTTGGTATAGTTGTTTTGCCCTACCGTTTTCAGCAGCCGCTGCCTCAACTGCCCCCACTTCTCTTTAGTCATGTTTGACCTGTTTTCCTATTTTCGCGTTCCCAGTTATAGCGCTGCACCCGGCTCGGTGTGCCGCACCGCCTCTACGATCTTCGTCACGAACACACCTTCCCTGTCCTGATCCCGCACGAAACCAGGTCAACGTCCAACGGACATTTACAGATTAGGCAATGCCTGACCGGAGCGAGCCCCCAACACGCGGAAGCAAAACTCGATCAGACGACACCGTCCGCTCTTTTTTGACAGGGCAAAACGCTGTTGCGCAGCTTTTGCAGACTGAAGGCGTCCCCATCTGGTGACACCCAGCCCCTGATCCGATACTGCCCGCCGTACAGCGAACGAACCGTCCAGGGCCTGTCCCCCCATGGCGAAATGAATCGCTGAATATTGGTAGCAACTTCGTGAGCGCGACGGCAACTGATCTTCATTCTTGACTCAGGATTTTCAAAAAAGAATCTCCGGACGCGCAAAAAGAGTCTCATAAATGCGAAAAAGCGCCGACGCGCGGCGCTTTTTTTCCCCTGTTTGGGTGATTTCGGATCACATCTCAGGGTTGTTTTCAGCCCAGAGCTTTCACCCGGGAGGACAAGCGCGAAATTTTTCGCGAAGCGGTGTTTTTATGAAACACTCCCTTGGTCACGCCGCGCATCAGCTCTGGCTGAGCCGCCTTCAGAGCGGCTGCTGCCGCATCCTTGTCGCCGGAGGCAATGGCCTCTTCGACCTTGCGCAGAAAGGTCCGGATGCGCGAGCGACGCGCTTTGTTGATCTGAAACCGCGCTTCGTTCTGACGCGCGCGTTTTTTTGCTTGGGGCGAATTTGCCATGTGTCTGTCACCTTCTTGGGCTTCAATCGTGTCTCAAATGCACAACGCCCCCGATCCGGTCTCGGACCTCGTTCGGTGATTCTAGCCAGAAGCGGGCTGCACGCGCATGTCTGCCGGGCTCTATAAGGGCCTTCGCCTCCGATTGCAAAGCCGAAAAATTTGGCGCCCGGTGGCGCTCCGGCTGCCGACGTTCAGCCCGCTCCGTAGAGGCGTTCCATGGGCAGCCATCCGCGTTCAGGAATCCGCCGCTCGGCGTCGAAGGCGAAGTAGCATCCGCCGCCGCCAGGCCCTTGGTCATGCTCGCGGCTGATCGGCAGATCCGCCAGGTGACAATATAGCAGTGTACCGACACCGCCGTGTCCCACCAGCAGCAGGTCGCCCGCGCCATGGCTGGACAAAGCGGTCTCAAAGGCCCGCACGATGCGGGTCTGCGCCTGCGCGGCGGTTTCCCAGCCTCGCACGCTGACCTCTGGCGCGGCAAAGAACGCATCCGCCACCTGTTCGAATTCGTCTGGCGGCAGGAACCCGGTGGCGCTGCGGTCGTTCTCGTGCATCGCGGCATCGATCTGCATATCGCAGCCCAAGGCCTTGGCGAGTGGCTCCGCGGTTTCCATCGCCTTGGTCTCGTCGCTGCTTATGATCCGCGTGGTTCCGCCGAGTGCGCCCGATGCCGCCAGCGCTGCGACCCGCGCCCGGCCGACCTCGTTCAGCGGCCAGCGGGGAATGTCGATCTGCGGGTCGATCCGGACCTGCGGATGGGTGAGGTAGCGCACAACTCTGCTCATCGCAGATCTCCCATGACAAACGGGTTTTGAATTCAGAGGGTGGGGGGCGGACCAGCGCCGGTTACTTGTCGCGAAACTGTGCTTCGCGCTTTTCGACGAAGGCGCTCATGCCTTCGGACTGGTCCTCGGTCGCAAAGAGCGCGTGGAACATGCGCCGCTCGAACAGAAGCCCTTCGCGGAGCGGCACCTCATAGGCGCGGTTCACCGCTTCTTTCACCACCATCACCGTGATCATGGATTTCTCGGCGATCTTCTGGGCTGCGCTATGCGCTTCTTCCAGCAGTTTCTTGCAGGGTACCACGCGGCTGACGAGGCCGGACCGTTCGGCTTCTTCGGCGTCCATGAAACGCCCGGTCAGATGCATATCCATCGCTTTTGACTTTCCGACGATCCGCGTCAGCCGCTGGGTGCCCCCGATACCGGCCACCACGCCGAGGTTGATCTCGGGCTGGCCGAACTTCGCTGTGTCCGAGCAGATGATGAAATCGCACATCATCGCCAGCTCGCAGCCACCGCCCAGCGCATAGCCCGAGACCGCGGCAATGATCGGCTTGCGCACGGCCATGATCTGCTCTGTCTCCGGGGTGAAGAGATCGCCCGAGAACGCCTCGACAAAGCTCTTGTCCTTCATCATGGCGATATCCGCACCGGCGGCGAAGGCCTTCTCCGAGCCGGTGACGATAATGCACCGCACCTTCTCGTTGGCCTGCGCATCGCGCAGTGCATCTGCAAGCTCGGTCAGCAACTCGTCGTTCAAGGCGTTCAGGGCATCGGGCCGGTTCAGCGTGATCTGGGCTACATGGTTCTCTATCTCAACGATGATCGTCTCGTAGGCCATCCGCAAAGCTCTCGTTTGGTGACTGAGACTTCGACTCAATACCAAGCATTGGCGAGGTTCAAGCTATCTTTGGCATTGCGCGCAGAAGAAAGATGAGCGACCCGATTGCACGATTCGCCGGATCATGCCGGGGCAGTCCGGGGTGCGGCACGGCCGGCCCTCGCGGCCATAGACGTCAAATCGGTGCTGGAAATATCCAAGCTCGCCATCGGCTTGGCGGAAATCACGCAGCGATGAGCCGCCCGCTTCGATGGCCTCTGCCAGGACGGCACGGATGATCGGCACCAGCGCCGCGACGCGCGCCGCGGAAATCCGCCCGGCCTTCCGCGTCGGCCTGATTTTTGCGCGGTAGAGCGCCTCGCAGACATAGATATTCCCCAATCCGGCAACAATCCTCTGGTCGAGCAGGGCTGATTTCACCGGTGTCATCTTGCCCTTGAAGGCTGCAATCAGGTGATCCTCGTGGAACTCATTGGCCAAGGGCTCGGGCCCCAGCGCGGCGAGCAGCTTGTGCTCCGCTGCTGTTGCGGTCTGCATCAGGTCCATCGCACCAAACCGCCGCGGGTCGTTGAACGTGATGCGCGCGCCGTTCTCCATATGGAAGACCACATGGTCATGCTTTTCCGGGGCAGGGTGGTCATGCACGAAGTGGCCGAGCGGATCGCCGGAGACCATCATCCGCCCCGACATGCCCAGATGAATGAGCAGCGTCTCGCCCGAGCTCAAATCGGCGAGGATGTATTTCGACCGCCGCCGTAACCGTTCCACACGGCACCCGGTCAGCCGCGCCGCCATGGCGTCGGGAAACGGCCAGCGCAGATCGGGCCGGTTCACATCCGCCTGCGCAATCACCGCGCCAGCCATAGCAGGCTCCAGCCCGCGGCGCACGGTTTCGACCTCTGGCAATTCTGGCACGGCTCTCCCCGCGACAATCGGGCCGCATTGTGCATCTGCCCATGAAGCCTATAACAAAAGGCGAAGCGGCGAGGACCACAAGACCCCATGAGCGACGAGACCGATAAAACCACCCACTTCGGCTACGAGACCGTGCCCGAGGCCGAAAAAGCCGGGCGGGTGCGGGGGGTCTTCTCCTCCGTTGCCAGCAAATACGATATCATGAACGACGTGATGTCGGGTGGCATCCACCGCTTGTGGAAAGACGCGATGATGGACTGGTTGGCCCCGCGCCCGGGGCAAAAGCTGCTCGACGTGGCGGGCGGCACGGGAGACATTTCCTTTCGGTTCCTGAAGCGCGCGGGCTCCGGCCACGCCACGGTGCTGGACCTGACTGAGCCCATGCTGGTCGAGGGCCGCAAACGCGCCGAAGCCGCACAAATGCAGGACAGCCTCGACTGGGTCGTGGGCGACGCGATGGCGTTGCCTTTCGAGGACAACAGCTTCGACGTCTACACCATTTCCTTTGGCATAAGAAATGTGACCCGCCCCGAATATGCGCTGGCCGAGGCTTACCGTGTGCTGAAACCGGGTGGTCGGCTCATGGTGCTGGAGTTCAGCCAGCTGCCGAACCCTGCGCTTCAAAGGGCCTATGACCTTTACAGTTTCAATGTGATCCCGCGTTTGGGCCAGGTGATCGCCAACGATCGCGACAGCTACCAGTATCTGGTGGAATCCATCCGCAACTTCCCGGACCAGGAAACCTTCCTCGCGATGGTCCGGGCCGCCGGCTTCGAACAAGCCAAGTACCGCAACCTGACCATGGGCGTGGCCTGCCTGCACTCCGGATGGAAATTGTGAGCGCCCGAGTGCCGCTTCTTCTGGCTCAAAATATCCCGGGGGGCGCGGGCCGCTTGCGGCCCGACGCGGGGCAGAGCCCCAAAAAGGCCGTCTGAAGCATGCGTGGCCCGCACAATATCTGGCGGCTGATCCGCACAGGCGCCACGCTAGAGCGGACGGGTGCGATGAAGCTCGTGCTCGACGCCTTCGAAGCGCCGCCTGCCCTGCGGTTTGTCGCCCGCGCGCTGGGCCTGCCGTTCAAATGGCTGGGCTATCCGGGCGACCCCTCCATGCCACCCGCGACCCGTGCGCTCACGGCGCTGGGTCCGGCCTACATCAAGTTCGGTCAGATCCTCTCGACCCGACCGGATGTCGTGGGCGACGACCTCGCGATCCAGCTCCGCGTCCTGCAGGACAAGTTGCCACCCTTCTCCGTCGAAGAGGCCAAGGCCGAGGTGCAGCGCGAGCTGGGTGTCCCGGTCGACCAGATCTTCTCGGAGTTCAGCGAACCCGTTGCCGCCGCCTCCATCGCACAGGTGCACAAAGCGACACTCGCCTCCAACGGCGAGGCGGTTGCGGTCAAGGTCCTGCGACCGGGCATCGAGAAAGCCTTCCGCAAGGATGTGGATGCCTTCTATCTTGCTGCCCGGATGGTCGAGATCTTCTCGCCCGGCTCCCGCCGCCTGCGCCCGATGGAGGTGATCGAGCACTTCGACGGCGTGGTGCGTGGCGAGCTGGATCTGCGTCTGGAATCTTCCGCCGCCTCGGAGTTCGCGGCCAACACGAAGAACGACGACGGCTTCCAGCTTCCGCCGATGAAGTGGGAATACTCCGCCCGCCGCGTGATGACGCTCGGCTGGGCCGATGGGGTCCCGATGGGCGACAACGCCGCCATTGACGCAGCCGGCCACAACCGGATCGACCTCGGAGACCGGGTGCTGAAGCTCTTCCTCAACCACGCGTTACGCGACGGGTATTTCCACGCGGACATGCACCAGGGCAACCTCAAGGTCGCGCCCAATGGGGACATCATCGCCTATGACTTCGGCATCATGGGGCACATTGATGAATACACGCGCCGGGTCTATGCCGAGATCCTCTTCGGCTTCATCCGCAAGGACTACAAACGTGTGGCCGAAGTGCATTTCGAGGCGGGCTATGTGCCCGCCGACAAGGATGTAGACGAATTCGCTCGCGCCCTGCGGGCCGTGGGCGAGCCCATCTTCGGGATGGATGCCTCGAAGATTTCCATGGGGCGGCTGCTGAATTACCTCTTCGAGGTGACCGAACGGTTCGGCATGGAAACCCGCACGGAGCTCATCCTGCTCCAGCGCACCATGGTGGTGGTCGAAGGCGTGGCGCGCTCGCTCAATCCGCAGATCAACATCTGGCAGGTTGCCGCCCCGCTGGTGACCGACTACATCTCCAAATCCATCGGGCCGAGGGCGGCGCTGAAGGATCTTGCCAAGACCGCGCGGGTGGTCGCCCGCTTCGGCCCGCGCCTGCCCGGCATGGTCGAGACCGCGCTTGTGCGCCAGAGTAACCCGGAAGAGCCAGCCCCACCACGCGGACTGCTGGAACGCATGTTCCTTGCGATGATCTTCGGGGTGTCGATAGGTGTCGGCGGTGCTGCGACGCTGATCCTGATCGACATGACACTGTTCTAGAGCGCTTCGCCGTTCGCCTGATACAGCGTGCATCACCTATTGCGGTGATTTCATTGAAACCAGACAGCGATAGGTGATCCAAGTTTAACGCGAATTGCTTGTCTTATGACTTTGTCAGTCTCCATGCGAAGATGGAGCCTCTGCTCGCCACGCCATTTATGGCGGGCAGAGGCGGTGTGTGGATCGGGACGTGCTTGGTCGTAGCGGACCGTTCTAAAGTGTGATCGCACACCGTCTTCTCATGAGGCCTGAAGGGATACCCGGGATTGCCGTCCCGGATGACAAGCATAGGACATGACGAAGATGATCGACGATAGCATTGGCGTAGACATTTCCAAAGACAAACTCGATTGCCATCGATTGAGCGACGGGGCTTTCGAGCAGTTCTCTAATACCAAGTCTGGTTTCCAGAAGTTGCGCCGCTGGATCGGGCCCGACCTGCCAGCCCGCGTGGTTTATGAGCCAACAGGCCCGTATCACGGCGCCTTCGAAGCGGCATTGGCTGACCACTTGCCACTGATCAAGGTGAATCCAAAGCACGCCCGCCGCTTTACGGAGAGCAAGGGGCAGTTGGCCAAGACGGACCGAGCTGACGCGTGTGCTCTGGCGCAGATGGGGGCAGCGCATGCGTTGGAGCCTGACGCGCCGGTCGCCAAAGACCGTCCTATTCTCAGAGAGTTACAGGCCGCCCGCGCCGCACTGATCAAAGACAAGGTGCGGCTCCGGAACCAGCTGGACCGGCAGCAGCAAAGGCTAACGACAAAGCTGACTCGTCGCCGTTTGCGCCAGGTGGTTGCCGATATCGCTGAACTGGACCAAGCGATCCGTAGGCAGTTGGAAACCTGTCCAGCCCGCAAACGTGCACTTCGTCTGATCCAGAGCATCAAAGGCATCGGCGCAGTCGCGGCGACAATGATCTTGGTCGAGATGCCAGAGATTGGGCGCCTCCGCAAAAAGGCTGTCGCTTCACTGGCCGGCATCGCGCCGATCACAAGACAGTCTGGCAAATGGCGGGGGAAGTCCTTCATCCAGGGTGGCAGAAAGCCTCTGCGCGATGCGCTCTACCTGCCTGCCATCGTCGCAACCCAATACAACCCAGATCTCAAGGCCCAATACGAGCGCATGAAAGCCGCAGGAAAACCCTCGAAAGTCGCCCTCACAGCCATCATGCGTAAACTCCTTATTCTCGCAAACACACTCGTCAAAGAAGATCGAGAATGGCTCGAAATCAGAGCTTGATCAAAAGGGATACTTTAGAAGGCGTGCACTTCTGCCGGAGCGCGGCCACAAAGACAGGTACGGGCGGCCTGAAGCCCGCCCGGACCTGTCTGGCCCGTATGTCCGGTCGTTTGCCGAGGGTGCGCGCGGCCCGCTGGTGGTCTCACATGCGCTCGATGGCCAGTGCGATGCCCTGCCCGCCGCCGATGCACATGGTGATCAGCGCTTTTGAGCCCTGGGTACGCTCCAACTCGTAAAGCGCCTTTACGGTGATGATCGCTCCGGTCGCGCCGACCGGATGACCCAGCGCGATCGCCCCGCCGTTGGGATTCACCTTCGCTGCGTCAAAGCCCAGGCTTTTGCTCACGGCAAGCGCCTGCGCCGCGAAGGCCTCGTTGCTTTCGATGACGTCGAAATCGTCCGCCGACAGACCGGTTTTCTCGAGCAGCGTCTGCACCGCCGGCACTGGGCCGATGCCCATCACCTCGGGGCGCACGCCGGCGTGGGCGTAACCGAGGATCCGGGCCTTGGGTTTCAGTCCCGCAGCCTCGGCCGCCTCGGCGGTCGCGAGCACCACGGCACCGGCGCCATCGTTGATGCCGCTTGCATTCCCGGCCGTGACGCTGCCGTCCTTCTGGAACACGGGCCGCAGCCCGGCGAGCGCGTCGAGGGTGGTGGCCTTGGGGTGTTCGTCGACCTCGAAGGGTACCATGTCGCGTTTCACGCGGACCTCGACAGGGGCGATCTGGCTGGCGAAATGGCCCGCCTCGATGGCGGCAGCGGCGCGAGTCTGGCTTTGCAGCGCGAAGGCGTCCTGATCTGCGCGGCTGATCTGGTGTTCGGCGGCCACATTCTCGGCTGTCACCCCCATGTGGCCGGTGCCGAAGGGGCAGTTCAGCGCGCCCAGCATCATATCGAGTGCGCGGATGTCGCCCATCTTCGCACCCCAGCGCTGCTCGGGCACGATAAAGGGGGAGCGCGACATGTTCTCGGCGCCACCGGCGAGGCCGAACTCGGCATCCCCCAACGCCAGAGATTGCATGACGGAAACAATGGCTTGGACGCCCGAGCCACAGAGCCGGTTGACGTTCATCGCCGGCACCGTGTCAGGCACGCCGGCCTGCATGGCGGCCACGCGGGAGAGGTACATGTCGCGCGGTTCGGTGTTGATCACATGGCCGAAGGCGACATGGCCGATCTGCGCGCCGTCGACGCCGGCCCGCCCGAGCGCGGCCTTGGCTGCCGCCGTTCCGAGATCGATGGGCGGGGTACCGGCGAGCGCGCCGCCGAAGGTGCCGATGGCGGTGCGCGCACCGTCCAGAATCACGATGTCACGGGTCATGCAAGCTCTCCATTATGGGATGTCGGGACGAGTATGCGCAGCCGTGCCCGACTTGTCAGCCCTGACGTGACGGCCGCCGAAATCCCCCGTCGGTCGCCTGTCGGTATCACGTCGGTACTACGTCGGTGCGCGGCGCACGGTCCGGTCACAGTTGGTCATTGACAAATCCGCGCCGCCCCGGCCCACTCTCCGTCATGACGGAGAACGCCGACGCTATCCTGACGCAACTGCCCGCCCGCCTGAAGGAGGCGCGGCGCACGCAGGGGCTGTCGCTCGATGCGGTGGCGAAGCTCTCGGGCGTGTCGCGCTCGATGGTGAGCCAGATCGAACGCGGTGAGTCGAGCCCGACCATCGCCACCTTGTGGAATCTCACTCGTGCGCTGCAGGTGGATTTCGCGGGGTTGCTCGACGGCGCGCCGGAGGCCGCCCGGATCGAGGTGCTGCGCGCCGGCGCGGTGCCGACCATCGACAACCTCGGATCGGGCTGCCGCATTCGCATCCTGTCGCCGCCCGAGGAGGCGGGGCGGCACGAGGTCTATGAACTGGTCATCGCCGAAGGCGGGATGCTCGACAGCCAGCCGCACACCCGCGGCGCGCGCGAGCACCTCACGGTGATCGACGGCGCGCTGGAGGTGACCAGCGGCGAGGAGAGGCAGGTGCTGCAGGCGGGCGACACGGCGCGCTATGCCGCGGACGTGCCGCACCGGATCGCGGCGCAGGGGGCAGTGCGCGCCTTCCTGGTGGTGCAGGACGCTTGACATAGGGCGGATATCCGCCATCACGGAAAATTTCCGTAATGCTGTAATTCCGCTATTTCGGAATCGCGACCGATATGCTAGAGGCGGGATCAACAGAGGAGCCCCGACATGACGCAAGCCTATCTCGACCATATCGCCGCAACGCTGGAGCAGATCGCGGCGGACGGGATGATGAAGCACGAGCGGCTGATCACCTCGCCGCAGGGGGGCGAGATCACGGTGGGCGACCGGACGGTCATCAACCTCTGCGCCAACAACTATCTGGGCCTTGCCAATCATCCCGAGCTGATCGCGGCGGCGGCGGGCGCGATGGGGCCGAAGGGCTTCGGCATGGCATCGGTGCGGTTCATCTGCGGCACGCAGGATATCCACCGCGCGTTGGAACAGCGGCTGGCCGCGTTTCTCGGTATGGACGATGCAATCCTCTTCGCCGCCTGTTTCGATGCCAATGGCGGGCTCTTCGAACCGCTTTTGGGCCCGGAGGATGCGGTGGTCTCGGACGCGCTGAACCACGCGTCGATCATCGATGGCATCCGGCTCTGCAAGGCGAAGCGGTACCGCTATGCCAATTCCGACATGACCGATCTGGAAGGGCAGTTGCAGCTGGCGCGCGACGAGGGCGCGCGGTTCATCCTGATCGCCACCGATGGGGTCTTCAGCATGGACGGGTATCTGGCGAAGCTGCCCGAGATCAAGGCGCTAGCGGAGAGATACGATGCCATGGTCATGGTGGACGATTGCCACGCCACCGGTTTCATGGGGCCGAAAGGCGCCGGCACCCCGGCCCACGCGGGCGTCAAGGTGGATATCCTGACCGGCACGCTGGGCAAGGCCCTGGGCGGGGCCATCGGTGGCTACATCGCGGGGCCGCAAGTGGTGATCGATCTGTTACGCCAGCGCGCGCGGCCTTATCTCTTTTCCAACTCGCTGCCGCCTAGCATTGTCGCGGCGGGTCTCAAGGCGCTGGAGCTGGTGGAGCAGGGCGACGCGTTGCGGACCCGCCTTTTCGAGAATGCGGCATATTGGCGGGCGGGGCTGGAGGCGCTGGGGTTTGACCTTCTGCCGGGGGAGCATCCGATCGTGCCGGTGATGCTGGGCGAGGCGCAGCTGGCGCAGGACATGGCGGCGCGGCTCTTTGACGAGGGCGTCTATGTCTCGGGGTTTTTCTTTCCGGTGGTGCCGCGCGGGCAGGCGCGGATCCGCACCCAGATGAATGCGGCCCTGACGCGGGACGAGCTGGACCGGGCGCTTGGCGCCTTTGAGGTGGCGGGCAAGGCCTGCGGGGTGATCACGTGACCAATGAAATGAAAGCACTGGCCAAGCTGCACCCGCGCGAGGGGCTGTGGATGACCCGTGCCCCGGTGCCCGAGATCGGGCCGGATGACGTGCTGATCCGGGTGAAGAAGACCGGTATTTGCGGGACGGACGTGCATATCTGGAACTGGGACGACTGGGCGGCAAAGACCGTGCCGGTGGGGCTGATCACCGGGCATGAGTTCGCGGGCGAGATCGTCGAGATCGGCGCCAATGTGGAGGATCTGGCCATCGGCCAGCGCTGCTCGGGCGAGGGGCATCTCATTGGCAAGACCTCGCGGCAGAGCCGGGCGGGGAAGTTTCACCTCGATCCCGCGACGCGCGGCATCGGCGTGAACGAGCAGGGGGCTTTCGCCCAGTATCTGCGGCTGCCCGCCTTCAACGTGGTGCCCCTGCCGGATGAGATTTCCGACGACATCGGCGCCATTCTCGACCCGTTGGGCAATGCGGTGCATACGGCGTTGAGCTTCGATCTGGTGGGGGAGGATGTGCTGATCACCGGGGCCGGGCCCATCGGGATCATGGCCGCGGCGGTGGCGCGGCATGTGGGCGCGCGGCATGTGGTGATCACGGATGTGAACGCAGACCGGCTGGCGCTGGCCGCCGCGGTGGCCGATGTCGTGCCCGTGAACGTGGCCGAGGCCGATCTGGCCGAGACCGTCGCTGATCTGAAGATGAAGCAGGGCTTCGATGTGGGTCTGGAGATGTCGGGCAATCAGGCCGCGCTCGACCAGATGGTGGAGGCGATGACCATGGGCGGGCGCATCGCGATGCTGGGCATCCCGCCGGGCAAGAGCCCGGTCGATTGGAGCCGGATCGTCTTCAAGGCGATCACCATCAAGGGGGTCTACGGGCGCGAGATCTTCGAGACCTGGTACAAGATGATCGCGATGCTGCAGAACGGGCTGGATGTGAGTCGGGTGATTACCCATCGCTTTGAGATCGATGACTTCGAGGCGGGGTTTGCGGCCATGCGCTCGGGCCGGTCGGGCAAGGTGGTGCTCGACTGGACGGGGGCCTAGCCGAAAGGCCAGCGTCTGCGGGCAGTGGGGACCTTGGGGATCTCCTGCCGGCCCCGCTCGGACAGCAGCCAACCCTGCCGTCCTTCGAAAACGGCGGCGTGCAGCGGCCGGAAGAAGCCTGCACCGCCGTCGAGGTTGACCCGGTTGCCAGCGTGCTCGGGCCAATCGACGGAGGTGTGGCCATGCACCACAAGGCGGCCGTGATCGGTCCTGTCGTCGATGAAATCCCGGCGGATCCAGATGAGATCGTCCTCGACCTGCTGGTCCAGAGGCACGCCGGGGCGGATGCCCGCATGCGCGAAGACCAGATCGTCCGTGACATGTATCACCGGCAGGTCGGCAAGAAAGTCGCGATGCGCTTGCGGCACGGCGTTGCGGGCAGCGTCAAGAACAGGCTCTAACGGGGAGGTTTCAGAAGCGTCTACCCCGTAAGAGGCCATCGTCTTGTCCCCGCCGAGGCGCGGGTTGAACCACGTCAGCCCGGCCGGAACAGCCGGGTCTGAAACGGCCATGTCGTCGAGAAACCGCGTGAGATAACGGTCGTGGTTGCCCTTGAGCGTGATCCAGTTGCGCCCCGCCCGCTGCGCATCGACCAGGAATTGCACAACGCCCCGGCTGTCCGGGCCGCGATCGATGTAATCGCCCAGCAGCACAACCTGCGCATCCGGTCCGCCATCGGTCTCGATGAGCGCCAGGACACGTTGCAGCTCGTCCAGCCGCCCGTGTACGTCGCCAATGGCATAGATCGGATCGCTCATCACCGCCTCCAGCGGACCGCGCAGCGACAGGAGCCGCACGGTCCGGCTAAAACAGAGATGTCAGGCGACGTCAAACTCCAAAGGCTTGATCTGAGTGAAGAGCCCGGTCTCGGCAAGCTTAGCGCGCGCCTCGGCGGGCACCGGCTCGTCCACATAGAGAAGCGCGATGGCCTCGCCCCCCGCCGCCGCGCGGCCCAGGGTGAAGTTCGCGATGTTGACACCGTTGTCACCCATGGTCTGCCCTAACGCACCGATGATCCCCGGCACATCCTCGTTGGTGGTGTAGAGCATATGCGCGCCCACCTCCGCGTCGATGTTGATACCCTTGATCTGGATGAACCGAGGTTTGCCGTCGGAGAAGACGGTGCCCGCGACCGAGCGCTCCCGCTTGGCGGTGACCACGGTCACCTTGATGTAGCCCTCGAAGGCACCGGACTTGTCCTGATTGGTCGTCGAGATCTGGATGCCGCGCTCCTTCGCGATCACCGGGGCGGAGACCATGTTCACATCCGGGTTCACCCGCTTCATGATGCCCGCGATCACGCCGCAATTGAGCGCGTCGAGGTTCATGCTGGCGACCACCCCGTCATAGAGGATGTTGATCGCGCGAATGGGCTCGTCCGTCATCTGGCCGATGAAACTGCCCAGATGCCCTGCGAGCTTGACCCAGGGACCCATGACCTTGGCCTCTTCGGCGGTGATCGACGGCATGTTGAGCGCGTTCTCCACCGCACCCGTGAGCAGGTAGTTCGACATCTGCTCGGCCACCTGCAGGGCGACATTTTCCTGCGCCTCGCTGGTGGCGGCCCCCAGATGCGGGGTGCAGACGACGTTCGGCAGGTGAAAGAGCGGGTTTTCGGTGGCTGGCTCCGTCTTGAAGACGTCGAAGGCCGCCCCTGCAACATGGCCGGATTTCAACGCCTCGGCCAGCGCCTCCTCATCCACCAGACCGCCGCGGGCGCAGTTGATGATGCGCACGCCCTTCTTGGTCTTGGCGATGTTTTCGCGGCTGAGAATGTTGGCGGTCTGCTCGGTGTAGGGGACGTGCAGGGTGATGAAGTCGGCGCGCGCCAGAAGGTCGTCAAGCTCGACCTTCTCGACACCCATCTTCGCTGCCTTGTCGGAGCTCAGGAAGGGGTCGTAGGCCAACACCTTCATCTTCAGTGCGCGGGCGCGGTCGCAGACGATGCCGCCGATATTGCCCGCGCCGATCACGCCAAGCGTCTTGCCGGTGAGCTCGACACCCATGAACTTGGACTTCTCCCATTTGCCGTCATGGGTCGAGGCGCTGGCCTCTGGGATCTGCCGGGCCACGGCGAACATCATCGCGATCGCATGCTCGGCGGTGGTGATCATATTGCCGAAGGGGGTGTTCATCACGATCACGCCGCGTTTGGAGGCCGCCTCCTTGTCGATGTTGTCGGTGCCGATCCCGGCGCGGCCGATCACCTTGAGGTTCGTGGCCTGTTCGAGGATCTTTTCCGTCACCTTGGTGGCGGAGCGGATCGCAAGCCCGTCATAGTCGCCAATGACGGCGGCGAGTTTTTCCTTGTCCTTGCCCAGATCGGGCTGGAAGTCGACCTCGATCCCGCGGTCGCGGAAGATCTGCACGGCAGCGTCGGAGAGCTTGTCGGAAATGAGAACTTTGGGAGCCATAGGGTGGGTCCTTGTGAGCTAAGTGCGGAGCGGTGGCCCAAGGCCCACCGTACCCGCAGGCAGGTGGGGTGGGCTTTCAGGCCACCCGTGGTTCAGGTGGAGATTTCAGTGTCGAAGGCCCAGGCCAGCCAGGGCAGCATTGCCTCGATGTCGGCGGTCTCGACGGTGGCACCGCACCAGATGCGCAGGCCCGGAGGGGCATCGCGATAGGCACCGATGTCCAGCGCCACACCTTCATCGGCCAACCGCTTGGCGATGGCCTTGGCGAAAGCCGCACCGTCGGTGATCCGCGCATCGGTGAACTTCAGACAGACCGAGGTGTTGGACCGCGTCGCGGGGTCACGGGCGAGGAAGTCGATCCAGTCATGCGCCTCGACAAAGGCCGATACGGCGGTGGTGTTGGCATCCGCGCGCGCGATCAGGCCCTTGAGCCCGCCGACGGACTCGGCCCAGTCGAGCGCGAGGAGATAGTCTTCGACGCACAGCATCGACGGCGTGTTGATCGTAGCACCGGTGAAGATGCCCTCGATCAGCTTGCCGCCCTTGTTCAGGCGGAAGATCTTGGGCAGCGGCCAGGGCGGGGTGTAGCTTTCGAGCCGCTCCACGGCGCGGGGGGATAGGATCAGCATCCCGTGCGCTGCCTCGCCGCCCAGCACCTTCTGCCAGCTATAGGTGGTCACATCGAGCTTGTCCCAGGGCAGATCGACCGCAAAGGCGGCGGAGGTCGCGTCGCAGAGCGTGAGACCTGCGCGATCTGCGGGGATCACATCGCCCGAGGGCACGCGCACGCCGGAGGTGGTGCCGTTCCAGGTAAAGCAGACGTCATTGTCGTAGTTCAGCGCGGCCATATCGACGATCTCGCCATAGTCCGCGGTGTGCACCCTGTGCTCGATCTTCAGCTGCTTGGCCACATCCGTGACCCAGCCTGCGCCGAAGCTTTCCCAGGCCACCATCTCGGCAGGGCGCGCGCCCAGCATCGACCACATCGCCATCTCGAAGGCGCCGGTGTCCGAGGCGGGCACGATCCCGATGCGGTACTCGGCGGGCACGCCGAGGATCTCGCGGGTCCGCTCGATCGCGGCCAGCAGCTTGGCCTTGCCTTCGGCGGCGCGGTGCGAGCGGCCGAGCGGCGCGTCGGCCAGCGCAGCAAGATCGAATGTGGGGGGTTTGGCACAGGGGCCGGAGGAGAAACGCGGGTTCGCCGGTTTTGCAACGGGTCGACCATCCGCCGGCCGCGTTTCAGAGGTGCGCACGTCATCGTGCGACACCGGATCATGAGTAGCCATCAATGCTATCCTTCCAGATATGCGCCCTTCGTTGGGGAAGGGTGTCCCACGGGCGGGTCTATGGCGCGCGCGACTCTGGCGCAACGCAAAAAACGGCGCTAGAACGCCGCAGCTTCGCTTTTTTGCGTCACACCCCGCGCCAATCGGAAACTTCTGTCATGTACACAGCCACGCTTTTGACCGCGCCCGCCGCGCGCTCGCTGGACCCCGCGCTTGTCGAGGCGCTGCGCAACGCCTGGGGCGGCGGCGCCGTGCAGTGGCTGGCGCCGGACGAGGCGGCGGAATTCGAGGTGAGCCAGATGCCGGGCAACCGCTGGGATGTCTGGGCGGAGGTGCAGGCGCAGGGCGTCGATCTGGTGGTGCAGCCCAGTGCGGAGCGGCGCAAGCGCATGCTTCTGGCGGATATGGACAGTACGATGATCCGGCAGGAATGCATCGACGAGCTCGCTGACGAGGCAGGCGTGGGCCCGCACGTAAAGGAGATCACGGCGCGGGCCATGAACGGCGAGCTCGACTTCGAAGAGGCGCTGCAGGCCCGGGTGGGTCTGCTGAAGGATCTGCCCGTGACCACCATTGCAAAGGTGCTGGACGAGCGGATCGAGCCCATGCCGGGCGGCAAGGTGCTGCTGGCCACGATGAAAGCCCATGGGGGTCACGCGGCGCTGGTCTCGGGCGGGTTCACGGATTTCACGCAGGCCATCGCGGCGGAGCTGGGGTTCCACGAGCACCGCGCCAATACCCTGTTGTCCAAAGGAGGGCGGCTCACCGGCGACGTGGCCGCCCCGATCCTCGGCAAGCAGGCGAAGGTGGATGCGCTGGCGGAGATCACGGCCCGTCTGGGGATCGCCGAAAAGGATGTGATCGCGGTGGGCGACGGTGCGAACGATCTGGGCATGTTGCACCGGGCCGGCACGGGCGTCGCGCTGCACGCGAAACCGGCCGTGGCCGCGCAATGTGACGTGCGGATCAATCACGGTGACCTGACCGCGCTCCTTTACCTTCAAGGCTACGCCGTGACCGAATTCGCCACGGCCTGATCGGCGACGACTCAGTTTGAGACGTGGTAACGTGCTCTCCGACCGAGGAGGGAGAACCGCTATGCCGGACTATGTATTTGCCTATCACGGTGGGGAGACGCCGACGACTCAGGAAGAAGGGGAGAAAGCCATGGCCGCCTGGACCGCCTGGTTCGATGGCATGGGCGATGCCGTTGTGAACCCCGGAAATCCCGTCGGCCTATCGAAAACCGTCACGGCTCAGGGTGTCGAGGACGACGGCGGAGCCAATCCATTGACGGGTTTCAGCGTCGTTGCGGCGGACACAATCGAAGCCGCTGTCGAGATGGCCAAGGGATGCCCCATCGTCACAGACGGATCGGGCTCTGTCGAAGTGGCCGAGATTCACGAGATCTGATCAGGCAAGCGCTGCCGTCGGCCGGATCCAGCCGGTCTGGATCTTCCGGCGGTTCAGGATCGGTGCATTCATCCGTTTGCACGTGGCCGGGTGGTCTGCTGCCAGAACCCCGAGTTTGACGAGAATGGCAGCTATCACGCATTCGGACGCCCGGGTGCTGCCATCGACGATCTTGAGCGCGATGCCCAGTTTTTGCTCGGGTAGGATGGCGGTGAAAAAGGCCTCGGCCCCGGTTTTGATGGCGACTTTTCCGTCCATGGCGCGCATCAGTTCAGTGCAGGCGCGGCCCTCTCCGGCCACCAGATCGGGATGCAGCCGCATGGCTTCGTGCAACCGCGCCTCGGCGCTGTCCGGGGGTGCGGCGGCGAACTGCGCCATCGCGCGCGCCATGCCGTGCAGGCTGCACGCGAAGTTGGGGGCGGAGCAGCCGTCGATGCCGAAGCCAGGGGAGGTTTCGCCTGTCGCCGCCTCGAAGGCGTCGCGCACCGCCACCTGGACCGGGTGAGCCGCGTCGATGTACTCGGGCCCGGCACCGAGATGCTTGGCCAGCGTCAGAAACCCGGTGTGCTTGCCCGAGCAGTTGTTGTGCATCTGGCAGGGCGCAATATGCGCACGGATCAGACCTTCCCGCGCGTCGCGGTTGTCGGGCATCTGCGGCCCGCAGCGTAGCGCATCATCGTCCAGATCGAGCGTCTTCAGCCAGTCGGCCACGCGGTCGGTGTGAATGGCCGCACCATTGTGCGAGGCGCAGGCCAGCGCCAGGTGCGCAGGCGTGAGCCCGGCTGCATCGGCAGCGCCCGAGGTGATCAGCGGCACCGCCTGGATCATCTTGGCCGAGCTGCGCGGCAGCACCACCGCGTCCGCATCGCCCCAGGCGTCGACGATCTGGCCCGACGCGTCGCAAACGACCGCGTGACCGGCATGGGCGCTCTCCAGAAAGTCGCCGCGCCAGACCTCGACCATGGGTGCCGCCTGCGTCATCTTTAACCCTCAAGTATTTGGCAAAAACCTGCTAATCAGCCGTTCCTGTCTCGCGGATTTTGCGCTAGTGTGACACTTGTCGAGAAGATTGTCGGGTCTTGCAAGAGAGCGGGTCGAAAAAGGCGCGCCAGGCAGATCGCGAGGCATTGAGGTTAAAGACGGCTGGAGGCTGTAGACATGCGAATTTTCAACGGGTTTGCCGGTTTGGTTTCGGCACTGGCATTGGCCGCCGCAAGCGCACAGGCGCAGGATCAGAGCAGCAGCAACCTGGTGGCGGAAAAGACCGACTGGGGTGTCTATGAGGATACCGATCCAAAGGAATGCTGGGGCGTCTCGGTGCCCAAGGAGGTGGTCAACACCCGCGATGGACGCGTGGTTGCCGCCAACCGGGGGCAGATCCTGCTGATGGTCTTCTACCGTCCGGGCGCAGATGCCAATGGCGTTGTGACCTTCACCGGCGGTTATCCGTTTGCAGATGGCTCGAAGGTCAACCTCGAGATCGGCGGCACCAACTTCTCGCTGTTCACCTCCGGTGAATGGGCCTGGTCCGAAAACGCGCAGGAAGATACCAAGATCGTGGAGGCAATGAAACGGGGTGCGAACGCTGTGGTGACCGGGCTGTCGAGCCGCGGCACCACGACCCAGGATACGTTCTCGCTTCTCGGCTTCACCGCCGCGTTGGAAGAGGCCCAGAAGCGCTGCGCGAGCTGAGCGCGCGAATTCGTGGCGAATTCCTTTTGATCCGGGCGCAAACCTCTATATAGAGGCGCATCTTGGTCACGTCAGGAAAGCCCATGTCTGCCACCGCGCCGATCACTCAGGATGTTCACACCATTCCGCGCAAGCTGCCGGACGGGCCCGTCAACCTCGTCGGGCTGACGCGTGAGGCCATGCGCGCCGCGCTGGTCGAAGCGGGTGTGCCCGAAAAGCAGTCGAAGATGCGCGTGCGCCAGATCTGGCAGTGGATCTACCAATGGGGCGTGCGCGACTTGGACGCGATGACGAACCTGGCCAAGGGGCTGCGCGCTGACCTCAAAGAGCGTTTCGTGATCGAGATCCCCGAGGTGGTGTCGAAACAGGTGAGCGAAGACGGCACGCGCAAGTATCTGGTGCGTATCGCCGGCGGGCATGAGGTCGAGGTTGTTTATATCCCCGAGGAGGGGCGCGGCACGCTCTGTGTCTCGTCCCAGGTGGGCTGCACGCTGACCTGCTCCTTCTGTCACACCGGTACGCAGAAGCTGGTGCGCAACCTGACAGCGGGCGAAATCATCGGGCAGGTGATGATGGCGCGCGACGATCTGGGCGAATGGCCGAAGATCGGTGCGCCCAAGGACGAAACGCGTCTGCTGTCGAACATCGTGCTGATGGGCATGGGCGAGCCGCTCTACAACTTCGAGAACGTACGCGACGCGATGAAGATCGCAATGGACGCCGAGGGCATTCAGCTCAGCCGCCGCCGCATCACGCTGTCGACCAGCGGTGTCGTTCCAGAAATCGCGCGCACTGCGGAAGAGATCGGCTGTCAGCTGGCGGTGAGTTTCCATGCCACCACCGACGAGACCCGCGACAAGCTGGTTCCGATCAACAAGCGCTGGAACATTGCCGAGCTTCTGGACGCGCTGCGGAGCTATCCGAAAGTGTCGAACTCCGAGCGGATCACCTTTGAGTATGTGATGCTCGACGGCGTGAATGACACGGATGAGGACGCGCGGCGCCTGATCGAGCTGATTGATGGGATCCCGGCCAAGATCAACCTCATTCCGTTCAACGAATGGCCCGGTGCGCCCTACAAGCGCTCGTCCAACAACCGCATCCGGGCCTTTGCCGATATCATCTACAAGGCGGGCTATGCGTCGCCCATCCGCACGCCTCGGGGCGAGGACATCATGGCCGCCTGCGGTCAGTTGAAATCGGCGACGGAGCGCGCGCGCAAATCGCGCCGTCAGATCGAGGCCGAAGCGGGGATCGCAGGCGCGTGATGCGCAGGCGCGACCTCCTGATCATCGGCGGCGCCTGTGCGGTCGCGCTCGCGATCCCTCCGATCCTGCGCCGCCGTAACAGTCCGTTTGAGTTCAGCGAGATGCCGGGTCTGCCAGGTTTCCGCCGGCTGGAGCGGGGCGCGCTGTCGGGGGGTGTCGATGTCCTCGCGGGGTTGCAGACGCCGGAGGAAGCGGCAGCGCGCGGCCGGCTGACAGGCGACCTTTGTGCCGCGATCTTTCCGCAGGCACCGGCCGCGGGCCTGCTCCCGGTTGCCGTATTCAGTGACTACTACTGTCCTTACTGCGCTGTGCTCGACCGGCGACTGGCGGATCTCGAGGCTGCGGACGCCGGTATATCGCTCATCTTTCACGAGCTTCCGCTGCTGGGCGAGAGGTCGGTCCGGGCGGCGAAGGTTGCACTCGCCGCGGCCCAGCAGGCGCCACATACCGAGATCCACCTCGCGATGATGCAGAATGTTCTGCGGCCAGGGCTGGTGGGTCTGCGCGACGTCGCTGCGCGCCATGGCCTCGATGCGGATCGACTTGCGCGTGACGCCGCAAGCCCGGCAATTGAAGAGCAGGTGCAGGATGCACTGGCTTTGGGCCGGGCGCTCGACATGCCCGGCACGCCCGGTCTGGTTGTCGGGCGCACCGTTGTGGTCGGTGCACTTTCGGAGGACGAATTGTCGGTCCTGATCGCGTTGGAGAAAGAGCGCGGCGCTTTCGGCTGCGTCTGATTAAGGAAGGGCCGCGGATCCGCGGCCCCTGTCTCAGTGTCGTCGTTGCTGTTGTGCCATGCCCTGCGCCACCCCTTGCAGGAAGGCTGCCGCGAGCGGTGGCATGTCCTGCGTCTGCGCGTCCGTCTGCGGTCGGCTCTGAGAGCTCTCCTCGCGATTGGATGTTCCGGCGATGGCCATCATGAGCAATCCGATGCCCAGAAAGCTCCCGCCCATGATTGCGCAGGCGGTGATCGGGTCGGTCATCGTGAGTAGAAGCATCAGCGCTGCGGCGCTCAGAAACCCAAGACCGGCCAAGCCCATTAGCGCGCCGAAGCTGCCCAACGCAAAGCGTTGAGCAGTGTGACGCAGCGTCTTGCGAATACGCGCAATCATCTTACGACCGGCGCGCCATCATAGTGCCGACGAGGAAGCCGATGCCGGCGGCGATGCCAACCGCCATTGCGGGTTGCTGTCGCACCGTCTCTTCGGCTTTGGAGTAGGCCACTTCCGCGTCCGACCGAACCCGTTCGCCTGCTGCGCGGGCCTTCTCCTGCGCATCGGCAATGGTGTCGGCCGCGGAGGATTTGAAGGCTGCGGCTTGTGCGGCAGCGTGCTCGCGCGCCTCGTCCTTCTTGTCGGTTGCGACGTCGGTCACCAGCGCTGTCAGGGCTGCGATGTCCTGCTTGATCGTGTCGATCTGCGCCGTCACGTCGTTGATGTCGGCTTTGCCATTTGTACGTGCCTGTGCCATTTGGCCCTCCTGAAGTTAAAAGGGGGCCGATGCGGCCCCGTGCTGTGGTGTTCGGCAATAAAACGCCGAGATCTGCGGAAAAGTTCCAAGATCTTTTCGAACGCGCTTCGTCACGCCGGGTGCTGCAGGCCTACCATCGGTCAGCTGTTGAAGCGCTCCATCTCGGCATCCAGCCACTTGCGGAACGTCCTGATCTTGGGCGAAGTTCGTCGGCTTTCCGGGTAGGTCAGCCAGTAGGCGCTGCCGTTGTCGCAGGCGAGCTCGAATGGCTGCACCAGCAACCCAAGCTCGATCTCCTCGCGGAAGAAATCGGGCGTGAGCATCGCAACCCCATGTCCGGCCATGGCCGCATTTGCTTCGATCACCATCGGGCCGAAATTGCCTGCTGCACCTTTGTCGAACTCCGCCATTGAGGCACCAGCGGCTTCGAACCAGAACCGCCACCATGGATCGGCTGGGGCGAGGATCGGCAGTTTGGCAAGGTCTTCAGGCGTCTTGACCCCTCCGACCGTCTCGGCCAGTGCGGGGCTGAGCATCGGGGTGAAGGCGGTTTTCATGATCAGGTGACTGGTCAGCCCCGGCCAGTCTCCCTTGCCGCCACGGATTGCCACATCAAAGCCGGTCGCATTGAAGTCGATGAGCGTCTCGCTCACCTCGATGCGGACCGCGATATCCGGGTTTGCCATCTGGAACCGGCCGAGCCTCCGCGCGAGAAAGTTGGTCGCGAAGGTCGGGATGGCGCTGATCGAGAGCAGGCCCTGAGACGTGCCCCTGGCCTCGGCATAGGCATCCGCGATCATGTCAAACGAAGCCGTCATCCGGTCGGCCAACCGCGCGCCGACCGCAGTGACCCGTACGCCGCGCGGTTGGCGGTGAAACAGGGGCGCGCCGACGCGCTCTTCCAGGACCTTGATCTGATAGCTTACCGCCGCCTGTGTCATCCCCAGTTCCGATGCGGCCGCGGTGAAGTTGCCGTGGCGCGCCGCTGCCTCGAAGACACGCGCGGCCGCAAGCGGGGGAAGCGGAGAGCGGCTCATACATAAACCTCACTTATACCTTGTATCTCGGCTTTTGTTGGGAACGCTCGCGGCGTTCGGCGATACTTCGACGGCGGCAGAGGCCGTTCCTGATCGAGGTTCACACCATGAAACCATATCATAATGTTTTGAAAAAGATAATATCTTTCAAGCTGTCTGGTGCGTCTGCCCGGTCCGCTCCCGTACGGCTCTCGCGAGGTATGACCGGTCTGGAGCTGTCTGCGCATATGCGGAGAGATATTGGCTTGATTGATTGCCAAACACCACCGCACCGGCGCCCCCTCGGTCATCACTGGCTGTGATCTCAGGCGCCTGATGACACTGCCGGCCGAGATCCGACGATATCTGGCAGCCTACAACCGGCGCGACGTCCCGGGCATGCTCCGGCTGGTTTCGCATGACGTTCGCTTCCAGAACTTGGTTGACGGCGCTGTCACGGCAGAGGCGAGAGGCTTGGAAGCGTTCCGGTCGTTGGCCGAGACGGGCGCGCGGGCGTTTGCGCGGCGCTGTCAGGTGGTCGAGCAAGCCATGACCGTTTCCGATACCACGCTGGCTGAGATTACCTTCACCGCCGTTGTGGCGGTGGATTTGCCAAATGGATGGCGCGCCGGGCAGCAGGTCCGCATCGCGGGGCGGAGCCTGTTTCAGATCAGGCTGGGCACCCTGATCCGGATCGTGGATCAGAGCGAATCTGGTTCTGACAACCGGTGACCGGACCCGCAGGGCGCGATTTGGCCTGCAAGATGCTTCGGCGGGTTCAGGCCCGTGCGGCAGATTTGATGACCGCGGTGGCTTCGATTTCCAGCAGCGCGTCATCTTCGATCAGACCGGAGACTACCACAACCGACATGGCCGGAAAATGCCGGCCCAGCACGCTGCGGTAGGCGGCGCCGATCTCGCCCTGCCTTGCGAGGTATTCCTTCTTGTCGATGATGTACCAGGTCAGCCGTGTGATGTCGGATGCCGTCCCACCTGCGGATTCGATCACCTCGCGGATGTTCTTCAGTGCCTGCGTCATCTGCCCGATGAAATCATGCTCTTCGAAGCGCTGGTCTGCTGTCCAGCCGATCTGCCCGCCGACAAAGAGGACACCGTCCTCGGTCAGAACGCCGTTGGCATAGCCTTTGGCCGGCGCCCAGCCGTCAGGGTCGATGATGCGATGTGCCACGCGCTGTCCAATCTTGCAAAGTGCCATGTGAAAAATTCCTCACGCCTCGCCGCGCAGGCGGAAGCGCTGGATCTTGCCCGTCTGAGTCTTGGGCAACTCCGTGATGAAACGGATCGAGCGAGGGTACTTGTAGGGCGCGATCGTTGCCTTGACATGATCCTGCAACATCTTGACGGTCTTATCGTCCGCTGCGATGCCCTCGGCGAGGACCACATGCGCCTCGACGATATGCCCGCGTTCGTCGTCGGGCACGCCGATCACGCCGCATTCGACCACGGCGTCATGGCCCAGCAGGGCAGCTTCGACCTCGGGGCCGGCGATGTTGTACCCGGAGGAGACGATCATATCGTCGTTTCGGGCGGCGAAATGCAGATAGCCTTCGGTATCGCGCACGAAGGTGTCGCCGGTGATGTTCCAGCCGTCTTTGACGTAACTCCCCTGCCGGTGGTCCGCGAGATAGCGGCAGCCGGTGGGGCCGCGCACGGCCAGCCGCCCAGGCGTACCGTCCGGGACCTCTGCGCCCTGCGCGTCGATCAGCCGCGCCTCGTAGCCCGTCACCGGCTTGCCGGTGCAGGCGGGTTTGTGATCGTCGAAGCGGTTGGAGATGAAGATGTGCAGCATCTCGGTGGCACCGATGCCGTCGAGCATCGGCTTGCCGGTCTTGGCCATCCACTCGTCATAGACGGGGCCCGGAAGCGTCTCGCCTGCCGAGACAGCCGCGCGCAGGCTGGAGAGGTCCGCGCCCTCGTCCATCGCCCGCATCATTGCGCGATAGGCGGTGGGGGCGGTAAAGCAGACTGTGGCGCGGTACTTCTCGATGATCTCGATCATGTTGGGCGGCGAGGCGGTCTCCAGCAGCGTCGCCGCCGCGCCGAAGCGCAGCGGGAAGATCGCCAGCCCCCCGAGCCCAAAGGTGAAGGCGAGCGGCGGCGAGCCGACGAAGATATCTTCCGGTGTGACACCCAAGACCTCGCGCGCGTAGCCGTCGGCGATGATCAGCAAATCACGGTGGAAGTGCATCGTCGCTTTCGGATCGCCGGTGGTGCCGGAGGTGAAGCCGAGCAGGGCCACATCGTCGCGGCCTGTCGGCACCGCGTCGAACTGTACGGGCTTCTCCAGCGCGAGGCGATCCAGCTCGGCGTCGTGGTTCGAGGTGCCGTCGAAGCCCACGACCGATGTCAGGACGCTCGACCTCTTTGCGCAGGCCACCATCTCGTCCATCAATCGGGTATCGCAGAGCGCGTGGGTGATCTGCGCCTTTTCGACGATCTTGGCGAGCTCGCCCGCGCGCAGCATCGGCATGGTGTTCACGACGACAGCACCCGCCTTGGTGGCCGCAAGCCAACAGGCGACCATCGCGGGGTTGTTGGCCGAGCGGATCAGCACCCGGTTGCCCGGTTTGACCTTCAGATCCTCCACCACCGCGTGGGCGAGGCGGTTGGTCCAGTCGGAGAGCTCCTTGTAGGTGCGCCGGCGCCCGTTGCCGATGAGCGCGGTGTTGTCGCCGAAGCCCTTCGCGACCATTGCGTCGGTCAGCTCGACGGCGGCATTGAGCCGCTCAGGGTAATCGAAATTGTCGAGCAGGAAGTCGGGCAGCACCTCGGGCGGCGGCAGGTTGTCCCGCGTGAAGGTGTCCACATGTGCGCTTGGTCCCAGCATGGCCTACCTCCCCTGATGCTCCGCCATGATCTGCCGCGCGATGATCACGCGCTGGACGTCGGAGGCACCCTCATAGATGCGCAAGGCTCTGATATCGCGATATAACTCCTCAACCTTCTGGCCCTTGCGCACGCCGTCGCCACCGTGCAGCTGGACCGCACGGTCGATCACCTGCTGCGCCTGATCGGTGGAAAAGAGCTTGGCCATCGCGGCCTCGCGGGTCACCCGGGGCGCGCCCGTATCCTTGGCCCAGGCGGCGCGGTAGACCAGCAGGGCGCTGGCGTCGATGTCGAGGGCCATATCGGCCAGGTGCCCCTGCACCATCTGCAAATCACTGAGCGGCGCGCCCTGGACTTGCCGGGTGGCGGTGCGGTCGAGCGCCTCATCCAGCGCGCGGCGGGCAAAGCCGAGTGCTGCAGCAGCCACGGTCGAGCGGAAGACATCAAGCACCGACATGGCGATCTTGAAGCCCGCGCCGCTCTCGCCGATGCGGGCTGTCGCGGGGAGGCACACCTCTTCGAAACGCAGAGTGGCGAGCGGGTGCGGGGCCATCACCTCCAACCGCTCGGTCACCTCAAAGCCGGGCAGCCCGGCGGGCACCAGGAACGCCGACAGACCGCGCGCGCCGGGGGCGTCGCCGGTGCGGGCAAAGACGGTGTAGAGATCGGCGATACCGCCGTTGGAGATCCAGGTCTTTTCACCCGTCAACAAATACTCATTGCCCTCACGCGTGGCCGTCATGCTGACGTTGGCCACATCAGAGCCGGACGCGGGTTCGGTCAGCGCGAAGGCCGAGAGCGCCTCGCCGCGACGGACCTTGGGCAGCCATTCACCTTGCTGCTCCGGCGTGCCGAAGAGCGAGATCGCGCCGGTGCCGAGGCCCTGCATGGCGAAGGCGAAATCGGCAAGCCCGTCGTGGCGGGCCAGCGTCTCACGGATCAGGCAGAGGCTGCGCACGTCGAGCGGGGCGTCGCCCTCGGGGTCGACGGTCGCATGTCTGAGCCAGCCCGCCTCGCCGAGGGCGGCCACCAGCACGCGGCAGGCGGCATCGGTGTCGCTGTGGTCCACCCCGGCCAGCGCGTCACCGGCCCAGGCCTCGAGCTCCGCCGCCAGCGCGCGGTGACGGTCATCGAAGAAGGGCCAGGTGAGGAAGCTTCGGTCCGCCATCAGTTGCCCTCGAACACCGGTTTGTCCTTGGCCACGAAGGCCGTGTAGGCGCGTTCGAAATCGCCGGTCTGCATGCAGATGGCCTGGGCCTGCGCTTCGGCCTCAATGGCCTGTTCGATCGACATCGACCATTCCTGCGCCAGCATCGTTTTGGTCATCATATGGGCGAAGTTGGGGCCCGCGACGAGCCGCTCGGCGAGGCTGCGCGCTTCAGAGGCGAGGTCTTCGGCGGGCACGATGCGGTTGTGAAAGCCCCAGGCGTGGCCTTCCTCGGCGCTCATGCTGCGCCCGGTATAGAGCAGTTCGGCCGCGCGGCCCTGCCCGATGATCCGCGGCAGGATCGCGCAGGCGCCCATGTCGCAGCCTGCGAGGCCTACGCGCGTGAAGAGAAAGGCGGTCTTGGCCTCGGGCGTTGCGATGCGCAGGTCCGATGCCATGGCGATGATTGCGCCCGCGCCCACGCAGATGCCGTCGATGGCCGCGATCACGGGCTTGCCGCAATTCACCATCGCTTTCACCAGATCGCCGGTCATGCGGGTGAAGGCCAGCAGCTCCTTCATGTTCATCTGGGTGAGGGGGCCGATGATATCATGCACATCACCGCCCGAGCTGAAATTGCCTCCGTTCGACGCGAAGACGACCGCATCGATATCCTCGGAGTATGCCAAATCGCGGAACCAGTCGCGCAGTTCGGCGTAGCTCTCGAAGGTGAGCGGGTTCTTCCGCTCTGGCCGGTCGAGGGTGATTGTGGCAATGCGGTCGGCGATCTCGCATCTGAAGTGCTGTGGATCACGCATCGTCCCGCTCCGCATTTGGCAGGGTCAGGGCGGTGCCCAGATCGTCGGCCAGCCGCTGCGTGTCCTCGGGCCCGAGCCCGCCCAGAAGCTCGCTCACCCAGGTCTCGTGCGCTGCGGCCTGTCGCTCGAACTCGGCGATACCGCGTTGGGTCAGGCGCACACGGGCAGCGCGGCGGTCACCCGGCACCGCCTCGCGCAGCATGAAGCCATCTTCGGTGAGCCGGTCGACGATGCCCGTGACGTTGCCATTCGACACCATCAGCATGCGTGAGAGCTCGCTCATCTTCATGCCCTTTGGATTGCGGTAGAGCGCCGACATCACGTCGAACCGGGGCAGCGTCGTGCCGAACTCCAGACGCAGCCGCTCGCGCAGCTCGGCCTCAACGGAGCGGTTGACCTTCAGAAGCCGCAGCCAGAGCCGCAGGTGGGCCTTCGAGGTGCGATCGGTGCGGGCGTGTGTCCTGGCCGTCATATCTCTCCTCCCGAGACCGAAAGCGCATGACCGTTGACCATCGCAGCCCCCGGCGACGCGAGATAGAGCGCGGCGGAGGCGACCTCCTCGGGGCTGATCAGCCGGCCGATCGGATTGTTCGAGACGATCATATCACGGGCCGCGTCCGCGTCGATCCCGCGACCCGTCATGACGCTTTTGACCGCGGCCTCCGCCATCGGTGTGTCGACGAAGCCGGGACAGATGGCGTTGCAGGTGATCCCCTTGCGCGCGATCTCATGCGCAACCGAGCGGACGAGGCCGAGGACGCCGTGTTTCGACGCCGCATAGGCCGCAATCCGGCCCCCGCCCTTGAGCGCCTGTGTCGAGGCGATCGCGATGAGCCGCCCGCCGTCGGGCATGCCCCGCAGTGCGGCGCGGAAGGTCAGGAACGTGCCGGTGAGATTGATCGCAAGCGTGTTGTTCCATTCGTCAAGGCTGACCTCGGTCAGCGGGCTGGCGCGGCCTGTCCCGGCGTTGGCGATCACCACGTCAAAGGGATCCGCAAAGAGCGCATCGACGGCGGCTTCGTCCGTGACGTCGACGGTCGCGCAGGTCATGCCGCGGCCGGCGTCAGTCTCCTGCAACGTCTCGGCGCGGCGCCCGGCGATGGTGACGTGGTCGCCCTGATCCGCGAAGGCGCGGGCAATCGCGCGTCCGATGCCCGATCCGCCGCCTGTGACCAGAACGCGTCTCATACCGCACCTGCCGCTTCCGCGTCGCGATCCGCGAGGCGCCAGAGCTGGTCGCGCCCGGCCCCATAGGGCAGCGGCCACGCCTGCGTGCGGTCGCCGATCTCGGCGCCCGCGTGCAACGTCCAATAGGGGTTGGAGAGATGCGGCCGGGCGAGGCAGACCAGATCGGCGCGCCCGGCCATGAGGATCGAATTCACGTGGTCGGGCTCGTAGATATTGCCCACCGCCATGGTGGCGATGCCCGCCTCGTTGCGGATGCGGTCGGAGAAAGGCGTCTGGAACATGCGGCCGTAAACGGGTTTGGCCGCGGTCGAGGTTTGCCCGGCGGAGACATCGATGATATCCGCGCCCGCCTCCGCAAAAGCCTTGGCGATCCCGACCGCGTCTTCGGGAGTCACGCCGTCATTGCCGATCCAATCGTTGGCCGAGATGCGCACCGACATGGGCTTTTCGGCGGGCCAGGCGGCGCGCATGGCGGCAAAGACCTCCAGCGGATAGCGCAGGCGGTTTTCCAGGCTGCCGCCATAGGAATCCGTCCGCTGGTTCGAGACAGGCGAGATGAAGGACGAGATCAGATAGCCATGCGCTGCGTGCAGTTCGATCATGTCGAAGCCTGCGCGGTCGGTCATCTCGGTGGCGGCGACGAACTCGGCCGTGACCGCATCCATATCCCCGCGGGTCATCTCGCGCGGCGTGGCGTTCTGCGGCGACCACGGGAGGGCGGAGGCGGAGATCAGGTCCCAGTTCCCGTCCGCGAGCGGCCTGTCCATCCCCTCCCAGCCGAGGTTCGTGGAGCCCTTGCGGCCCGAATGTCCAATCTGGCAGCAGATCTTGGCCGCCGTCTCGCGGTGCACGAAATCGGTCAGCTTTGCCCAGGCGGCCTCGTGCTCGGGCGCGTAAAGGCCCGGGCAGCCGGGGGTGATGCGACCCGTGGGCGAGACGCAGGTCATCTCGGTGTAGACAAGCCCCGCCCCGCCTTTCGCGCGTTCGGCATAATGCACGAAGTGCCAATCGGTCGGGCAGCCGTCCACCGCCTTGTATTGCGCCATGGGTGAGACCACAACGCGGTTCTCGAGCGTCATCTCGCGCAGCTTGAAGGGCGCGAACATGGGCGCGCGGACGGGGTTCTCAGGCCCGCCCGCGCGGGTCTGGAACCAGCGCTCGGCGCTTGTCAGCCAGTCGGGGTCGCGCAAGCGCAGGTTCTCGTGGCTGATGCGCTGGCTGCGGGTGAGCAGGGAATAGTTGAACTGGACCGGGTCGAGACCGAGGTAGCGGTGCACCTCCTCGAACCATTCCAGCGAGTTGCGCGCCGCCGATTGCAGGCGCAGCACCTCAAGGCGCCGTTCGTCCTGATAGAGCGCGAAGGCTTCGGCCAGCGTGTCCTTGGTGGTCACGTAATCGGCGAGGGCAATCGCGCTTTCCAACGCAAGCTTGGTGCCCGAGCCGATGGAGAAATGCGCCGACGCCGAGGCATCGCCCATCAGCACGATGTTCTCATGGCTCCAGTTTTCACAGAGGAGACGCGGGAAGTTGATCCAGGCCGAGCCGCGGATGTGGTTGGCATTGGTCATCAGCGCATGGCCGCCGAGGTAGTCCTTGAAGATGTCCTCGCAGACCGCGGTGCTCTCCGCTTGGCTCATCTCGCCAAAGCCATAGGCCTCCCATGTGGCTGCATCGGTCTCGACGATGAAAGTCGCGGTGTCGGCGTCGAACTGATAGGCGTGCGCCCAGACCCAGCCCTTGTCGGTCTCTTCGAAAATGAAGGTGAAGGCGTCGTCGAACTTCTGATGGGTGCCGAGCCAGACGAACTTGCAGGCGCGCATGTCGATGTCGGGCTTGAAGTGCGCGGCGAATTCGGTCCGGGCGACGGAGTTCAGCCCATCGGACGCCACGACGAGGTCGTAGCCCTTGGCGAACGCGGCGACACTTTCGACCTGATGCTCGAAGACCAGCTCGACGCCTAGCTCCCGCGCCCGCTGCTGAAGCAAGAGCAGCAGCCGCTTGCGGCCGATGCCGCAGAATCCGTGGCCGGTGGAAAGCTGCTTGTCGCCCCGGTAATAGACCGCGATATCGTCCCAATAGGCGAAATGCGCGCGGATCGCCTTGGCGCTCTCGGTGTCATTCTGCATCAGATTGTCGAGCGTTTCGTCCGACAGGACCACGCCCCAGCCGAAGGTATCATCGGGTTTGTTGCGCTCAAACACCGTGACATCCGCGTCCGGTTGGCGCAGTTTCAGCGATATCGCAAAGTAGAGACCCGCCGGGCCACCGCCGAGACATGCGACGCGCATCACCTTCCCTTTCTGTTCGAGATCTTTTGAGGGAGGGTAGGCGCGCTGCTGGAATATTTCAAGTCTGAAATTTTAAGCTTGAAATAAAATCGACACGGACCTACCACCAAAGGGCAAAGGAAAGGCCGCAGCATGACCGACGCCTACAACCCCGAAGATGAGGGCGCGAAGATGTCCTTCTCGAAGGACATGAGCTATGGCGATTATCTGGGCATGGATGGGCTCTTGGCAGCGGCCAAGCCCCTGTCGAATGCCCATGACGAGATGCTCTTCATCGTGCAGCATCAGACCTCGGAGCTCTGGATGCGGCTGGTGCTGCACGAGCTCAGCTCGGCCCGAACCCTGATGCAGCAGGGCCGGACGCAGGAGGTCTTCAAGATGCTGTCGCGCGTGGCGCGCATCTTCGAGCAGCTCAACAGCGCCTGGGACGTGCTGCGCACGATGACGCCGAGCGACTACACCGCCTTCCGCGAGGATCTGGGCCAGTCCTCGGGCTTTCAATCGCATCAGTACCGGCTGATCGAGTTCATTCTCGGCAACAGAAACCGCGCGATGATGAAGATGCACGAACACCGCAAGGCGCTTCATGACATGCTGGAGTACGAGCTGACGCAGCCCTCGCTCTATCATGTGGCGCTGCGGCTGCTGGAGCAGGAGCTCGATCTGAGCTTCGACGCGGGCATCTTCCGCATGGACAGCCCGCATGTTGCGGACCAGGCCGTGATCGACGCCTGGACACGGGTCTACAATGATCCGTATGCGCATTGGACGCTCTATGATCTGGCCGAAAAGCTGGTGGATCTGGAGGATTACTTCCGGCGCTGGCGCTTCAATCATGTCACGACGGTCGAGCGGATCATCGGGTTCAAGCGCGGCACGGGCGGGACCAGCGGCGTGAAATACCTGCGGCGGATGCTCGAAGTGGAGCTTTTCCCCGAACTGTGGCACCTGCGCGGAGGATTGTGATGAGCCTGCCCAAGAAAGACCTCTTCGATCTGCCAGCCGGGCTCATCTATCTCGATGGCAATTCGCTGGGCCCGCTGCCGAAGGGTGTGCCTGAGAAGGTGCAGGCCGTGGTCGCTGAGGAATGGGGCGCGGCGCTGATCCGCGGCTGGAACGCCTGCGGCTGGATGGAGCAGCCTGCGCGCGTAGGCGATCGGGTGGCGCGGCTGATCGGGGCGCCGAAGGGCTCCGTCGTGATGGGCGATACGCTCTCGATCAAGGTGTTTCAGGCGCTCTCCGCCGCCTTGGCCATGCGCCCCGACCGCAAGGTGATTCTATCGGATACAGGCAACTTCCCTACCGATCTCTACATGGCCGAGGGGCTGATCCGCCTCAAGGACGCGGGCTACGAGCTGCGTACCGTTGCGCCCAACGAGGTCTCGGGTGCGATCACCGGAGAGGTGGCGGCGGTGCTGCTGACGGAAGTGGATTATCGCACCGGGCGCAAGCATGACATGGGCGCAATCACCCGGATTGCGCAGGATGCCGGCGCGGTCATGATCTGGGATCTGGCGCATAGCGCGGGCGCGCTGGAGGTTGATCTGGCGGGATCTGGCTGCGAATTCGCGGTGGGTTGCACATACAAATATCTCAACGGCGGGCCGGGCGCGCCTGCCTTCATCTATGTCCGCCCCGACCTCACGGATCAGGCCGAGCCGGCGCTTGCGGGTTGGCTGGGTCACAGCGCCCCCTTCGCCTTCGAGCCCAGCTATACCCCCGCGCCGTCCATCGAACGGATGCGGGTCGGCACCCCGCCGGTTCTGCAGATGTCAGCGCTGGAAGAAGCGCTCCGCCTCTGGGACGACGTGGACATGGCGGAGATTCGCGCCGCCTCGCTGGAACTCTCGGAGCTCTTTATCCGCGAGGTCGAGGCGCGCTGCCCCGAACTGACGCTGGTCAGCCCGCGTGAGGGCGCGCTCCGCGGCTCGCAGGTGTCGTTCGCCTTCGAGCATGGCTATGCGGCGATGCAGGCGCTGATCGAGCGCGGCGTGATCGGTGATTTCCGCGCACCGAATGTGATGCGCTTCGGTTTCACGCCGCTTTACCTCGACGCCACCGATGTCATGGCCGCCGTCGACATCCTGGCTCGGGTTCTGACTGACAGGCTCTGGGACGACCCGGCCTATCGCAAGACCAACCGTGTGACCTGATCGGCGGCAGTTGGGCCGCCCAAAGCGGCGGTGGAGCGCCGAACTGCGCGGGGTACTCTTGCCGCCCGGCAGGGCTTTGATATGAAGCCCGAATTGCGATAAGGATCAGAGCCTGAATCACAGATGTTTTCCATGTCGAATGACTTTTCTGGCCGCCCGGTGGCCGTGACCGGTCAACAGACACAGACGGACGGGGCTGCCTGAGACAGCGCAGCTTGAGCGGACCCCGCTGTTTGGAGCCGCGGCTGCAGCCACCGGACGAAAGAGAGACGGAAGAGAACGATGCAGACTTCTTACATGAAAACCGGGGCCAGGGAGTTGCGGCGCGTCCGCCGACGCAGCCGGTCTCTCTATTGGGCGGTGGCACTGTTCAGCCTCTTTGCCAACCTGCTCATGCTGACCGGGCCGCTCTATATGCTGCAGGTCTATGATCGGGTACTGGGATCGGGATCGGAAGAGACTCTGATCGCGCTGTCGATGATCGTGATCTTCATGTACGGCATAATGGGCCTGCTCGATTACACCCGCGGGCGGATCATGGCGCGGGTGGGCGCGCGGTTTCAGGCTGACCTCGACCGCCGGGTTTTTGATGCCGTCGTCCGCAAATCCGTCGTGGCGCCGGATGTGAAAACCCAGACCGGGCTGGCCGACCTTGAATCGGTGCAGCGGCTGATGACCTCGCCGGTGCTGATGGCGGCCTTCGACATGCCATGGACGCCGGTCTTCTTCGCCGGCATCTTCCTGTTTCACCCCATTCTGGGATATTTTGCTGTCTGCGGTGCGGCGGTGCTGATCCTCATCGCGCTGGCCAACCAGCTGCTCTCGCGTGAGCCACAGGCCAGCGCCACCCACGCAGGGCATATGGCCACGCTGATGTCGGACCAGATCCGCACCGAATCCGAGATGGTGCAGGCGATGGGCATGCGCGATGCGGCCTTCGCCCGCTGGCAGACCGCGCGCGGGCAATCGCTGGGGCGGCAGGTGCAGGCGACCGATGTGACGGGGTTGTTCTCCTCCATGACCAAGTCTCTGCGGCTGCTTCTGCAATCTGCGATGCTGGGCATCGGGGCCTATCTGGTGCTGCAGAACGAGATGACGGCCGGGGCGATGATCGCCGGGTCCATCCTTCTGGGCCGCGCACTGGCGCCGGTGGAGCTGGCGCTGAACCAATGGCCCGTCGTGCAGCGCGCCTTCAAAGGGTGGGAGAACCTCAGCGAGCTTCTCGGCGCCGTGCCCGAAGAAAAGGACCGCACGCCGCTTCCCAAGCCGAAAGCGAAGCTTGCAGTGAAGCTTCTCAGCGTCGTGCCACCCGGCGAACGGCAGGCGTCGTTGAAGTCTCTGACCTTCGACATCAAGCCCGGACAGGCCATCGGGGTGATCGGGCCGTCTGGTGCCGGCAAATCAACGCTGGCTCGGGCGCTGACCGGGGTCTGGGCGCCCACCGCGGGTTCGATCCGGCTCGATGGGGCGACGCTGGATCAATACGCGCCGCATGTGCTGGGCCAGCACATCGGCTATCTGCCGCAGCGGGTGCAATTGTTCGATGGTACCATCGCCGAGAACATCGCACGGCTGGAAGCGACGCCCGATCCCGAGCAGGTCGTGATCGCGGCCAAGAAGGCGGCGGCGCATCAGATGATCCTCGATCTGCCGAACGGCTATGACACCATCGTCAGCTCGGGCCAGTCGCGGTTGTCCGGCGGACAGATACAGCGCATCGGGCTTGCCCGTGCGCTCTATCGTGACCCGGTGATTGTCGTTCTGGACGAGCCCAACTCAAACCTCGACAACGATGGCAGCCAGGCCCTGAACGCAGCGATCCGGGCGTTGAAGAAGAACGGCAGCTCGGTGCTGATCATGGCCCACAGGCCCGCCGCCATTCAGGAATGCGACCTGTTGCTGGTGCTCGACAACGGCATGCGTCTTGCCTTCGGGCCGAAGGATGAGGTGCTGGCCGGAATGGTCAAGAATCACAAGCAGATCAAACGGGCGCCGGCCGACGCGGGAGGTGTGACATGAGCGAAGCCGGCAAATGGTCTGCGCGCAAGCCGCTGATCCTGGGCTTTGTCGGGCTGGTTGTGCTTCTGGGAGGGTTTGGCGCCTGGGCGGCGATGACGCAGATTTCGGGTGCCGTGGTCTCCTCCGGCCGCTTCGAGGTCGACCGCAACCGGCAGATCGTCCAGCACGAGACCGGCGGGACGGTCGCCGAAATCCTCGTGGACGAGGGCGACAGCGTGGATGCGGGTGATCTGCTCCTCAAGCTCGATGGCGCGCAGCTGCGCTCGCAGTTGGCCATCGTGGAAGACCAGCTTTTCGAGCTGATGGCGCGGCGCGGGCGGCTTGAGGCCGAGCGGGATGAGACGGATGCGATCGACTTCGAGCCGGAGGTCATGACCGCCGGCCAGACCGATGAAGATGTCCTCGAGCTGATCGAAGGTCAACGCAATCTCTTCAACGCGCGGCGGCTGTCGGTGGCGCAGGAAATCGAGCAGCTCTCGAAGCAGTCCGGGCAGATCCGCAGCCAGATCGTGGGGATCGAGGCACAGGAGGTCTCGCTGTCCGAGCAGCTCGCCCTGATCGAGGAAGAACTCGCGAACCAAACGTCGCTGCTGGAACGGCAGCTGACTCAGGCCGGCACAGTGCTCAGCCTGCAGCGCGAAGCCGCGCGGCTGAATGGTCAGCTTGGCGAGCTTGCCGCCTCAAAAGCGCAGGCCGAAGGGCGGATCACCGAGATCGACATCGAGCAGCTGAGGCTGTCGACCGGAACGCGCGAGGAGGCCATCACCCAGCTGCGCGATCTGCGGGCCCGCGAGCTGGAACTGATGGAGCAGCGCAATGCGCTGCGCGAAGAGATCGACCGGCTGAACATCCGCGCTCCGGTATCCGGTATTGTCTACGACATGCAGGTGCGCACGCCCCGCTCGGTCATCCGGGCTGCGGAGCCGGTGCTGTTTCTGGTGCCGCAGGATCGGCCCCTCGTCATCGCGGCGCGGGTCGATCTGATCCACATCGACCAGCTGGTCGCGGGGCAGGATGTGACGCTGCGCCTCTCCGCGCTCGATCAGCGTACGACGCCTGAACTCTATGGCAGCGTCGTGCAGATCTCGGCCGATGCCTTCGAGGATGAGGCGACCGGCCAGAGCTATTACCGGGCCGAAATCGTCCTGAATGAGGGCGAGATGGAGAAGCTGGCGGAAGGAACGATCCTTATCCCCGGCATGCCGGTCGAGGCCTATATCAAGACCGGGGACAGGACGCCCATCGCCTACCTTGTGAAGCCCATGGCCGATTACTTCGCGCGCGCGTTCCGCGAGAGCTGAGGCGCTGATCCGGCTCAGTTACGGCCGGGAATCTCGCTGCGGGCCGGCGCGTCCTTCCAGCTGTCGATCACCTGCATCGCTTCGGCCGCGCTGTCGACGAAACGGAAGAGCGACAGGTCTTCGTCCGAAATGGTACCCGCGTCGGCCAGCGCGTCCCAGTTCAGGATCCGCTCCCAGAAGCTGCGGCCGAAGAGCAGGACAGGCACCGGCTGCATCCGGCCCGTCTGGATCAGCGTGAGCGTCTCGAAAAGCTCGTCCATCGTGCCGAAGCCGCCGGGAAAGACGCAGATGGCCTTGGCGCGCATCAGGAAATGCATCTTGCGGATCGCGAAGTAGTGGAAGTTGAAGCAGAGCTCGGGCGTCACGTACTCGTTTGGCGCCTGCTCATGCGGCAGCACGATGTTGAGCCCGATGGAGTGGCCGCCCGCATCCTGCGCCCCGCGGTTCCCCGCCTCCATCACACCCGGCCCGCCGCCGGTGACGACCACATTCTCGCGACCGTTGCTCTCGAGACTTTTGAGCGTCATCAGCCGCGAAAACTCCCGCGCTTCGTCGTAGAAATGCGACAGCTCCGCCAGCGTCTTCGTGCGCGCCGTGCCCTTGTTCGCGGGGCTGGGGATCCGCGCGCCGCCGAAGAGCACGATGGTGCTGGTGATGTTATGGGCGTCGAGCATCATCTCGGGCTTCAATAGTTCGAGCTGAAGCCGCACCGGGCGCAGCTCCTCCCGGCAGAGAAAATCCTCATCCGCAAAGGCGAGGCGATAGGCCGGCGCCCGGGTCTGAGGCGTATCGGGCACCTCGCGGGTGGCGTCACGGTCCATATGCGCATCGCGCAGGGGGTGGCGGGGTCTGTTCATGTCGGTTTCTCCGATACCTCGTTTCCGGCTCAGGGGGGCATGTTGCGCGCCAAGATGCAATGGCTCGGCGGCAGATGGATTGCGCCTCTGTCACCGGACGAGTATAGGCGCTGCATCTTAATTCTTTCCTTGGGGGCCCTCATGTCCAACGCACAGCTTGAAACCGCCATCGAAGCCGCATGGGAGGCGCGCGACACGATCACCCCGGCAACGACCGGAGAGGCGCGCGAGGCCATCGAAGACACGCTGGCAGCCCTCGACAGTGGCGGCCTGCGCGTGGCGGAGAAACAGGCGAGCGGGGACTGGCACGTCAACCAATGGGCCAAGAAGGCGGTACTGCTGGGCTTCCGCATCAAGGACATGGAGATGCAGTCGGGCGGTCCGCAAGACGGCGGCTGGTGGGACAAGGTCGACAGCAAATTTGCCGGCTGGGGCGACAACCAGTGGAAGGCCGCAGGCTTCCGCGCGGTGCCCAACTGTGTGGTGCGCAAATCGGCGTATATCGCACCGGGCGTGGTGCTAATGCCTTCCTTCGTGAACCTGGGGGCCTACGTGGATGAGGGCACCATGGTCGACACCTGGGCCACCGTCGGATCCTGCGCGCAGATCGGCAAGAACGTGCACCTCTCGGGCGGCGTCGGCATCGGCGGCGTCCTCGAGCCGATGCAGGCGGGGCCCACGATCATCGAAGACAACTGCTTCATCGGGGCGCGATCCGAGGTGGTCGAGGGGTGCATCGTGCGCGAAGGCTCGGTTCTGGGCATGGGTGTCTTCATCGGCAAGTCAACGAAGATCGTCGACCGCGAGACCGGAGAGTTCACCTATGGCGAAGTCCCGGCAGGCTCTGTCGTGGTGGCCGGTTCGATGCCGTCGAAGAACGGGGTGAACCTCTATTGCGCGGTCATCGTCAAGAAGGTCGATGCGCAAACCCGCTCGAAGACGTCGATCAACGAGTTGCTGCGAGACTAAACCTTGCATTAACGTGTGAGGCAGGGCTGCCCCAGGAATACCCGGCAATGGTCAGGAGCCGGATACAATCCGGCCAGCATGATGGGTTAGAGAACGCGCATGCGTCACGCCTCTGTCCCCATATCGTTTCAGACCCTGCAGGTGGTGGCCGATCTGCAATCGGCCGCCGCGATCGGGTTCACCGGGATGGCAGAGCGCATGAAGCCGGCGCAGAAGCAGATCCTGCGGCGCGTGATCTTCGATCAGAAGTGCCTGCTGTCCAGCGCCGACGCCGATGCCATCCATGCCGATCTTCTGCTGGTTGCCGCCTTGCCGGACAAGGGGCGCGAGGCGTTCCTCTCGGCCACCGCGCTGCTCCTGGCCGATCGTATCCAGGGCGGTGCCGGCGCTGACGATCTCTTCTGGAACTGGGAGGCCTTTCGGGAGCACTATCGCGACGGGCCGTCGCCCGTGCGCGCCGCGGTGATGAACGGGTTCCGCTGGGCGCATACCACGCGGCGCGTCAACCTCGACAAGGTGCCCCAGGGCCGCGACTTGCAGACCTATGATCAGGATGATCTGCTGCGGGTCCTCAAGGTCGTCGCGCGCGGGATGCCGGAGGAGATCCGCGATCTGGCGTGTCAGGCCGCGCCGCGCGATACGCGGCTGGTGCACCGGCGCGCGCTCGACAACTGCCTGAGCGGCAGCTGCATCCTGTCCGAATACGGCGGCTGGTTCCCAAGCGAGGTGGTGGAGCTGGTTTCGCTCGATCCCGAACATGCCGCCTTCCCCTATTGCACCGCGATCCTTTTGCTCGACGCGATTGTCACGCGCGATGGGAAGGGGCGGATGTCGTTCCGCTGGGAAGAGCACGCGCCGCGCTACTTGCGGATGACGTCGAAGGCCCGGGGCGCCATCGTCGCGGGGGTGCGTCACCTTTACGAGATGTCTGCGGATTGGGGCCCCTACGCCGGATGGGCGCCGGATCGGCTGGTCGAAAAAGCCGTTGTGGTGCCCTTCGCCAAGCCCTAACACAAGGGGCATGGCATCCGGCAAGGCACCCTCTCGTCAGCAAGTCTATACGCTCGTCGTCCAGATCGGACGCAAGGCCGGCGATGGCCTGCCGAAGACGGCGACTGGCGCGGGCCTCGTGGTCTTTGCCAGCGGTGTCGACGAGGCCGAAGCGGTGCGCGAGACGGTGGCGGTGCTCAAGCAGGCGGAGACCGCACCGCTGGACGTCACGGGCTATGGCACTTTGGAGGAGCGTCTCGCCGAAGGGCATGAGATCGGCAGGGAAGAGCGGGCGCTGATGCAGCGGGCCCTTGATGAAAACGCAGTGATCATTGCCCAGATGGAGCCCTTCTACGGGACGCATCCCCAAGAAGAGGCGGACTAGGCCGGGCCGTGGCCTCGGATGACGGCGGCTCTCGCTCGGATGGCTCTGCCAAGTCTCAGATCCTCCCAGCCGATCGGCATTGCCTCTGCCGGCTGCAAAACCTAAGACTGGCATCGTTTCCCGCTGGAAAGGAGCCGCCCCTATGCCCGCCGTCGATCCCGTTGCGCTGACCGCCGAGCTGGTGCGCTGCCCCTCCGTGACACCGGCGGATGAGGGCGCGCTGGATGTGCTCTACACCCTGCTGGGCGGAGCGGGGTTCGACTGTAGCTGGGCCGACCGCGGCGGCATCCGGAACCTCTTTGCCCGCTGGGGTGAGAAGGGTCACCCCCGCACCTTCGGGTTCAACGGGCATACCGATGTCGTGCCGATTGGCGACAGCGAAGCCTGGACGCATCCGCCGTTCGGTGCCGAGATCGTCGAAGGTGTGCTTTTTGGCCGCGGCGCGACCGACATGAAATCGGGCGTCGCCGCCTTTGCCGCAGCGGCGGTGGATCTGGTGACCACCGCACCGCCGGATGGCGCGATCATCCTCGCCATCACGGGCGATGAGGAAGGCGATGCGACCGACGGCACGACCGCGCTCCTCGACCATATGCAGGCGGCAGGTGAGCGGATGGACGTCTGCCTCGTGGGCGAGCCGACTTGCCCTGACCGGATGGGCGAGATGATCAAGATCGGACGGCGCGGGTCGATGTCCGCCTGGATCACCGTCATCGGCAAGCAGGGACATTCTGCCTACCCGCACCGCGCGCTGAACCCTCTCCCCGCGATGATGCGTCTGATGGACCGCCTGGCCAGCCACGAGCTGGATCAGGGGACCGCGCATTTCGATCCCTCGACACTGGCGGTTGTCACCGTCGACACCGGAAACGCCGCGACCAACGTGATCCCGGCGGCCTGTTCCGCCGCGATCAATATCCGGTTCAACGACCGCCACAGCGGTGCCGGGCTAAGCGCCTGGATCAGAGAGGAAACTGCCCGCATAGAGACTGAATTTGGCGTGAAGGCAGAGGTGAAGATCAAGATCTCGGGCGAGAGCTTTCTGACCCCACCGGGCGCCCTTTCGGATCTGGTGGCCCGCGCAGTGGAGGCGGAAACCGGTGTTGCGCCGATCCTGTCGACCACGGGTGGCACCTCGGACGCCCGCTTCATCAAAGATCACTGTCCGGTGGTCGAATTCGGGCTTGTCGGCCAGTCTATGCATCAGGTCGACGAGCACGTGCGCCTGGATCATATCTTGCAGCTCAAGGCCGTCTACGCGCGCGTTCTTCGAGACTATTTCGGGTGAAACGCACCCTGATCGTCATGGTCAAGGAGCCGCGCCCGGGCCGAGTGAAAACTCGCCTGGGGCGCGGCATCGGGCTTGTCCCGGCCGCCTGGTGGTTCCGGCATCAGAGCCGCCGCCTGCTTCGCCGGATGCGCGACCCGCGGTGGCGCGTCGTGCTGGCGGTCAGCCCCGACGTGGAAGGGCGTATGAGCCGCGTCTGGCCTGCCGATCTGCCACGGACACCGCAGGGGCGAGGCGATCTCGGCGACCGGATGGCCCGGCTGTTCCGCCGTTTCCGGCGGGGTGACACCTGCATCATCGGGGCGGACATCCCCGGCATCGGACGGTCTCAGGTCGCCCGCGCCTTCGCGGGGCTGGGCGCATCGGACGCCGTATTCGGCCCGGCGCCGGATGGCGGATACTGGCTGATCGGGGTGAAGGCGACCGCGCCAATCCCGCCGGGGCTCTTCAACGGGGTCCGCTGGTCCAGCGCGCATGCGCTCTCCGACACAATTGCGACGCTGCCCGGTCTGCGTGTCCGTCTTGTGGATGAATTGCAGGACGTCGACAGTGCGAGAGATTTGCGCATGACGGCACCGGGTGCGCGTGCTACCTGACGAAGCATGAGCCGCATTCCCTCGAAATCCGAGATCCTGGACTGGATCAGCGAAAACCCGACCCTGACGGCCAAGCGGGATATTGCGAAGGCCTTTGGCGTCAAAGGTGCCGCGCGGATCGACCTCAAGCGCGTGCTGAAAGAGCTCGAGACGGACGGTCATCTGGAAAAGCGCAAGCGCAGCTATCAGGACCCCGACCGCCTGCCGCCGGTGAGCGTTCTTCAGGTGATCGGCCCTGATGCGCAGGGTGACCTGTTCGCCAAGCCGATGGAATGGCACGGCGAGGGGGTCGAACCGGCTGTTCTTATCGTTACGCGGGCGTCTGACCCGGCCCTCGGTGCGGGTGACCGCATCCTTGCGCGGCTCACGCTGGTCAAGGGCGAGGCGCACCACTACGAAGCGCGGCTGATCCGCCGCATCGGAACCAATCCGCTGCGCGTGCTCGGGATCTTTCGCAAGACTGCGGAGGGTGGTCGCATCCTCCCGGTCGACAAGGGCCAGGACCGCGAATGGACGGTTGCAGCCGGCGCCACCCATGGCGCGCAGGATGGCGAACTGGTCGAGGCGGAACAGGCCGGGCCGAAGGGACGGATGGGGCTGCCGCGGGCCCGGGTCGTTGCGCGTTTGGGCGATCCCTCGGCAGCCAAGGCCGTGTCGCTCATTGCGATCCATCAGCACGGGATCCCGGATGCCTTTCCCGATGCGGTCATCGCCGAGGCGGATCGGGCCAAGCCGGTTGGCCTGAAGGGGCGAGAGGACCTGCGCGACCTGCCGCTCATCACCATCGACCCATCGGATGCGCGGGATCATGACGATGCCTGCTATGCCCATGCGGATGAGGACCCGGCGAATGCGGGCGGGCATATCGTCTGGGTTGCCATTGCGGATGTCGCCGCCTATGTGACGCCGGGCTCGCCGCTCGATGCCGAGGCGCGCAAGCGTGGCAACTCGACCTATTTCCCGGATCGGGTTGTCCCGATGCTGCCCGATCGGCTCTCGGGGGATCTCTGTTCGCTGCACGAAGGCGTGCCGCGGGCCTGCATCGCCGTGCGCATGCAGCTCGACGCCGACGGCAACAAACTTTCGCACAGCTTCCACCGCGGGCTGATGCGCTCGCCGGCCTCCTTGAACTACGAAGAGGTGCAGGCCGCCATCGAGGGCGCGCCGAACGCGCGCTGTGGTCCCTTGTTAGAGCCTGTTTTAAAACCGCTTTACGCTGCTTACCGGGCGCTGGCTGCTGCGCGAGAGCGGCGTCAGCCGCTGGACCTCGACCTGCCCGAACGGCGGATCGAGCTGGACGAGGAGGGCCGTGTCACCTCGGTCAACTTCAAGGACCGGCTCGACGCGCATCGGCTGATCGAGGAGTTCATGGTTCTCGCCAATGTGGCCGCCGCCGAGACGCTGATTGCAAAGAAGATCCCGCTGCTCTTTCGCGTGCATGAGGAGCCGAGCCCGGAGAAGCTCGACGCGCTGCGCGAGACGGCCCGCGCCAGCGGGTACACTCTGGCCAAGGGGCAGGTGCTGAAGACCGCGCACCTCAATCGGCTGCTGCATGACGCGGCCGGGTCGGACGAGGCGGAGCTGATCAATATGTCAACGCTGCGGTCGATGACGCAGGCCTATTACGCGCCCACGAACCTGGGTCATTTTGGCCTCGCGTTGCCACGCTATGCGCATTTTACCTCACCGATCCGGCGGTATTCGGATCTGATCGTGCATCGCGCTCTGATTGCCGCGCATGGCTGGGGCAAGGACGGGCTGCGACCGGAGGACTACGACGCGCTGGAGACAATCGGCGCGCATATCTCCGAGACCGAGCGCCGCTCGATGATGGCCGAGAGGGATACGACGGATCGCTACATGGCAGCGTTCCTCAGCGAGCGGGTGGGCAATGAGTTCACCGGCCGGATCAGTGGCATTGCGCGGTTCGGCGTCTTTGTGAAACTGGATGAGACGGGTGCTGACGGGTTGATCCCCATGCGGTCCATTGGACGCGAGTACTTCCACTATGACGCCGAGGCTGCAACGCTGATGGGGGCCGACACGGGGCTGACGATCAGCCTGGGCCAACGGGTGACGGTGCGGCTGGCCGAGGCCGCTCCGGTCACCGGCGGCATCGCGCTGGAGCTTCTGGCGCTGGAGGGAGACGCCATTCCGCAGGGCCGGCGTGCCCCGGCCGGTCGCCCGCCACGTCGCGGGCGCATCAAAGCCAAGCGAAAGGCGGACAAGACCAAGCGCAAGGTCAAACGCAGCCGCCGCTGAAGCAATTCGCACCAAATCTGACGTACCTGTCGCGGCCTGACTTTGGTGACATCATCGCAACAGGTGACACATGCCATCCTTGGTCAAAGGCGAAACGCCCTAGTGCAGCATCTCCTCGACCCGTTCGATGTACCCCATCAGCACCGCGTTCTCGCGGATGCGGTTCGACAGCGCCGTTTCACCGGGGCTGGAGATCGCAGCGCTCAGCATCGGGCCCACCGAGGCGTCGGCGGCTGAGGGCCGCTCGCCGAAGAGGAACCGGTTCTGCCACAGGCGGGTCATGATCGCGTCGAAGTCAGGCTCTAACCGGGCCAAACGCTGCGCTGGCGTGAACCGGCCCAGACCCTGAACATACATCGCCGAGAGCAGCTTGCGGCGCACGCTGTTGGCCACCATCCGGCGGAAGATCCGGGGCACCGAAGCAAAGTAAGTCTCGCGGATTTCGGGCCAGGCCGCATCGTTGCCCCAGCGGTCGAGCACGATGTGGAAATAGAGATGCTCTTCGGCCATGCGGATGAAGGCGCGCGAGGTCGATTTGTCCATCTCGGTCAACCCGTCATCGAACTGCGCGCCTTGCGCTTCGAGATAGGCGCGGATCATATCGCTGTCGGCGATCAGCTGATCTTCGGCGCGGATCACAGGCAGTTTCTGGTGCGGCATCATGCGCGGATCGAGCGTGTTTTCACGCGTCCAGCGCTGGCCGGAAAGGTTCAGAAGATGCGCGGCCTTGATGCAGAACGGGCTGCCGGAGAATTGGCCGAAGGCGGGAGGGTAGGTGAGCAGTGTGATCATGGTACGCTCCTTTTCTGTCAGGCAAGAGTTATACGGAGCTGCTGTCAATTTCTGTCACCACTTGTGATAGTGTGACGGTATGAGCCGCACACATCGCCTTTTTCAAATGATGCAGACGCTGCGCCGTCTGCCGCCTCCGGTGACCGCCACGCAGCTGGCGGATGAGATGCAGATGTCGCCGCGCACGATCTACCGTGACATCGACGCGCTGCGCAGCATGGGGGCCGTCATCGATGGTGAGGCGGGCTTTGGCTATACGCTGATCGAAGATGCAGCATTGCCGCCGCTGGGGTTCGAGGACGACGAGCTTGAGGCGCTGGTGCTGGGCCTGCGGGACGTGGCGGTGATCGGCGATCCGGCGCTGGCCAAGGCGGCCCGGTCGGCGCTGGCCAAGATCAAGGCACGTGTGCCGCCACGCCAGGCACATCGGCTGCAGCACGCGGTGCTCGACGCCCATCGATTCGTCAGCCTTCCGAAGATCGAGATCGACGTGGCGGCGCTGCGGTCCGCCACCTGGGACGAGGTGAGCATCGCCTTCGACTATCGCGACCGAAATGGTGCCGAGACGGTGCGCCAGGTGGACCCGCTTGGCCTCGTGTATCTCGACAAGACCAATGTGCTTATGGCCTGGTGCCATCTGCGCAAGGATTTTCGCACCTTCCGGCTCGACCGGATGCGCAACCTGCAGCGCACCGAACAGAGCTTTCGCCCGCGCCGGGTGCCGATGCTGCGGGAGCATCTGGAGATCATTCGCTGCCAAGTCGAGGCGATGAACGGTGAGCGAATAACCTCCGATTGAATCCTTTTGAAATTGCCCGACTCGCGCTACACTGTCGCCAACAATAAAGAGCAGCAGTAAGGGCAATATCATGCGGTTGAGGTCGTTTTGGGCAGTTGCTGTGGCAACTGGAATGGTGGGCACCAGCGTTGGTGCCTTGGGCACCACACAGTCGTTGCGGCCGGTCTTGCGGCCGGCAGAGCAGATATCGCCGGCGCCTCAGCCGGTTGCGGTTGTCGCCTCGGCAGTGCGACCGAAGCTGCGACCCGAACAAGCCACCGGGCCTATCGTGCCCGCGACGCAAGTGGCGTCGAACAGCGGATTCGAGCGCTGGATCCGTGGTTTCGAGCAACGTGCCGGCGCGCAGGGCATTCGCGCCTCGACACTGCAGGCGGCGTTTCGCGGGGTGCGATACGATCCGGATGTGATCCGGCGCGACCGCAACCAGTCGGAGTTCACCAAGACGATCTGGGAGTATCTCGACAGCGCGGTCTCGGACACGCGAATCCGCAATGGCAAGGCCGCTCTGCGCCAGCACCGCCGGACGCTCGATGCCATCGAGGCACACTATGGTGTCGACAAGGAGGTTGTGGTGGCGGTCTGGGGGCTCGAAAGCGCCTATGGCGAATATCGTGGCACGAACGATATCATCCAGTCGCTGGCGACACTGGCCTATGACGGCCGGCGCGGGGCGTTCTTCGAGGAGCAGCTGATCGCCGCCCTGAAGATCCTGCAGAACGGGGACACCAGCCCGCGCAACATGACCGGAAGCTGGGCCGGTGCCATGGGGCACACGCAATTCATTCCGACATCCTATCTGGCCTATGCCGTGGATTTCACGGGCGACGGGCGGCGGGACATCTGGGCGGATGATCCGACAGACGCCCTGGCCTCGACCGCAGCCTACCTCAGGCGCTTCGGTTGGGTGAAGGGGCAGCCCTGGGGTGTGGAGGTGCAGCTGCCGCGTGGGTTCGATTATGCGCAGGCCAATCGCAAGATCACCCGATCCCCGGCGCAATGGGCGCAACTGGGTGTTGTCGGCATGGATGGGCGCGCGGTCCCGAACTATGGGCAGGGCTCCATCCTGCTGCCTGCGGGCGGGCAGGGTGCGGCCTTCATGATCTTCAAGAACTTCGCGGTGATCGAGCGTTACAACACGGCCGACGCCTATGTGATCGGCGTCGGGCATCTGAGCGATCGGATCAAGGGCGGGCCTGCGATCCAGGCAAGCTGGCCGCGTGGCGACCGGGCGCTGACCTTTGCGGAGCGCAAGGAGATGCAGCAGCGGCTGACGCAGGCCGGATTCAGCACCCAAGGTGTTGATGGGCGGATCGGGCCGAAGACGATCGCCGCCGTGCGCGCCTACCAGCGCAGCCAGGGGCTGGCGCCGGATGGCTATGCCTCGCTGAGCCTGTTGAAACGCTTGCGCTAGCGAGTCCTTTTTTGTCCGGTCTCGTCGAGACCGGACGGCCTCCGGCGGGGATATTTTTGGCCAGAAGAAGCCGTGGGGTCAGCCCGGCGACATGCCGCGCAGCCGTTCGGATCGGCGTCGGAGCATCTCGACCACTGTCAGCAGGGCGATGGAGAGGATCACGAGGATCGTTGCCACGGCGAGGATCGTGGGGCTGATTTGCTCGCGCAGCCCGGTGAACATCTGCCAGGGCAGGGTTTTCTGACCGGCGGAGCCGACGAAGAGCACGACGACGACCTCGTCAAAGCTGGTGATGAAGGCGAAGAGGCCACCCGAGATCACGCCCGGCAGGATCAGCGGCATCTGCACGCGGAAGAAGGTTGTCACGGGTCCCGCGCCCATGTTGGCGGCGGCACGGGTGAGCGAATTGTCGAAGCCAACGAGGGTTGCGGTGACGGTGATGATCACGAAGGGGATGCCGAGTGCCGCATGGGCGAGGACAACGCCGAGGTAGGTGCCTTGCAGCCCGATGCGGCTGTAGAAGAAGTACATGCCCGCGGCCGAAATGATCAGGGGCACGATCATGGGTGAAATCAGGATCGCCATGATCGCCCGACGGAAGGGCACATGCGCCTGGCTGAGCCCGATGGCCGCCAGCGTGCCGAAGGCCACCGAGAGGAGTGTCGCGGCAGGTGCGATCTTGACCGAGTTTGCCAGGGCGCCTTGCCAGTCGAGGTTGGTGAAGAAGTCTTCGTAGTGTTTGAGCGAGTAGCCCGCAGGGTCGAACCGGAGCATCTCGGGTGTGAAGGTGAAGAAGTCCTGCGCGTTGAAGCTGAGCGGCATGACCACGAGGATCGGCGTGATCAGGAAAACGAGGATCGCGCCGCAGATCACCCGGAAGCTATGGTGCCAGAGCACTTGTCCCGGCGTAAGATAGGGCGGCACGTAGGCCCGGTAGCGCCCCTCGAAGAGCCAGAAGGTGAACCAGCCGAAGAACGCGCCAAAGGCCGCTCCGATCAGAGCGGCGGCAAGCCCGCCGATCAGGAAACCCGCCCCGCCGAGAAGGACGACCATACCCCAGCGGCTGGGCGTCTCCGCCTTCACGATTTGCGTGGTCAGGAAGGCCAGTCCCGCCATGAGGATGGCACCGCCCAGGATCCCCAGAAGCGGGCTGCCCTGCGCAGTGCCGACCAGCAGGCCCGCAATGGCGCCCGCGAGTGCGACCACGGGCAGGTAGAATGAGATTGGCGTGCGCGAGACAGGGGTCAGTGCCGCCATGGGTCAGCCTCCCAGCTTCACGTTGTCGATGCCGACGATCTTGTCATAGGCCCAGTAAAGCGCGAGCACGAGCGCCAGTAGAATGGCCCCCAAGGCGGCGGCCAGGCCCCAGTTGAGTGAGCTGGAGATGTGATAGGCGATCCGGTTCGAGATGAAGGTCCCGGTGGTGCCGCCGACCAGTTCGGGCGTGATGTAGTAACCGATGGCAAGGATGAAGACGAGGATCGAGCCGGCGCCGATACCCGGTACGGACTGTGGAAAATAGACGCGCCAGAAGGCTGTCCAATTGGTGGCACCCAGTGACTTGGCCGCGCGCAGGTAGCTCGGCGGGATCGTTTTCATCACCGAATAGAGCGGCAGGATCATGAAGGGCAGCAGGATATGCGTCATCGCGATAATCGTGCCTGTCTGGTTGTTGATGAGCGCCAGGCGGCCGCCGTCCGCCACGATGCCAAGCCAGACCAGCGTGTCATTCACGACGCCCTGCTGCTGAAGCATCACCTTCCACGCCGAGGTCCGCACCAGAAGCGAGGTCCAGAACGGCAGCAGCACGAGGATCATCAGCAGGTTGGCGGTGCGCGCCGGCAGATTGGCCAGCAGCCAGGCCACCGGATAGCCTAGAAGAATGCAGCTGCCGGTGATCACCAGCGACATGAAGAGGGTGCGGATGAAGAGCTTGATGTAGATCTGCTCGTTCTCGGGCCGCATTTCCGGTCCGTCGGGGGATTTCTTCATGTCGACGGCATTGAGGAAGTAACCAGAGGTGAAATCGGGGCTGTAGGTCTGGATGGTCTGCCAGACCTCGATGTCGTGCCAGTCCTTGTCGATGTCTTGGAAGGCGGCGGTGTAGTCGACCGTCTCGAAGGTGCGGACGGCGGCCATGGCTTCGAGAAGCTCGGCAGAGCCCGGCCCGCCGTATCCGGAGATGTCGGGCTCCTGGATCAGATCGTCATAGAGCGCCGAATAGACCAGGGCCCAGGGGTCTTCCTTGGCCAGATTGTCCTCGTCCTCGTTTTGTACGAAATCGGCGAAGATCTCGAAGGTTTCGGCCGTCTGCGGCAGCAGGTTGATGATCTCTTCGCGCGGTTCGAACGCGGGTTGACGGGCGTCGGACTTATCGTCCCACGCGGCCTGCTCGGCCAGCCAGTCATCGCTGCCCATCAGTGCGTTCCAGGTTTCGCTGTCTTTCCAGAAGTCGTTCAGGTCCTCGAACTGGTCCTGATAGACCTCGCCCATGTCCTCGACCCTACGGCCGGATTTGCGAAACAGCGACGATACCCCCGTCAGCTCGTAATTCAGGCGCGAGCCGAGGCGGGTGTGCAGCTTGCGCTCTTGTGCGACGAAAATGTCGGTGTAGAGCGCCTTGAACACCTCGGGCGATGGGATCTCGCCGCTGTCACCTTCCCAGTCAGCCAGCAGCGTGGTCGTGCGCGGCAGCGTGTCCGAGACGATCTGGTTCTCGACCGAGCGGAAGAGCATATCCGCAATCGGCGCGATGAAGGTCACGAGGATGAAGATCAACAGCGGCGCGATCAGAGCCAGAGCCCGCAGCTTTTGCCGCCGGAGCGCGCGGTTCAGGCTGGTCTTCAGCGGCGTGCCATCGGCGGCCATCATCGGCCCGGTCTGATCGGTCGTGTCGCGCATCTAGGCCCCTTCCACCACGATGATGGTGCTGGTGGCGGTGCGGTGCCGGATCTTCATGACCTCCTGGTAATCGGGGTCGTTGTAAGCGTCGAGCGCGGCCTGATAGCTGGGGAATTCGATGACCACATGGCGGGCCTCGGCCCGCCCCTCCATGACCTGGGCGTTGCCACCTCGAACGATGAAGCGGCCACCGAGACCCTGCAGGATCGGCGTGTCGCGTTCGACGTATTCCTTGTAGGCTTCAGGGTCGTTCACGGTGATATGGCCGATGATATAGCCTTTGGGCATGGTCGTGTCCTTCCGCTTGGGTGGGAGGGGGCCGGTGCAGCCCCCTCCGATGTCATGCGCTTGTGGCCGGGCCTATTGGGTCAGCCACGCCTGGAACTTGGAATCCAGATCGTCGCGGTAGTCCGCCCACCAGTTGTAGTTGTTCACAAAGGTGTTCTCGGCATTGCTCGGCTCGGTCGGCATGTGCGGCGCCATGTCGATGCCCAGCTCGGCGTGCTGGCCGACCAGCGGGGCCGAGGAGGCGCGCGCCGGGCCGTAAGAGATATATTTCGCCTGATCCGCCAGGCGCTGCGTATCGGTGGCGAAATAGAGATAGTCCATCACCCGTGCGAGACGGTCTTCCGGCAGATCCGCCGGGACAACCCAACCGTCCAGATCGAACATCTGCCAATCCCAGGCCATGCCGATGGGCTGGCCCTGCTCCTCGATGGCCGAGAAGAGACGACCATTGTAGGTGGAGCTCATGAACACCTCGCCATCGGCCAGAAGCTGGATGGCTTCGGCGGCGGAGGACCAGAAGATCGTCTGATCCTTGATGGTATCGAGCTTGGCGAAGGCGCGGTCCTGGCCTTCTTCGGTCTCAAGCACGTCATAGACGTCTTCATATGCCACGCCGTCGCAGAGCAGCGCCCATTCGAGGTTGGCAATCGGCTGCTTGTTGAGCCCGCGTTTGCCTGGATAGGTCTCCAGGTCGAAGACGTCACAGGCACCTTTCGGCGGCTCCACCCCGTCCGGCACCTGATCGGTGCGATAGCCGAAGGTTGTCGAGAAGACGATCTGCGGGATGAAGCAATCGGACACGATCATGTCGCCGAAATCATCGGAGGCGGAGGTGCCGTCGGGGGCCGCGGCCAGCACCTCATCGTGGTCGATCTCCATCGCGAGGCCTTCATCGCAGACGCGGATGGCGTCCGCGGCTTCCAGGTCGACCAGATCCCAGGTGATGTTCCCGGCCTCGGCCTGAGCGCGCATCTTCGCCACGCCCTCGGGCGAGCTCTCATCGTTGATGATGGTGATGCCCGTCTTCTCCATGTAGGGGTCGTGATAGGCTTTCTGCTGTGAATTCGAGTAGGCCCCGCCCCAGCTGACGATTGTCATCTCGGATGCCATATGGCCATCGGCGAAGGCCATGCCGCTGGCGACAGTTAGCGCCGTGGAGGCCAAAAGCGTCTTGGTCAGTTTCATCGTAGTCTCCCAGTTATGTGCCCGTCGTTGGGTGGAAGGCAGGTGGCAACGGGCTTGGACACCGCCTCTGTCGGGTCGCGCCCTGCGTCCGGGCGCGACAGGTGCCGCCGTTGCGCCATCAGGCGTCGAGCGCGCGGCAATCTTGTGGCAGCCAGCCGATCTCCAGCTGTTCGCCTGGCTTCAATCGCGTCTGATCAGGCGCGTTGCGACATTTCATGATGAAATCCTCCCGGCCCGCGACGCGTAGACGGGTGCGGAAGATATCGCCCATGTAGATGAACTCCAGTACCTCGGCTTTCAGTGTATGGGCGTCGGGGCTGAGCCGTTCCTTCTTGTATTCAACCCGCTCCGGACGGATTGAGACCCGGGTCCGTTCGCCAGCCCTGGCGACATTCACAGGCTTGGCGTCGATCAGCTCACCATCGTCCAGCTCCACCAGCGCGGTCTCGCCCTTGATCTCCTTGACGACCCCTTCGAGCGTATTGTTCTCACCGATGAACTGCGCCACGAAGCTGTTTTCCGGCGCTTCGTAGAGCTGATCCGGTGGGGCCAGCTGCTGAATGCGCCCGTCGTCGAAAACGGCCACGCGGTCCGACATGGTCAGCGCTTCGGTCTGATCATGGGTCACGTAGACCACGGTGATGCCGAGGTCATGCGCCAGGTTTGTGATCTCGAATTGCAACGTCTCGCGCAGCTGCTTGTCGAGCGCGCCCAGGGGTTCGTCCATCAGCACCAGTTCCGGCTCGAAGACCAGCGCACGGGCCAGGGCGATCCGCTGCTGCTGACCACCCGACAGCTGCGAGGGCCGCCGGCCGGCAAACGCCCCCATCTGCACCATGTCGAGCGCGCGCTTGATCTTGGCCTCACGGTCGGATTTGCCCATCTTGCGGACTTCCAGCGGGAAGGAGAGGTTCTCGGCCACGGTCATATGCGGAAACAGCGCATAGTTCTGGAACACCATGCCGATGCCGCGCTTGTGGGGTGGGATGTTGTTGATCGATTGCCCGGCGAGCCTGATGTCGCCATGGGTGGCCGTCTCGAAGCCCGCGAGCATCATCAGGCAGGTGGTCTTGCCCGACCCGGATGGCCCCAGCATCGTGAGAAACTCGCCCTTCGGCATTGAGAGGTTGAGGTCCTTGACGACGAGCGTTTCGCCATCATAGCTCTTCTGAACGCGCTCGAATTCGACGAACGCGTCTCCGGTCGTTGTATCAGCCAAACGTGGCTCCCCGTTGTACCCGGCGGTTTTCCGCACTGATTGCCGTAATTCTAACACGAAGAAACTCACCGGGTGCAAGCGCTTAACTCCGGCAGAGGGTGCTGCGCCTCAATTCAAGGCGAATTCGCTGAAGGACGGGCAGATTTCGGGCGGGCGTCCTGAGAAGGGTCGCCATCCTGCGCGAATGTCCGGCCTCGAATCGAGCGCTGCGGTTGGGGTCACGCCGCGGCTTTCAGAAGATCCTGCCGCTTGAGTTCGGTGTAGGTTTCATCGAGCGCCCTGCGCGCTCGGGCGACCAAAACGTCGATATCCTCCGGCTCGATGACCAGCGGCGGCGAGACGATCATCCGGTCACCCACGTGCCGCATGACCAGATTGTTGGCAAAGCAGCGCTCGCGGCAGATGTAACCAACCGTCCCCGGCTCCGCCGCGAACTTCGCGCGGCTCTCCTTGTGCGGGGTGAGCGGCAGGGACGCCATCATCCCTTTGATCGACAGCCCGCCGACCAGCGGATGATCCACCAGTTGTTCCAGACCGGCCTTGAGGGCAGGCGCGCCGATGCTCCCGACCCGGTCGACAATCTTCTCTTCCTGCAGAATGCGCAGGTTCTCCATCGCGACCGCCGCCGCGACCGGGTGCCCGGAGTACGTATAGCCGTGGTTGAATTCGGTCGCGCCGATCACCTCGGCCACCTCGTCGCAGACAACCGATCCCCCGATCGGTTGATAGCCCGAGCTGAGCCCCTTCGCGATGGTCATGATGTGGGGCCGGACGCCCATGGTCTCGCTCCCGAACCAGGTGCCAGTCCGGCCGAACCCGCAGATGACCTCGTCGGCGATCAGCAGAATGTCGTAGGCGTCGCAGATGCGCTGGATCTCCGGCCAGTAGCTGTCGGGCGGCACGATCACGCCGCCGGCGCCCTGTACGGGTTCCGCGATGAAGGCAGCCACCTTGTCTTCGCCCAGCTCGAGGATCTTGTTCTCCAGTTCCCGGGCGCGGGCGATGCCGAAGTCCTGCGGGCTCATCTCGCCGCCTTCGCCCCACCAGTCGGGTTGATTGATGTGGTGAATGCCGGGGATCGGAAGTCCCCCCTGCGCGTGCATGAAGCTCATGCCGCCCAGAGAGCCCGACCCCACGGAAGAGCCGTGATACGCGTTCTTGCGGCTGATGATGTGGCTCTTGCCGGGGTGGCCCTTCTCTGCCCAATAGGTTCGGACCATGCGAATGTTGGTGTCATTCGCCTCGGAGCCCGAGCTTGCGAAGAACACGTGGTTCAGATCTCCCGGCGTGAGTTTGGCGATCTCCTGCGACAGTGCGATTGCCGGCACATGGGTCGTCATGAAGAAGGTGTTGTAGTAGGGCAGCTCCATCATCTGGCGTGCAGCAACCTCGGCCATCTCTTTGCGGCCATAGCCGATGTTCATGCACCACAGCCCCGCCATCCCGTCGAGGATGCTGTTCCCTTCGCTGTCGGTCAGATAAACCCCCTCGGCCCGCGTGATGACACGCGCGCCGCGCGTCTCCAATGCATCGTTGGTCGTGAACGGATGCATGTGGTGTGCGGCATCCAGCGCCTGCAACTCGGCCGTGGGCATGTGATTTGTGATCGCGGACATCGGACACCTGTCGTTTGGAGAATGTGCGGCAACTGCGGCCGCCTCAGAATATGATCAAATTAAGCTGTGTCAATCGAATCGCTGTTCGGCCGCGGCGTCTTCCAGAGAGGCGCGGATTTGCAGCATGCCCTGATGCACATCTTCCGCCATCGCCAGCGCAGCCGCCTCGGGATCTCGGGCTGCCAGCGCACGGATCAGATCGGCGTGTTTGTCGGGCAGATTGAGGGTGCCGTACCGGCCGCAGACGACGCGCAGCGAGGGTGCGAACCGAAGCCACAGGCGATCGACAGTCGCGCTCAGAATTGGGGCGCGGGCGATCCGGTATAGGGCCGCGTGGAAGCCGTGATTCTGCGTCAGATACCCGCGGATATCCCCCTGTTCGATGGCGCTGTTCAGCGCGTCGTCACGCAGCTTCAGATCTGAGAGGCCGTCGCCGTCAATATGCGAGGTCGCGCGCCGAGCCAGCTCAGGCTCAAGAGATTGTCTCATAAAATCAAGTTGTTCTACGCAGTCTTCCGTGAGCACCGGAACGATCACGCGCCGGTTTCCCTGCATGCTCAGTGCCCCGTCCGAGATCAGCCGGCGGATCGCCTCCCGCACTGGTGTCATCCCGGCCTCGAGACTCTCCACCAGCCCTTGGATCGTCACCGCCTGCCCCGGCGCGAGATCGCCGAAGAGAATGCGCGCGCGGAGTTCTTCATAGACATTCTGGTGGGCGGGTCGCTTCGCCGGTCGGGTCTCGGCGGGGGCTGCCGAATTTCTGAGCAGTTGCATAGCCGGTCCTTTGGAGGGGCGCGGGTTTGACGCTCTCTTCTCTTGCACAGCATTTGATCGCATGAAAGCATAATGCATCTTGCCGCAGGGCGCAAAACTTGATCAAAATCGCGGAAATCGGGGCGAACCCGGTCGATATCAACGGGAGTATGATATGAACAAGCTTATGCTGAGCTGCGCCACGCTGGCGCTCTGCACGACGGCTGCGTTTGCCGAGGAAGTGCGGGTTTACAACTGGTCCGACTACATCGATGAATCGCTGCTGGAGAAGTTCGAGGCCGAGACCGGTATCGACCTGATCTACGACGTCTTCGACAGCAATGAGGTGCTGGAGACCAAGATGCTAGCCGGTGGCTCCGGGTATGACGTGGTCGTGCCGACGGGGACCTTCCTGCAACGTCAAATCTCTGCCGGAGCCTTCCAGAAGCTCGACAAGTCGCAGCTGCCGAACATGGAAAACATGTGGGCGACGATCGAAGAGCGCACCGCCCAGTATGACCCTGGCAACGAGTATTCGATCAATTACATGTGGGGCACCACCGGCATCGGGGCGAATATCAACAAGGTGCAGGAGATCCTTGGAGCGGACGCGCCCGTTGGATCGCTGAACCTGATTTTCGACCCGGCGAGCATGGAAAAGCTGGCATCCTGCGGGGTGCATTTCCTCGATGCACCGACCGAGATGATCCCGGCCGCACTCAAGTACATTGGCGAAGATCCGGACAGTCACGACCCGGAGGTCATCGCCAAGGCCGAAGAGGTATTGATGGGTGTGCGCCCCTACGTGCAGAAGTTCCACAGCTCCGAATATATCAACGCGCTGGCCAACGGTGATATCTGCGTGGCCTTCGGGTGGTCCGGCGATATCCTGCAAGCCCGTGACCGCGCCGCCGAGGCCGACAATGGGGTCGAGATCGTCTACAACGCGCCGTCTGAAGGTGCGCTGATGTGGTTTGACCAAATGGCCATTCCGGCCGATGCGCCGAACCCCGAGGCGGCCCACAAGTTTCTGAACTTCATCATGGACGCCGAGAACATGGCCGCCGCGTCCAACTACGTCTACTACGCGAATGGCAACGAAGCGTCCAAGCCGTTTCTGGAAGAGGATGTCATCGGCGATACGGCGATCTACCCGGATGAGGCGACGCTGGAGAACCTCTACACCGTGACGCCCTACCCGGCGAAGGTGCAGCGGGTGGTCACCCGCCTCTGGACCAAGATCAAATCCGGCACCTGACACTTGAACGATTGGCGGGCGAGGGTCGAACCTTCGCCCGTTCTGCATGAGCCTGCGCTCAGGCACACGAAGGACATGACGTGACGCAAACCGTCTTCGCCCCTTGGGACGACCCGAACGAGAAACCGCTGATCCGGTTTCAGAACGTCACCAAACGTTTCGGCGCATTTACCGCGATTGACGATCTGACGCTCGACATTTTCGAACGCGAGTTCTTTGCGTTGCTGGGTCCGTCTGGCTGCGGCAAGACGACGATGATGCGGATGCTCGCGGGCTTTGAAACGCCGAGTGCTGGGACGATCGAGCTTGCCGGCCAGGATATCGCCGCGGTTCCGCCCAACAAGCGTGCGGTCAACATGATGTTCCAGTCGTATGCGCTCTTCCCGCACCTCAGCGTCTACGACAATATCGCCTTCGGGCTGCGCCGCGACAACATGCCGAAGGCGGACCTCGATGCCCGGGTCGCCGAGATGCTGAAACTCACGCGGCTTGAGAAGTTCGCGCGGCGCAAACCGCATCAGATCTCGGGCGGGCAGCGCCAGCGGGTCGCCTTGGCGCGCAGCCTCGCCAAAGCGCCGAAGCTTCTGCTGCTCGACGAACCTCTGGGTGCGCTCGACGCGAAACTGCGCCAAGCGACGCAGTTCGAGCTGATGGATATTCAGGAAAAAACCGGCACCACCTTCGTGATCGTAACCCACGATCAGGAGGAGGCGATGACTGTGGCCAGCCGGGTTGCCGTGATGGATGAAGGCCGGGTGATGCAGGTGGCCACGCCTGAGCGGATCTACGAAGCGCCCGACAGTGTCTATGTGGCTGATTTCATTGGTGATGTGAACATCGTTTCGGGCACGGCAAGGCCCGCGGGCGACGGGATGTTCCACGTGAGCTGGGCTGATGGCGCCGCGCCATTCGCGGCCGCGTCAGAGCGTGTTTTTTCCGATGGTCAAGCTTGTCATCTCGCAATCCGCCCCGAAAAGATCGCAATCAGCGAGGAACGCCCGCCGGGCGCGGACAATGCTGTGACGGGCAAGGTGCTCGACATTGCCTATCTGGGCAATCTCAGTACCTATCACGTCGAGCTTCCGGGGGGGCAGATCATCAAGGCTCAGACCGCGAACACGCGCCGCATTTCTCGCCGGAGTTTCACCTGGGAAGACCCTGTGTGGGTGTCCTGGACCGCGACCGCCGGCGTGCTGCTCGATCAATGAGCGCGGCGTCGGATAGGGAGGTACGCGCCTGATGCAACGGTTTGCGCTGATCGCCATCCCTTATGCCTGGCTGCTTGCGCTGTTCCTCATCCCCTTCGTCATCGTCTTCAAGATATCGCTGTCCGATATCGCGCTGTCGATTCCGCCCTATACGCCCACGCTGGACGACGGGATCGGGCCCTTCTTCGCAGCCCTCGATTTCGAGAATTTTGCCTTTCTGACGTCCGACGATCTCTATTGGCGTGCCTATGCGAGCTCTCTCAGGATCGCGGCGTTGTCCACGATCATGACGCTGATCGTCGGTTATCCGATTGCCTACGCCATGGCCCGCGCCCCGGAAGAATGGCGTCCGACGCTCATGATGCTGGTCATCCTGCCGTTCTGGACATCGTTTCTGATCCGCGTCTACGCCTGGATGGGGATCCTGAGCCAGGAAGGGTTCCTGAACCAGTTCCTGCTTGGGATCGGTATCGTCGACCAACCGCTGACCATTCTGAACACGACCACGGCGGTCTACATCGGTATCGTCTACACCTATCTGCCCTTCATGATCCTCCCGATCTTTGCAGCGCTCGACCGGCTGGACGGCTCGCTGATCGAGGCGGCCGAAGATCTCGGGTGTTCGCGTCTTCAGGCCTTCTGGCTGGTGACCATTCCGCTCTCGAAGAACGGCATCATCGCGGGCAGCTTCCTGGTCTTTATCCCCGCGCTTGGCGAGTTCGTGATCCCCTCCCTGTTGGGCGGATCCGAGACCCTGATGATCGGCAAGGTGCTCTGGGAGGAGTTCTTCAACAACCGCGACTGGCCGGTGGCCAGCGCCGTTGCGGTGATCCTGCTCTTGATCCTGATCATCCCGATCATCCTGTTCCAGCGGAACCAGCAGCGACAGGCGGAGGACTCGGCATGATGCGCCTGAGCTGGTTCAACGTCACCTCGTTGACCTTGGGATTTGCCTTTCTCTATCTGCCGATGGTCATCCTGATCATCTACTCCTTCAACGAAAGCAAGCTGGTGACCGTCTGGGCCGGGTTTTCGACCAAATGGTATGGCGAGCTCCTGCGGAACGAAGCGTTTCTCGATGCGGCCTGGGTCACGATCAAGGTCGCCGTTCTGTCATCGACCTTCGCAACCGTTCTGGGCACGATGGCGGCTTACGTGCTTGTGCGGGGTGGCCGGTTCCTTGGTCGCACAGTTTTCTCCGGCATGATCTATGCGCCTCTGGTCATGCCAGAGGTCATCACCGGGCTGTCGCTGCTGCTGTTGTTCATCGGGATCGGGCTGGACCGCGGCGTCATCACCATTGTCCTTGCGCATACGACCTTTTCGATGTGCTATGTCTCGGTGGTCGTCTCGTCGCGGCTGATGACCTTCGACCGCTCTTTGGAGGAAGCCGCGCTCGACCTGGGTTGCTCCAGCTTCGATGCCTTCCGGCTCGTGACGCTTCCGATCATCGCGCCGGCGGTCATCTCCGGCTGGTTGCTGGCCTTCACGCTGAGCCTTGATGACCTGGTGATTGCCTCCTTCACGGCAGGGCCGGCGGCGACCACCTTGCCCATCAAGATCTTCTCCGCGGTGCGGTTGGGTGTGTCTCCGGAAATCAATGCCTTGTCGACCATCATGATCGGCATCGTCACGATTGGTGTGATCAGCGCCTCTCTCGTCTCAAAGCGCAACAGTCTGCGGCAGCAGCGAGAAGAGCAGGCCGCCGCGCGGGCGGCATGAACCGCATCTTCGCTGATTATGCCTATGGCAATGGCCCGCGCGAAAGCTGCTGGTGGGATGAGACCTGCCGCCTCCCTGAGCGCTCGCCGCTCATGGGGTCCAGCGACGCGGACGTCGTGATCATCGGGGCCGGCTTCACCGGTCTGTCGGCGGCCTACCATCTCGCCCGTGCCGGGCTGAATCCCGTTGTACTCGACGCGCGGTTTCCCGGATGGGGCGCGTCCGGACGCAACGGGGGCTTTTGCTGTTTGGGTGGGGGCGTGCTCGGCGACGCTCAACTCGATGCCGGGTTTGGCAAGGCCGGCCGGTTGGAGTTTCGGGCAGCCGAGAAGGCGGCCGTCGCCCTTGTATCAGAGCTGGTCGATACGCTCTCGCTTGATGTTGACCAGCATTCCCACGGCGAGACCCAATTGGCGCATCATCCTCGTCAGATGGACATGTTGCGCAAGAAGGCGGAGACGGTCGAGGAAAACTACGGCGTCGCACCCGTGGTGATCGAGCGCGCGCACTTGCCTGACGCAGGCCTTGGCGGCCCGTTTTTCGGCGCGCTCACGGTACCCGTTGGGTTCGGTCTCAACCCGCTCAAGTATCTGCTGGGGCTTGCCGCGGCAGCTGAGCAGGCCGGCGCCGTCATCCACCACGACAGTGCGGTTGAGGCGCTTGGGTCGCAGGGAGACCGGCATCGTGTGAAAACAGCCTTGGGCGCGATTTCCTGTCGCCATGTCGTTGTCGCCACGAATGGATATTCGTCCGAGGACCTTCCGGGCTGGTTGCGGGGTCGCTACATGCCGTGCCAGTCGAACGTGCTGGTGACCCGCCCGCTGACGGAGGGGGACATCCTCAGGCAAGGCTGGTCCAGCGACCAGATGTGCTATGACACCCGGCACCTTCTGCACTACTTTCGCCTGATGCCAGACCGCAGGTTTCTGTTCGGGATGCGCGGTGGGCTGATAACCGGTGCCGCTGCCGAGACAAGGGCGCGGAGGCGGATCCGCCGTGACTTCGTTCGTCTGTTCCCGCAGTGGGCGCATGTAGAGACTGCGCATGTCTGGTCGGGTATGGTCTGTCTCGGCCGCATTGGTCTCCCCTTTGTCGGCGAGACCATGCCCGGATCCCGTCTCTGGGCCGGGCTCTGCTATCACGGGAACGGCATTGCGATGGGCACGTTGAGTGGAAAGATCCTTGCCGAATTGATTGAGGGACGGACGCCATCGATCTGGCCCGAGGCCATGCGCCGCCCACTCGCGAAATTTCCCTTCGGCCGGTGGCGGCGCATCGCGATGCCGCCGATCTACCTCGGGCTGATGCTGGCCGACCGAGGCTAGCCCTTAGACCGGTTCGCGCAGGGCGCTGACATCCTCGGTGGTCACGGTCGAGCCGCCGTCGAGCACGAAAACCGTCTCTGTACCCTGGCGTCTGGCTTCGGTAATCCGTGCATAGCTTTCCGCCGCCGTCACGCCGAGCGTTTGGCCAACGGCCCGATGCTCGACTTTGAAGCTGTAGAGACCTTCGGGCAGCGCGGTGTCGTCGGCTCTGCGCCCGGTCCACTCGACAGGCTCTCCCTCCGTGGAGATCTGTTGGCGGCTGACCTCGTCTCCGTCCGCATTGTAAGCGATCAGAATGGCTTGGTCCGAGCCTGCCTGGGTTGTGGGTATGACTGTCAGCGGTGACCCGTCGAATGGCACCGCTGCTGCGGTGCGCGCTTCCATGCCGATCCAACTTGCAACTTGGCCGATGTTGCCAGCGTTGAGCTGAGTGCTGAGCATCTCCAATAGGTCGTTCGACAGGACCTGCTGCTCCACCATCGAGAACTGCGCCAGCTGTGCGGCATATTCAGACGAATCGATCGGCTCCAGTGGATCCTGATATCGTGCCTGGGCCGTGAGCATCTTCAGGAAGGTTTCGAAATCCGAAGAGATCACAGCGGAAGATTGCTCGCTTGCCGCTGCGCTGCGCGCCGCAGTCTGCGCGGTTTGGGTATTGGTCACTTCCATCGTTTGCCTCCTTAAACCCGAATATCGACGCCGGTTGATGCGGTCATTGTGACCGGAATGGGGGCATCCGCCTCGACCCCGCTCAGCAGGTCGCCAGCCGAGGGCTGGCCGCCGTTTTCGCCGTGATCAGTGGTGCCCTGCTCGGACTGACCCTCATTGAACGCAAAGTTGATCGAATCGTACCCAAGAGCCTGGAACTCGCGCGCCAGCTGGTCGATATGCCTGCGCATGAGATCCAGGGTTTCCGGCCGCTCGGCCAGAACGTGAACGGTGATGCCACTTTCCGCCGCTGAGATACTCAGCCGGACCCGGCCAAGTTCTTCCGGGTTCAGCGACAGCTCCACCGGCCGGTCCGGGAATCTTTGCAGGATCTCTACCATCTGACGACCGATCATGCCCGGCGTCTCTGGGCGAGCAAGGGTTTGTGCAAGTGTCGTGGGTGCCGGACCGCGCGGATCCCAGCTCGATGGCGCGTCAAGATCACCGACCGGGGCGAGTTGAAGATCGACCGCCGGTTTCTCCGTTTGTGCCGTCAGCGCCACGTTTTGTTGAGCGGACGGGTTCACCGGCGGAGTGGGCACAGTTGTTTTGGGCCCTTGATTGGCGTTTGAGGGGGCCTCTCGCGCCATGGTCAGACGGCTCTCATCCTCACGTCTGGCGCGGTCCTTCGGCGCATTGGCGTTCGCAACATCCGGCAGCGGTTTGCCCGCTGGCATCAAAGCAGCTTTGGCCGGATCGGGAGCGGGTTTTTCCGTGGGCATGGCCGCCGTCTGCGCAGCCGCTTGCAGTAGCGTCTGAGGCGTTGTCGTAGCCTTGTCCGTCGCAGCGACCGCAACAGCTGCGGGCTTGGCGACAGCACCCTCAGTCGCCACGTCGGTCGGCCCCTTTTGTGCTTCCGTGATCTGCACTTTGCCAGTCGGAGCCTCCTGTGGCGCGGCGCCTTGTTCCACGCGCACGCGTTGCGCGAAGGCCAACTCACTCGTGTCCGAGCCGCGGGTCTTTTGGACCGGCAGATCTCCCGGCGCTTCTTCCGTCTGAGACGCGAGGTCGCTACCCGGCAAAGGCGCCTTTGTCACATCCGCTTCGGCATCGACGTCTACGATGCGCACATCGGCCTCGCCTTCGGCTGCGGCTGCATCGGAGAGCAGTTTGGGAGCCTTCGGAGGGCTATCCGGCACGTCGACCTTTTTTGCATCCTCCGAGGGCGCGTTCGCCTCGCCTTCGGAATCCGCCGAGTATGCGGTCTCGAAATCCGCGTCCGATCCCTCGGCCTCCGCCTTTTTTGACCCACCTTCACCCGAAGGCATTTTTTCATTTCGACCAGCCTTGGCTGCTGGTTGTGTCATAGAAATTTCGAGCACTGACATCTCCGGGATTTCTTCCTCGTCAGCTCCCTTATGACCGCAGTTGGTTACTGCATCTTTACCGATTGCCGTCATGCTCCCGGAAAATAGTTGCAATTGGAGATACTTGCGATGACAGCAACTTCCCCCATCCGGCCGCAGGCCACGGCGATGTCCCCGCAGGACAGGGCATTGCGCGAGGTGGCCGAGAAACTCGAGGCAAATTTCCTCGCAGAAATGTTGAAATCCGCGGGCTTAGGCAAGACCAGCGAGCATTTCGGCGGTGGCGCCGGGGAAGACCAATTCAGCTCCTTCATGTTGCAGGAACAGGCCATGCAAATGGTCAAAGCCGGCGGAATCGGGCTGAGCGAATCAATCTTCCACGCTTTGAAGGAGAAGCAGAATGACGAATGAAGAGTTTGAAGATGTCGTTGACGCATTGGACGATCTCCTGGAGGCCGAGCGCGCTGCGCTGCTGGCGGGAGATCTCGACGAAGTCGGGCGTCTGCTGGAGCGCAAGGAAGGTCTGATTGAGCGGTTTGCGACGCTGGATGACGCGGATCGCGATGCCCTGGCCGGCCTGCAGACCAAGCTGAAGCGCAACCAGGCCTTGCTGGATCAGGCGCTTGAAGGGATACGCTCGGTCTCTCGCCGCCTGGCTGCGTTGCGCCGTGTGCGCAGTTCGCTCGAAACATATGACGACAAGGGCGAGCGGCGGAGCATCGATATCGCGCTAGACGGCTCGGTGGAGAAGCGCGCCTAGGGAGGATTTGAATAAAAACGAAATGACACGGAAGGCGTGACTTAAACACTCGTTAGCCTTTCGAACGGCATGTTGGCGCTGCATCCGAGGTCGGGTGGCGCTTCGCCAGATGACGGCGACTGCATTGGTCAGAACGACAGTTTCGTCCCCGCGTGAAGGCGTTGGGGACATAATCCACGCAAAGCGTGAATGATCAAAGGAACATGCTTATGTCGAGCATTCTTACCAATAACAGCGCAATGGTTGCGCTGCAGACCCTGAAATCCATCAACATGAACCTGGGCAAGGTCCAGAGCGAAATCTCCACCGGTAAGACCGTGGAAAGCGCCAAGGACAATGCATCGGTCTGGGCCATCTCCAAAGTGATGTCGTCCGACGTGAAAGGCTTCGAAGCAATCTCTGATTCGCTGTCGCTGGGTCAGGCAACGGTTGGTGTCGCCCTGAACGCCTCGGAGAGCATCACGGACCTGTTGACCGAGATCAAAGCGAAAATCGTGAACTCGCAAGAGGAAAACGTTGATCGCAACAAGATCCAGGCTGACATTGAAGCGTTGACTAGCCAGATCGGGTCGATTTCGGCTGCTGCGCAGTTCAACGGTCTCAATGTCCTGTCCAATCAGGAAACCACGACAGCATACACCGCAGCAGGGACGGCTGCCGACGGAAGTGGAACCGTCAGCATTCTTTCCTCGCTTGACCGTAGTGCAACTGGTGTTGCGGCAAGCAACATCGATGTCTCAAAAGGTGACCTGACTACCCAGACAGGGGTTGCGGGGACTATCGGAGCTCTGAATGCGGCTGCATTCACTGTTGCTGGCACCGCGACCGCGAATGGCGCAGCGAATGCGACATATACGATTGTTGGCGAAACCACGACTGCTGGACGTACGCAAGCAGTCATGGCGGGTGACAGCTACGAATTCAACATGGAAATCTTCGATGCCGCGTTGACTGGAACTCCATTTGCGACAGCACAAGCCGCTAGCGCAGGTGACGGCCGCGCACTCTATGTCGCGAAGGACGGCGATACCGCTGCAGACATCGCCTCAAATCTTGTTGATGTTATGAACTTCCGCCTGGCGGAGCAAGGTTTCGGGGATGACTTCACAATCACAAGTTCTGGCGCCGCGATTACGGTCACAAACAACACCGCGACCGCCCTCGCCGCAGCAGCTGCGGGCAACATCACCACGAACGCTGGTGGAACCACCAGTGGCGGTCTTGCGCTTCTGAACGAAGTTGATGTGACCACCGAAAACGGTGCCGCGGCTGCCTTGTCTGCAATCGAAGGCTTGATCCAAACGTCGATTGATACAGCCGCTGACTTGGGTTCGAGCGCTCTACGGATCGAAACTCAGGCCGACTTCGTCAGCAAGCTGACCGATAGCCTGACATCGGGCATTGGTGCGCTTGTCGATGCGGATATGGAAGCGGCCTCGGCCAAGCTTCAGGCTCTGCAGACACAGCAGCAGCTGGGTGTACAGGCTCTGTCGATTGCCAACCAGGCACCGCAGACCATCCTGTCGCTCTTCCGGTAAGCGATATCTCAGGGGCGCGGTTCACCGCGCCCCTGAACCAGGTTTCAAGTTACCCATAAAGGTTACAACGTGAACGCATACGCACAGGCCCAAAGCGCTTACGCGCCTGCAACGGCCCCGACCAGAACGGCACGCAGTGCAGAATACGAAGTCATCGCGCGGATTTCGCACCGCTTGAAGAAGGCGATCAAGAACGATGACTTTCCGGCCCTTGCCGAGGCGTTGTACGAGAACAACAAGCTTTGGACAGCACTGGCTGTGGATGTCGCGGATGACGACAATCTTCTGCCGGATGAACTGCGGGCTCGGATCATCTATCTCGCAGAATTCACCCGTCTCCATACGCATAAAGTCTTGCGCAAACAGGACACGGCCATACCGCTCCTCGAAATCAACGCACTTATCCTGGGTGGTCTCAAACCGGCTGGAGAAACAAAATGAGCGGTCTCGTTCTGAAGCTCAGCCCGAAGGAGCGGGTGTTGATCAATGGCGTGGTCATCGAAAACGGAGATCGGCGTAGCCGCCTCTCCATCATGACGCCGGGGGCCAACATTCTGAGGCTCCGCGATGCAATTCACCCCGAAGATGCAAAAACGCCTGTGAAACGAGCATGCTTCGCAATGCAACTCGTTTTGTCCGGTGACAAAAGCCCGGACGAAGCCCATTTGCCCCTGCTCAGGCAGATTGAAGAGTTGAGCCAGGTGTTCACCGACGCCGACAGTCGAAACGTTCTGGCAGAGGCGACCCGAGGTTTGGTTGAAAAACAGCACTATCGTGCACTCAAGGCGCTGCGCGCGTTGCTCCCGCGGGAGGAACGCCTGCTTGCAGCCAGGGTCGACTGATGTTTACGCCGATCATCCCATCGTCTGGTCTGACCGGCTGGCGGTTCCTGCAAAGGACATATGACAGTCAGCTGGCCAACTTCTCCAATTCCGCACAGATTACGCGGAACACCGAGTACTTTCTGGAAAACATTGGAAAGGTGACGTCGGCTGAGGAGCTAACGTCTGACCGCCGTTTGCTCGAGGTCGCTTTGGGTGCCTTCGGCATTCAAGACGACATCGACAATCGCTTCTTCATACGAAAGATCCTTGAAGAGGGAACGACAGCGAACGATTCGCTGGCCAACAGGTTCTCGGACAATCGGTACAAAGAGTTTTCGGCCGCATTTGGCCTAGGTCCGGGCGAAACCCGGCAGATTGGCAGCGAAGGGTTCGCCGAGAACATGGTGGCGCGTTTCCAAGCGAACAGCTTTGAAGTTTCGACGGGTCAGCAGGACGAGACGATGCGGATTGCGCTTTATGCGCAGCGGGTGCTCGTCGATCTGGCAACTCCGCCGCAGAAGACTCAGGCACGGCTGGACGCAGAGGCTGTTGCGCAAGCCGTATCGGACTTCGCTGCTGAAGCCTCAGAAGACATTGAGTACTTCGAGCGTAACATCGGCTTGATCGCGACGCCGGAAGACCTGTTGAACGACGAAAGGCTGCTCAAGGTCGCGTTAGGTGCCTTTGGTCTTGAAGAGGACTATCAGGCAATCGTTGATTTCGAGCCATCCGGCGATGAAGCCGTCAGCCCGGAGTGGACGAAGATCAAGGAAGTCTTGGAAGAGGGTAGTATTTCAGTCGTCGCGCGAGCGAATGAACTCGACAACCCAGCCTACGCGGAGTTGTCTCGCGCGTTTGGTTTTGGCGTTGCAGAAGATTTCCGGGCGAACAACTTCGGTTTTGCTGATGAGATTACCGATCTTTACATCCAGCGGAGCTTCGAAGTTCCGGAGGGAATCACGCTTTCAGAGCCTGTCGTTGTCAAAAACGGGAGTGTTGAGCTTGAGCCATTCCGCTCCGATGACATGTCCAATGATGCGAAGTGGTTCACTGTGATGGGCGAGCCCCCTTTGCGGACATTGTTCGAAACCGCTCTGAATCTTCCGACGGAATTCGGGCAGGCGGATATCAACCAGCAGTTGGCTGTGTTCAAGGAACGGGCCCGCAAGACCTTCGGCAGCGATCAGGTAAACCAGTTTTCCGATCCGGAAAAACTGGATCAGTTGATCACTCAATTTGTGGTCCGGTCGCAGATATCTTCGTTCAATAGCGGTGCATCGTCTGCATCGATCGCGCTGACACTTCTGCAATCCTGAGTTTTGCGCTAGGCGGCAGACGTTGGTCTATTCGTAGCTCCATTTCGCCCCGCGCCTCCGACACCACGCGCCCGGCGCAGAATAAGTTCGAGTTGCGTGAAGCTGTTCTCAACGCCTTGTTTCTCGACTTTTGCTAAGAAGGCATCGAGGTCAGACCATATTTGTACCGCCGCATCCAGTTCCGGGTCGCTGCCTGCGGAGTAGAGGCCAGCGCGCACCATCATCGCGTTGCGATCGTAGACAGACAGAAGGTGGCGCGCCTGCGATATCAAGGCGTTTTGACTTTCGGTTGCAGCAGCTGGCAAACTTCGGGACACCGACCGCAAGACATCAATCGCAGGGTATCTTCCGCGTTCCGCGATCTCCCGATCCAGGATGATGTGACCGTCCAGGACGCCGCGCAGAATGTCAGCGATTGGTTCGTCCATATCCGAACCGGCGACAAGAACGCTAAACACGCCCGTGATGTCGCCCTGTTGATTTTGCCCCGGCCCCGCGCGTTCGCAGAGAGACATGATCAGGTGGGCCGTCGACGGAGGGAAGCCGCGGAGCACCGGTGACTCGCCGGCTGCGACGGCCACTTCTCTGTGGGCTTCCGCAAAGCGAGTGATGGAGTCCGCAAGGAGGAGCACAGAGCTGCCCTGATCCCGGAAATGCTCTGCCACCGACATCGCGGCCCATGCGCAGCGCCGCCGTATCAGGGGTGACTGATCGGACGTGGCGCAAACAATGACCGCCCGCTTCAGGCCTTCTTTCCCCAAGACGTCGTCTATGAAATGACGCAGCTCTCGGCCCCGCTCGCCGATCATCGCGATCACGACGACGTCGGCGGTCATGTTCTGAGCAAGATGCCCCAGCAGGCTCGACTTCCCGACACCAGAACCGGCAAAGAGGCCAACGCGCTGCCCACGCACGATCGGCAGCATTGTGTTGAGCCCAGCCATTCCGGTATTCAATCGGGCGCCCAGAGATCTGCGGGCGCCGGCGTCCGGAGGCGCACGGCGCAGAGCGCGGGCTGCAGCGCCCCGCAAGAGAGGTTTGCCATCGAGAGGGTTACCAAAGGGATCGATGATTCGTCCCACCCAGGCATTCGATGGCGCAATCCCCCGGGATTCGAGAAGGGCTGCACGGTCCCGCAAAGCAACACCGTCTGGAGCTTGATCCGGCAGCAGCACCAGCATGTCACCATCGAGCTGCAAGACTTCACCGGAAAGCGGCTCGCCTTGCCGGTAAATGACGACCAAATCACCGATTCTTGCTTTTCCGGCCAACCCGGAAACATGAACCACGCCCCGTTCGACACGAACCACGCGACCAATTGCCCGCACCGGATTCAATTCAGTGATCTGGGCGGTCAGCCCGTCGAAGGAAATTGGCTGGTTCATGGCAACCCTTTGGCTTTTGCACACTCTTTCTAAAGGAATCAGAGTTAAGCCTTGATGAAATCGTTCGAGGGAGAAGCCCGGATGTTCAAAAATTTGGAAGTCTTCAAGATTTCGCATGCGATGGCGGTCCACGCCGGCCAGAAGCAGGCCGTCGCGGCGGAAAACGTCGCCAACTCCGATACGCCAGAGTATAAGGCGCGGGATCTTGCGCCCTTCGCTGAAACTTATCGTACGCACACCTCGATGGGCGAGGCTGCCGGCCAGCGCGCGACGCGCGACCGCCACCTGCATGGCGCGACTGAGGGCCGCATGGCTGAGCCTCATACCGATGAGAACGCCATCGCATCTCCCAACGGAAACACCGTTTCACTGGAGGGCGAGATGCTGAAATCGCTCGATGCAAAGCGGCAGCATGATCGCGCCATCGCGATCTACAAATCATCCTTGGGTATTCTGCGCGCCACCTTGAGCCGCCAGTAGGAGAGAACGTATCATGAACGATTTTTCGAAAGCACTTGATGTCACCTCAAGCGGCCTGAAAGCTCAGGCAACCCGGCTCCGCCATCTGGCTGAGAATATCTCGAATGCGGATACACCCGGCTATCGCCGGAAACTCGTCCCGTTCGAGACGTCTTTCAATTCGGGAAGTGGCGTGTCGATGGTCGAGACGGGGTCGGTCCAACTGGATCGGTCCACTCTCGAGCGCGTATATGACCCCACCCATCCCATGGCGGATGAGAGCGGCTATTTCGACAGCTCGAACGTCGATCTGATGATCGAGTTGGCCGACGCAAGGGAAGCCCAACGGAGTTACGAGGCCAACCTCAAAGTCTTTGAGCAGACCCGCAAGATGTCCAGCGGACTGATGGACCTGTTGCGGAACTAACCCGTACTACCGCAGCCGGAAGGGCTGCGCGATCTGAAGGAGATCCAGAATGGATATGAAAGCAGTTTCGGCAATTCAGCGATTCACCGATGCCCGCTCGGCCTCGGCGATCCAAAGCTATCAGCAAGCGCGGCCGGCCACCGAGCCGATGCCTGAAGAACCGACAATGATCGAAGCGGCGAGCAAGGTCGCCGTCGACTTTGCCCAGACGCTGGCTGAAGGCGAAGAAACGGCCAAGGCCTCGATGATCGGTGACGCTGATCCGCATGCCCTGGTCCAGGCCCTTGCGCAGACCGAGCTTGCGGTCGAGGCCGCCGTCACCGTGCGGAACAAGGTCGTCGAAGCCTATCAGGAAATTCTCCGGATGCCGGTCTGACATGCTGGATGAAGTCCTCTTTTTCGACACGCTTCGCCAGGGCCTGTGGATCGCCGTGATCATATCGATCCCGATCCTGACGGCCGCGCTGATCACGGGTGTGTCGATTGGCCTGGTGCAGGCTTTGACATCGATCCAGGAAATGACGCTGACATTTGTCCCCAAGCTTGCGGCCATCGTCATCGTTTTCTGGCTGTCTATGGGCTTCATGACACAGACGCTCGTTGCGTTCTTTCAGAACCGCATCATCCCACTGATCATCGGAGGTTGAGATGGACAACGCTGGTTACACGACACTGACCCGGCAGTCGGGTCTGCTCCGGGAAATGCGCATTGTCGCAAACAACATCGCGAACGCTGCCACGACGGGGTATCGTCAGGAAGGCATGGTGTTCTCGGAATACGTGATGTCCGTCGATGGCGCCTCGAGCCTCTCGATGGGCCAGGGCAACGTGCGCAACACCTCGCTTCAGCAAGGAACGCTGACGCAAACCGGCGGCACCTTCGACTTCGCGATCGAGGGCGACGGGTTCTTCCTGATCGAAACGCCGGAGGGTGAGCGACTGTCCCGGTCGGGTGCCTTCTCGCCGAATGCGCAGGGTGACCTCGTCACCATGGACGGCTACAGGGTGCTTGACGCGGGTGGAGCGCCTGTCTTTGTGCCGCCGGGTGCGGCGGATATCGCGGTCTCTTCAGACGGGACGATTTCGAGCGAAGGAAATCCGATTGGTCAAATCGGCGTGGTCCAGCCGCTCAACCCGCGTGAAATGATCCGCGAGGATGGCGTGATGTTCCGCGCCGACGATGGTTACGAACCCGCCGAAGGTGCGCGGGTGCTTCAGCGGTTCGTAGAAAACTCGAATGTGAACCCGATCTTGCAGATCACGCGCATGATCGAAGTGCAACGCGCCTACGAGTTGGGCGCCAGCTTTCTGGAAGCCGAAGACGAACGTGTTCGTCAGGCGCTTCGCACAATGTCTCAGTAATTCGACCGACGCAGGAGATCCGTTATGCGTGCCTTGAAGATTGCAGCCACTGGTATGAGCGCTCAGCAGATGCGCGTTGAAACCATCTCGAACAACCTGTCGAACATGAGCACGACCGGCTACAACGCCCGGCGTGCGGAGTTTGCAGATCTGCACTATCAGCAGATGACCCGTCCGGGGACGATCAGCGCGACAGACGGCACTGTGATGCCAACCGGGGTGCAGCTGGGGCTCGGTGTGCGCCCGGCAGCGGTTTCGGTTCAGCTGCAGCAGGGATCGCTCAGCCTGACCGGCGGCGATCTCGATCTGGCTATCGAGGGCAAGGGCTATCTGGAAGTCACGCTGCCCTCCGGCTTGAGTGCGTACACGCGCGATGGCGGGCTGAAGCGGACCGGCGAGGGCCTGATCGTGAACTCCGACGGTTTTCCGATCGAGCCGCAAATCGTGATCCCCGACGACGCGCGCAGCATTTCGATCAATGCCTCTGGCGAGGTCTACGCCTATTTCGCGGACACGCCTGATGCCCAGTTGCTGGGGCAATTCAACATGGTTGGCTTTACCAATGCGAAGGGTCTGGAGGCCTTGGGCGGCAACCTCTTCGGTGAGACCGAGGCCTCTGGCCCGCCGCTCATCTCGACGCCGGGTGAGGATGGGCTGGGTACTGTCCGTCAAGGATACCTGGAGGACAGCTCCGTCGACGCCGTTCGAGAAATCACAGAGCTGATCGAAGCGCAGCGCGGCTATGAAATGAACGCCAAAGTCATTTCGGCTGCCGACCAGATGATGGGCGCGACGACGCAGATCCGATGACCAGACTGCTGAGCTTCGTTCTTCTTCTGAGCCTATCCACCGTGGCGTTCGCTGACACCGTGGTTCCGACTCGAACGATCCGGACGAACGCAATCATCACCGACATTGATGTGGCCATCAAACCCGGTGAGATCGCAAACGGTTTTGATCGCGTCGGCGATGTCATTGGACAAGAAGCGAGAACGACGCTTTACGCGGGCCGGCCGATCCGTGTTGATGAGATCGGCCCGCCAGCATTGGTGACGCGCAACCAGATTGTCTCGCTGAAGTTCGAGTCGGCCGGTCTGGTGATTACGACCGAGGGCCGGTCGCTCGAGCGTGGCGGTGTCGGGGACCGCGTCCGCATCATGAATTTGTCGTCTCGGGCCACACTGTTTGGTCAGATCCAACCGGATGGCTCGGTCGAAGTACAAAAATAGAGGTTTTCCATGTTCTTGCGAAACTGCACTGCCATTGCCAGCATCGTTCTGATTGCCGCTTGCGGTCGAATGGACCACATCGGGAAGCCGCCCACTTTTTCCTCGCCGCAAGAGACCAGAGAGCATAATGCGATGATGTCGCCTGGCTTGCCGCTTCGCACCGATGCCGAGGGTCCGACCGAACGGGCGTCCCTGTGGTCCGGTGCACGCCAATCGCTTCTGGGCGATCGGCGAGCTGTGCAGCAGGGCGACATTCTGACCGTCGTCATCGAGATCGACGACGAGGCCGAGATTTCGAACGCGACGGATCGGTCTCGCTCGGGATCGGAGAGCCTGGGTATCCCCGGACTGTTCGGTTTGCCGCAACGTATCGATGAGCGGCTGCCTGACGGCGCATCGACGTCCGAAGCGGTGTCGATCAACTCGTCCAGCAGTTCGTCTGGAGACGGATCGGTTCGGCGGAACGAAAAACTGACGCTCCGGATTGCGGCGACCGTCGTCGACGTCCTGCCCAACGGGGTCCTGTCCATTTCGGGGAGCCAGGAACTGCGCGTGAATTTCGAGATGCGGGAGCTTCTCGTTACCGGATACGTTCGCCCCGAAGACATCTCGCGACAAAACGAGATCACGTACGACAAGATCGCGACAGCACGCGTGTCTTACGGCGGTCGCGGTCAAATCACGGATGTCCAGCAGCCGCGGTTGGGCCAGCAAGTTCTCGACACTGTTCTACCTTTCTAGGGACGTTGACATGAAGAAACTCTTGCCAATCGTCATGCTGCTTGTCGGGTCCGGCGCCGGTGTCGGAGCCGGAATCTTCCTGCGGCCAGCTCCCGTCGAAGAAGAGATCGCTGCGGTCGAGGGCGAAAAGGAAGCGCCTGAAGAAGCACAGGATACGAAGGTCGAGAGCACTGACAAACCGAAAGACGCTGGCCCGTCTGAGGGTATGGAGTACGTGCGTCTTCCCAATCAGTTTGTCGTACCGCTTGTGGACAACGAACGTATATCGGCACTGGTGGTCATGTCGCTGAGCATCGAGGTTACGACTGGCAGCGCCGAAGAGGTGTTGGATCTCGAACCGAAATTGCGGGACGGCTTTCTGCGGGTCCTGTTCGATCACGCCAGTATCGGCGGCTTTGACGGTGCGTTCGTCAATAACGAAAACCTTGATGTGGTTCGGCGGAAGCTGCGCGACGTTGCGAAGGGCGTGATGGGGTCGGATGTTGCAAACGATGTTCTGATTTTTGAGGTTGCACGGCAAGACTACTGATCGAGCATGACGCTGATCGGAAAACGGCTTGGTTTGCAGGCGTCGCTTGAGATGGAGCCGGTGGTCATGCAAGAACACATGCTGCTATCAGACGCCGAACTGTACTGACGCAAAGCGATACTTGACCCGAACGGAATCTGTACCGTTCGTCAAAGAGCCTTGGTGCCCTCCCATTTCGACCTCTTGAGCAGGTGCCCAATGCGCCAGTAGCGCATGGTCTCATGGTGGCTCTGAGAAACACGTAAGCGAAGCGGCGTCCAATGGCGGGTCGTTAGCCAGTGAAGTGACTTTGCTTAGCTTGCATTCCCCAGCCACTTGCATTCGTGTTCGGCGCCGATGTCTATTCGTTGGGTCCAGAGGTCCCGAATTCTGACAAGGAAACGCAGTCTTGACGCAAGGCTCGACCAAAAATGAGCTATAGTTTGCGATGAGTTCGGGTTTGTCGGCGCGCGGGTGCCGTTGCGATGGAGCGAAGGGCGAGCTGACAGCGCATTCGAGAAGGCCCGTCAAGGGCTCTCAAGCCTCACAGATGACGAGCGCTGTGGTGCCGAAGAGGGCGACGAACCCAGCCATATGTCCGCAGTGGGTCCAGCAAAGAGTAATTCCAATCCGCAGTTCCATGCTGTTCGGCAGAGCTTCCGTCGCAACGAGGACTGGAACTTATCTGCCAATGCATGCTCGCGCACCGCAGGTAGCGCTCGTCATTTGGGATTTGGTCAGAAGTAACTCCTTACGAGGCTACCGGCGATGAGGCTCCAACCATCTGCGATCACAAAGAACGCCAGTTTGAAGGGCAGCGAAACGATGACCGGCGGAACCATCATCATCCCCATGGACATCAAAATGGCCGCGACCACGAGATCAATGATCAAGAAAGGAAGAAAAATCAGAAATCCGATCTGAAATGCACGCGAGATTTCTGACAGCAGAAAGCTGGGCACGAGGACAGAGAGAGGCGCATCCGGTGTGGGCGTCGCATTGATTGTTTCGGGCCTTAACTCTGCCATGGCAAAGAACGTGTCGGGGTCCAATCGACCGGCCATGAAAATCCGGAAGGGTTCCAAAGTGCGCACGAAAGCGGTTTCAACATCGATAAGATCGTCGTTCAACGGCACAATGCCGTTGGTCCAGGCATCGGTGAAGACCGGCTCCATGATGAAGTAAGTCAGGAACAACGCCAGGCTGACGATCAGCATATTCGGCGGGGACTGCTGAAGACCGATCGCCTGCCTCAGGATAGACAGCACGGTCACGAGAAATGGGAAGCAGGTCACCATGATCGCGAGACCAGGCGCCAAGCTCAACACCGTTATGATGGCAAAGAGCTGAATCGTCCGTGCGCTGATCGATCCCTCATCACCGAGAGACACAGAGAATTCCTGCGCCGCACCCGCGGCTGGCAGGAGCAACAGAACAAGAAGTGTGATGCTGAGAAGAAGATGCGGCGGTCGCATGCAGTGTCAGTGACCGGCCTGCAAGTCGACGACTTCGGTCAGTCTCACCACGAGTTGCCCGCTCGCTTCGCCTTCCTTCTCCTCCAGCATGCCGCGGGCGATGAGACGATCACCGACATAGAGCTCGACCGGATCTTCTACGGTCTTATCAAGCGGCAAGACAGCGTTTTCGCCTAAGGCGACAAGGTCGCGGATGAGGGGGCGGGCCTTCCCGACGCAAACGCTTACTTCGATCGGAACGGAGGTAAACGGGTTACTGGCCTCGGTGGCAGCGGTCCGGGCTGCGGGTGTCTCATCCATTGTCGGTCTCCTGCTCTGTTTCATGGAAGAACGCTGTCAAAGCCTCGCGCACACCCGACAGGATGGCTTCCAGATCGACACTGCGTTCGACCTCCCCGATACGAACGAAGGCCTGCCCATCGCCAAGCGATGGCTCCGTTACGATTTCAAAGGGCTCGCTTAGCTTGTCCTCCGCAAGGCTCTGGATCGTTTCGACATTCGACGGCGCGACGACGATTTCGATCGGTTGATGCGGTTGTTGTTTGATCATATCCATCAGCTGATCGACGATCTGCGGCCCAAGCGTGCGTTGCGCCATGTCTGGCAGAAGCTTGTCGACGATCTCGGTCAAAACGGGTTTCAAGGACAGCGTCAGCTTCGACAGCGCCTCGTTGTAGGTAAAAGACATGTCCTGCAGGTTCTGACCGAATTCCGCACTGATCTTTGTGACGGAATCGGCTTGAGCCTTCACGGCGTCGTCCCATCCGGCCTGATAGCCCTTTTCAAAGGCTTCGAGCTGCTGGTCCTCGCTCACGGCGACATTTGCGTCGCTTTCCTTCGCCTCAGGCGCTTTCGGTCCGCCAAAGTTACGATACCTGTGCGAGAGCGACATCAGGCGTTCTCCTCTTTGTCTTCAAGCCAACTGCGCAAAATCTCGACTGTTTCTTCCTGGCGTTCGCCGATCATCGATCTGAGGCGCTCCACCGGGTCGTCCGACATGCTGCCGCCCATCGGCAACTCCGGGAGCTCACCGGGCGCATCGCCACCAAACCCAGAAATCATGGGCAACTCGGGCAATTCGAAGTCGTCAGAGCCGAGTTCACCATCGAGGCCTGCCTCATTCGACGATGCGCCCTCGCCCGGCGGCAGTGCCGGCACGTCTTGTTCAGCGGGCAGAGCCGGCTTGCTCAACAGTGGGCGCACTACAAATAACCCCAGAATGAGCGTGACAAGGGCCAAGACCGCCATCTGTACAGCGGACATCACATCCAGATGCAGGCCATCGAAGAAGGATGTTGCAGCTGCCGTGCCCTGCGGGGACACGCTTTGGAGCGCCATGGATTTGATGGTTATGATGTCGCCGCGCGACTCATCGAAGCCGACCGCTGAGGCGACCAGATCCCGCAGAGCGTCGAGTTCAGCTTGATCGCGCGACACAAGCTCTTCCGCTCCGTCTTCGCCCGTGACGATCGTGTCGTTGACAAGGACGGCCACCGTCAACCGTTTGATCGCACCAGGGACCCGGACGATTTCGCGTTCCGTTTCAGAGACTTCATAGTTGATCCGTTCACGGGTCTCGCTGTTCTGCGACGAGGAGTTCTCGCCGTTCCCGCCTTCTTCGTCCGGCAGGTTCGAGGCCACGGTCACATTGCCTCCGCCCGCCTCGCTCGACGTATTGCTGCGCTCTTCGGTGTCCGTACTGATCGCAACGCGGCTCTCCGGGTCGAAGATTCTCTCGCGGATTGCTTCGCTTTCGGTGACGGTGTCTACACTGACCTCAACGACTGCGTTGCCAAAGCCAACGCGTGCTTCAAGCAATCGCTGTACCCGGTCGCGCAGAACCTGGGCCTTGTCGTCGGATCCCGCAGGCGCGGCTTCATCGGCGGTGCCGATCAACGCACCGTTTGCATCAATCACTGCGACATCTTCCGAGGCCAGACCAGCCACGGCAGATGAGACGAGAAAACGAATCGCCTTTGCCTGTTGCGGTGTGACGGCCGCGCCGGTTGGTGTGACGGAGACAGACGCCTTGGGTGTCACGCCCCGCTGGAACGGGTTGGAGCCGGTGCTCGCGATGTGCACGCGGGCCATCGCCACATGTGGACTGGACACGATTGTGCGCGCCAGCTCGCCTTCCTTGGCGCGCCAATAGGCTGCATCAAACATTTGCGACGTCGTGCCGAAACCGGACAGCGTATCGAGCAGCTCATAGCCGCGGTTCGAGTTCGCCGGAAGACCTTCGCTGGCCAAAGTCATGCGCAGCTCATCACGTTCTTTCGAGGAGACAAAGATGGAGCCGCCACGCACTTCAAACGCGGCACCGCGCTGTTCAAGCGCTCGGACAACATCACCAGCCGCCCCGTTTTCCAACCCCGCATAGAGCAATGTCATCGAAGGTGCAGACGCCATCCGGGACATGGCCAGGATTCCGAAGAACATGGCGACAGTCGCGACGATCACGATAATCTGACGGCGCAGATCCAAACCCGTCCACGCATTCAACAATTGCTGCACAATCACCTCCGTCCAGCCGAACGTTCTATTCAGCGATGCCAACAGCAATGAACGATCTGGCTTAACAATCGGTTAGTGCAATCGCGTCTATAACAAATTTCGTAACCTAAAATGGGATGGTCATGGCTGACGCAGCGATTGTTGAAGACGAGAGTGAACCAAAATCGTCAAAGATGCCTTTGATTATTGGCCTTGTCCTGCTGCTTCTGGGCGGCGGGGGTGGCTTTTATGCGACGTGGAGCGGTCTGCTCTTCGGCGCCGAATCAGAAGAGCCAAAGGCAGAAGAAACAAAAACGGTTGAAGGACCGGCCGTTGCCTTTGTTCCCATCGATCCGATCACGGTGTCCCTGCCTCCGGGCAGTCCGCAAAGTCATCTGAGGTTTCGCGCCGAACTCGAGGTTGCAAGCAAATATGCCTCTGATGTCGAAGCCGTTTTGCCACGCGTCGTGGATGTTCTGAACGGTTATCTGCGGGCTATCGACGCGCAGGACATCGCCAACCCGTCCGCTCTGACCCGTCTTCGGGCGCAAATGCTCAGACGGGTGCAGGTGGTGACGGGGCCGGAGCAGGTCAAGGACCTGCTGATCATGGAATTTGTACTGAATTAAGGAGGGTGACATGGAATTGATCGCAGATGTTTTGCTGGCGGCCGGCGCACTTGGGGCCGGATTTTATTGTCTCGTGCTTGGTCGGCGGCTCAATCGGTTCAACGACCTGGAAAAAGGTGTCGGTGGAGCTGTCGCCGTTTTGTCCGCTCAGGTCGATGACCTGACGAAGACCTTGTCGGCGGCGCAGTCAACCGCGGCAGCATCGGCGCAGACCCTGACGGACCTGACGAAGAGAGCCGAGGACATGTCGCGCAAACTCGAGTTGCAGATGGCGTCCCTGCATGATCTTCCCGAGGCTCCGCAGGTGCGTCAGCCCGCGCCACAGCCGACACCGGCTCCGGCCGCACAGGTCAGCGAACCGATGTTTGTACGTCATCGCAGCGCGGAGACTCACCAATGAAAAAGATGAAGCTTCTTTTGGGCCGGAACGGTCGTGGTTCGATCTTGCTGATCGCTGGCCTCCTTGTCGGCTCTGCGCTTCTTCGCATCGGCATCGGGGCCGGGCAGGCTGTCGCAACCGAAAACCCCTCTGCAGCTGTCGAGACCGCGGCCAAGAGTGCCACGACCTCCGACAAGCCCTTGGCGGCTGACGAACGCGAGCGCATGTCGAAGATGCTCGAGTCATTTCAGCAGCGCGAAGCCCGGCTTGCTGAACGTGAAGAGCAGATCGACATGAGGATGAAAGCCCTGTCGGTTGCGGATGAGGAGATCGAACGTCGGTTGACCAATCTGCAGCAAGCCGAAGAGTCCCTGAGAAATCTGCTCGCGCTTGCGAACACTGCGGCCGAAGATGATCTCGCGCGGCTGACGACAGTCTATGAAAACATGAAGCCGAAAGAGGCGGCCGCCTTGTTCGAGGAAATGGAGCCAGCTTTTGCAGCCGGTTTTCTCGGGCGTATGCGTCCGGATGCGGCGGCTGGGGTTATGGCGGGACTGTCTCCGCAAACGGCCTATTCCATCAGCGTCATTCTCGCGGGACGCAACGCGGACGTCCCCGAAAGCTGACCGCGCAGAGGCTTTTTTAACTTCCTTTTGCGACAATGGTGCTTGGTAATCATTGGGGTTCGAGATGATCGGAATCATTGGCGTTGTCTGCGTTTTTGCGATGGTCTTTGGCGGCTATCTGGCTGCCGGAGGCAAGATGGGCATCATCATCAAAGCTTTGCCGTTCGAGCTGACGATGATTGGCGGGGCCGCCGTTGGCGCGTTCCTCATCAGCAATGATTCGTCTGCAATCAAGCAGACGGCCCGCGACATGGGGAAGGTCTTCAAAGGTCCGAAGTGGGCGCATGAAGACTATAAGGATCTTCTATGCCTTCTGTTCGAACTCATTCGCCTCGCGCGGCAGAACCCGGTCGCGATCGAGGAGCATATCGAAGCACCGGACGACTCATCGATTTTTTCGAAATATCCCAAGATCTTGAAGGACAAGGAAGCCATTGCCCTGATTTGCGATACGATGCGTTCAGCGTCGATGAACTATGACGATCCGCATCAGGTTGAGGAGGTTCTGGAGAAGCGCATGGAGGCGAACATGCACCATGCGATGCACTCCAGCCACGCGTTGCAGACCGTCGCGGACGGGCTTCCCGCTCTCGGCATTGTGGCTGCGGTGTTGGGCATCATTAAGACAATGGGGTCAATCGATCAGCCGCCAGAAGTGCTCGGGAAACTGATTGGTGGTGCGCTTGTGGGAACCTTTCTCGGCGTATTTCTGGCCTATGGCTTTGTTGGACCATTCGCCGCGAAGGTCAAAACAATTACGGAAGAAGATGGCCACTTTTACCAGCTGATCCGTGAGGTGTTGGTTGCAAATTTGCACGCCCACGCCACCAATATCTGCATTGAAGTCGGTCGCCAGAATACGCCCTCTCATTGTCGACCCAGCTTTGCCGAGCTTGAAGAAGCGCTAAAATCGGTGAAACAAGGTGCTGCATGATCAGATTGGCGTCCCTCGCGGGTCTAATTGCTCTCTTGTTTGCGGGTGCCGCGCATTCGAATCCCATCGTCGTCCGATCCGGTGATCATGAGGGTTTCACCCGTCTGGTCTTGCGTTTGCCGGAAAATGTAACCTGGGAACTCATTGAAGAACCTGGGCTAAAGACGATCTCCTTTCGCGGGCATGACGCTGGTTTCAACGTCAGCCGGGTCTTTGATGTGATACCGCGCGATCAACTTCTCGAGGTCCGCCCCTATCCCTCCCGACTCGAACTGGACCTGTCATGCGTCTGTGACGTCAACACATTTGTCGAACGCCGAGAGTTCCTCGTCGTCGATATTCTGGATGGTCCGCCGTTGCCTCCCGAGAGCACAGCGTCTGCGCCACGCTTCATAACGGCCCGCCCTGCGTCCGGTTTCAATTTTGGCGATCTTCTTTGGTCCGACTTCGCATCCCCCGATGGTGAAGCGATTGCATCCAACAAGTCGCCGGCCGAGCAGCAACCGGATGCTATTGATCCGAGCGTCGAGGCGAGAGAGAGCGAAGCCGCCTTTGTTGAACAGACGCGCCAGCAATTGCTGGCCGGGCTCAGCAACGCGGCATCTCGGGGCATACTTGAACCCGCCACCCCAGACCTCAACGGAGTTATCGGCGAGGAGGAGATGCCACCAGCCGAAGAGATCTTTGACTCATCCGAAGAAGAAATTGTGGTGGTCGCTCCTGAAGGCGGCAACATCCGGATAACGAGCAGCCGTGACACCCCGCGTGGAGCGCTTGATGGGGATCTGATGACATCGGGTGCGGTTTGTGCGTCGCCAGATCGTGTCATGGTGCCGGAATGGGGCGGAGAGGACCCGTTCCATCTTCAGGTCGCTGGTATGAGGCGAGCGCTGTACTCAGAGGTTGACCGCCTCAATCCCGACCAGGCGATTGCGCTCGCCCGTCTCTACATCTTTTTCGGCTTTGGCGCGGAGGCCAAAGAGGTGCTGAGCTTGTCAGGTACCTTAGCTTCCGAGCATCCCGAGTTGATGGATTTGGCCGACATCATGGAGCATGGGTTCGCACGTAACCCACGGTTCGTCCATCGGTTTGCCGATTGCGAATCCGAGTTGGCGCTTTGGGCCGCAATGGCCGCCCAAGAGCTGCCGGCCGAGCAGATATTGAATGAAGCGGCAGCGTTGCGCGCTTTGGCAGCACTGCCTGACCATCTGAGGCGGTTCATTGCACCGGCACTGAGCAAGCGTCTTGCAGATAGCGGCAGTTTGGACTCCGCGTCGATTGCTTTGCGGAACACCGACTGGACCAAGACCGGCAATGAGAGCGATTCGGATCTCGCAGAAGCGACAATCGAGAAACAATCCGGGAACACCGAAAGGGCCGAGAATCTTCTGTCAGAGGTGATCGAAGACAATGCGGCCGAAACGCCTCAAGCCATGATCGCTTTGGTCAACAGCCGTCTTGACGAGGGGAAAGCGATCTCGGCTGATGTTGCGCTTCTGATCGAAACATATGCGTTCGAATGGCGCGACAGCCCGATTGCACAGGACCTCCAGCGTGCGCATGTGATTGCCTCAGCCTACTCCGATCAATTCGATAAGGCCTTCGAAGCGCTGGAAAACGAGCTTGTAACAGCGGATCCTGACCTTCTGAACGAACTGAGGTCGCTGATCTTTTCTGCTCTGTCGTCCAACGCCGATGACATTACCTTCCTGGATGCATTTTTTGCCGAGTTTCCAACGAATGCGTCTGCGCTCTCGATTGTATCGGTCGAGGCGACGGTCTCGCGACTGCTTGAATTGGGCTTTGCAGCCGAAGCGGAGGCGATCCTCGCCGATCTCCCCGCAGATCGGGCGAATGATGATCTCAGGCTTCTGCACGCCGAAGCTCTAATTGCAATGCGGCAGCCCGAAGCCGCACTCACTGTGCTCGGACTCGTACAGAGCGATCTGTCGGTCCCTTTGAAGGCAAGAGCGTTGTCGCAACTTGGCGACAACAAGGAAGCATTCAGCTTATTTGAAACCTTAGACGCGGAGCAAGATGCCGTTCGCGCAGCGTGGTTGGCGAATGAATGGACTGAATTGGTCGAGAGCGATGCTCCAGTGTTTGGGCAAGCTCGAGTTCTGTCCGAGGAAGCCATACCTCCGGTTGCCGCAGAGGACGGCATGTTGGAGATGATCGGCTCGGCCGTTGAGCAAAGCAGCTCGGCCCGAACGACTCTGGAAGAGATACTTGGTGGCTTGCCGGTCGACCCTTAGCCCCACTTCGGACCCCCGTTCGGATGACACATCATCCGGTTACGCAAAATAAACCTTGAATCGATATCTATGGACCGCTGCAGAGCGCCGCGCGAAAAGGGTCAGAATGGCACGACAGAATACGTTACTCGTTTCTTTTGCGGCCATGGCATCGACTGCCTTGGCCTGTACACTCCTTTTCGCAGCGCCGGCCCGCGCAAACACGCCGAACATTTGTGACCGGGCAGCTGCAGTTGTTTCCCAAGAGACAGGGGTTCCCTTCTCAATTCTGAAGGCGATTTCCCGGACGGAAACCGGGCGCACCCGTAATGGTGTTTTTGAACCCTGGCCCTGGGCCACGAATACAGGCGGCACAGGCCGATGGTTCGAGACCAAATCCGCAGCTGTTCAACATGCACAATCGCGTTTGAACCAGGGCCTGACCAACGTTGATATTGGGTGCTTCCAGTTGAACTACCGTTGGCATGGACATGCTTTTTCGAGCCTGGAGCACATGTTCGAGCCAATTGAAAATGCGCGCTATGCTGCTGCCTTCCTGACAGAGCTCTACGATGAGAAGGGAGAGTGGATGCGTGCCGTCGGAGCCTATCATTCGCGAACTCAAGAGCACGCAAACCGCTACAAGAGGCGCTTTTCGGAAATCCATGCAAGCCTCGGGGATGACCCCGTTGGCCACACGACGGGTAGCGTATCTCGAATTCGGGAAAATCGCTTTCCGCTGCTACAACGCTCCGACGCGCAGCCGCGGCTTGGATCCCTGGTGCCGCTGGGGCAATCAGCGCCGGGCGGTTCGCTCTTCTCGCAGACTGGAGAAATCTGACCGTGCAAAATTTGACGGCCAAAGCACTCTTCAACCCCACCGTTATGCTTGCAGTCGCATTGATGGCGGTCATCGTCATGATGATCCTGCCGATGCCCGCTTGGGTGCTCGATGTCGGCTTGGCGGCTTCCTTTGCCCTCGCCATTCTGATCTTCACAGTCACCTTGTTCATTGAGCGACCGCTCGACTTTTCTGCGTTCCCGACCATCCTGCTTGCATCTCTGATGTTAAGGCTGTCCCTCAACGTTTCATCGACCAAGCTGATCATCGGCGAAGGGCACACGGGAACGGACGCTGCCGGCGATGTGATCGAGGGGTTCGCCCAATTTGTGATGGGTGGCAGCGTCTTTCTCGGTCTTGTCGTTTTCTGCGTGTTGCTGATTGTCAACTTCATGGTGATCACCAAAGGCGCGACGCGCATGGCAGAGGTCGGTGCCCGCTTCGCCTTGGACGGCATGCCGGGTAAACAACTTGCCATTGACAGCGACATGTCCGCCGGCGCGATCACGCACGCCGAAGCACGTGAACGCCGCGAGAGAGAACAGCAAGAAACGACCTTCTTCGGTTCCCTCGATGGTGCCTCGAAGTTCGTCAAAGGTGACGCAATTGCAGGTCTGCTGATCACGCTGCTCAACCTCGTCGCCGGGCTGATCATGGGGATTGTGGTCCACGACATGCCGATCGGTCAGGCCTTCGAGACATATGCGATCCTGACCGTGGGCGACGGTTTGGTTTCGCAGATCCCCGCGGTGGTCATTTCCATCGCGTCCGCGCTCCTGTTGGCCCGTGGTGGCGCCCAAGGAGCAACGGATTTGGCGGTGTTCAGCCAACTTGGCAAGCACCCCCCGGCAATCGGAACTGTCGCCGGCTTGCTTGTGCTCTTCGCATTGTTTCCAGGCTTGCCCTTTGGCCCCTTCATTCTTGGTGGGGCGATGATGGGTGGCCTCGCTTATTGGCTGCACAAACGCGCCAAGGCGAAAGCGGACGAGGAGGACAAAGAGGACGTTCACGCCGAACTGCCCAAAGAAAAACCGCTCGGAGACATACTTGAACTGGACGATATTCACGTCGAGTTCGCGACCGATCTCGTGAATATGGTGCTGGATCCCGGAACGGGCCTGGATGCCCGTATCTCGAACATGCGCACCCATATTGCCTCGGTCTACGGGCTGATCCTGCCGGAAATCAGACTGACCGATAACGCGGCCCTGCCGGTGGGCACTTATATCTTGCGCATTCAAGGGGTCGAGCAAGCACGTGCCTCGGTGAGCCCCGATCAGATACTTGCTCTCATTCCCGAGGATGCAGCGAGCCTGCCTGATGGTCGCGATACCACGGAACCGGTCTACGGCGCGCCGGCCCGTTGGATCAAGACGCGGGATCAGGAGCAGGCCTCGCTCGATGGCCTGACACTTGTAACGCCAGCGGAGATCCTCGCGACGCATTTGCTGGAGACGGTCAAGCGGAACTTCAGCAGGTTGTTGTCTCTGAAGTCCCTGCGGCGTCTCCTGCATGAGATGACCAATGTGTCGGATGCGAAGCGCGCAGATGCAAACCGGAAGCTTCTCGACGAGATGATCCCGGATAAAGTTCCCATCGATGTACTGCATGCGGTCCTGCGGCTGCTTCTGGATGAGCAGGTTTCGATCAGAAACTTGCCGCTCATCTTGGAAGCGACCGCGGAAGCCCGCGCGCAAAACGCGCAGCCTGAGGCAATTTGTGAGCACGTCCGACAGCGGCTGGGCTTTCAATTGGTTGCCAGCATGAAACGCGATGACGGCACCCTGCCGCTGGTGCAGCTTGCCCCAGAATGGGAGGAGACGTTCAACACCTATCAGGTCGAAGCTGACCGCGGCCTGGACATTGCTCTGCCGCCCGACATCTTCAACCTTTTGGCTGAAAACATGTCGGAGAAACTAAAGGCCGCCAGCGAGAACGGGATCAACGCGGCTATCGTGACGAACACGCGCCGGCGCCGCTTCTTGCGCACCGTCATGCGCGCCAAGGGCATCAACAACCCGGTCTTGTCCTTCGAAGAAATCGGCCTTGATGCGCGGCCTTCGCTGGTCGGTGTCGTGGCAGCATGAACGGTCTGACGCAGCTCATACCGCTGCTCAACGAGACTTTGTGGCACGGGTTCGCCGTGTTTGTGCGTGTTGCCGCGATCACCTCGATGCTGCCAGCCTTCGGCGAACAGTCTGTTCCCGCACGTATCAAGCTTGTCCTCGCTTTGGCCTTTACCTTGATTGTCGCGCCTGCCATCCCAACGACACCGATCCCCGATCTGTTTGGAACAACCGCCTTCATCATCGTGACGGAGATCCTGTCCGGGCTTGCTCTCGGGATTGGCATCCGACTTTTCATTCTTGCTCTTCAGACGGCTGGATCAATCGCTGCGCACGCCACCTCTCTGTCACAAGTTCTAGGTGGAGCCGGCGTCGACCCGATGCCGGCCATGGGCTATGTGTTGATCGTGGGCGGCCTGGCGCTGGCTGTCATGACCGGCCTGCATGTCAAGGCGGCTGAGCTGATCATCCTGTCCTATGACGTCATGCCGATGGGGCGGTTGACCGAGGGCTCTGTTCTCTCAGACTGGGGTGTCGCGCAAGTCGCGCGCGCGTTCACCCTCGCATTTACCCTCGCCGCGCCCTTCGTCATTCTGTCTGTGCTCTATAATGTGGCACTCGGCGCGATCAACAAGGCCATGCCTCAGCTGATGGTGGCCTTCGTCGGCGCTCCCGTGATCACGGCGGGCGGCCTGTTCCTGCTGCTGATGTCGTCGCCTTTGATTCTCTCGGTCTGGATCCGGGCCATGGACAGCTTTCTCGGCAATCCGTTCGGTTCGACACAATGAGCGACCAGACGGAACAGGCCGACAAGAGTTTTGAGGCGACGCCTCAGAAGCTTCTTGAGGCACGCAAGAAAGGGGACATCGCACGATCCACCGAGATCCTGACCGCCTTTGCCTATGCCGGGCTGCTGGTTGCATTCTTGGCAACCGGCAGCGGCGGTCTGGTTCATCTGGGCACAACCATGATGGTCCTTATCGACCAGCCCGCGCAACTGGCGCCGCTCTTTTTCGACGGTGCGGCAGGTGCGCCGACGGGCGGTCTGATCCGAAGTGTGGCGTGGTCGATGTCTCCCTTCTTCGGCTTCCCGGCGCTTGCTGTTCTGCTTTGTCTCTTCGCGATGAGAGGTATTGTTTTTGCGCCCAACAAGGTTGCGCCGACGCTGTCGAATATCTCGGTCATCTCGAACGCGAAAAACAAATTTGGCCGCCGGGGCCTTTTCCAGTTTGCCGTAAGTTTCGCAAAGCTGCTGATTTATTCGGCCTGCCTGGCTGTGTTCATTCACGTCCGCCTCGATGAGATGGTCTCCATTCTCCAGACCAACCCGCGCCTGGTCGTCTCGCTTCTGGCGGAGATCTGCCTCTCCTTCCTTCTGGTTGTCGTGATCGTCTCTGCGGTTATCGGTGTCATTGACTCGATCTGGCAACATTTCGAACACCTGCGCAGAAACATGATGTCTCGCAAAGAGATCATGGACGAGACGAAAAATGCCGAAGGTGATCCACACATGAAACAGGAGCGCAGGCAGCGGGCGCAGGCGATTGCAGGGGCGCAGATGATGGCCGATGTGCCCAAAGCCGATGTGATTATCGTAAACCCAACCCATTACTCCGTCGCCCTCAAATGGGACCGCAAACCCGGCCAGGCCCCCGTCTGTGTGGCAAAAGGCGTCGATGAAATTGCCTTGCGCATACGTGAAATCGCTGAAGAAAACGACGTCCCTATCCGCAGCGATCCCCCGACGGCCCGCGCTCTGCACGCGACCACAGGGATCGGCGACGAAATCGCGCCAGATCATTACCGCGCGGTTGCTGCCGCTATCCGCTTTGCCGAGGCGATGCGTCAACGTGCGAAGGGTCGGATCTGATGCGTCTCGAAGAGGCCAAGACCTTGCATGCGTTGGCGGATGCCCGGTATCGCGCCCGACAGCAGCTCTTTCAAACGCTTCTGCAGCGGGAGAATGCGATCAGAGCTGATCTCGCAAAGCTCGAGGCACAGGCCAAATCGGCGGAGCAGTCTGCGAACCCTACGATGAAATCGATAGGAGCCGATGTGATCTGGAACGCGTGGCTGGGTAAAAGCAAAAGAGCTTTGAATATGAAGCTTGCGCTTATCCTCGCAGAGAAAGACCAGCACATCCGTCAGGTCAAACAAGCTTATGGCAAGGTCCTTGCCAGCGAAGAAATCGTGAAAACGATCTTACAACGACAGCTCGAGGGGGCTCGCAAGGTCGATCTCGAAACCGCAATCGACATGTCTTTGTTTGGGAATGAACTCAACAAGTCTTGACCAGAATCTGGCTTTTGGTCGCGCGAAGAAATCGATGCGGCAGGCTTGCCAAAGGGGCTTGCCCCATTGTTCCGGATCGACCGGGCGTGACATCGTCGTTGAGTAAGTCTCTTTCTGCGAACGAAAGAGGTCTGCAGGCCGCGACATGCGGCTTGTTTTCGGTCTCGCGGGCGTATCCTATCTTTTGGGATTGAAGATCAATCACCGGAGGCTCTTGAGAACGCCTTCGGCCGAATCTTCATTCCAGACTGAGGATTTCAGCACGACGGACTAGCGACGATCTGGCCATGAGAAGATAAGTTGCGTTTTGACGCACCCTGCGGGTCCGGCTTGTCGGTGTTATCCATGCCACCAGAGAAGCTCAGATGAGAAAAGTCAGGCGTGCTCGAGCCAGCATCCCAGCCCTCCGCGAGCAGGTCACTATGTTTCGACGTGGTCTTGGAGGAGGCCGACGACCCACGCTCCCTTGGCTCACACTGTAACGATTGAACAAACCAGTAGTTTCGGTGCCGGCCGCTGAGTGATCAAACTACTTCAGATCTTCACCTGGCTCCCATCATCGAAAAAGTCCTCATTTTTCGTTATGCGCTCACCATAGCCGCACAAAGAAAGACATGATTGCAAAGGTCACGACTTTAGGCCAAGCAGAGGTTTAAGCTGTGCCCACGGATCGAACTCTTACTCCGGCGATGCCGTTGTCGAGAGCGATGAGTGAAGTTGTCCAACCACAAATGGGTTAAGTCAAAGACTACGTCCAACGAAAACTTTCGAAAACCAGCGGCCGCTCCAGACCTCGCCGACGATACGATCAAGGTGGAACTTTGCAGCCAAATCTGGCTTCGCGCGGTAGGCACCGCCACCAGCAAAGATGCTCGATGAAACAGCTCCACTGCGTACCGTCATCTTTGCTTGTCACAGCGTATCTTGAGCGAAATGATCATAAATGGAGTTGATTAGCGGACAATAAACTCCGCATGCAGAGCGCCGGCAGCTTTTATGCTTTTCAAAATATCGATCATGTCTCGAGGCGCGACGCCCAGTGCATTGAGCCCTGCAATGACTTCGGAGAGGGACGTACCTGTCGGGATTTCCGCAAGACCTATACCAGGCTCCTCCTCGATCTCGGCATTTGTCCGCGGCACCACCACCGTCTCACCCTCGGAGAAGGGGTTTGGCTGCACCGCAATCGGCGCCTCTTGTATTCGAAGCGTCAGGTTCCCTTGCGATACTGCGACGCGAGATATCCGAACATCCTCGCCCATCACGATGGTTCCGGACCGCTGATCGACAACGACACGTGCCTTACGCTCAGGCAGAACTGGGATGTTTTCGATGCGACCAAGGGCATGCGCCACCGACGCCATTCTCGTCTGCGGAATATCCAACTGCACGGTCCCGGAGTCCAACATGAACGCCACAGGGCGACCGAAATCTAAGTTGATGGCCTCTTCGATCCGCGCCGCGGTGGTGAAATCAGCGTCCCGAAGTGCTAATCTCATGTTTGTCAGGCTCGAGAGATCAAACTCAATTTCCCGTTCAACGCGTGCGCCGGAAGGGATGACCCCAGCCGTTGGTACGCCTTGGGTGACATTCGCCCCGTCGCCTTCAGCCACCGCTCCGCCTGCAATGATTGTTCCTTGAGCGACAGCGTAAATCTGCCCGTCTGCCGCATTCAGTGGTGTCATGATCAAAGTTCCGCCCAGCAGGCTGTCTGCATCGCCGATGGCAGACACCGTAACGTCGATCTGGCTTCCGCCACGCGCGAAGGGCGGTAACGCCGCCGTTACCAGAACGGCAGCGACGTTTTGAGGTCGAAATTGCTCGCCCGTGACATTGACACCAAGGCGTTCGAGGATGTTCGACATGATATCTTCGGTGAACGGCGAGTTTCGCAAACCGTCCCCTGTACCGTTCAGACCGACCACAAGGCCGTACCCGACCAGATCGTTTCCGCGAACCCCATCGAACTCGACAAGATCTTTGATCCGCACTGGCCCTCCGCTCGCGACCGAAACGCTCAGGAGGACCGTGACAATAGCGGCAAGAAAAGATCTCATAGGAAGTTCACCAGATTGAGTTGCGAGCTGCGTACTGTGACCGAGTACAGGCTTTGCAGATGAAACTGCACGCTTTCCAGCTCTGTTGCGGTTTCGAACGGATCAGCAGCCAGCAGCGCATTGCGCGCAAACTCCATGCTTGTTTCCTCGGCCTGGTTTCTCGCTGCGATCATCTCGATCCGTTCTTGCACAAAACCGATACTGGCGCGCAGGCTGGTCAACTGGTCTTGATTGGATTGCAGACCGATCCCGGTGAGGCCATAGAGCTCAGCCTGCTCTTCCACATCAAAACCGAGTGCTGGATCATCGCCAAGTGCCGCAACCGTGACATGCTTCAGCAGATCCTTGAGCGCATCGTTGTCAGCTCTGATATCGAGCGAGACCCTTTCAGTATCAGAGAGCGCAAAGGGTGCGAGCGCTGTCGTCGAGCCCGAGTAAGCCAAGGCATCGAAGCCGGCAGGGTTATTGAACCAAGTTTCGGCCGCAGCGAGCGCGTCTGCCGGTGTGGGCTGTCCTGCGATGGCTGTGCGGACCAATCCGACCAAGGTCTGTGCGTCCGGCAGAGGAGCGCCGTCAGTCGCAGTGCCCGCAAAAAGGCTGCGGCCCGCGATATCGTCGTTCAGCGCGTTGATGATGCCCTCCAGTTGGCTCATCGCGTTTTCGGCTTGGTTCCCAGATACGACGCCCAAGGGCCCACCGCTTGCCAAGAGCAAGTCAATTCCCAATTGACTCCCGGAGTCCTGAACACGCTCCAACGAGTCCTGCATCGCACCGGTCAGATACTCGGCTTCGGTCGTTGCGACCGAATATCCTTGGAGCACTTCGAGCGAGCGCTCGAGGCCGGTCAGATAATTGTGGTTGCCTGAAAGAACCTGCCGAACATCGGCGACCTTTCCGCTGGAAAGCTCGTCAGTCAGGCGGGTCAAATCCTGCCGCAATGCAACGCTGCGGCGTTGAAGCATGAAGGATTGCGCAAGATCACCGAGGGATGTGGATTTCATGGCTTAGATCCTCAAAATCGTTTGCATCATTTCGTCGGCGGCCTGGATCATGCGAGCATTTGCAGCATAGGTTTGTTCCACCAAAAGCAGCTTCTGAAGCTCTTGATCCGTGTCGACGCCTTCGGCCAGGACCAACTGGGTCAGTTCTTTGAACTGGGTTGATGTGAACGTCTGGGTCTGTTCGGCCTGCGCCCGATCAGCGCCCAATTGCGACGTCAAGGTCGAGGCCAGATTGATCATCGAGAAGGCACCCGTGCCGAAATCACCGGACGCCGGGACCCGCTGTGCCGTGAGTGCACCGGACAGAGCCTGGAGCAGCCGAGAGTCCCCGACGTCCCCGGGTGCCACGGCATTCAGACCATCTCGCAAGCGCCAGGACTCTCCCCCTTGCCGATCATCTATGGCCGCGTTGATAGTCAGCCGCTCGGAGATGCCGACCTCATTCAACGGGTCGAATGCAATGCCGGTATCCGTGAAGATTCCCGGGTCACCTGGGGCCAGGGTCGGATCCACAGCGGGATCCTGGAACCGCTCGATCAAATCGCGCGCAAGCGCATCAAGTTGGGTCTGAGCCTCGACCCCCAATTCATCCCTGATCTCGAATTGAGCACCAAGAGATCCCCCACCCAGCGCGCCACGTCCGCTGCTGGTTTGGACCGGATAACCGTCCACTGTCAGGCCCGACAATTGCCCCCCTGCGAGGGTCATGTAAGGCGTGACCTGGTTGACTGGGCTGAATTCGATTTCCGCTACGCCGCCATCGAGGAGGATGGCGCCACCGGTCGAATAGAGCGCAATCTGGCCGTTCTCCCGGGCGATTTGGCGAACCGGGACGATGCCGCTGATTTCGTCGACCAGGGCCTGCCGGTTGTCCTGCAGCGCGGATGTGTCGCCACCCAAGGCCATCGTTTTCGTGATTTGACGATTGATTTCCTGAACGCTTGTCAGAGCGGTATTGAGCTGCTTGATCTGGAAGTCGATGCTCCGGTCAGCCTCGCTGCGGGCCTCTTGAATGTCTCGAGAGGCGGATGAGATCAGGGTGGCCAGATCGCGCGCCGCATTCACCGTGGCATCAAGCCGCTCGGGCGCATCCGGGCGGCTGGCCGCGGTGACCAAATCGCTTTCGAATTGGGCGATCCTTGCCGACAGTGAGTCGGGATCGTCCGGAATGCCGAGGAAGTCCTCATAGTTGGTGAGGAATTGGGTCCGATCACTTGCATTGTTGAACGCGGCCTCAGCAAGGCCGCGATCTACCAGGAGGGCAGGGTTGACGTTTCGGCTGATCCCATCGATTTTCACCCCGCCAATCTGCGATGACGACAGGTCGACGGAGCGTACCCCATAGCCCGGTGTCATCGCGTTGGCGATGTTGGCCGAAATTGTCTCGGAATTGCGCCCTGCTGCGCGCAAACCGGTCATGGCATTCGACAGTGCAGATGTGATCGTCATGTCAGGCCCTCACTTGTTAACTCAGGAGCAACGAGGCGCGTCCTATCGCTTGATGTTGGTTGTTTCCTGCAACATCTCATCCACGGTCTGGATCACCTTTGCACTCGACGAATAGGCCCGCTGAGTCTTGATCATGTCGGTCAACTCACCGGCCACGTCGGTTGTCGATTCCTCCCGGGCAAAGGATACGATGTCACCGGTTGGACCATCCCCGGCATCCCAGAGGAAGAAGGCGCCGCTCTCGCGGGACGGCAGATAGGTCTGGCTGTCGAACGCCTGAAGGCCGTTCGGGTTTGCAACATTGATCAGCGGGATCTGGTAGACCGTGCGGATCTCGCCGGTGTCAAAGCTGGCCCGAACAAAGCCGTTGGCATCAACATCAAGCCCGATGAAGTTGCCGATGGCGGAGCCGTCTTTGGTCACGGAAACAGGTGCGAAGCTGTAAGAGAGCTGCGACAGCCCCTCGGTGTCGCCGATCGCGCCGATATCAACAGAAATCGGCCCTGCGGCAACGTTCACGTCGATCAGGCCCGTCGTGGTGTTATAGGCCGGGCTGGGGCCTGCATTTGGGCCTGCAGGAATGGCCACGGGCGTGACCGTGGCCAAAGTGCCGCCGGCGGTGCGCGCGTCAGTGAAGGTCAGTGTGTAGCGACCGATTTCGGCTCCGGCTTGGGCGGAGTCGGTCATCACCATTGTCCATTCATTCGTGGCAGGGTCCGTGGCGGTCGCGGGAGCCGTCGGCGTGAACGTGATGCTGATGCTCTGCGATGTGCCCAGGTTGTCGAAGTATTCAACAGAGAGCTGCTCGGTCAGTGCTGCTGCACCGAACTCCGTCTCGGTCGCGGGGAGGTTGATCCCCAGGCTCATGTTCAGTGTCGGGTTGCCTGCAAGCTGACCGGTGTTGATCCGGATCGGTTCAAGCCCATCGGCAGTGTCCCGGGGAAACGGTGGGATCGTGCCGTCGGCGGCCGCGGGGATCCCCATCAACACCAGGCCGGAACGAGAAGTCAGATAGCCCTCGGCGTCGGTGCGGAACGATCCGGTCGTTGTCAGGAACATCGGCGCGTCAGCACCTGCGGTTTGAACCTGCGCGGCCTGCGCGACCGGCAGCATGCCCCGACCCCGAACCGCAAGATCGGTCGGGTTGGAGGTCGTGATCAATGTGCCGCGCTGATCAATCAGCCGCTGCGAACTGGCGCGCACGCCGCCAGCGGCATAGGAACCGCCGCCAGATGACAGGACCATGGATTCGAAATCTGTCTCCACCCGCTTGTAACCAAATGTCGACGCATTGGAGATGTTGTCCGAAATGGACGCCAACCGCTGAGCATTTGTTTGCAAGCCTGCAACACCTGCATTGAGCGACGATGAAATTGTCATGGGCACGCCTTTCTGATGTGATCATCCATTGACCACCCAGATAAAGGCCCCGGCTTAACACCGCGCTAACATATAAAATGCGCCCTATTTCGGCCACAATTCACCGCAGTAACACGATCTCCACCCTATTGTTGCGCGTTGCCATCGGATTGCGGTGCACCGGCTCGCGGTCGGCATGTCCGGTCACGCGCTGCATGCGCTCGGTTGCCAGCCCATTCTGCTCCAGCATGAGCCGCGTGCGTGTGGCGCGATCGGTTGACTTGTCCCAAACCGGATTGCTGGCCAGAACGATGGGGGCCGCGCGCACGTGCCCGCCAATGGCGATGTCATTGGTGACCGCCTGACTGACGCTCGCGACCATCTCTACCAGTGTCTCCATCAACTCGGTGGGCCGATCAGTGCCTTCGACAAAGAGCGGCAGCCCATCGAGAGCGAAGAGTTCGATCACCAGACCTTCATCGGTGATCCGGGTCACGATATGCTGCAACGCGTTTTTCATCACGGTGCTTTCGCCGCCAAGCGCGGTGAGCTCGGCAATGATCTCTTCAAGCTCTTCATTGGTCGCGTCCTGCGCACCATCATCCGTGGCCGTGCCGCTGTCGCCCCGTTGCTGTTGCTGTTGCGCGGCGTATTGCGTGGTCGCCCCAAGACCGTTCTGCGGGAGCGTTTCTTCCGAAAAGATGCTCTCGCCACCGAACGCGCCATCGCCGCCGCCCGAGACGCGATTCACCGGGATGGTCGGCGCGAAGTAATCCGCCAACCCCTGCCGTTGCTGTTCGGTCGTCGCATTCAACAGCCACATCATCATGAAGAAGGCCATCATCGCTGTCACGAAGTCCGCATATGCGACCTTCCAGGCGCCACCATGGTGGCCGCCGGCGATGACCTTCTTACGCTTGATGATGACTGGTGCCAGATTGCTCTGCGCAGCCATAACTCACCACTCTCGTATTCACCCAGGCAGAGTGATACCGCGAAAGGTCTTTCCACCTCCTTAATGGAGGCTTAGTTTTTCTGCCTTGTCACCAAGCCCCCGCTTTGCGCAGATACCGGCGCAGGAGGCTTGAATGTCCGCGACGATCACTGACAGCTCGTATTCTTGGGTCCGTCTCGTACTGACACTCGCGATCGCCGTGATCGTCAATGTCGGCATGTGGGCGATCATCGTGATCCTGCCGGCGGTCGAGGCGGAGTTCGGCACGAGCCGCGCCGACGCATCGATGCCCTACACGTTGACCATGATCGGGTTTGCCGTCGGCAACTTTGCCATCGGCAAGGCTGTCGACCGTTTTGGTGTGACCGTGTCGCTGATCGCCGCGGCCATAGGCGTCGCGGCGGGCTTCGGTCTGGCCACGCTCAGCCAGTCCATCGCGGCGCTGTCGCTGGCACAACTGCTTGTCGGCTTTGCCTCTGCGGTCGGCTTCGGGCCGCTGATCGCGGACATATCGCATTGGTTTGTGCGGCGGCGCGGCATCGCGGTGGCCCTGGTGGCCAGCGGCAACTACCTCTCCGGCGCCTTCTGGCCTTTGGTCCTTGCAGGGATGCTGGAGCAGGCAGGATGGCGCAGCGTCTATCTTTTCATGGCGGTCGTGACCCTGGTGGGCGTGATCCCTCTGTCCCTCGCCTTGCGCCGCCGCCTGCCGGAGGAGGCACAGGCGGCGGCGCAGACACTTTCGCTGCGCAAGGCCCGGAGCGCCGGGCTCTCACCGCGGGCGCTTCAGTATCTCCTCGGTCTCGCGGGGATCGGCTGCTGTGTCGCGATGTCGATGCCGCAGGTGCATATCGTCGCCTATTGCGTCGATCTCGGCTATGGCCCGGCAGTGGGTGCGGAGATGCTGGCCCTGATGCTGCTGGGCGGCGTTGCGTCGCGAATCGTCTCGGGGCTGCTTGCCGACCAGTTGGGCGGGGTCAGGACGCTGCTCATTGGCTCGGCGCTGCAATGTCTTGCGCTGTTTCTCTATCTGCCGTCTGACGCGCTGGTTTCGCTCTATGTGGTCAGCCTGATCTTCGGGCTCAGCCAGGGCGGCATCGTGCCGAGCTATGCGCTGATCGTGCGGGAGTATATGCCCGCGCGGGAGGCCGGTGCGCGTGTGGGCTTCGTGATGATGGCGACGATCATGGGCATGGCGCTCGGCGGCTGGATGTCGGGGTGGATCTATGACGTCAGCGGATCGTATCAGCTCGCCTTCGTGAACGGCATCCTCTGGAACGGGCTGAACATCGTGATCATGCTCTGGCTCCTGTCGCGCAGCGGCCCGCGGACACGCGAGGTGGTTCCGGCCTAACGCGCAGACGCTTCACGGACCCTTGCCAGGTTCATCTGCTTTTGCCGTTCGCGAAACCGCTCCTTGTCGGCCTCTGTTGTTTCCGCGATGCACCGATGGCAGCTGACGCCCGCCTCATACTCGGGGCGCTGGGTGTCCTCGGGCAGGATCGGGCGCCGACAGCCGTGGCAGAGCATGTGAGGGCCTTCGCGCAGCCCATGTTCGACGCTGACACGGTTGTCGAAGACAAAACAGGCGCCGTTCCACGTGCTCTCGGCCTCCGGCACCTCTTCGAGATACTTCAGAATGCCACCCTTGAGGTGGTAGACCTCCTGCACCCCCTGACCCAGCAGGTAGTTTGTGGATTTCTCGCAGCGGATGCCGCCGGTGCAGAACATCGCGACTTTCTTGCCCGCAAACCGGTCCTTGTTGGCCTCCCACCAGGCGGGGAACTCGCCAAAGCTCTCGGTCTGGGGATCAATGGCGCCTTCGAAGGTGCCGATGGCCACCTCATAGTCGTTGCGCGTATCGATGACCGCCACGTCCGGCGCCGAGATAAGGGCATTCCACTCTTTCGGCTCGACATAGTGTCCGACGCGCGCGCGGGGGTCGACATCCGGCTGGCCCATGGTCACGATCTCGCGCTTGAGCCGCACCTTCATCCTGCCGAAGGGCGGATGGTCGCTGACCGCCTCCTTCCACTCCAGATCGGCACACCCGGGCAGGGCCTTCAGATGCGCGATCACCGCATCGATGCCCGCACGCGGACCTGCAATCGTGCCGTTGATCCCTTCCTGGGCAAGCAACAGCGTGCCGCGCACTTCTTGCGCGGTGCAGAGCGCGAGCAGTGTGGGTTTGAGCGCGGCGGGGTCCGCAAGCCGGGTGAAATGATAGAGCGCTGCAATCGTGTACATGCGCGCTGCAATAGGCCGCTGCGGCCGCGCAGGCAAGAGCCGAGGCGGGCGGCGCATCTGCAGAGCACGGTTCGGTTGCCATTGACGCCCTGCGCGCCGCCCCTTACCCAAAGATGAGCGAAGAACGAGGCGCCCATGACCACAGCCCTGATCGTGATCGACCTGCAAAAGGACTTCTGCCCCGGCGGTGCGCTGGCCGTGCCGGACGGGGATGCCATCGTCGGCGGGGTCAACGCGCTGATGGCCGAGGCCGAGGCGGTGATCCTCACGCAGGACTGGCACCCGGCGGGCCATTCCTCTTTCGCCTCCTCGCATGAAGGCAAGTCTCCCTACGATTTGATCGATATGCCCTACGGGCCGCAGGTGCTCTGGCCCGATCATTGCATTCAGGGCAGCCTGGGCGCACAGTTCCACCCCGAACTGCAGGCCGACCGGGCCGATCTGATCATCCGCAAGGGCTACAACCCTGCGATCGACAGCTATTCGGCGTTTTTCGAGAACGACCACCTGACGCCCACGGGGCTGGAAGGCTACCTGCGGACCCGCAGCATCGACAGTCTGCTCATGGTCGGCCTGGCGCTGGACTTCTGTGTCAACTTCTCGGCTGTGGATGCGGCGAAGCTGGGGTTCGATGTGGAGGTGCGCGAAGACCTCTGCCGCGCGATTGATCTCGACGGCTCTCTGGCAGCGGCCCGCGACGGGATGCAGGCCGCGGGTGTCCGGTTGGAGACTGGCCATGGTTGATATCGCCAGACGGGTCTGGAACCACAAATGGAAGATCGACCCGATCGTCCGCTCTCTGATCGATACGGATTTCTACAAGCTGCTGATGTGCCAGTCCGTGTTCCGCAACAAACCCGGCACGCGCGTCACATTCAGCCTGATCAACCGATCCAAACACGTGCCGCTGGCCGAGCTCATCGACGAGGGCGAGCTGCGCGAACAGCTTGACCACATCCGGTCCCTGTCGCTGTCGCGCGGCGAGAGCACCTGGCTGCGCGGCAACACATTCTATGGCAAGCGCCAGATGTTCCGGCCCGACTTCATGGAATGGTTCGAGCATCTGCGCCTGCCGCCCTACCATCTGGAGCGCAAGGGCGATCAGTACGAGCTGACCTTCGAAGGCAACTGGCCCGAGGTCATGCTCTGGGAGATTCCAGCGCTGGCCGTGCTGATGGAGCTGCGCGGGCGCGCGGTGCTGAACCGCATGGGCAAGTTCGAGCTGCAGGTGCTCTATGCGCGTGCGATGACCCGCGTCTGGGAGAAGATCGAGGCCTTGCGCGATATTCCGGACCTGTCGATTGCCGATTTCGGCACGCGCCGACGGCACAGCTATCTCTGGCAGGACTGGTGCGTGCAGGCAATGCAGGAGGGCATGGAAGATGCCTTCACCGGCACATCGAATTGCAAGATCGCAATGAATCGCGAGTTGGAGGCGATCGGCACCAACGCCCACGAGTTACCCATGGTCTATGCGGCGCTTGCCAAGACCGATGCCGAACTGGCGCAGGCGCCCTACGACGTGCTGTCGGACTGGCATGAAGAGCACGAGGGCAACCTACGGATCATCCTGCCCGATACTTTTGGGACCAAAGGCTTTCTCGACAAGGCGCCCGACTGGTTGGCTGGCTGGACCGGTATCCGTATCGACAGCGGCGATCCGGCGAAGGCAGCGGAGATCGCCATCGACTGGTGGCATGCGCGCGGCGAAGATCCGGCGGAGAAGCGCATCATCTTCAGCGACGGGCTCGACGTGGACAAGATCCGCTCGCTGCACCGCAAGTTTGCGGGGCGCACGAATGTCTCTTTCGGTTGGGGCACGCTGCTCACCAACGACTTTCGCATGCTGGTCCCTGAAGACCGGCTGGCGCCCTTCTCCCTCGTCTGCAAGGCGGTTGCAGCGAACGGGGTGCCCACCGTGAAACTGTCGGACAATCCCAACAAGGCGATGGGCCCCGCCTCGGAAATCGCCCGTTACAAGAAGGTCTTCGGCGTGGGCGAGCAGGTGGCCCAAGACGTGATCGTCTAGGCTGCCCCGCATCGCGCCCGCTGCGGACCGGCGCGGGGCGCATGCGTGTCAGCGGTGTGATCCGGCGGCGCGCTCTGTCGTGCTGGCAGAAGAGGTCAAAAGGCATGGCAACGCCAGAGGCTGTCATCTCGGACCTGGAGAAGATGGCCGACCCCGGTGAGGTCGATCGGGTAAGTCGGTTTTTCAGAGGCGATGATCCCGACACCACCGTAATGGGCATTCAGATCGGACGGATTTTCCCCGTCGCCAAAGGCTACAGCACACTCGATCTGGGAGACGTCGAAAGCCTTCTGGCGGACAACCGCTATGAGGTGCGGATGGCGGCGATGGCGATCCTCGACTTCAAGGCGCAAAAAAGGGGCCTCGCGGACGATGAACGCAGGGCGCTGTTCGATCTCTATCTCCGCAGACACGACCGCATCAACAACTGGGACCTCGTGGACCCAGCTGCGGCGCGGGTCGTGGGCGATTACCTCATTGACAAGGACCAGTCCGTTCTGGACCGCCTGGCTGCGTCAGCGAATCCGCATGAGCGTCGCACAGCGATTGTCGCGACCCATGCGATGCTGAAACGGGGAGAGACGTCGGATACCTTCCGCATCGCCGGGCTTCTGGCCGGTGATCCGGACGATTACGTCCAGAAGGCGATTGCCTCATGGACGCGGGAGGCGGGCAAGACGGACCAGCACGCCTTGATCCGGTTTCTAGAGGACAACCTTGATGTGTTGCCACGGTCTACGGTCACGGCGGCCTCGAAACTCTTGCCCGAGCATGTCCGAACACGGTTGAGGCCGTAGCGCTGCGTCAGGCTCTTCCGGTAGCGTCCCGGCACCAGCTCAGAAGTCATGCTTTTCGGCCTCCGGACTACAGCCATTGAGGTATGCGCAAAGGGCGTAGGCGCTGCTCGCTGAACCGATCACAAACCCCACGACGCCAGGCCCAATCTTGATGCTTCGAACGTTTATGTTCGTTTTTCCCAACCGGCCTGATCGGTTCAGATCCAGCTTAACACCGCCGTCGATATCAACGTCGATGGTCCGTCGAGCTTGAGGCCGCACCCTACTATTCGGTTCGACCTCTCTCACCCAGACCGTATCCCCATCGAGGACAAACAGTTGTCGCGGCGCGTTCCAGCGTCCGCGGTCGATCGCATCAAGTGCCCGCCTGATCGTTTGCGTCTCACCCTGTGTCAGGCCGCTTCTTGCTGCGTCTCTTTCCAACAAGTAGGCAGGCGGTATCGGCTTTGTGGAGGTCTCCTGAGCAACGGCTGCGGGCCCAAGACACAAAAATGCAATTGGTAAAAAGAAACGCTTCATTGAATCGATCCTTATCCAAATACTGGCATCCTAGCACGGCGAGCGGCACGAACCAAACGACATGGTGAAAAATGTGTGCTGGCTTCGAGAGGACTCTCCGCCTGAGACAAGCCGCAGCACGTCCTGCGCAGTGATGGCCCAAACGCCAAACATCCGGTTTCTGACATGACCTGTACCGCGTTCACCCGGCAAGCTGAGCAACTCTCCGACTGTGTTGATGTCGTCCTTGGCCGGCGTCCGCTGCACGCGGGTCACTAGGGACTTGCTAGCTACGGCTTGGTCGTGGCCCACTGCACTGCTCATGTTTTGGTCCGATGTGTCTGGTGAGCCAGCGCCAGCCCATCAAACTCCGCTGATAAAACCAATGATGGTCAACGCGGGGCCGAAGAAGTCGGGTGGACCCAAAAGCAACCCCGGCGTCTAATCAATTGTCTTTAAGCGGATTTTTGGTGCCCAGGAGAGGACTCGAACCTCCACGTCCATACGGACACTAGCACCTGAAGCTAGCGCGTCTACCATTCCGCCACCTGGGCCGGTGTCGTGAAGCCTGCGTTTAAGCCCATGTCCAAAAGGTGTCAAACGGATTCTGACGGAATCCCACACAGCCTTCGGAACGGGCGCTGATACGCATGTGGCTGCGCCGATTTGCACCTTGTTTCGTGGGCAGGCCGGGGGTACATCCTGAGAAACGGGAAGCGATGAGGCGCATATGTCGAAACTGGTGACAATCTACGGCGGCTCCGGCTTTGTTGGGCGTTACATCGCGCGGCGCATGGCCAAGGCGGGATGGCGTGTCCGGGTCGCCGTTCGCCGCCCCAACGAAGCCATCTTCGTCAAGCCTTACGGGGTTGTCGGACAGGTGGAGCCGGTGCTGTGCAATATCCGCGACGACGCCTCGGTGCGCGCCGTGATGTCGGGTGCGGATGCGGTTGTGAACTGCGTGGGGATCCTTGCCGAGGTCGGCAAGAACCGCTTCGATACCGTTCAGGCCGAGGGTGCCGATCGGGTGGCGCGGATCGCTGCGGAAGAGCAGATCGGCGGGCTGGTCCATGTCTCCGCGATTGGCGCAGACGCCGCGTCCGACAGCGATTATGCGCGCACCAAGGCCGAAGGTGAGGCCGGCGTTCAGGCGCATATGCCGGGCGCCGTGATCCTGCGCCCCTCGATCATTTTTGGCCCGGAGGATCAGTTCTTCAACCGCTTTGCGTCGATGAGCCGCCTCGGCCCGGTGCTGCCGGTTGTGGGTGCCGAGACGCGGTTCCAGCCGGTCTATGTCGACGATGTGGCCAAGGCTGCCGAACGCGCGCTGACAGATGATGTGGCGCCAGGCATCTACGAGCTGGGCGGACCGGAGATCGCTACATTTCGCGAGCTCATGCAGCGGATGTTGCAGATCATCCATCGCCGCAGGCTGGTGCTGAACGTGCCGTTCTTTGCGGCGCGCATCATGGCATTTGGATTCGACATGCTGCAGGCGGTGACCTTCGGGCTCTTCACCAACGGGATGATCACGCGGGATCAGGTGCGCAACCTGGCGAAGGACAACGTCGTCAGCAGCGACGCGAAGGGCTTTGCGGATCTGGGCATCTCGCCCATGACGATGGGCTCGGTTCTGCCGGATTACCTGTGGCGCTTCCGCCCGTCCGGGCAATATGACGCGATCAAGGACTCCGCCAAGAACCTGCGCACTTAACTGTAGGCGTAGACCAGCAGGACCACCCCGAGAATCACCCGGTAAATCACATACGGCGTGAAGCTGACGCTGCGCAGCAGCCGCATCATGACGATCAGGGCCAGAAGCGCGGCCGCAAAGGCGAAGGTGGCGGCGATCAGCCCATCGCGTGCGAGCGCCCAATTGGCCTCCTGCACCACATCGACACTGAGCAGCAATCCCGAGGCAGCGATTGTCGGGATCGACATCAGCATGGCAAGTTTCGCCGCACCTTCACGCTCGTAGCCGAGCCGGCGCGCCGCGGTGATCGTGATGCCCGAACGTGATGTGCCGGGGATCAGAGCGAGCATCTGCGCCAGCCCCATGATCAGCGCGTCCTTGAGCCGCCACTCGGCTGCGGTGCGGTCATGCGCACCGGTCCTGTCGGCCCAGTAGAGCACCAGCCCGAAGCCCAGCATGGTCCAGCCGATCACGGCGACCGACCGCAGCATTTCGTCCAGGCCGGTCAGTTTGATGGCCGCCCCCGCAATAACCACCGGAACGGTTGCGATCACCAGACAGAGGGCGAGGAATGCGCCCCGGGTGTCGACCTTTCCTTGGATCAATCGCGCACTGCCGACCAATGCGATTCTCACATCGGCCCAGAAGTAGAGCACCACGGCGAAGAGCGTGCCCACATGCACGGCCACATCAATGGCGAGCCCCTGATCGGGGCCGCCTATCACCGCCGGGAGAAGCACCAGATGCCCGGAGGAACTGACCGGCAGGAACTCCGTCAGGCCCTGAATGGCGGCAACGAGAAACAGGTGGAAAAGCGTCATGAAAGCGCACCGGGCTGGAACTGCGTCTTTGTGGTATAAGGTCAGGGAATCAAATGAAAAGCCTCAAAATAGGACCGGATCGGAATCAATTTCGCTGATCCGAAAGCGTATTTGCGCTAGATCGTACCAAGATAAAGCTATATAGGTAAGCTTTACTGACTTTATTTCCGGTTTCAGTTCGCGTATGCGTGCGGCTCCGGGACTTTGGTGGAGGACGCAGGCCGTGGCTGAGCAACCTATGTTGAAATTCGTGACCGTGCCTCGGGATATGCCCGAGAAACGTGCCGCAGATGTGCGGCGCGAAGATTTCAACGAGATCTACGCCGAGTATGCAGAGGCCAAGGCGCAGGAGCAATCCGCGCGCTGCAGCCAGTGTGGCGTGCCCTATTGCCAGAGCCACTGCCCGTTGCACAACAATATCCCCGACTGGCTGAAGCTCACGGCCGAGGGCCGTTTGCAAGAGGCCTATGAGGTCAGCCAGGCGACGAACACCTTCCCCGAGATCTGTGGCCGCATCTGTCCGCAGGACCGGCTGTGCGAGGGCAACTGCGTGATCGAGCAGTCGGGCCACGGCACCGTGACCATCGGCGCGGTGGAAAAATACATCACCGATACAGCTTGGGAGAAAGGCTGGGTGCAGCCGATCACGCCGCTGGCCGAACGCAGCGAGAGCGTGGGCATCATCGGCGCGGGCCCCGGCGGGCTGGCCGCGGCGGATGTGCTGCGTCGCGCAGGCGTGCAGGTCACGATCTATGATCGCTATGACCGTGCGGGCGGGCTGCTGACCTATGGCATCCCGGGCTTCAAGCTGGAGAAGGATGTGGTGATGCGCCGCAACGACCAACTGGAGCAGGGTGGCGTCACTTTCGAGCTCAATACCAACGTGGGCGAAGATATCTCTTTCGAAGACCTCCGGTCGCGCCACGACGCGGTGATCATTGCCACAGGTGTTTATAAATCAAGGGAAATCGAGGCGCCGGGGGTCGGTGCACAAGGCCTCGTGCGGGCGATCGATTTCCTGACGGCGAGCAACCGCAAGAGCTTTGGCGATGCGGTGCCGGAATTCGATTCCGGGGCGCTGAATGCCGAAGGCAAGCGGGTCGTGGTGATCGGTGGTGGCGATACCGCGATGGACTGTGTGCGCACCTCGGTGCGGCAGGGCGCGACGAGCGTCAAGTGCCTCTACCGCCGCGACCGCGCCAACATGCCGGGCTCGCAGCGCGAGGTGCAGAACGCCGAGGAAGAAGGCGTGATCTTCGAGTGGCTCTCGGCCCCCAAAGGCTTCGTCGGCGATCCGGTGAGCGGTGTGATGGTGCAGAAGATGCGCCTCGGCGCGCCGGATGCGACCGGACGGCAGGCACCGGAGGTGATCGAAGGCGCAGATTATGTGGAAGACGCCGATCTGGTGATCATGGCGCTGGGATTCGAGCCGGAGGCGCTGCCCACGCTCTGGGACCAGCCTGAGCTGCCGGTCACGCGCTGGGGGACCATCAAGGCGGAGTTCACGACAGGGGCGACAGCGCTCGACGGGGTCTATGCGGTGGGCGACATCGTGCGCGGTGCAAGCCTCGTGGTCTGGGCCATCCGCGACGGCCGCGACTGTGCCCAGGCGATTCTGGAACGGATTGGCGACGGCGCTGTGATGGCCGCGGAATAGCACCGCTCGCGCCGCGTCGGTGCTGCGGCACGCGCAGTGTACCGTGAGACTTTGTTAAGGACAGAAGGGCTGACCAAAGCAGCCTGAAAGGAGAACGCAGATGACATCCGCCGTGAAGTGGAGCTTTGTTGCAGCATTGGTAGCGACCGGCCTTGTGGCGGACACCGCGCATGACGCGGCCCCATACGCCGGTCAGGACACGCGCGCCATTGCGACCCTCTCCGCCCAGGACGTAGATGATTTGCTGGCCGGCCGCGGGTGGGGTTTTGCACTGGCCGCCGAGCTCAATGGATACCCGGGTCCGACCCACGTGCTGGAATTGGCCGATGCGCTCGCTCTCACGGCTGAGCAGCGGGCAGCGGTGGAGGATATCTTCGCGCGCATGAATGCTGATGCACGCCGCCTGGGCGCCGAACTCGTGGCCGCTGAGGCGGCGCTCGGGGCAAGCTTCGCCGAAGACAAAGTCGATTCTGCGGTACTGACGGCACTGGTGGCGGAGGCGGGTCGCATCGAGGCGGATCTGCGCGCCGTGCATCTGGCCGCGCATCTGGAAACGAAGCCGCTGATGAGTCGCCATCAGGTGATGCTCTACAATCAGGCACGCGGCTATCGCGGCGGCGGACATGGCGGACATGACCATGACTGAGTCGCAGCTGAGCGGTCGATGCCTCTGCGGTGCGGTGACGCTGACCGTGCAAACCGACACCCCGCGCTTGCGGGCGTGCCACTGCAATATGTGCCGCCAACATACCTCCGGCATGTTCATCTCGGTTGATACGGTGCCGGGGACGCTGGAGGTGAGCGGGCCCGCGCAGAGTTTCCAGTCGTCAGAGTGGGCCGAGCGCGGGTTTTGCGGCACCTGCGGCTCGACGCTCTGGTACGGCACCATCGAGGATGGGGCGCGCCACCCGGCGGCGGGGCTGTTCGACGGCGCGGCACTTGGTGAGATGACGTTGGAGTTCTTTGCCGACGAGTGCCCGCAGGGGTATGCGCTGGCGGGCAATCACCGCAAGCTGAGCACTGCCGAAACCATCGCCATGTTTAGCGGGGGTGACGCATGACGGATGCGGCGGCAAGAGACGCGCTGGTCGCGCCACACAGACGCACCGGTCGGATGTCGGGCCGATGCCTCTGTGGTGAGGTGAAGATCGACATCGACGGCAATTACGTTGCGGCCGTTGGCGCCTGCCACTGCGTCATGTGTCAGCGGTGGGCGGGCATGCTGTTTGGCTCCTTTGTTGCCGAGACGAAGGCGGTCTCGGTCACGGGGCCGGTCAGAAGTTACGCGTCATCGTCCTTCTCGGAGCGGGGCTTCTGCGAGACATGCGGAAGTTCGGTCTGGCTCAGAGCTACCGACCCGGATGAGCCCGAGATCGAGCTGTTTCCGGGGCTTTTCAAGGAGGCGGCGGACTTCGTGCTGCTGTCAGAAATCTACACGGACCTGGCGCCGACGTATGCGTGCCTCAAGGGCGATCACCGCCGCAAGACACGGGCCGAGGTGCAGGCCGAACACCCATTCGTTGAAGGAGACAACTGATGACCATCTATGATGACGCCTGGGTGGCCCGCGAGGAGGCCAAGCGGGCCCATATGGCCGAGCATGGGCTCTATGACCCGAGCGAGGAGCATTCCTCCTGCGGGGTGGGTCTGGTCGTGTCCGTCGATGGGACCAAGAGCCGAAGCGTGGTCGAGAATGGCATCAAGGCGCTCAAGGCAATCTGGCATCGCGGCGCCGTGGATGCGGATGGCAAGACCGGTGACGGTGCGGGCATTCACGTGCAGATCCCCGCGAATTTCTTCTACGACCAGGTGCGTCGGACCGGGCATCACCCAAAGACCGATCTGATGATGGCGGTGGGTCAGGTGTTTCTGCCGCGCACGGATTTCGGCGCGCAGGAGACCTGCCGGACCATCGTCGAGACCGAGATCCTGCGCATGGGCTATTACATCTATGGCTGGCGCCATGTGCCGGTGAATATCGATGTGCTGGGCGAAAAGGCGAATGCGACCCGGCCCGAGATCGAGCAGATCTTGCTCAGCAATATCAAGGGTGTGGACGAGGAAACCTTTGAGCGTGAGCTTTACGTCATACGGCGGCGTATTGAAAAGGCCGCTGCGGCCGCGGGGATCAATGGGCTCTACATTGCGTCGTTGTCCTGCCGGTCGATCATCTACAAGGGGATGATGCTGGCCGAGCAGGTGGCGGAGTTCTACCCCGATCTGATGGATGAGCGCTTCGAGAGCGCCTTTGCGATCTATCACCAGCGCTATTCCACCAACACCTTCCCGCAGTGGTGGCTGGCGCAGCCGTTCCGCATGCTGGCGCATAACGGCGAGATCAACACGCTGAAGGGCAACCTCAACTGGATGAAGAGCCACGAGATCCGCATGGCCTCCGGTGCCTTCGGCGAGATGGCAGAGGATATCAAGCCGATTGTCGCTTCCGGGTCGTCTGATTCAGCGGCGCTGGACGCGGTGTTCGAGGTGCTGGTGCGCGCGGGCCGCAATGCGCCCATGGCCAAGACCATGCTGGTGCCTGAATCGTGGTCGAAGCAGGCGGTGGAGCTGCCTCAAAGCTGGCGCGATATGTATTCCTACTGCAACTCGGTGATGGAACCCTGGGATGGGCCTGCCGCCCTGGCGATGACGGACGGGCGCTGGGTGTGTGCGGGGCTCGACCGGAACGGGTTGCGGCCCATGCGCTACGTGGTCACGAATGACGGGATGGTGATCGCGGGGTCCGAGACCGGGATGGTGCCGCTCGACGAGGCCAATGTGGTCGAGAAGGGCGCGCTGGGGCCGGGTCAGCTGTTGGCTGTCGATATGGATGAGGGCAAGCTCTACCATGATCGAGCGATCAAGGATGCCCTGGCGTCCTCGCAACCCTTCGGCGACTGGGTCGGCAAGATCAACGACATCGAAGAGGCGCTCGACGATGTGGTCGAACAGCCGCTCTTTACCGGCGCGGAGCTGCGGCGCCGTCAGGTCGCGGCCGGCTATACCATTGAAGAACTGGAGCAGATCTTGGCACCCATGGCCGAGGACGCGAAGGAAACGCTGGCCTCAATGGGCGATGACACGCCCTCTGCCGTGCTCTCCGGCCAGTACCGGCCGCTCAGCCATTTCTTCCGGCAGAATTTCAGCCAGGTGACCAACCCGCCGATTGATTCATTGCGCGAATACCGGGTGATGAGCCTGAAGACGCGGTTCGGCAACCTCAAGAACGTGCTTGACGAAGACAGCAGCCAGACCGAGATCTTCACGCTCGACAGCCCCTTCCTCGGCAATGCGCAATTCGATGAGCTGATACGGCACTTCAATGCTGATGTGGTCAGCATCGATTGCACCTTCGCGCCGGGCCGCGGCAACCTGAGCGCGGGCCTCGCACGCATCCGGGCCGAGGCCGAAGATGCCGTGCGCTCGGGCGCGGGGCACATTATCCTGACCGATCAGGAGAGCGGGCCCGAGAAGGTCGGCATGCCGATGATTCTCGCCACCTCCGCCGTGCACAGCCATCTGGTGCGCAAAGGGTTGCGGACCTTCACCTCATTGAACATCCGGTCCGCCGAATGTGTCGACCCGCATTACTTCGCGGTGCTGATCGGCGCGGGCGCCACCACGGTAAACGCTTATCTCGCCGAGGACTCACTGGCTGACCGGATCGAGCGCGGGCTGCTCGACATGAGCCTCACCACCGCGATTGATCGTTACCGGATTGCCATTGACCAGGGACTCCTGAAGATCATGGCGAAAATGGGGATCTCGGTGATCTCGTCTTATCGCGGGGGGCTGAACTTCGAGGCGGTGGGGCTGTCGCGGGCCATGTGTGCGGAGTATTTCCCCGGCATGACCAGCCGGATTTCCGGCATCGGCATCAATGGCATCCAGCACAAGGCGGAAGAGGTGCACGCCAAGGCCTGGGGCGGTCCGGCCTCGGTGCTGCCCATCGGCGGCTTCTACAAGGCGCGCAAATCGGGCGAGACGCATGCCTGGGAAGCCAGTTCCATGCACATGATGCAGATGGCCTGCAACAAGGCGTCCTACGAGATGTGGAAGCAGTACTCGGCCAAGATGAAGTCGAACCCGCCGATCCACTTGCGCGATCTGCTCGACATCAAACCGCTGGGTAAGCCGGTCCCGATCGAGGAGGTCGAAAGCATCACCTCCATACGCAAGCGTTTTGTCACACCGGGCATGAGCCTCGGGGCGCTTTCGCCCGAGGCGCACAAAACCCTGAACGTGGCGATGAACCGGATTGGTGCGAAATCCGATTCCGGCGAGGGGGGCGAAGACCCGGCGCATTTCGTGCCGGAGCCCAATGGCGACAACCCCTCGGCGAAGATCAAGCAGGTGGCCTCTGGGCGCTTCGGCGTTACGGCGGAATACCTGAACCAGTGCGAAGAGCTGGAGATCAAGGTGGCGCAGGGCGCGAAACCCGGTGAGGGCGGGCAGCTGCCCGGCATGAAGGTCACCGACCTGATTGCGCGGTTGCGGCACTCGACCAAGGGGGTGACGCTGATCTCGCCGCCACCGCACCACGATATCTATTCCATCGAGGATCTGGCGCAGCTGATCTATGATCTGAAACAGATCAACCCTCGCTGCAAGGTGACGGTGAAGCTGGTAGCGTCCTCCGGTGTCGGCACGATTGCCGCCGGCGTGGCGAAGGCCAAGGCGGATATCATCCTGATCTCCGGGCACAATGGCGGCACCGGCGCCTCGCCCGCGACCTCGATCAAGTACGCAGGTTTGCCCTGGGAGATGGGGCTGACCGAGGCGCATCAGGTGCTGAGCATGAACAACCTGCGCGAGCGAGTGACGCTGCGTACAGATGGCGGTCTGCGCACGGGCCGTGATATCGTCATGGCGGCGATGCTGGGGGCCGAGGAATACGGCATCGGCACGGCGGCGTTGATCGCCATGGGCTGCATCATGGTGCGGCAGTGCCAGTCGAACACCTGCCCTGTCGGCGTCTGCACGCAGGATGAGCGGTTGCGCGAGAAGTTCACCGGCAATGCGGATAAGGTGGTCAACCTGATCACCTTCTACGCCACTGAAGTCCGGGAAATCCTGGCGTCTATCGGCGCGCGGTCGCTCGACGATGTGATCGGGCGGGCGGATCTGTTGGCACAGGTCTCGCGCGGGTCGGCGCATCTGGACGATCTGGATCTGAACCCGCTGCTGATCACCGTCGATGGCGCGGCGGATATCGTCTATGACCGCAGCCGCAAGCGCAACAAGGTGCCCGCGACGCTGGATGCGGAGATTGTACGCGATGCCAAGCGGTTCCTCGAGGATGGCGAGAAGATGCAGCTTTCTTACGCGGTGCAGAACACGCATCGGACGGTGGGCACACGCACCTCGAGCCACATTGTGCAGAAATTCGGCATGCGAAACACGCTGCAGCCGGACCATCTGACGGTGAAACTGTCGGGCTCCGCGGGGCAGTCGCTGGGTGCCTTCGCCGCACCCGGGCTGAAGCTGGAGGTCTCGGGGGACGCCAATGACTATGTGGGCAAGGGCCTCTCGGGCGGCATGATCGTCGTGCGCCCACCCATGGCCTCGCCCATCGAGGCCGCGAAGAACACGATCATCGGCAATACGGTTCTGTATGGCGCGACCGATGGGTATCTCTTTGCCGCGGGGCGCGCCGGTGAGCGGTTCGCGGTTCGGAACTCTGGCGCCAAAGTGGTGATCGAAGGCTGCGGGTCGAACGGTTGCGAGTATATGACAGGCGGTGTCGCCGTGATCCTCGGTGACATTGGCGCCAACTTTGGCGCCGGCATGACCGGTGGGATGGCCTACCTCTATGATCCCGAGGGCAAGGCACCGGCACTGATGAACATGGAAACGCTGGTGACCTGCCCGGTGACGGTTGATCACTGGCTAGGGCAGCTGGAGGAGCTGCTGGAGATGCATCTGCGAGAGACGGGAAGTCGCCGGACGGCGGACATCCTGCAGCATTGGGAGGCAGAGAAGGCAAACTTCCTGCAGGTCTGTCCGAAAGAGATGCTCGACAAGTTGCCCGCACCCTTGGGAATTGAAGACGAAGCCATACCAGCCGAGTAATCGAGACGCGCGGCGGTTCACAACACCGCCGCGCGGCCCTATAGCTGGGCCATGGCGAAACGGGCGACAAAAAAGAGCAGGCGCTCCCGCAAGACTTCGAGACGTCCCAACCCGCTGCGGCGGGCAGCGCGCTATGTGCTGCGCGCCGGGCTGCTCGTGGCGGGGATCGTGCTGGGGCTGATTGCCCTCGGGGCGGTGGTGAACCCGCCGACGACCCCGTATATGTTCGCGGAATCCCGGCGGCTCGGGGGCGTCACGCAGGATTGGGTCCGGCTCGATGATGTCGCGCCAGTGATGGCGCGTTCGGTCGTGGCGGCGGAGGATGCGAATTTCTGCCTGCATTGGGGGTTTGATCTGGCTGCGATCAAAGATGCAATTGCCGATGGTGGCAATCGGGGAGCCTCAACGCTCAGCCAGCAGACCGTAAAAAACGTGTACCTCTGGCATGGCCGCAACTACACGCGGAAAGCGCTGGAGGCGCTCCTGACCCCGGCGCTGGAGGCGATCTGGTCGAAAGAACGCATCGTCGAGGTCTATCTCAATGTGGCCGAGTTCGACGAAGGTGTCTTTGGCGTGAAGGCGGCCGCGCGGCATTACTTTGGGGTCGCGCCCGGCGATCTCTCGGCGGAGCAAGCCGCGCGGCTGGCTGCAATCCTGCCGAACCCGAAGGCGCGATCGGCGCGCAACCCGTCAGATTTCGTGTCCAAACGTGCCCGCGCAATACGGTCCGGGGCTGCAACAATCCGCAAAGATGGTCGCGCGGACTGTTTCGAGAGTTGAAACCGAAGGCCGCACGGGGCATTGAGGGCAGAGCATTTTCTGACCGGAAGATCCCATGGCCCGTCTCTTTCACGTCCCCCTCTCGCCCTTTTGCCGGAAGGTGCGCCTGAGTCTTGCGGAAAAGAAGATCGAGGTCGAGCTGGTCGAGGAGAAGTATTGGGAACAGGACCCGGACTTCATGCGGCGCAATCCCGCGGGGCAGGTGCCGGTGCTACGCCTCGACGGGATCATGATGGCCGAAAGCGGCGCGATCTGCGAGTACATCGAGGAGACCCGGCCCGATCCTGCTTTGATGCCGAAAGACCCCGTCGCCCGGCAGGAGGTGCGCCGCCTCGTGGGTTGGTTCGATGACAAGTTCCACCGCGAGGTCACCTCGAAACTGCTCTATGAGCGGGTGAACAAGAAGGTGATGAAACAGGGCTACCCCGACAGTTCGAACGTGAAGGCGGGCGCGAAGGCGATCAAGTATCACCTCGACTACATGACTTGGCTGCTCGATCACCGGCGCTGGCTGGCAGGCGACGTCATGACGCTGGCGGATTTTGCCGCTGCCGCCCATCTGAGTGCCCTGGACTACATATCGGATGTGGATTGGAACCGCTCGGATGCGGTCAAGGACTGGTATGCGAAGATCAAGTCACGGCCCGCGTTCCGGTCGATCCTCGCGGATCAGGTGCCCGGCTTCCCGCCGCCGCGCCACTACAATGACCTCGATTTTTGAGGCCGTTGTCGGACAGTGAGTATTTCTGGACGGGTGAAGCATGGCGTCTGCGCTAAGAGACCGTTTGGTTGCGCAAGCGCTGGAGGAGGGCTTTGTCAGCGCGCGGGTCTGCCGGCCAGACGCGGTGCCGGAAATGGCGGCGCGGCTGCGGGCTTATGTGGAGGCTGGCTATCACGGCCAGATGTCCTGGATGGCCGAGCGGATGCAGTGGCGGGGTAATCCTGCTGCGCTCTGGCCAGGGGCCCGGTCGGTGGTGATGCTGGCGGAGAGCTATACGCCGCCGTATGATCCCATGGAGGTTCTTGAAAAGCCCGAGCGCGGTGCGATTTCAGTATATGCGCAGGGGCGAGACTATCATGACGTGGTCAAGAAACGGCTCAAGCGGGTGGCGCGGTGGTTGTTGGCCGAGGCTGAGGTGCCCGCCGACGTGAAGGTGTTTGTGGATACAGCGCCGGTGCCGGAAAAGGCGCTGGCCGCGGCAGCCGGTCTTGGCTGGCAGGGCAAACACACGAATCTCTTGAGCCGCGACTGGGGCAACTGGGCCTTTCTCGGCGCGATCTTCACCACTCTGGAGCTGCCGGTTGATGCGCCCGAGGTCGATCATTGCGGCTCTTGCCGGGCTTGCCTAGACGTCTGTCCGACGGATGCATTTCCTGCGCCTTACCAGCTCGACGCGCGGCGCTGCATTTCCTACCTGACAATCGAACACAAAGGGCCGGTTCCGGAAGAGATACGAAGGCGTATGGGGAATCGTATCTACGGGTGTGATGATTGTCTCGCGGTCTGCCCTTGGAACAAGTTCGCGGTCGCGGCTCGGGACCTGCGGCTGCTCGCCCGACCGGAACTCCGGGAGCCGTCGCTTGATGTGCTGGCACGCCTTGACGATGCTGGCTTCCGGGCGCTGTTTGCCGGCACTGCCGTCAAGCGCATCGGTCGAGACCGGTTTGTGCGCAACGTGCTCTACGCCATTGGCAACTCGGGGTTGCCAGACCTCGCACCCGCCGCCGCCGCGCTCACGGGCGACCCGGACCCGACCGTCGCCGAGGCAGCCGCCTGGGCTGTCGCGCAACTGGCCGCAGGGGACGCATCGTCGTGACGCTGTCGCTGGGGGTGGACACGGGCGGCACCTACACCGATGCGGTGCTGGTCCGGGACGAGGCCGAGGTTGTCGCCTCGGCCAAGGCATTGACCACCCGCGGTGATCTTGCCGAAGGTGTAGAGCAGGCGGTCCGCGCAGTGCTCGACCGGTCGGGTACCGCGCCACGAGAGATCGGGCTCGCCGCCTTGTCGACGACGCTGGCGACCAATGCTCTGGTGGAAGGTCAGGGTGGGCGCGTTGGGCTGATATACATCGGGTTCCGGGCGCGGGATCTGGAGACCCATGGGCTCGCGGCTGCTTTGGGCGGCGACCCGCATCTGATCTGCGCGGGTGGGCATGACCACGCGGGCCAGGAGGCGCAGCCGCTGGATGAGGCGGCGATTATCAGTTTCCTGAAAACCCATCGGGACGGGGTCAGCGGCTTTGCGGTGGCGTCGCATTTCGCGACGCGCAACCCGGCGCATGAGCTGCGCGCGGCCGAGTTGGCGGCTGAGATCGCAGGGCGGCCCGTTTCGGCCTCGCACCAGCTGTCGGCGCGCCTTAACGGGCCCAAGCGGGCGGTGACGGCGGTACTGAATGCGCGGCTCATCGGTATGATCGAGCGGCTGATCGGACGGGCAGAACAGGTCCTCAAGCGTCTCGATATCTCGGCCCCGCTCATGGTGGTTCGTGGCGATGGCGCGCTGGTCGCGGCGGAACAGGCGCGGGCGCGGCCGATCGAGACTATTCTCAGTGGCCCGGCGGCCTCGATCGTGGGCGCGCGCTGGCTCACCGGCGCGGATGATGCGCTGGTCAGCGATATCGGCGGAACGACGACCGACATCGCGCTTTTGCGCGGCGGCCGGCCGGCCATTGATCCTGCGGGTGCCCAGGTCGGTGCCTATCGCACAATGGTCGAGGCGGTGGCGATGCGGACGACCGGGCTGGGCGGTGATAGTGAGGTGCAGGTTGTGGCAGAGGGTCTGAAGGGTGGTCTGACGCTGGGTCCGCGCCGGGTTCTGCCCATCTCGCTCCTGGCCGTAGAGGCGCCGGAGGTCCTGCACGATGCGCTTGAGGCGCAGCTGCGGACCACGGTGCCCGGGGAGTTCGACGCCCGGTTTGTCCGTTCCGTACCCGGCGTGAGCCGCGAGGGCTTGAGCGGCAGGGAAGCGACACTGCTGGACCGGATCGGTACGAGCGTGCGCCCCCTGAGTGAGGTGATACGGGTTCGGATCGATCATGGTGCGCTGGCCCGCCTTCTTGCCCGCGGTTTGGTGCAGACGGCCGGGGTGACGCCTTCGGATGCGAGCCACGTCCTGGGCCTGACCAGCGCTTGGGACGCGACGGCTGCGAAGGCTGCCCTGCGGCTGATGGCACGCAAACGGCTGGGGTCCGGCAAGGTCGTGGCAGCGACGGCGCCGGAACTAGCGCAGATGATCGTGGATCAGTTGACCGCGCAGTCATCGATTGCATTGCTGGAGGCGGCGTTCGCCGAGGAGGCCCACGACTTCGGCGAGGCGCCGCAGGTTCTGGCACGGCACGGGCTCATGCGCGCGGGGCTGGCACAGCATCGCGGCTTGCTGCGGCTAAGTGCCGGGCTCAATCTGCCGGTCGTTGGGCTCGGCGCCTCCGCGGCGAGCTACTATCCCGCCGTTGGCGCGGCCGTCGGCGCAGAGATGATCCTGCCGCAGCATGGCGATGTCGCAAATGCGATTGGCGCTGTGGTGGGCCGCGTGACGATGCGGCGCAGCGGTACAATCACCTCCGTCGGCGAGGGGCGTTTCCGCGTGCATCTGGAGACCGGCCCCACCGATCTGACCGATCGGGACAAGGCCCTCGATCTGCTGGAGACCACGCTGCGCGACGCTGCCCGCGCCGAGGCTTTGGCAGCCGGTGCCGAGGATGTGCAACTGACGGCACAGCGCGACATCCGCTGTGCGACCGTCGAGGAACGCGACGTCTTTGTCGAGGCGGTGGTGACCGTCGAGGCGAGCGGCCGCCCCCGCGTCGCTGCGGGCTGAGGTCGCCGCGGGCCTCGCGGCTGACCCTATTCGGCGGCCTGGGTGCGTTTCGGCAACACCCATCCGGCGCGGGGGAAATGGCAGGTGTAGCCGTTCGGGATACGCTCCAGATAGTCCTGGTGCTCCGGCTCGGCTTCCCAGAAGGCGCCGACCGGTTCCACTTCGGTCACGACCTTGCCGGGCCAGAGGCCGGAGGCCTCCACATCGGCGATGGTGTCGAGCGCTGTCTGCTTTTGCGCCTCGTCCACATAGTAGATCGCCGAGCGATAGCTGAGGCCGACGTCATTGCCCTGGCGGTTCAGCGTCGTGGGATCGTGGATCTGGAAGAAGAATTCCAGCAGGTCGCGGAAGCTGATCACATCCGGGTCGAAGATGATCTCGATCCCTTCGGCGTGGGTGCCGTGGTTGCGGTAGGTGGCGTGTGGTACGTCGCCGCCGGTGTAGCCCACGCGGGTCGAAATCACGCCTGGGCGTTTGCGGATGAGATCCTGCATGCCCCAGAAACATCCGCCCGCCAGAACTGCGCGATGATGGCTCATGATACCTCCTCCACCTGATCGATGTAGTCACCATAGCCTTCCGCTTCCATGTCGTCACGGTGCACAAAGCGCAAGCTGGCGGAATTGATGCAGTAGCGCAGCCCGCCGCGATCGACGGGGCCGTCCGGGAAGACATGGCCGAGGTGGCTGTCGCCGTGGGTCGAGCGCACTTCGGTGCGGACCATGCCCATGGTGGTGTCGCTGAGCTCTTTCACATGGGCGGGCTCTATGGGCTTGGTGAAGCTGGGCCAGCCGCATCCCGATTCGTACTTGTCGGCAGAGGCAAAGAGCGGCTCGCCCGAGACGATGTCGACGTAGATGCCCGGCTCCTTGTTGTGGAGCAGCTTGCCCGTTCCGGGGCGTTCCGTTCCGTTCTGCTGCGTTACGCGGTACTCCTCGAGCGAGAGCTTCGAGATCGCCTCTTGGGTCTTCTGATAGGTCGGCATGGCGGCTCCTTTAACGCTTTGCTCATAAGATGGGTCAAATGCGGCTGAGTTAAAGAGGGGTCAGTGCCTGACATTTGCCGCAGCGGACCTATATCCGCAGCAAGCAGAGATGGAGCACGATATGACACGCTTCAGTGCAGTGATCATGAGCCTGTTCGCCGGGGCCGCGGCACAGGCAGGTGTGGCAGCGCATGAGTTCCCGTCGATCGATGGCGGCACGCTGAACACTGGCGACTGGGCCGGGCAGCCGGTGCTGGTGGTGAACACCGCTTCGCAATGCGGCTTTACTGGTCAGTACGACGGGCTACAGGCGCTCTATGACACCTATCGCGATCGCGGGCTCGTGGTCTTGGCCGTGCCGTCGGACGACTTCAATCAGGAGCTCGCCAGCGCCGAGGAGGTCAAGGAGTTCTGCGAGATCAATTTCGGGCTGGATCTTCCCATGACCGATATCACGCATGTGAAAGGCGCCAGCGCGCACCCGTTCTATCGCGAGCTGGCCGAGGAGACGGGCTTTGTGCCGCGCTGGAACTTCAACAAGGTGCTGATCGGGCCGGAAGGTGACGTGGTTGGCACTTGGGGCAGCTCGACCAAGCCGCAGTCATCCCAGATCACGCAGGCAATCGAGACCCTGCTGCGCTAAGCAATTTTGTCGAACGATCGCATGATGCGGTGAAGGCAGCGCCACCGGGCGCGCCCCGAATGTCGAACCAGCCGTTGTGCGGAGCCGTTTCTAAATTCCACCCCGCCAGACCAGCTGGGCCTTGCCGCCTTCGAGCCCCGGGCTGAGTCCATAGGCGGCCCGGTAGCTCTTGGAGAAATGCGACAGCGACTTGAACCCGCAGGCGACGCAGACATCCGTGACCTTCAGATCCGTTTGCCGGAGCAGATCGCGCGCCTTCTCCAGCCTCAGCCGCAGATAGTACCGCTTCGGCGAGACGCCGATATGCTTGGCAAAGAGCCGCTCGAGCTGGCGCGTCGAGAGCTCCACGAGCGTGGAGATCTCATCTGGCGTCAGGGGGTCCTCGATGTTGTTCTCCATGATCTGCAGCGCCATGGCGAGCTTGCCGTTGCGCACCTGCGCGCGGCCTTGCAGCGTGGCGCGCTGGGCGTGATCGGGCAGGCGCGGGTCGGTATAGACCATCTGGTCGGCGACCCAGGTGGCAAGCTCTGTCCCATGATCGGCCCTGATCCGCTCCAGCATCATGTCCATCGAGGCGGCGCCGCCCGCGGTGGTGAAGACGCGCCCGTCGATCGTGAAGATCGCCGTTTCCATAATCACATCGGGCAGGATCTCGGTCAGCGCCGCGCGGTACTCCCAATGGGTCGTGACCCGCTTGCCCGCAAGCAGTCCCGCCAGTGCCAGCACATAGGTGCCGGAGGAGAGCGCGCCGAAGTCCATGCCGCGCCGGACCTCGCGCCGCAGCCAGTTGATCAGCGCCTTGCTGGTGTTCTTGCCGACGTCTTCGCCTGCGCAAATCACGATGGTCTCGGTCCGTTCCAGTTCGCTGAGCGGTCCGTCGACCCGAATGGTGACGCCGTTATAGGCCGGGACGGGCCCTCCGGTCTCGCTCAACACCCGCCAGCGGTAGTAGGGCCCGCCGCCTGGGTGCCGGTTCGCCAGGCTCAGCGCCTCGAGCGCGCAGGCAAACCCAAGCTGGGAAAAGCCGGGGATCAGCACAAAGGCGTAAGGCTGGAGCGCGTCGCGCGATGTCATCTGGTTCGGGTCCGGGCGCTGGCGGAAAAGCGGGCTGGCCCCGATCCTACTCCCGCGTCGGTGGGCCCGCGTGGTCCGTTTACGCCGCTTTTTGTCGCGAAAGCTGCACAGCGAGGATCCCGAGCGCGATCACGGCGACACCGATCATGTCGAGCGCACCGAGCTGCTCGCCCAGCAGCACGGCGGCGATGGCGACGCCGAGGAAGGGGTTGAGAAAGTGGAAGGTTGCAGCCCGCGTCGCGCCGATCCGGTTCACCAGCCAGAACCACACGAAGGTGGCCGCTAGCCCAGGTACCAACGTGGTATAGATGAAGGCGGCCAGCAGCGGCCAGCTGGGAGAGAGGTGCGGGGTCTCGAAGAGAACGGTGGCGAGCGCCAGCGCGGCACAGCCAACCAGCATCTGAAGCCCCACGATCATCAGGAAGTTGCCGCCCGAGGTGGCGCCGCGTACCGCCAGCGTGGCGACGGTCAGCGCGACGACGCCGATGCCGCAGAGCAGCAGCCCGTCGAGATCGACCCCGCCCGTGATCCGCGTGCCCATGATCAGCCCGACGCCGAGGATCCCCGCGATCAGCCCGGCGATGCCGAGCGGCGGCAGCATCTCCTTCAGAAACAGCCAGCCCGCGAGGGCGACCAGAAGCGGCATGGTCGAGGCGATGATCGCCGCGACCGAGGCCTCGATGGTTTGCATCGCTACGAAGTTGAGCCCCAGATAGACTGCGTTCTGCAGAATGCCGAAAACAATCGTCGCGCGCCACTGCGCCCGCGTCAGATGCCAGGACTGTCCCAGTGCGCGGGCGATGGCGACCCCCAGCAGGCCCGAAATGAGATAGCGCAGGGTGAGCGCCGCGAGCGGAGAGGCATCGGCCACGATGATCCGCGCCGAAGTGAAGGCCGAGGACCACATGAGGGCAAAGGCGAGGCCCGCAAGTATCGCGCGAATGTCCATGAGGCCCCCCAGGTCGGTCCGAGCGCGACCATCCCGGAAATCATGGCCGAGGGCAAGCGTGCTTGTCCGGACCCCGGATCGGTGTCATCAAGCGGCGCGGGGAGGCTTCTATGCTGATCGATCCGAGTGTCATGGCGGTGTTTCTGACCGCCTCCATCGCGCTGGCCCTTGCGCCGGGGCCGGACAATATATTTGTGCTCACGCAGTCGGCGCTGCATGGGCGGCTTGCCGGGATCCTCGTGACGCTGGGTCTGTGCCTTGGGGTGATGGTGCACACCAGTGCGGTCGCCGTGGGGGTTGCAGTGATCTTCCAGACCTCGGCGCTTGCCTTCACGATGCTCAAGGTCGCGGGCGCGGCCTATCTGCTCTACCTAGCCTGGAAGGCGTTCCGCGCAGGTGCCAGCGAGATTGGTGGTGGCGTTGCGCGTCTCGGGCCGCAGGCGCTGTTTCTGCGCGGTGTGGTGATGAATGTCACGAACCCCAAGGTTGCGATCTTCTTTCTGGCCTTCCTGCCGCAATTCGCGGACCCTGCGCGCGGGTCGGTCACCGTGCAGGTCTTTCTGTTCGGGCTGGCCTTTGCGATCTCGGCGCTGCTGATCTTTGGTGTGGTGGCCGTGGCGGCCGGATCGTTGGGCAGCTGGCTGAGCCGGACGCCACAGGCTCAGGTGATGATCAATCGCCTGGCCGGTCTCGTCTTTGTGGGCCTCGCGCTGCGGCTGCTCCTGTCGCAGCGCTCCGCTGTCTAGGATCAGGCGGCGCCATTAACTCGCCTGGCGCTCGGATCTGGCTGACGCGTCACCTTCCGCAGCGCCTGCGCCGATTTTCTCCGAGATCTGTTTGCCGGCCGCGACGAGGATGCGCTTGCAGGTGTCCACGTCGGGATCGTCGCTGGCATGAAGGCGCCGCACATGCGGGATGGTGAGCGCGGCAACCACCTCGCCGCCGTATCCGATGATCGGCACCGACAGGTTCAGCACGCCTTGCACGACGGATGAGGGGCTTTCACAGACACCTGTTGCCGCGACCTGTTCCACGGCGTCCTCGAAGACTTTCATCGCCTCCGGCGTGAAGAATTCGTTGTCGGCGCAGATGTCGCGCCGCTCGGACACCGACAACCGGTAGAGAAGGCTTGCGCCGGAGGAAGTCAGGACCATCGGCACCTGGGCGCCTAGGCGGACGACCGTGATGTTGTTGCCGGGCGAGTCCACCTGCGCGATGACCAGAATGTGGCTGCCATAGGGGATGGCGAGGTGCAGCGACTGGTTCAGGGTCTGGGCGGTCTTCTCCATGATGCTGCCGGCCACGGCCGTCAGCCGCCGGGTCGGTGGAAAGCGATGCGAGAGCTCGAAGAGGCGCATCGACAGCGAATAGCGCTCGCTCTCCTCGTCCAGCAGAACATAGCCGCGCGCGGCCAGCACGAAGAGCATGCGGTAAAGCTCGTTCACTGACCGATTGAGGGCCAGCGCGATCTCGGTCTTTTTCAGACCGTTCGGCTGTGTCGCCAGAAGCTCGAGAATATCGAGCCCTTTCGACAACGCAGGGGCGCTGTACTTCTCGGTGTCACTGGCGATCTTCGTCATTGTCTGCCTGTCCGTCGCGTTCGCAGGCCCGAAGGCCTCAAAGCCCCCATATACCAACCGCGTTGGTCTTGTAAAATGCGGCGCGGTCTTCGGTGGACCACCCCGCCGTCAGGGCGTGCGTGGCCGCGACCCAGGTCTCGAGACCGCCGCCCAGATTGCAGACCGGGCTGTCCGACCCCCACACAAGCCGGTCGTGCCCGAAGGCGTCGACCGTTTCCTCCACGAAGGGGCGCAGGTCGTTCAGTGTCCAGCGGTCGGGGTCGCCATAGGCGATGATGCCCGAGATCTTGGCGCGCACATTCGGGCGTTCGGCCAGGGCACGCAAATCTGTGCGCCAGGGCTCCAGCGCGCCTGTGGCGATATCTGGTACCCCGCAGTGATCGAGGATGAACGTCACCTCGGGCGCATGATCGACCAGCGCGATGGCCAGGTGCAATTGGCGCGGCAGTACGCAGAGATCGAAGGTCTTTCCCGTCCCGCTCAGCCGCTTGATGTTGTCGCGGAACAGGGCCGAGGTGCTGACGTCGTCGGGAACCACATGCAGGACCCGCCGGAACCCGCGCAGAAGCGTCTGCTCCGACACGCGCTCCAGAAAGGCGGGGAAATCGGCATGTTCGGGGCGGCAGGACGAGATGATACCGCGCAGCAGGCCATCCGCCTGGTCGGAGAGCGCGGCGATGACGTCGATCTCCTCCTCGATCTGCGCCTCGGCCACATCCACTTCCATGTGAAAGCAGCCGCTTATGCCAAGCCGCGCCGCAGCCCGGGTATAGGCCTCGAAGGGGTTGTCGCGATTGAGAGCGTCGAAATCGCCCAGCCAGGGATAGCTCAACCGGTCCTTGTAAATCAGGTGCAAATGGGTGTCGAAGAGCATGCGGTGGCCTCCCGGTTGGTCGAGAAGATAGTCGTTGACTAAATATGAAAGTCAAGTTTGTATGTGAATGATGGGGCTCACACCCCAAAACCTGGGAGGAACAGATGGGACATTCGAAGCTGAGAGCGCTGCTGTGCGCGTCGGCCCTGAGCGCGCTTGGTGGCGGAGCGGTGGCCGGAGAATTCGACGGCATCACGTTGCAGGCCAAGCTGATTGGAGGACAGCAGTACGAGGCGCTTTATGCGCGGATTGCGGAGTGGGAGGCCGAGACCGGCGCACAGGTCGAAATCCTGTCGAAGAAGAACCACTTCGAGCTGGACAAGGAGTTCAAATCCGACATCGCGGCCGGAACGCTGGGGTGGTGCGTTGGCTCGAACCACTCCTCCTTTGCGTCGCAATACCCAAGCCTCTACACCGACCTCACGCCATATCTCTCGGCGGAGTTCATCGAGGCCTATGTCCCATCCAACATCGCCGCCTCGAAAATCGGTGACGCCCTGGTCATGTTGCCCCGCGCGCAGTTCGATGTTTCGGTGCTCTACTACCTGAAATCCATCTACGAGGATCCGGAGCGTCAGGCGGCCTACAAGGCCGAGACAGGCCGTGATCTGGCGCCGCCCGACACCTGGGAAGAATACAAGGCGCAGGCGATCTTCTTTACCGACGCGCCAAATTTCTATGGCACGCAATATGCAGGCAAGGACGAGGCCATCGTCGGGCGCTACTATGAGATGGTGATCGCCGAAGGCGGGCAGCTCTTTAACGAGGATTGGTCGCCGGCCTTCAACAGCGACGCCGGCAAGCGGGCGCTGTCGTGGTTTGTCGATCTCTATCAGGCCGGGGCCGTACCACCGGGCACCACGTCCTATCTCTGGGACGACCTCGGGCAGGGGTTTGCGTCGGGGACCATTGCGCTCAATCTCGACTGGCCGGGCTGGGCCGGGTTCTTCAACGGGGAAGACACCTCGAAAGCGGCAGGCGATGTGGGCGTGATCGTGCAGCCGCAGGGCAGCGCGGGCATTCGGACCGGCTGGTCGGGCCACCACGGGTTTTCGGTGACCGAGTCGTGCGAGCACAAGGAGGCTGCCGCATCGCTGGTCGCCTGGCTGACGAATGAGGAGAGCCAGAAGCTGGAGAGCGCGGGCGGCTCGCTTCCCACGCGCACGGCGGTCTGGGATCACGTGCTTGAGGCAGCGAAGTCAGACCCGTTCCGCGCCGAAGCGATCGCGGCCTTTCAGGAAGGATCGGAACACGCCTTCCCCGCCCCGCAGACCCCCTATTGGATCGAGGCAACCAACCTGATCTACCCCGAGCTTCAGGCCGCAATCCTGGGGGACAAGTCGGTCGAGGAAGCGCTGGCCGATGCAGCCAAGGCTGTGGACGAGATGATGCAGGAGAACGGCGTCTATTGAGCCCCGCCACCGGTCCGGGCCCCCACGTGCGCGGTCCGGTGGCTGCGTCCGGTCCGGTACTCTCCTCAAATCAAGGATGCAAGCGATGACGCGCCCCCGCCTTCCTGCGTGGTTTGTCCTTCTGCTGCCCGCGTTCATCGTGCTGGCGGCCGTTGTCCTGATCCCGCTGCTGCTCTCGCTCTACTCCAGCTTCACCTCCTACCGGCTCACGCGGCCCGAGACGCTCTACAACTGGATCGGCACGTTCAATTACGAAAAGGCGGTGCAGAGCGCGCATTTCTGGTCGGCTTTCGGACGAACGGTCCTGCTTCTGACCATCGCGCTCAATCTGGAGATGCTGCTCGGCCTCGGGCTCGCGCTCCTGGTCAACCAGGTGACCTACGGACAACGCCTGCTGCGCACCATCATGATGTTCCCGATGATGTTCTCGCCGCTGTTGGTGGGCTTTCAGTTCAAGTTCATCTTCAACGACAATGTCGGTCTGGTGAACAACGCGCTCCAGTCGCTGGGACTGACCAATGTCGCGATCCCCTGGTTGGTCGACGGGCAACTGGCGTTCATCTCGATCCTGGTGGCCGAGATGTGGTCGTCCACCTCCGTGTTCGCTATTCTGATCCTTGCGGGGCTCTTTGCGGTGCCCCGCGATCCGATCGAGGCGGCGAAGGTGGACGGGTGCACGCCCTGGCAGAGCTTTCGTCACATCACGCTGCCCTACATCATGCCCTTTATCTACATCGCGCTTGCCATCCGGTCACTGGATGTCGCGCGCGCCTATGACATCGTCCAGATCATGACCAATGGCGGGCCGGCGCGCCGCACCGAGCTGATCTGGACGCTTATCGGCCGCACCGGATATGTCGATGCCAAGATGGGATATGCCAATGCCATGGGCTATATCTCGATCTTCCTCGCCATCGCCTTCACGATCTACTTCTTCCGCAAGCTGAACGCCGCGCGGGCCGAACTGGGCATGGGAGGGTGAGATGAACGACGCCCGTCTGCACCGGCTCCGCGCGCGCAGCCTGAAGCTTCTCCAGCTTGCGGCGCTCTTCATCGCCATGTCGATCATCTGCCTGCCCGGTCTCTGGGTGGTGCTGAACTCCTTCCGCCCGACCGTCGAGATCATGGCGAAGCCACCTGTCTGGATCCCGCAGGAGCTGAACCTCGATCACTACCGCGCCATGTTCGGCGACCTGGGCGAAGGCGGTGTACCGGTCATGCGGTACTTCACCAACTCGTTGATCATCTCGGTCACATCGACGGTGATTGCGATCCTTGTGGGCATGGCCGGGGGATACGCCTTTGCGCGCTACCAGTTCAAAGGCAAGGCGGCGATCTTTATCGGGCTGATGCTGACACGCGCCGTTCCGGGCGTCGCACTCTCGCTGCCGCTCTTCATCGTGATGGCGCGCACCGGGCTGATCGACACCCATATCGGGCTGATCCTGGTCTATGTCTCGCTGAACGTGCCGTTCACCATCTGGCTGATCGACGGGTTCTTCCGTCAGGTCCCCGTCGAGTTGGCCGAAGCCGCCGAGATCGACGGCTGCACGCGATGGCAGGCTTTCTGGAAGGTCGAGTTCCCGGTGGCCCGCGCCGGTGTCGCCTCGGCGGGGATCTTCGCCTTCCTGACCTCCTGGAACGAATACGCGCTGGCCAGCCAACTGACTCGCTCGACCTTTTCCAAGACCATGCCGGTGGGGCTGCGCGACTTCACCAGCGAGTTCACCATCAACTGGGGCGGGATGTGCGCGCTGGCGGTGCTGATGATCATCCCCGCCCTGATCCTGACATTCCTCGTACAGAAACACCTCATCGCGGGCCTCACCTTCGGCGGCGTGAAAGGATAGACAGCATGGCACAGGTGACCCTCAGGACGGTGGTGAAGAAATACGGCGCCCTTCAGGTCGTGCATGGCATCGATCTGGATATCGACGACAGTGAGTTCGTGGTGCTGGTGGGCCCGTCAGGCTGCGGAAAGTCCACGACCCTGCGGATGATCGCGGGGTTGGAGCCCATCAGCGGCGGCGAGATTGTCATCGGTGACCGCGTGGTGAACGACCTGCCGCCGCGCCACCGCAACATCTCGATGGTGTTCCAGAATTACGCGCTTTATCCGCATATGACCGTTCGCGAGAACCTTGGCTTCTCGCTGAAGATCGCGAAGCGCGCCCAGGGCGAGATCGACAGGGCGGTCGATGAGGCCGCCGAGATCCTCAGCCTGACCGAGTACCTGGATCGCAAGCCAGGTGCCTTGTCCGGCGGTCAGCGCCAGCGTGTCGCCATGGGGCGCGCCATCGTGCGCCATCCGGATGTCTTCCTCTTCGACGAGCCGTTGTCGAACCTCGACGCGAAGCTGCGCACGCAGATGCGGACCGAGATCAAGAAGCTGCATCAGAAGGTGAAATCCACCATCGTCTACGTGACCCATGATCAGGTTGAGGCGATGACGCTTGCCGACCGCATCGTGATCATGCGCGACGGGCACATCGAACAGATCGGTACGCCGCTGGAGGTGTTTGAAGCGCCTACCAACACCTTTGTCGCGACCTTCATCGGCTCGCCGCCCATGAACCTGCTGGAGGGGCGGGTCGCGCAGGATGCCGTTGCCCTGGCCAATGGCATCACGGTGCCGGTGCCGGAGGCGTTCCGCGCGCATGTCACCGACGGCCAGGAGGTGATCCTCGGCGTTCGGGCCGACAATCTGATGCCAGTGGGGCACGCAATGCCGATGGAAGGGGCGCATGCGGCGTTCGACATGACGGTCAACCTGTCCGAGCCGCTTGGCACCGAAACGCTGCTCTTCGCCACACTTGCCGGCGAGGAGGTTCAGGCGAAGATGCTGAATCCCCGCCCGGTCGCGTCGGGCGAGCAACTGCGCTTTCAGCTGGATCTGACCCGGTGCCACCTCTTTGACGCCCAGAGCCGGCAGAGCTTGAGGTAGTCATGGCCCGGATCGAACATGTCGAGATTTTCATGGCTGACCTGAAGCCCAAGGTCAAACGCACCGATGCCATCCAGAGTTTCGAAAGCCAGGAGACCCCGTTCGTCAGCATCACCGACACCGACGGGCAAAGCGGGCTTGGCTACAGCTATACCATCGGACAGGGCGGCCCGGCGATCATGTCGCTGTTGCGGGCCACGCTCGTGCCGCAGCTGATCGGTCGCGAGGCCGAGGAGATCGGCCGGATCTGGCGGGATCTGCTGTTCTCGACCCACGCCACCAGCGTCGGCGCCATCACCTCGCTGGCCTTGGCCGCAATCGACACCGCGCTTTGGGATCTGCGCTGCAAGCGCGCCGGGTTGCCGTTGTGGCGGATGCTCGGCGGGGCCAAGGCATCGGTGCCGATGTATACGACCGAAGGCGGCTGGCTGCACATCCCGGCGGAGGATCTGGTCTCGGACGCGCTTGCGGCCAAGGCCTCCGGCTTCTCGGGCAGCAAGATCAAGATCGGTCAGCCGCATCTCAGCCAGGACAGGTCGCGCCTCGCAGCGGTCCGCGAGGCGGTGGGACCGGACTACGAGATCATGGTGGATGCGAACCAGTGTTTCACCCGCGCCGAAGCGACGCGGCGCGCCCATATGCTGGAAGAGCTGGGCATCGCCTGGTTCGAGGAGCCGATGCCGGCCGACGATGTGATGGAGCACGCGCGGCTGGCCGCATCCACGTCCGTCCCGGTTGCGGTGGGCGAGAGCATGTATTCGCTCTCGCAGTTCAAGGACTATCTGGTGGCAAGCGGGGCAAGCATCGTTCAGGTCGATGTGGCACGGATCGGTGGTATCACGCCGTGGATGAAGGTCGCGCATCTGGCCGAGGCGCATAATGCGCCGGTCTGCCCGCATTTTCTGATGGAGCTTCACGTGAGCCTCGTTTGCGCGATCCCCAATGCGCCCTGGCTGGAGTATATCCCGCAGCTCGACAGCCTAACCGCATCGCCGATGCGGATGGAGGGCGGGCGGGCCTATCCGTCCGAGGCGCCGGGCCTCGGCATCGACTGGGACATGGACCGCCTGCGTGCTTCCCGGATCGAAGGCCTGTCGGAGACATTCACGCCCTAGGGGCAGGGAGGAGGAGGACGCATGCAGCGTATGGGAATGGTGATCGGCCTCGAAGCGGACCGGGTGGCGGAGTACAAACGTCTGCATGCCGAGGTCTGGCCGGGTGTTCTGAAGATGATCACAGCCTGCAACATCCGGAATTATTCGATCTACCTCAAGGAGCCCGAGAACCTGCTTTTCGGCTATTGGGAGTATCACGGTACGGACTTCGACGCCGATGCAGCGAAAATGGCTGCAGACCCGGAAACGCAGCGGTGGTGGGATGTGTGCATGCCCTGTCAGCGGCCGCTGGAGGCGCGCAAGGCTGGGGAATGGTGGGCGATGATGGACGAAGTCTTTCATCTGGATTGAGCGATGTATGACGAACTGAAGCAGGCCTGGCCCCGCGCCACCCGTCCCAAACCGATTGTGCTCTTTGGGGCCGGGTCCATCGTGACGGACGCACATCTGCCCGCCTACAAAAAGGCTGGCTACGAGGTGCTCGGCGTCTTTGATCCCGACCTCGCTAAGGCACACGCGCTCGCGCAGGCGCAGGGTTTCGAGGCCTTCACCACGCCCGCGGAGGCGGCGAACGTCGGAGACGTGGTTTTCGATCTTGCCACGCCGCCGGATGCCCATGCGGACATCCTGCGGGGGCTTCCGGAGGGCGCGGCGGTCCTGATCCAGAAACCGATGGGCAGCGATCTGGCTGGGGCTTCCGAGATCCTGAAGATCTGCCGCGCGCGACACCTGAAGGCAGCCGTGAACTTCCAGCTGCGCTTTGCCCCGCTGATCCTTGCCCTCTACGATGCGGTCGACCGGGGGCTGCTCGGCCGTATCGTGGATGTCGATGCCTGGCTGGCGCTGGACACGCCCTGGGGTCTGTGGAAGTTTCTCGAGCCGCTGCCCCGCGTCGAGATCAGCCTGCACTCGATCCACTACCTCGACATGATCCGCGGGCTGCTGGGCGATCCGCTGGGGGTTCACGCCAAAACGCTGGGGCATCCATCATCAAAGATCGCGCAGACCCGTACCGCAGCCATTCTCGACTATGGCGAGGAAGTCCGTTGCGCGCTGTCGATCAATCACAATCACGGGTTCGGACGTCGGCATCAGGCCTGCGAATTCCGCATCTGTGGGACGAAAGGGGCCGCCTATCTGCAATTGGGCGTCAACCTCGACTATCCGCGGGGCGAGCCCGATATCCTCGAGCTCAACACCGGGGACGGCTGGCGCGCTGTCGACCTGAAGGGGGCATGGTTTCCCGATGCCTTCGCCAGCCGGATGAGCCAGCTTCAGCGCTTTGCGACGGGCGAGGAAACCACCCTGTTGGGCGGTGTCGAAGATGCCTGGACCACGATGGCGCTGGTCGAAGCGGCCTATGAGAGCAGCGCGCGGCCCGCAACGCCGCTGGCCATGAAACCCCGGTGACAGCGCGGTCGCCGCTCAGAGGAAGAGCTTGCGCCGCAAGGCGGCCTCCTGCCGGCAGATCTTGATGTCACGCTCGAGCAGGCGGCCCTGCGGAGAGGCCGCGATGCTGAAGTGGCGGAAACGGTCAACCCCGCTGGCCAGCGCCACAAGCGGGCGGTCCCCGCTGTCCTGCTTCATCGACGGACGGATATAGCGGATCGCCACACCGATGCGCCGATCCTCGGTGGTGTTCGGCCCCGAGGCATGGAACAGGTGCCCGTGGTGCAGCGACGCCTGACCCGGCTGCAACTCGCACAGGACGGCGTCGGCCTCATCGACGGCAACGGCGATTTCCTGACCGCGGGACAGCAGGTTGTCGTCGGCGTAGGTGTCGACATGCGGCACGATCCGCGTCTTGTGACTGCCCGGCACAAACCGCATGCAGCCGCTTTCACGCGTGGCCGGCGAAAGCGCGACCCAGCAGGTCACCTCCTCGGCATCGTCGAGACCCCAGTAGGTGAGATCCTGGTGCCAGGAGACGATCTTGTCGGACCGGGCGGGCTTGATGAAGAGCGCGGCGCTGTAGACCAGCAGATCCGGGCCGAGGATCGAGGTGACAGCGCGGAGGATCCCCCGGTGCCTGATCAGGGCATCGAAGCTTGGCAACAGCCGATCCGGGTAGGTGCGCAGCAGGCCCAGACGCTCGGCATCGTCTGCCAGCTCCGCCTCGGCGGCCTCGAGGTCATCGCGGAGCGCTCTGGCGTCGCCTTCAGTCAGCACATCGATGGGCAGGGCGAACCCGTCGCGCTCGTAGGTCTCGGCGATGCTGGCCGGTGTTCTGGCGGGGGCGGGTGTGGTCATCATCCTTCGGGTCTCCGGCACATGTCTTGTCGACACCAGTCTGGCACGGGTTTGACCGCCCGAAAAATTGATTTAACAATGAGTTTGCAATCGATTTTTCGGATATGTCATGCGCCTCTCGGGTTTCAACCTCAATCAGCTGACCTATCTCGAAGCGCTGCTGGTTGAATGCAACGTCACCCGTGCGGCGCAGCGGGTTCATCTGAGCCAATCCGCCATGAGCGCCGTTCTGGCGCAGCTGCGCGATCACTTTCGCGATGAGCTTCTCGTCCGCTCGGGCCGAACCATGGTCCGGACCCCGTTTGCGGAAGGACTGATCGCCCCGATGAACGCGCTTCTGTCGCAGGCGCAGTCCTTCGCGGCGCTGCGACCGGGCGCAGGTGTGTCGGGCATCGCGCGGGACCTCTCTGTCGTTGCGTCGGACTACGTGATGCGGAGCTCTGTGGTTCCGGCAATCGAGCGGGCTGCGACCGAGATGCCTGGACTGCGCTTTGACCTTCTGCCGTTGTCCGGCGGCTCTGCCCGGCAGCTCCAGACCGGCGAGGTCGATCTGCTTCTGGCCGGGCAGTCGCTGGATGTGGGCCTGCCGCCGAAAGCGCGTGTCTTCACCGACAGCTTTGTCTGTCTGTCCTGTGCCGAGTGCGGCCCCGAGGCCGGTGCGCTCACGTCATCGGCCTATCTCGAGCGCGACCATGTGGTTGTCCGATACAGCCGGCATCAGACGCTGTTCGATGACGAGGAAGTCCTGCGCCGCGCGGGGCAGAGCCGACGGCGCAAGCTTTCCGTCTGGTCCTATTCGCTTGTTCCAGATCTGATCTGCGGCAAGGGGCTCATCGCGACAGTGCCCGCGCGCGCAGCCCGTCAGATCGCAGCGCGCTGGCCGGTCCGGGTGCACCCCTTTCCCTTCGATCACGACGCGGTCAGCATCTACGCATTCTGGCATTCCAGCCGTGACAAGGACGACGTGCTTGCGCGGTTCCTGCGGATGCTCGCCTGAGGCGCGGCGTCAGGGGAGCGCTCCAGCGTCGAACCAATAAAAAAGGGGCCGCCCGAAGGCGACCCTGAAAAGTCTCAGGTGATCGGGTCTTCAGCCGTTCACGCTGTCCTTGAGCGCTTTGGCGATGGTCATCTTGACCACCTTGTCCGCGTCTTTCTTGAATTGCTCACCGGTGGCCGGGTTGCGCACCATGCGCTCGGGCCGCTCCCGGCAATAGATCTTGCCGACGCCGGGCAGGGTCACGGCGCCGCCACCCGACACTTCGCGTGTGATCAGGTTGCAAACGGCTTCCAGTGCTGCGCCTGCGGATTTCTTGTCGGACCCCATTTCGTCGGCCAGGGCCGCGACCAGTTGGGTCTTTGTCATTGGTTTCGCCATGCTCTTGTTCTCCTTCGCTGCCCGAACAGTTGGGCCTCATAACCGAAATCTACCCGGATGTTGTGTATGAACACAACGATTAGTAGAGCAATGCAAGAAAAAACGTGCAAAATTAACCTATTTTCCGAGGTTTTCGGCCCTCAGAGGAAGGCAGTCTCTTCGAAGGAGCGCAATTTCCGGCTGTGGATACGCTCCAGCGGCATTGTCCGCAACCGTTCCATCGCCTGAATGCCGATGAGCAGATGCCGTGTGACCTGCGTTTTGTAGAAGTCCGAGGCCATGCCGGGCAGCTTCAATTCGCCGTGCAGCGGCTTGTCGGAGACGCAGAGCAAGGTGCCGTAGGGGACCCGGAACCGGTAGCCGTTGGCGGCGATTGTGGCGCTTTCCATGTCCAGAGCGACGGCGCGGGACTGGCTGAGCCGCTGCACCGGCCCCGATTGGTCGCGCAGCTCCCAGTTGCGGTTGTCGATCGTGGCGACGGTGCCGGTGCGCATGATGCGTTTGAGCTCGTAGCCTTCCAGCGCGGTGACCTCGGCCACCGCCTGTTCCAGCGCGATCTGGATTTCCGCCAGCGCCGGGATCGGGACCCAGACGGGAAGGTCGTCATCGAGCACGTGGTCTTCGCGCAGATAGGCATGCGCCAGCACGAAATCCCCGAGCGCCTGAGAGTTCCGCAGCCCGGCGCAATGCCCGACCATCAGCCAGGCATGCGGGCGCAACACCGCGATGTGGTCCGTCGCTGTCTTGGCGTTCGAGGGGCCGACGCCGATGTTGACCAGCGTGATGCCGGAGCCATCGGCGCGCTTGAGGTGATAGGTCGGCATCTGCGGGATTTTGATCGCCTCGGCCAGCGGCTCATCGCCGGTGGTGATGATCGCGTTGTCGGTTGAGACAAAAGCGGTGTAGCCCGAGGCCGGGTCATCCAGCTGCTGACGGGCATAGGCTTCGAATTCCGACACGTAGAACTGGTAGTTCGTGAAGAGCACGTGGTTCTGGAAATGCACCGGATCCGTGGCCGTGTAATGCGCGAGCCGCGCCAGCGAGTAGTCGACCCGCTGCGCCGTAAAGGGCGCCAAGGCGCCCACACCATCCGCTGGCGTATAGGTGCCATTGACGATGTCATCGTTGGTGGTGGACAGGTCCGGTACGTCGAAGACGTCGCGTAGGGTGAAGTCGGCGGCCCCTTCCTGTGGCACGGTGATGCTCGCGTCGTTGGCCACGGCAAAATGCACCGGAATCGGTGTATCGGAGGCGCCGATGATCACCGGCTGATCGTGGTTTTCGATCAGAAGGCCGATCTGCTGCGTGAGGTAGCTGCGGAAGAGATCGGGGCGCGTGATCGTCGCACGAAAGCTGCCGGGTGCCGAGACATGGCCGAAGCTGAGCCGCGTGTCGACTTGCGCGAAGGTGGAGGTCTTGAACATCACCTCCGGGTAGAAGGCGCGGATGCGGCTTTGCGGCGCGCCCTCGCTCATCGCCGTGCTGAAATGAGCGCAGAGAAACTCGGTGGCTTGCGCATAAAGCTCTTCCAGCCGTGCGACGGCGGCTTCGGCATCCATGAAGTCTTCGGCGGGGCGAGCGTCGGGGGTCAGGATCTTGGTCATGAGAGGGGTTCTACAACGGGAATGAAATCAAATCTGCGCACGTCGACCAGGCCGAGATCGGAGATGCGCAGCTCGGGGATGACGACGAGGGCCAGCAGCGAATGCTGCATGTAGGCGTTGTTCAGCGTACAGCCGCAGGCGCACATGGCGGCCATCATCGCGTCCGCTTTTGCCGCGACCTCTGCCGCGGGGCGGTCGGACATCAGCCCGGCGATCGGCAGTTCGACCAGCGCCAGCTCGGCACCGTCTTTGAAGATGACGATACCGCCGCCGATCTCGCCCAGACGGTTCGCGGCCATGGCCATGTGGTCGGCATCGGTGCCGACGACGATCATGTGGTGACTGTCATGGGCGACGGTGGAGGCCATCGCCATGGGCCCCTCGTAGCCAAAGCCCGAAACAAAGGCGTTGGTGACCTGCCCGGTGCCGCGATGCCGTTCGACCAGTGCGATTTGCGCGACGTCTCCGGTGGCCTGCACGCGGCCTTCGGTGACGGGCAGTTCGAATTGCAGCGCCTTGGTGGGCGCTTGGTTCTCGACGACGCCGATCACATTGGCGCGCACGGCATTGGCACCTTTGGGGGCGGGGATCGTGAAATCCTCCGCGGTCAGCGTCTTGCCCAGATGCACGGTCTGCCGGGCCTTGGCGGGCCAGTCGTAATGCGGGCAGTCGACGAGGCATTGCCCGTTCTCGGCGACGATCTGGCCACGCGCGATCACGGTCTCGCTGGGCAGGGTGATGAGGTCAGAGGTCAGGATCACATCGGCGCGCCTGCCGGGGGTGAGTGACCCGATCTCGCGCTCCAGCCCGAAGTGCGTGGCGGTGTTGACCGTCGCCATTTGCAGTGCGATGAGCGGGTCGCAGCCGCAGTCGATGGCGTGGCGCACCACGCGGTTCATATGCCCGTCATTCACCAGCGTGCCGGAATGGCAATCGTCGGTACAGAGGATCATGTTGCGCGGATCGAGGCCCTTTTCGGTCACCGCGGTGATCTGGTTTTCCACGTCATACCAGGCGGAGCCCAGCCGGATCATCGACCGCATGCCCTGCCGCATCCGGGCGATGGCGTCGGCTTCACAGGTGCCCTCGTGATCGTCCGCCGGGCCGCCCGCGACATAGCCCGCGAAGGCGGGGCCCAGGTCGGGCGAGGCGTAATGGCCGCCCACTGTCTTGCCCGCCATTTGCGTCGCGGCGATCTCGGCCAGCATCTTCGGGTCGGCGTTCGACACGCCGGGGAAGTTCATCATCTCGCCCAGACCGATGATGCCAGGCCAGGTCATCGCTTCGGCCACGTCTTCGGGGGTGATCTCGTAGCCCGTCGTCTCCATCCCCGGCGCGGAGGGTGCGCAGGAGGGCATCTGAGTGAAGATGTTGACGGGCTGCATGAGCGCCTCGTCGTGCATCATGCGCACGCCTTCGAGGCCCAGCACATTCGCGATCTCATGCGGGTCGGTGAACATCGAGGTGGTGCCATGGGGAATCACGGCGCGGGCGAACTCTGCGGGCGTCAGCATCCCGCTTTCGATATGCATATGCCCGTCACAGAGCCCGGGGATCATGTAGCGGCCGTCCGCTTCGATGACCTGCGTCTCATGCCCGATACAGTGGGAGGCGTCCGGCACCACGCAGGCGATGCGGCCACGCGCAATGGCGATGTCATGGCCATCGAGCACTTCGCGCGTATGGACATTGACCCATTTGCCTGCGCGAATGACCGTATCCGCAGGGCTGCGGCCGGTTGCCACGGCAATGAGCTGCGGAGCGGTGTCTGGCCATGAGGGGAAAGCTGCGTGCGTCATGTCCCTAGGTGCCACGGGTTTTGGGGATGTTCAAGCGGGGAGGCGCGCTGATGGACTATGAAACCGTGTCGGCGGAGGATTTCGGCAAGAGCCTGCGCGGGATCGGGCTGAACCTGCTGGTGCGTGACGTGCGCGAGACCGCGACATTTCTGGAGCACGTGTTCGGGATGGGGGTGCATCGGCTGAGCGAAGATTTCGCCATCCTCACCTACGGGGTGCAGCTGTTTCAGCTGCACAGCGATGGGACCTATGGGTCGAACCCTCTGCTGGGCCTGCTGCCGGAAAACCCGCCGCGCGGGGCGGGGATCGAAATCCGGCTCTACGATACGGACCCGGAGGCGGCCGTGGCGCGGGCCGAAGCGGCAGGTGCTGTCATCCTTCAGGCGCCAACCGACAAGCCGCATGGGCTGCGCGAGGCCTATATCCTTTGCGGTGACGGCTATGCCTGGGTGCCAAGTCGTCCGCTGGACTAGCCCGCGTCTGTCGCATTTCGGCTAGCCAGTCGCGTTCCGGCATGGTTCAACTTGGACAAATGCGAGGAGGTGCCCGATGTCCGTTTCACATGTTCGCCCCAATATGGACCACTGGCAGGAGCGTGTGGATCTCGCTGCGGCCTTCCGCTGGACGGTGCGGCTGAACATGCACGAGGCGGTGGCCAACCACTTCAGCCTGGCGATCAACGACGATGGCACGCGGTTTCTGATGAACCCGAACCAGATGCACTTTGCGCGCATCCGGGCGTCGGACCTGATCGTCGTGGATGCGAATGACCCGGCAAGCATGGAAGGTCCGGACGCGCCGGACCCCACGGCCTGGGGGCTGCATGGCGGGCTGCATCGGCACTGCCCGCACGCGCGGTGTGCGATGCATGTGCATTCGCCCTATGCCACGGCGCTGGCCGCCTTGGCCGACAGCCGTCTGCCGCCGGTGGATCAGAACGCCTGTATGTTTTTCAACCGGATCGTGATTGACGAGGACTATGGCGGGCTGGCTTTCGAGGACGAAGGCGAGCGCTGCGCGCAGCTTTTCGACGATCCGAAGAAGAAGGTCATGGTCATGGGCAACCACGGGGTCATGGTCATCGGTGACACGGTCGCCGACACGTTCAACCGGCTCTACTACTTCGAACGGGCCTGCATGACCTATATCCTCGCCCTGCAGACCGGGAAGCCGCTGCGCGTGCTGTCGCACGAGGTGGCTGAGAAGACGGCGCAAGAGATCGAGAGCTACCCCGAGCAGGATGCGCGGCATCTGGCGGAGTTGAAGGCGATCCTCGATGAGGACGGCAGCAGCTATGCGAGCTGATGGTTGGGTCAGCCCGGTGGACGATGCAAAGCGGTGGACAAGTACACGGCGCCTGGCTGCGCGGGCCTGATCTGGCCGCGCCCGATCCTGCCCGTTCTGCATTCCCAAAAGAGCCCGCCCGATGACGACCTATGGCCTGACCGACGAACACCGGATGATTGCGGAGACCGTCCGCAGCTTTGTCGAAAACGAGATCTATCCGCATGAAGAGCTGGTCGAGCGCAGCGGCGAGGTGCCCGTCGAGATTGCGCTGGAGATCAAGCGCAAGGCGCTGGAACTCGGGTTTTACGCCTGCAACTTTCCTGAAAGCGTCGGCTGTGCAGGGCTGACCCACCTCGAATTCGCGCTGGTCGAGCGCGAGCTGGGCCGCGGCGCCATGGCGCTGACGCATTTCTTCGGGCGGCCGCAGAACATCCTGATGGCCTGCGAGGGGGAGCAGGTGCAGCGCTATCTGATGCCCGCGGTGCGCGGCGAGAAGATGGATGCGCTGGCGATGACCGAACCAGGCGCGGGCTCGGACGTGCGCAGTATGACCTGTGCGGCGGTCCGCGATGGTGGCGATTGGGTCGTGAACGGAACAAAGCATTTCATCTCTGGCGCGGAGCACGCCGACTTCGTGATTGTCTTTGTGGCGACGGGGGAGGATCAGACCGACAAGGGACCGAAGAAGCGGATCACCGCGTTTCTGGTGGATCGCGGCACGCCGGGGTTCACCGTTCGGGACGGGTATCGGTCCGTCAGCCATCGCGGCTACAAGAACATGATCCTCGAGTTCGATGATTGCCGGTTGCCGGATGCGCAGGTGTTGGGCGCGGTCGATGGTGGGTTCGAGGTGATGAACACCTGGCTCTACGCCACGCGGATCACGGTTGCCGCGATGTCTGTGGGCCGTGCGCGGCGCGTGTTCGACTATGCAGTGCGTTACGCCGCTGAGCGGGAGCAATTCGGCCAGAAGATCGGGAAGTTTCAGGGGGTAAGCTTCCAGCTGGCGGATATGATCACCGAGATCGATGCCGCCGATCTGCTGACGCTGGCGAGTGCCGACCGCCTGGACCGGGCCCTGCCCGCCAACCGTGAGATCGCCAGTGCGAAGCTCTACGCCTCGGAGATGCTGGCGCGGGTCACGGATGCCGCGATCCAGGTGCATGGTGGCATGGGGCTCATGGCGGATTACCCGCTCGAGCGCTTCTGGCGCGATGCGCGGGTGGAGCGGATCTGGGATGGAACCTCCGAGATCCAGCGCCACATCATCAGCCGCGATCTTCTGCGCGCGTTGGGAGCCTGAGGGTTTCATGCCTTCGGCGAGGATATTTTTGGCCAGAAGAAGCCGGGCGGTGCGCGCTTGAGCCCGAATCTGTCGCGGCTGTTGCGGCCCCGGTCGGTCGCGGTGGTGGGGGGTGGTGCGTGGTGCCGGCAGGTGGTGCGGCAGGTGCAGCGCATGGGATTTTCGGGTCCGATCTGGCGGGTGCATCCGGATCCGGCGCCTGTCGAAACCGTGGCCGCTGTGCCCACTCTCGCTGACCTGCCTGGTGTGCCGGATGCGACATTCCTTGGGGTTAATCGGCATCGCACGGTGGAGAGCGTTGCGGCGCTCTCGCGCATGGGCGCTGGCGGTGCCGTCTGCTTCGCCTCGGGCTTCTCGGAGGCGAGCGGCGAAGACGCAGGGGCCGCCGATCTGCAACGCGCCTTGGCGGCGGCGGCTGACGACATGCCGATCCTTGGGCCCAATTGCTATGGATTCATCAATGCGTTGGATGGGGCGCTGCTGTGGCCGGATCAACATGGCTGTGTGCCTCTGGAGAGAGGCGTTGCGATCCTGACGCAGAGCTCGAACATCGCGATCAACCTCACCATGCAGCGGCGCGCGCTTCCGATCGCGTACATGGTGACGTGCGGAAACATGGCGCAGATCCGGCAGGCGCAAATCGCTGATGCGCTGCTGGACGATCCGCGGGTGACGGCCATTGGGCTGCACGTGGAAGGCTTCGCGGATGTGGCAGAGTGGGTCGCCTTGGCACGCAAGGCCTATGCGAAGGATGTGCCGCTGGTGGTGCTCAAAGTCGGGGCGTCGGATCAGGCGCAGCGGGCGACGATCTCGCACACCGCCTCGCTGGCCGGCAGCGACGCCGGGGCGGAGGCTTTGCTGAGCCGACTGGGGCTGGCCCGGGTGCACGACTTGCCCGGCTTTCTGGAGACGCTGAAGCTTTTGCATTGCAACGGGCGCCTGGAGAGCAATGCGCTCTCCTGCGTGAGCTGTTCCGGCGGCGAGGCCAGTCTGGCAGCGGATATGGCCAAACCGTTCGATCTGTCCTTTCCGGAGTTGACGGCGGATCAGAAAACCGCGCTGGGGCAGGTGTTGGGGCCGATGGTCGCGCTCTCCAACCCGCTGGATTATCACACCTATGTCTGGGGAGACGCGTCGAAGATGGCGGCGGCCTGGCGACCGATGGCGGCGGCACATATCGGGCTGTTGTTGCTGGTGGTCGACTATCCGCACACCGATGCCGGCGACTGGGTGAGCGCGACCGAGGCGGCGATCTCGGTGCGCCGCGAAACCGGACGGCCCGTTGCAGTGGCCGCGACCCTGCCGGAGCTCATGCCAGAAGCCGCGGCCACTGCACTCATGGCCGCAGGTGTGACGCCGCTTTGCGGGTTACGCGAGGCGCTGGTCGCGGCGGAGGCGGCGTCGCACAGCGGCGCTCCGCATCCGCTGCCCCCGATCCTGCCGATCCCTGAGGCCCCTGCTTGGGTGATGGATGAGGCGGCGGCGAAGGTGCTGTTAAGCAGCCACGGCCTGCGCACGCCGAGGCACGTGGTTCTGGAGCGGATCGGTCTCGCCGCTGCTTCTGATCTCGAGGCGCCACTTGCGCTCAAGGCTCTGGGTCTGGCGCACAAGTCAGATGCCGGGGCCGTTCGTCTGGGCCTCAGCCATGCCGACCTTGCGGCTGCGGCTGAGCAGATCGAGGCGAGCCGCTACCTGGTCGAGGAGATGGTGCAGGGCGCCGTGGTGGAGCTTCTGGTGGGTATGGCGCGCGATCCGGCGCATGGCGCGGTGCTGACGCTGGGCGCGGGTGGGGTTCTGACCGAGATCTGGCAGGACAGCGTCTCGCGGCTGCTGCCGGTGACCGAGGACGATGTCACGGATGCGCTGGGGCAGCTGCGGCTCTTTCCGGTTTTGGGCGGCTATCGAGGGCGGCCCGCGGCGAACCTGTCGGCTATTGTCGCCGCGGTCATGGCGCTGCAGGACTGCGTGATTGCGCAGGGCGACGCGATCAGCGAGGTTGAGATCAACCCGCTGATCTGTACCACCGACACGGCGATCGCGGTGGACGCGCTGATATCGATGTCATGCGCAAGCAAGCCGGAGGAGACCTGAATGGAGCCGATCAAGACCACCCGCAAGGGCCCGATCCTGCAGGTTACGCTGGACCGGCCCAAGGCCAATGCGATCGATCTTGTGACCTCGCGCGCGATGGGCGAGGTCTTCGCCGGCTTTCGCGACGATCCAGCGCTGCGCGTGGCGATCCTGACCGGGGCAGGCGAGAAGTTCTTTTGCCTGGGCTGGGACCTCAAGGCGGCGGCAGACGGCGATGCCGTCGATGGTGACTATGGTGTGGGCGGTTTCGGCGGGTTGCAGGAGTTGCGCGGGCTGAACAAGCCGGTGATTGCAGCGGTCAACGGTATCGCCTGCGGCGGCGGGCTGGAGCTTGCCCTGAGCGCAGATCTGATCCTTGCCGCCAATCACGCCACCTTCGCGCTGCCTGAGATCCGTTCGGGCACCGTGGCGGATGCGGCTTCGGTCAAGCTGCCCAAGCGCATCCCCTACCACATCGCGATGGAGCTTCTGCTCACCGGGCGCTGGTTCGATGCCGAAGAGGCGCACCGCTGGGGGCTGGTCAACGAGGTGCTGCCGGCCGAGGCGCTGATGCCGCGGGCCTGGGCTCTGGCCGAGCTGCTGGCCTCGGGGCCGCCGCTGGTCTATGCGGCGATCAAGGAGATCGTGCGGGATGCGGAGGATGCGAAATTTCAGGACGCGATGAATCGGATCACCCAACGCCAGCTCGAGACCGTGGACCGGCTCTATTCCTCGGAGGACCAGCTGGAGGGGGCGCGGGCGTTTGCGGAAAAGCGCGATCCCGTGTGGAAGGGCCGCTGACGTCAGGTGCCGCTGCCCGAAGCTGCGGATGAAGATCATGTGTGAGTGTCGATGAAACTGCTCTTTGTGCATCAGAACATGCCCGGCCAGTACCGCGAGATCGTGCGGTGGCTCTTGGCCGCCGGTGAGCACGAGATCGCCTTTCTGACCCAGCGGCGCACACCGCTCCAGTTCGACCGGCTGCGCACGGTGATCTACAAACCGCACCATGCGCCGGGCAAGGATGCCTACGGGCTGTCTAAGGTCTGGGAAGAAGCGGTCGGCGCAGGCTTCGGCGCAGCCATGGCGGCGCGCCGGCTGGAACAGGAGGAAGGGTTCAAGCCCGATATCGTTGTCGGCCACGTCGGGTGGGGCGAGCTGACCTTCTTCAAGCAGATCTGGCCCGATGTGCCGATCATCGGGTATTTCGAATACTACTACAATCTGCACGGCGGGCTTGTCGGGTTCGATCCGGAAGAGCCCGTCTCGGAGCACGCGCCGTTCCTGATACAGGCGCGCAACGCGGTACCGCTGGCGAACATCGAGACGGTCGATCTGGGCCAATGCCCGACGCTCTGGCAGCGCGACCGCTTTCCACAGAGTTTTCATGACCGCATGTATGTGTGCCACGACGGCATTCGGACAGACAGTCTGCGACCCGATGCGGCGGCCTCGCTGTCTCTGGGGCGTCTGGACCGACCGCTCACGCGGGACGATGAGGTGATCACCTATGTCGCGCGCAACCTCGAACGGGCCCGCGGCTTCCACGTCTTGATGCGTGCACTGCCGCGCATCCTGCGGGAGCGTCCGCAGGCGCGTGTGTTGATCATCGGCGGCAACGAGGTCTCCTACGGCGGGCGATCGCAGGCTCCCGGCGGGCTGCGCGCGGAGATGGAGAAGGAGGTCGGCCAGGACATCGACTGGAGCCGCGTGCATGTCCTTGGCCGGATACCCTATCCGGATTTCCAGACGCTGGTGCAGATCAGCCGCTGTCACATCTATCTGACGATGCCCTTCGTGCTCTCCTGGTCGCTGATGGAGGCGATGGCGATGCAGGCGACTGTCGTGGCTTCCGATGTGGCGCCGGTGCGCGAGGTGATCACCCATGGTGAGACCGGGCTGCTGGTCGATTTTCACGACTCCGACGCGCTGGCACGACAGGTCATCGAGGTGGTCACTGGCCCGGGTGCCTTTGCGCATCTGGGTCCGGCGGCGCGGGCCCATATCGTCGCGCACCACGATTTCCTGACGTGCTGTCTGCCCGAGCATCTGCGCCGGATCAACGCATTGGTCCCGGCCTCTCGGCAGATCGAGATCCCGCGTTGAGCGTCTTGCACCCGGGTCCGTCGCGGTCCACTCTGCGGCGATGAGCAAGACACTTCTGTCCTTCGGCCACGGGTTCAGCGCCAGGGCCCTGACGCCGCGGCTGACGGCCAAAGGGTGGCGCGTGATTGGCACCACCCGCAGCGCCGAGAAAGCCCAGGCCATCACGGCGAGCGGCGCAGAGCCGATGGTCTGGCCTGGCACGGATATCTCGGCAACCCTTTCGGAAGCGGATGCGCTTTTGATCTCGGCGGGGCCGGGCCCGGACGGTGACCCGGTGCTGGCCGAGCTGCGCGCGGACATCGCGGCTGCGGCCCCGCGGTTCGCATGGGTTGGGTATCTCTCCACCACGGGCGTGTACGGTGATCACGGCGGGGATTGGGTAGATGAGAGCACGGCTCTGGCACCCTCAACAAGGCGGGGCCAGGCGCGGGTGGACGCCGAGGCTGCATGGCAGGCGATCCCGGATCTGAAGCTGCATATCTTCCGGCTTGCGGGTATCTACGGGCCAGGGCGTGGCCCTTTCGCCAAGGTGCGGAACGGCACCGCGCGGCGGATCATCAAGAGGGGGCAGGTCTTCTCGCGGATCCATGTGGAAGACATCGCGCAAGTCCTGGAGGCCTCGCTGGCGCAGCCCAATCCGGGTGCTGTCTACAACCTCTGCGATGACGATCCGGCCCCGCCCCAGGATGTTATCGCTTATGCTGCAGAGCTGCTGGGCCTGCCGCTGCCGCCCGCCGTCGATTTCGACACCGCCGAGATGACACCGATGGCGCGCAGTTTCTACGCTGAGAGCAAGAAAGTTCGGAACGATCGCATCAAGCAGGAGTTGGGAGTGCAGCTATTGTACCCCGACTATCGGACCGGACTGGAGGCTTTGCTGCGTGACGAACGCGAGGACCATGACGCGCCAGACGTATGAGGACTGGCCCTTGACACGCCTGCTGGACGCCGTCGACCGGGCTGCCGAGGACGACACGGTCGAGCTGCGCGACGTTCTCTCGGAAATCGGCGACCGGACGATCACGCCGGTGATCCTCGTGGTCGCCCTATTGCTCGTCTCGCCGCTGTCGGGCGTGCCGGGCATGCCGACGATCTGCGCGGCGATCATCATCATGCTGTCGCTGCAAGGGTTGACCGGGAGCAGGCTGTGGCTGCCGCGCTGGATGATGCGCGCCGAAGTGAAGGGCGCGCGGCTGCAACAGGCCGTGGGCTGGTTGCGCAGGCCCGCGGACTGGATCGATCGGAACTCTCACCCGCGTCTGCAAGCCTTGACGCGCGGTCCCATGCGTCTGCTGATCCTCGCGCAGTGCGCGGTGATCCCGCTGGGCTGGCCCGCGCTAGAGCTTCTGCCCGGCGTGACCTCGCTCGCCGCGGCGACCGTGGGCCTCTTTGCCTTCGGATTGTTCGCCCGCGACGGCTACTTCGTGATTGCGGGCTACATCGGCATGGTCGCTGTGCCCGCCGGAGCGCTGGCGCTGCTCAACGTCGCGGTGCTGTAGCGATCAGGCCCGCGCCTCGCCGATTTGCGCGATATCGAGGACGTCGAGAACCCTGCCCTCGATCTGCGCGGCGTTCATGCCTGCGACCGCGTACATATCCGCCGGGCTTGCCTGGTCGATGAAGATGTCGGGCAGCACCATCGAGCGGTACTTGAGCCCCCGGTCGAAGATGCCTTCCTCGGCCAGAAGCTGGGCCACATGGCTGCCGAAGCCGCCGACGGCCCCCTCCTCGATGGTGATGAGCGCCTCGTGCTCGGCGGCCAGCTGCAGGATCAGATCGCGGTCGAGCGGCTTGGCGAAGCGCGCATCCGCGATGGTCGGCGCAAGCCCGCGGGCGCGCAGCGCTTCACCCGCCTTTTCCACCTCGGCAAGACGTGTCCCGAAGGACAGCAACGCAACACGCGCGCCCTGCGCGATGACGCGCCCCTTGCCGATCTCCAGCACCTCGCCGCGGTCCGGCATCTCGACCCCCTGCCCTTCGCCCCGCGGAAAGCGGAAGGCGATGGGACCGTCCTCATAAGCTGCGGCCGTGGCGACCATATGCTTCAGCTCGGCTTCATCGGCGGCGGCCATGACCACAAAGCCGGGCAGGTTGGCGAGGTAGGCAATGTCGAAGGCGCCTGCATGTGTGGCCCCATCCGCGCCGACGAGCCCCGCGCGGTCGATGGCGAAGCGCACGGGCAGCCGCTGGATCGCCACATCGTGGACAACCTGATCGTAGCCGCGCTGCAGGAAGGTCGAATATATCGCGCAGAAGGGCTTCATCCCGCCCGCCGCCAGCCCGGCGCAGAAGGTCACGCCGTGCTGCTCGGCGATGCCGACGTCGAAGCAGCGGCTCGGATAGCGCTCGGCGAAGAGGTTCAGCCCGGTGCCGTCCGGCATGGCGGCAGTGACTGCGCAGATCTTGTCGTCCTCGGCCGCCTCTTGCAGCAGGCTGTCGGCGAAGACGCGGGTATAGCTCGGCGCGTTGGAGGGCGCCTTCTTCTGCTCGCCCGTGACCACATCGAATTTCGCGGTGGCATGACCCTTGTCGCGCGCCGTCTCGGCGGGCGCGTAGCCCTTGCCCTTCTTGGTCAGCACATGGATCAGGATGGGCCCCGTCGCACGCGCTTTCACGGTGCGCAGCACGGGCAGCAATTGGTCCATATCGTGGCCGTCGATCGGCCCGAGATAGGAAAACCCGAGCTCTTCGAAGAGCGTGCCGCCGACGGCCATGCCCTTCAGCATGTCCTTGGCGCGTTTGGCACCTTCACGGAAGGGCTCGGGCAGCAGGCTCACCGCGCCTTTGGCGGCGGCCTTCAAGTCCTGGAAGGGTTCTTCGGCATAGAGGCGGCTGAGGTAGCTCGACATCGCCCCGGTCGGCGGGGCAATGGACATCTCGTTGTCGTTCAGGATCACGATCAGTCGCTTGCCGAGGTGACCCGCGTTGTTCATAGCCTCATAAGCCATACCGGCGCTCATCGCACCATCGCCGATGACCGCAATCGCATCGCCGAGGCCTTCGGGCACCACCCCACCCAGATCGCGGGCGACGGCGAAGCCCAGGGCCGCCGAGATTGACGTCGAGCTATGGGCTGCACCGAAAGGGTCGTACGGGGACTCCTTGCGTTTGGTGAACCCGCTGAGCCCATCCTTCATGCGCAAGGTGCGAATGCGGTCGCGACGCTCGGTCAGGATCTTGTGCGGGTAGCATTGGTGACCGACATCCCAGATCAGCTTGTCGCGGGGCGTGTCGAACACCGCGTGCAATGCCACGGTCAGTTCCACAACCCCGAGCCCCGCGCCCAAGTGGCCACCCGTGACCGACACCGCCGAGATCGTCTCGGCCCGGAGTTCGCGGGCCAGTTGGGTCAATTGCCGGTCGGACAGCGATTTCATGTCGGCCGGGCGTCGGATGGTGTCGAGCAGCGGGGTGTGGGGTCGATCTGAGCTCATGGGCTCCTCTCAATGCGCGCGCGTCACAACGAAACGCGCGGCTTCTTTTAGCGTCTCCGCCTCGGCGCCGTAACCGGCCAGGCTGTCGCAGGCCTCCTCGACCAGCCCTGCCGCGCGGTGCTGAGCGGCCTCGAGCCCGAGAAGGGACACGAAGGTGGCCTTGCCCGCATGAGCGTCCTTGCCGACGGCTTTGCCAACCATAGCGCTGTCGCCGGTGACGTCCAGCAGGTCGTCGGCGATCTGGAAGGCAAGGCCGAGGGCGCGCGCGTATCGCTGTAGCGGCGCGGGATCGCTCTGGCCGAGAACGGCACCCGCGGTCGCGGCCCATTCGATCAGCGCGCCGGTCTTTCCCTGCTGCAGGCGGGCGATGTCATCGAGCGACAGCGGGCGTTCGGCAGTTTCCGCCGCGATGTCGAGCGCTTGGCCCAAGACCATGCCCTGCGCCCCGCTGGCTTGGGCGAGGCGCAGGGCAAGATCAGCGCGCACCCACGGCTCGGGACTTGCCTCGGGGCAGGTGACAAGTTCGAAGGCGAGTGTCTGCAGCGCATCTCCGGCAAGCACTGCGGTCGCCTCGTCCCATTTGCGGTGGACCGTGGGCTGCCCGCGCCGCATGTCGTCGTTATCCATGCAGGGCAGATCATCATGTACCAACGAGTAAGCATGCAGGGCCTCGATGGCCGTGGCAGGCCAGATGGCCCGCTCTGGCGCGACACCGTGCAGCCGCGCACCTTCCATCACGAGAAAGCCGCGCAACCGCTTGCCGCCGTTGGTCGCATGCCGCATCGCATGAACCACGGGCAGATCGTCGAGCTTCCCCAAGATGAGATCGAAGTGCGCTTGAATGGCCCGGGCCGTAGCGCCCAGACGGTCGGAAAACATGGCTCAGAGCCCTTCGACCGGTTTTGTCCCGGTGGGCGCGCCATCCCCGTCGAGCGTGATGGCCGCAACCTTTTCCTCGGCTTCCTTCAACTTGGTCTCGCAGCGGGCCTTTAGTGCTGCACCCCGCTCGTAGAGCGCGATGCTCTCATCCAAGGCCACGTCGCCGCGTTCCAGCTGCCCCAGCACTTTCTCAAGCTCGGCCATGGCTTGCTCGAAACTCATCTCGTCTACGGGGGTGTCGGTCATACGGGCTCGCTGTCCTTGTTTCGGACCCGTTCTAGAGCGTTTCCGGGCAGGGCGCCAGACCGGCTTGCGCGACGTTTGTGCGGTGGCGCGCCCGACCGGGCCGGTGGGCCTTGGCCCACCGGCCCGGTCGGGCTACTCCGGCGCAAGCATGTAGCCGGCCCCGCGCACCGTTTGAAGATAGCGCGGCTGCTTGGGGTCTTCTTCGATCTTCCGGCGCAGGCGTGTGATCTGGACGTCGACAGCCCGCTCTTGTGCCTGCCCACGGTCGCGGCCGAGCTCCTCGACCAGCTTGGCGCGGCTGATCGGCTCGTTGCAGCTGGCCGAGAAAATCTTCATCAGCTGCATCTCGGTCGCGGTCAGGCGGATCAATTCCTCGCCCTGCCACATCTCGCCGCGTTCCATATCGTAGCGGATGCCGCCGAGGCTCAGCACCTTGGGCGCGGTCTGATCGGCGGGCGCCTCAGGCATACGGCGCAGGATCGCGTTGATGCGCAGCAGCAACTCCTTCGGCTCAAAAGGTTTGGCAAGGTAGTCGTCGGCACCGGCTTCCAGCCCCTCGATGCGGTTGCCGGTCTCGCCCTTCGCGGTCAGCAGCAGGATCGGGACGCTACGGTCCTCGCGCAGCGCCTTCGTCAGCGACAGACCATCTTCCCCCGGCATCATCACGTCGAGCACGATCAGATCGAAATCCAGCCCCGACAGAATGCGCCGGGCGTGGGCCGCGTCGCGCGCTGCGGTGACGAGAAACCCGTTGCGCATCAGGAATTTCTGCAACAACGTCCTGATCCGTTCATCGTCATCGACGATCAGCAGGTGGGCGTCCATTTCACTCATGTACCACTGTCCTTCAGCCGCGAATAAGCAGAGCGCATTTCCCGATCCATCATCGCCTCCAGCACGGTTCGGAATCCAGCCACGGCTTCAGGGCCCGCGTCGCGGAACGCCATCCGCATCCGCGCGCGCTGCGCGTCCGACAGCTTCTGTTCCAGCGCCCGTCCGGCCTCGGTCAAAAACAGGTGACGCTCGCGTTTGTCCGCCTTTCCGATCCTGCTCTCGACCAGACCATCCTCGATCAGCGTGCGCAAGACACGGTTCAGCGATTGTTTTGTGACCCCGAGGATGTTCAGGAGATTGTTGACGGTGGTGCCGGGCGCGCGGTTGATGAAATGCACCGCGCGGTGGTGCGCCCGCCCGTAAGCCATGTCGGAGAGGATGCGATCAGGATCGGCCGTAAAGCCACGGTAGGCGAAAAACATCGCCTCAATGCCCTGGCGCAATTGCTCGTCGGTCAAAAACAGAAGGTTTTCACCGCTTTGCGCCGAAGAACTGCGCCCGTCCGCCATTACGTGCCTCAAACCGTCCCTGGTCCTTTATGCGCAGCATATGTCAGTGTTGTTGACATTCCAAGGCTTAAGGGCTATCGAATCGCATCTTTTGCGCAATATTATGTCCATGTCGGCCATATTTTGCGCAATATTCGGAAATCTATTGGCCAAGCGTGGAAGGACAGACAATGGCAGGCGCTTACGACGATCGCGACGGGAAAATTTGGATGGACGGCCAGATGGTCGACTGGCGCGCGGCGAATGTCCACATTCTGACGCACGCTATGCACTATGCCTCTTCGGTCTTCGAAGGGGAGCGCGCCTACAACGGCAAGATCTTCCTCAGCCGAAAGCATTCCGAGCGGTTGCACTTCTCCGCAAGCGAGCTGGACTTCGAGATCCCCTATACCGTTGACGAGATTGAGGCGGCCAAACAGCAGGTGCTGACCGCAAATGGCTTCACCGATGCCTATGTGCGCGCGGTGGCCTGGCGCGGTGCGGGCGAGGACATGGGTGTTGCCGCTGCGCGCAACCCGGTGCATCTGGCCATCGCCGCCTGGGAGTGGGGCAGCTACTATGGCGATGCGAAGTCCAAGGGGGCCAAGCTCGACATTGCGAAGTGGAAGCGCCCCAGCCCGGAGACAATTCCGGTCCATGCCAAGGCCGCCGGGCTCTACATGATCTGCACCACTTCGAAGCACGCCGCCGAGGCAAAGGGCTGCTCGGACGCGCTCTTCATGGACTATCGCGGCTATGTGGCCGAGGCGACGAGCGCGAATGTCTTCTTCGTGAAGGACGGAGAAGTGCATACGCCCGACCCGGACAGCTTCCTGAACGGGCTGACGCGGCAGACCGTGATCGGCATGCTGAAGGACCGACAGATCAAGGTGCATGAGCGGGTGATTATGCCTGAAGAGCTGGAAGGGTTCGAGCAGTGCTGGCTGACTGGCACCGCCGCCGAGGTCACGCCGGTGGGTCAGATTGGCGACTACACCTTCGAGGTGGGCGCCATGACGCGCGCCGTCGCCGAAGACTACGAAAAGCTCGTGCGCAGCTGAGGCGTTGGACTACACCGCTTTCGCCGAAGACTGGGAAGCCGCCTGGAACGCCCATGATCTGGACCGCATACTCGCGCATTACAGCGCGGATGTGGTCTTTCGGTCGCAAAAGGCGATGCGGCTGACCGGTCGGGGCGAGATACATGGCCGCGCGGCGCTACGCGACTACTGGGCGAAGGCACTGGCGCAGCAGCCTGACCTGTCGTTCATCGTGGTCGATGTGCTGCGCGGTCACGGAATGGTGGTGAGTCTCTATCGCAATCAACGCGATGTGCTGGCAGCGGAAACGCTTCGGTTTGGTCCGGACGGCCTGGTGGTCGAAGCCTCAGCCTGCCACAAGAACTGAACCTGGTGTCATGAATCTTTGATCTTCCCGTTACACGTGTGTACCTTGAGCGTTACGTTCTGAGGGTCCTATCGCGCAGTAGCCAACCGCCAAATGGAGATCTCTCGTGACACAGCTCATCCGTCCCACCCGCCGTGCCGTTCTGGCCGGCTCGACCGCCTTTGCCGCCAGCCTCGCCATGCCCAGCCTCAGCCGTGCAAGCGCGCGCCCTGTCTTCACCCATGGGGTGCAGTCGGGGGATGTGGATACCTCTTCGGGCATGATCTGGACGCGCGTGGACCGTCCGGCGCGCATCCAGATGGAGGTCTCGACCACCGAGAGCTTTGCCAATGCGCGCCGCCTCGCGCCGATGGATGCGATCCCGTCGGGGGACCTGGCGATCAAACGTCTGGTGTCCGACCTGCCGTCGGATCAGGATATCTTCTACCGCTTTACCGCTGCTGATCTGAGCGATGTGAACGCCACCTCGGCCCCCCTTGTCGGGCGCTTCCGTACGGCGCCAACCGCACGACGGAACATCCGCTTTGCCTGGTCCGGCGATACAGCCGGGCAGGGCTGGGGTATCGACGAGACCGGCATGGCGACCTACGCGACCATGGCCCAGCATCAGCCGGATTTCTTCATCCATTCGGGCGACACGGTCTACGCCGACGGTCCAATGGAGGATGAGGTTGAGAAAGATGGCGAGGTGATCTGGCGCAACGTTCTGCTGCCGGACGAGAAGCGTAAGGTGGCGGAAACGCTCGATGAGTTCCGTGCCCAGTGGAAGTACAACCTGCTGGACGAGCATGTACGGGCCATGAACGCGAGCGTGCCCACCTTCATGCAATGGGACGACCACGAGGTCGTGAACAACTGGTCCGACAGCAAGGATATGATGGCCGATGACCGCTACACCGAGAAGTCGGTGCACCTGTTGCAGGCGCGGGCGACGCGGGCGTTCCACGAGATGACGCCGCTGCGCATCACTCCGGAGGAGCCGAACCGGGTCTATCGCAAGATCAACTACGGCCCGATGCTGGATGTGTTCTTCCTTGATCTGCGCAGCTATCGCGGGCCGAACACGGCTGAGATGACCGCCGAACTGACGGATGAGCAGCGCGTGCTGGGGGCCGAGCAGATGGCCTGGCTCAAGCGCGAGTTGGCCAACAGCCAGGCGACCTGGAAGGTGATCGCCTCGGATCAGCCCATTGGCCTCATTGTCTGGGACAATTTCCGTGAACAGTCGGGCTCTGAAGGGATCGCGGACGGCGTGAGCGGCCCGGCCATGGGGCGCGAGGTCGAGGTCGCGGAGCTTTTGCGGTTCATCAAGAACGCGCGCATCGACAACACCGTCTGGTTCACGGCCGATGTGCATTACACCGCGGCGCACTACTACAACCCCGACAACGCGCAGTTTCAGGATTTCGAGCCCTTCTGGGAGTTCGTGTCGGGCCCGCTGCACGCAGGCACCTTCGGGCCGAATGCGATGGACATGACCTTTGGCGCCGAGGTGAAATACGCCAAAGCTCCGACGGAGGAGCAGGGCGTCAACCTGCCGCCCTCCGCTGGCTTGCAGTTCTTTGGGTTGGTCGACATCGACGCGCAAACGCAACAGATGACCGTGCGGCTGATGGATCGGGCGGATACCGAGCTTTACTCCGTGACGCTCGACCCGCAGGGCACGCGCCTCTGAGGCCCCGCGCCCCAAAGCCTTGCCGGGGGCTTGAGGGACCGTACGTGCAACGGTTGTCCCGGCGGGGACAGCCGCTTGCCGTTTGTTGCGGCTAAACGCCTGATAAGGGGCGATTTCTCAACGTCGATATCACGTCGGTGTGATATCGGTGTTGGGGCGGTTTTTTGGCGCCTGAGCCCAGCTTTCTGAACAGAGGACGACCCGCGCGTGCGGTGATCGTGCGGCCGAGGAAATCTGAGCCGCGGCATCAAACCTCACGCCCGGCCGGCACCGCCGGCCAGCCCCCGACCCTCCCCACGGGAGGGGGCTTCACCCCCACCCAGGGTCGGGGGCTGACCTCTGTGCTTGAGTGGAAGCGTCCTAGCTTTTTCTGGACGCCGCCCTAGCCGAGGTCGAGGTCGGAGGAGTGGTAGACGTGGCGCCCGTCTTCGGAGGGCGTCTCGCGCTTGAGCGCCCAGTACTTGCGCACGTCGTCCATCCCGCGACCCGGATTGTCGGCGAGAAAATCACGCGTGTACTGGTTGAACTGGTTGTGATCCGCGATCTTGCTTTGAAAGCCGGGTTTGACCTCTTCAGCCTTGAGCCGGTGGTATTCGGCAACTGCATCCGCCAGCGTCTTGCCCGCGTTGGCCTTCATCCAGGCCATGAAGGCGATGTTGAATTTGAAGCCTTCGCCTGCATGCGCCTTGAAGAACCGCCGGACGTTCTGGCTGTTGCGATAGCTGTCGGTGATCACGGTCTCCGGCGTCAGCTCGGCGCTGTGCCAGTCGAATTTGGAGCGGGGTTGGCTGCGGACATCTCCAGGCCATTGGGTCTCGCCTGTGTCGAGGTGATGCGCGAGGCGGTCGAGGATGGCGAACTTGCCGCCCGTGGCCCGCACGCCAACCGCTTTCGCCTGCGCCTCCAGCTCGGACTTTAGCCAGTACCAGCGGCGCAGCTCGGCACCGGTGGGGATGCTGGCGATCGCGGGGCGGCCATCGCGGTTTTTCGGCATCGCAGGACCTCTCTTTGAGGCGCAAGATGATCCGCAGGCTCTAAAAATCCACTCCGCGCTGGGCCTTGATGCCGGATTGGTAGGGGTGCTTGACCTCGGTCATCTCGGTCACGAGATCGGCGTAGTCCATCAGCTCGGGCTTGGCATCGCGGCCCGTGAGGATCACCCCGGTGCGGTCGTCGCGGGCCTTCAGGCTGTCGATCACCGCATGGATGTCGAGGTAGTCATAGCGCAGCGCGATGTTGATCTCGTCGAGCACCACAAGGTCATAATCGCCGCTCTGCATCATCTCGACGCCTTTGGCGAAGGCGGCCTCGGCGGCGGCGATGTCGCGGTCGCGGTCCTGTGTGTCCCAGGTGAAACCTTCGCCCATGGTGTGCCAGGTCACATCGCCGAGTCGGTCGAAGAAGCGTTTCTCGCCCGTGATCCACTTGCCCTTGATGAACTGGACCACGCCGACCTTTTGCTTCCAGCCGAGCGCGCGGATCACCACGCCGAAGGCGCTGGAGGATTTGCCCTTGCCCTTGCCGGTATGCACCAGCACGAGGCCACGCCCGGGGTCTTCGGTCTCGGCCACCTTGGCGCGGTGCTTGGCCTGCACCTTTTTCATTTCTTCCTTGTGGGTCTCTGCGTCGCTCATCGCTTTTGCTCCCCTCACGGTGTGCCCGGGGGCGATTGATTGGGTTTCGAGCGGCTGCGGTCAACCCCCAATTGGTGCTCGCGCCAGATGATCAGGATGCCGCCGGCGATCACGAGGCTGGCACCGAGGATGATGGGGCCGGTGGGCAGCTCGTTGAAGGCGAGATAGCCGATCAGGGCGGCAAAGATCATCGACGCGTAGTCGAAGGGCGCAAGCATCGAGGCCGCACCGAAGCGGTAGGAGGAGGTGACCATGATCTGCGCAACGCCACCGATCAGACCGGCGGTGATCAGCCAGAGCACAACCGCCCGTTCCGGCCACACCCAGATGAAACCGGGATGCTCGACGACCCAGCCCAGCGGCGCCGAGAGCAGCGCGAGGCAGCTTGCGGTGACCGAGAAGTAGAAAACGATGGCCGCGGTGTGATCGGTCTGCACCAGCCGGCGCACGTGGATCTGCACCAGCGCGCGCAGGATCGCCGCGATCAGCACCATCACCGCCCCTAGGGTCGCCGCGCGCGAGATCTCGTCGGCGCCGACGCTCAAGCGAGGCGCGATCACGATCATCACCCCAACAAGGCCGAGGGCCACGGCGGACATCCGGATGAGGCGGATACGCTCGCCCAGAAAGAGCGCGGCGAAGATCACCGCGAAGAGCGGCGTCGCATAGCCGATGGCGGTCACCTCGGGCAGGGGCAGCAGTCCGAGGCCCGCGAAGGTGAGCGCCATGGCCGAGGTGCCGAAGACGCCGCGCCAGACGTGGCCCATGAGGTTCGAGGGGATCAGCCCTTGGCGCAACTGCCCGCGCTGGGCGAGCCAGAGCGCGATGATCGGCAGGGCAAAGAGCGAGCGGAAGAAGACGGCTTGGCCCGGCGGGACCTGACCGGAGACGCCCTTGATGATCGCGGCCATCACCATGAACAGAAAGACCGCGCAGAGCTTCAGAGCAATTGCGCGGCCGGGTTTGTGTTCCGTGAGGTCCTGGGCCATGGGGCCCTGATGCGCCTCTGATCCGGAAAGATCAACCGAGTTTGGCGACGCCCAAGGGGACCGAGAACTTTAGGCACCAGATGTAGATTTCGTTGAAGTCATCCACGTTGATCGAGGCGGGCACGGTGTAGGTCTGCTTGCCGTTGAGCATTTTCAGCTCACCCAGATCGCCTGCGGGCACATAGGCGCCGTCCTTGCCGAAGGCGACGCGCGGGTCGGGCGCGCCGTCGAGCGAGAAGTCGTCGTCGAGCGTGACAGTGGCGGTGCCATCGGCATGTGTCTCGATGGTGACGCCGCCGGTGGTGATGTGGTTGCTCTTGCCGGTGAAGGTGCCGGAGGTGCTGCCGCCCGCCATGGCGCCGAGCGTGGCGAGCGTGGTGAGGGCGATGACGAGGAGGGCGGAGAGGAGGTGTTTCATGAAATCGCTTTCTGTGCTGTGTGGGGCGTGTGGCCTTGATTTACAGTTCGGAACTGATTGGTACAATACACGTCTGCGTGAGTTGTGTAACAAGCGGTTCCGAACTATGTTGATGTGCGACCACAGGAGGTACCCATGGCCCGGCCCAGAGAATTCAATATCGACGATGCAATCGGCAAGGCCACGGAGGTGTTCTGGACTAAGGGCTATCAGGAGGCCTCGCTGCCCGATCTGTTGGAGGGCATGGGGCTGACCCGGGGCAGCCTCTACAAGGCGTTCACGGACAAGAAGACGCTGTTCCTGCTGGTGTTGGAACACTACGAGGACAGGGCGGTCGCCGCTGCACAGGCGCGGCTGTCGGACCCGGGTGTCGCCGATGGGCGCGACCGTATCCTCAGCCTGTTTCAGGCGTCGGTGGCCGCGGCAACCTCCGGCGATCATCGCGGCTGTCTGCTCTGCACGGCGGCGGCCGGGGCCGAGATGTCAGACCCGGAGATTGCGGCAGCGGTGCAGCGGGGGCTTCAGGGCATCCGGGAGGGTCTGGAGACCGCGCTGCGGGCGTCGCCCGTGCATGGGGCGCAGGAGGAGGCGGCGATCCGCGCTTTGGCGAATGTGCTGCTGACCCAATACATCGGGCTGCGCGTGCTGGCACGCTCGCAGCTCTCACTGGGGATCGTGGAGCACGGCGTCGCGGGTGTCGCGCGGCTGCTGGAGATGTCCTAGAGCCTGAGCCAGAAACCGCGCCGGGGCCTACACATCGCATCGAGTGCGGCGTTTGGTCCGAGGGACGCGCGAAGCGCCCTCACCTCCATCGAGGAGGGTCGGGCGCTGCCCGGCTTGTCAGCCGGGGGCGCCGGTTGAACCGCTGCTTCAGGTGTTCAGGCCGGGCTCTCGCCGATGTGGCCGCGGTTCTCCCCCACCTGGCCGCGGTGCAGCAGCAGATGGTCGAGCAGCACGCAGGCCATCATCGCCTCGCCTACAGGCACCGCGCGAATGCCGACGCAGGGGTCATGGCGGCCCTTTGTCACGATCTCGGTCTCCTCGCCCGTCTTTGTGATCGTGCGCCGGGCGGTCAGGATCGAGGAGGTGGGTTTGACCGCGAAGCGCAGCACGATATCTTGCCCGGTGCTGATGCCGCCGAGGATGCCGCCCGCGTGGTTCGAGGAATAGACGGGGCCGTCCGGGCCCATGGTGATCTCGTCGGCATTGAGCTCACCCGTGAGCATCGCCGCCGACATGCCCTCACCGATCTCAACGCCCTTCACGGCGTTGATGCTCATCATCGCGGCGGCCAGATCCGTATCCAGCTTGCCATAGACCGGCGCGCCGAGGCCCGCAGGCACGCCGCGCGCGACGACCTCGATCACAGCGCCTACGGAGCTGCCGGATTTGCGCAACCCGTCGAGGTAGCTCGCCCACTCGTCTGCCGCCCGCGCGTCGGGCACCCAGAAGGGGTTGCGGACGATCTCGTCCCAGTCGAACCTGTCGCGGTCGATCTTGTGCGGACCCATCTGGACCATGTAGCCGGTGATCTCCACCCCCGCCACAAGCGAGGCGATGGCAGCGCGCGCGAGCCCGCCAGCGGCCACACGCGCCGCGGTTTCTCGCGCGCTTGACCGTCCGCCACCCCGGTAATCTCGGATGCCGTACTTCTGGAAATAGGTAATATCGGCGTGGCCGGGACGGAACTTGTCCTTGATCTCGCTGTAGTCCTTCGAGCGCTGGTCGGTATTCTCGATCATCAGCTGCACCGGCGTGCCCGTGGTCTGCCCTTCGAAGACGCCCGAGAGGATCTTCACCGCGTCAGCCTCGCGCCGCTGGGTGGTGAACTTGTTCTGCCCCGGTTTGCGCTTGTCGAGCCAGTGCTGCAGCGTCGCCTCGTCAATCGCCACGCCGGGCGGGCAGCCATCGACGGTCGCGCCCAAAGCTGGCCCGTGACTCTCGCCCCAGGTGGTCACGCGAAAAAGATGGCCAAAGCTGTTGATCGACATGCAAACGCTCCTTTGTCCGGCGTGCTTAGCGGCGCGCGTGCCGCGCCTCAAGAGCTTATCGCTTGCCAATCCCGCAGCACGGCGATACCTCTGGACCCACCTCGGGGGGCCAATCCGGCTGAGATGCGCGCACGCGCGGACCCGTAGAACCTGAACCGGTTAAGACCGGCGGAGGGAAGGTGGTCACATCGTCCTCTTTCGCCGTTCGACGCAGATAAAGAGGATACATCATGCGAAGAACTTTCCTTGCACTCCCGCTGCTGCTGGCCACGCAGGCGGGCGCAGAGACGCCCGTGCTGACCGTCTATGCGGGCGACTACTTCACCTCCGAATGGGGTCCGGGCCCCAAGATCGAGGAGGGGTTCGAGGCCACCTGCAAGTGCGATCTGCAGTTTTCCACTGGCGATCTGCTGCCGCGTCTGCTGCTGGAAGGCGAGCGGACCAAGGCGGATGTGGTGATCGGCCTTACGTCGGACGTGACCGCGCGGGCGCGGGAGACGGGGCTGTTTGCACCGCATGGGCAGGACAACTCCACACTGACGCTGCCGATTGAGTGGACCGACGACACCTTCCTGCCCTTCAACTATGGCCACACCGCCTTCATCTACAACGAGACCACGATGGATGCGCCGCCCGCGAGCTTTGATGCGCTGCTGGAGATGGACGACGATGTGAAGCTGGTCATCCAGGACCCGCGCACCTCGATCTCGGGCCTGGCGCTCGTGCTCTGGGTCGAGGCGGTCTATGGTGAGAAAGCGGGCGCGGTCTGGGAGGCTCTGGCGCCGAAGATCCTGACCGTGACCAAGGATTGGTCGGCGAGTTATGGCATGTTCACCGATGGGGAGGTGGACATGGTGCTGAGCTACACCACGTCGCCCGCCTATCACATGTTTGCCGAAGAGGACTTCACCAAGAAGGCGGCGATCTTCCCGGAAGGCCACTACTTCATGGTCGAAACCGTGGCCAAGGTTGCGGGCACGGATCAGCCCGAGCTGGCCGATGCCTTCATGGCCTATGTGCTGAGCGCGGATTTCCAGCGGATGATACCCATGGCCAACTGGTCGCTCCCCTCGGCACTGCCCGAGGATCAGTGGCCCGAAGGCTGGGCCGAGCTGCCGCTGCCGGAGAAGGTGCTCTTCTACTCCGAGGATGAGGCGGAAGCGCGGAAGGCGCAGGCCATAGAGACATGGCGCCGCGCGCTCAGCCAATAATCGGCGCAGGCGGGGTCGCCGCGGGCGGCTGTGTTGTCGCGGTGGTCCTGGCTTCCTTCGTGGGGCTGGGACTGAAGGCTGAGGTCGGGCGCGGCATCGGCCCGGCGGAATGGGCGGCAATCCGTTTCACGGTGGTGCAGGCGGTGCTCTCGGCATTGTTGTCGGTGGCCTTTGCCATTCCGTTGGCGCGTGCTCTGGCGCGGCGGCGCTTTCCCGGGCGCGGGGTCCTGATCACGCTGCTGGGCGCGCCGTTCATCCTGCCGGTCATCGTCGCGGTGCTGGGGCTGCTGGCCGTCTTTGGCCGGACGGGGTGGCTGAATACGGGGCTCGGGGCGCTGGGGCTGCCGGAGCTGTCGATATACGGGCTGCATGGGGTGGTGCTGGCGCATGTGTTCTTCAACCTGCCGCTGGCTACGCGACTCCTGCTGCAAGGCTGGCAGAGCATTCCGGCGGAGCGGTTTCGCCTCGCGGCGCAGCTGAACCTGCCGCCGCGCATGGTGTTCCGGACGCTGGAATGGCCGCTGTTGAAGCAGGTGGCACCGGGGGCGGCGGCGCTCATCTTCGTGATTTGCCTCACCAGCTTCGCGGTGGCGCTGACCCTCGGCGGCGGGCCGCGGGCGACCACCATCGAGCTCGCGATCTATCAGGCGTTCCGGTTCGATTTCGATTTGGCGCGGGCGTCCTTGCTGTCGCTGATCCAATTGGGATTGGCAGGTGGCGCCGCGCTGCTGGCACTTTGGGTGATCCCCAACTTTCCGCTCAGCGCAGGGTTGGACCGGGCGCTGACGCGCTGGGATGCGCGCGGGGGCGGGCAGGCCTGGGCGGACGCCGCGATCATTACATTCGGAAGTGCGTTCCTGCTGCTCCCGCTCTTTGCAATCCTCCTCGCCGGGTTGCAGGGGCTGCCGCTGATGCCGCCGGTGGTCTGGCAGACAGCGGGCAATTCGCTCTGGGTTGCGATCCTGAGCATCGCGGTGCTGCTGCTCATCGCCCTGCCGATGGCAGGCTGGATCAGCACCCGCCAGCGCGGCAGTGCCGAGGCCATCGGGCTCATTGGGCTTTCCGCCTCGCCGCTGATGATCGGGACGGGGTGGTTCATCCTGATCAACCCGATTGCCGACCCGGTGCCGCTCGCGCTGCCAGTCACCGCGCTGATCAACGCGCTGATGGCGCTGCCCTTCGCCTTGCGAATCCTGGTGCCGCCGATGCGCGATGTGCTGGGGGCCTATGACCGGCTCGCCCGGTCGCTGGGGTTGCGTGGCTGGGCGGCTTGGCGCTGGCTGGTGCTGCCGCGGCTCAGGGCGCAGGTCGGCTTTGCCGCCGGGCTCACGGGCGCTCTTTCGGTGGGAGACCTCGGGGTGATCGCGCTCTTTGCCGACCCGGACCGGGCGACTTTGCCCTTGCAGATGTATCGCCTGATGGGCGCCTACAGGACGGAGGCGGCGGCGGGCGCGGCGCTGGTGCTGCTGGCGATGGCGCTCGGGCTCTTCTGGCTCTGCGACAAGGGAGGGCGCTGGCGTGTTGAGGCTTGAAGGCGTGGAGATCGCGCAGGGCGACTTTGCCCTCGCCGCCGACTTCGACGTCACGCCGGGGCGCAGGACTGCGGTGATCGGACCCTCGGGGGCGGGGAAGTCGACGCTGCTGGGGGCGCTTGGCGGGTTCGTGCCGCTGCGCGCCGGCCGGGTGCTCTGGAACGCGCGCGACATCACGCATGACGCGCCTGGCGCGCGCCCGATGGCGATGCTGTTTCAGGACAACAACCTCTTTCCTCATTTGAGCATCGCGCAGAATGCGGGGCTGGGGGTCCGCCCGGATCTGAAGCTGAGCGCGGAGGACAGCGCGCGGGTGGCGCAGGCGCTGGCGCGTGTCGGGCTGGAGGGGCTGGAGGGGCGCAAACCGGGGGAGCTGTCCGGCGGGCAGCAGAGCCGCGCGGCGCTGGCGCGGGTGCTGGTGCAGGACCGGCCCGTTGTCTTGCTCGATGAGCCCTTCGCGGCGCTGGGGCCCGCGTTGCGGCGGGAGATGCTGGATCTGGTGCGGTCGCTTGTCGAGGAAACGGGTGCGACTTTGCTGATGGTTACGCATGATCCGCAGGATGTGCGGCGGATGGCCGAGGACGTCATCTTTGTCGAGGGCGGGCGGGCGGCGGCGCCGCAGCCCGCGCAGGCGCTGCTCGAGGATCCGCCTCCTGCGTTGAGGGCGTATCTGGGAGTGTGACCCGTTCGGGTGCCGAGGGCATTGCCCTCAGGGGGGAGGTCGGGCGATGCCCGGCTTATCAGCCGGGCAGGACATTGTTGCAATCTTTGTTAAGCCGCCGCAGACCGCAGCGCCTCACGCGTCTTCAGGATCCCAAGCGCCGCCTGGGCGGCTTCGCGGCCTTTCTGGACGAAATGCGCGCGGTAGATCGCGGTGTGATGCTCGGTCTCCTGATAGTGATGCGGGGTGAGCGAGACGGAGAGCACCGGGACACCAGTCTCCAGTCCGACCTGCATGAGGCCATCGACTACAGCCTGGGCCACGAAATCATGGCGGTAGATGCCGCCGTCCACGACGAAGGCGGCGCAGGCGATGGCGGCATAGCGGCCTGAGCGGGCCAGATCGCGCGCCATCAGGGGCAGCTCGAAGGCGCCGGGCACATCGATCACGTCAACCTGTGCTTCCGGGATGATTTCAGTGAAGCCTTCCAAGGCGCGGTCCACGATATCAGCGTGCCACTGCGCTTTGACGAAGGCGAAACGGGTGTGTGTCATATGTGATCTCCTTTCGTGGTCCGACACGTCCACCCAAGGCGATCACGGCTGCGCACGGGCCGAAGACCCGCGTCATACGCATTCTCTTTCATCCGGACTGTGACCGTCGGCTCTGGCCTTTCACCAGATCTGCTGGACCAAGGGATTTCTGCAAGAAACCCGTTGCGCTCGCGGGCTCGGAAGCAGGCGCCTCCATACCGCCGGTGGGGACTTCCACCCCGCCCTGAGAATGTGCGCAGCTTGCCAAGGCAGGGCAAAGCCTGCAAGAGGAAAGCCATCGTATGATCGAGGCAGGCTCATGCATCCCAACCCGGTGTTTCATACCCAGACCGAGGATCAAAACCTCGCCTTCGCGCGCGAGCGGGCGTTCGGCGTGCTGGCGGTCAGCGGATCCGAGGCGCCGTGGCTGTCGCATGTGCCGTTCCTGCTCGACGAGGATGGCGCATCGCTGGGGCTGCACCTGCTGCGCTCCAACCCGATTGCGCGGGCGCTGACGGAGCGGCGGCGGCCCGCACGCCTCGCCGTGTCGGGACCCGACAGTTACGTCTCGCCGGACTGGTACGGTGTGGATGACGAGGTGCCGACCTGGAACTACATCGCCGTGCATCTGACCGGAACGCTCGAGCTGCGCCCGCAAGCGGAGTTGCACGATCTGCTGGATCGTCAGTCGGCAGTCTTTGAGGAGCGGCTGCTGCCCAAGACACCCTGGGTGACCGGGAAGATGTCTGACGGCGTGATGGCGCGCATGATGCGCGCGATTGTGCCCTGCCGGATGCAGGTGACCGAGGTCGACGGCACCTGGAAATTGAACCAGAACAAGCCCGATGCCGTCCGGCAGCAGGCGGCCGATCACGTGGAAGCCTTTGGCCAGGGTACGGAGCTTGCCGTTCTGGCCGCGCTGATGCGCGGAGCCAATGGACAGCGACCCTAGCTTTGATAGGGTCCTCCTGGAATCGCAAGGAGGACCGCTCGATGAAGCTCTATCACTCTCCCGCCTCGCCCTTTGTGCGCAAGGTCGTCGTGCTGCTGCACGAGTTGGGCAAGGCCGATGAGGTCGAGCTGATCGACGTGCAGTCGACCGCCTTTGCCTCGGACGCAGGTCTTGCAGCAAGTAACCCCTTGGCGAAGCTGCCGTCTTTGGTGCGCGACAACGGCACGACACTCTATGACAGCCGGGTGATCACGGCATTTCTGGACGACCTATACGGCGGCAAGATGTATCGTACGGGCACTGCGCGCTGGGAAACGCTGACCCTTGAGGCGACGGGAGACGGGATCATGGATTGTGCCGTCTCGATGGCTTATGAAATGCGGCTGCGGCCCGAAGAGATGCAGTACGGCGCCTGGATCGAGGCGCAGTGGGAGAAGGTCGCGCGCGCAATCTCCGTGTTGAACGCGCGCTGGATGAGCCATCTGTCGGGCCCCATGGACATGGGGCATATCTCGGTCGCCTGCGCACTGTCCTATGTCGACTTTCGCCATGGTGCGCGCAATTGGCGTGCGGGCCATGATGCACTGGCGAAATGGCACGCGGAGTTTGATTCGCGGGGCTCCATGGGTGCGACGAAACCGCCCGCTTCGTGAGAAACGCGGCGCAATTAACGATTTGCACGGCCCTCGGGGCTAAGAAACCGCCAATTTGATGAGTGCCTGCGACCCTTTGCGCCTGTTTGGTTACTAGACGTGAGGGAAGCACGGCGCTAAATACCCGCTGGAGAAAGGCTGCGCTCCGGCGCGGCCAGCATTGTTTTTGCCGGTTCCCGGCTCAGGAAATGGAGAAACCCGTGTCCCACGCAGATGATCACGACGGCAGCCGCAGGGATTTCCTCTACTACGCGACCGCAGGTGCGGGCGCCGTGACGGCTGGTGCCGCAATCTGGCCGCTGGTTAACCAGATGAATCCCTCGGCAGACGTGCTCGCGCTGTCTTCGATCCGCGTCGATGTAAGCGGTGTCGAACCCGGCACGCAGCTGACCGTGAAGTGGCTGGGCAAGCCTGTGTTCATTCGCCGCCGTACCGAGGAAGAGATCACCGCGGCACGCGAGGTGGCGCTGTCCGATCTTCCGGATCAGAGCGCAGAGAACGCGAATCTTCCTTCAGGAACAGATGCTTCGGACGAGAACCGCGCGCTGGACGAAGCGGGCGAATGGCTGGTGATGATGGGGGTCTGTACACATCTCGGCTGCGTGCCGCTGGGCGATGCAGGAGACTTCGATGGCTGGTTCTGCCCCTGCCACGGGTCGCATTATGACACCTCCGGCCGGATCCGGAGAGGCCCCGCGCCAACCAACTTGCCGGTGCCCGTTGCAGAATTCGTGGATGAAACCACGATCAAACTCGGTTAAGGGAGAAACCTGATGGCTGGAATTCCTCACGACCATTACGAACCGAAGGCGGCCTGGGAAAAGAGCCTTTCCAAGCGGTTGCCGATCATCGGCCTGATGTACGACACCCTGATGATCCCGACACCCAAGAACCTCAACTGGATGTGGATCTGGGGTATCGTTCTGACATTCGTTCTGGTGCTGCAGATCGTGACCGGCATCGTGCTGGTGATGCACTATACGCCCCATGTGGACATGGCGTTTGCCTCGGTCGAGCATATCATGCGCAACGTCAACGGTGGACACATGCTGCGGTATATCCACCAGAACGGCGCCTCGCTGTTCTTCGTTGCCGTCTACGCGCACATCCTGCGGGGACTTTACTACGGCTCCTACAAGGCGCCGCGCGAGATCACCTGGATCATCGGCATGCTGATTTACGTGCTGATGATGGGCACTGCTTTCATGGGTTACGTGCTGCCCTGGGGCCAGATGTCCTTCTGGGGCGCGACCGTGATCACCGGCCTCTTCGGCGCGATTCCCTTCGTGGGTGAGGCGCTGCAGACCTGGCTGTTGGGCGGGCCGGCTGTGGACAATGCCACGTTGAACCGCTTTTTTTCGCTGCACTACCTGCTGCCCTTCGTGATCCTCGGTCTGGTGATCGTGCACATCTGGGCCTTCCACACGACCGGCAACAACAACCCCACGGGTGTTGAAGTGCGTCGGACCTCGAAGGAGGAAGCCGAGAAAGATACGCTGCCGTTCTGGCCCTATTTCGTGATCAAGGACCTCTTCGCGCTTGCGGTAATCCTTGCGGTGTTCTTCGCCGTGGTCGGCTTCATGCCGAACTACCTCGGCCACCCCGACAACTACATCGAGGCAAACCCGCTGGCGACGCCTGCGCACATCGTGCCGGAATGGTACTTCCTGCCTTTCTACGCCATCCTGCGGGCTTTCGATGACACGGTCTGGGTCGTGCAGATTGCGTCCTTCATCACGGGCGGCATCATCGATGCGAAATTCTTTGGCGTGCTCGCGATGTTCGGCTCTATCGCAGTGATGGCGCTGGCACCGTGGCTCGACACCTCGTCGGTGCGCTCGGCACGCTACCGTCCGATGTTGAAGTGGTGGTTCTGGCTCTTCGTCGTGAACTTCTTCGTTCTGATGTGGGTCGGTGCGATGCCGGCAGAAGGCATCTATCCGGTGATCGCGCTGATCGGTTCGGCCTACTGGTTCGCCTACTTCCTGATCATCCTGCCGTTGCTGGGTGTGATCGAGAAGCCGCTGGCGCAGCCGGAGACCATCGAAGACGACTTTGCCGCGCATTACCCGAAAGCGTCGAAAGAGGCTGCGGGCGGTCAAGCGCAAGCGACGCCTGCGGAATAAGGGAACGCAAACTCATGATCAGAACACTCACACTCAGCGCTGTGGCGGCCGTTGGTCTGGCCACGGCCGGTCATGCCGCAGGTGCTTACGACACGCATATCGAGGACTTCGACTTCTCCTTCGAAGGACCTTTCGGCACCTACGATCAGAACCAGCTTCAACGCGGCTTGCAGGTCTACACCGAGATCTGTGCCGCCTGCCACGGGCTGAAGTTCGTGCCGATCCGGTCGCTGTCCGAAGAGGGCGGGCCCGCGATGCCGGAAGATCAGGTGCGGGCCTATGCCGAGCAATTTGAAGTTTTCGACCCCGAAATCGACGATTTCCGTCCGGCACGCCCGTCGGATCATTTCCCGGAATCCGGCCTTGAGAACGCACCCGACCTCAGCCTGATGGCAAAGGCGCGGGCCGGGTTCCACGGGCCTTATGGTCTCGGGATCAACCAGTTCTTCAAGGGGATTGGTGGGCCAGAGTACATCGCCTCGCTTCTGACCGGCTATACCGGCGAAGAGAAGGAAGAGGCCGGTGTTACGCTCTATGAGAACACCGCCTTCCCGGGTGGCTGGATCTCCATGGCGCCCCCGCTTTGGGGCGAGGATGTGGAGTATGCGGACGGGCACGAGAATGACCTGCACAGCATCTCTGAGGACGTGTCGGCCTTCCTGATGTGGACTGCAGAGCCGAAGATGATGGCGCGCAAACAAGCGGGCTTCGTGGGCGTTGTATTCCTGACGCTATTGTCAGTGCTTCTCTATCTGACGAACAAGCGGCTCTGGGCGCCTGTGAAGGGCAAAGAGACCGCCTGATCTCCCCCTAGAAGTCATCGAAAAACCCCCCGTGCCGAAGGGCGCGGGGGGTTTCCGTCTGCACCTTCTCGAGGAAGGCTAATCACAGACCCTGGGGAGAGTCAGAATTGGATGGTCCGAGGTGTCACGGTTAGTCGGCAGCGCAATGCGTCTTTTGCCGTGATCCCAGTCCTGTCCCTTACTCAAATTCTTCCGTTACCATCTTGTTGGCCTTGTAAATCAAGGCAGATACTCGCTACCGGTCACCACCAATAAGTTAACAATAGGTTAAAGCAGAAGCGGCGTATGTGAACTGGATCACATTCGACGACTTTTCTGTGGACGGTTTGGCCTGTTTGGCTCTGTCAAATGCTGCCAATCTGGCCTGCGCCACGGAAGACCCCGCAATAATCGTTAACGTAACAGCCATTTCCACCTCTCAAAATCGACGGTGAAATTTTTCGACCATGGATTGCGCAACGCGGAACTCGCGATCCGCCTCCACCAGCCATGTCAGGATTGTCCGCACCGTCGAGGCCGAGGGTGTCACCCTCGCCGGATCGGTCGCCTTATCGCCGCGGCGTTTCATGTTGTAGCCCCTTCTTTGCCGTATCGCCTCGGTAATCGCCGAGGCGGATCAGCTCAGAACATTCTGTCCTGATCGTGGAGCAATCTACAGCAAGAGCGAATCCGGGTCTGTGAAACGGGTCACACCCGCGCGCTATATCTGGTGCAGATCGGCCATGACCTGAAGCGCTTCGCGGTCGAGCACCCGGATGCCCCCGCGCGAGGCCTCGATGACACCGGCCCGCTTCCAGAGCGACAATGTCTTCGAGACCGCCTCTCGCGTTGCGCCCACGAATTCTGCAAGCTCGGATTGCGAGAGCGGCAGGATCGCCAACTGCCGGGAACCATCGACGGTCAGATAGAGGATCTTGCGCGCGAGCCGGGCTGGCATCGGCAGGAAGACCTGCTCGTTGAGTTGGCTGCTCATCCAGCGCATCCGCTCGCCGGCGAGCTGGATCATGTCGATGCCCAGATCGGGGGCCTTGCGGATGGCTCGCAGCATGTCGGCGTTCTTGACCCCGCGCAGCCGCGTCGGCTCTAATGCCGTCACCGTCGCCGTCCGGGTCCCCGGATCGAAGAGTGCGATCTCCCCGAAAAGGGCGCCAGGGCGCATCACGTCGAGCGACAGCTTGCGCCCTTCGCGCGACAGTACGCTGAATTCGAGCGAGCCTGAGACGATAGCATAAAGCGTGTCGCCGATATCGCCCTGCTCGAACAGCACCTCACCCTCGTCGAGCGACACCTCGGTTGCGACCGAGGCCATCAGATCGGACAGGTCCTGCGAAGCGTGCGCCAGAAACCCGCTTTTCGGCAATGTGACTGTGTCCATCCTTGTCTCTTTCCTTCCTGGCACTCACCGCCTCGGAACAGGTACCCTACTGTGCCACTTACAGCCTTTCAATCACCGCGGGTAGCCCGCGGGCGACAAAAGACACCAGATGTGGAAGAGGGGGCGCGGTTATGCGCGGCGAAACCCGCCAAGCTGGGCAATTTCTGCGGCACCAAAACCTGCAAGTGGAGCGCGCCCGCGTGTGTCGGCGGATCTGTAGACCGCCCGTTCTACAAGCAGTAACGCCGAGAACCACTGCGCGGCCAAAAGCGCGCGGGCCGTATCGGCCGGTGCCGTTAACGCAGTTTTGCTGGCATGGCGATTGACGGCGGCGCCGCGCAGATGATCGTTCGATGACGTGTTGTCGTACCTCAGTGACCCGGGCTGGTCTAACTCACCGGCCCGGACCGTCTCGCTGATCAGACGCTGAACCGCACCCTGTTGACCGCTCCGGACGCGCACGTCCAGAATCCGCTCAATCCCACCTTCCAATACACCTCTCCCACAAGGTGTCTTCACCGTAGCGACCAAGCCGAACCTTTGTCACGAGATTTCTGGCGCAGGCGGATTATGCGAGAAGCGTCACGTCCGTATGCCCAGTGACCGTGGCCGGCACGATGCTGCCTTCGCGCTGCGGCTGGCTGAAGGCAACGGGACAGAACTGTTCGGTGCGGCCCATTGTGGGGCTCTCAATCAGCACCAGGTGCCGCTTGCCGACCTGGGCGGCGAGGTGTTGTTGCACCTGTCTTGTACCAGCCTCGCGCAAGCGCGCCGCGCGCTCCTTGATGAGCCTGCCATCAACAGCCGGCATCCGTGCCGCGGGTGTGCCGTTCCGCGGTGAATAGGGAAAGACATGCAGCCATGTCAGATCGCAGTCTTTCACAAGCGCCAGCGAATTCTCGAACATCGGATCGGTTTCGGTTGGAAAGCCGGCGATGATGTCAGCGCCGAACGTCATCTCGGGTCGCAGCCTGCGGGCCTCCTGCGCAAAGCGGATGGCGTCGTCCCGCAGGTGCCGGCGCTTCATCCGCTTCAGGATCAGGTTGTCGCCGTGTTGCAGCGAGAGATGGAGATGCGGCATGAGGCGCGGTTCGGTCGCAATGGCGGTCATCAGGTTGTCGTCGACTTCGATGCTGTCGATCGAGCTGATCCGCAACCGCGGCAGGTCTGGCACCAGACGCAGGATGCGCATGACCAGATCGCCGAGCTTCGGCGCGGCGGGCAAGTCGGCGCCCCAGCTGGTCAGATCGACCCCGGTGAGCACCACCTCGTTGAAGCCTTTGTCGACCAGCCGCTTGATCTGATCGACAACCACACCGGCGGGCACCGAGCGCGAGTTGCCGCGGCCGTAGGGAATGATGCAGAAGGTGCAGCGGTGATCACAGCCGTTCTGGACCTGCACATAGGCGCGGCTTCGGGTGCCGAACCCGTCGATGAGATGGCCGGCCGTTTCGGTGACGGACATGATATCGTCAACCTGCACCGCTTCGGTCTCGCCGATGAAATCCGCGGCGAGGCCTTGCCACGTCGCGGCCTGCATTTTCTCGGTATTGCCGATAACCGCATCGACTTCGGGCATCTTGGCGAATGTTTCGGGCTCCGTCTGGGCCGCGCATCCGGTCACGATCAGCCGGGCGTGAGGATGGGTCCGGCGGAGCCGTCGAATGTCCTGCCGCGCCTTGCGTACGGCCTCGGCGGTCACCGCGCAGGTGTTGACGACAACTGCGTTGCCGAGGCCCGCGGCGGCGGCCAGATCCTTCATGGCTTCGGTTTCATAAGCGTTCAGCCGACAGCCCATTGTGGCGAAGACAGGTGCGTTCATGTCAGCGAGGCCAGGAATGCGGGGGTCAGTGTGCCCGAAAAGACATGCGCGGTGGGGCCGGTCATCCACACCCCATCGTCGCGCCAGTCAATAAAGAGCGTGCCACCGTCGAGATCGACTTGAGCGGCCCGTCCGGTCAGCCCCCGCCGCGCGGCCGCGACCGCCGTTGCGCAGCTGGACGAGCCTGAGGCCAGGGTGATGCCTGCCCCCCGCTCCCAGACCCGCATGCGGATCCGGTCTGCTCCGGTGATCTGTGCGATCTGGACGTTCGTGCGCTCGGGGTAGAGCGGATGCTTCTCATGCGTAGCCCCGAACGTCGGCAGATCGATGCTGTCGATATCGTCCACGAAAAAGGTGCAATGCGGGTTGCCCATCCCCGTTGCGACAGGCGCACCCTCAATGGGCAAAGAGAGGGTATCCACGGCCTGCGCCAGCGGGATCTCCGCCCAGTTGAGTTGAGGCTGACCCATATTGACGGAGGTGAGACCGTCGCCCGCATCTTTCGCCATGAGAACGCCGCGCTCCGTGGTCAGGCTGAGCTCGGTCTGCCCGGTTTCCTCCATGACGTGCCGGGCGATGCAGCGCGTTGCGTTGCCACAGGCGGCAGCGCGCGATCCGTCTGCGTTGAAGAACGTCAGATGCAGAGCGTCAGCGCCGTTCGAGATCACCGCCAGTTGGTCGAAGCCGACGCCGCGATGCCGGTCGCCCAGAGCCCGCGCCAGAGCAGCGTCGACGTCGAGGGCGTGCGCGCGCGCGTCCAGCACGACAAAATCGTTCCCCAGCCCGTGCATCTTCATGAAGGGCAAGCCGATATGGTCCGAGCGGCACATTGCGGCCATATAAGCTGCTGCGTCAAAACTATCCAGTGCGTCCTGACGAAAAGCCCGATTAAGGGCTTGACCCTCTCCCACCACCTTTCTAATTAGGCGCCCTAGTGGGCCGTTAGCTCAGTTGGTAGAGCAACTGACTTTTAATCAGTGGGTCGCAGGTTCGAATCCTGCACGGCTCACCACTTCATCGATCTTGTTGTGAGTAGTCACGAGAGTCTTCCACAATTGCCGGGCTTTCTGCCACAAACGTCACGAAGGCTTGCCACATGCATGATGGCTCGTGTTGCTGGGCTATTTTTGTGGTGTTTTTTGGTCACCTTCTTTGAAGAGACTTGGAAGCACTCGCTAGCTTAGATCTCGGTCGTGAGCCCGTTGAGTACGTCTTGGCTATGAGCGGACAGCCCTCAGTTGTTATTGAGGTCGCGGTCGCGGTCGCGGTCGCGGTCCGGCGTGCTGACATTGGCCATGGACGCAAAGTCGTGGTCTAGGCGAACAGACGGTTGGCGGGACAAGGACGAAACCGCTCTCGCGGTATTGGCGCTTGGGGCAATGACAGTGCATTAATTCAGCAGTGGATTTGGTGGATGGG